>NZ_JBVITX010000001.1:732610-1457101 GCF_055597165.1 Streptomyces sp. NPDC039480 | reverse complement strand
CCGTTCTTCTACAACATCTGGAAGACGGCCAAGTACGGCAAGAAGATCGAGGTCGACGACCCGTGGGGTTACGGCCGTTCGCTGGAGTGGGCGACCTCCTGCCCGCCCCCGCGCCACAACTTCCAGACGATTCCCCGTATCCGCTCGGAGTCACCGGCGTTCGACCTGCACCACCCCGAGATCGCGGCGACCGAACAGCGAGCCCTGCGATGACGGCGATGGACGACCGCCCGGTGCGCGTACGGGCCTTCATCAACGACGTCGAGGGCCACCTCCTCGTGGCGGCCGCCCGCGCCGACGGCCGCACGGCGGCCCAGCACTTCACCGAGCGGCTGCCCTGGCTGACCGACACCCAACGCGCCGAGGTGGAACGGCTCTACGCCGAGGAGCACCTGTCGCTCACCCGGCACGGCTGGCAGCACATCGCCCGGCGCGCGTGCCAGCTGCGCGCCGAGTACGAGGAGACGTACCGCACTCTGCGGCGGCGGCTTCTCCTGCGGAGCCTGTGGGGCCTGCTGGGTCTGGCCGTGGCGCTGGCCCTCACGCTGGCGGTCCTGACGGCGGGAGGAGTGCTTTAGATTTCAATGAGGCAGAATGTTCCCCCTGGTAGGAGTCTTATGGGGGGTTCTGTGCTGCTGGTCGATCTGTCCACCGTGGCGCCGCGCGAGCGCGCGGACGCCTTCCACCACGCACTGACCGATTCGTCGGTGCCCAACGAGGTCGTCCACGAGGAGCCCGAGACGGGCATCCACGCCCGTATGGAGCTGTGGCGCGTGGGCGGCCTCGACCTCTTCGCCACCCGCAACTCGGGCTTCGAGGTGCGGCGGAACGAACGGCACGTACGCCACCACCGCAGCAACCCCGTGATCTCCGTCTCGCTCCAGCTGTCGGGCGCCCACCGCGCCGAGGTCGCGGGGCGGCAGCGGGTCCTCGGCCCGGACGACATCTGTGTCTTCCACGAGCTGTCGCCCCGCGTCTACGGCTGGTCGGGCGACGGCGCCTCCCAGGCCATGATGTTCGACGTGAACCGCCTCGACGTACCGGTGGACACCGTCGAGCAGGCCTCGCACCGGCTGCGCGCGAGCCCGATGTACGACCTCGTCCTCAACCACCTGCGCGGTGTGTGGCGCGACCCCGCGCGCCTCGAAGCCGACCCCGGCGCCGGGGCCCTCGCCACGGCCACCACCGAACTCGTCCGCGCGCTCCTCCTCTCGGCCGCGCACGCCGAGGACTCCCCCGCCGTCCGTTCGACGATGGACGACACGCTGGTCACCCGGATCCTCGCCTACGCGCGCCGCCACCTCGCGGACCGCGACCTCACGCCCGAACGGATCGCGCAGGAACACGCCGTCTCCGTCCGGAGGCTCTACGTCCTGCTCAACGGCGCGGGCATCAGCCTCGAACAGTGGCTCATCACCGAACGCCTCGCCAAGGCACGCGAGATGCTGGCCGCGCCCCGCTACGACCGCCTCACGGTCGCGGCGGTCGCCGCACGCTGCGGGTTCAGCAGCCCGAGCCACTTCAGCCGCCGCTTCCAGGCCGCCTACGGCGCGTCCCCCAGCGAGTGGCGCCGCCACCGCGACGGCCCCGGTGCCAAGGAGATCGACGCCACCTGACGCGGCCGGGGATCAGGCCGCGTGCAGTGCGGCGTGCAGAGTGTCCGTCACCTGGATGCGGGCCGCCCTGGAGGCCTCCGTGCGGCGCAGCAGGTCGAACAGGACGAAGCCGTGGATCGTGCCCTGGTAGCGGAGCGACACGACCGGCACGTCCGCCTCTCGCAGGCGCGCCGCGTACGCCTCCCCCTCGTCGCGGAGCACGTCCGCCTCCGCCGTGAGGACCAGCGCCGACGGCAGCCCGCGCAGCCGGCTCACCGGGGCGCGCAGCGGCGAGACCGCGCCGTGCGTCCGGCTCTCCCGGTCCGGCGCGTACTGCCGCCAGTACTCGCGCATGGCGGCGCGGCCGAGGAAGTACCCCTCCGCGAACTGGCCGTAGGACGGGGTGTCCATCGCCGCGTCGGTCACCGGACAGACAAGGACCTGGTGGCGGAAGCCGGGCCCGCCGCGCTCGCGCGCCGCGAGGGTGAGGGCCGCCGCCTGCTGGGCGCCCGCGCTGACGCCGACGACCGCCATCCTGCTCCCGTCCAGGCGGCATTCGCTGCCGTGCCGGGCGACCCACCGGGCGACGGTGTAGGCACGCTCCACGGCGTGCGGGTGCCGCGCGTCCTCCGGTACGTCGTACTCGGGAACGACGACTGCGGCGTCCGCTCCGAGCACGAGGTCCGCCACCAGCCGCCGGTGCGCGTACGCGTCCGTCAGCATCCAGCCGATGCCGTGCAGGTACAGCACGACGGGCAGGGGCTCGTCCGTGCCGGCGGGGCGCAGGATCCGTACCCGGATCCGGCTCCCGTCGGGGCCCGGCAGGGCGAGCCACTCCTCCTCGACATCCGGTTCGTCGCCACCGCCGCCGTCCCAGAGGGCCGCGACGCGGGCCCTGGACGCGACGGGGTCGGTCTCCGACGGCACCGGGCACGCGTGCGCCTCGGCGAAGGCGCGCGTCCATCGTTCGAGGACAGGTGTCTCCCGGGCGGCCGGAACGTCTGCTTCCACGGGGACTCCTGCACGAGGGGCGGATCACGGGGCCGTTCGCGGCTCCGCCGGGCACGGAGTACTCACCCTAGGACGCCGTCGGCCCGGAAGGGGCGCGGCCACCTTACGGATCCATGCCGCTGCGTGCACACTTCGGCCGCCCACCCGCCTTCGTCACACCGAAGGGCAGTCATATGACCTAACGCCTCCCCCGGTCGTCGGCCGAGACTCGCGGCAGGGCCGTGGGCCAGGGGCGACCGTCCCCCTCTGCCACGCACCGTGCACCGGCCCGGGGACGGACGAAGGGAGCCCTCCGTGAGCGCTCGATCCGCAACGGCCGTGGCACCGGGCCCGGTCACCGAGACGTCGACCGACGTGGAAGCCGCCGTCTCCCGATGGCTCACGCCGGTCGTCGAATCCACCGACCCGGCCGGGCGCGCCGACGGCGCCGTGACGCTCCACCACTTCGGATACGTACGCGTGCTCACGCTCACCTGTGAGGCGGCCGGGCCGCTGCGCCTCGTCCGCAGCGCCCGCTCTGCGGCGCGGGACTCCGGGGACGCGGTCGCTCTCCTCGTCCCCCGCGAAGGGACCCTACGGCTGGCCCAGGACGGGCGCGGCGCAACCGTGTCGAGCGGTGAGCTGGCCCTGATCGACCTGCGCCGCCCCTTCTCCATCGAGCACCAGGAGCGGGCCCGGACCCTCATCCTCCGCCTGCCCCTGCACGCGCTGCACCTCCCGGCGGTCCCCCTGCGCTCCCTCACGGCCCGCGCCGTCACTCCGTCGGAGGGCGCGTCCGCGCTCCTGCCGGCGCTGCTCCCGCGGCTGGACGCGTCGGGGACCCGGGTGCCGGCTCAGGTGGGCGAGCGGCTCGGGGGCGTCATCGCGGACCTGGTCGCCGGTCTGGTCGAGGACCTCGCCTCGGACGCGGAGGGCCCACCGAGTCCGGACCGGCACCCTCTCCTCGTCACGGTCCTCGACTACATCGAGAACCACCTCGGCGACCCCGACCTGTCCGCCGAACGCATCGCCGCGGCCCATCTCATCTCGGTCCGCTACCTCCACCGCCTCTTCGAGGCCGAGGGCGTGACCGTGGGCCGGCTGATCCAGCGTCAGCGCGTC
Source organism: Streptomyces sp. NPDC039480 (assembly GCF_055597165.1). Taxonomy (NCBI): domain Bacteria; kingdom Bacillati; phylum Actinomycetota; class Actinomycetes; order Kitasatosporales; family Streptomycetaceae; genus Streptomyces; species Streptomyces sp. NPDC039480. Next base: position 1,453,394 of record NZ_JBVITX010000001.1, on the reverse strand, counting down.
GAGAAGTGCGCCCAGGAACTCGCACGGCGCGGACGGGTGAGCCCGTCCATCGCCGTGGTGGCATCCCGCTGGGGCTTCCGCAGCCCGGCCCACTTCAGCCGCGCCTTCAAATCCGTCCACGGCCACTCCCCACAGCAGTGGCGCCGCCTGACGACCTCCTCGCCGGAGGCGGAATCCCGCTGACCACTGCGGCACCGAGCGTTCGCCGCTCCTGCCGGCAGAGGCAACCGGCCGGGGGCTACTCGGCGGGTCTCGTTCTGCCGTCGCGCCAGGCGCTGGGTGACATGCCGTAGGCCGCGCGGAAGCTGCGGCTGAAGTGGGTGGCGCTGGCGAAGCCCCAGCGGCGGGCGACCGCCGAAACCGTGATGTCGTCGCGCCCGGGGCGGGCGAGTTCCCGCCGGGCCTCCTCCAGGCGGCGGCGCTGGATCCACCGGCCGACCGTGCTGTCCCGGCCTTCGAAGAGCTTGTGCAGATAGCGGATCGAGATGTGCTGGGCCTCGGCGACGCTCGCCGGGGTCAGGTTTCTGTCCCACAGGTTGGCGTCGACGTACGCGTGCAACCGGCCCAGCAGGGCCTCACGTTCCTGCCCACCCTCCCGCAGCCCGGGGCCGCTGTCCCGCGGCCCGCTCCCCGCGTCCTCGACGGCGAGCAGCCCGACCAGGTCGGCGACGGTCCCCGCGAGGCGGAGCTCGGACCGTGGCGCGTGCCCGGGCCGTGCGCCGGCGATGTCCCGCAGCAGCGGACCGAGCAGCGGCGCGACGGTCCCGTCGGCGAAGGGGGCCCGGCCGCCCAACTCCCGTACCTGCCCATCGGTGAGGGTGAGCGCGCGCCGCGGAATCCGTACGAGGTGCAGTTCGAAGTCCCCCTCCTCGTCCAGGACGAAGGGCTCCCCTCCGTCGCAGGCGAAGAGGTCACCCGGCAGGCAGATCTCGGTGCTGCCCCGCCGGACGAGGGTGGCCCGGCCGAGGCTGTGGATGCCGAGGAGGACGTACGGTTCGGTCACCGCTTCGTCCTCGGGGTCGTGCCGCACGGACTGCACTGTTCCCCGCACCGTACGCACGTGGAGGAAGCCGAGCGTGCGGGAGGTATGGGTGTCGCACGTGGCGGTGGGGCTGTGGGTCATGATCGTTGTCAGGCTCATACGGAGTCAGCCTGGGGTGGCCGGCCGTCGATGACGAGAGCGTGCGGCCTTCCCTGCGGGCAGGGGCACGAGCCGTGCACGGTGGGGCATCGCGGCGGTGCCACGGTGGTTCAGAGGCGGTGGGTACGCGACGGAATGCGGTGCCGCGGGACGAGGGGAAGGTCATGGGGAGCGGACAGGGCGACAGGACACTTGTCGGCCGTCAGCGCGAACAGGCGCTGCTGGAACGGTCCCTGGAGCGTGCGCGGGCGGGAGCGGGCGGCTCGGCGACGGTGCTGCGCGGCGACGCAGGCATCGGGAAGACCACCCTGCTCGACTGGACGGCGACGCGCGCGGCGCGGGATGCCTTCACGGTCCTGCGCGTCGCGGGCAATGAGGCGGAGTCCGGTGTCGCCTTCGGCGCGCTGCACCACGTACTGCGGCCGCTGCGCGAGAACTCCCGCGCCCTGCCCCCGCACCAGCGGCTCGCGCTCGAACGGGCCCTCGGCCTGCGGGACAGCCTGCCCCCGGAGGGCTTCATGCCGGAGGGCCATCTGCCGGAGGGCTTCATGGTGGGCGCGGCGGCGCTGGCCCTGCTCGCGGAGGAGGCGCGCCGCCGTCCGGTGCTCGTCCTCGTCGACGACCTGCACTGGGTGGACCCGTCGAGCGCTGCCGTCTTCGTCTTCCTGCACCAGCGGGTCGCCGAGATTCCCGTGGTCATGGTGTGCACGAGCCGCCCCGACCACTCCGCCCTTGAGGGCTGGCCGACCCACCCGGTGGACGTCGAGGCGCTGTCGGGCGAGGACTCCCGCACTCTGCTGCGGCGCTGGCACCCCGGGCTCGCGGCTGCCACCGCCCGGCGTGTGATGGACGAGGCCGCGGGCAATCCGCTGGCCCTGGCCGAGCTGCCCGGCCAGTTGGCGGCCGAGCACCGCACGGGCGTGGTGCCGCTGCCGGAGAGGCTGCCGCTGGGCGAGCGCCTGGAGGAACTGTTCGCCCGGCGGCTGCGGTCGCTCCCCGAGAGCGCGGCACGGGCCCTGCTGCTCGCCGCGCTGGACGGCACCGCCACCATCGGGCATGACACAGACGGGGACGACACAGGCGGGCAGGGGGCCGACCAGGACCGTGCCGAACGGGTTCTCGGCCGTATCGAGGCGAGCGGTCTCGCCCGGCTGGACTCCGTGGGGCGGCTGGTGTTCCGGCATCCGCTGGTACGCAGCGCGGTGATCGCCTCCGCATCGGCGGCCGAGCGGCGCGCCGCCCACCGGACGCTCGCGCGGCGGCTGCGCGAGGACGACCCGCGTCGGCTGCTGCACGAGGCGTCCGCCGCGGACGGGACGGACGAACGGCTCGCCGCGCGGCTGCAGGAGGCCGGGACCCGCATCGCGCTGCGCGGCGGTGACGCGGAGGGAGCGCTGCTGCTCGACCGCGCGGCTGCTCTCGGCGCCGACCCCGGCGACCGGGCGCGGCGGCTGACATGGGCCGCCGTCATGTCGGCCCGGGGAGGACGCCTCGCGTACGCGGCGGAACTGGTGAGGGAGATCCGGCGCGGGCCGGTGCCGAAGGACATCGCCCCGTTGTTCGCCTACGCGGTGGTGTACGTCGACCAGAGTCATCACGTCGACTTCGCCTCGTCGTTCGCGCTGCTGCCCGGCGCCCTGGCCGCGCTGACCGCGCCCGGCGCCCCGGTGTTCGGCGATCTCGTCGAGCAGATGGCGTTCAAGCTGCTGCTGGCCTCGGCCTACACCGGCGACCCGCGGGGGTGGGAGACGCTGGAGCGGCATCGCGAGCACCTCTCCCCCTCGGCCCAGCTCTGCCACCGCGCCTGGTCGGACCCGCCGCGCACGGCGCACGGCGCGGAGGCGGAGCTGCGCGGCCTGGTGGCGCGGATGGCGGTGCAGCGGGAGACCGCCGGTGCGTGGCTGCTGTTGTGGGCGGCGTCGGCGGTGGACGCGGCCGACGAGAAGCTGTGGCGGCTCTTCAACGACGAGCACACGTACGCCACGCAGGGGTCCGTCGCCAAGGCGCGGTGCCATCAGGCGTTTCTGCGGGGCCGTTGGGACGCCGCGGAGGCGTGTCTGCGCGAGGCCGACATCGCCGAGGAACTGGGCTACCACTGCAATGCCCTGCTCTTCCGGCACTACTACGCACACTTCGTGGCGGGCCGTGGCGACGAGCGGGGGCTGCGGGCGGTGCGGGCCCGCGTCGAACCGGCGGCGGCGCGAGCCCGGATGCGGTTCGTCACCGACCACCTCGACCGCCTCGAAGCCCTCGCCGCCCTGGCGCACGGGCGGTACGAGGAGGCGTACGCCCTGCTGCGGCGCTTGATGGCGCCGGGTGAACTGCCAGGCGGCCTGGCCTGGTTCCACCTCCCCTTCTTCGACTTCGTCGTCGCGAGCCTGCGCTGCGGCCGCCGGGCGGAGGCACTCGCCCACGTCGCGGCCGGACGGGCGGCGGTGATGGGCTCCATCTCCGCGCACCACGCCTTCCTGCTGGCCGCCGCCAGCGCGCTCACCGCCGACGACGAGGAGGCGGACGCGGCGTACGCGGCGGCCTATGCGGTGCCGGGCGCCGGCGAGTGGGTCTTCGACCTGGCGCGCCTTCGCCTGTCGCACGGCACCTGGCTGCGCCGCCGGGGGCGGTGCGCCGAGGCGACGGAGCCCCTGCGCGCCGCGGCCCGCACCTTTCAGGAACTGCGCGCAGACCCCTGGCTGGCACAGTGCCGGGCGGAACTACGGTCCGCGAACCGCTTCCGGGTCTCCGTACCGGTTTCACCCCCTGCGGCCGCGGGGGCTCTACCGACCGTCCCGGCCGGCGTGCTCACGGCCCAGGAGCTGCGCATCGCCCGCCTCGTCTCCACCGGTCTGACGAACAAGCAGGTCGGCGCAGCCCTGCACCTGTCACCACGGACGATCGGCGCCCACCTCTACCGGATCTTCCCCAAGCTGGGGGTCACTTCACGGGCCGCCCTGGCGAGGGCGTTGCCCGGGCCGGACTCCGGACGAGCCGGTCACCGCGCCACGCGGTAGCGGAGATAGACGACCTTGGAGTTGAAGGTGCGGGTCTCGGCCAGTTCGAGGTTCACCCGGCGCTCGTTCCGGGGGAAGAACGGGGTACCTCCGCCGACCAGTACCGGGTGGACCACGGCCCGGTACTCGTCGATCAGATCCGCCGCGGCCGCCTCGGCGGCGAGAGTCGCGCCGCCGATCGCGATGTCGCCCTCCCCCGGCTCGGCCCGCAACCGCTCGATCTCCTCCGCCACACCGCCGGAGAGCAGGCGGGCATTACCCTGCACCGACGACAGCGTCGTGGAGAACACCACCTTCGGGAGCGGATTCCAGAGCGAGGCCCACTCGAGCATGGAGTCGTCGAGCGAGGGATCCTGGTCGGCGGTCTCCCAGTACAGCATCGTCTCGTACAGCCGTCGTCCCATCAGGTGGACGCCGACGTCCCGGATCTCGTCGATCCAGAAGCGGAAGACGTCCGCGTCGGGCTCCGTCCAGTCGAAACCGCCGTCCGGACCGACGATGTAGCCGTCGAGCGAGACGCCCATCGAATAGGTCACGCTGCGCATCAGAAGTCCTCCTCGGTGACGGACCGCCCGGGCCGCCCGTACGGCCGCCGGACGCACCGGTGGCGTCAGGGGAAGTACAGGGACGCCTTCTCCAGGACGTGACGCGTGAACATGCCGCCCCACGCGACCCCGCCCCGGTACATGGTGACCCGGGTGGCTCCCGGGGCCGTCTCCACCGTGAGGGGTCGGCCGATCACGGACGTTCCCAGGATCCGGGCGTCTCTGGCAGCCCACTCTCTCGCGGACGGCCGGACGTCGCCACTGACGAGAGCGGGCAGGACCATCATCGCGTTGCGGGCACCGGGCAGACCGCTCCGGAGGCTCTGCGCATAGCTCAGGGCCCACCCGGTGAACTCGCCCAGCGAGGCGTCGTCGACTTCGGGGACCGCGGCGGCGAGGACGAACAGCTCCACCTTCGTGCCGAACCACCGCGCTTTGCGGTCTGCTCGACTGCCGATCGACACCGGGTGGTCGCGCCAGGTGGTCGCGGTCACCCCGCATCCGTCGGCCGCCAGCCGCTCACGAAGTGCCTCCACGTAGGTGCCGGCCGCGTCGGCCGGTGGTGCCCCGTCGGTCCGCTGCTGAGTCATGCGGGGATCATCCAGCACAAGGGGGGCATGGGGAAGACGGTTCGCCGATCGGCCTGCCGCCTACTCTCCGCCTTCGAGGGCACGGGCGATGCCGGCCCGGGTCGTGATGCCGAGCTTGGGGAAGACGCGGTAGAGGTGCGCGCCGATCGTGCGCGGTGACAGACCGAGCCGCTCACCGATCTGGCGGTTGGTCAGCCCTTCCGCCGCGAGTTCGGCGATACGTGTCTCCTGCGCCGAGAGGGAAGGGTGCCGGTGTTCTCCGGTCGGTCCGCCGGGTGCCCTGGCGGCCGCCGTCGCCGCGGTGAGTTCCTGGGATGTCTGGGCGGCCCAGGGCGTGGCGCCGAGACGGTTGAACACGGTCAGCGCGGCCCGGCCGTGCGCGGCCGCCCGGTCGGGCCGACCGTGGCGTCGGAGCCACGCGGCGTGGGCCAGATGGGTGCGGGCGAGCGGGAAAGGCCAACTCTCCGCGCCGGGCAGGGCGTACACGGCCTCGTACCGCTCCGCCGCCTCGTCCTCCTCAGCGGCGAGGGCCTCGGCGACGGCCACCAGGAAGGCGTGGTGCGCTGACGTGCGGGCGAGACCGGACGAGCTGACCGCGCGGAGGTGGCGTCGGGCCTCCGCTCGCCGTCCGCTGTCGACTGCCGCCTGTATGCAGTCGACGAGCGACAGATGGAGCCACGGGCTGCGGACGGGGAGTTCACCGGGCGGCAGGAGAGCGCGTGCGTGGTGCCACGCCTCCTCGGCGAGACCGTGCCCGAGTGCACACAGCAACTTCGCCGCGCGCAGGCGCTCGGTGACCAAGCGCAGGCCGTGGGCTCCGGCGGACATGCCGAGCGCGGGCTCCAGTGCGGCGACTCCGGCCCGCTCCCCGCGAGCGGCGAGGATCTGTGCGGTGTTCTGCAGGAACAGCATCTCGGTCAGTGCGTAACCGTGGTCCGCGGAGGTGCGGGCGCCCGCGCGGGACGCCGTCAGGGACGCGTCCCAGCGGCCGTGCAGGAAGTCGTCATGGGCGCGCAGGCTGTCGATGAACGTCTGCGTCGCGTACGCGTGGCGGCGCGCGAAGGCGCTCCAGAGCGCGTCGTGCTCGCCGACCGCGTCAACGGCGGCGGCCGCCCACAGGAGCAGCCAGGCGGCAGTGGTCTCTCGGTCGGCGGGCAGGGCCTCGATGGTCTCGCGGAGCCGGAGCGGCACCTCGTGGGTGGGCTTCCGAAGCGACGCCTCGTGGGTGGCCCGCCCAGGGCCGGACCAGGCCTCGAGACACAGCGCCGCCGCCGGAGAGGCCTGCACCGCGTGACGTTCGACGGCGGCCCACGCCCGCTCGTCCCCGGTGAGAACGGCCGCGACGAGGAGGAGGAAGAGCATCGGCTCGCGGAGCCCGGCCCGCTCGTCCTGCCGGTCCTCGGCTTCCGGTGACGCCTGCGGCGCGTCCAGCACGGCGGGCAGCAGTTCGATCGCGGGGTTCGGGTCGGCGTCGAGCTGAAGGCGGGCGTAGGCGACGGCGAAGGCGTACGGGGCGGCGGGTTCGGGCTTTCCCGGGCAGGCCTCCGTCTCTGCCTCGGCGACGAGTTCCGCCGCGAGGTGCGGGCGGCCGCTCCGTACGGCGCCGGCCGCGGCGGCGACCAGGCGGGCAGTTCTGCTCGCCGGGTCCGGGCTCAGCCGGGCCGCCCGGGCCATCAGCTCTGCCGCCTCCGGGTCACCGCCCTGGGCGGCCATGCTGTCGGCCTCCGCGTGCAGCAGTGCGGCCAGTTCGCCATCGGTGCCGAGCGCGGCGGCGGCCAGGTGCAGGGCGCGGCGGGGGCTCTCGGTGGGCAGGGCGTCCGCGAGCAGCCGGTGTGCGGCACGCCGCTCGGCCGGTGAGGCGATGTGCACCAGACAGGCGCGCACCAGCGGATGGTGGAACACCACGACGCCGCTCTCCGCATCGGTGTGCGCGAGACCGGAGTCCTCGATGTGCTCGGCAATCTCTGTCCACGGCGTGCCCGAGGCACGGTCGGCCATGTCCCGCAGCACGGCGCCACGTGGAGCGGACGCGTCGTCGAGAGCGGCCACCAGCAGGAGTCGCCGCACGGCATCGGGCAGGGCGCGCAGCCTGTCCTCGTACAACCGTCCGAGGCGCTCGCCCAGCGGCAGTACGTCGAAGGGTTCGGTCAGTCCGAGCGGGGCGGGGCCCGCGAGGAACTCGGCGCGGTCGGCGGCCACGCGCCGCAGTTGTTCGGGGAGTTCGTGCAGGGCGAGCGGGTTGCCGCCGGCGGCCCGCAGCACCCTGCGGCGCGCCCCGTCGGGCAGGGCGGGGTGGATGGTGCGCAGGAGCCGCTCGGCCTGCGGCCCGTCCAGCGGCGGCAGGTCGATCACCCGTCCCGGCAGGCCCTGGGTGGCGTCGCGCTTCTCTCTGACGGCGGCAGGCGTGCGGCCTGCCGGGTCGCCCGCCCGCCGGGTCGCGGCGATGGCGACGACGGGCAGCGGGGCCAGATGACGTTGTACGTATCCGAACACGGCGACGCTCGACGAGTCGGCCCACTGCAGGTCGTCCAGGAGAACCACCGCGGGGCGGCGCGCGGCGGCGTGGGCGAGCAGGGTGAGGGCGGCGCTCGCCACGGTGAAGCCCTCGGGCGGCGCCCCTTCCCGCATCCCCAAGGCACTCTCCAGGGCGTGCCGTTGCTCCTCGAAGAGGCCCCGCGCGTCGTCGAGCAGCGGCCAGAGGACCTGGTGGAGGGCGGCGAACGGCAGCCCGGCCTCCGCCTCGGCCCCGGTCATCCGCAGCACGCGCAGACCGGCACGACGGGCTGTCGCCTCGGCCGACCTCAGCAGCGCGGTCCGCCCCGTGCCGGGGTCGCCGCGCAGGATCACCGAGGTGCCGGTGGAGCCGATGTCCGCCAGGGCGGCGTCGATGACCGCGACCTGGGCTTCACGCCCCACCAGATGAGGGCCGTCGTGACCCGTCTGCTCTGCAGCGTCAGGGCCCATCAGCGTTTCAGCACGCTGTCCAGCCATTCCACGACCTCAGGGGCCACCGGGTCGGCGAGATCGGCGAACTCCTCGTGCTTCTCCAGGAACTTCGCCACGTAGGGGCAGACGGGCACGATGCGCAGGCCCGCGCTCCGCACGTCGTCCAGTGCTTCTCGTACGAGGGTCGAAGCCAGGCCCTGTCCCGCGTAGGCGTCGTCGATCTCGGTGTGGAAGAACACGCGCCGGTCGTCCCGGTCGCGGTACGCGGTGAATCCCGCGGCCTTGCCCTCGACCAGGATCTCGTACCGGTGCCTGGCGTCCACACGTCGAACCACCGGAGCCGCTGCGGGCTGCGTCATTGTCGTACTGCCTTTCAGTGGCGCCGACCGATGAAATACCACCACATCTTAAACAGTTCCGGCGTCTGCCCAGGTCAAGAGCCTGGGAGGGGGTATCAGTGACCGCGTCCGACGCCTCGGCGGATCGCGGTCTCCACGGGAGAGTAGGGGTCCCCATCGGGACGTTCGACGTTCGGGCCCCGACCCGGCTTGGGAAGCAGCGGCGGCTGCGCCATGAAGCGGGGTTCGGCTCCTCGGTGAGGTTGCGCGGCGTGTACGAGGAAGGGATGGCAGAGGTAGACGTCACCGGCCCGGCCCGTGGCGAGGGCGACCGGTCGGTGCTCGGTGGCGGGCACGGCGCGCTCGGCGAGTCGCATGAAGGGCAGACCGCCCTCGCGTTCGGGGGCGAGGAGTGCGGCGACGTCCAGGTGGGACCCGACACGGATCCGGGTGGGCGCGTCGTCCTTCCCCACGTCGGACATGAGGAACAGCATCAGCAGCCACCGCCCGCGAGAGGCGACGTTCACCCGGTAGGACAGGAAGTCGGCGGGGTCGTCTCCCGGGTAGCTCGCGTCGATGTGCCATCCGTCGTCGCCCGGTTCCTGGTCGCTGGGGAACCGCACCGGGAACGTACCGAGTCCGCCGAGAGGAGCCCAGCGCCCTTCGCCGACGAGGGCGTCGAACGCGGCATGCAGGCGGGGCGAGTCGGCGGCGGCCCGGAAGGGCTCCTGCGTATAGGCGCCGAGCCGCACCACGGGGCTCTGCCACGTCGCGGGGTCATCGGGCTCGCCGTCGATGTCCCGCCACATGATGTCCCGGCATGCCGCCGCGAGGTCACGCGAGAACGCCCCCTCCACGCGGAGGAACCCCTTCTCCACGAACTCGGACACGTCGTCGTCGCTGATCACCGATGTACTCATGCCGTGAGCGTGTCATCGGGGCGAGGTCGCCCACCCGACAGTTCCCGCACGGCTGCTGTCGGGCGGCACGGCTAGAACACCGACCAGCCCGTCACCGTGGTGAAGTGGTCGAGCGCCGCCACGCCCGCCACGGAGTTGCCGTAGCTGTCCAGGCCCGGGCTCCAGACGCACAGGGTGCAGCGTCCCGGGATGACCGCGACGATGCCGCCGCCGACGCCGCTCTTGCCCGGCAGGCCGACGCGGTAGGCGAAGCTGCCCGCCGCGTCGTACGTACCGCAGGTGAGCATGACCGCGTTGACCTGCTTCGCCTCGCGTGCGGGCAGCAGGCGCGTGCCGTCGCCGCGCAACCCGTGCCGGGCCAGGAAGGCCCCCGCGAGCGCGAGGTCGCGGCAGCTCATACGGATCGCGCACTGCTGGAAGTAGTGTTCCAACACCGTGGAGACGGGGTTGTCGAGGTTGCCGTAGCTCGCCATGAAGTGCGCGAGAGCCGCGTTGCGGTCGCCGTGCTCGGCCTCGGATGCGGCCACCACCGGGTCGAAGGCGACATCGGGGTTGCCGCTCTCCGCGCGCAGGAACTCCAGCATCGTCGTGGCGGCGTCTCCGGTGAGGCTCTGCAGCCGGTCCGTGACGACCAGCGCGCCGGCGTTGATGAAGGGGTTCCGCGGGATGCCGTTCTCGTACTCGAGCTGGACCAGCGAGTTGAAGGGGTTGCCGGACGGCTCCGTGCCGACCCGGTCCCAGATCCGCTCGCCGCCCTCCGCCAGGACGAGCGCGAGGCTGAAGGCCTTCGAGATGGACTGGACGGAGAACGGCTCCTGCCAGTCCCCCACTCCGTGCACCTCGCCGTTGACGTCGGCGACCGCGATGCCGAAGCGCTCGGCGTCCACGCCCGCGAGCGCCGGGATGTACTGAGCCACCTGGCCGCGGCCCACCAGTGGCCGGGCGAAGGCGGCGACTTCTTCTAGAACGGCCTGGTAGTCCACAACAACCTGAGCTCTCTGCGTATACGGCGCGGCCGTATCGTCCTGAAAAGCCGCTGGTCCGGGGCTGTGTCGTCGACCGCGGCCACAGAATATCGCCCGGTGGGGACGTCCTCTTGTCCGGGATGTCGGGATGGCCTGTTCACCGCAGACGAGCGCGCAGGAACCTCCCGCCGAGCCGCACCGCCGCAAGCGTCGGCGGGCTGTCACGCAGAGCGGTCAAGGACACGAAGTCGTGGACGGTGCCCTGGAAACGCGCCGCGGTAGCGGCGACACCGGCCTGGCGCAGCCGGTGCGCGTACTCCTCCGCCTCGTCCCGTGCGACATCGGCCTCCGCGGTCACGATCAGCGCCGGCGGCAGTCCCGCCAGCTCGGCCATGCTCGCACGCAGCGGGGCCGCGGTCGGCTCGTCCCGCTGCCGGGATTCGACCGCGTACTCCCGCCAGTAGGACCGCACGGCATCCCGGGTGAGCTGGTATCCCGTGGCGAACAGCCGTTGCGACGGGCTGTCGCAGCGGGCATCGGTCAGGGGGTAGTACAGCAGCTGGGCGCGGAGCTCCGGGCCCCCACGCTCCCGGGCCAGCAGCGTCAGCCCCGCGGCAAGGGTGGCCCCGGCGCAGTCACCGGCCACCGCGAGCCGTTCGGTGTCGAGCCTGAGCGACTCGGCCTGCCCGACCGTCCAGTTCAGCAGGGCGTAGCACTCTTCAAGGGCGATCGGGTAGCGGCTCTCGGGCGTGCGGCTGTACTCGGGCACGACGGCCGCGACACCGGCTTCCCGCACCAGCTCGCTCACGAGCCACGCGTGGGTCTGCGCGTCGCCCAGCATCCAGCGGCCCCCGTGGACGTACAGCATGGTGGGGGGCCGGCCCGTGACTCCGGTCGGCCGGAAGACCCAGAAGCCCACCAGGCCGGTGGGTCCGACGGGCGCCGCGTGAAACGTGGCAGCCACGTCGAAGTCGTCGATCCGGTCCCCCTGGGCCTCCTGCAACGCCTGGCGGGCGGTCGCCGGTTCCAGCTCGTGGAGGAAGGGTGGTGTCGCCGATGCGTCGACGAGCCGTTGCACCAGGGGGTCGAGAATCACGGGCCGCGGCTGCTCGGCGTGCCTCTCCCGGTCAGGCTCCGGCCGCATTCGTTCCGCCTCTCGCTCGGGCCCCTGGGTACGGATCGTTCGCACGTCAGCTGTCGTGCAGGAGGTCCCGAAGTTGATGGCGGTTGCTGATGCCCAGCTTGGGATACACGTTGTAGAGGTGCGAGCCCACCGTACGCGGCGAGAGGAAAAGCCGTTCGCCGATCTCGCGATTCGACAGGCCGGCCGCGGCGAGCCGCGCAATCTGATGCTGCTGGGCCGTCAGCTCGGCAAGCCCCTCCGCCGGGGCCGAGGTGGCCGCGGAGGCGTCGACGGCGCCCGTCGCGCGCAGTTCGCCGCGGGCGGCTTCCGTGAGTTCCCTGGCGTCGAGCCGGGCCGCCGTCTCGAGCACCGCGGTCAGCTGTGCGCGGGCCTCCAGGGGCCTGCGGCGCCTGCGCAGCCAGATCGCGTAGTGCAGCCGGGCCCGGGCCCGTTCCATCGGCCAGGTGTCGCCCTCGGGGTTGACCAGAGCCAGCCGGAAATGGTGCTCGGGGTCCGCTGTGGCGTCGACGAGTGCCGCTGCGTGGTGCATCAGGAGCGTCATGCGGGTCGTCGGCCGCTCGCCCAGGCCCGCCCGCACCGCGTCGAGCACGCGCGCCGCCTCGCCCTTCCGGTCCACGCGCTGCGCGGCGGTGGCCAGCTCACCGACGGAGCGCGGGGGCAGGTAGGGGACGACTGGCGATCCGTCTGCACCGAACAGGGACCTGAAGTGGCGGAACGCACGCTCGGCATCCCCCAGGGCGAGCGCGTGCAGGCCGCTGGCGCGCAGCATCCTGGCCCGGGTGGCGCGGTTCTCGTCGAGGCTGACGGAGCGCCAGTGCGAGCTGGTGAACGGGATGTCCGGCAGGCTGTCGCCGCGCAGTGCGCGCAGCGTCACGTCCAGCGCCTCGAGGTCCATGTCGACACGGGGCAACCGGTGGACGACCGCCTCGGAGCGCCCTTCTTCGATCAGGGCCTGGGCCTCCGGCCATCGGCCCATGGCGATGAGGGTGTCCACGTGGTTCGGAAGCGTCCACACCCGTGAGGCCCACGTCCGGTGGGCGCCGTGCAGTGTGCTCGCCTGCCGGTACATCTCCGCGCACCGCTCCGACTCGTCGGCGTAGTACGCCACCGAGGCGTGGGTCAGCAGCCGGGTGGGTTGAGTCGGGCCGGCATGCGTTCCGGCGTGCGATCCGGACGGTGGGACCGGCGTCCGGCGAGTTCTGCCGCCCCCGCGGGCATGGGCATCGAGACCGACCGATACGTAGGCCTCCAGGGCAGCCAGGACACCGGGCCCGGTGAGGCCGGACAACTCGCACGGGTCCACGCGTTCGGTGTCTCCGGCGGGTTCAGTGCCTCCGGTAGGTGTGTCGCGTTCGGAGTGCTCGGCCCGGTCACCCCCCGGCCCGGGTGTCGCCCGGGCCAGCCGACGTGCGTGGTCGAGCAGGCGGGGCAGCTCCTCCCGATGCTCCGGCAGACCCGATTGCTGGGCGATCGCCGCCACGAGCGCCGTGAGCGCGAACGACGTGGTGGCGGTACGCGGTGGAGCGTGCCGCGACGTGTCCAGCAGGAGCCCGAAGGCTTCCCTCTGGAAGGAGAGCAGCGACAGTGCGGCGGCCATGGCACAGGCCGCGACGCAGCGCAGGTCCGGGTCGCGGGCGACCCGGGAGAACTCCGCATACAGCTCACAGACCCACTCCGGGTCCCCGAGCATGCTCGCCGCCGTCATGGCCGCGGTGAGGCGACGGGCCCGGCCCGCGTCGTTCCCGCTGAGCCGCGCCGCCTGCTCCAGTGCCCTCGCCGCGATGTAGTGGTCTCCCGCGTTCGCGGCGTGCACGGCGGTCACGCGTTCCAGTGCGGCGGCGACCTCCTCGTCGTGGCCCATCGCGGCGGCAGCCAGATGCCAGGCTCGGTACGCCGGGTTCTGGCCCTCCGCCGCCGCCAGGTCGCGGTGGGCCCGCTGCCGCAGCTTCGCAGGCACTCGTTGGAATGCCGCCGCACGCACCAGCGGATGTCCGAACGCGAGGCGGCCGTCGGCGATGCGGATCAGCCCGCCCTCCTCCGCCGGGGTCCAGACGGTGAGGTCGTCGGTGTCCAAGGCCGCCATCACGACGCGGAGTTCCTCCTCCCGGAGTGCGGCCGAGGCGTAGAGCAGCGCGCGCTGTGCGTGCTCAGGAAGGGCCTCCAGACGTGACGCGAACACCTGCGGGGCCGAGGCCGATCCGGCACCGGCGCGCGATGCCCGGTGCAGGTCCAGGATCGCCAGCGGGTTGCCCTCCGCCTGCCGCAGCAGGTCCAGCCGGAGCCGCCCCCGGGGCGCGTCGGGCTGCGCGTCCAGGAGCCGGGCCGCTGCCCCGGCGGACAACGGCCCGAGCCTGAGGACGGGAAGATCCGCCGGGACTCCGGACGGAGGGGCTTCGCCGCGTGCGGTGAACAGCATGGTCACCGCCTGGTCCGTGAGCTGCCGCCATACGGAGAACAGGACGTCCAAGGAGGCGTTGTCCCACTCCTGCACGTCGTCCACCGCCACCAGCAGGGGGTTCCTGCGCGCGAGGCGGGACAGGAGTGCCAGCGTGGCGGCGCTCAGCGCACGTCGCTCCCGCACAGCTCCCACGCCCGGCTCGTACGCGGTACGCGGTACCGGCCACCGGGCCCACGGAAACATGTCCGGCTCCTCGGACACCGGGAGCAGCAGCCGGTGCAGCGCGGCGAAGGGCGCGGGTTCCTGTCCGCCCGGGCCGCGCGTCGACAGAACCCCGGACCCTTGCGCCGCGGCCGACTCCTCGGCGAACCGCAGCAACAGGGACCTGCCGGTGCCGGTCTCCCCGAGCACGAGCAGTCCCTGCGGGCCGGACCGCGCGTCAAGGCACCGCAGGAGCCGGCTGACTTCCTCCTCACGGCCGATCGGCACAGCCGCGCGTCCCGCTTCGAACTCCGTCATCGCACTCCGAACTCGCCTTGCGGGCGGCTTCTTCCCACCCCCGCGGGAATGCTCCCAAGAGGGGGTACAGGCCGCTTCTGTCATGTGACCAGTCATGCGGGCCGAGCGCCTGGCAAGATGACATCAACGCTGTGAGCAGGTATTTCGCGGCTGACCCCGCACCACTGGGCGGTCCGGGGCAGCCGTGGGGCGGGACTGGGGAGAACATGGACGTCGGCGCCGTGGAGGCACACACGCGGAGCATCCGCGGCAGGGCCCGTGAACGGGAGCGGATCGGCGGACTCGTCGACGCCGCGGACGGCCCCGGCGCGAAGGTGCTGGTGCTGACCGGTCAGCCGGGTGCCGGCAAGAGCACCCTGCTGGAATACGCCGCCGACCTGGCAGCGGCACGAGGAAGGCGGGTGCTCCGCGTACGCAGCTGCGAAGGTGAGCAGAGCCTCGACTTCGCGGGAGTGCACCAACTGCTGCGCCCCGTCCTCCACGACATCGGCCGGTTGCCGACGCGTCAGCGCGAGGCCCTACGACACGCGTTCGGTATGGACGACGGTGACGGTATCGCCCACGGAGCCGGCGGCAGGGCCGACGGTGACGACACAGGCGACGGGGCCGGGCAGCAGATCCCTGAGCCGCTGGTGATCAGATCCGGGGTGCTCACCCTCCTCTCCGAGGCGGCGACGGAACGGCCCCTGCTCATCGTCGTCGACGACGCCCAGTGGCTGGACGTCTGCTCCCTGGACGTGCTGGCGTTCGTCGCCAGGCGTCTCGAAGGCGAACGGATCGCCCTGCTGCTCGCGGCACGGGACGAGTCGGTGCCGGCGCGCTTCGACCGCGACTTCCCCCATCTGGCGACCGGCCCCCTCGACGGGGCGGAGGCAGGCCTTCTACTGGACGACCAAGCGCGCCCGCCGCGCGGCAGGGCACGCGCCCAGATCATCGAACAGGCCGCAGGCAACCCGCTCGCACTCATCGAACTCGCCCAGGCCTTCGCCGAGGGGCGGAGCCTTCACAAGCCCGGTGCGGTCGACGCTCTGCCCCTCACCACCCGGCTCGAGCGGCTGTTCGCGGCCGAGCTGCCGGGACTTCCGCCCAAGACCCGGCACGCGCTGCTCCTGGCGGCGGCCGCCGGCACGGACCAGCTCTCCGATGTCCTGCACGCCGTGCCGGGCCTGGACGACCCCGAGGTGTGGCGGCCCGCCGAGGAGGCACGGCTCGTCCGAGTCGAGAACGGCGACGTCCGGCTGCGCCATCCGCTGATCCGCTTCGCGATCCACCAGGCCGCCTCCTTCGCCGACCGCCGTGAGGCCCATCTGACACTCGCCGCCGCGCTCGCACACGAGCCCGACCGTCGAGCCAGGCACCTCGCCGCGGCCGCGTTCGGCCCGGACGAGGAGGTCGCCGACGCCCTGGCGCAGAGCGCCGAGCGCTCCCGGCGGCGCGGCGGATACGCGGCAGCGGCCACCGCGCTGGAACGAGCGGCCGAACTCACCCCGGACACCGAGCGTCGCGCCCGGCGCCTGCTCGCCGCCGCCGTCTCCGCCATGTTCGCCGGATATCCCCAGTGGGTCGGCGAGATCGCGGCCCGGGTGGGCCCCCTGACGCAAGATCCCGAGCTGCTCGCCGAGGCCTCCCTGTGCGGAGGCTGGTCGCTGTCCGTCACCCTCCGCCATGAGGACGCGCTGCGCTTCCTGCTGCCGGTCGCCGAATCGATGGCCACCGCGGCGCCCGCCCTGGCGTTGGACGCGCTGGGGACGGCGGCGACTCCGGCGTACAACTCCGGTGACCCCTTCTACCGCGCCGAACTCCAGCGCGTCGGTGACCTGATCCCCTTGCAGCCGGACCGGAGCGACAGGCTGTGGGCCGAAGCGGTCGCCCACCCCTTCACGGAGCGGGAAGAGGCGCTGCGACGTCTGCGCGACGTGGCGGGCCCCTCCTGGGAGGGCCCGGTCTCGGACCCCACCACGCTCGGCGACCTCACCATGCTGGGGGCCACCGCCTGGATCCTGGACGAGACCGACCTGTCCGTACGGCTCCTCGGCCGGGCCATGGACCACTACCGCCCGGCCGCCACGGCCGGCGCCAACTGCACGGTCACGCAGGCACTCGCCCTCGCCCTCTTCGACAGCGGGGCATGGACGGCGGCCTGGTCCGCGGCCGAGGACGCCTACTCCCTGGCCGCGGAAGCCGGGGCGGAGAACGTCGCCGTGGGGGCGCCGATCCTCCAGGCCACGTTGCGTGCCGTCCGCGGTGACCACGCCGGTGCGCGTGAGCGGGCCGCAGCGGCCGTCCGCGGCGTCGAGCTGGGCAAGTCCCGCAGTCTGTACGTCCGGCACTGCCAGGCGCTCGGCATGGCGGCGCTCGCGGAAGGCGACCACGGAGCGGCATACGAGCACTTTCGGCGCGTCTTCACGCAGGATTCCCCTCCCGTCCCCGTGCACCACCACGCTTCGCCCTACCATCTCGCCGATCTCGCCGCGGCCGCCGTGCGCGTCGGCCGGGCGGACGACGCCCGGGCCGTGCTCCGAGCCGTCGTGGACCACGTGGGCACGCCACGCTCCAGCCGCCTGGCCACGATCGTGCACCGTGCCACGGCGCTCCTGAGCCCACCCGACGACGCTGAGCCGCACTTCCTTTCGGCGCTCACCGACCCCGCCGGCGCGCGGTGGCCCTTCGAACGCGCCCTCGCGCAGCTGGACTTCGCCGAATGGCTGCGCCGTCGCCGCCGGGTTGCGGAGGCACGCCCGCTGCTCGCGAGTGCCCTGGAGGTGTTCGAGCGGCTCGATGCCCGCCCGTGGACCGAACGTGCCATCGCCGAGCTCCGCGCGGCCGGCGTGGCCGTCGGGGCCTCCACCGCCCCGGAGGCCGTGGCCGGTCTGACGCCGCAGGAGCTGCAGATCGCCCAACTGGCCGCCGAGGGGCTGACGAACCGGGAGATAGGCGCCCGGCTCTATCTGTCCCCTCGCACCATCGGCTTCCACCTGCACAGGATCTTCCCGAAGCTCGGCATCACGGGACGCGGTCAGTTGCGGGACGTCCTCAGCCCTTGACCGGACCTCCGTCAGCCCCTCCCACCGGTGAGCTCGCTGATGGCGCGGTCGAGGTCCAGGTGGAGGTTCTCCGCTCCCTCGGGCACCAGCGCGAAGGTCCGCCGGAGAAACATGGCCACCTCCGGAACCGCCATTTCGACCAACGCCGTGCTGCTGGTGTTCCTCAGGACGATGCGCAGGAAGCTCCGATGGCAGCGGTGCCGGGGAATGACCAGCACGTCACCTGAGCCGGTCGGCCGGTGCAGTCCTTCGGTCATCAGCTTCCGGGCGAACACCCAGTCGACGGGTCTCGTCAGCGGCGCGCCGAGGGAAAGACGGACGGCGTAGGGGTCCGTCATGTCGTAGTGCAGCTCCGCGGGCAACGGTGCGGGCATGCCCTTCGGAACGCTGACGCGCGCCGTCACCGCGTACGTGACCGTGCTGAGACGCTGATCCATGAATGCCCCAAAGAATGATTGCGGAAGCGGTTTTCTACGCTCGACCATAAATTTCGGTGGCTGGCACAGGTTGTCGCGGAACGCACGGAACATGGCCCATGAATGAACTGTGTTCCGGATCGTGTCTCCACGAATGCGACTCGAATTCGACCGGTGGTCGTCCGGCGCTCATGGGCCGAAAGCCGAGCGCTGCCGTGGTGCACTGCCGGGCCCCGAACAGTGCACGGAGGGACAACTGCTGCGCCCGGCTCCTCATTAGCGTGGCCACCGCCCCGTGAGCGACCATCCGAGGAGCACCCGTGCCCAAACAGACCGTTGCCGAGCAGTACGTCGACCTCATGGCCCGCGCCGGAGTGCGCCGCATGTACGGGGTGGTGGGCGACAGCCTCAACCCCGTCGTCGACGCCGTCAGACGGCACGACGCCCTGGAGTGGGTCCAGGTCCGGCACGAGGAGGTCGCGGCCTTCGCCGCCGGCGCCGAAGCCCAGCTCACCGGCAGGCTGGCGGCGTGCGCGGGGTCCTGCGGACCGGGAAACCTGCACTTGATCAACGGCCTGTTCGACGCCCACCGTTCGATGGCTCCGGTCCTCGCGCTGGCCGCGCAGATCCCCAGCCGCGAGATCGGAACCGGCTACTTCCAGGAGACGCACCCTGACCGGCTGTTCGAGGAGTGCAGTCACTACTCCGAGCTGATCTCCTCGCCCCGGCAGATGCCGCGGGTGGTGCAGACGGCGATTCAGCACGCGGTCGGGCGGCGCGGAGTGTCCGTCGTGTCGCTGCCGGGAGACGTCGCCGCCGAGAAGTCCCCGGTGGGCGGGGCCGAACTCGCGATGCCGCTGGACCGGCCGGCGATCCGTCCCGCCGACCATGACCTGACCCGGCTGGTGGAGCTGGTGGACGCCGCCGAGACGGTGACCGTGTTCTGCGGCCGGGGTGTCGCCGGCGCCCACGCCGAGGTGATGGCGTTCGCCGAGAAGGTCAAGTCCCCGGTCGGCCACGCGCTCCGGGGCAAGGAACACATCCAGTACGACAACCCGTACGACGTCGGCATGTCCGGACTGCTGGGATACGGCGCCGCCTACGAGGCCATGCACGAGTGCGACCTGCTGATACTCCTCGGCACCGACTTCCCGTACACAAACTTCCTGCCCCGGCACGTCAGAACGGTCCAGATCGACATCCAGCCCGAACGCCTCGGCCGCCGCACCCAGTTGGACTTCGCCGTGTGGGGAGACGTCCGCGAGACGCTGCGGTGCCTGACCCCGGCCGTGCGGGAGAAGCCGTCCCGCCGGTTCCTCGACCGGATGCTGGACCGGCACGTCCACGCCCTGGAGGGCGCCGTCGGCGCCTACACCCGCGATGTCGACAAGCACACCCCCATCCACCCCGAGTACGTGGCGGCGGTCCTCGACGAAGAGGCCGCCGACGACGCGGTGTTCACCGTGGACACCGGGATGTGCTGCGTGTGGGCCGCGCGCTACCTGACACCGAACGGCCGCCGCCGCATCCTGGGCTCCTTCGTGCACGGTTCGATGGCCAACGCCCTGCCGCAGGCCATCGGCGCGCAGTTCCTCGACCGGACGCGTCAGGTGGTGTCGCTCTCGGGCGACGGCGGCTTCTCCATGCTGATGGGCGACTTCCTGACGCTGGTGCAGTACGGACTGCCCGTGAAGGTGGTCGTCTTCAACAACTCCTCCTTGGGCATGGTCGACCTGGAGATGTTGGTGGACGGGCTGCCGCCGTACGGCACCGGCTATCCGCACACGGACTTCGCGGCCATCGCCACGGCCGCCGGTGCGCGCGGCATTCGCGTCGAGAAGCCCTCGGAGGTGCGTGACGCGCTGCGTGCGGCCTTCGACCACGACGGGCCCGCCCTGGTCGACGTGGTGACCGATCCCGACGCACTTGCGATCCCGCCGAAGATCACCTCCGAGCAACTCACCGGCTTCGCCCTGTCGGCGAGCCGCACCGTCCTCACCGGTGGTGTCGGACGCATGGTGCACCTCGCCCGCGCGAACATCCGGAACATGCCGCGGCCATGAGAGACCGGGACCAGCCCGGCAGCCCCATCCCCCGAACCGACTGGACACACATGGAAGACCCGACCGGCACGACACATCACACCGCCGTACTCAACGGGATCAGGCAGCACTGGGTGACCGCCGGGCAGGGCCCGCCCGTCTACCTGCTGCACGGCTTCCCCGAGACCTGGTACGGCTGGCGCAAGCAAATACCCGTACTGGCCGAGCGGTTCACCGTGATCGCTCCGGACCTGCGCGGCTACGGAGACACGGAGAAGCCCGCCTCCGGCTACGACAAGCGGACCATGGCCAACGACATCGTCGCGCTGATGGACCATCTCGGGCACGAGAGGATCGCCCTCGTCGGCCACGACCGCGGAGCGCGCGTCGGCACCCGGTTCGCCAAGGACCACCCCGGCCGGATCGACAGGTTCGTGGCCATGGACAACATCCCCACCCGGATCATCGCCGATACCTACGACGTGAGCCTCGCCCGGCAGGGGTACTGGTTCTTCACCTTCCTCGGCGTGCCCGACCTTCCCGAGGCACTGATCTCCGGCCGTGAGGAGATCTGGCTCACCCACTTCTACCGGAGCTGGTCGTACAACCCCGACATGCTCACTCCAGAGGAGATCGCCGTCTACGTACACGCCTACCGGCAGCCGGGCGCGGTGCGCGGATCCTGCATGGACTACCGAGCCGCACCCCAGGACGTCGCCCAGGACCGGGAGGACGCCGACCAGCTCATCGACTGCCCGGTGCTGACCCTGTGGGGCGAGGACTTCAGCGCCGTCGGACAGGCATACGACGTCCTGGACGTATGGAAGGGCATCGCCCGCGACGTCCGCGGCGTGCCCATCGCCCAGTGCGGGCACCTCTGCCAGGAGGAACGCCCCGACGTCGTCAACCGGGAACTCCTCGACTTCCTGGCCGACTGGAACGGCTGACCGGGACGCCGTATCCCGGGTCCCGGCCCCGGGAAGAGCGCGCCCGCCGACGTGGACACGCTCAGGCCACAGACAGGGCGCTGACAGACAAACACCCCGGCCGGCCGTCCCTAGAGTTACTCACATCCGGTCAGCGCACAACGCACGCAACCGGCACCGGGGGCGGGACCCGCGACATCTCGCGGTATTTCCCCGACGCCGCCTCACGGCATCCCCGCCGAACACCCAACCCCACCCCACCACCCCATTGATGAGGGAGTTTCCCATGCCCAGTTCCGCCAAGCCGACCGTCGTCCTCGTGCACGGCGCTTTCGCCGACGCCTCCAGCTACGCCCAGGTCATCCCCCGGCTGATCGCCCGCGGCCTGGACGTGGTCGCCCCGGCCGTGCCCAACCGCAGCCTGATAGGGGACGCCGCCTACGTCGCCTCCGTCGTCCGGCAGATCCCCGGTCCTGTCGTCCTGGTCGGCCACTCCTACGGGGGCGCCGTCATCACCGTCGCCGGTACCGAGGACAACGTCAAGGCACTGGTCTACCTGGCCGGTTATGCCCTGGAGAAGGGCGAGAGCCTGGGCGAGCTGCAGGGCCGCTTCCCGGACAGCGACCTCGCCGCCGCGCTCGTCTACACCCCTTTCCCCATCGAGGGCTCGACGACGCCCGGCACCGACGTGTCGGTCCGTACCGACAAGTTCCCCGCCATCTTCGCCGCCGACGTCGACCCGGAGCTCGCCGCCGTCCTCGCCGTGTCCCAGCGACCGCTGGCCGCACAGGCCTTCGCCGACGCCGCCCCGGCCGCAGCCTGGAAGACCAAGCCGTCCTGGGGCCTGGTCGCGTCGTCCGACCACACCATCAACCCCGACGTGGAGCGCTACGGCTACCAGCGCGCCGGCATGACCACCGTCGAGGTCGACTCCTCCCACCTGGTGATGCTCGCCCACCCCGAGCGCGTCGTCGACCTGATCGAGGAAGCCGTACGGGCCACCTCCAGCTGACGCCGCACCCACCCCTTCGCAGATCCTCCACCCCTCCCAGAGAGCTGAACGATGAACCCACCGATCTCCCGCCGCACCGTCACCGTGTCCCTCCTGGCCGGCGCCGCCGCCCTGGGGACCGCCGGTGCCGCACAGGCCGCATCAGCCGCACAGCCGGCCACGGCCGACCGCCCCGCCGACCGGTACGGGCGCCCGGCCGCGCCCACCATCGTCCTGATCCACGGCGCGTTCGCCGACGCCTCCAGTTGGAGCGCGGTCGTCGAACGCCTGCAGCACCAGGGCCACCGCGTACTGGCACCGGCCCTGCCCCTGCGCGGACTGACGAGCGACGCCGCCTACATCCGCAGCGTGCTCGACAGCGTCACCGGACCGATCGTGCTGGTCGGGCACTCCTACGGCGGAGCGGTCATCAGCCAGGCCGCGGCCGGCCACCCGCGGGTCAAGGCACTAGTCTACGTCGCCGCGTTCGTGCCCGATGTCGGGGAGAGCGCGCTCCAGCTCACCGACAAGTTCCCCGGCAGCACGCTGGGACAGGCGACCGCCACGCAGTACTACCCGCTGCCCGACGGCGGGCAGGGAGAGGAACTGGTCATCAAGAAGGACCTGTTCCGCAAGCAGTTCGCGGCCGGTGTCCCCCGGCAGACCGCCCAGGTCATGGCCACCGGACAGCGTCCGATCACCCTGGCGGCCCTCCAGGAACCGGCCACCGCGGCCGCGTGGAAGAAGATCCCCAGCTGGTACCTCGTGGCCACCGAGGACCGCAACATCCCGCCGGCCGCCGAGCGTTGGATGGCCAAGCGTGCCCGCGCCCACACGGTCACCGTCCGCGCCCCGCACGCGGCCGCGGTGAGCGATCCCGGCCCCGTCACCGGCCTGATCCTGCGCGCGGTCCGCTCCGTCCGCTCCCACCACTGACCGGGCCGCCCCCGGACGACATACCTCGCCATGGAAAGGAGAGCCGTATGGCCCTGCTCGATCCGGAACCGGGAAAGCTGCGCCCGCGGCAGACCCGCCCCTCTGCCACCGACCGGGTGCCCGACGAACGGGCGTCGGGTACTCCCGAGGCCCTGCGGGACGACCTGATCCGCCTGCTGGGCTCCCACAAGGTGCTGCACACCCTGTCGGACCTGGTGAAGTACGCCTCGGACGCCAGCCCCTACCGCTTCGTGCCCCAAGTGGTCGTGATCGCCGAGAACGTCGAGGACGTGGCCGCGGTGCTGCGGTACGCCCACGAGCAGGACCGCGAGATCGTCTTCCGGGCGGCCGGGACCTCACTCAACGGCCAGGCCCAGGGCAAGGACATCCTGGTCGACGTGCGCCGCCACTGGACCGGCGTCGAGGTGCTGGACGGCGGGAAGGAAGCCAGGATCGGGCCGGGTACCACCGTGGGACGCGCCAACATCACCCTGTCCCGTCACGGCCGGCTGCTGGGCCCCGACCCGGCGAGTTCCAGCGCCTGCACCGTCGGCGGGGTCGTCGCCAACAACGCCTCGGGCATGACCGCCGGAGTCACCCGCAACTCCTACCGCCTGCTGTCGTCCCTCACCCTGGTCCTGCCGTCCGGCACGATTGTCGACACTGCGGCTCCGGACGCCGACGCGCGCCTCCGGGAGGCCGAGCCCGAGCTGTGGGCGGGGCTGCTGTCGCTGAAGGGCGAGATCGAGGCCGACACCGAGCTGGTCGCCCGGATCCGCGCGAAGTACGCGTTGAAGAACACCAACGGCTACCGTCTCGACGCCTTCCTGGACAGCTCCACCCCCGTGCAGATCCTGCGCGGGCTGATGGTCGGCTCCCAGGGCACGCTCGGCTTCATCGCCGAGACGGTGTTCCGGACGGTCTCCCTGGACCGGCTCACCCACACGGCGCTGTTGTTCTTCCCCGACCTCGCCGCCGCCGCGGCCGCGGTACCGCTGTTCAACGACGCCGGAGCCCGCGCCGTGGAGGTGATGGACGGCAACACTCTCCGTGCCTGTGCGAGCGTCGAGGGAGTCCCCGCCGACTGGGCGGACATCCCAGGGGACACCGCGGCACTCCTCGTGGAGTTCCGCGCCCCGGACGCGGCGGCCCGCGAGGCCCACCGGCAGGCCGCCGCCGCTGTCCTGGCGAACCTGACGCTGGTGGCCCCGGTGGCTTCCGTCACCAACCGCTTCGTCGAGGACCCGGCCACGATCCGGACGTACTGGCACGCCCGCGAGGCGTTCATGACGGCGGTCGGCAAGGCACGGCCCGCCGGGTCCACGCTGATCACCGAGGACTTCGCGGTACCGCCCGCCCGTCTGGCCGAGGCGTGTGAGGCCCTGGCCGAGCTGCAGCGCCGACACGGCTTCGACGCCGCGGTCGCCGGCCACGCGGCCCACGGCAACCTGCACTTCCTGCTCGCCTTCGACGCCGCCCGTCCGGAGGAGGTCGAGCGCTACGCCGACTTCATGGACGAGTTCTGCACCATGGTGGTACGCCGGTTCGACGGCTCGCTCAAGGCCGAGCACGCCACCGGCCGCAACATGACGCCGTTCCTCGAAGCCGAGTGGGGTGTGCGTGCGACCAGGTTGATGTGGCAGGTCAAACAGACCCTCGACCCCGCGGGGGTACTCGCCCCCGGCGTGGTCCTGAACCGCGACCCCGAAGCCCATCTCCAGGGACTCAAGACCATCCCCACCATCGAGGCGGTCGCCGACCCGTGCATCGAGTGCGGCTTCTGCGAGCCCGTCTGCCCGAGCCGCGACCTCACCACCACGCCGCGTCAACGGATCGTCCTGCGGCGCGAGATGCTGCGCCAGCCCAACGGCTCCGCCGCCCTGGAGAGCCTCCTTGAGTCCTACGGATACGACGCGGTCGACACCTGCGCCGGCGACTCGACCTGCAAGACGGCCTGCCCGGTCGGGATCGACACCGGCGCCATGATGAAGGCGTTCCGCCACCAGCGGCACTCCGAGCGGGAGGAACGGAACGCTGCCCGGGTCGCGGAGCGGTTCTCCCTCGTGGAGTCATCGGTCAGGACCGCCCTCGGCATCGCGGACCATGTCGGCGACCGGGTCCTGGGACGCGTCACCTCCGCCGCCCGCAAGGTGGTCTCGCCCGACCTGGTGCCGGCGTGGATTTCCGCCGTACCGTCCCCGGCGCGTACGCAACTGCCCGGCGCGGACCGCGGGACAGCCGTTGCCGTCTACTACGTCGCCTGCGTCAACCGAATCTTCGCGGGACCCGACGGCGTGGCCGGGCCTACCCTGCCCGAGGCGATCGTCGAGGTCTCCCGGCGTGCCGGGCGGCCGGTGTGGATACCGTCGGACATGGCCGGTTCGTGCTGCGCCACCATCTGGCACTCCAAGGGGTACGACGACGGAAACACCGTCATGGCGAACCGCATCGTCCAGCGGGCCTGGGAGTGGACCGACGCCGGACGCCTGCCGCTCATCGTCGACGCGTCGTCCTGCACACTCGGCATCGGGCAGGAGGTCACGCCGTATCTGACGGCCGAGAACGCGCGCAGACACCGCGCTCTCACCGTGGTGGACTCCGTCGTCTGGGCCGCCACCGAACTGCTGCCGCACCTCGACGTCACCGACCCGATCGACAGCGCGGTGCTCCACCCCACCTGCTCCATGCGTCACCTGAAGGACGTCGACCAGTTGCGGGCCGTCGCCGAGTTCATCGCGCGGGACGTCAGCGTGCCCGTCTACGCGGAGTGCTGCGGCTTCGCCGGTGACCGGGGGCTGCTGCACAAGGAACTGACCGAGGCGGCGACAGCACACGAGGCAGCCGAAGTCTCCTCGGGCACGTTTGACGCCTATCTGTCGGCCAACCGCACCTGCGAGCTCGGCATGGAGCACGCCACGGGCCGCCCCTACCAATCCGTGCTGCTCGCACTGGAACGTGCCACCCGACCTTCCACCTGACAGGGAGCTCGCCTTGCGCATCGCCCATCTCGCCGGCCGACTGGTCGTGATCACCCACGGCCTGGCAGCCGACGTGCACACCGCCAGCGGCGGCCTGTTCTCCTCCGACCCACAGGCGGTCTACTCCCGCTGGGACGAGTTCCGCACCTGGGCCGCCCGGGCCGACCTCGACGGCGTCCCCTTCGACCCCGCGGACCTCGGCGCTCCTGCACCGGCCCCGCGCCAGCTCTTCGCCATCGGGCTCAACTACAGGGAGCACGTCGTCGAGGCCGGATTCACCACGCCCGAGGGCATGCCGCCGGTCTTCACCAAGTTCGCGACCGCTCTCACCGGCCCGGTGACCGAGGTGACGCTGCCACGGGACAGCCACACCGACTGGGAGGTGGAGCTGGTGGTGGTTGTCGGCAAGGAAGCGCGCCGGGTGCCCGAAGCCGACGCCTGGGACCACGTCGCGGGCCTGACGGTCGGCCAGGACATCTCCGAACGCGTCCTGCAGATGGGCGGCCCTGCCCCCCAGTTCAGCCTCGGCAAGTCCTACCCGGGCTTCGCCCCGACGGGCCCCTGGCTGGTGACCCCTGACGAGTTCGATGACCCCGACGACCTGGAGTTGACCTGCGCCGTCAACGGTGAGGAGGTGCAGCGTGGCCGTACCCGGCAGCTGATCTTCTCCGTGCCGGCCCTCGTCGCCAAGCTGTCCGATGTGCTGCCGCTGCTGCCGGGAGACGTCATCTTCACCGGCACACCGGCCGGTGTCGGCCTCGGCCGCACGCCTCAGCGTTGGCTGTCCGTCGGCGACGAGCTCGTCAGTGCCGTCGAGGGCATCGGCGAACTCCGACAACGGTTCGTCGCCTGACCCTCTCCGAGTTCCGGCGTTTCCCGCGTTTCCCGTAATCGACCACCCATCGAAGACAAAGAGAAGAGACCCCCATGCCCGGATTCCTGACAGGCACGCGCACCGGCCTCCTGGCCTCCGCCGTCGCGGTGGCGCTCACCATGACCACGGCCGGCCCCACGCCGGCGGCCACCGCCGCCCCGAAGCCGCACGTGCGCTTCATGGCCCACCTGAACATGGCCGACGGACAGCGCCCGGAGAACATCACCCTGGAGCCCGGCGGCAGTGCCGTCGTCACCTTCGCCTACAGCCGTCAAGTGGCCCGCGTCCACCGCGACGGCCGCGTACAGGTCCTCGCCACTCTCCCCAAGCCCCCGGCCGGCGCGGAGACCCCTGCCCTCTCCTCGCCCTTCCTCGGCGGCATCGTCCGTACCCATGACGGAACCCTGTACTTCCTGTACGCCACCGGCAGCAGCGACCTGACCGGACTGTGGCGTCTGCGCCCCGGCGGCACCCCGCAGCGCATCGCCGCGCTCCCGGCCGACGGTCTGCCCAACGGCCTCGCCCTCGACCGGCACGAAGGCCGGTTGTACGTGGCCGACTCGGTCCTCGGCACGGTGTGGCGGGTACCCGTCACCGGGGGCAAGCCCGCCCGGTGGGCCACCGCACCCGAACTGGCCGCCACCGGGTTCCTCGGAGCCAACGGCATCAAGGTCCACAAGGGAGCGGTCTGGGTGTCCAACCTGGACAAGGGCACCGTGCTGCGCATCCCCCTCACCCGGTACGGCGCCGCAGGCCGCGTCGAGACCCGGGCCACCGGCCTGACCAACATCGACGACTTCGCGTTCACCGGCCCCGGCACCACGCTCCTGGCCGCGATCAACGCGGACAACGAGGTGGCCCGCGTCAGGCCGGACGGCAGCCACACCGTCGTACTGACCGGCGCCGACGGGCTGGAGAACCCGACCTCGCTCGCCGTGCGCGGCAACAAGGCCTACATCGCCAGCGGCGCCTACTTCACCAACAACGACCCCAACCTCCTGGCCGCCCGGATCACCCCGGCCCGCTAGAGACCCCGAACGAGAGGACAGAGCCGATGACCCAGCAGGAAACACGGCAGGCACCAGTCACCGAGCCGCCCGAGTTCGACCCCGGAACATTCCTGGTCGTCCCGGCCAGAACCTTCGAGGACCTACGCGTCGGTGAAGTCTTCCGAGCCCCCAGCCGCACCCTGACGGACGCTCACGCCGCGGCCTTTCAAACCGTCTCCGCGGACAATCACCCGGTGCATTACGACGCCGAATGGGCACGCAAGCACGGGCACTCGGCACCGGTGGTGCACGGCCTGCAGGTGCTCGCCTTCACCGCGCCGGGCGCCACCCTGTTCCCCCACTTCATCGGAGAGGTGTTCATCAGCTTCCTCGAACTGTCCTGCACCTTCCTGGCCGAAGTGCACTCCGGAGACACCCTGTACCCGGCGCTCACCATCACCGGCCTGGAGCATCAGGACGACAACGGGGTCGTGGTCACCGCGGCCACCATCCACAACCAGCGCGGCGAGCTCGTGCTGTCCGGCCGGCACAAGTACCTGTTGCGGCGGCGAAGTGAGGAGGCGACGTAACGTACGGCAGACCAGTCGGCCGACTGATGCGTCCGTCCCCGGCGCGAAGGCACGCTTGCCCACATGTCAGCAATCTTTACCGGACCGCAGATGCGTCGTCGACAAGTGACCGGCACGGACGGCCTCGGCTCGCTGCGGGCCTCCGTGCTGTGTTCCGACGACAGGCAGACCGCCGTCCCGCCCTGGCTGTCGGAGGCCGGCCACGAAGATGTCCTGTACGTCGCCCTGCATGTCCACGGTTCAGTCGCGGTCTGTCACGACGGAGGCGACGCCTTCCTGCAACCGGGTGACATGGTCTTCTGCGACACGCGGCTGCGTGACGCCCCTCGCTTCGGCGAGCAGTTCCGGCTGACGGTCTTCCGTGTGCCGCGACGCCACCTGGAGGTCGCCGAGTCCGATCTGCGCCGGGTCATGGGGGCGCCTCTCCGCTGCGGAGACGGTGTGGGAGCGCTGGTGTCGAGCTTTCTCTCCGCGCTCGCCGCTGAGACGGCGTTCCACCAGACGCGCATCGGCCACCGGCTCGCCCGCAACGCCGTGGATCTCCTCGCCGCACTCGTCACGGAGTTCGTCGAGGAGGAGCACGCCGACGCCTCAGACGTCGGTGCGCAGACGACGCTCTCACGCATCCGGACCTTCATCGAGCTGCACCTCGCCGATCCGGACCTTTCACCGGAGTCGATCGCGCGCGCCCACCACATCTCCGTCCGCTATCTGCACAAGCTCTTCCGGAGCGAGGGCACGACAGTGAGCCGGCTCATACGGCTGCGCCGACTCGAGGCCTGCCGACACGAGCTGAGCCGGGCACCGGAGCGCAGGCTCGCCGTCGCCGCCGTGGCGCACCGTTGGGGTTTCGCCAGCGCGTCACACTTCAGCCGGGTGTTCCGGGCCACGTACGGCATGTCGCCCACGGAGTGGCAGACTTCGGCGTGACGGCAGCCGGTCGTCGTGCCGACCGGCTGCCGGGCTGGGTCGGCCAGGACCGAGCGTCAGAGCTTGCGCAGCTTGGTCGTGTAGACGTGGTTGGCGATCTTGTCACCGAGTACGAGGCCGTCCTCGGCGTCCCACGGGAAGTGGACGCCGAGCCAGACCCGGCTCTGGGCGTCCTCCTGGGCGGCCTGGCTGAAGCTGGTGAAGGAGCGCGACTTGATCGGGGACTGCGGTTCGTCGGTGGTCATGGTGAAGGCGATGTCATCGTTGCGGAAGTAGCGCTTCATCACGCCGGCCCAGGCGGCGCCGAAGGTGGCGTGTCCGGAGGCCCAGGCCGGGAAGCACGGGGTGACGTTGACTCCCGCCCGTGTCTTGAGCAGGGGCTTCCACTGGGGGTCGAGGCCGCTGTCGCGGATGGCGGAGACCGGCCGCCACAGGTCGATCGGGGTCAGGTACTTCACGTCCCGCACCGCGATGCCGGCGTCCGCCATCGCGATGGAGACGAGCGCGAACAGACGGGAGTTCTCGTACGTGTTGAGCTTCTGCTGGGTCGCGACCTCACGCGTGGCCTGGAGCAGCTGCCCCGGCGGCTTGTACGTGCCGTCCTCGTCGTTCGCCCAGAACCAGGCCACCGCTTCCTGCTCCGGGGTGCGGTTGATCGCGGGGGTCCTGGCGGTGGGCTCGTCGGCGCCGGCCTTGCGCACCACCTCGACCTGCTGCTTGTACGCGTCGCTGGCCAGCAGCTTCTCGTAGGTGCCGTACAGGCCGGGAGTCGGCGGCCGGAACTGCGAGCCCGAGGTCAGCGCGAAGGGTTTGACCTGCCCCCAGAACGGGGTCACGGCCTGGCTGGCCTGGTTGCAGCCGGGGTCGACCATGTCGGGGTAGCTGGTGGGCCGCCAGGCGCCGGGCTTGTTGTCCGCGACGTACTTCTCGTCGTTGTCGGATCCGTCGGCGTGCCGGGCGTCCCGCATCTGCTTGACCATCGGCCCGACGATCGTGGTGTCGAGGAGGTCGAACCCGGTCGGCTCGGTGCCGAAGCGTTCGCGGAACCGTGCGTCCAGGTAGTGGGTCTGCTCTGGGTAGAGCCCGAGCAGAATGTTGTACGCCGTCCGCCCGACGACGCGCTCCTCCTCGTCAGGCCCCTCTACCCAGCCCGCGTATTTGTCGGCGCGTATGTAGGGCTCGGAGGTGATCTTGCCCTTCCACTTGAGCTGGTACGAGGACTCCGCGTCGTAGATGGCGGCGTTGAGCATCGCGGCGGACCTGGCCATCGGGCCGGGACCACCGCCCTCTCTTCGTACGACCTCCATGAGCACGTCGTTCCAGAAGTGCACCGGGTCCGCGATGGTCTGCGGCGGCAGCGCCGCATGGGCTTGCTGCGGCACCGCGGTCAGCGTGGTGCTCGCGGCGGTCAGAGCCGCGGCGACCACCAGAGTCCGGCGCCAGCGTGCCGTCCGCTTGCCGTTGCCGGTCCGTATGTGCGCGGTCATGCTCAAACCCCCTGGGACGGTCCGTGTCGAGCTCCACCGGAGCGGTGGCGGCGAGATCCTCGCCCCAACGCACCGATGGCACAGACCACTCCCGGCGGAATGTCCGGCCCCGGCCAGATGCTTGTCCGAAACTTGTCAGACGCGCACGAGGGTGATGTCCTGCCGCCCAATCGCGTGGAACCTCGGCAGCGGGAGGCCGCTGCGGGTGTCCAGCTCCATCACGGTCGCCTCGACATGAGCCGCGCCCGGTTCCAGCTTGGATGCGGTACGGCCGCTGTTCTGCCAGCGGTGCTCCACGCCGTCGCAGACCGCGCGAGTGCCGCCGATGCCGTGTCGGACAACGGCGGAACTCTGGCGCACCGAGGAAGACACGAAGACCGGGCCCGCTCCACCCGAACAGCGGTAGGTGCCGGAGAGAGTGACGGTGCCGTCCGCGGCGAGCCTGCCGGTCCGGTCCACGGTCACCGTTTCCCCGGGAAGCCGGAGAACCTGGGGAACGGCGAACGCGTCGGTGACCGGAGCGGTGAGCAGGAGCAGTGCGGTGCCGATGGACGTGGCGGTGACCTGTCGCAAGGACATGTGAATTCCTCATGGCGTAGGGGCGCTCGGAACGAGGAGTTCCACATATACCCGGATGCCATCCACCCGGCACTCATTGACCCGATTTGTGTCGTGTCCCGGATCAGTAGCCGTAGATCATCTTGTAGGCAACCTCGGGGAGGAACTGACCAGCCGAGGAGCCGGCTCCGACGCCGCAGTCGCCGTCGGACTCCCCCGGGACCTTGATCCACAGGAGCATTTCCGCGCCACCGCCCAGCTGGGTGGGGGTGCCGATGCGGCGACCCGCGGGGTTGCACCACTGACCGTTGGAACCGTTGCCGTTGCGGCTCGTGTCCACGACGAACGGCTTGGTGTAGCCGTAACGGGCCTTGAGTTCACTGTTCACGGCGTTGCCGTACGCGGTGTTCTCGGCCGTGGTCAGGTAGTTGGAGACGTTGAGGGAGAAGCCGTGGGCCTGTCGGACACCGGCTTCGTGGAGGCGCCGGGCCATGGTCGCCGCGCTCGCCCAGGCCGGGTTGCCGGCGTCGAGATAGACCCAGGTGTTGGGGGCCTGGCGGTTGAACTCGGTGAGCGCGCCCTGGAGCATGGTCTCGCGTTCGTCGATCTGGGCCTGGGTCATACAGCCGTAGTCCCCGAGGGAGTCCGGTTCGAGGACGACGACGGCCGGGCGGTGGGCGATGCCGCCGGCGAACCGGGCGATCCAGTCCGCGTAGGCGGCCGGTGAGGGGGCTCCGCCCGCGGAGTGCCCGCCGCAGTAGTCGCGGTTGTAGATGTTGTAGGCGACGAGGAGGGGCAGCTTGTCCCGGGCGTCCGCGGCGCCGACGTACGCGCCGGTGGCGGTGCCGATGCTGCCGCTCCACGAACCGAACCAGCGGGCCGTCGGGGTGTCGGCGATGGAAGCCTTGATCGCAGGCGCCCGGCCGTCACCGGGGTTGGCGGCGGCCCACCGCTTCGCGCTCGAGTCGGGGTCCACGTAGAACCCGTTGGTCATGGTCGTCGGGTCGGCCGCGTGGGCCGGTGCGGCAGTGAGCGCCAGCGGCAGCGAGACGAGCGCTGTCAAGAGTGCGAGCAGTCTGCGGCGCATGAAAATACCTCGGCTTTCTGACAGTAATGCGGCGGACGGTCGGTGGTGCGCGGTTCAGGACCTGCGGAGCGGCTGTTTCCCTGCGGTCTACTTGACCCGCGTCTCGCACCACATCCGGCGCTCGTGTCCGACCTCGCGCACCGGGCCGGTCAGGGTGAGCGGCACGGTGTGGTGGACATGGGCGCTGGAAGCGGCGACGCGGAGTTCGAGGGCGCCGGGTTCGACGACGCGACGGCCGTCGGCGCCGGTGTACGCGGCGAGGTCGGCGGGGAACGTGGCGTGCACCTCGGCCGACGCGCCGGGCTCCAGCGGCACCCGGGCGTAGCCGACGAGGCGGACCTCGGGGCGGGCGACGGTGCCGACCGGGTCGTGCAGATAGAGCTGGACGACGTCGGTTCCGGGACGGTGGCCGGTGTTGCGGACGGTCAGGCGCAGCGCGGTCTCGCCGTCGGTGGTGAACTCCGTTGCGTCGCACACCGGTTGGCTCCAGCTGAACGTGGTGTACGACAGGCCGTGCCCGAACGGGTACAGGGGTGTCGGGTCCACGGAGCTGGGGAAGCCGTGCCGGCCGAGCGGCGGTGCGAGGTACGGGGCGGGCTGACCGCCCGGGTTGCGCGGCACCCCGACGGGCAGGCGCCCGGAGGGGGTGACACGGCCGGAGAGGACGCCCGCGACGACGCCGCCGCCCTCCTGCCCGGGAAAGAACGCCTGGACGACGGCGGCGGCCCGGTCGGCCCAGCGGCCGACTGCGTACGGCCTTCCGCTGAGCACGACGATGACGACCGGCACTCCGGAGGCCATTGCCTGGTCCAGTATCTCGCCCTGGCCGTACGGGAGTTGAAGATCTTCGGCGTCGCAGCCCTCGCCCGAGGAGCCGCGGCCGAACAGGCCCGACCGGTCTCCGACGACGGCCAGGCAGACGTCGGCCGCTGCCGGATCGTCGAGGAACACGGCGTCCGGGAACTCGGCGCGCAACGCCTCGGCGAGCGTCGGCACGTGGACGCCGGTGGGCAGCTCGGGGTGGTGCACGCCCACGTGCCGGGGGAATGTGTAGCAGCCGAGCATGGCGGCCTGCTCGTCGGCGAGCGGGCCGACGACGGCGATGCGCGGCCCGGCACCCAACGGCAGCACCCCGGAGTCGTTGGCGAGCAGGACGACCGACTCCTCGGCGACCTTGCTCGCCAGTTCCCGCAGATGCGGGGGGTTCAGGTCCACGGTCGCGCCTTCCGCGGCAGGCGCTGCGTCCGTGGCGGGCTCCCAGTCGGGGTCGAGCAACCCCAGTTCGCACTTCTGCGTGAGCACGCGCAGTGCGGCACGGTCCAGCAGGTTCTCGGGCAGCGGGTCGGCGGGGTCGAAGCAGCGCGCCGCCGGCAGCTCCACGTCTACACCGGCCGCGAGCGCGAGCCGCGCGGCACCGCCCTCGTCGGCGGCGATCCGGTGCGCCTCTTCGAGGAGCGAGACGCCGTAGTAGTCCGACACCACGGTTCCGGTGAACTGCCACTGTGTGCGCAGGAGTTGCGTGAGCAGTCCGCCGTCGGCATGGGCGGGCAGGCCGTCGACGTCGTTGTAGGCGGGCATCACGGAGCGGGCGCCGCCGTCGCGTACCGCCATCTCGAACGGCGGCAGGATCACGTCCGCGAGCTCTCGCGGGCCGAGCGAGGCGGGCGCGTGGTTGCGGGCGGCGCGCGAGGCCGAGTATCCGGCGAAGTGCTTGAGCGTGGCGACGATCCCCGCCGACTGGAGGCCGCGCACATAGGCGGTGCCGATGGTGCCGACGAGGTAGGGGTCCTCGCTGATCGTCTCCTCGGTCCGGCCCCAGCGCGGATCCCGTGCGACGTCCAGGACCGGGGCGAGCCCTTGGTGGACGCCGACGGCCCGCATCGACGCGCCGACGGCCTGCGCCATCTCGGTGATCAGCGCGGGGTCGTAGGTGGCGCCCCAGGCCAGCGGGGTCGGAAGGATGGTGGCCTGCCAGGCGGTGAACCCGGTCAGGCACTCCTCGTGGGCGATCGCGGGCAGGGCGAACCGGTTGCCGGCCTGGATCGTGCGCTGTAGTTCGGCGAGGCGGGCGACGCCCTCGGCGGGTGTGACGGGGACGGTGCCGAAGGGGCGGGTGAGGTGGCCGAGGCCGTGGGGCAGCAGGGCGTCGAGGGCGGCGCTGCGGGCCGCGTAGGTGTGCTGGCCGGGGGCGACATCGGAGACTCCGGCGCCGTCGGCATCGACGTCGGCGCCGATCCATACGCTGGTCAGCTGAGCGGTCTTCTCCTCGGTGGTCATTCGGGCGAGCAGGTTTGCCGCCCGGACGTGGGCGGGCAGGGTGGTGTCCTGCCATGGCTCGACCATGGAACTCCTCAAGTACGTCAAGTGCGTCAAGTGCGTCATGGGAAAGGCGTGTTCGCGCCTGGGGGCTCAGCCCTTGGTGGCGCCCGTGGTGATGCCGCCGATCAACTGCCGTTCGGCGACCGCGTAGAAAGCGAGGGCGGGCACCATGGCGAGGACGAGATAGGCGAAGACGCGGGCGATGTCGGTGCCGTACTGGCCCTGGAACTGCTGGACGCCGATGGGGATCGTCCACCAGGTCTGTTCACTGAACACCAGTAGCGGGAGAAGGAAGTTGTTCCAGCTGCCGACGATGGCGAGGATGGACACGGTGCCGAGCGCGGGCCGTGCCATGGGCAGCAGGATCCGCCAGAAGAAGCCGAACGCGGAGCAGCCGTCGAGGGTGGCGGCCTCCTCCAGTTCGCCGGGGATCTCCCGGAAGAAGCCGCGCAGGATGACGATGGTCATGGGCAGTCCGAACGCGGCCTGCGGCAGGATCACGCCCCAGGGGTTGTCGAGCAGTCCGAAGGTGCGCAGCAGGACGAACAGCGGCAGGATCGCCACGGCGAACGGGAACATCAGCCCCACGGCGAAGAGCGTGAAGAGCACCTCCCGGCCGCGGAAGGCGAAACGGGCGAGCGCGAAGGCGGCGAGGGCCGCGGCGCCCACCGTCAGCACGGTCGTGCCGACGGCGATCAGTGTGGAGGCACCGAGCATCCGCCAGAACGAGCCGGAGGCCAGTACGTCGGTGTAGTTGGACGTCACCCACGGCGAGGGCAGGCCGAACGTGTTGCGGGAGAGCTGGTCGGTGGACTTGAACCCGGAGACGAACGCGTACAGCAGCGGCGTGACCATGACGGCGCCGACCAGCCACAACGTCACGTACAGCGGCACGGAGCGCAGCTTCCTGCGCACGCCCGCGCTCATCGGGAGGCTCGCATGGTGGTGAGGGCTCCTTGGGTGTCGCGGCGCAGCACGGAGCGCTGGTAGACGAGGGCGAAGACGAGGCTGATGAGGAACATGGCGATGCTGATCGCGCTGGCGTAGCCCATCTGGTAGCGCTTGAAGCCGAACTGGAACATGGTCACGGCCATGGTTTCGGAGTGGTGGTCGGGGCCGCCCTGCGTGACCACCCACACCAGGTCGAAGAGCTGGATGGCGCCGATCACGGAGAGGAAGACGCTGATGCGGACCGTCGGCCCGAGCAGCGGCAGGGTGATGTGGCGGAAGCGCTGCCAGGCGTTCGCGCCGTCGATGCGGGCCGCCTCGTGCAGTTCGGCGGGGATGCCCTGCAGTCCGGCCAGGTACAGCATCATGTGGAAGCCGAAGTACTTCCACGTCATGACGAGGAACAGCGTCGGCAGCACATGGCCCTGGTCCGCGAACCACAGACCGCCGAGGCCGTCGAGGCCGACCGAGCCGAGCACCTTGTCGGCGAGCCCGTCGTCCGGTGCGAAGATCATGGAGAAGAGGACGCCGGTGACGACCTCCGACAGGACGTAGGGGGCGAAGAACAGCACGCGGTACAGGGCACGGCCGCGGAGTTTCCGGTTGAGCAGCACGGCCATGCCGAGCGCGAACGGCAGCTGCACGCAGACCGAGAACAGTACGAGCAGCAGGCCGCGCCACAGGTCACCGAGGAAGACCGGGTCGTGGAGGAGTCGGCTGTAGTTGTCGAGGCCGACGTAGTCCGAAGGGGACCCGAAACCACCCCAGTTGAAGAGGCTGACGTAGAGGGCGTACAGGATCGGGGCGAGCACGAGCGCGCCGAACAGGAGCAGGGCGGGCAGGGTGAAGCAGACGGCGGTCAGCCAGTCGGCGACCCGGCGGGCCCTCGGCCGGGCGGGCCTCCTGTCCGGCTGCCGCGGTGGGGCGGCGGGCTCGGGTGCTTTCACGTACGTGGAGGTCATATCGGTCATCGGTCACTGACTCTTCGCGACCTGGGTGATCGAACGGGCCACCTGCTCGGGCGACTTGGAACCGGCGATCAGGGCGGCGACCGAGTCGTTGATCTCCTGGCCGACGGCGGGCGGGTATGCCTGGTCGAGGTAGAGCTGGAAGCCGGTGGCCTTGTCGACGGTGTCGGAGACGAGCTTGAGGTTGCGGTCGGTCAGAGCGCTCGTCGCTTCCTTGACGACCGGCATGATCGAGGCCTCTTTGACGAGGATGCGGTCGGATTCGGCCGTCATGAAGAACCGCAGGAAGTCGATGGCTGCCTCGGGCGCGCCCTTGCGCACCGCGTAGCCGCCTCCGCCGCCGAAGACGTCGGTGAGGGCGCCCTTGCCGCCGTCGACCGCGGGGAACGGGAAGAACCCGAGGTCCTCGCCGATGCCCTTGCCCGCGTCGGCCTGCGCGACGGGCGCCCACTGGCCCATCAGCTCCATGGCCGCCTTGCCGTTGCCCATGGTGGCCGCCTCGCCGTTGGGCGTGGCGTACGCGGCACCGAGGTGGCCCTTCTGGAACGGCCGGAGCGAGACGAGGTCCTTGAGGTGCTCGCCCGCCTTGACGAAGTCGTCGCCGGTGAAGTCCTCGGCGTCAGCGGCCTTCCGCATGCCGTCGACTCCGGCGATCCGCATGGACAGGTAGGCCCAGTAGTACATGCCGGGCCATTTCTCCTTGCCCGCGATGGCGATGGGGGTGATGCCGGCGCTCTTCAGCTTCTCGACCGTGTCG
Source organism: Streptomyces sp. NPDC039480 (assembly GCF_055597165.1). Classification (NCBI taxonomy): domain Bacteria; kingdom Bacillati; phylum Actinomycetota; class Actinomycetes; order Kitasatosporales; family Streptomycetaceae; genus Streptomyces; species Streptomyces sp. NPDC039480. The sequence continues at coordinate 1,416,040 of NZ_JBVITX010000001.1, read as the reverse complement.
AGGTAATCGACCCAGGTGGCGGGCGGCGCCTCGACGCCGGCGTCGGCGAACAGCGCCTTGTTGTACCAGAAGCCCACCGCTCCGATCTCGAAGGGCACGGCGTACGTCTTCCCGTCGGTCTCGTACGGCTTCAGCGAAGCCGGCATGAGCGTGTCCGCCCAGGGCCGGATGGACGGGGTCAGCTCCTCCACAAGACCGGCGTCGATCTGCTGCTCGAGCACACCACCGCCCCACGTGTGGTAGATGTCCGGAAGCTTTCCGGAACTGGTCAGCGCCGTCATCTTCGACTTGTAGGCGTCGTTCTCCATCGTGACGAGCTTGATGCGCACGTCGGGATGCTCGGCCTCGAACGCTTTGGCCCGCTCGGGCCAGACGGACTTCGACGGCTCCGTGGTCTGGATGTTCCACCACTCCACGACGGTCCTGCCCTCGCTGTCGGTGGTGGTGGACCCGGAGTCCGAGCAGGCGGAGAGGCCGGCCGCGCCCAGCCCCACCGCCGACGCGGCCCCCAGGAACCGGCGGCGGGAGAGAGCTGTTGACGCGGCGCCGGACGCGGACGTGGCGGCTCGGTCGAAGGCTGGCATGACGCACCTTCCGGAATAGTTCCGAGAATTATCGAGAAGTGGCCATGGAAGTTACGGGTATACGTCGGGGGCGTCAACGGCCCTGACAGAAACGGGCGTTGACGCCCCCGGTGGGTGCTGTTCCGCTACGCGGGGCGCTGTGCTGTTAGGCGGGGTGCTGTTGCGCTACTCGGGGCGCGGTGGCGCTACGCGAGGCGCGGTGGCGCTACACGTGGCGCGGTGGCGCGGTGCTCGCGCGGACCACCAGCTCGGTCGCGAGTTCCACCCTCGGCGACGCCAGCTCGACGTCCCGTGCGAGGTCGAGCAGCATCCGCGCCGCCACCTTGCCCATGTCGGACAGGGGCTGACGGACCGTCGTGAGGGGAGGCGACGACCAGCGCACCTCCGGCAGGTCGTCGAAGCCGACGACGCTCATGTCCTCCGGCACGCGGAGGCCGCGACGGCGCAGTGCCTCGATCGCGCCGAGCGCCATCTGGTCGCTCGCGGCGAAGATCGCGGTCGGCGGTTCGGCGAGGTCCAACAGCCGTCCGGCGCCGGTGAATCCGGACTCATGGTAGAAGTCACCGGGCACCACGAGCGCGTCGTCGACGGCGGCCCCGGCCACGTCGAGCGCGGCCCGGTAGCCGTCGAGCCGGGCCCGTGAGCACAGCAGCCGCGGCGGGCCCTCGATGAACCCGATGCGCCGGTGTCCGAGCTGGAGCACGTGCTCGGTCGCCGCCATCCCGCCCGCCCAGTTCGTGGCGCCGACGGTCGGCGCCTCGGTGGCGGGGGAACCGGCCGGGTCGATCACCACCAACGGCACGCCCAGACGCCGCAGTTCGTCGTGGAGGCCCGGTTCGAGCACCGACGTCACGAGGATCACTCCGTCGGAGGCACGGGCCCGCAGATTGGTCATCCACTGCCGCGCCGCGCCCGCCCGGTCGTGGATCGCGGAGACCACCGTGCCGACACCTGCCTCGTGTGCGACCTCCTCCACACCCCGGATGATCTCGACGGCCCACGGGCTGTCCAGGTCGTTGAAGACCAGGTCGAGCAGTGCCGCCCGGGCGCCGGGCGCGGCCGGGCGGCGCCGGTAGCCGTGCCGGTGCAGCAGGTCCTCGATCCGCGCGCGGGTCGCCGACGAGACGTCCGAACGTCCATTGACGACGCGCGAGACGGTCGGCACGGACACGCCGGCCTCCCGGGCGATCTCGGCGATCGTGACCTTCGCCGCCCCGTCCGGGCTCCGTGAGCCTGTCTGGCGCTGACCGACTGTCTGACGCTGGGTTCCCGTCTTGCGCTGGGCTCCTGCCTTGCGCTGAGTGGCTGCCTTGCGCTGAGTTGCCGCCTTGCGCTGCGTGCCTTCCCCGGCCACCGTCCCCACCTCCCCGTCACTGGCCCCCCGGAAAGTCCGGACGCCTTCCGGAAACCGTAAGACATCCGGATGGTGCGACGTCAGGTTGGAAGGAATCGAACGGGGCATCCGGTTTCCCTGGGAACGGGAGGATGCCATGACCATGACGGAACGACCGGCCGAGCCGACGGACGAGAACGCCGTCCGCTGTCCGCGTCACGACAGTGACGGCCAGGAGTGCGGCGGTACCGAGGCGCCGGAGTCCGCGCGCGAGCGGGTCAACCGCCGCTGGAACGAGATTCTGCAGGAGACGCGTGTCGCCCAGACGGGCGTGCAGATCCTCTTCGGATTCCTGCTCAGTGTGGCGTTCACCCCTCTGTTCCGGGAGCTGGAGACGTTCGACCGCGTGGTCTACGTCGTCACTGTGGTCCTGGGCGCGTCGGCCACGGGATCGTTGATAGCGCCTGTCTCCATCCACCGCTTCCTGTCCGGTCAGCGCATGAAGGACGAGGTGGTGCAGACCGCGGGGCGCCTGATGATGTGCGGCATGGTCCTCCTCGCGTTGACCATCGGCTGCACGCTCCTGTTGATCCTGCGCATCGTGGTGCCCGGCCCGCTCGCCGAAGCCCTCGTCGGCGGCGTCATGCTGTGGTTCGGCATCTGCTGGTTCGCGCTGCCGCTGCGCTTGCGGCACCGCGCCGCACAGCGGACGACGCAGCCGCGCGAAGACTGAGGTTGCGCGAGGTTCACCCCTCCGAGGCGTCGGCCATGCGACCACCGACGCGGGCCGCGGTCTCCCGGAGCCATATGTGGGCCGCGTCATGCGTGTGTACGGGGTGCCACCACAACGCCTGCCGCAAGGGCACCGCCTCGTACGGTGGCTCCACCACGCGCACGGCGGCGAGCGGCGCGAGGAGCCGGGCGAGGCGGGCCTGGATCAGGGCGATGCGCTGGGTGCCCGCGACCAGCAGCGGCATGATCTGGAAGCTCTCGACGGACACCTCGACCCGGGGTTCGATGCCCAGCATGCCGAGCTGCCGGACGGCCGGTGCGTCGTAGGTGCGTTGGTAGGTGACCCAGGGGCAGGCGGGCCAGGTCCTCGTGGGTCAGCCGGTCGTCGATGCTCGGGTGGTCGTCGGCGACCAGGAAGACCCACCGGTCCTGGTAGAGGTCGGTGGCCGGGAAGTCGCTGATGACGCCGTGCGGCATGAGCAGTCCGTCGATGGTGCTCAGGAGTGTGTCCGTGGCGTCCACCACGGTGGTCGGGGTCTGCGCGAAACGCAGCCGGATGCCGGGAGCCTCCTCGTGCACGACCCGGGCGAGTTCGGCGCCGAAGACGGCCACCGCGTAGTCGGACGCCACCAGTGTGAACTCTCGGCTCTCCCTGGCCGGATCGAAGGACGCCTGGCTGGCGAAGAGGCGCTCCAGCAGGTCGTACGCGGTGGACACGCGGGCCAGGAGCACCTGGCCGAGGGCGGTGAGTTCGTAGTGGCCGCCGACACGGGCCAGCAGGTCGTCGTCGAAGTGGCGGCGCAGGCGTGCCAGCGCCGCACTCATCGCCGGCTGGCTGAGGCCGACGCGCTGCCCGGCACGGGTGACGTTGCGCTCTTCCAGCAGAGCGCGCAGGGCGACGACGAGATTGAGATCCAGACGACTGAGATTCACGGGCGCATTCCTAGCTCTTTCCCTAGCTCTTTCCCTAGCTCTTTCCCGGCTGTTTCGCTGGCTGTTTCGTTGGCTGTTTCTCTAGCTGTACGGCGACGACCTGCGGAAATTCGCCGCGTGGATGCCGACCATCCACAGGATCTATTTCCTTGATCGCGGGTGGCGGGTCCAGATTAGAGCCATCGCAATCAGGAGGACATCCGTGAAACCTGAAGCCGCGTCCGCTCTCTTCGCCGGACCCTTCGCGCTGGCCACCCTTTCCGTCCCTGGGGAGCCGGCCTTCCCCACTCTCGTCACCCCCGACGCCCAGGTGGTCGATGTCCGATCCGCCCTCGGCGACGCCGAGTTGACCATGAGGAGGATTCTGGAGCGCTGGGACGCGGTGGCGCCGCGGCTGACGGCGCTGGCCGACGACAGGACCGTCCGGCGCGAGCCGCTCGCGGAGTTCCGGGTGCACGCGCCGGTCGAGCCGCGCCAGGTGTTCCAGTCCGGCGCGAACTACCGGCAGCACGTCATCGACCTGCATGTCGCGCACCGGGCGCCGGGCGACGACCGTTCGGAGGAGGAGCGGCGCGCCGAAGCCGCGGAGCTCATGGACCGGCGTGCGGCCGAGGACCTGCCGTACGTGTTCATCGGCCTGCCGAGTGCGATCACGGGCCCGTACGACGACGTGATACTGCCCACCTGGGCCGAGCAACCGGACTGGGAACTGGAGTTGGCGGCCGTGATCGGGCGCCCCGCCCACCGGGTCTCCGCGGAACAGGCGTTGGAGTACGTCGCCGGGTACACGATCGCCAACGACCTGACCGACCGCGCGGCCGTCTTCCGCCGGGACATGCCGCAGATCGGCACGGACTGGCTGCGGAGCAAGAACGCGCCCGGCTTCACCCCGCTCGGCCCGTGGCTCGTGCCCGCCGCATCGGTCGGCGACCCGGGCGACCTGCGCCTGACGCTCAAGCTCAACGGCGAGACCATGCAGGACGAGTCCACCAAGGACATGCTCTTCGACGTGGCCCGCATGGTCTCGTACGCTTCACAGACCGCCCGGCTCCTCCCCGGCGACCTGGTCCTGACGGGCTCCCCCGCCGGCAACGGCATGCACTGGGGGCGGTTCCTGCGCGACGGCGACGTCATGGACGGCGCCATCTCCGGCCTCGGCGCGCAGCGCACGCGCTGCGTCGCGGAGATGACGTCGTGACCCCGGACCGCACCGACCCGGAAGGCGCCATCGCCGCGGCGGCCAAGTCGTTCTCGAACTGGGGGCGTTGGGGCGCCGACGACCGCCTGGGCACCCTGAACTTCCTGGACGAGGCCAAGCGGCGCGAAGGCGCGGCGCTCGTGCGGCGCGGCGTCAGCTTCTCCCTGTCCCAGCGCTTCGACATGGACGGCCCGCAGCGGGGCTGGCGCCGCCGCACCAACCCCGTCCACACGATGCTCGACACCGGCACGGACGCCGCCCTGGCCAACCAGGGCTTCCCGCACGGTCACGGCGGCTCCGACGACGTGATCTCCATGCCGCTGCAGTGCTCCACCCAGTGGGACGGCCTCGGGCACATCTTCGACCACGGCATCGCCTGGAACGGCCGCGCCGCAGAGAAGGTCGTCACCTCCGCCGGGGACCAGGTCACCGGCATCGAACACATGGCGCCGCACATCGCAGGACGCGGCGTCCTGCTCGACGTCGGCCGCGTCCTCGGCGACGTCGACGGCGAGCTGCCCGACGCGTTCGCTATCACCGAGGAGCACCTGGAGCGGACGGCCGCGGCCCACGGCGTGCGGGTCGGGCGCGGCGACATCGTCACGGTGCGCACCGGGCGGCTCGCACGCGCCCGCCGCGAGGGCTGGGGCGAGTACGCGGGTGGGCCTGCGCCCGGCCTGTCCTTCACCTGTGCGGGCTGGCTGCACCGCACGGAGATCGCCGCGATCGCCACCGACACCTGGGGCTTCGAGGTGCGGCCCAATGAATTCGAGCACGCCTTCCAGCCTTTGCACCAGGTCGCCATCCCCCACATCGGGCTGCTCATCGGTGAGATGTGGGACCTGGACGGGCTCGCCGAGGACTGCGCGGCCGATGGCGCGTACGCGTTCTGGCTCACCGCCGCGCCGCTGCCCATCACCGGCGCCGTCGGCTCCCCCGTCAATCCGGTCGCCGTCAAGTAGGCCGTGGAACCAAGGAGTTCTCCATGAATGACCCCCGCACGGTCCTCGTCGTCGGCGGCGGCGCGGCTGGCAACGCCGTGACGATCCTGCTGCGCCGCGCCGGACTCGCGGTGGACCTGATCGAGGCCAAGGACGACTGGAACGCCACCGCCGGATCGGGCATCACCCTCCAGGGCAACGCCCTGCGCGTCCTGCGTGAACTCGGCGTCTGGGAGCAGGTGGCGGCATCCGGTTTCGGCTTCAGTTCGATCGGCATCGTCGCTCCCGACGGCACGGTCCTGCACGCGCAGGACGACCTGCGCACCGGCGGCGACGATCTGCCCGCCACCGTCGGCATGCAACGCCCCCGGCTCCAGCAGATCCTCAGCGAGGCGGTCCGCGCGAGCGGCGCGTCGGTCCGGCTCGGCACCACCGCCGAGATCCTGGGCCAGGACACCGACGGCGTCTCCGTCCGGCTCTCCGACGGCACCGAGGCCCGCTACGACCTGGTGATCGCCGCCGACGGCCTCGGTTCGGCGACCCGCGCCGCGATCGGCGTCACCGTCAAGCCCGAACCCACCGGCATGGCCATCTGGCGCGTCGCGGCCCCCCGCCCGCCCGGCGTCACCCGCGCCGACCTCACCTACGGCGGTCCCGCCCATATCGCCGGCTACTGCCCCACCAGCGACACCACCCTGTACGCCTTCGTCGTCGAGGCCCACCGCGACCGCGCCTCCATACCCCGCGAGACGTACGCGGACGAGATGCGCCGACTCGCGTCGGCCTACGGTGGCCGCTGGCCCGAGATCACCGAGCACATCACCGACCCGGCGAAGGTCAACTACACGTGGTTCGACCGGCTGTTGGTCGAAGGCTCCTGGCACCGCGGCCGTGTCGTCCTCGTCGGTGACGCCGCCCACTGCTGCCCGCCCACTCTGGCCCAGGGCGCCGCCCTGTCCCTGGAGGACGCCTGGGTCCTCGCCCAGACCCTGACCGGGTCCGACACCTGGGACGACGCGCTGTTCCAGGCGTACTACGAACGGCGGATCGCCCGCGTTCGGCCGGTCGTCGAGGCTTCCGTCCAGATCGGACAGTGGCAGCTCGACGGGGTGCGGGGTGACGTGCCGGGTCTCATGGCCCGCACCATGACCATGCTCAGGGAACTGCCGTGACGGCTCAGGGAACTGCCGCGTACGCAGCCACCGTTGACGTGCACGCCCACGTCCTGCTCCCCGAGGTCGACGCCCTTGTGGAGGGTCTGTCGGGGTTCGCCGAGGCACGCGCTCTGGACGCCCGCCGCAACGGCCCGGACGCCCTGGCGGTCAGCGGGTCCATGGTCCGTGAACGCCTCCCGCGACTGACCGACCCGGTCGTGCGGCTGGCCGCGATGGACGCCCAGGGCGTGGATGTCCAGCTGGTCAGCCCCTCCCCCTCGCACTACCACTACTGGGCCGACGAGGAGACCGCCGAGAAGGTGTACCGGCTGGCGAACGAGGCGGCGGCCGCGCACTGCTCGGCCGCCCCCGACCGGCTGCGCGGACTGGGTCTCGTACCGCTCCAGCACCCGGCGCTCGCCGTCGAGGCGCTCGACCACGCGCTCGCGCAGGGCCTGCTCGGCGTGGAGATCTCCAGCCACGCCCCCGGCCGCGAGCTCTCCGACCCCGCCTACGAACCCTTGTGGACCCGGGCCGAGGATTCTGGCGCCCTGCTCTTCCTGCACCCCTTCGGCTGCACGCTCGACGAGCGCCTGAACCGGTGGTACCTGGCCAACACGGTCGGCCAGCCCACCGAGAACGCCGTCGCGCTCTCGCATCTGATCTTCTCCGGGGTGCTGGACCGGCACCCCGCGCTGAAGCTGATCGCGGCGCACGGCGGCGGTTACCTGCCCACCCACATCGGCCGCTCCGACCACGCCTGGTCGGCCCGCCCCGACGCGGCCACCGGCTGCGCACACCCGCCCAGCAGCTATCTGAAACGGCTGTACTTCGACTCCCTGGTCCACGACCCGCACGTCCTGCGGGAGCTGGTCCGGGCCGCCGGGGCCGACCGGGTGCTGCTCGGCTCGGACTTCCCCTTCGACATGGGCACCGAGAACCCCGTCGGTGCCCTGCGTGCCGCGCGTCTCTCCGAAGCCGACTTCCACGCCGTACGGGGCGGCAACGCCTCCGCCCTCCTCCGGAAGGACTGACACCATGCGCCTGCTCACTCACCTGCGGCACGTCGACCTCGCCGTGCCCGACTACGACAAGCAACTCGACTTCTACGCCGGTGTATGGGGCCTGACCAAGGTCGCCGAGGACTCCGGCATCTCCTTCCTCGCCGCCGAGGGCTCCCCGGAGCAGTACGTCGTACGGCTGCGCAAGGCCGCGGAGAAGCGACTCGACCTGATCTCGTACGGTGCCGCGTCCGCCGCCGACGTCGACACCCTCGCCGAACAACTCCTCGCGGGCGGCGTGCGGTTGGTGTCCCGTCCCGGCAAGGTCGACACCCCCGGCGGCGGCTACGGTTTCCGCTTCTTCGACGTCGACGGGCGCACCATCGAGGTCTCCGCGGATGTCCAGGTCCGCCGGCACCGCAGGATCGAGGAGAAGGAGGCGATCCCGGTCAAGCTTTCCCACGTCGTCCTCAACTCCCCCGACCTGAACCGCACCCGCGAGTGGTACGAGCGCCACCTCGGCTTCGCGCTGTCCGACACGCTCAGCTCACCGCACATGGGCGAGGTCATGCACTTCATGCGGATCAGCAGCCAGCACCACTCCATGGCCCTGGCGAAAGGCCCGCACACGTCGCTGCACCACGTGTCCTTCGAGATGCGCGGCATCGACGAGTACATGCGCGGTTCCGGACGCGTCACGCGGGCGGGCTTCACCAAGATCTGGGGGCCGGGGCGGCACCTGGCCGGGGACAACACCTTCACGTACTTCCTCGACCCGCACGGCAACACCGTCGAGTACACCACCGAGCTGGAGTGCCTGGACGAGGACACCTGGCACCCCCACGTCTACGACTTCTCCCGGCCCGAGGTCACCGACCAGTGGGGCACCGCCAACCCCATGAACGAACTGGTCGCCAAGGAGTCCTTCAACGACCCCGACCCCGGCGTCTTCACCGCCCCACCGGTCTAGGCCGGCCCGCCACCCACCCCTCTTCGATCTCCCACGCCGCTGGAGCCGCACCATGCGTTTCGCCGCCTACGAACACCGACACCGCCGCCGGGTGGCGGTCGCCGAGGGGGACGGCACTCTCTTCCCGCTGCCGGGCGTCACCTCGCTCACCGACCTGCTCTGGGAGACCGGCGGGCTCCCGGAGCTGCTCGCCGCCGGCGCGGCGGCCCTCGACGTACCCCCTGGACCGCACGTCTCCGAGGTCCGGCTCCTGACTCCCCTCCAGCCCGCGTCGGTGCGGGACTTCGTCACCTTCGAGGAACACGTCGAAGGGGTACGCCGCTCGGTGGAGGGAACCGGCGGCGTCCCGGAACAGTGGTACGCGGCGCCGACCTTCTACTTCACCAACCCCCATGCGATCCACGGCCCGCACGACGGCATACCCGTGCCGCCCGGTTCCGCCGTCCTGGACTTCGAGCTGGAGGTGGGCGCCGTGATCGGCCGGGAGGGCCGCGATCTCACCCCGGAGCGGGCGCGCGACCACATCGTCGGCTACACCGTCTTCAACGACTGGTCCGCCCGCGACCTCCAGAGCGCGGAGATGAAGGTCGGCCTCGGCCCCTGCAAGGGCAAGGACACCGCCACCACCCTCGGCCCGTACCTCGTCACCGCCGACGAACTGGCACCCCACCGCGACGCCGACGGCTTTCTGCGGCTCGCCCTCACCGCCGCGATCAACGGCGAGACCGTGGGCAAGGACCTGCTGTCCAACATGAGCTGGACCTTCGAGGAGATGACCGCCTACGCCTCCCGCGGCACACGGGTCGTCCCCGGCGACGTACTCGGCTCCGGCACCTGCGGCAACGGCGGCTGCCTCGCCGAACTGTGGGGCCGCGGCGGCAAGCACACCGTGCCGCCGCTCGAGCCCGGCGACACCGTCACCCTCACCGTCGAAGGCATCGGCACCCTCACCAACACCGTCGTACCAGGCGTCGAACCCGTCCCGCTGCCGACCGGGAGACGCCGGTCCCGGGAACGGCCATGAGCGACAATGGCCCCACGGTTCTTTGTCGTCACAGTAGTTGCGCACCCAGGGCAGCACAGGCGTGCGCGCGGAGAGGGGAAGACGTGAGTGTGAGCCGGCACCCGTCAGACGTATCGAGCAGGCTGAACACCGGAGTCGCGCACAACGCGCGGGTGTGGAACTACTGGATCGGCGGGAAGGACCACTACGAGGTCGACCAGCAGGTCGGTGACCAGGTCGCCACGATGTTCCCGGTGATCCGCGACGTGGCTCGCGCGGACCGCGAGTTCCTCGGCCGCGCGGTGCGCTTCCTGACCGCCGAGCGCGGGGTGCGGCAGTTCCTGGACATCGGCACCGGGCTGCCGACCCTGGACAACACCCACGAGATCGCCCAGCGGATCGCGCCCGAGTCCCGGATCGTCTACGTCGACAACGACCCCATCGTGCTCGTCCACGCCCGCAGCCTGCTGGTCGGCACCCCGCAGGGCGCCACCGACTACATCGACGCCGACGCCCACCAGCCGGACAGCGTCATCGAGGGTGCCTCGGCGACTCTCGACCTCGACCGGCCCGTCGCGGTCATGATGCTGGGCATCCTCAACTTCGTCCTCGACACGGAACAGGCACGGGACATCGTGCGCCGGATCATGTCCTCGGTGCCGTCCGGCAGTTACCTCGCCATGACGCATCCGACCACCGACCCCGACCTCGGCGGCGAGGGCAACGTCGAGGCCATGAAGTTCTGGAACGAGAACGCCACGCCGCCGATCACCGCCCGCAGCCGTGCGGAGATCAGCGCGTTCTTCGACGGCCTCGACCTGCTCACGCCCGGCCTCGTGTCGTGCTCGCGGTGGCGCGCCGAGTCGGAATCGGCAACGGTACTCCCCCAGTTCGGAGCGGTAGCCGTGAAACCCTGAGAACATCGCACTCCTCGTCGTCGACGTGCAGGAGGGCGTCGTCGAAGCGGCTCACCAGCGTGACGCCGTCGTCGCGAACGTGGCCGGCCTCGTCGAGCGGGCTCGGCGGGAAGGGGTCCCGGTCGTCTGGGTCCAGCACTCCGACGAGGCGCTCACCAAGGGCAGCGACGGCTGGCGGATCGCCCAGGAGCTCACGCCGACGGACGCGGAACCTCTCGTCGAGAAGCACTACGGCGACTCCTTCGAGGACACCACTCTGGAGACCGTCCTGTCGGGGCTCGGTGCAGGGCGGCTCGTCGTGGCCGGCGCGGTTACCGACGCGTGCGTCCGCTCCACGCTCCACGGCGCGCTGGCCAGGGGATATGACGTGACCCTGGCCAGCGACGCCCACACGACGAGCGACAAGACGGCATGGGGTGCGCCGCCGCCGGACCAGGTCATCGCGCACACGAATCTGTACTGGAGCCACCAGGCGGCTCCGGGGCGGACGGCAGAAGCCGTCGAGGCCGAGAACGTCGCCTTCGGCAGCACAATCTGACGTCCTGCTCGCACCCCTGGCGGGCATGCCTCGGTGCGGCGCACGGTGGGGGGAAGCCGGGCGTCAGCCGTCCTTGCCCATGGCCTTGCGGACCGCGTCCTTGGTGCGGTCCATGAGCGCGGCCACCGGGCCGAGGGCCACGTTGGCCGTACCGGATTCCACGCCGGGGTGCGGCCGGGTGGGTGCCATGGCCTCGGCTGCCTTGACGGCCTTGGCCATGGCGGCGAGGTTCGCGGCGTCGGTGCCGCGCCGGATGTGGGGGAACTCGTACCGCTCCTCGGCGCGCGCGTGCTCCTGGACGTCCTGGCGCAGCTTCAGGAGCTGGGGCATGAACTTGGGGTCGTCGGTGTCGTAGTCGTCGAGCGCGGCGAGGGTCTCCTTGGCCGCCCTCTCCTCGGCGAGCCGGTCCGCCACGACCTGTTTGCCGCCCGTGAGCCCGCGCCGGGCGAAGGGGTGGACGACTTCCTCCTCGGCGGTCTCGTGCACGGCGAGCAGCCGCACCAACCTGCGGAAGGCGGGCAGTGGGTAGGCCCACCAGGTACCCCGCCATCCAGGGCGAGCACGGGCCCGTCCTCAGGTCCGGACGCGAACGACGGGTTCCGGTCACCGGTGGCGCGTCAAGACCCGCGGTTCCCCCTGCTGGTCAGCCGGGGCGCTTGGCCCATGACATAGGACATGACGCAAACCATGCTGCGCCGAAGCACGCCCCACACGCCTCTGGTGGCCCGGCAGCCGACTCAGGTCGCGCTGGTCTCGGTGATGATCAGGTCGATCACGGCCTGCAGGCCGCCCTCGGCCAGGGCACGGCGCTGGCGGTCGGCCGCGGTGCCCTCCCGGAGCAGGCGGTGGACGAGCGCGGTGACCTCGCGGGTGTCCCCGGCCTCTTCGAGCGCGGGCATGACGTGGTCCATCAGCTGGGACAGCACGTCGCCGGCGCTGCGCAGCCTGCCCTCCCGGTCCACCAGGGATCCGCTGAGCCCGTGCCGGGCGGCGTGCCAGTTCGCGGCCTGCAGCAGCTCCGGCGCGCAGGGCAGTACCGGAACGCCGGCCTTGACCTCCGCGATGGCGGTCGAGACGAGCGCGCGCACGATACCGGTGTACATCACCGCCTCGTCCGTACGGAGCTGCACGTCCGAGCAGCGCACCTCGATGGTGGGGTAGCGGCTGGAGAGGCGGGCCTGCCAGTAGATCTGGCCCAGGTCCATGAGCGCCCCGGAGGCCAGGAGCTGCCCCACCCGGTGCTCGTGGTCGGCGAGGCCGTCGAAGTGCGGCGGCGGGCCGCTGACCGGCCAGCGCCCGAACACGACCGTGCGCCAGCTGGCGAACCCGGTGTCATGGCCCGACCAGAGCGGGGAGTTCGCCGACATGGCCACCAGGACCGGCAGCCACAGCCGGACACGGTTGAGGACCGCCACACCGACCTCCGGGTCGGGCACGGCGGCGTGCACGTGCATGCCGCACACCAACTGCTCGGCGACGAGCTGCGGTGCCTGCGCCCGCAGGGCACGGTAGCGCGGCAGGCTCGTCACCGGCACCGGCGCCTCCTCCTTGAGCGGCGGCGTACCGCAGGCCGCGAGACGGCACCCATGGCTCTCCGCCGCACGGCTCAGCGCATGACGCAGGCGCAACAGGTGACCGCCCACTTCGTCGAGATCGGTGCACACCGGAGTGGCGACCTCGACCTGTGCCTCGATCAGCTCCGCCTGGATCTCCCGTTCCTCCACGATCGGCTCGAGCCCGGCGGCCGCACGGACCTGCTCGGCCAGCGGAACGGGAAAGCCGGAGGAGGGATCGAGCAGGAGATATTCCTCTTCGACACCCACCGTGATCAGACTCATCGTGCTCCGAGCCTATGCGACACCGTCGGTAACTTCCCGTCAGGCGACCACCGGTGAGCCGGGCGGCCGCACCCGGTCTGGGAGACTGGCCGCGTGAGCGAACCCCGGAGCACAGCGGCTGGCAAAGTCCTGGAGATCCTCTCGGTCTTCGACCGCGAACATCCTTCGCAGACGCTGTCGGAGATCGCCCGGCGCACCGGCCTGGCCCTGAGCACCGCCCACCGCGTGATCGCGGAGCTGGCCGAGTGGGGAGCGCTGGAGCGCGGGGAGGACGGGGCGTGGCACATCGGACTCCGGCTCTGGGAGATCGCCTCGGGCTGCCCTCGGACACAGATTCTGCGCGACGCGGCCCTGCCGTTCATGCAGGACCTCTACGAGGCGACCCACGAGAACATCCAGCTCGGGGTGCGTGAGGGCAGTGAGCTCGTGTTCGTCGAGAGGATCGCGGGACACCGGTCGGTGCAGTTGCTGACAATGGTCGGCAGCCGGTTCCCCATAGGCTCCACCGGGATGGGCCGGGTGCTGCTGGCGCACGCGCCGCGGGAGGTCCAGGAGGAGGTCCTCGAGTCGCCGCTGCGGGCCTGGACCCCGCACACCGTGACCGACCCGAAGACGCTGCGCGGGCAGCTGGACCGTATCCGCCGCGAGCAGGTCTTCATCAGCGATCGGCAGCTCTCGGAGGACACTCTCGCGGTGGCCGCGCCGGTGCGGATCGGCCGGGCCGGGCCCGTCGGCGCCGTGCTGGGGATCGTCGTCACGGCACGGGGCACGCGTCGTGCGCGAGGACTGCGCGAGCCGCTCCTCAGGGCCGCGCACGGCATCTCCGACGAGCTCGGCCGACGGGCGCGTACGGCGGTCTGACCCCGGGTCACGCTTCCGCCTGACGGAAACGCCCGCGACCGGCGGCCACCCCTGATGCCAACGTGCTCGGTGTTCCGAACGTCCGCAGTCGCTCAGGAGATGCCATGGCCGACGCCCCCGTCGACACCGTTGTCCCGGTTCCCGTAGCTGTCGTCGGGGCCGGGCCGGCCGGTCTGATGCTGGCTCACCTGCTCGGGCGCGCGGGCGTGGAGACGGTCGTGATCGACACGCGTTCGCGGTATGAGATCGAGACGACGCAGCGGGCCGGCATCCTGGAGGCCGACGCGGCCCGGGACTTGGTCGAGACGGGTGTCTCCGACCGGATCCTGCACGAGGGCCACGAGCACGAGGGCATCGAGCTCCGGTTCGGCGGCCGGCCGCACCGCATCCACTTCAAGGAGCTGGTGGGCGCCTCGGTGTGGCTCTATCCACAGACCGACGTGTTCATCGACCTGGCCGACGCCCGGGCCCGCGACGGCGGCACGGTCCACTTCGGCGTCAAGGACACGGAGGTCCTCGACATCACGACGGACGCTCCCCGCGTCCGCTACACCGCGTCCGACGGGGCCCGTCACGAGATCAGGGCGCGGTACGTGGTCGGTGCGGACGGGTCGCGCAGCATGTGCCGTGAGCTGGTGCCCGAGGAGCGCCGGGAGCGCTACGGCAGCGAATATCCCTTCGCTTGGTTCGGCATCCTGGCCGAGGCGCCGATGAGCGCGCCCGAACTGGTATACGCCCACTCCGAGCACGGGTTCGCGCTGATCAGCCAGCGTACCGAGACGGTGCAGCGGATGTACTTCCAGTGCGCCCCCGATGAGTCCGTCGACGCCTGGCCGGACGACCGTATCTGGGAGACGCTCCAGGCCCGGGTGGCCGGGCAGGACGGCTTCTGCCTAAAGGAGGGGCCGGTTCTGGAGAAGACGGTGCTGCGGTTCCGCTCGTTCGTTCAGGAGCCGATGCGCTGGGGCTCGATGGCGCTCGCGGGCGACGCCGCGCACACCGTGCCGCCGACCGGTGCCCGCGGGCTCAACCTCGCGCTGCACGACGTCAAGGTGCTCGCCGACGTCCTGCCGCGAGCCCTCGGCAGCGCGGGCGAAACGGCGCTGGACGACTACCAGCCGCGCGCCCTGCAACGGGTGTGGCGGGCACAGAACTTCTCGTACTGGATGACGCAGTTGCTGCACACCGCGCCCGACGGCACGCCGTTCGGCCTGCGCCGTCAGCTCGGCGAGCTCGACAACGTGGTGGGCACCCGCGCCGGCCGCACCTACCTCGCCGAGCAGTACACCGGCTGGCCTTCCTCCCCCTAACGGACCGCGTACATGCGGATGGCGACGACGTCGTCGCCCTCGGGGCGGGCGAGTCCGACGAAGACCGTCTCGGCGAGCCAGCGGTGCGCGGCCGCGTCGGTGCGGAACACCGGAGAGGTCCGGTAGTAGTGGCCGGCCTCCGAGACCTTCAGAGCGCCGTCGTGCTGGTCGGGCGCCTCGGGCTTGGGGCGGTAGAAGCCGCGGTTGACGATGTCGATGACGGCGCCGTCCGCCGCCCGGATCAGGTACCGGGCCTCGAGCTCGCACACTTCGCCCCGGGTGGCGCTCCAGTCGCCGCCGCCGGCCAGCACCTTCCCGCGCAGCTGGGGGCCGTCCACGCTGCCGCCGACGATGGGCGTGAACTCGGTGACCTCTCCATCGCCATGGCCGACGTGCAGCGTCTCGGCGACCTGGGCTCGGATCTCGAACGCGAAGTCCAGAGCAGGGGTGAAAGACATGCTGGAACCCTTTCGGTGGGGCGTACGGGGGCTTGTGGCTCGCCTCGCCGCGGAGGAGACATCGCAAGGTCTTGACTCATTCGCCGGTGCGGTGCGAGCGTGTCATGCAACAACGTTATATGACGTTCGTTTATCTCGTCTCCCGTTACTCGCTTCCGTTTTCTGGCTCCAGCTTTCTGGCTTCAGCTGTTTCGGCTTGTGCCGCTCGTACGCCCACTGCGACGAGCGCTTCTCTCACCCCTCTCCCCCGGCAAGGAGCCCCAGCCATGGCCGCAAGAAGACACCATCTGACGACGGTGCTCGCGAGCATGGGCCTGCTGGCCACGACGGCCACCACGGCCTGCACGTCCACGCCCGCTTCCCGCGGGGGCGACGGCACCTCTCGGGCGCCGCGGCTCACCACCACCACTCCGGCAGGTTCCGCAGAGGTGGACCGGGTCACCTGGGCGCTGCCCTACGGCGAGCCGACCACGCTGGACCCGGCGAAGGTCGGCGACTACTCGCCCCAGACCGTCGAAGCGAACCTGTGCGACACGCTCATGCGGATGAACGCCGACTTCTCCCTGCGGCCCGGCCTGGCCAGGAAGCTGTCCTGGCGCGACGACCGGACCCTGGTGCTCGACCTGCGGACCGACGTGAGGTTCTGGGACGGGTCCCGGATGACACCCGAGGACGTGGTGTACAGCCTCCGGCGGCAGACCGACCCGAAGACACAGGCGCTGTACGGGAATTACCTGGCCGGAGTCACGTCCATCAAGGCCACGGGCCCCTCCCGGGTGACCCTGCGCACGAAGTCGTACGACCGGACGCTGCCCAAGGCGCTGGCGACCTCCTTCGGCGCGGTGAACCAGAAGGCGTACACGCGAAAGGCCGGCGCGTCCTACGGCACCGCCAAGGGCGGGCTGATGTGCACCGGCCCCTTCGAGCCGGCCTCGTGGCAGTCCGGCGAAAGCATCGTCCTGAAGCGGAACCACGCCTACTGGGACCCGGATCTGAAGCCGAAGGCCCGCGAGATCGTGTTCAAGTTCATCACCAACAGCAACACGCTCACCAGCGCACTGCTGTCCGGCGAGGTGGACGGCACCTACGAACTGCCGCCCACCAGCGCGAGGGCGCTCGCCAAGACGCAGAACGGCGCGGTCCATCTCGGCCCGTCCACTCAGAACGTGCTGCTGATACCCGCCAACGCCAAGTCCCCGGCGGCGGACCGCCGGCTGCTGGACGCCTTGGCCCACACCCTGGACCGCGACGCCCTGATCAAGAACGTGTTCGGCGGTGACGCCACGACGCTGAAGTCGCTGGTCCCCCCGCTCACCTGGCGCGGCGACGCGGCCGCCGACCGGTTCGACACCGCCTACAAGGCCCTGCCTGCCGTGCCGAAGCCCGACCTCGATCGGGCCGAGAAGCTGATGGACGAGGTGGGCCGCCCCGAGCGGCCGCTGGTCGCCGCCATTCCGGCCGGTGATCAGCGGGGACTCCAGACCCTGACCTTCGTCCAGGCGGCAGCGAAGCAGATCGGCCTCGACATCGAGATCAGGCAGCTCCAGCCCACCGAGATGTCGTCGCTCTTCTACGACGCCTCCATCCGCAAGGACTTGGACCTCGTCCTCACCTTCGGCTACGTCGCCGTGCCCGACCCCGCCTCGTACGTGGCGGAAATGGTCACACCCCGCGGGCTCTTCAACTGGACGCGGTACGAGGACGCGCGCGTCACCAGGTTGC
Organism: Streptomyces sp. NPDC039480; assembly: GCF_055597165.1. Taxonomy (NCBI): domain Bacteria; kingdom Bacillati; phylum Actinomycetota; class Actinomycetes; order Kitasatosporales; family Streptomycetaceae; genus Streptomyces; species Streptomyces sp. NPDC039480. The sequence continues at coordinate 1,398,547 of NZ_JBVITX010000001.1, read as the reverse complement.
TGGACAAGGCGCGCACGTCGTCCGACGACGAGCAGTCGGCCACGGCATACGGCCGGGCACAGGCCCTGTTCACCCCCGCCGTGCCGGTCACCTACCTCGCCACCACGCACGAACGCATGTTCATGAACAAGCGCATCAGCGGCGCCCCCAGCTCCTTCGCCTACATGGGCATGCCCTGGGCCGCCCACCTCGGCGGCACCCGCAAGTGACCCGGCCTCACCACCAGGAGGAACCATGACCGAGACGCCTGACGACAAGCCCCTCTGGGACCGCTCGGCCGGGGAACTCGCCGCCGGAATCAGGGACAGGGATTTCTCCGCGGTCGACGTCGCCCAGGCCTTTCTGCGCCGCGTCCAGGACACCAACCCGGCCGTCAACGCCCTCGTCGACGTCCGCCCCGAAGAGGCACTCGCCCAGGCCGCCGCGGCCGACGAGCTCGTCTCCTCGGGCGGCACACCGGGCAGCCTGCACGGCGTACCGGTATCCACGAAGATCAACACCGCTCAGCGCGGATACGCCAGCACACACGGCGTCGTCGCATGGGCCGGCGCCGTCGCCTCCGAAGACGCCGTGTGCGTGGCAGCGCTGCGTGCCGCCGGCGCGAACCTCATGGGCCGCAGCAACAGCCCCGCCTTCGCCGTGCGCTGGTTCACCAGCAACGATCTGCACGGCAGGACGCTGAACCCGTGGCACGACGCCCACACCCCTGGCGGTTCATCGGGCGGTGCCGCCGCCGCGGTCGCCGCCGGCATGGTGCCGATCGCCCAGGGCAACGACATCGGCGGCTCCATCAGGTTCCCCGCCTACTGCTGCGGGGTCGTGGGCCTGCGGCCCACCGCGGGGCTCGTGTCCGCGATCGAACCGGGCGGGAAGGAGGAGTTCGACGCCCCCTTGTCGTTCCAGACCATGGCGGTCCACGGACCGCTGGGGTGGACGGTCGACGACGTCCGTCTCGCCCTGGACGCCATGATCACCCCGGACTTGCGGGACCCGGTCGGCCTGCCCGTCCGCCCTCCGCTCGGCGGGTCCCGCCCGATGAGGGTCGCGATCGTCCGCGACGTGGGCCTGGCCACGTCCCATCCGACGGTCGAATCCGCGATCGACCGCGCCGCCGGCTGGCTCGTCGAGGCCGGTTACGAGGTGGAAGAGGTGGAACTGCCGCTGCTGGCCGAAGCCGCTCGGCTCTGGTCGCTGCTGCTCTACGAGGAGTTGCGGACCATGCTCCCGGAGATCGAGCGCTTCGGCGACGACGCGGTACGCCTCTCGCTCGCGGCGTCGTTCGCCGCAGCGGGCGAGATATGGGGTGAACGGCCGTCGCTGGAGGCGTACATCAAGGGCTACGCCCGGCGCGGCACGCTCATCACGCGCCTCCAGCGCTACCTCGGCGACGAACGACTCCTGCTGACGCCCGTCTCGGCAGAGCCCCCGTTCGAGCAGGACGCCGACATGGCAGGCGCGGACCGCATCCGTGAGGTGCTGGCGGCACAGTGGCCGATGCAGGCCGTCCCGGTGCTCGGATTTCCCGCCGTGTCCGTCCCGACGGGCGTCCGGGACGGCCTTCCCACGGGGGTGCAGCTGATCGGCGGCCGGTTCCGCGAGAACCTGCTGCTCGACGCCGCGTCCGCGATCGAGGCCCGCGCGCCTCGTGTGCGGCCGGCACTCTGACGCAGTGTGGGGGCCCTTTCGGGCCCCCATGCCGCTCCACCGCTCAAGTGACGGGCTTCTGGGACATCCTGCGCGGTTTCCACCCGGGCTTGGGGATGGAGTCGATGAGGCGCCGCGTGTACGCGTCCTGCGGGTGGTCCAGGACGTCCGACACGGGTCCGTGCTCAACCACTCGGCCGGACCGCATGACCAGCACCTCGTCGCTGATGTGGCGGACGGCGCCGAGATCGTGCGTGATGAACAGCAGCGCCGTTCCGGTGTCCGCGCGGATCCGGGCGAGCAGGTTCAGGATCTGTGCCTGGATGGACACGTCGAGCGCGGCGATGGCCTCGTCGAGGATGAGCACCCGCGGTTCGGCGGCCAGAGCCCGCGCGATGGCGACGCGTTGGCGCTGTCCGCCCGACAGGGCCTTCGGCAGAGAGCCGGCCTGCCGGGCGCCCAGTCCCACCATGTCCAGGAGCTCCGACACCCGGCCGGTGAGGGCGTCACCGCGCAGAGGGCTGTGGAGTCGGACGGCCTCGGTGACGGCGTCCCGTACGCGCTGCCTTCGGTCGAGCGAGGAGTAGGGGTCCTGGAACACCATCTGGATCTGTCCGCCGCGGGCGCGCCGCTCGTGCCGTCGGGCTCGGCCGGGGCGGCGCTCGGCACCTTCGACGACGACATGGCCCGTGCTGGGCGCCTCCAGCCCGGCGATCATGCGTGCGGTCGTCGTCTTGCCGGAGCCCGACTCACCGACCACGGCCAGTGATCCCTGGGGCGGCAGGCGGAACGTGACGCCGTCGACGGCAACGAACTCTCCGTACGTCTTGCGCAGATCGCGCACCTCAAGCATCGCGGTCGGCCTCCTCGGCTGGCGGCGTGTGGGGAAAGTGGCAGGCCGCGGTGGAGCCGCCGACGGGACGCGGGTCCGGGAGATCGGTCCGGCACAGGGCCTGCTCGCGCGGACATCGCTCGCTGAAGGCGCACCCGTCGGGAACCTCGAAGCCGGACAGCGGCCGGCCGGCGATGGCGTGCAGTTCGGCGCCGGTGTCGCCGACCGCAGGGCGGGAGGCGAGGAGCGCCCGCGTATAAGGGTGGGCCGCGTCGTGGTGCAGCCGGGCGGAGGGGAGGTCCTCCACCGTGGAACCCGCGTATATGACGGCGACGCGGTCGCACACGGCCGCTGCCAGTTCCAGGTCATGGGTGATGAACAGCATGGCCAGGCCCCGGGCTCGACCGGCCTCGCCGATGATCGCCATGACCTCTTCCTGGGTGGTGACATCGAGGGCGGTGGTGGGCTCGTCGGCGAGCAGCAGCCGTGGTTCCGCGGCCAGCGCGGCGGCGATCATGACCCGCTGGAGCAGACCGCCGGAGAGCTCGTGGGGGCGCTGCCTCATGCGCCGTTCGGCATCGGCGATGCCGACCTCCCGCAGGATGCCGGTGACCTTGGCGACCGCGTCGGCGGTGCGGACATCGCGTGCGGTCGTCAGCCCCTCCACCAGGAAGTCACCGACGCTGCGTGCGGGGTTGATGTGCGCGCGGGGGTCCTGGAAGACCATGGCGACCTCGGAGGCGCGGAACCGGCGAAGCCGCTCGCGGCTCATGTCCGGTACGGATTCGCCCGCGAACAGCACCTCTCCGTGCGTCCGGGCTCCGTGCGGCAGCAGGCGGAGCACAGAGCGGGCGGTGAGGGACTTGCCGGATCCCGACTCGCCGACCAGTGCCAGGGCCTCCCCTTCAGCCAGGCGTACGTCGGCACGGTGCACCGCTGTCTTCATCGTTCCGTCGAGGGGCAGTTGGACGCGCAATCCGTTGATCTCGAGCAGTGGTGAGGTCATGCGTGATCTCCGAGCAGGCGTCGGGACAGCCCGGTTCCCAGCAGGTTGCACGCGACCACCACGACGAGGATGACGAGGCCCGCGTACAGCGACTGCTGCGGTTGTCCGGCGAGGATCGAGGGGGCGCCGTTGGCCACCATCAGGCCCCATTCGGGGCTCGGCGGCTGGCTGCCGAGCCCGAGGAAGGAGATGGCCGCCACGTCGAGCAGGGCGTAGCCGAAGCCGATGGCGGCCTGGACGAGGACGAGGGGCAGGAGGTTGGGCAGCAGGTGCCGGAGCCAGATGCGTGTGGTGGGGGCGCCGAGCAGCTGGAGTGCCAGGACGTAGGGCAGGTTGCGTTCCTTGATGGCCGCTGCTCGGACGACCCTGGTGATCAGAGGCAGATACGCGATCGACAGGGCCACTATCGGGGCGGTGAGCCCGGTGCCGAAGACAGCGGCGGCGAGGACGGCCATGATCAGGCCGGGGAAGCCGAAGACGACGTCCAGCGCGCCGGTGACGAGGCGGTCGAGCCAGCCTCCGGTCCAGGCCGCGGCCAGGGCGAGCAGGGTGCCGACGGTCGTGGAGACGAGGATGACGATCGCGGGGGCCGCGAGGCTGGCGCGGGCGCCGCAGATGAGACGGGACAGGATGTCGCGTCCGGTGTCGTCGGTGCCCAGCAAGTGGGCGGGGCTCGGCCCGGCGTTCACGTCGAGGGGGTCCACGGCGTTCGGGGCGTGGGGGGCGATCAGCGGTCCCAGGACGGCCAGCAGGACGAAGAAGGCGACGACGCAGCCCGCTGCCAGGGTGATTCCGTCGTACCGCCGCCCCGACCGGGCCGTGGTGGGCGTCGTCTTCGCGCCACGGCTCAGGAGAGTGCTGGTCATGAGGTCCCCTTCCGCACGGCCCGGGGATCGAGCGCGGCGCTGACCAGGTCGACAACGGTGTTGATGACGACGAAAGCGACGACGAAGATCAGGGACACCGCCTGCACGACGGCCATGTCCTGCTTGGACGCCGACTCGATCATGAGAGCTCCGAGGCCACCGGTTCCGAACGCCTGCTCGGCGATGGCCACGGTGGCGATGAGCCCCGCGATGCCGACGCCGGAGACCGCGAAGACGGGCCCGGAGGCGTTGTGCAGTACGTGCCGCCGGATCACGATCCTCTCGGGCACGCCGCGGCTGCGGGCGGTCTCCACGTGCTCCGAGCGCAGCTCCGCGCGGACGGCGGTCCGCGTGACCTGGGCGACGTATCCGATCCACGTCATGGCGAGCGCTATGGCCGGCAGTGTCAGGTGGGAGAGCATGCCGGTGAAGCCCTCACCGCTGCCGTACACGGGGAACCAGGGCAGTTGGACGCCGAACAGCCAGATGAGCAGGACCGACATGACGAAGGTGGGTATGGCCATGGCGCCGGCCGTCAGCGTGGTGGTCAGCGTCTCGACGCGTCCCCCGCGCAGGGCCGCCAGGGTCCCTGTGAAAGTACCGACGGCCAGCACGAGTACGGCGGCGTAGATCACCAGGGCGACGGTGTTGCCCACTCGGTCACCGATCAGCTGGGCGACCGCGTCGCGGTAGACCAGTGACTGCCCGAAGTCACCCTGGAGGCAGCCGCTGAGCCAGTGCCAATAACCCTGGAGGAACGGGTCGTCCAGGTGGTACTCGCGGTGGATCTGCGCCAGTACGGCCGGGTCGGGGTCACGGCTGCCGCCGACGAGCAGGGTGGCGGGGTCGCCGGGTGTCAGGAAGAGCGCCCCGTAGATGGCCAGGCTGGAGACGAGCACGGTCACGAGCAGGGCGGTCAGGCGTGTGGCCGCGAAGCGGAGTGTCATCGTGGGTCACCTGCCGGGCTCGGTGGCAGGACGGTGAGGTGCAGCCGCGCGCGGTGATCCGATCCGGTCGTCAGGGTCTGGAGGCTCGCCTTGGGGGCGGTGGTGAGCCAAGGGTCCTCGTGGGTCCCGGAATTCGGCAGGTGATGGGGGAAGTCACTGCCCGCGATCGTCAGCGCGAGGCGGTGGCCGGGGCGTACGCGATAGCCGGTGTGGCCCAGGGCGATGTCCAGCTCGCCGGGTGCGTCGGCCTGGGCGCAGCCGCGGACGATCAGACGTGCCGTGCCGTCCGGGGCGAGGTCGAGCAGCCGCACGAAGACGTCGAAGGTCGGCGCCGTGCTCTCGGCGTGCAGGATCACCCGGAGGGGGCCGGCGAGGTCGAGGGGCGTTTCAGTGGCGTCCGTGGTGAAGACGAGGACGTCGTCCCTGTCCGCCGTGTGCCGCTCGTCGGGGTGATCGCGCAGCAGCGTGAAGGTGTCCGTGGTCGCCGACGGCACGAGGTCGTCCGGGTCGTAACGCCAGGACACCGTCTCCTCTGTGACGGGCGGCGCGGTGGAGAGCCGGCCGCCGGGAACCGGGCCGAGGGCGCCGCCGCACTCGGTCAGGTGGAGCTCCATTCGTGTCGCCTGGGGTGGGGGCCAGCGCGTGGATGTCCGCCAGCCCGCGTGCGCGAGCTTCCAGCGGACCCGAGGGAGGGTTTCGGGCGGGGAGGCGCCTTTGAGGAAGACGTCGAAGAACTCCAGCGCCGGCCCGGTGTACGCCGCCAGCATGCGGTCCAAGGCCGCCTCATTGAGCAGGTGGTCGGTGTCCGCGGTGGTGGGGGCGTTCTCGAGGGAGTAGTTCTCGTGGTCGGTCGTGTCGGCGATCAGGTACTGCACCGCGGCCCAGCCCGGCCGTCGGGCCAGTTCGCCGTAGTCGCGCATGTGCGCGGTGCCGAGGTTGTCGAACCAGCCCACGCAGTGCAGCACCGGGACCGGCCGGGCGTCGTAGGGATGGGGGCCGTTGTACGCGGGCAGCCGGATGCCGCCCACGATGAGGTCGAAGCCCGCCGACCGTCTCCCTATGGCCTTGAACGCCTCTTCGTAGGCAGCGATCAGCGGGCGTTTGGTGAGGTCGGCGGCGAAGTCGTAGCTGTCGTTGTCGATCCAGACGTGGGCCTGGTAGTCGGCGCCCTCGAGCCACAGCGGTTGCCGGCCGGCTCCGGCGTCGTAGCTCGCGACGCCCGGGGCATTGGTCGTGCACGTCACCCGGGGCACGATCGCCCGCAGGGCGGGGTGCTGGCTGGAGACGGCGGACCACTGGGTGAATCCGTAGTACGAGTCGCCGAACATCCCGACCACGCCGTCGGACCAGGGTTGGCGCGTGACCCACTCGATGGTGTCGAAGCCGTCGTCCACCTCGCCGGTCCAGCCCAGGGTGTAGCCCTGCGAGCGGAACTTGCCCCGCACGTCCTGGACCACCATCACGTAACCGCGTGCGGTGAACCGCTCGGCGACCTTTTCGAAGAACACATACCGGCTGTTCTTGTCGTACGGAAGGCGGACGAGGACAGCGGGTGCCGGCTCGTCCACGGCGTCCGCGCCGTAGACATCCGTCGCCAGTAACACCCCGTCCCGCATGCGCACCATGTGCTGCTGGGCCTGAGGAGGGACCGGTTGTGGCGTGACACGCTCGAAGGCAAGGCTCATGAAGCCCTCCAGGCAGAGACAACCTTGAGAAAACGCCGTGATATAACAACGTTGCATTTAACTGCGAGAAACGTCAACCCCTCCCCCTCAGCTAGGTTGCCTCCATGCCGATCGACGTCGACGAAGTCCAGCGCCGCAAAGAGATCGCCAAGGCCACCCTCGCGGTCGCCGCCCGCGAGGGAGCGCGCGCGATCACCATCAGGGCGGTCGCGAAGGAGCTCGGCGGCTCCACCGCCATGGTCACCAACTACGTGCCGACGCGCACGGCCCTGATCACCAACGCCGTCCGCGCCGCCGAATCCCGCTGGCACTCCGAACTGGAGGACCGCATCGGGGAACTGGTCGGAGCCGAGCGGCTGCGCGCCATGGTCGAGTGGAACCTCAGCACCGACGCGGACGATCTCCTGCTGCGCTCCCTGTGGCTCGAGATGCTGGCGTCCGCGCGCACCGACCCCAGCGGAGTCGACGCCCGAGAGCCGCACGAGTCACGCCAGGAATTCACCGACGCCGCCGTCGCGGCCGGCCTCCCCGACCCCCAAGTCGCCGCCGACGTCCTCTTCCTGGTGACCCGGGGCTACTTCGCCTCCACCGTCGAGGAGCCCGCGTACTGGACCGAGGAACGCACCAGCCTCGTCGCCCGAGCCGTGGTCAAGGCTCTCACGCAGGACCGGCAGACCGGTCCTTGATCCGACGGATGCCAACCCGGCGAGACTCGAGTTGGCGTCCCCCGGTTGACAGGCAGACGATGGAAGTAAGGGGTCGGCCGGTGACGTCGACCGTGGACCCCGCGGCGGCGACGACTGACTCCACGGCACAGGCACGGCCCGGACGGAGGAAGTCGTCATGATGGAGGTCAAGACGGTCGAGAAGCCGGACGAGCGGCGAGATTTCCCCCACGGTCACCTCGAAGCCGTCCATCTCACAGGACTGGATTTCGCCGTGGGCACCTTCGAGCCCGGCTGGCGCTGGTCCGAGTCCGTGGCCCCGATCGCGGGGACCAACAGTTGCCAGGTCCACCACAACGGTTACGTCGTCCAGGGTCGCATGCGCATTCGGATGGACGATGGAGGCGAAAGCGAAGTCGGACCGGGCGATGTCTTCGTGTGCTCGCCCGGTCACGACGCCTGGGTCCTCGGCGAGGAACCGGTCGTCCTGTACGACTTCGCGGGAGGCATGGCAGACGAGTACGCGAAGGCACCGGGCCCGACGGGGTAACGCTCCTGATGTCCTCGGGGAGGCTCAGTCGCTTCTGGTCTCCCCGGTGCGCGCCCAGGGGGGAGGCGCGCCCCCTCGGCGGCCGGAAAGTGTCACTCGCCAGGGTGACGAAAGCAACTGGCCGGAGCTGCTAGCGTGCCGCATCGACGGCTTCTTCATCGCTTTCTCCTTCGCTTCCCGACGCGGCAGTTCGCGGGACAGCGGACCCTGTGACGCTCCAGCCAGGCGGTTCGTCATGCGCTGAACACCGCGGCGATGGCCGCCGAGCAGCAGTACTACACGCTCCAGCAGCGGGTGCGGGACCGCCGCGAACAACTCCTCGCGGAGCTGAATCGCGACGACACCCTCACACTGCGCCGCGCCGAGCGCGAGGAGCGATGAAGCGGTCCTTGCAGTGGCTCTTCGGCACCGACTTCGACACGGCGCCCGACGAGATCGACGCGGTGCTCGCGGCCCTCGGCACCAGCGGCACCCCCACCTGGACCGACGACATCGACCCCTCCACCCTTCCCGTCACCGCCGAGTCCTGGCTGAAGATCCGGAAGTTCGGCGAGTTCGTCAAGTTCCTGCACCAGGCAGTCGAATGGGAGAACGTCCTCTATTTCTTCTACCCGTACTTCTGGGGGTCGGAGAAACTGGCCAAGACGAAGCGGCTGCTGTGGCACCCCGACCCGCTGCGCCGCGAATTCCTGCGGGCGGGCGCCGCACGCGTGGTGCTGCCCGTCCGGCCGGGGTTCGAGCGCGCGTTCTCCCGGCTGATGTCCACGGGCCGCATCGACGGCGACGGTTCGCCGGACCCCCAGGACCCGCCGTACATGTCCATCGCCGAGGAGATCCAGGCGTACGCGCGGACGAACTACCCGGGCATTCCGCCCGCCAACCCCGACATCGCCGCCCGGGCCCGCCCCCTCCTGACGGTGAACCAGCAGCGGGCATGGCGCGACATCGAAGCCATCGTGGAGGCCCTGGAGAAGTACGCCGAGAAGGCGAAGCAGCGGGTCGACCCCGCGTGGCGCGGCGCGCCGATCGAGCCGGAGTACTACCCCACGACCCGGCAGGGTCTGCGCGTACTGCTCGACAGCCGCCCGAATCTGGTCCTCACCGACCCGTGGGGTCGGCCGTATCTCTACCAGAACCCTGGGCGCACCGCGCCGTTCGTGGTCACCAGCCAGGGCGCGGACTCGTCGGCGGGCGGCACGGACGAAGGGCTGGACATCTCCACCGACGCGGAGGGGAATCTCGTCGGCACCTGGTTCGAGTACACGCCGTGCAGCGGCCTCGACATCGAGGTCGGCTCCGACTTCGCCGAGAACGGATAGCGGAGCACCATGGCGGACATCCCGCTCCTGGACTCCTACTGCTCGTTGCCGACCCGGAAGGTCGGTGCGGACGGCAACGGAAACACCGACGCCATGCGCCGGTATCTGGAGGCGCTCACCGCGGAGTCAGCGAGATCAGCTACCTCAACACCAAGCGTTTCCGCGGTGCGACGGAGATCCTCGCCAAGTGGATCCTCGCGGAGTACCGCAACGTATTCGGCCGCGCCGCCCTGAAGCGCGACATCCGGACACAGACCTCCGGCCGGCAGCTGCGTTCGGACATGCTCGGCGCCCGGACCGAGGGGACGACCATGCTCCTCGAACTCGTCGAGGTGACCACGGTCGACGAGGCCGACGCCGCCGAGGTCGAGGACCTCCAGCACAAGATGAACACCCTGAGACGCTACGTCATCGACCCGGCCCTGAAAGAGATGCTCACCCTGCAGCGCGCCGGGCGGGTGAGCATCGGCGCCCCGACGCGGATCGAGGTGCGCCGCTCGACCTGGCGGCCGTACTGGAACGAGCTGTACTACCCGCTCGTCCCCACCCAGTCCCCCACCGGGGCGCCCGGGAACGTCAAGTACGAGTGGATCTGATACAAACCCACGTTCCGTCCCGACGGCGTCGGCAAGGACGGCCTGGTGCTGTACGAGATCCACACCACGCCCCTGCCGCAGGGCGCTCCCCTCGAGGTACTCAAAAGGGTCGCCCGCCGCCTGCGCGAACTGGAGAACCAGCATCAGCTCGTGCTGCTGCCCGCGATGCAGCAGTACTGGGACGTCAACACCGCCGACAGCAGGGAGCTGAAGAAGTGGCTCGCCATCGGCCTCGGCGCGGCCCTGCTCGTCACGTTCGTGGTGCTGGCCTGGCCCACGGCGGTGCCGCTCGCGGCGGCGGCCGCCGAGACCACAGGGGCCGCGGGAGCCGCAGGGGCCGCCGAGGCCGCGGCCGCGGCGGAGGCCGCGCAGTTGGCGAACGCCGTCCGGTACGCCCAGAGCGCGGCGAAGGTCCCCGGCTACTTCGAACGGGCGCAGGCGGCCCTGCGGCCGCTGCTGTCCGGCGGCCTCGGCCGGGGACTCGCGGGAAGCCACTGACGAAGCGGCGGCGCGATCCCGGTGTGACGGGTCACCTGTTCGTCTGTGATGCCTCATCAGGCGCTCCCGGCGCTGGTTTGTGAGGATCGGTGGCCATGAGCGACAGCGTGCGAGAGCCCACGGGCAGCGGCCTGGCCTGGGACGACGATCAAGACTTCGCCGATGCGGACCGCGGTCTCCTCGGCCGGCTCGAGCCCGGTACGGTGACGGACACGGACGGGACCGTGGTGTGGGACGCGGATGCGTACGGCTTCCTGGACGGTGACTGTCCGGCCACGGCAGACCCGTCACTGTGGCGGCAGAGCCGGCTGGTGGCGCGGCAGGGGCTGTACGAGGTGGTGCCCGGCATCTATCAGGTGCGCGGCCTCGATCTGTCGAACATCTCCTTCGTGGAGGGCGAGCGCGGCGTCATCGTCGTGGACCCGCTGATCAGCTCGGAAGTCGCGGCCGTCGCGCTCGCGCTGTACCGCGAGCATCGCGGTGAGCGGCCGGTGACCGCGGTGATCTACACGCATTCGCACGTCGACCACTTCGGCGGGGTACGCGGCGTCGTCGACGCGGCCGAGGTGGCGGCCGGGCGGGTGCCGGTCATCGCGCCCTCCGGGTTCCTGGAACACGCGGCGAGCGAGAACGTCTTCACGGGTACGGCGATGGCGCGTCGTGCGAGCTACATGTACGGGGCGTCGCTGCCGAAGGGGCCCGCGGGGCAGATCGGTTGCGGGCTCGGGCAGACCACGTCGACCGGCAGCGTCGGTCTGCTCGCGCCGACCCTGGACGTGACGCGCACGGGGCAGGAGGAGACGGTCGACGGCGTACGGATCATCTTCCAGCTCACGCCCGGCACCGAGGCGCCGTCGGAGATGAACTTCCACTTCCCGGAGCTGCGGGTCCTCTGTGCCGCCGAGAACGCCTGCCACACCCTGCACAACGTCCTCACCCTGCGCGGGGCCCTGGTCCGTGATCCGAGCGCGTGGGCCCGGTATCTGACCGAGACGATACGGCTGTTCTCCGACGGCACCGATGTCGTCTTCGGCTCCCATCACTGGCCGACCTGGGGCCAGGACCGCGCCATCCGGTTCCTGGAGGAACAGCGCGACGCCTACGCCTTCCTGCACGACCAGTCCGTGCGGCTGATCAACGCCGGGTACACCGGTGCGGAGATCGCCGAGGTGCTGCGCTTCCCGCCCGGGCTCGAACGGGCCTGGCACGCGCGCGGCTACTACGGTTCGCTCAGCCACAACGCCAAGGGGGTCTACCAGCGGTACATGGGGTGGTTCGACGGCAATCCGGCCCATCTCTGGCAGCATCCACCGGCCGAGGCCGCCCGCAGGTACCTGGAGTTCATGGGCGGCGCCGACGCGGTGGTCGCCAAGGCCCGCGCGTCGTACGACGCGGGTGATCTGCGGTGGGTCGCGGAGGTGCTCGGCCACGTCCTGTTCGCCGAGCCCGGCCATGTCGAGGCGCGTGCTCTGCAGATCCGGACGTTCGAGCGGCTCGGCCAAGGCTCCGAGTGCGGCCCGTGGCGCAACTTCTACCTCATGGGCGCCGCCGAGCTGCGCGACGGTGTCCACGGCACCCCGACCCGGTCGGCGCCGGACATCCTGGCCGCGCTCACCGCCGAGCAGATCTTCCAGTCGATGGCCGTACGGCTCAACGGTCCGCGCGCCGCCGAGGCCGGGCGGCTGGTGCTGCGCTGGGAGTTCACCGACACCGGCGAGCACTGGACACTATTGCTGTCCAACGGGGCGCTGACCCCGATGCGCGGTGACGCTCCGCTCGGTGAACGGCCCGTCGCCACCCTCCGGTTGGCGCGCACCACCCTCGACGCGATCCTGGGAGGACGTGCGACGTTCGCCGACGAGATCGCGGGCGGCGGGGTCGCGCTCGACGGTGACGCCCGGGCGCTGGTGACGTTCAGCGGGCTCCTCGACGCGCCGGATCCCGATTTCGCCATCGTCACCCCGTAGCGGTGTCCGCCGCGGCGTCGACGGCTCGTACCGACAGGGCGGCGAGGGCCAGCGCCGCGTCCCGTGGTGAGCCGAGGTCGAGGCCGGTCAGTTCCTGGATCCGCGTGAGCCGGTTGTCCACGGAGTTGGGGTGGAGGCTCAGGACACGGGCGGTGGCCCGGCGGTCCTGGCGCTGTCGCAGGTGGATGCGGAGGGTCTGGACGAGTTCGGGCCGGCCGTCCAGCGGGGCGAGGAGTGCGGCGATCCGGTCGCTCGCGTCACTCGGGCGTGACAGGTGGTACTCCAGCAGGACGTCGTCGAGGCGATGCAGACCGGGCGGGTGGCCGCAGGCCCTGGCCACCCGGACCACCTCGGCGACCTGCCGGCCGATCTCCGGAATGTGCTCCGCCGACCGCGCCCTCGCGCAGGCCAGCCGCGTCTCCGAGCCCGCCGCCTCGCGCAGCGCCTCCAAGAGCCTGGCGGGCACTTCACTGCAGCCGCGGATGACGACATGGCCGCCACCGCCGTCCAGCAAGGCGAGGGTTTCGGTGCCGAACGCACGGTCGAGTGCGGTCTGCACGCGGCGCAGCAGGCGCCGAGCGGCCACCGGCGACCGCTCGCCCGGTGGGGCCGGGTCCGTGAACCCCACGTACAGCACGAGGGTGGGCCCATCCGCCGAGGGTCCCCTCGGGTCCACGCCGCCCTCCAGCAGGGCACGGGCCCGGGAGCGGCGCTGCTCCTGGCGTTCCGCGACGAGGGCGGCCTGCTCGTCGAGGTAGCTCTCGGTCACCGCGCCCACGATCCGGTCCTCCGCGGTGAACAGCGCCTCGGCCAACTCGGCGAGGGCGTCCCGCTCTTCGGCGGCCGCGGTTTCCCGCAGCACCCGCCACAGCTCCCGTACGCCCAGGCCATAGGTGCGCAGCAGCAGGTGCAGCGGCATGCCTTCCTCGGCGCGCTGGGCGGCACGCTCCTGGAAGTACTCCAGCGGGTCCGCAGCCGCTCCCCCGGTGGCGCCGCGCAGGAACAAACGCATCGCGTGCCGGGCCGTCGCCGCGATCTCCACGTCTTTGACGTCGGCGGGCAGATCGGCGTATCCGTGCAGCTGCTCGAAGACTCCGCGAGCCATGCGCCGGGCCAGTTCATTGACTCGGGGTTCACAGCGGGCGGCGAGCGCCAGGGCGGCCGGTGAAAGACCGGCCGTCCCCGTCCGGTCGTCCGCCGGGTCCTCTTGCTGTGTCATGGTCCACCTCGCCGACGATTGTGATCCGTCACAGTACCTGGCACGCACGATTGTGATCCCGATGGGTGTCACCACCTCTCCCCTGCCTGCAAGATCGGCGCCACACCGGAGAAGCGAACCCCTGAAGGAGCCGCATGCCCCCGCTCACCCGACACAGCTCCGGTATGACACAGCACAGCTCCGGTTGGCGGACCACATGGGCGCTCCTGGTCTTCATGCTGGTCAACTTCGCCGACAAGACCGTGCTGGGGCTGGCCGCGAACCCGATCATGGACGACCTCGGCCTGACCCGGGAGGAGTTCGGCACCGCCTCGGCGGCGTTCTTCGCGCTGTTCAGCGTCTCCGCCCTTGCGGTGTCGTACTTGACCCGCACGGTCCGGACGACGGTGTTGCTGCTGGCGATGGCGCTGCTGTGGTCGGCCGCTCAGCTGCCGATGCTGTGGACGGCCGCCGGCTTCGGCACCCTGGTGGCCACGCGGGTGCTGCTCGGCGCGGCCGAAGGCCCTGCCATGCCGGTCGCGACCCATCATCTGCACGGCTGGTTCGAGCAGCGGGAGCGCACCCTGCCGACCGCGGTGCTGCTGACCGGCGCCGCGGCCGGAGTCGCCGTCGCGGCCCCCACGCTCACGCTCGTGATCGACCACTTCGGCTGGCGTTGGGCGTTCGGCGCGGTCGGCCTTGTGGGTCTGGCGTGGGCGGCCTACTGGGCGCTGCGCGGGGCCGAGGGCCCGTACGCCCGCCGGGCCGAGGAGGGCGGGGCTGCTGAGGAGTCGGTGCCCTACCGCCGCATCCTGCTCTCGGGCACCTGGCTCAGCGCCGCGCTCGGCGCGTTCGCCGCCTACTGGATGCTCAGTGCCAATCTGACGTGGATGCCGGACTACCTGGAGTCGGTCACCGGACTGAGTCTGCACCAGGCCGGCATCCTGGTGACCGGCGCCGCGCTCGCCAACGGTGTGGTGCTCGTGGGGCACGGGCTGCTGGCCCGGCGCCGGCCGAATCCGCCGAGCGGGGCGGGTACGGGCGCCCTGATGTGCCTGGCGGCGGTCGCCGTGGGCGTGTTCGCCCTGACCGACGCCGTATGGCTCAAGGTGTTGTTGATGCTCGGCCCGATGGCGCTGGCCAACGTCATCATGACGGTGTCCCAGACCGCGTGCGCCCGCATCGCCCCGGCGTCCCGGCGCGGAGTGGTGCTCGGTGCGCTCGCCTTCGTCTACGCCCTCGCCGGAGCCCTGTCCCCCTGGGCGGTCGGGCGGGTCGTCGACACCGCGGACTCGGTCGCCGCCGGCTACCGCGCCGCCTTCCTGCTCACTTCCGCCCTGCTCGGCCTCACCGGGCTGCTGGCGCTGTGGCTCCTGCGCCCCGAACGCGATGCCCGGCGCATGGCGGACACCGCGCGCGACAGGTCCCGCAGTACCACGGGGTGAGCCGCTCCGGAACGCCGCCGGGGCATGATGCCCACGTGATGGCAGAAAAGGTTGAACACACCGAAGACGGCCACTTCATCATCGTCAAAGGGCGACGCTGGCGGGCCACCGACCCCGACCTGGCCGAGAACGTGAAGGAGCGGCTGGTCCATCACCTGATGGCGGCCCGCCGGGCAGTCGCCCACGCTCGCGACGACGAAGCCGCGCGCAAGGCGGCCCGGGCGCGCGTGCAGCTCGCGAAGACGGGCCTTGGGGAACGCGGCACGGCGTGGTGGGAGCTGGCCCTCGCCGAACGAAGGGAGCGGGCGGACGACTGCCTGCGCAGGCTGGAAGAAGGCGGGTTGGAAGACAGCAGGCCGGACGCGGAAGAAAGCAGGGCGGAAGAAAGCAGGGCAGAAGAAGCCTGAGGCCCGACAGGGGTCACCGCGCATAGGGCGCGTTGGTCTCGCCCGCGATGGCGTCGAAGGCGCGCAGGGCGCGCTCGGACATCTCCTCGCGCCAGCGCAGGTCCAGCACGATCGCGGGTGGGTGGTCGAGGTAGTAGGCGCGTTTGGTGCGGTCCACGGCGACGGCCCCTCCCGTGGTACGCGCGGCGCGTTCCCGCGCCACGATGTGCTGAGTCCCTTCGTTGCCGCCCAACGGATGCTGGACGCTGCCCCAAGGGTCGAGCATCGCGGGAAGGAAGGAGAGGCCCAGCGTCGCGCTCAGGTGCGGCAGGGCGTCTTCGGGGCGGGCGGCGATGTCCTCGTAGTGCAACCGGCTGACGGTGCCGGGCCAGCGGGCCGCGAGATCCTCTGTCCGGCGGATCTGTGCGACCCACTCCGAGGCCAGTTCCGCGGGATGGGCGTCTGGGTACTTGCGCAGGAGCGAGTTGACCACCGCCCGGCCGTCACGGGCCAGCACCACCAGATGACGGTCGACGGTACCGGGCAGCAGTGCCACCTGCTGATCGATCCAGCCGACCGCTTTCGTGGAGTCCACGACGACGGGCCGGCCGCACCGCCTGGCCAGCACCTCATAGAGGTCGGGGCCGGTGCTCGGCAGCGGGCTGCCCCACACGGGGCACCTGTCGGCGCAGAAGTTGCAACCCACGGTCCGCCCGTGTGCGTCGATGGTGCCGAGGCGGGTGCTGTTCCACGCCTCGCCGGCAAAGCAGACCGCCGGATGCACACCCAGCATCAGCCCGAGCAGCGTGGTGCCGGAGTGCCCGGCCCCGCAGATGAAGGCCACCGTCTGGTTGCGCCGCTCACCGTTCGTCACTTCACAGCACCTCCGTGGTCGGGCAACCGGTCACCGATCCTGTGACAGCTTGTGCAGTTCCGCGAACAGCTCGCCCCGGGCGAGAAGTTCGTCGAACGTCCCCTCCTCCGCGATGCGGCCCCCGGCCAGCACCACGATCCGGTCGGCGACGCGGGTGTTGGTGAGGTTGTGCGTGACGAACACCGCGGCCCGGCCTTTGGCCAGCGCCTTGAACCGGCTGATCACCCGGTGCTCGGCGCGCGGATCCATCGCGGAAGTGGGCTCGTCGAGGACCAGGAGGCCGGCCTCCCGGTAGCAGGCGCGGGCGACGGCGAGGCGCTGCCACTGGCCGCCCGACAGATCGTGCCCGCCCCAGAACGACTTGGCGAGCAGCGTGTCGAGACCGTTCGGCAGTCCGGCCAGCACGCTGTCCGCGCCGGCCTCGCGGGCGGCGGCGTGCACGAGGCCGTCCCCGCCGCGGGCCTGGCCGAGCGTGATGTTCTCCCTCGCGGCCATCGGCCACTTGGTGTAGTCCTGGGGCACCAGGCCGACGCGCGACCAGACCGAGTGCGGGTCCGCCTCGGCCAGATCGATGCCGTCCCAGCTGACCGTGCCGTGCGTGGGCAGGTAGAGGCCGGTGAGGAGGTGGGCGAGAGTCGTCTTGCCGGAACCGTTCTCACCCACCAGGGCTACGACTTCACCGCTGCGCAGGGTGAGGCTGACGTCGCGTACGGCGAAGTCGTCCGCACGGCTGCCGGGGTGGCGGTAGGACACCCGGTGGGCGCGGATCTCCCGGGGCCCTGCCGAGTCGATCGCCAGCGGGCCGCGCGTGGCGCGCAGGGTGTCGGCGAGAGCCAGGAAGTCCCGCCAGTCCTGGAGGTGGAGCGAGGTGCGGAACAGCCGGGCGCCCGCCACCACCATCGAGTTGAGCGCGCCGGTGGAGGAGCGGACCGCGACCACGGCCGTGACGGCGACCGCGAGGGCGATCGTACCGTTCATCGCCAGCATCCCGACGGTGAGCCAGGTGAGGGTGAGCATGACGCCGGTCCCGGCCGCTCCGCCGAGTGTCACCAGCAGCACCCTGGGCGCGGCCGCCCGGTGCCTGGTTCTGATCCGCGTGGCGACTTGGCCGTACCACTGGCGCAGGAACGCGGCCATGGTGCCGGCCCTGACTTCGGCGGCCGTCCGGCGGTCCGTGCTGTGCTGGCGCAGGATGTAGCGCAGCCGGTTGTCGGCGAGGGTGGTGTGGGCGGTGCGGTGGGCGATACGGGCTGCGCCCAGAGCGGCGGCCCCCTTGGGAAGCATCGCGAGGACCAGCAGCGGCAGCAACAGGGGGTTCAGCAGGGTGAGGACGGTCGCCGCGGCCGTCAACTGCGCCACAGCGGAGATCAATTGCTGCGCGTCGGCGATCAGATCCTGCGTGGCCATCGCCCCCAGCCCGGCGGCCTGGAGCGAGTCGTTGAACTCCGGTTGGTCGTACGCGGTCAGCTCGACCTCAGGGGTCTTGGCGAGGATGCGTTCCTCGGCGAGGGCGGTCACCTCCGGCCCCAGTTTCACCGCCGCGTACTGGGAGACCGCGTCCGACGCCGCCCGGGTCGCGGCCGCCCCCGCCGCGAGGAGCAGCGCCGGCACCGCGGCGTGCAGCCGCTCGGTGGCCTGGCCCTGCCCGACCAGGGCTCCGATCACCTGGGCGGTCGCGGCCAGGACCACCGCGGCGGCGACGGCCGCGAGGAGCTGGGCCACCAGCAGTTGGAGGACCGCCCACCGGTCGGCGGCCCAGCTCAACCGGGCGGCGGCGGCGATCGTGGCGGGCAGCCGAGCCGCCATCTGCGCCAGGCCCGCCGCCGCGACGTGGTCGTGGTGCGGGTCGTCCCAGCCCAGGCGCAGTTCGGGCGGGTGAGCGGAGGTCGAGGGAGCATGGGTCGGCACCCGGGTCATCCTGCCCTCACTTCCGGTGCCGCAGAGGGACATCCCACCTCTCCGGGCAGAGAAACCCCACGTGCGGATGACCGGCACCGTGGAAGGTTTCACCCTCTCGGGAACGGCCCCGGTGGAATCGGCCGGCCGAGAAAAGGGGCCAGCTTCTCCCAGCCCTCCCCCGCGCAGATGTCCAGCATCAGCAGATCCGAGGGGCGCCCAGCGAAATGACGCTGTACGCGGGCGAGTTGCTCCTGATACACCCGAGCCAGTCGCACCCGGTCGAAGGTCTCCCCGCCACAGATCCGCGTACGGAACAGATACACCGCCTCCTTGTGGGCGGCCCGCTCGGCCGCGGGCGCCCCCGCCGGCCAGCCGGTGTCCCAGAGCCGCTCCACCGCGCGCAGCCAGCTCTCCGTCTCCCGTACGGTGACGACGAATCGCGCCCCCGGATGCCGCACGTCCAAGGCCGGCAGGGACGCGAGGGCGAAGACGCTCGTGAGGCCGTCGTAGTGCCGCAGCGCCGGGAAGTCGCCGTCGCGGCGGCGCAGGGCCGCCAGGTCCCCCGCGCCCAGCGGGTGGTGGGCGAGGTCGAAACCGATCCGGTGGAGGGCCTCGACCAGGCTCCGGGTCGCCGTACCGGGCAGGCCGAGGGAGAACACCTTGGGCCGGTCGGCGGCGGGGCCAAGGGTTTGCGGGGCGCGGGCTACGGTCTTCCTGACCTCGGCCATGGTCAGCCGGGGCCGGTCGGGCAGGCGCAGCTCCCCGACCACGCGGGACGCCAGTTCGGGCAGGCCGTCGAGGTACCGGCCCAGCGCGTGCGGGGTGACATCGGCGGGTACCACCGAGCGGCTGTGCCGTATCGCCTTTCTGGCGACCATGAAGTCCGGATCGTCGTCCCAGCGCAGCAGGGCCGACTCCAGCACCGCGCGTCCGCTTTCGGTGCGGCTGCGCACCTCGCGCAGGGCGTACTTGGCGAAGAGGTCGTGATAGTGCTGGAAGTGGTCGTGCAGGATGTGGAAGCCCTTCAGCTGCACGTCGGGCTGGAGATCACGCCGGGCGAGGTGCCGCCGGAAGGCCTCGGGCCGCAGCGTCGGCCCGCGCCCCGCCGCTTGTGCCTCCGTTTCGACGTCCACGTCCCGCATGGCCCGGACCAGGTCGGTCCGGGTGATGTGCACGCCGCAGTGGACCCGGCCGCGGAACCGGTCGTGCACGAAGGAGTCGACGTATGCCAGGTCGTTGGCGTCGAGGAAGGGCCTCATGTCCTCGAGGATCAGACAGTCGGCGTCGACGTGGACGACGTGCGAGGCGCCCTCGTGGTCGATGTGTACCTGGCGGTCCACGGCACGGGCGAGCGGCCGGATGTTCTCGGCGATGTGCACCCGGCGTGGGCGGATGTGCCGGATCGCGAGGCCGAGAGCGAGGTGGGTGGTGCGCTCGCCGACCGTGCGGAGTACCAGGTCGACCGGACGGCCGGCGGGCGGTGACCAGTCGCCGGGGAGGGTGTGGATCGCGCCGGTCATGGCCGGTCCTGAGCGGGTGAGGGCCGGTTGACGTTCGGGAAGGGGCGGTCGGGGACCTCCATGCCCAGGAAGGGCGCCAGCCGTTCATAGCCCTCGCCCCCGGCGATGTCCAGGACGAGCAGGTCGTCGTCCCGGCCCGCGAAGTGGCGCAGCACCTGTTCGACGTGGTGGCGGTGGACGCGGGCGAAGCGCTCCGGGTTGAATGCGTGACATCCGTAGACGGCCGCGCGCAGGAAGCGCTGCATCTCCGGATAGCCTTCGCCGCGGTCGGTCTTGCTGTCCACCGGCCGGGCCCAGTGCGTCGCGCACGAGCGCAGCCAGTCCTGCTCCTCCCGGACCGTCAGGATGAACTTGGCTCCGGGCCAGTGCAGATCGAGTTCCTCGTAGTACGGAACCACGCTGATGTCGGTGATTCCGTCATGGTCCGCCAGCAGCGGAAAGCGCCCAGTGCCGGCGAGCAGGGTCCGGTAGGTGGCGAGGTCGGAGGGGTAGTGCACGATGTCGAAACCCAGCGTGCGCAGCGCGGCGGTCAGCGAGCGGGTGCCGGTGCGCGACAGGCCGATGCCGAAGACCTTGGGCCGTGGACGGGAGCGGTTCGGCGCTGCACCGGGGATGCCGCCGGTCACGTGACGCCTGTCCGCGGGGCTCGCGGGCCGGCGGTTCCGGGCTCGGGCCGGTGCGCCAGATCACGGACGGTCTGATCGGCCATCGCCGTCAGGCCGTCGTCCAGCTCCGTGCGGGGCCGGTACCCGAACGCCCGTGCCGCCAGGGTGATGTCGGCCGCGGTGTGCCGGGCCTCGCCGCGACCGCTGGGCCGTGGGTCCAGGTGCACCGGGCCGACGAGGCGCTCGACGGCCGCGATGGTGTGCTTCATGGACACCGGGGCGTCCCCGCCCAGGTTGGCCACGCCGGTGAAGGAGGAGCCGGCCGCCTCCCGCATCGCGGTGACGACGTCGTGCACGTAGGTGAAGTCGCGGATCTGCTCGCCGTTGCCGTAGAGCGGGAAGGATCCTCCGGTCAGGGCTGCTTCGATCAGCCGGGACAGGGCCATGTCGGGCCTCTGCCGTGGGCCGTACACGCTGAACAGGCGCAGTGACACCGCGGGCAGGCCATAGGTGATCCGATAGATCTCACACAGATGTTCCGCCGACAGTTTGGTCACGCCGTACGGTGTGAGCGGCCGGGGGCACACCGACTCGCCCGTGGGAAAGACCGGGGCGTCGCCGTACACGGAGGAGCTGGAGGCGTAGACGAACTTGCGCAGAGGCCGGCCCCTCACTGCTTCCAGGAGCCGCTGCGAGGCCAGTACGTTGCGACGGACGTACAGCTCGAAGTCCTTTCCCCACGACGGCCGTACGCCTGGTTGCCCCGCCAGGTGGTAGACGACGTCCGCTCCGTCGACGAGGGTTTCGAGAGGGGCTTCCAGCAGGTCCGCGCGGTGGAAGGCGAAGGACGGGTGCGGGGTCAGTTCGCGCAGGTTCCGTTCCTTGAGGGCCGGGTCGTAGTAGTCGGTGAGCGAGTCGATGCCGAGGACGCCGTCGCCGGCCGCGAGCAGGTGGGCGCAGAGGTGGGAGCCGATGAAGCCGGCGGCGCCGGTCACCACGGCCCGCATCAGCGCCGGGACCCGGTGGTGTCGCCGAGCCCGGTCAGCACCCGGTCGGCCCGGATCCGCCAGGTGTGCCGCTCGTGGAGCTGCCGCCGCGACTCGCCGCCCAGGGTGGCGCGCAGGTCCGCGTCACCGATGAGCCTCTTGACCGCGGCCGCCCAGGCCTCGGTGGAGTCCGGCGGGCAGAGCAGGCAGTTGACTCCGTCGGTCAGGATCTCCCGGAGTACGGGCAGGTCCGAGGCGATGACAGCATTGCCGTAGGACATGTACTCGAACAGCTTCATCGGCGACACCCACCGGCTGATCTCGCCCACGCCTCCGGCGCAGTACGTCCTGCGCTGGTAGGGCGCGAGGACGATGTCGAACGCCCTTTGGTAGGGGGCCAGTTCGGCGGGCGGGAGGTGCCCGTGGAAGTGGACGTTGGAGCGTGTGCAGCGGCTCTGCCAGTGCGCGCGGTCGGCCGGGGTGCCGCCGACCAGGTGGAAGTCGGCCTCGGGTACACGTGCGGCGAGTTCGAGAATGACGTCGGTGCCGCGCCCCGGGTACAGATGACCGACGTAGCCGATCTTCGGCGCGTCCGGGCGGCCCGGCAGGTCTGCCACCGGTCCGTCGGCCGGGGCGGGGTCGGCACAGTCATGAGCCGTCACCAGATCCGTCCACCGCGACGAGTCGAGCTCCGGAAAGACGCGGCGGTAGTCGTCGGCGAGCGCCTGGGACACGAAAACCACGCGTCGCAGGTCCCTTCTGCGGAACAGGGCGCCTTCGATCCTCCGGACGGTCCGCCGCGGCCACAGGAGATGTGTCTCGTACACCAGAGGGGCCAGGCCCGACGAGACGAGCAGGGCGCGCAGGTCTCGTCCGTACAGCAGGTCCGGAGTGCCTCGTCGGCGCAGGTCGGCGCGGATCCGCCGGGCACGGAGCCATACGCCGAGGCCCGGCAGCGCGGGCTGAGCGATGTTCCGCACCTCGAAGCGGTTGCGGGTGCCGTAGTAGCGGTGCACGTCACCGGCGGGCAAGGTTCCCGGCAGCGCGTAGAGGACGACCTCGTGCCCCGCGTCGGTAAAGGCGTCGCACATCCGCATGACGTGGACGCCGTTCGCGTAGAGCGAGGGGATGCTGCCGGAGTGCAGATAGGCGATCCGCATGACTGGGTGGGCCTCCGGGATGCTGGTGAGGGACACCCATGCTCCGCAGCCGGGCCGCGGGGCACAATGCCGCCCGCCGGGCGGCCGTGGCACGCAGGGGCGCACAGCAGCGCACGGGCCGGCCCGGCCTCACTCTTGCCAGCCAGATTTACCGGGCCGAGAGGGTGCCTGGCGCCCCATGCGTCACATGCGCATCGACAAGGGCCGGTCACCGGACGGTCGTTCGCCTGTTCCATGCCGTGGTGGGCGGGCCGGAGCACGGAAACCCGAGGGTGTCCGGTTCCCGCACCGGCCGTGCCTGCGTCGATGGTGTGCCGTCCTGCCGTGCGGTACTTCTGATCAGGGCGTCACCCGACGCCTCCACCGGGCCCGCGAGCAGTCATGGAGGACATCGTGGAGAACGAGGACATCGAGCAGGTCACCGAGGAGCTCCCCGAGTACGCGCTCATGATCGACATTCCGGACCAGGACTGAGCGGTCCTGACAGGTCGCACCCGCCCGTTGCGCCGGTGCTCCTGCCGGCGAGGTCCGTTCCGTCGGAGCCCGCAGTCCGCCGAAGGACGGGCCTCGCCGGCCACGGCCCTTGCCCCGGGGAGTCCTCACCCCGGAGAACCGGAGAGCCCTTGCCCCGGAGAGAGAGTGAACGCGTGGAGGTGAGCAGGTGCTGCGCGTAGCACCCGACACGCGCGAGGCGGTGCGAGACGAGGGAGCGGTCCACCGAGTGGTCTGCTCCGTCCTGACGGCGGCCGGACTCCCCGCGCCGCCGGAGGCGCATCCCGCCGTGGTGACGGCAGCGTTCACCCTTCAGAAGGATGCAGGAGTCGCGCCTTCGACGATCTTGCGCGACATGCCTGACGTGCGTGACCTGCGTGCCCCCAAGCCTCGCGAGAGCCTGGCGCCCGCGGAGCCGTCCCCCCACCTCGTCCGTTCCGTGACCCGCGCACTGTCCGCCCTGCCCCCCGCAGCCGACGCCGCCGGGGGCTCCCGCGTGGTGTCCTGGCAGCCACCGGAGCGGGCCGTGCTCGACGAGAGCGTCGCTCGGCTTGCGGCCGCCTGGCCGCGGATGCTGGGCGAACTGCGTATCGGTGTTGCCCAAGTGGCCCTCTTGGAGGGACCGGCGATCGACGGCTTCACCGACTTCGCCACCCATGGTGCGATCTATGTCAACCGGTCACGGCTGCGCACCAGTCCACGCGGGCTGCCCGGTCCGGTGCGGTGCGCGGAGGCACTGGTGCACGAAGGCACCCACACCCGCTGCAACGCCGCCCAGCTGAGCACTCCTTTCCTCACCCCGGCCGCGGGCTCCGCGCAGCACGTCCGCACTCCCCTGCGCGCCGATTCCCGGCCCGTGGCGGGGCTGTTCCAGCAAATGGTCGTCCTGGCCCGGAGCAGCGTGCTCTACGCGCTGCTTCTCGGCACCGACACCACGGCCGCGGACGCGCTGGAGGCCCGTCGGGCCCTGTTGGCGGAGAGGGCACGGCAGGCGATCGGCACCCTGCGGGACCGCGCACCACTGCTCACCGGACCCGGGCTGACCGTGCTGGAGGAGTGTGCCGCCCTGCTGAGGACCACCGCCGTCTGACCCGACACCCCGGAGCCACGCCGATGCCTCAGCCCACAGCTCCCTTCGCGCCCACCAGGTGGGAACCTCAGGTCTTCGCGCCGTTCCCCGTCGAACCCGCGGTGCTCTTCGGGCGGGTGGCCGCGCGCAGCGCGCTGTTCGCCGCCACGGACAGCGCCGGCGGTGACCACGTCCTGATCGGCAGCGCTTCGGGGGCCCACCCTGACGACGTCGCCGTACGGGCCCGCGGCGAGCTGCTAGAACGTATGGGCAACGTATTGGCGGCCCGCGCCGCCGAGGATGACTGCGCGCTTCTCACCGATCACGCCGAGCTGGTCCGGCGGGGCGCTCCCGCCCTGGACCCGGCGCCCTGGTCCGGGCCGGCCACCCGGTCCGTGCGCCGGCTCTGGGTCACCGGGCGCTCTCTGCTCTCCGGTTCGGAAGTACTGGTTCCGGCCGGGCTGGCTTTTCTGCAGCACCGTCCGCCTCCGGGTTGCGCGGCGCCGGACCGGGCCGGCTCCACGGGCCTCGCGGCCCACCCCGACCGGAGCACGGCGATCGAGCACGCCGCGTGGGAGACACTCGAACGCGATCTGCTCCGCCTGAGCTGGCAGGACCCGGCGCGGCATCCGCCCCGCCACCGCCCCGTACACGACGAACTCCCCCTCCCCCTGCGCCGCGTGTGCGAGCACCTCGGACTGCGGGCGACCGCCTTCACCCTGCCCGCGCCCGGCTCCCACGCCGTCGCGGTCTGTCTGCACACGCCCGAGCACCGTGAGCAGACTTTCGGTGCTCGGTGCGGACCTGCCGGGCAGGACGCGCAGCTCATCGCCCGCGCGGCCCACGAGGCGCTCATGGTGCGCTGGAGCATGAGCACGCCGGCGGCCCGGCGGGTCCGTGGGCGGTCCCTGCCCGGCGATGCGCCGGTCTCCGCGGTCGAGCACGCGGTGTGGGCGTATCTCGGCCGCCAGGACGCGATGGCGCGTTGGCTGCCGCTCGCCACGGCGGACCGGCGCCCGGCGGGGCAGGGACTGGTGGACCGGCACCCGACAGGGCAAGGACCCGTGGACCAGCGCCCGACAGGGCAAGGACCCGTGGACCCTGTGCGCCTGCTCGCCGAGCACACCGGTCAGGACGTCATCGCGGTCGACACGACCCCCACCGCGTTCGCCGCCTCCGGCACGGCCGTCGTCCGGCTGATCGCCCCCGGCGCCCTGCCGCTGCCGTCCGCCTCCCCCACCGGCTCGCGCGTTCCGCCGCACCCCTTCGGCTGAACCACTCACAGAGGAGCAGCATGCCACCGAGTCCCGATTACGCCGTGGACCTGGCCGACCACTACGACGACTGGTTCACGCCGCCGACGGCCACCACCGACGCCACAGTGGCCCTGCTCGACCGGCTGGCGGCGACCGCGCCGGAAGGGCCCTTGCTCGAACTGGGCATCGGCACGGGGCGGATAGCACTTCCACTCGCCGCACTCGGGCACGAACTCCACGGTGTCGACGCCGCGAAGGCCATGGTCGAACAGCTCCGCGCCAAGCCCGGAGGCAGAGACATCGCCATCAGCATCGGCGACTTCTCCGATGTGGCACACGAGGGCCGGTTCGGGGTGATCTACGTGGTCAACGGCACGTTCTTCGAGCTGACCTCCCAGGAAGCGCAGACGCACTGCCTGACACGGGCCGCGGCGCGGCTGCTCCCCGGCGGGCTCTTCGTGCTGGACGCCCACCTTCCGGAAGTCCTGGCCGCCGGAGCCGGGGCCGGTGCCCAGCCCGTCCAAACCGCCAGCGGTGACCCGGTCACCCGGACCCGCCGGATCCACCCGTCGACCCAGCGCTACACCTCCGACTACGAGGTCGTCCACAACGGCGTCGTCCGACACATCCGGGTGGCCTTCCGCTACGCCTCCCCCGGCGAACTCGACCTGATGGCCGCCGCGGCCGGCCTGCGACTGCGCGAACGGTTCGGCGGCTGGTCCGGCGTCCCGTTCACCGATAGCAGCAACTATCACGTCAGCGTGTACGAGCTGCCCGCGTGAGCGCGGTGGAGCCGCCCAGCGGGGCGCGCGATCCAGAGGCGTACCTGCGCGACAATCGTGAACTGTGGCGCCTGTGGACGCCGTTGAAGGCCGCATCGGCGCAGTACGACCTGGCAGGTTTCCGGGCCGGCGGTTCACGCATGCGCGCACTCGAGCGTGCCGAGGTCGGCGAGGTGCGCGGCCGCTCGCTGCTGCACCTGCAGTGCCATGTCGGCGTCGACACACTCTCCTGGGCGCGGCTGGGTGCCCGGGTGACCGGTGTCGACTTCGCCGCCGAGGGCGTGGCGACGGCGCGTTCCCTGGCCGCCGACATCGACCCGTCGGCGGTCTTCGTGGAGGCGGACGTCCTGGCGCTGCCCGCCCATCTGGACGGCCGTTTCGACATCGTGTACACCTCGCACGGCGTGCTGGGCTGGCTGCCCGATCTGCGCCGCTGGGCCGAGGTCGTCGCCCACTTCCTCGCACCGGGCGGTTTCGTCTACGTCTTCGAGTCCCACCCCGCGGCGTGGATGCTCGACAACCGGCTCGACACTCCTGAATTGCGGCTCCGCTACTCGTATTTCGGTGAGCCGGAGCCTCTTGCCTTCGAGTACCGCAGTCCGAAAGCGGTGCCGGGACATGAGGTGCCGGGAGTCGAATACGCCTGGGGACACTCACTCGGTGAGATCGTCAGCGCCCTGGCGGCCGCGGGACTGACCATCGAGTTCCTTCACGAATGGCCCTTCGTGGGCTGGCGGCTGCTTCCCTGCATGGTGGAGCACGACGACTACTGGTGGCGGCTGCCGGACGGGCTGCCGTCCATGCCGCTGTCCTTCTCTCTCCGCGCTGCCAAGCCACCCGCCTGAAACAGCTCTGAGACAGGGGAGAAGCAGCTTGCCCGCAGTGACCTCACACCGCTTCCTCGACCAGCTCGATCTCCGCCACGTCCTCGACGGCCGGTTGGTGGTCGTCCGGGGCGGTCTCGCCCGGCTCACCTCCGCGGACTCATGGACCCGAGCGGCCCTGGCGGCCATCGCCTCCGCCGTCTCGCCGGATGCCGCCGAGCAGGTGTCGGAGCGAGGGCTTGAACACATCCACACCGTCGCCGGGATCGATCAGTTGCGCGACGTCCGCGACGACCTGGACCGTCGCCTCAGGCCCGCCGCACGCCACCTGCTGCTGCGCTTCGCCGACCTGCTCCCGCCGCAGAGCCGCAAGGTGTACGTCAGCGACCACCTGGGGGTGCGGATCATGCCCCCGAGGACCGCTGTCCACGGCCGGGAAGAAGAACTGGACAGGTACACCGGCTTCATGATCCCGACCGGCGCCCACGTGGACTCGTGGTTCAACACGGCCGTCAACTCCGTCAACCTCTGGATGGCCCTCAGCCGGATCCGCCGTGACAACGGCCTGCTCATCTGGCCCACGGCATATCGGCGCTCCCTGCACCACGACGGCGTACGACTGCTCCCCGGCCAGGCGATCGGCGAACCGGTGGAGATCGAGCTCGACCCAGGTGACCTGCTGCTCTTCGCGGGCGACCATCTCCATGCCACTCGTCCCAACAGCGGGCCGGAGACCCGGTGGGTGGTCACCAAGCGCATCTGCCTCGGCCCGCCCCGCTACCACCCGCGCGCCACCGGCTGGGTTCCGTACCTCGACCCGCGCCTGCTCGGCACGCCGCTGCGCCCCCTGGCCCCCCTGCGGTCGGTGCTGACCGCGGGACGCGCCCGCCAACTCGTCCGCCAGACCCGCCACCGTCTCAACTCACGTTAAGAGGGCATCTTGGTCACCCGATCGATGGCCGGGCCCGCAGCCGTCACGCCGACCGGGGCAGCGGCAGGTCCGGCAGCTGTTCCTCGGTGCGGGCGAGGACGATCTGGTCGAACAGGGCGCCGTCGCCGTTGCTGCGCAGGGCGAGTTGGTCGATGACCTTGACCGCTCCGGCGGTGAACTTCCACAGGTCGATCCGTACGAGCTCCCAGTCGACGGGG
Source organism: Streptomyces sp. NPDC039480 (assembly GCF_055597165.1). Classification (NCBI taxonomy): domain Bacteria; kingdom Bacillati; phylum Actinomycetota; class Actinomycetes; order Kitasatosporales; family Streptomycetaceae; genus Streptomyces; species Streptomyces sp. NPDC039480. The sequence continues at coordinate 1,370,327 of NZ_JBVITX010000001.1, read as the reverse complement.
ACGCGGCCCTCGAACCGCTTCTCGACCAGGGACGTCTGCGGTGGCCAGCGCGAGTCGCCGATGGATGCCGAGAAGACGGGGGCGGACTTCGCGGGTCCGAGCCGGACGCTGATCCCCGAGGTGCGGAGGCTGAGGGCCTTCCAGACGAACTGGAGGTAGCGGTACCGGCCCGGGGCGCTCGGGTTCTCCACGATCCTGAAGTCCCAGTCGTGCATGGCGTGTCCGTAGGGGCCCCGCGCCGTGGGGTACCGCTCCACCGCCTTCTTCAGCCGCAGGCACCCGGTCCCGACGGCGGCGTCGCCGCGCTGGATGTCGGCGGCCGCGCTGTCCTCCACGATGTCGCGCACGTCGTCCTCCCGGTCGTCGAAGAGGACGGCGAGCGGGTGGTCGTCCAGCACGTCCCGGTGCGAGTTGCCCACCACGGTGCCGTGGAAGACGAGTTCGCCGAGGCGGATGTTGCCCACGGGCCAGCCGCCGCCCCCGGTGGTGCGCAGCCGGAAGCGGGAGGAGGACAGGGGCTCGAAGGTGTGGGTGTGCACGGGGCCCGTGTCGGAGAGGAGTTTCGGGCCGTCCTTCCAGAGCCCGGCCCTGGTGTCCCACCACTGGAGTTGGACGTCACGCAACCAGGAATCGGGGTGGGCCGGGTCCTCGGCGAAGGTCACTCCCGTGAGTCGGACCTGCGTGCGGAAGGTGTCGACGGTGAACAGGAGCTCCTGCCCGTCCTGGATGCGGATGGCGCCGATGGCCGACCAGGGCACCCAGGGGTTGGCCGGCGGGTCGGCGCGGCCGTCGGTGAGCAGGGTGATCGCGTTCTGCTTGTTGAGGTCGACGTACCGGGTCGGGTTGACGAGGCGTACGTCCAGGGTGGCGGAGGTGGTGGTGATGAGGTTGGGTGTCAGGTCCTTGGGTGCCGTGGTGTTGCCCCAGCCCGCGCGGCGGACCACCGGGACGGGGTCGGGCGTGAGGAGTTCGGGTCGGATGTCGGTCTCGGACGGGGTCAGCCGGGTCCGCCAGCGTTCGTCGAGGCCGGCGGTGTAGCGCAGCACGGTGCCCGCCCAGGTCGCGACGAGGAGGCCGCCGTCGGGCAGCCAGGCCGGGACGGGCAGCGCCTTGAGGTCCTTGGTGATCAGCGGGGTGCCGTCGCGACGCAGCACGGCGAGGGTGCCGAGCTCGCTGCCGACGGCGACGCGGCCGCCGTCCGCGGAGACCCGGGGGCGGCGCAGCAGATCGTCCCCGGTGTACGTCCACAGCAGTCCGCGCCCGGCGTCGTACGCCTTGAGCTGGTTGCGGAAGGTGACCGCGAGGAAGGAGCCGTCGGCGCTGACGGAGACCTCGCCGGCGGCGGTGGGGATGGTGTTGACGAGGGTGCCGTCACGGATCACGTACACGCGGCCGCCGTCCGCGTCCGACCAGATCACCGCCGTACGCCGGTCGGCGCTGACGACGCCGCCGCCGAAGCTTCCCCGGGCGGTCGGGATCGACCACAGGGTGGCGCCGTTCGCCGCGGACAGTCCGGTGATCGTGTTCGCGGCGAAGGTGATGAGGGTGGCGTCGTCGAGGGCGAGCAGGCGCAGCGGGGTCCGCTCGCCGGTCTTCCACCACTCGTGCGCCCACCTCTCGCGCGCCTCGGTGCCTTCGTTGTCCCAGAGGGCGAGGCCCAGGTCGCCGGAGGTGGCGATCCAGGAACCGCCGGGCGCGGCCGCGAAGTTGTTCAGGCCGTAGTCGTGGCCCCACTCGCCCTTGATCCAGTCGGTGGCCTTCTTGGGCAGGCCGAAGAGGGCGAAACGGCGCCGGGGCGTGCCGTCCGTGTTCAGCACGTACAGGTGGTATCCCTCGGCGCTGTGCACGTCGAAGCCCTGTGCGGCGAAGCCGCCGCCGGGGGCGCTGGGGGCGTAGGCGAAGTGGTGGCCGAGGCGGCGGCGCCAGCGTGTGGTGCCGGTGGCGAGGTCGATGCCGTAGAGGTTCTGGTCCCAGTTGAAGGCGGTGAGCGCGGCGGTGCGGCCGTCGGCGGCGACCGCGATGTCGCGCACGTGCGGGCCGAAGGCGTAGTCGGCCGGGGGCGGCAGCGGGTCGTGCGTCAGCGGTACGACGGCGTAGAGCCGGGCGGGGGCGGTGCGCAGATCCGCGGTGAACTCCCCGCCGAGCAGGCTGATCCGCTCGCCGGTGAGGACGTCGACGACCTGGTGCAGCGCGGGCAGCGCCACCTTCAGCTTCGCCTGCACGGGAACCCGGTGGCCGCACCGCAGGCCCACGCGCCAGACCAGGCCCGGCTCCCAGTCGAGCAGCGTGTTGTTGACCGCCCAGATGTACGTGGTGCTTCCGGCCTTCCGCTCGCTGAGCAGCACCTCGGGGTTGTCGCACTCGGCGACCGGAGGGACGACGTCTTTGAGGGCGGCGGTGACCTTGGCCGCCTGGTCGAGGTGGATCCGGCGGAAGCGGCGGTAGGAATCGTCGTCGCTCTGTGGCGTCTCGTCGTTCTCGACGCGGGTGAAGGCGGTGCCGAGGGCGCGGTGGGCGTCCCGGTGGCGCTGGACGCAGCTGTCGTCGGCGTAGACGGGCACGGCGTCCGGTCCTTGGCTCACCTCGGTCAGCGCGGTGGCGAGGCGCGGGTCCGGGTCGACGCGCTGGCCGATCAGCAGGACGGCGTCGTAACCGCGCAGGACATCGGCGCTGACGTCCTCGGTGAAGACGAAGGTGGCCGGGCGGTGGGCGTACAGGCAGGCGGTGTACGCCTCGAAGAGCCGCATGAAGTACTTGCTTGTCAAGCCCTGCCAGGTCTCCAGGCGCTGCATGCGGGCGCAGACGACGATCGCGACACGGTCGGCGTTGCGGGCGCCCGCGGTCGTGGGCCCGAGGCGGGCGCACAGGTCGAACGCGGCGCGCAGCATCGACGTGCGGCCCGCGCCGCCGGAGCGGGGGTCGCCCGGCCTGCCGCCGCTGCCTGCGCCGCGTTCGTCGAGGGCCGCGAGGCCCTCATGGTGGTAGGCGCCCTGGTCGCCGGTCATGCCGGTGCCGTTGGCGCCCCGCATCACCTGTTGCAGCAGCGTCGGCAGGATCATGCCGCCGGTGCCGTCGTCGTTGAACAGTTCCGGGTGGCCCCAGGCGGGCTTTCCGGGGCGCCGGTAGTAGTCGACCATGTGGGCGGTGGCGCCCATGAGTTGGAGCTGCTCGCCCTGGTAGTGCAGGTCGATCTCGTCGGTGGGCGCGAAGGTGACAGGGGGCAGGGTCTGTGGCGCCCGGTAGGGGCCGGTCATCGCGGTGACCAGGCCCGGGAAGCCCCTGTTCAGGACGGAGCGGAACCGGGCCGCGTCCGCGGGCCTGAGGGCGATCGTGCGGTCGGTGACGGTGTCGAGGATCGGTGCCCAGCCTCCGGGCTCCTCGACGAGTTTCAGCGCGTCGGTGTACTTCTTGCGCTCTTCCTCGTTCTCCGTGGCGGCCGCGCCGAGGTCCGGTACCCACCAGTTCGCGCCCCAGGTCCAGCCGCGGAATGCCGCGTAGGTGTGCAGGCTGTCGGTGGCGCTCAGCAGGTCGCTGTCCAACGCCGGTTGCTTGCGGGGTTCGTGGTTGACCGGCCGGCTGAGGGGCAGATAGGTGTCGTTTGCGTAGAGGACCGCCTGTTCCTCCATGCCGCGGGCACCGTACTTGGCGATGGTGCGGCGGGCGGGATCCTCGAACGTCGCCTTGTCCCAGTGGACGGCGGTCTTCGAGAGCTTCAGCCGGGCCACGACGGTGGCATCGGCTGCATCCTTGAACGACGCGGGCCACTGGAGGCCGAGGCGGTCGACGAAGAGGTTGAGGCCGAGCTTCTCGGCTCTGGCGACGTGGTCGTCGACGGTGTCCGGGAGGTCCGCGAAGATCGGCAGGCGCTGCGTCGAATGGTTCCTGACGACGTCCCGGGGGTCGGAGGGGATGCTCGCGTGGTTGTTGGCGTAGATGTCGCTGTACCACGTGATGTGGAAGTCCGGCCGCCGCACGAGACCGGGGCCGAGGTCCAGATACTGCGGGGCGACGGTGAAGCCGGGCAGTTGCGCGGCGTCGACGACGTACCGTCCGGGCGCCAGAGTGGCGGTGTACTCCGCGGTGTACTTCAGGCGGCACACGCCGTCCGTCAGGGTGACATCGTCGGCGCGGACCTCCGTCCCGTCCCGCAGCAGCCGCAGGCGCGCGCCGCCCGGCAGCGGCGTGCCGTCGGCCACCCGGGCCACGACGCGCACGGTGATGGGTTCGCCCCGGCCGTAGGAGAGGCGGTTCAGGGCGGTGAACGTCTCGACGCCGTCCTTGCCGGTGACGACGCGGCAGGTCATCACCGACAGGGAGCCCTTGGTGCTGTCGGGTGTCCGGATCTCGACGACGCCGTCCACGACGTACTCGCTGAGCCGTCCGGCGACGTCGGGCGACACCCGCAGGTGGTACAGGCCGCGGGCGTCGGCGGGCGGAGTGACCGCGCCCGCGGTGAGCGGGAGCTCCGTGAACTCCGGTACGCCGAGCGGCCGCAGCCACACCCGGAAGCGCGGGTCGTCGGACCACCGGCCCCGTTCATGGGCGATCGTGAGCGGCACCTTCCGGCCGGCGGTCCACTCGTCCGCCTCGTACGACACGGAGAGCCGCTCGATGTCGGCACCGACGCGTCGCACGAGCTTTCCGTCGCGGTCATACACCTCGAAGAGGTACTTGGGGTCGTTGCGCTTCACGTAATAGTGCGTGCCGCGCACCCTGAGGTCCTGCACCCTGTACGGGTCGTCGGGCAGGGCCAGGGTGACCGTGCACTTGGGCTGACCCTGCGTGTCGTAGACGGTCACCTGGCGCCGCTCCGGGTCCTTCGGCGGCCCGGTGGAGACGTGGAGCCGGCCGTCGTCGCCCACGTCGTACCCCCCGAAGGCGGCACCCGCGGGCCGGACCTTGATGGTCCGCACGTGCGTCCCGTCGAGTTTCGAGACACAGACGAGTCCGGTCCCGGCCGGCGCGGGCCAGGCGGTGCAGAGCAGCCCGAGGCCCTCGGCCACCCGCAGCCCGACCGGTCCCCCCTTGGACGTGGCGTCCTCGTCGAGCCCGGTGAGGGTGATGCGCTGGTCCACCGTGCCGGGCTTCAGCCGGACGACCTGCCTGCGGTGCTGGTCGATGGCGTAGAACCAGCCGGACTGGGCGGCCTCGACGGCCGAAGGGGCGAAGTAGCCGTCCGTGGTGTTGCCGGTGAAGTCATCGATGCTGCCGAGCCGGTTGAACTCCTCGTCCCAGAAGTCGATCCGGTGCGGGTAGTGGGTCTCGGCGGTCGCGATCACACCCTCGGCGTCGGCCGTGATCGCCAACGCCGCGTAACCGACGCTCCCGGACCGCTGTGCCGAGCCGTCCGGCGCGAGCCGTAGCGCCCGGCCGTCCGGCGAGCCGCCGATCACCAGATAGACGTTGTCGTCCCGGCCGAGCCCCAGATGGACGTCCGGGACCACGAACCTGGGGTGGTGCCTGGACACGATGTGCTCGATGGTCCCCACGGTGCCTCTCCCTCAGGAAGCCGAGCGCCGCCCCAGGTGCCGTTGGCGATGCCACCGATCAGCTTCTCGTCATGACCACAAGGAGGGAACCACCCCGAAGAGCGAACGAGTGAACGTTTGTACGATCTCAATCCGGCCACTTCCACTCGATTCCATAGACACCCGGCGAGCAGTGCGCCGGCAGCAGGTGGGCCGTGTGGAAGGCGTCGAGAGTCGAGCGGTGGCGGTGCCGGGGCTCGGCGCCGATCTGTTCGCGGTAGTAGCTCCAGCAGCTGGCGGGCACCGCCCGGGGATGGAAGCGGACGTGCAGCAGATATGTGCGCAGCGGTGTGGTGACGCGGCGCTCGTGCTGGTGGGAGACGTCCGACGCGGACCGGAGCGTATAGGCGACCACCGCTGTCTCGGTGCGGGCCAGCTGGCGTCCGAGGGGGATGTCGGCCGCCACACAGCCCAGCTCCGGCATGAAACGGATGCGCGGCGGCGTACCGCCGGGAACGGTGAGGTCGACCGTTCCCGCCTTCGGGGAGTCGAGGAAGTGGACGACGGTCAGATGCCGGACGCCGCCCCGGACGGCCTGCACCGCGGTGACGAGCGACGTCTCGTGGATGGAGCGGTGCTCGTCCAGGTTCACGGTCTCGTGGATGGTCAGGGCCCGCAGCCCCTCGTTGAAGTGCGGGAACGCGTCACCGAGGGCCTGTTCCACGTCTGAGTTCTCGCCGAGGACCTTGCGGGCGGCGGCCGGGTCGTGGGGCGGGGGGCCGCCGCGCGGCCGGTGCGGTCCCAGGAGCGAACGCAGGGTGCCGGTGGGCAGGTTGAGCAGCGGCTCCAGCGCGTCGACGGCGAGCAGGGACTGGGCTCTCTCCGGCTGGCTGCGCCCGCGCTGCCAGTGGCTGAGGGTGGCGAGGCTGACGGTGATCTGCTGGGCCCGCAGGTGGTCGCGTATGCGTTCCAGCGGCAGGCCGCGCTGTCGCAGGGCCTGCCGGAACACGGTCGCGAACGTCGTGTCGGGCCCTTCGGCGTGGGGGGTGTTCGGCATGGCGTCTTTCAGCGGGCGGGAGGCACCATCGGTTCTTGGGTCGGTGGTCCCTCGCTCCGATGAAGGCGTGGCTCAACGGCGGTTTCAGGCCACATAGGCGACCAGGGGCCGCCCACCTTATCCGGTGGTCGGCCCCTGGTCTGCCCTGGAAGGCCGGTCAGTTGGTGTTGAGGGTCAGCCCGTAGTACGAGAGGGCGTCGTCGAGTGGCTGAAAGTAGGAGGAACCACGCGAGTTGACGCCGCCGGTGCACTCCTGGCGGAGCGGACCGCCGGAGGTCATGCCCTGGGCCTGGTTGCCGGAGATGTACGCGCCGCCGCTGTCGCCGCCCTCGGTGCAGACACTGGAGGTGGCGAGACCCGTGACGACCGTGTCGGGGCCGCCGTTCTGGTCGACGTAGGTGACGGAGACGTTGTAGGAACCGATCGCGCCGCACGTCCATCCGGTGGTCGCGCCGGACTTGCAGATCGTGGCGCCGGACGCGGCACGGCGACTGCCGCTGACGGCCACGTCGGAGGCTTGGCCCCAGGTGCCGACCCTGGTCGTGATGGAGTGGCCGGAATTGATGGAGGCGACGCCCATGTCGACGCTGCGGGTGCCGACCGCGAAGCGGGTGGCGGTGCCCTTGGCGAAGGCGACGCCGCCGTAGCGCAGGGTGGGCAGGTCGGCCACGCAGTGCCCGGCGGTGACGAGGTACTGCTTGCCGGACCGGTCGCGGGCGCCGTAGCCGACGGAGCACCAGCCGGACGTGTCGTTGATCGTCATCTTGCTGCCGGGGGCGATCGCGGCCTGCGGCGCGAGCCGCTCCCCGCCCCGCACGATCCGGACGGCGGAGCCGTACATCGCGGCCTTGGCCAGGAACGCCTTGGCGGGGGCTCCACGGTCGCTGTTGACCTTGACGGTGACCTTGTCGGCGGCCAGGTCCACGGACCAGTCGGTGATTCCGGCGGGGGTGTGCCGAACGGCCGCGGCGTCCAGCCGAGCCTTGATCTCGTCGAGCTTCTCCTGCCCGCGGACGGGCACCCGTGCGTCGAGACCGGCCTTCTCGATGGCGGCGACACCGGCGCGGTCGTCGGCGTTGACGGTCAGATTGCCGGAGGCGTCGAAGAAAGCGCCGTCCTCGGATATCCCGTTCTTCTTCAGCTTGGCGAGTTTGTCCTGCTGTATTCGCTGCCGGTCGAGCCGGTCTGTCGCGGCTGCCTCGCTCACACCGAGTGAGGCGGCCAGTGCCCGCACCATCTCCGGCTGATAGTGGGCGGTGGGTGCGTTGTGCGGTGCCTGAGGCTTTGCCTGTGCCTGTGCTTGCACCTGCGCCTCTGCCGTGACCTGGGTCGCCATGACCACGGACGCCGAGAGCAGAGCGGCCACGGCAGTGAATCTGTATCTACGAGATGTACGGGATGCGGGCACACCGATTCCTTCCGGATGGCAGGCAGGAACTCTCGGGAAATACCGGAAGACAGTGGGGGTGTATTCACCGATGGATGAGTTCCTGCCCGGCGCCGGGCGTGGGGCCCGCCGCGGCATGAACTCTCGTGCCGACACCCGGGATTCTGCAAGGTCCGGAACAGCGTGAGCTTTTAACAGAACATCAACGGAACTGTCAAAAAGGCGTACTTCGGCGGCCGTCGCTCAGTCCACGGACTCGTCCAGATAGTGCTCGTCGATGTGGGCCCGGTAGCTGGGATCGGTGACGCGGAGGTCTCTGTCGAAGCGCGGGGCGTCCTTCACGTGATCCTTCGTGCGGGGCACATGCACGGTGCGGCTCACTTCGTCGACGTCCGCTATGACCCAGAGGGGCAGCAGGACCTTCTTGCTCAGCAGCGTCCCGCCGGTGTCGATGACGAGATGATCCGGCGCCACTTCCTCGGAGGCGGGGTCGACTTGCCCGATCGACCCGTCACTCGCCTCCACCGTGCAGCCGATGAGGCCGACGGAGGAAATCCGCCTGTTCTGGTTTCCGGAGACCTGGAATTCGTCGGACATTCGCTCTGATCCTCTCCCGCGTCGATGGAGTGGAGACCTGATGTCCGCGCCGACGCGGACGAAACCTGGGAGGGCCGGGCGGTGAGGCGGCTTAGCGGTGGTGCGGCGTTGCGGGACCTTCACATCTTCGGATCCGTGACGGCGTTCGAGTGGGGCAGGCGAGAAGGGACGCCGCGGGGAGGTCGCCGCAGATGCTAGTTGTCGCTCTCTTGTTGTTGCCGGTCATGGGGCTTCTATTGATCGGCATGGACCGGGTCGAGGACCGGTTGAACGGACGTGCCGCATCGCCGGCCGGCCGCCATCGAGGTCACCTACGGCTCATTCACGGACAGAAACGTACGGGGCGCCGCGACACGGCACCGCAGAAGCGCCGCAGCTCCGAGCAGCGCCCCGAAAAGCGCCACGCGGCCTGAGGGGTCGGCCGAAGTGCGCACGTCTCCGTGGGTGGCACCTGTGCGTACGCATCCATAGGTGCCACCTATGGCGGGCATGGTGAGCGCGTCTTGGACGCTATGCGCCCAGGTCACGCAGACTCAGTACTGAGTACGTCGGCACGCTGCGCCGGAACCGGCCGCGCACCGACGAACACCGCCCACCGAGACCCACCGGAGGCACGACGTGGACTACGTACAACGCACCATCGACCTGGCCCGTCGCAACGTTCAGGACGGCGGCCGTCCCTTCGCCACCGTCATCGTGAAGAACGGCGAGATCATCGCCGAACGCGCCAATCAGGTGGCCCAGACCCACGACCCGACGGCCCACGCGGAGGTGCTGGCCGTCCGTGACGCCTGCACCCGGCTCGGCACCGAGCATCTGACGGGCACCACGATCTACGTCCTGGCGCAGCCGTGCCCGATGTGCCTCGGAGCGCTCTACTACTGCTCTCCGGACGAGGTCGTCTTCATCACGACCAGGGACGCCTACGAGCCGCACTACGTCGACGACCGCAAATACTTCGAACTGAGCACGTTCTACGACGAGTTCGCCAAGCCGTGGCAGGAGCGCCGCCTCCCGATGCGCCATGAGCCGCGCGACGGCGCCGTGGACGTCTACCGCCTGTGGCAGGACCACAACGGCGGGGACCGGCGGGTGCCGGGGGCGCCCACCGCCGCCCGGTGACACCGGCGAAATCCATGGGCACGGCACGCCGCATGCGCTTCGACGGATGGATCGCGGGAGTGGGCACGACCGCCGGCGTACGCATCGTCGTCGGATACTGGCCGCTGTCCCCGCTGGGGCCCTTCGCCGATGTCATGGTGGAGCGGGCCGACGGTCACCGGCTGCTGCTGGCGCCCTCGGAGGAAGTGGCGGAGTTCGTCACCGCCACGTACCGGTTCGACGAAGTCGTCATCTGCCCCGTCACCGTCGCCCCCGCGCGTGACCGATGGGAGGTGACGGCGGGCCCGCTGCTGCTCACCTTCACGCCCGGCCGGTCCACCACGCTGGGGCGCCTGCTGCGGCTGGCCCCAAGCCGGCTGGCGGGCAGCCCGAGGTGGGCCGCGCTGTGCGACATGCCGGCCCGCGTGCTGATGCGCGGTGTGCGGACACGTGGCAGCGCGGGGGCGGGGCGCCGTGAGTGGTACGCCGCCAGGGACCTGCGCTCGATCACCGCGGCGGAAGCGTCCTGGGACGGGCAGGGGTTGGGCGCGCTATGCGACGTGCGCCCTCCGGTCCGCTTCGGCTTCGGCTCCGTACCCCGCCGCCCTTCCCTGACCCGCGTCGTCACCACGGTGGAGATCTCCGCGCCCGGTCGGCGCGCTCGGCCGTAACCTCGATGCCATGGTGTTCGACTCCGCCCGTTTCGATCTCCGGCCGTACGTCGGTTTCGACATGGCCCGTTACGTCCGGCGGACGTACTGCAGCTGGGAGACCGCGGGCTGGCAGTCCCTGCTCGTCCAGCGGTTCGAGCACGTTCCCGTGGCCGAGGACATGGAGCTGCCGGGTGCGGCGGACCTGCACCTGGTGCTGCCGGTCGCGGGGCGGGCGGCGATGGAGACGCGGCGTGACGGCCGGACGACGCGCCACACGTGGGCGCCGGGACGGCTGGAGATGGGGGTCCCGGGCCGGCCCGTCCTCCGCCGCTATCGGGCTACCGAGGCCATGCGGAGCGTACAAGTACACATTCCGCGTGACACGGTCGAGACGACCGCAGCACAGCTGGGCGGCCGCGCGGTGGACTACGAGGCCCTGGCCGCGTCCTTGGCGGCAGGAGACCCGCTGATCGAGGAGACGGTCCGCGCACTCGGCTCGCTCGACGAGGGCGAGGGGGCCGGTGAACTGTACGCCGAATCCGCGGCGGCCTTCCTGACCGTGCACCTGCTCACGCGCCATGCGCGGAATCCGGGCTCACCCCCGCATTCACCTTCACCTTCATCTTCGCGTTCGCGTTCGCGGGAAGACGTGCGTGTAGGTGCCGCGATCGCGTTGATGCGCGACCGGCTGGCCGAGCCGGTCACCTTGGCCGAGATCGCCGGTGAAGTGCATCTGAGCGTGTACCACTTCGTCCGGGTCTTCAAGGCGGCCACGGGAGCGACGCCGTACAGATACCTCACCCGGCTGCGCGTGGAGGAGGCGAAACGCCTGTTGCGCGGCACCGACCTGCCGATCGCCCGGATCGCGTCGCGGTGTGGCTTCGCCGGCCCCGGCGCCCTGTCGGCCACCTTCCTCCGGCAGACCGGAGCGCGCCCCTCGGACTACCGCTCCGTTCACCGCAATTCCTGACCGCTCCCCCGCAATCTCACGTATGGGCCCGGCACCGCGCCGTGCCTAGGCTCCCCACATGATCAATCTTGAGACATCGTGAGGAGCGTCGACATGCACTCGTACGACGTCACGGCCGAATCGACGGCGCCGCCGGAGGCGATCTGGGTGCTGCTGCGCAACCCGCGGAGCTGGCCCGAGTGGTCACGCATCGACGCACTGGACACCGGCCGGTCGCAGGACCTCTCACCCGACGGCCAGGACGGAGTCGGAGCCGTCCGCGCCTTCCGTACGGGGAAGGTCGTCACCCGGGAACGCATCACGCGCCTCGCACTCGAGCCCGGACACCGCTTCTCGTACGAGGGCGTGGACATCCCGCAGATGGCCGACTACGAAGCCACGATCGAACTGCATGAACTGCCCGGCGGCGGGACGAGAATCCACTGGCACGGCACATACGTGGCTCGCGGCAGGATGCGCTGGGCCTTCCAGTGGTACCTCCGCCGCTTCATGCAGGCGATGGCGACGGGCCTCGCCGAACACGCCGCAGGCCTGCAAACCCCACCGTCGTCGGGTGCCACCGGGGCAGGCACCGCGCCGGAACCCGACTGAGGCGGCCTGTCCGGAGGGCGCATCGAGCCCCGGACGCCGCCTCAGCCGCGCATCCGCCTCAGCCGAGGACGGCCCGCATCTCCTGCTCGATGATCTCCGGAAACGGTATGCCGTCCTGATTGCCGAGGACGACGCCGACCCCGCCGGTGTCCGGGTAGATGTTCCAGCTGGCGACAGTGCCGGGGTTGACGCCTGCGCGACCGTTCACCCAGTGACCGCCCACGAGGCTGACCGGCATCATGTAGGCCGTGAACGCCGCGTCGGCCGGGGCCGTCCGGCGGGCCAGGCCGCCTCCCTGCGGGGGCAGGGGTGCCTTGGCGCCGGTGAGCAGCTCGGCGTAGGGGCGGTCCAGTACGGTCCCGTCGCTCAGCGCGTGCGCGAACCGGACGAGGTCCGGCGCGGTCGCGAAGCCGCCGTCCCCCGGCGGGTCGATGAAGTTGCGGCCCGGGTTCTTGCCGAGTTGGTACGGGTCCGGGCTGCCTTTGTCCAGGTTGCGGACGGCGTCCACCCGGCTGCCGTCGGCCTGCCGCATGTACGAGTGCGCGATGTGCTGGTCGGTGAGCCATTGCGGCCGGGTGTAGAACGCGGTGCCGGTCATGCCGCAGCGCCGGAAGACGTGCTCCTCGACGTAGTCCCAGTAGGTCGTGCCGGTCACGGCCTCCACGATCAGCGCGGGGATGGCGACCTCGGCCCCGGCGTGGTCGGTGGGCGTACCGGGGGCGCTCACCGGTTTCGCCTGCCTCGCCCACCGCTCGTAGAACTGCCGCACCTCCTCCCGGCTCCGGAAGACGCGCTGCAGGTCCTCCTCCGGGGTGTTCAACCCGGAGGTGCCGGACAGGAGATGATGGATCGTCACCTTTTCGGCGATCTCCTCGGCGAAACCCGACAGATGAGTGCCCACCGTGTCCGAAAGTCTCAGCTTGCCGCGCTGCGCCAGCTGCAGGATGGCCACGGCGCCGAACGGCTTGCCCGCGGAGGAGAGGTTGAACGCGACGCCCTCGTGGTTGCGGATCCCCTTCTCCTTGTCGGCCATGCCGTAACTGCGCGACAGCACGGTCCGGCCCCGGTGCGACAGCAGCACCACGCCGGAGAACCGGTCCTCGGCGGCCAGCTTCGCCACGTATCGGTCGTAGGCCCCGCCGGGCCGAGTGTCCGGCGGGACGGCGGCGCTATCGACGGCGTGCGGGGCACCGGGCGGGGCGGCGAGCCCGGCCCGGGCACTCGCCGGCCCGGCACCCGCCGCCACCACACCGACGGCCGACAACCCACCCCACCCGAGCAGTCGCCGCCGATCAACACCTTGTACGGAATCCGATCCCATCCCCACGTTCCTTTCCCGGCCGACGGGTCGACGGACCGACGGACCAGTCGGCGACAGGCGTCGACCCGTGCGGCCACTGAACACGGAGGGAGGTTGCGGGGACGTATGCGCTTTTCGATACGTCCGCGATATGCGCTCACGTCTCGGCGTGGGGGGACTTACGGTTTGTGGGTTACCCAGAGCAGTTCCGCGGGCCAGCGATGTGCCCAGTCGGGTGGGTCGGTTTCGTTGTAGCCGTTGGGTGTTCGGCGTTCGGGACGCGGCTCGATGAGGTCGTCGATGATGAGTCCCGCGCCGCGCAGGATCCTGACCCACTCACCGTAGGTGAGCTGATAGCTGGTCGCGCCGTCGCCTTCGGCGATGGTGTTCAGCCCGAAGTAGTCCTGCCGCAGCGTCGTGGTCACGCGGCTGGCGGCCTCGTCGTAGCACGCTTCGAACCATGGGCTGGCGACGTTGAACACCAGGCGCCCGCCTGGGACCAGGACGCGTGCGGCCTGCGGGACGGCCAGGTGCGGGGGCGCCCAGCTGAGCCCGCCGAAGTCGCAGAACACCAGGTCGAAGCTGTCGGCGACGAAGGGCAGTTGCTCGGCGGCGCCTTGCACCAGCGGGTAGCGGGCCGGTCCCATCGCGCGGGCCGCTGCGGCGAGTTGGGCCTCGGACAGGTCGAAACCGACCACGCTGGCACCCTCGGCGGCGAGCGCCCTGGACCACTGCCCTGCGCCGCAGCCGAGTTCGAGGACGCGCTTGCCGGTCACGTCGCCCAGGGCGTTCAGGTGCGCGTCAGGGATGGAGTACATGCCCCACAGCCGGGGTGCGGCGCCGATGTGCGGGTCGTGCTTGTGCTGGTAGGCGCTGCTGATCTGGTTCCAGAGCCGCCGGTTGGCGGGGATGCTGTCCACGCGCCCGACTCCAGCACTGCGTGCCGGGGCCGGTCAACACGATTAGGGCACTGGCCGGCCCTCGCCCCGGTCGCCCCTGGCTCGGCCTGTGACCTGCAGCACCAGCCCTGGGACGAGATATTGCGTTGCACGGGCGTCCGGCGGGCTTTTAGCCTGTGCAGGTCCGTCGGTGCCCATTCCGGGGCCCGGCGCTGTGTTTCGAGGTGATGACCTATCTCCCAGGCCAAGTAAGCAGCCGCTCGTTCCGAGGCTCTTTCCGGTTGTCCGCGATGGCGGGCTTCCGACGCATGCCTCGACGGCGGTGCTCCCTGATGGCCTGGGCTCGTTGCACCCTGCTTCCCCCTGTCGCGCTGTAGGCGTGCCGGGGCATGCTCAGGCCTGCCCCCGCCCCCTACACCTTCTTTACGCGAACAGGAACCTTCCTCGTGTCAACCGACACCCATACCCACGGCCATCCACGCCCCGCGGGGGCCGGCCGTGCCGCCACGATCATCCTGGTCGTGGTGCTGATCGCCGAGCTGATGAACGCGCTCGACGGTTCGATCGTCCACACCGCCCTCCCCTCCATCCAGGAGGACACCGGCGCGTCCAGCGCAGCGGTGCAGTGGATCCCCGCCGCCTACACCCTCACCTTCGCCCTCGCCCTGATCACCGGCGGGCGCCTGGGTGACCTCTTCGGGCGCAAGCGGGTCTTCCTCGCAGGCACCGTGCTGTTCACGCTGGCTTCGCTGCTGTGCGGGCTCGCGACCGGCCCGGAGTTCCTGGTCGTCGCGCGGGCGCTGCAAGGTGCCGGAGCGGCGGCGATGGTGCCGCAGGTCATGGCCACCATCGCGGTCACCTTCCAGGGCGAGTCGCAGGCCAAGGCGTTCGGCATGTACGGCATGATCATGTCGCTCGGCGGTGTCCTCGGCCCGGTCCTGGGCGCCGTCCTGACCTCTGCCGACATCGCAGGTCTCGGCTGGCGGGCGATCTTCCTGATCAATCTGCCCATCGGCCTGGCCACCGTGCTCTTCGCTCTCCGGTTCATCCCGGAGTCCCGTGACCGGCAGGCCAGGCGCCTGGACCCGCTGGGCATGCTGCTCTCCGCCGTGGGGCTCCTGCTGATCGCCTACCCGCTCACCGTGGGCGTCACCGTGGGCGGTGAGAAGCACTGGCCGACGTGGAGCTTCGTCATGCTCGTCTCGGGCGCTCTGGTGCTGGCGGCATTCGTGGCTCAGCAGCAGGCGAAGACCCGCAAGGACGGCTCCGCCCTGGTGGCACTCTCACTGTTCAACAGCAAGGCGTTCGCCGGCGGGCTCGCCGCGCAGCTGGTCTTCGGTCTGGTCTCCGGTGTGTTCCTGCTGACGTGGGTGCTGTTCATGCAGTCCGGCCTCGGCCTTTCGCCCGGGCAGTTCGCTCCGGCCTCTGTCGCCATCTCCATCGGCGGCATGGGCGGTGCGATGCTCGCCTCCAAGTGGGCGGGAGCGCACATGCGGCGCGTACCGCAGGCCGGGGCGGTACTCATCGCGCTCACCCTGGTCGGCTACCAGCTGCTGGTCGCCGCCCAGGGGACCGAGACGCCCTTCGTGGCCGCCGTCGCCCCGATGATCCTCGTCGGCGCCGGGTTCGGCATGGTCGGCGCGGGTCTCGCCGGTCTCACCCTCGGCCAGGTCGGCCACGAGGACGCAGGCTCCGCGGCGGGACTGTTCAACACCGCCATGCAGCTCGGCACGGCGCTCGGTATCGCGACGGCGTCGCTGGTGTTCTTCAACCACGCCCCCGCGGGCAGCCACGGCACGACCGTGACCGATGCCTTCGCGGGCAGCGTCTGGTACGTCGTCGCAGCGCTCGCGGTGATGTGGGCGCTGATGTTCCGGCTCCCCAAGCCGGTCAAGACCGCCTGAACCACGGTCGGTGGCCCTGCCTGCCTGTCTTGTCCTGTCCTGTCCCGGGCCAGGCTCAGGGCCGCCGACCTCCACAGGGCTTGAGTATGTCTCAGGCCCGAATCCCTCCTGCTCCATCCATCGCTCCATCGATGTGAGGTGATGACGTATCGCCCAGGCCGCCCGATAGCCGTCCCCCTCTCCGGCACGCACAGCACCCGCGCGGTGCCGTATCGGCGTGCCCGGAACGGACGGCGCCCCCGGCCTGGGCCCGCCCCTCCCTCCTGTGCGCAGTCGGCGTACGCGGCAGGCCCAGGCCTGCCCGTATCCCCGACCACGCAACAGAAGCAGGAGCCTCTCCCGTGTCCCACGACACCGACCAGACCACCACCGGCAACCCACCGCCGTGCGCCGGAGCCCCCTCCCCCGGCCGGGCCCGTGCCGTCACCCTCGCCGTCGTCCTGACCGCGGAGCTGATGAACGCCCTCGACGGCTCCGTCGTCTACACCGCCCTGCCCTCCATCGCCGCGGACACCGGCGCCGGCACGGCGGCTCTCCAATGGATCCACGCCGCCTACGCCCTGACCTTCGCCCTCGGCCTGATCACCGGTGGCCGCCTCGGTGACCTCTACGGCCGCAGAAGAATCTTCCTGGCTGGGACGGCCGTGTTCACTCTCGCTTCCCTGCTGTGCGGTATCGCGGCGGGCCCGGGTCTGCTGATCGCCGCCCGCGTCCTCCAGGGCGCCGCGGCCGCGGCGATGGTCCCGCAGGTCCTGGCCACCCTGCACGTCACCTTCGACGAAGGCTCCCGTGCGAAGGCGTTCGGCCTGTACGGCACCGTCATGTCGCTCGGCAGTGTCACCGGCCCGGTCCTGGGCGGTGTCCTGACCCAGGCCGACCTTTTCGGCCTGAGCTGGCGCCCCATCTTCCTGATCAACCTGCCCATCGGCATCGCCGCCGTCGTCCTCGGCCTGCGCTGCCTTCCCGAGTCCCACGACCGCACCGCACACCGCCGCCTGGACCCGCTCGGCATGTTCCTCTCCGCACTCGGCCTGCTGCTGATCACCCTCCCGCTCACCGTCGGCGGCGAACACGGCTGGCCCGCCTGGTCCCTCGCGGCCCTCGGTACCGGCCTGCTCGTGCTGGCGGGGTTCGTGGTCCAGCAACGGGCCAAGATGCGCAGGGACGGCTCGCCCCTGGTCGTCCTCTCCCTCTTCACCGGCCGTGCCTTCAGCGCCGGGCTCGCCACACAGCTGGCCTTCGGCCTGCTGTCCGGAGCCTTCTTCCTCTCCTGGGCCCTGTTCATGCAGGACGGCCTCGGCCTCACCCCGGGCCAGGCAGCTGCCGGTTTCGTCGCGGCCTCCCTAGGCGAGATGGGCGGCGCCTGGCTCGCCATGAGCCTCGTCGCACGCTACGGACGGGCCGTGCCACAGGCCGGCGCCCTGCTCGCCGCCGCCACCCTGGCCGGCTACCACCACCTCATCACCACCGAGGGCACCGGCATGGGAACCGTGCTTGCCGCCGCCCCGATGCTCGCCGTCGGCTTCGGCCTCGGCATGATCGGCGCCCCGCTCGCCGACCTCACCCTCGGCAAGGTCGCCCACCGCCACGCCGGCTCGGCCTCCGGCCTCTTCAACACCGGAACACAGCTCGGCATTGCTCTGGGCACCGCACTGACCACGCTGGTCCTCTTCACCCGGATCAGCACCGACACCCACGGCCCGGCGATGAACACCGCCTTCGCCGACAGCCTCTGGTACGTCATCGGCACACTGCTCACGATGTGGGCGCTGATGCTGCTGCTTCCCAGGCGGACCCGCACCATCTGACGGTGAGAGGAGAGGGGTCCGGTTCGGGTAAGTTGCGGATTTCGGGGTATGCGCTTGGCCTGATGGCAACGAGTAGGAAGCGGGCGGACGGATGAATGGGGCTGCCCAAGGTGTGGCTCGGATGCTGAGCGATGGGCCGGTCAAGGCGTCGCAGGCGTATGAAGGCAACAGTGGCGATATCGCCGAGGGGCGCGAGCTGGCACGCGCCTTCCTGGCCGATGTGCAGTCGGTTCACGGGTTCCCGGTGTCCGAGCGTGCGATGGGCATGGTCCAGTTGGTGGTCAGCGAGCTACTGACCAATGCCTGCAAGTACGCCCCCGGCCCGTGCATGCTCGATCTCGAGCTGGTCGGGGGCCGGGTCGCGGTGTCGGTCTGGGACAGCGTGCCGGTTCTGCCGGTGGCCCGGGCCACCGATCCGGGCCGGATCGGGCAGCACGGCCTGGAAATCGTGATGGCGGTGTGCCACAGCTTCGAGGTGCACCGCGAGGTGGTCGGCAAGCGCACGACCGCCACGGTGATGCTCGCCGATGACCCCGGGGGTGACATCGCCGGGCGTCGGTCCTGAGATCGCCGACGACGTGGGTCACCGGGTGAGCGACTGGGCCACGAGCGGCCGACCTGGTGCCCCATAGGGCCTGTTTCGTAAGTGGTCACGGTCCGCTGCTCCTCGAGCATTTCGGTCGCAGTGGCGCTCAGGAAGGTCACAGGCTCTGGGCCACACCGCGGGCCAGAGCGGCCAGTCGTTCCGCGTCTGAGGTGCCGGGTTCGGCCGACCAGAGCACGAGTTGCTGTTCTGGGGCACCGGCGTAGCGGAAGGTGTCCCAGTCGAGGGTGAGTTCGCCGACGGTGGAGTGAGTAATGCGTTTGCTGCCGAAGTCCTGGTGCGCGACGCGGTGCTCGGCCCACCAGGCCCGGAATTGCTGATCGGCGACGGCCAGCTCGCCCACGAGAGCTGTGAGGGCCGGATCCGTCGGATTCGTTCCGGCTTCCATCCGCAGGACCTCGACGCAGGTGCGGGCCACGTCCTCCCAATCCGGGTAGACGTCGCGCATCACCGGGTCGGTGAAGACCATGCGGATGTAGTTGCGCTCGGACTCGGGCGCGGCCGCGAAGTCGCACAGCAGCTCCGCTGCCAGTGGGTTCCACGCGAGGATGTCGAGCCGTGGGCCGAAGACGATGGCTGGTGTGCTGGTGAGCTGGCCGAGCAGCCGGGTCAGGTGGGGGTGCACATGGGGGCGAGGGGGCCGACGCGGCGTCTTGCGGTGTCCGGCCCGTGCGGCCTGGGTGACCAGACCTTCCACGTACGCTCTCTGGTCGTGGCCCAGCCGTAGTTCGCGTGCGAGGGATTCGAGCACCGGCGGTGACGGTGCCAGTCGGCCCTGCTCGATGCGTACGTAGTAGTCGGTGCTGATCGCGGCGAGCTCGGCCACCTCCTCGCGGCGCAGCCCCCGCACCCGCCGCTGGGTGTGCGCGTGCTCGGGGAGCCCCACCTGCGCGGGTGTGAGCTCGCCACGGCGGTGCCTGAGGAACTCACCGAGCTCACGGAGATGCGCGGAACCAGTCATTCCTCCAGCATGGCACCGGGGAAAAGGCTCTGCCTGGGAAAGATCCTTCCTAGGAAACAACACGACCTTCCTGCGCCCGGCTGTCGACCGGAAAGTGGATACAGGCCCGCAGATCGCCGGCCCTCACGATCCCGCAGGAGCGAAAAATGAGGACTGACGTCCGCTTCCCGACCAACGGCCTGCAGCTCGCCGGCCACCTCTACCTCCCCGATGGCGTCGACGGACCGCTCGCTGCCATCGTCGTCGGCCACCCCACGACCGGAGTCAAGGAGCAGGCACCGGCGGCGTACGCGACACGCCTGGTCAAGGAGGGATTCGCCGTCCTGACCTTCGATGCCGCCTTCCAAGGCGAATCCGAGGGCTTGCCCCGGGGCCTGGAGAACCCCTTCCAGCGCGCCGAGGACTTCCGCGCGGCGGTCTCCTACCTCACCAGCCGCCCCGAGATCGATTCCGACCGCATCGGCGTGATGGGCGTGTGCGGCTCCGGCGCCTACGTGCCCTACGCCGCCCAGACCGACCACCGGATGAAGGCCGTGGCCGGCGTTTCCGGGACCGACGTCCCCAGCTTCTTCCGCGGCGCCGACCCCGAGGGCTGGCAGCAGATGGTGGCAGACTCCGGGAACCTCCGCAGCGCCGAAGCCGCCGGCGAGCCCGCGGCGACCTTCGCCGTGCTGCCGGAGACGGCCGATGCCGACACCCCCGCCCCGACGGCCGAGTTCGTCGACTACTACAAGACGCCCCGCGGCAGGCACCCGCGCTCCACGGGTGACATGGTCGTGCGCAGTGCGGACCTCCTCGACCAGTTCGACTCCTTCGCCGACGTCGCCAAGATCGCGCCTCGCCCGCTGCTCATGATCGCCGGCACCGAAGCGGTGACCCGCGGATTCTCCGAGAAGGCCGTCGCCGACAGCCCCGGCAACGCCGAGCTGTTCCTCGTCAAGGGCGCCACCCACGTCGACCTGTACGACCGCGACCAGTACGTAACCCCTGCCGCGGCCAAGCTGGTCGAGTTCTTCGGCAAGCACCTCGCCTGAGTCGGCAAGCCCGGGTGGTCAAGGGACGGGAGGGTGCTGGTCGCAGGCACTCTCCGATGGCCGCGACCAGCACGACCGCCTCGGCCAGGTGGAGCTTGGTGGTGAACCCGCCACGCGAGCATCCCAGGTTTACCGAGCCGGGTGAGGATCCGATGCCAGGTCCCGTTCCGCTGCCACCGGCGGAACAGGTCGTAGACCCGGCCCCACGGCCCGTACTCGACGGGCACGTCCCGCCACGGCACACCAGTCCGGAGCCGGAACCGTATGCCGTCGATCAGCTGCCGCCGGGGCCAGACGGGCGGCCGGCCCGCCTTCGTGCCCTTCGGCTCAGTGCCCGGTGACCGGACGACGCCGGACCTGAGCCGTCCCCGGGGAAGGTGCTGTGAGGTCGCCGCCACACGCGCGCCGAGCAGCTCCGCGAGAGCGCTCGCCGGAAGCTCCCGTCGGCTCCACCGGCGGGGCGTGGACCCAGCCCATCAGTTCGCGTTCAGGCCCGTGCGGAGCTTCGCGACGATCCGGGTGATGAGGCGGGAGACGTGCATCTGCGAGCAGCCCAGCACCTCACCGATCTGGGTCTGCGTCTGCTCCTCGACGAAACGCAGATGAATGATCTGACGCTCGCGGTCGTCGAGTTCCGCGATCAGCGGGGCCAAGGTGTGGAAGTTGTCGATCAGGTCGAAGCGGTCCTCGTCGATACCGATGAAGTCGGTCAGGGCCGACTCGGTGTCGCTGTCCTCCCCGCCGATGGCGGCGTCCAGCGAGACGGACGCGTAGCCGTTCGACGCCTTCTGCGCCTCGCTGACCTCGGCCGGGTCCAGCTGCATCAGTTCGGCGAGTTCGGCGGTGGTGGGCGTGCGGCCCAGGCGCGTGCGCAGTTCCTCGGTCGCCTTGGACAGTTCGAGGCGCGCTTCCTGCAGACGGCGCGGTACGTGCACCGCCCAGCTGGTGTCACGGAAGAAGCGCTTGATCTCACCGGTGATGTAGGGGACGGCGAAGGTGGCGAACTCCACCTCACGGGTCAGTTCGAAACGGTCGATCGCCTTGATCAGCCCGATGGTGCCGACCTGGACGATGTCCTCCATCTCCTGCACGCCCCGGTGCTTGAAGCGTGACGCCGCGTACTTCACCAGGGACAGGTTGATCTCGATCAGGCAGTTCCGCACGTACTGGTACTCGTGCGTGCCCTCCTCCAGCTCGCCGAGCCGGTCGAAGAAGCGCTTGGAGATGGCCCTCGCGTCCCGCGGCGCCACCGACGCCGGGTCCAGGTACGAACGCTCCATCAAGTCCTGCTCGGTCTGCGTCGTCGTCTGTTCCGCGGCCGTCACGGTATTCATGCGCCCCACCCTCACCTGGTCTCCGACTGCTTCGCCTCTCGCGCCTGCCCCGCCGTCGGCTGTCCAAACAGGGCGCACGCGCCTGTCACCTGGGTGTCTGTCCTGCGGCGCCGTCAGTGACCCGTAGCCGACCCGGCGGCTCCCGGAAATTGGCATTCGAGCTTCCGTTCGGTCTAGGGTGCGTCGGTCCTGCCGCTCGCGGCGGCTATCGACGGAGAGGAAAGCCGATGACCTCACAGGCTTCGGCGGCCGACCCGGCATTTGGGCGGAGCCCCAAGCTGGTCCTCGACCCGGATGTGGAGGCGGCCCGTCTCTCGGCGGTACGCCGCTACGACATCCTCGACACCCCGCCCGACGGCGCGTTCGACCGGATCGCGGCACTGGCCGGCCGCCTCTTCGACGTCCCTGTGGCCACCGTCACGATCGTCGACAGCGACCGCATCTGGTTCAAGGCGACCCACGGCCTCGAAGGCGTCGCGGAGATCGGTCGCGACCCGGGCCTGTGCGGCTCAGCGGTTCTGCGCGACGATGCACTGGTGATACCCGACACCCTCCTCGACCCGGTGGCGGCGGACAATCCGCTGGTCGCCGGAGAGATGGGTGTCCGCTTCTACGCCGCCGCACCGATCACCACTCCGGACGGCCACCGGCTGGGCACGGTCAACATCCTCGACACCAGACCCCGCTCCATCACCCAGGACGACATCGCCACCCTGTCCGACCTGGCCGCGATCGTCATGGACGAGATGGAACTGCGGCTGTCGGCGCTGCGCGCCCTCCGCGACGAGCAGGAGCGGCGGGCGGCCGAGAGTCGGCACGCCGAGATGGAACGAGCGCGTGCCGAGGCGGAACGCGCGGCGCGTGAGCAGGCCGAGAAGGACAAGGCCGCCATCGCGGCGTTCGCCTCCACGCTGCAGCGCACTCTGCTGCCTCCGGCGCTTCCCGTGGTCCCCGGGCTGGAACTCGCCTGCCACTACCGCACCGCCTCCGTCCACGATGTCGGCGGAGACTTCTACGACGTCTTCCCCGTCGACGAGGGCCGGTGGGCGTTCTTCCTCGGCGACGTGTGCGGCAAAGGCCCCGAAGCGGCCACCGTCACCGCACTGGCCCGGCACACCCTGCGCGCCGCCGCGCAGATCGACCCGGATCCGGTCACCGTTCTGAGCACGCTCAACACGGTGCTGCTCAGCGATGTCGCCGCCGGGAGCCGCTTCTGCACCGCGCTCGTCGGCCTGCTGACACCACAGGAGAACGGCGGCTTCACCGTGACCGTCGCCAGCGGCGGCCACCCCTCGGCCTACCACGTACGCCCCGACGAGAGCGACTCCGTATGGGTCAAGGCGGTACGTCCCAAGGGAGGCATGCTCGTCGGTGCGTTCCCCGAGGCCCACTTCGCCCAGAGCACCTTCCCGCTGGCTCCCGGGGAGGGCCTGTTCCTCTACACCGACGGGCTGACCGAAGCCCGTACCGCCAAGGGCGCCATGCTCGGTGAGGACGGCCTGACCGGCTTCCTCCACCAGCGCACCGGCCCCCTGACCGCCACCGCCCTGGTCGACGACACCGTCACGCTGCTGGACGCGCTGCCCGAGGGAGTCGGTGACGATGTGGCCCTGCTGACCCTGTCCGTTCCCGACTCCGCATCGGCGCCCGAGGCCGGTGTCGCCACCACCGCCCACACCACCGCCACACCCGAACACTTCGGCCAGGAGTGACGACCGACGTGACCCACTCGCTTCACCTGACTGCCCAGCACCCCCATGCGCACCTCGTCATCGTGACGGTCATCGGCAACATCGATATGCAGACCGCCGCCGCAATGCGCACCCAGACCCTGGAGATCATGCAGGAAGGTCCGCCTCACGTGGTCCTGGACCTGGCGCAGGTCGGCTTCTGCGACTCCTCCGGCCTCAGCGCGCTCATCGGAATCTGGCACGCAGCGAGGGCAGCGGGCGGCTCGCTCGGCCTCGCCGACGTCCCCGACCGCCTGATGCGCATGCTCGCCATCACCGGCGTCGACTCTCTCCTGACCATCCATGCGACAGCCGCCGACGCGGTCACCGCCATGACAGACAGTGAGGCAGCCCCGTCGGGCAGTTGACCAGGCGTTCGAGGGGCACGCTGCTCTGTCGAACATGCCCCTCGCTCCGGTCGGCGGGCCTTGCGGCGGTCGGGTCAGCTCTTGGGCATCAACACCGTGTCGACGATGTAGACGTTGGCGTTGGCGGTTTTCACGTTGCCGCAGACCACGTTGCTGCTGTCGTTGACCTTGTACGACTCGGCGGAGCCGGATGTGGTGAGGCTGGACTTCTCCAGCGTCTCGAAGGAGCCGTTCTCCAGGTCCTTGGGGGCGAGCTTCTTGCCGACCACGTGGTACGTGAGGACCTTGCTGAGCTGGGCCTTGTCGCTGAGGACCTTGTCCAGGTCCGCCTTCGGGATCTTGTCGAAGGCGTCGTTGGTGGGGGCGAACACGGTGATGTTCTTCGCGTTGTTCAGTGTGTCGACGAGACCGGCCTTCTTCACGGCGGTCACGAGAGTGGACAGGGCGGGGTTGTTCGACGCCGCCGTGGCGACGGGGTCCTTCGCCATCCCGTCGAAGCTGCCCTCCCCGTCCTTGGGCACGGAAGAGCAGGCGGAGCCGAACGGTTCGTCCGTGCCGGCCATGTCGTCGGACGGTTCGGTGGCGGCCTTCTCCTTGGCGGAGGCGGACGAGGAGTTGTCGGACGCCGTGTCCTTGGAGTCGCTGTCGGAGCAGGCGGTCAGGGCCAGCGGCAGCATCGCGGCGGTGGCGACGGCAACGGCAACACGGCGGACTCGGGTTTGCATGTCGGATCCTCAATCATCGATTCCGAAAGGCCGATCGGCCTTCGTCACAGGGAATCCGGAACTGCGCGACGCGCGGCTTGGTCGCTTCCACGAATGAGTGAAATCGGCGTACAGGAGTTCTGCGCGCGAGGGGCCCGACGGCCGCTCAGTCGACGGTGACGACCACCGAGTGCCGGCCCGAGGCGCCGTCGGGGATGGTGCGGGTCCGCTCCGCGGTCTGGGTATCACCGGCGCGGTCGGTGGCCCGGACGGTCAGTGTGTGATTGCCCTTGGTGGCCTGCCAGGCGTACGACCACTGCCGCCAGGTGTCGCGCGTGTCCTCGGCGGCGAGGCGCGCCTTGACCCACGGCCCGTCGTCGACGCGGACCTCGACCTTGTCGATACCGCGGTGCTGCGCCCAGGCGACCCCGGCGACCATGACCGTGCCGGCCTTCGGACGGCCGAAGGGCTTGGGCGTGTCGATGCGGGACTGGGTCTTGATGGGCGCACGTCGGGCCCAGTCGCGTTCGACCCAGTAGGTGTCGTAGGAGTCGAACGTGGTGAGCTCGATGTCCTGGATCCACTTGCAGGCGGAGACGTACCCGTACAGCCCGGGAACCAGCATGCGGACGGGGAACCCGTGCTCGAAGGGAAGGGGTTCGCCGTTCATGCCGAGGGCCAGCATCGCGTCGCGGCCGTCCATGACGTCCTCGACCGGGGTGCCGATGGTCATGCCGTCCACGGAACGGGCGACCAACTGGTCGGCGGGGCCGCCTTTCGAAGGGGGCCTGACCCCGCACTGCTCGAGCAGGTCGGCGAGGCGGACGCCGATCCAGCGGGCGTTTCCGACGTAGGGGCCGCCGACTTCGTTGGATACACAGGTCAGCGTGATGCGCCGCTCGACGAGCGGCATCTTCAGCAAGTCGTCGAAGGACAGCGTCAGTTCGCGGGTCACGCCCTTGCCGTGGATGCGCAGTTTCCACGCTGTGGCGTCGACCTTCGGTACGACCAGGGCGGTGTCCACGCGGTAGAACTCGTCGTTCGGCGTCACGAACGGGCTGATCCCGTCCATCCGCAAGGCCGCACCACGCGGAACGGAGCCGGCTTTCGACGAGGCCGGGGGAAGCGCGATCTCGGCGCGGGACGCGACGGCGTTCTTCCCCTGGGAGCCGTTCAGGGCCCGGCCCACGAGCCCCACGCCGGTCGAGGCGGCTGCCGCCGCGGTGGCCGCGATGATGAAACCGCGCCGGTCCCAGCCTGGCTGCGTCGATACGTCGACCGGATGACGCCCGTCGGCCGACTCGACGTCCCCGCCGGTCGACTCGACGTCCCCGCCGGCCGGTTCGAGATCCCCGTCGGCTTTCGGGGCCTGCCCGACACCTCGTGACGCTGTGGCCCGGGTTGTGTTGAGGCGTCCGGCGAGCCAGTAGAGGAGGCCGGAGCCGACGAGGGCACCGACGGCCGAGGGCAGGGCGTCGACGAGGCTCGTGGAATCGGGCCGGCCGACCGCTGCCGCGGCGCCGACGATTCCGAAGGCCAGCACGCCGAGTGAACCGGTCAGTCGGCGGCGCGTGGCCACCATGCCGAGCGCGAGAGCGAGCACGCTCAGCACAGCGAGGATCCCGAGTTGGAGGATCAACTTGTCGTTGGTCCCGAACTCCCGGATCGCCCAGTCCTTCACCCCCGGCGGCGTGCGGTCGATCGCCGCGCCGCCCACCGCGATCACCGGACCGGCCTCGGGCCGGACCGCCGCGGAGACCAGTTCGGCGACCGCGATCGCCGCGTACCCCGCCAGCAGGCCGCTCAGCGCACTCAGTGACAGTCGTGTGATGCCGCGAGGCGGCCGCGTTGCGTTGTCCATACTCAGGAATACGTCCCCGGCCTGCCGCCGGATTGGTCCTTCACTCCTTCGGCCCTGCGGTGCAGTGCGGGTGCCGGTGCGGTTGCGGGTACGGACACGGGTACGGGCCCGGCGACGGTCCGCCGGACCCATACCGAACGGCTCACATCTTCGGCATCAGCACGGAGTCGATGATGTACACCGTGGCGTTGGACGTCTTGACGTTGCCGCACACGACCTTCGCGGAGTCGTTCACCTCGTACGACTCGCCCGACCCCATGGTGCTGAGGGTGCCGCCCTCCAGAGTCTTGAACGAGCCCTTGTCGAGCTGGTCGGGAGCGACCTTCTCCCCCACCACGTGATAGGTGAGGATCTTGGTGAGCTGATCCTTGTCGGCGAGCACCTTGTCGAGGTCCGCCTTGGGTATCTTGGCGAATGCGTCGTTCGTGGGCGCGAAGACCGTCACGTCCTTGGCGTTGTTGAGGGTGTCGACGAGTCCGGCCTTCTTGACGGCCGTCACCAGAGTGGACAGGGCCGGATTGTGGGACGCCGCGGTGGCGACAGGGTCCATCGCCATGCCGTCGAAGCTGCCCGCGCCGTCCTTGGGGACACTGTCACAGGCAGGCCCAAAGGGTTCCGTCATGCTGTCGGCGTGAGCCATCGGGGCGAGCAGCCCCAAGGAGACAGGCAGAGCGAGAGCGGCGACGGCCGCCACAGCGGCTCGGCGGATGTGTGTGGTCTGCATGGTCTTCTCCTCCTGGATGGAGGTCCCGAGACCTGTTTGCAGGTCTCGGGACCAGGTCCGGGAACTGCGCTGCTGCCGGACGGCGGCAGGACGGCGGGGATGCGATCGGCGCGCCGGGGTGGCTGCGCCTGTGTCGTGCCCGTCGTATGAGTAATCCGGAGCCACCGGAGAGACGAATTGCCCCTTTTGTTCGATTTCTTGGAGTCACCCGCGCTACGGCTCAGTGACCGACGTCCGCAGTCACGCAGTCACGCAGGAAAGTCCATGACCGCCACCGGAGCCGTCGTGGGCTTGGAGGAGCCGCCTGCCGGCTCCACGGTGATCCCCATGCCCGCCGCTCCGTCCAGCCTGCCTTCCATCAACACGGTCTGGGTGCTCCGCGCGGGGTCCATGAGACCCGCGGGGCGCATGACCCCGTCGTCGGAGAACCACAGTTGGTAGACCTTGCCCGCGGGGGGCTTCGCCATGCCGGTGGCCACGAAGGCGGCCCGGTCGCGGCTCCTGGCCACGATGACCGCACCCTCGGCACCATCGGACAGCTTGGCCGTACGAGTCGTGGCGTCCGGGGCGGCGAGCAGAGCCGCCAACTCCTGTGACTGCTCCTCCGCCTGCCGCGCCTGGTCACGAGCTTCCTGCACCTCGCCGTACTGCCAGACGGCGGTGCCGCCCAGCGCGGCCGCCGCGGCGACACAGGCGGCCAGCGCCCATTGGGCCAGGCGACGGGGCCTGCGCTTCGGCGTACGGCTGTCGGAGCTCCGCTCGGACGGCGCCACCTGCCGGACCGTGGTGATCCGGTGGAGCACCTCGTCCTTCATCGCGCGTCGGGGCACCGCCGCGGCGGCGAGGCCCAGGCGTGCGGTGGTGGCCTGCAGTTCCCGAACCTCCTGCGTACACGACGCACAGGCCGACAGGTGCCGCTCGAAGGACTCGCGCTCCTCGTCCTCCAGCGCGTGGGCCGCGTAGGCCCCGGTCAGAGTGTGCAGGTCCGCGGCGCTGTTCATGCGCTCACCCCCAGACAGTCGCGCAGCCGGATGAGCCCGTCGCGCAGCCGCGTCTTGACCGTGCCGAGCGGCAAGGCCAGCAGCTCGGCAACCTGCCGATAGGTCAGCCCGCGATAGTAGGCGAGCGTCACGGACTGCCGTTGGACCTCCGTGAGGGCCCGCAGGCAGCGCCTCACCTGCTCGCGCTCCAAGCGTGACTCGACCTGTTCACTCACCTCGTCGAACTCCGGCATCCGTTCGAGCAGGGCGGCCTTCTGCTCGCGGGCGGTCGAGGCCTCCACCGAGCGCACCCGGTCCACGGCGCGCCGATGGGCGAGGGTGAGCACCCAGTTCATGGCCGTCCCACGGTCCGGCCGATAGCGGGGAGCCGTGCGCCACACCTCGACCAGAACCTCCTGGGCCACCTCCTCGGACTGGGCGTGATCGCGCAGCACAGCGCGCACCACACCGAAAACCGGGCTGATCACCGCGTCATAGACGCCGGAAAACGCCTCTTCGTCACCACACGCGACACGGGCGATCAGCTCTTGGAGGTCAGGACGGGGTGCTGCACGGGATCCGATGCGCACGGCATCGCTCATGTCGGTCATCTTTTCAGCAAGAGGGGCAACGTGTACTGATGATCCGGAGCCCGGACCCTCGCGGATTGGTCCGACCCACGAAGAAGGGGCGCTTCACCCTGTTACCCCGGAACCGGCGCCGGCCCGGCCCGGCAGGCACTCAGCGCCAAACCCGAGGTAGCGGATATATAGGCTGCTCACGTGAGACCTACCGAAGATCCGGCACCCGAGAGCGGCGCCTCGACGGACCTGCAGGCGTTCGCGGTGCAACTGCGCCGTATGAACGGTGAGATCAATCGCGTGGTGCACGCCTTCGCGGCCGGCCAGAACCTGCATGCCACCGACGTCCAGGCCCTGAGCGCCATCCTGGACGCGGACGAGCCGATGACCCCGGGGCGGCTGCGCGCGCACCTGGGGCTCACCTCGGGCGCGGTCACCGCGTGCCTGGACAGGCTGGAGCGGGCCGGGCACATCCGGCGCTCGCGCGAGAGCCAGGACCGCCGCGTCGTCCACCTGCACTACCAGGACAGCGCCCGGTCGGCGGCCCGCGCGTTCTTCCAGCCGCTCGCCGTCGCCACGGAGAGCGCCAGGACCCGTTTCGATGCCGGGGAACTGGAAGTCGCCATACGGTTCCTCACGGCCCTCAACGAAGAGCTCTCGGACGTACGCCCTCCCTCCCCCTGACGCACGCCGCCCCGGCCGGGAGCAACCCACCCGCAACCCACCGAGGCATTTGATTCAATCATTGAGATTGTTTATAACTGAGTTATCTGCCGCCTCGGTCCAGGAGAAACATGTCCACCGGTGCACGCCTCGCCCGCTGGCTCGTCCCCGTCGTCCTGCTCGTCGCCTGGCTGGGCATCGGCGGGACGCTGGGTCCCTACGCAGGGAAGCTGGGTGAGGTCGCCACCAACGACCAGGCCGCCTTCCTCCCGCAGAACGCCGAATCGACGCAGGTCATCGACGCACAACGCGCCTTCGACCAGGAGGAGACCCTCCCCGCCGTTGTTGTGTGGACCGCCGAGGGGCGACCCGGCGAGCGGAAAGGGCGACTTACGGACACTCAGCGGCAGGCGGCCACGCGCGCTCTGCGCTCGTTGGACGGCTCCGCCGGCACCGTCGGCCGCGCCTCGCCCGCCCTGGCGGCCGAAGACGGCCGCGCACTGCAAGGCATCGTGCAGCTACGGCCCGACCTGGGAGACGAACTGCCCAAGGTCCTGGAGCGGATCGAGAAGGCGGCGGCGAACGTACCAGGGACCACTGCCCAACTGGCGGGGCCCGCTGCCAGCCAGGCTGACCTCTCCGACGCCTTCGCCGGGATCGACGGCATCCTCCTGGGCGTCGCCCTGGTCACCGTCCTGCTGATCCTGCTGCTCGTCTACCGAAGCGTGCTGCTGCCCTTCGTCATCATCGTCGGCGCGGTGTTCGCCCTCGGCCTCGCCTGCGCGATCGTCTACGCGCTGGCCGACCACGACGTCGTCCGCGTCGACGGGCAGGTGCAAGGCATTCTGTCCATCCTCGTCATCGGCGCCGCGACCGACTACGCGCTGTTGCTCACCGCCCGTTTCCGCGAGGAACTGGCGCGTAACGGCGACCGGGTGGCCGCCATGCGCTCCGCGCTGCGCCGCTCGACCGGACCGATCGTCGCCAGCGGCGCCACGGTGGCCCTCGGCCTGCTCGCCCTGCTGCTCAGCGACCTGACCAACAACCGGGCGCTGGGCCCCGTCGGCGCCATCGGGATCGCCTGCGCCGTCCTGAGCGCACTGACCTTCCTGCCCGCTGCGCTGCTCCTGCTCGGGCGGGCCGCGTACTGGCCCGCCAAGCCCCGTGCCACGCAGGACGGTTCGGCCGGGCACGGCGTGTGGCGCAAGGTGTCCCGGCTGGTGGACCGGGCGCCGCGCAAGGTGTGGGCATGGACGCTGGCCGCGCTGTGCGTGTGTGCCGTGTTCGCGCCGTCCCTGAACTCCAAGGGCGTCCCGCTGGACGAGATCTTCGTCAACGACGCCCCCTCCGTGGCGGCCCAGAAGACCCTGGGCGAGCACTTCCCCGGCGGCTCGGGCAACCCCGCCGTCGTCATCGTCGACGCCTCGCGGCTCGACCGGGTCACCGCAGCGGTGCAGCGCACCGAGGGCGTGGCCGACGTCTCGGCGGTGACCTCGTCCGGCCGCCCCGGAGCCGGTGAACCCCTCGTGGTCGAAGACCGCGTACGCCTCGACGCCACGCTGCAGGACCCCACCGACAGCGACGCCGCCAAGGAGACCGTGGTGCGGCTGCGCGACGCGGTCCACGCGGTGGACGGCGCCCACGGCCTGGTCGGCGGCTACACCGCCCAGCAGTACGACACCGAGCAGACGGCGGAGCACGACCGCCTGCTGATCATGCCGGTGGTCCTGGCGATCATCCTGGCGATCCTGGTCGGCCTGCTGCGCTCCCTCCTGATGCCCCTGGTCCTGGTAGCCACGGTGGCCCTGAACTTCGTCGCCACCCTGGGCGTCGCCTCACTGGTCTTCCAGCACGTGTTCGGCTTCACCGGCACCGACGCGTCCGTGCCGCTCTACGGCTTCGTCTTCCTCGTGGCCCTCGGCGTGGACTACAACATCTTCCTCATGTCGCGGGTCCGTGAGGAATCCGTGCGTCACGGCACTCGTGAGGGCGTCCTGCGCGGACTGACGGCGACCGGCGGCGTCATCACCTCGGCCGGTGTCGTCCTGGCCGCGACGTTCGCCGCCCTGGGCGTGATCCCCCTGGCGTTCCTGCTCCAGATCGCCTTCATCGTCGCCTTCGGTGTCCTGCTCGACACGTTGGTCGTACGGTCGCTGCTCGTGCCGGCCCTGGTCCGCGACCTCGGCGACACCGCATGGTGGCCCGGCCGTCCTGCCGGCCGGCGGGGTGACTGACGGGCCGGACACCGGCAGCGACCCCGCCGCCGCGCTGTCAGTGCGGCCAGGCCCGGCTTTCCCGCTGGGCGCGGATGATCTCCGCGTACCGTAGGCCGCTGGTCTTGAGCGTCCGGGCCTGGGTCGCGTAGTCGACGTGGACGAGGCCGAAGCGCTTGTCGTAGCCGTAGGCCCATTCGAAGTTGTCGAGCAGGGACCAGGCGTAATATCCGGCCAGCGGCGCGCCCTTGCGCACCGCCCGGGCGCACGCGTTCACGTGGTCCTCCAGGTAGCGGGCCCGGTCGGGGTCGTGGACGGCGCCGTCGGGTGACACGGCGTCGGGGAAAGCGGAACCGTTCTCGGTGACGTACAGCTTGCGCACCCCGTAGTCGTCGGTCAGCCGCAGCAGCAGGGCTTCCAGTCCGTCGGCGTCGACCTGCCAGTCCATCCCGGTGCGCGGCACCTCGGGCAACCGGACCTCGCGGGCGTACGGGACCGGCCCCTCGGGGTCGTCGGTGACCGTCGCCGGGAAGTAGTAGTTGAGGCCGTGCCAGTCGAGCGGTACGGCGATCGTCTCCAGGTCCCCGGAGCGCTCCGGCAGCTCCACGCCGTACAGGTCGCGCATATCGGCGGGGAAGCCGCGGCCGTGGACGGGGTCGAGCCACCAGCGGTTGATGTGGCCGTCCATGCGGGTGGCCGCCGCGATGTCCTCGGGGCGGGTGGATGCGGCCTCGACGGTGGAGTGGTTGGTGACGAGGCCGACCTGCGCACCGGGCACTGCCGCGCGGATCGCCCGGGTGGTCAGGCCGTGGGCGAGCAGCAGGTGGTACGAGGCGTGCACGGCGGCGGTCAGGTCGGCGAGGCCGGGTGCCATCCGGCCTTCCAGGTGCCCGATCCAGCCGGAGCACAGGGGTTCGTTCAGGGTGGCCCACTGGGTGACGCGGTCACCGAGCCGGTCCGCTACGACGGACGCGTAGTCGGCGAGGTGTTCCGCGGTGTCGCGCACGGTCCAGCCGCCGCGGTCCTGGAGGGCTTGCGGCAGGTCCCAGTGGTAGAGGGTGACGTTGGGGGTGATTCCCGCGTCGAGGAGGCCGTCGACGAGCCGGTCGTAGAAGTCGAGGCCGGCCGCGTTGACCGGCCCGTCGCCGCCGGGCCGCACCCGTGGCCAGGCGATGGACATGCGGTAGCCGTCGGTGCCGAGCCGCTTCATCAGGGCGATGTCCTCGGGCCAGCGGTGATAGTGGTCGCAGGCCACGTCGCCGTGGTCGTCGTTGTCGACCTTGCCCGGGGTGTGGGAGAACGTGTCCCAGATAGACGGTGCCCGCCCGTCCTCGGCGACGGCGCCCTCGATCTGATAGGCGGAAGTGGCCGTGCCCCAGGTGAATTCGGCGGGGAAGGCGGCGAGGTCGAGCGAGTCGGACACGGAGAGCCTCTCTGGGATGGGCGGGCGAAGCCAGCGGCAGTTGCGCGGCGCAGGCGGTTACTTGACGGCGCCCGCGGTGAGACCGGCGACGAGGTAGCGCTGGAGGAGGAGGAAGCCCGCGACGACGGGCAGACTGACGACGAGTGAGGCCGCCATGACCTGGTTCCAGTACACGTCGTTCTGGGTGGAGTAGCCCTGGAGGCCGACGGCGAGGGTGCGGGTGGTGTCGTTGGTCATGACCGAGGCGAAGAGCACCTCTCCCCACGCGGTCATGAAGGCGTAGACGGCGACGGCGACGATGCCGGGGATCGCTGCGGGCACGACGACCCGGAACAGCGCGCCGAGCGCTCCGCAGCCGTCCACCTTGGCCGCCTCGTCGAGGTCTCTGGGCACCGAGTCGAAGTACCCGATCAGCATCCAGATGGAGAAGGGCAGCGAGAAGGTGAGGTAGGTGAGGATCAGGCCGCCGCGGGAGCCGAACAGCGCGATACCGGTGGCGTCGCCGATGTTGACGTAGATGAGGAACAGCGGCAGCAGGAACAGGATGCCGGGGAACATCTGGGTCGACAGCACGGTCACCGTGAAGACGCGTTTGCCGCGGAAGGAGTAGCGGCTGACCGCGTAGGCCGCGAACACGGCGATGGTCACGGAGCAGACGGTGGCGGCGCCCGCCACGATCAGCGAGTTCATGAAGTAGTCGGCCAGCGGGACCGTTTTCCAGATGTCGAAGTACGGGCGGACGGTGAGGGTCGAGGGGAGCCACTCGAACTTCCCCGAGACGTCCTCCAGTGGCTTCAGTGAACTGGAGACCATCACGTACACCGGCAGCAGGACGAAGGCGGTGAGGAGGGTCAGGAAGATCCGGCGGCTCCACAGGAAGGACCGCGGGGCGGCCATCGGGGAGCGCGGGTGCCGGACGGCGGGGTCAGGCATCGGTGGCCTTCCTTCCGCGGGAGGTGAACCAGAGGTAGAGGCCCGTCACGACGAGCAGGAACAGCAGCAGGAGGACCGACATCGCCGAACCCGTGCCGAAGTTCCAGGTCTGGAACGACGACTGGTAGATGTGGATGGAGATCAGGTCCGCGGCCTCGGGCGCCGCCTTGCCGAACAGGACGAAGGGAGTGTTGAAGTCGTTGAACGTCCACAGGAACAGCACCAGGACGAGGACCTGGTTGACGGGGCGCAGCGCCGGCAGGGTGATCCGGCGGACCTGCTGCCAGACGCCGGCGCCGTCGAGCGCGGCGGCCTCGTAGAGGTCCTTCGGGATGTTCTGCAGTCCGGCCATGACGATGAGGAAGGCGAACGGCCAACCCTTCCACACCGAGACGACGAGCAGCGCGACGAAGCTGTTGTCGCCGATCAGCCAGAACGGGACGCTGTCGGTGAGGCCGAGCTGGTCGTGCAGCACATGGTTCACCAGCCCGTTGTCCCGCTGGAACATGAACGCCCAGGTGATGACGGCGGCGTAGACGGGCAGCGCGTACGGCACGAGGAAGATCGTGCGCAGCAGGCCCCGGCCGCGGAACGACTCCTGCATGAAGATCGCCGCGGCCACCCCGAGCAGCCAGCACAGGCCGACCGACAGGACGGTGAACAGGCAGGTGGTGAGGAAGGACTTGAGGAGCGCCTCGCCGACGGGGGCGTCGAAGTCGACGGTCAGGGCGTAGTTGTCGAGGCCAGCCCAGGGCGCGGTGGCCCAGTCGCGGATGTAGAACTGGGTCAGTTCCTTGAAGCTGACGGCGATGCCGATCGCCATGGGCACCAGGTGGACCAGCAGTTCGAGGAGCAGTGCGGGCAGGAGCAGCAGGTAGGGCAGTGCGTTGCGGCGCAGCCGTCCGGGGCGACGGCTGCGCGGCGCTGTGCCCGGGTCGCTCTTCCGTGCCGTCCGCTCGCCTGTGTCCAGGGCAGCGGTGGTGGTCATGGTGGTGTCCCCGCTCACTTCTCGGGCATCTGCTGCTGCGCCTTTTCGAGCTTCGTCCGCACGGACTCCGTCGTGACCGGGCGGCCGGCGGCGGCGTCGGCGAACAGCTCCTTCACGGCGGTGCCGACGACGGTCTCGAACTGTGACTCCTCGGGGACCTGCGGCAGCGCGGCGGCGCTGGTGGCGAGGGTCTCCCGGAGCACGACGAGGGCGGGGGTGCTGAAGGCCGGGTTCTGCTGGGCGGCCTTGACCGGCGGGATGGAGCCGTACGCCTTGTTGAGGATGACCTGTTCCTCGTCGCTGGTCATGAACTTCACGAACTTCTTGGCGCCGTCGATGTTCTTGGTGTTCTTGAAGACGGCCATGTTGATGCCGGCCACCATCGAGTTGGTGGCTCTGCCCGGGCCGGGCTTGCCGGAGCGCACCGGGGCGGGGGCGACGCCCCACTCGTCGTCGGTCATGCCCTGTGCCTTGAAAGTGGCCGACGCGGTCTGCCACAGCACCATGGCGGTCTTGTCCTTGGCGAAGTCGCTCAGGGACTGGTTCTTCGCGTACTCGGCGTTGCCCGGGGCGATGACCTTGTCCTTGGCCATCAGGTCGACGTACTGCTTGACCGCCGCCACGGCGCCGTCGGAGGTGAAGTCGGCCTTGCCGTCCGGGGTGAAGAAGTCGGCGCCGTGCTGCTTGCCGAGCACGAAGACCTGGTGGATGTTGTTGGACAGGTTGGATCCCTCGGCGCCGAGCCCCCATTTGCCGTTCCTGGAGAGCTTCTTGCCGACCTCGGCCATCTCCTTCCAGGTGGCCGGCGGCTTCTTGATCCCGGCGTCGGCGAACATCTTCTTGTTGTAGTAGAGCGCGTAGGCCATGGAGTAGAGCGGCACGGCGGCCGGGTCCTTGCCCTGGACGCCGGTGGAGCCGAGCGCGGACTCGACGAAGCGGTCCTTGCCGCCGATCGCCTTGAAGTTCTTCGCGTCCCAGGGCAGCAGGGCGCCGCTGGACTGCAGCGAGGCGCTCCAGGTGTTGCCGATGTTGAGGACGTCGGGGCCCTGGCCGGAGGTGGTGGCGGTCAGGATGCGGTTGAGGAGGTCGCCCCAGGGGATGACCTCCAGCTTCACCTCGATTCCCGTCCGCTTCTCGAACTTGTCGAGTTCCGGCCGGAGGACCTTCTTGTCGACCTCGAGGTTCGCGCCCTGGTTGGAGGCCCAGTAAGTGAGGGTCTCCGGTTCCTCGTTGGTGCCTCCCGTGCTGGCTGACCCTCCGCCGCAGGCCACCGCGGTGAGGGCGAACGAGAGGGTGAGGGCGCCGACGGCTGCGGCTCTGATTCTGCGCATGACTCCAGAGGCCTTCCGGGAAGTGACGGGGTCGCCCGTAGCAGGGGCCGGGGCATCTCGCCCCACGTTCCCGAAGCCCCCCACGGCTTAATTTAGGATGTGAGTTAAACCTCAAGTGAAGGTCGCGTCAAGGGCTCGCCCACATGTAAGTTGCGGTGAGGGACTTCGGATTGAGGGGGCAGGATGAAGGTGCGCAGTGGCCGTACGGTGCGTGACCTGCGGCGGGAGAACCGCACCGCGGTGTTGCAGCGGTTGTATTTCGACGGGCCGCTCAGCCGGTTCTCGCTGGGGCCGGCCACCGGCCTGAGCTCGGGCTCGGTGAGCAACGTGGTCTCCGAGCTGGTCACCGAAGGGCTGGTGGAGGAGGCGGGCAGCGTCGACTCGGCCGGCGGCCGTCCCCGCACACTGCTGCGCGTCAGCGCGCGCAGCGGTCACATGATCGGCGTCGACATCGGCGAGACCCGCGTGCGGATCGAGCTGTTCGACCTCACCCTCACCGAGTTGGCCCGGGTCGAGAAGCCACTGGAGACCGACGGCACGCGCCGCCTCGACCGTTACGACGTCGGCGTCGTCGTCACCCATCTACGCGAGGGCATCTCCCAGGTGCTGGAGGAGGCGGACGTCCCGGCCCAGCAGCTGCTCGGCGTCGGGATCGGTGTGCCCGGCATCGTCGCGAGGACTCCGGAGGACGGCGCCGTCGTGCACGGCCAGACGATCGGCTGGGACGCCGTCCCCCTGGAGCGGCTGTTGCGCGAGTCCGGGGTCCTGCCCGAGACCGTGCCGTACTACATCGACAACGGCGCCAAGACCCTGGGCCAGGCGGAGATGTGGTTCGGCGCCGGCCGCGGCGCCCAGAGCGCGGCGGTGGTGCTTTTCGGCTCCGGCGTCGGCGCCTGTGTCGTCGGCGACGACATGGGGCCGGGCCGGGCCGTCGAATGGGGGCATCTGACGGTGCGGGTGCGCGGGCGCCGGTGCCGCTGCGGCGCACGGGGCTGTCTGGAGGCGTACGCGGGTGCGGAGGCCCTGCTGGAGCGCTGGGTGGAGGCGGGCGGGCAGCCGCCCGCGGGCGCGGACGAGGAGACCGCCCTGACCGCGATGCTCGCCGCCGCCTACCCGGAGGCCGGCGCCTCGGCGGACGCCCCGGAACCGGACGCCACGGCCCTGGCCGTCCTGGAGGAGACCGCCGAGTACCTCGGCGCCGGGTTCTCCGACCTGATCAACCTCTTCCAGCCCGAACGCATCCTGGTCGGGGGCTGGGCGGGACTGCAGCTCGGCCGGCGCTTCCTGGACTCGGTGACGGCGTACGCCACTTCGTACGCGCTGACCTATCCGGCCGCCCGCGTCCGCATCGACCTCGGCACCCTGGGACCGGACGCCGTCACGGTGGGCGCCGCGATCCTGCCGCTCGCCGACTTCTTCGCACGTGGCGGCCGGCCCGAGGAGGCCGAACAGGTGGAACAGGACCCGGCGTGGCGGACGGCCCTGCGGGAGCGCTCGGCACAGTGAACGGCGTGCCCTTTGCGGTCCCCGCAGACCCGTCCTCCTCCGTGAGCGTGCGGATCAGGGCAGCCGGTGGTCGGCGTTCAGCGCCGCGCCGCGCTCCGGGTGCTCCTGGTCGTAGCCGCGCGAGTCGCACTGGAGGCCGCCCACGACGCAGTGCCCGACCAGGGCCTTGAGGGTCCGCTCCTCCCAGGCGTTGAAGAAGTCGTAGTGGAAGGAGTACCCGCGGCCGCTGGCGAGCCGCACCTGCGACATGTCACCGTCGGCCGGCCACGCCATCTTGAACTCGATCATGGGTAGCGCCACGGGGTGGCTCGCCGGGCACACGTTGTCGTTCGTGCCGGGCTTCACCAGCGGGTACGCCATGTGGCTCTTGTGGTCGGGGGTGTCCAGATGCAAGCCGTTCCAGCAACTGGGTGCCTGCATACGGAGGTTGAGCTGGGAGCCCGACGGGCAGTGCTGCGGGATGTCGACGTTCTTGAAGCTGTCGCCGCACTCCCAGCCCTCGACCCAGCCCTTGTGGTCGCGGAACTGCTGAGCGCTCTGCAGGGGGTCGCCGACGACGAACCGCAGCCCCTTGGGGAAGGGCCGCACGCTCGTGTAGTCCGTGACCCCGGCCTTGTAGTAGATGACCTGGGGGCCTGCGGGCAGGATCTTCTTGTCGCCCTTGTACAGGGACGGCATCCAGTAGGCGGAGGCGTCGGCCGGTGCCTTGCAGGTGGTGTCTCCCCCGTACAGGCTCGCCGTGGTGCTGCCCGCGTTCGTCGTCCTGTTGCCCATGAAGGTGTGGTCGTGGGACTTGCCGGGCTGCCCCGGGTACACGATCGGGTCGTCCGGGGCGGTGTGCGTGACGGCGCAGTTGGCCTGGAACTCGTGGAAGTAGCGCGGCGGCGGGTTGGCCTCGGACGGGGTCACGCCGGTGACCTGGGGCACGGCCGGTATGTATCCGTCGCCGTCCGGATCGTCGCCGAAGGCCCGGGGCGACGCCGGGGTGATGTGCCCGGAGTGGCCGTCGGCCGAGGCGGTCGGCGCGCCGCGGGGGTCGGCGGCCGTGGCGACCGTGCCGATGCCGAGCACGCTTGCGAGGAGTGCGCTGCCGATCAGGAGCGCGGGGAGTCTTGAACGTCGTCGTCTCATGGGGCCTCCTGCCCGCTGAGGTACTGGGTGGGGGACGGTGCGAGGGGCGCCGCCGGACGCCCTGTCACTTGTAGATGCCGAGCTCGTGCAGCGAGTAGCCCCAGCCGGTGCCACGCGCCGTCAGGCGTAGACGTACGTGCCGTGCGGTCGCCGAGACGTCGATGGTGTCCACGTCACCGTCACCGGTGGTCGTGGTGTGGACCGTGCGCCAGGTGGTGCCGTCGTCCGAGGCCTGGACCTCGTAGGACTTGGCGTAGGCGGGGTCCCAGACGAGCTGGAGCCTGCGGACGGCGGTGGGGGCGCCCAGGTCGACCTGGATCCACTGCGGATCGCTCCAGTCGCTGGCCCAGCGCGTGTCGTTCTTGCCGTCCGTGGCCTTGGCCGGCTCGCAGGGGCAGTCGCCGTGCGAGGGCTGGAAGGAGGAGGCGGTGGTGGGCCTGTTCAGCGCCGCGTTCGTGCCGGGGACCGGCGGGGCGACCACC
Source organism: Streptomyces sp. NPDC039480 (assembly GCF_055597165.1). Taxonomy (NCBI): domain Bacteria; kingdom Bacillati; phylum Actinomycetota; class Actinomycetes; order Kitasatosporales; family Streptomycetaceae; genus Streptomyces; species Streptomyces sp. NPDC039480. The sequence goes on along the minus strand of NZ_JBVITX010000001.1, from coordinate 1,331,041 downwards.
TTGACCGACTTGGTCTCGATGCCCGCGTTGCCGCGTCCGTCCTCGGCCTGGATGTACACCTTCCACACACCGAGCTTCTCCGGGGCCTGCACGGCGAACGTCCCGTTGCCCGTGGCCCGCCACTCGGCCTCGACCAGGCGCTTGTCGCCGTTGGCGTAGTTGCCGCTCAGGAAGATCTTGTACGTGAGCGGGTCGCCGTCGGGGTCGCGCACGTCGGCGCGGACGGTGAACTCTCCGCCCGCCGGGGCCGATGCCGCCGGGCTGACCGCCATGTTCGTGATGACGGGCGGGGTGTTGTCGCCGGTGGTCGAGCCGGTGTACGCCCGCTTGACGGCGTAGTAGGACAGCCGTTTCAGCCCGTCGGGGACGAGGTTGAACCAGACTCCGCCGAAGTCGTGTTCGACGCCGTAGTGGAAGAGGGTGGCGCCGAGTGCGACGCCCCGGTGGCCGGTGACGCAGTCCCAGGCTTTCGTGTAGCCCTCGGCTTTCCGCACGTCGGTGGGCTCGTCGGGGACACCGTTGGCGTCGTCGGGCACCTCCCACTCACCGGCCGGGCCGCCCTCGGTGATGATGTACGGCTTGGTGTAGCCGCCCTCCTCCCAGTCCTCCTGGACGCCGCAGATGTCGCCGTACGAGTTCATCGAGTACAGGTCGAGGTCCGGGGCGTTGCGCTTGTAGTACGGCCACGCGCCGGTCCATGCGTCGGTCGAGGTGACGGGGTGGTCGGGGTCGATGTCGTGGATCTTCTTGGCGACGTCGTTGACGAAGCTGGTGTAGGCGTTGCGCTGCGCCTCCAGCTCCGACCCGCTGTAGCAGTTCTGCAGGCCGAGGACCGACTCGTTGCCGACGTTCCACATGAGGGTCGCCGGGTGGTTCTTGTAGGCCTCCACCCACTTGGCGAACTCGGTGAGCATGGTGTTCTTGTACGTGGTGTCGGTGACGTAGTTGACGCAGCCGCCGGAGCCCGGGCCGCCGCCGGGTTGCAGCCAGAAGCCGTTGACGACACGGATACCGTGCGCGGCGGCGCTGTCGAGCAGCGGCTTGGTGCCGCCGTCGGTGCCCCAGGTGCGGATGGTGTTGACGCCCATGGACTTCACGTCGGGCAGGTACTTCGGGGCGTCGGCGATGGCGGGGCCCCAGGTCAGGCCCTTGACGGTGTACGGCTTGCCGCCGACGGTCAGCTGCCAGTCCCCCTGGGAGCCCTCGACCTCGACCGCTCCCCCGGTGGGCGGCGTGCCGTCCGTGGTGCCGTACACCTGGAACTCCCACAGGGAGTAGCCGTAACCGCCTGGCCGTTCGGTTCCCAGCATGCGCACGTACCGGCCCGAGCCGGAGACGGCGACCTCGTCCGTGCCGCCGTCACCGCCGGACACCGTCTTCAGGGTCCGCCATTCCGTGCCGTCGTCGGACGCCTGGATCTGGTAGCTCTTGCCGTACGCGCCGCCCTCCCAGGTCAGCACGGCACGGCTCAGATCGGCCCGCTGCCCGAGGTCGACGCGCAACCACTGCGGGTCGCTCCACTGGCTGGCCCAGCGGGTGCCGGTGAGGTTGCCGTCGACGGCCGCCGAGGCGGCGTATCCGGCACCCTCCTGGGACGAGGCGGTCGCGGGTCTGCCCTGCGAAAGCAGGGTTTCCGCGGCCTGGGCGGGCGGGGCGGCGAGGAGTGAGGCCGCCGCCCATAAGCCGAGGGCGAGCAGGGGGACGCCGGCGCGGCGGCCGACCGGTCTGCGATGCGAGAGGGCTCTGGACACGTCTGCTCCTGGCGAGTCGGGTGTGGCCCAGGGGGTCAGGTCAGCGGGTCGGGGCGGGGTTCGGATCAGAAGGTCGGATCAGGGGAAGGAGACGACGGTGGACGGCACGGTCGAGGTGCCGCCTGGCACCGTGGAGGCGCCGGTGTCGTTGATGACGTGGTTGTAGTGGCCCATGCCGCCGAGGGAGACCACGAGGAGGCTGTGGAACTTCACTCCTGGCTTGACGGGCGTCTTGAACCCGTGGTCCTGACGGATGCTCGGGTCGACGTTGTAGTTGCAGTAACTGCCCAGCCCCCACGCCTCATGCGTGTTCACCGAGTCGTCGACGCGGTAGGCGGCGTAGCCCTTCGTCGAACCGTTCTGGATGGCGGCCTGGTTCGGGGCGTCGTACGCCTTCTCGTTCTGGTAGAAGATCGTCCGGCCGCGCTCGCCGTACCACTCGACGTCGTACTTGTTGAAGTGCTCGACGAAGAGCCCGGTGGCCAGGACGTCGTCGCCGTTGACGCGGACTCCGTAGTCGGCCCGGTTGGTCTCCCAGCCGACGCCCTCGCCGTGGTCGGCGCGCCACACCCAGGTGTGGTCGATGATCGTGTCGTCGCTGTTGACGACCATGCTGGTGGTCGCCTTGCCCGCGCCCGCGCCGCCGATGCGGATGTAGACGTCCTGCACGGTGGTGGGGTCGGCCGCGTGGTCGGCGGACGCGCCCTGCGGGCCTATCTCCAGCAGGGTCGGGGAGTTGACGGGTCCGGCGTCGATGAGGAAGCCGGCGAGCTTCACGCCGTCGACGTCGGCGACCTTCATGGCGGTCACTCCGTTGTCCGGGATGATGGTGGCGAGGCCGAGGCCCAGGACGATGGTGTCGGGCCGGTTGATGTTGATCGTCTCGTCGACGTGGTAGACGCCCGGGGTGAAGAGCAGGTGCAGGCCCTGGGCGAGGGCGGCGTTGATGGTGGCGGCCGTGGCGCCGGGCTTGACGACGTAGAACTGGCTCAGCGGGATCGACTCGCCCTGCGGGGTGCCGTTCGCCCAGGTGGTGCCGCGCGCGTTGGTGCGCTTGGCGGGGGCGAAGACCTTGTAGTCGCTGCCGTCCAGATAGAGGAAGGGCTTCTCGCGGGAGATCGGCGTCGTGTCGAGCGTGGTGTAGCGGGGCTCCGGGAAGCTGGTGGCCGGCGCGCCCTCGACGCCGGAGAACACCTGGTTCCAGACGGAGTTGGACCAGCCGCCGATGGAGCTGTCCCGGGTGTACCACTGCTGCTGCGAGTAGTTGCCCACCTGGCCGTCGATCTTGCTGTCGGCGATGTAGCCGCCGCTGGCCCAGCCGTAGCCGTTGGGCGCGAGGTTGAGGCCGCCCTTGACGTGCATACGGCGGAAGGACGCGGCCTGTGAGACCGCCCACCGGTTGGTGCCGTTGACCGGTTTCACGGCGAGGTTCTCCGCGGCACGCCAGAAGTTCTGGGTGGCGTTGCCGTTGAACCAGCCCGCGTCGACGGTGATGTCACCGTTGATCGTGGTGTCGTCGGGGCGCAGGCCGAGGCCGGCGATCTGGGTGTAGAAGCCGATCTGGGCGTTGAGGCCGTTGTAGGTGCCCGGCTTGAAGAGGAAGGCGTGCCGGCCGGAACCGAACTGCGCCGACTCCTGCTCCTTGAAGACCTGGTCCAGCTTGGTCTGGATGCCGGGCGTGGCGGGGTCGAAGACGTGCACGTTCGGGCCGAGGTCGCCGCCGCCGGGAATGACCGGCCCGGGGTCGTCGCCGATGGTGCCGTACACCTTGAACTCCCAGAGGGAGTAACCGTATTGGGTGGCACGGGCGGTGCCGTGCACGCGGACGTAGCGGGCGGTGCCGGAGACGTCCACGGTGTCCGTACCGCCGTCGCCGGTGGTGGTGGAGTGGGCCGTCGACCAGTCCGTGCCGTTCTGCGACGTCTCGATCCGGTAGGACTTGGCGTACGCGACCTCCCAGCGGAGTTCGACCCGGGTGAGGGAGGCGCGGGCACCGAGGTCGACACGGATCCACTGCGGGTCGGAGGCCGCGCTGGACCAGCGGGTGCCGTCGTCCCCGTCGACCGCGGCGGTCGCCGGAGTGCTGTGGTTCTCCTGACTGGAGGCGGTGACCGGCTTTCCCTGGGACAGCAGGGTGGGCGCGGCCTGGGCCTCCTTGGTGGGGACGAAGGCGAGCAAGGTGGCGAGCAGGGCGGTGACCACCACGCCGACGATGCGGCGGTGACGGCGGTCGGGTCTGCGGGGTATCGGTGTCACGGGAGGTATGCCGACTGCGGACATGCGAGAGCTCCTCGGAATGGGCCGAATGGGAGAGCGCTCTCCGGAACCTTGCCCGTCCCGTGAGTGACGGTCAAGCTTCGTCACACGCCTTTTCTTTCATCTTTCATTAAGCAGGAATCGTTGTGCCGGGCACCGGGAGAGCCCGGCACCGGGCGCCGGGAGAACCCGGCCGGGACGGTCGCCGGTCATTGGGCCGCGAAGGGCTCTACCGGCCGGGTACCGGTGGAAAAGCCCTCCCCCGGACTGTCGCCCCCTATACCGTGACGATCCACCACATGCTCACCCATGGCCCGACCTACAGGGCCACCAACTGGCCTGCGGGAGGCGCTCGGTGAAGAGGTTTTTCGGGCCGGTCACGATGGCCGACCCTCAGGTGTCCGACGCCGAGCAGGAACTGTTCGGCGGGCCGTTGCGCTACGACATGGGCTGGTCCCGGCACGAACACGCGGCCTTGGACCTGACCATGATGTCGGCGCTGCGCTCCATGCCCGCGCTCGTCGGCACCACGTTGCGCATGGCGTGGCAGGCCGACCGGCGTGCCCTGCTTTCGGTCGGGATCAGCGAAATCGGCCAAGGCATCGCCGCTGCCGGTGGCCTGCTCGCCGTCAACGCCGTGATGCACGCTCTGCTCGCCGGCAGCGGCAGCACCGCCGAGCGGCTGCACGCCCTGTTACCCGGCCTCCTGGTCGCCGCCGCCATCGCCGTCGTCAACTCCGTCCTGTCCGCCTGGTCCACCTCCCGCGCCGGGCGGCTGGAGCCCAAGGTGGAGCGGATCGCAACCACTCAGTACCTGGCCGCCGCCGCCCGCGTCGAACTGGAAGCCATCGACGACCCCGACTTCCGGCGTCTCGTGGACATCGCTCAGCACGGCCCCGATTCCGCCCGCCGCATGATCAGTTCCTGCGTCGCCGCGCTGAACGGCCTCATCTCCCTGATCACCACCGCCGGCGTCCTCGCCGTACTGCACCCCGCGCTGCTGCCCATGCTGATCCTCATCGCCGCTCCGCGCGGCTGGGGTGCCATGCGCGTGGCCCAGGAACGCTACGTGTCGGTGATGAGCTGGATTGAGCACGTACGGGCCAGCCGCCTGATCGGCAACCTGCTCACCGAACGCACCGCCGCGCAGGAGGTCCGCCTCCACGCCGTCGGCCCATTCCTCCTCAGCCGCTACGAGCGCATGGCTGAAAGCGCCGAAGCCGAGCAGGAACGCCTCGCCTCCAGCAAGGCCCTCACCGAATGGGTGGCCTCCGCGCTGTCCGGCTTGGCGATGGCCGCGACCTACGGCGCCATGGTCTGGCTGATCATGGCCGGGCACATGAGCCTCGCCGTTGCCGGGACCGCCGTGATCGCCGTACGTACCGGCTCGGCGAGCCTGGGCGCGCTGGTCATGAACATCAACCAGCTCCACGAGGAGAGTCTCTATGTGCGCGACCACGGCCGCTTCCTGACGGAGGCCGGTCGGCGGACGCTGCCTTCCGGCGGGGCGCCCGTACCGGAACGCGTCGAGGAGATCGTTCTGGACCAGGTCACCTACCGCTACCCCGACCGGGACACCGCGGCCCTGGACGGAGTGTCCCTGACGCTGCCGATGGGGTCGGTGACCGCGGTGGTGGGCGAGAACGGCTCCGGCAAGAGCACCCTGATGAAGATCCTCTCCGGCATGCTGCTGCCCGAGAGCGGCACGCTGCGCTGGGGCGAGGCGGACCTCACCGGCCTCGACCGCGCCCAGGTCTTCGATCGCGTCTCCCTGCTCACCCAGGACTTTCAGCGTTGGCCCGTGACCGCCGCGATGAACATCCGCCTCGGCCGCCCCGACCACCCGGCGACGGACGACGACCTGCGGCCCTCGGTCGACTACGCCGTAGCCGGCCCCGTCATCGCCAAACTGCCCGATGGCCTACGCAGCCTGCTGGCCCGCATGTTCCGCGGCGCCATCGAACTCTCCGGCGGCGAATGGCAGAAGGTCGGCCTGGCCCGCACCCACTGGCGCAGCTCGACCTCGCAAGCGGACGGCGTCCTCATCGTGGACGAGCCGACCTCGGCCCTCGACCCGGAAGCCGAGATCGAAGCCTTCGACCGCATCCGTCGCCTCGCCGCACCCAACCGAGCAGTCGTCCTCGTCACCCACCGCATGTCCGGCGTCCGCCACGCCGATCGCATCTACGTCCTCAACAACGGGCACCTCGCCGAGCAAGGCACCCACGACGAACTTATCGCCGCCCGCGGCCGATACGCCACCATGTTCGACGCCCAAGCCGCCCAATACGCCCCAAGCACGGCCGTCCCCCACCCTGCCGCACCCGTCGTCCCGGACCAGGTATGACCCGCACGACCGAAGGGCCCACCGTGACCGCACCCCCCACCAAGACGGACCTCGACGAAGCCACATCCCGGCACGCGGCGTGGCTCGGCGCCGCCGCGATCGTCACCGACGAGGTCGGCCGGGTCCTGCTGGTCCACCCCACCTACCGCAAGGACGACTCGTGGCTGCTGCCCGGAGGCGTGGTCGAACCAGGCGAACACCCGCACATCACCTGCCAGCGCGAGATGACCGAGGAACTGGGCCTGGATCTGCCCCTGTCGGACGTGCTCGCCGTCCACTCCTTCTCCCCGAACCACCCCGACCTTCACCCCGGCACGCCCTGCCCCGGCGAGATCCGGTTCGTCTTCGACGGGGGAACCCTCACCCCTGGCCAGATCGAGGCGATCCGCCTGCCGCACGACGAACTGTCCGCGTACGCCTTCCTGGAGACCCGGGACGCGGTGCGGCGGCTGCGGCCCGCGGACGGACGGATCATGCTCGCGGCGTACCGTGCCCGGCTCGGGAACACCGCCACCGCGCACCTCGCCGACGGCCGTCACATCCTCGGCGTCCCGGCGCTGGACCGGCACGACATCCACGTCCGCTACCGGCCCTTGTGGAACAGCCCCCTCCACCGTGGCCCCGTCCCCGACCAGCTGCCCGTGCAGCAAGCCTGGGCGTGGTGCTTCGTCCCCGACGGCCGGGTCGTCGTCGTGGCCGACCCCGGCCCGCAGGGCGCCCTGCCGATGCTTCCCGGCGGCACCGTGGAGGTGACCGACGCGACGCCCGAGGACACCCTGCATCGCGAAGCCGCCGAGGAAGCCCAGCTCACCCTCGCTGATCCGGTGCGGCTCGGCTGGGTCCTGGACGAGACCGGCGAGGTCTACGGCGGGGTGGGGCCCAACGCCCGGCTCCGCCTGGCCGCCCGGGTCACCGTCATCGGGCCGGCGGCCGTCGACCCCGCCACCGGCCGCCCCTTCGCCCGCCTGCTCGCCACCCCCGCCCAGGCAGCAGCGTTGCTGGGCTGGGGCCCGCCCGGCGCGCGGCAAGCCCAGGTCGCGACGGAGACGGCACGCGAGCGGTGGGGCCTGCCCACCGCTCGTACCGCCGCCATCGAGGAGATCCCGGCGGAGGGGATGCGGCTGAGCTGACCCGCACGACCGCACTTCCTCGATTCGTCCCACGCCACGCCACGCTGAGATAGCCCAATGCCGTATTTCCCGTCACGGGGCACCCGAGCGGAACTTCCAGACGATGCCCGCGAACTACTCCCGCGTCCACGTGCCATGCCATGCCTCTACCGGTCATGGAATGATCAACGGAAGGGTCGTCCCACATCTTCATCGCGACGCAAGGAGAACCTGGCTTCAGAGCCGTACCGGAGCGCTCGGGTGCACCTCACGCTCGATGCGCGGCATGATCTCGGGCAGATAGATCTTCTGGATGGCTTCGCCGGCATCGTGGGTCTCCCAGTGGCCCCGAGTCGCCCAGCGCTCGACCAGGACGAACCGGGCCGGATCCTCGTGCGAGTGGTACGCCTCCCAACTGACACAGCCGTCCTCGGCAAGGCACAGCGGGCGCATGCGGGCCAGGGCGTCAGCGACCGGAGTGATGTCTTCGGCCTTGGAAACGTGCACGATGACGATGAGGTTGAACATCACCACTCCTTGATACGTACGTGTGTGCCAGCCAACGGCAGACAGGCTACAGCCGAGGGCTCCGCCCAGGTCCTGCCTTGATCACAACTCAAGACACGACCTAATACTCCGGCTGTAGATCACTCTTGGCTGGTGGCGGCTACGGTTTCCGCGGTTTGCGTAGCCTGCCCCAGCTGCCGTGCGGCCGGTTGCGTTCCCGGGCCAGCGTGGCGGCGTCGAACTGGGCCTTGGTGGTCACTGCTCGTCGTTCAGGTACGAGCGTGGTCGCAGCCGAGCGCCACGGGACAGCCGAGGCCCAGCCGACCAAAGGCATGGTCTCGTCGTAGTGCGGGGCGAACTGCGCGGCGATGATGGTGGGCATCTGGTAGCTCAGGCTGCGGACGTGTGCGATGAACGCGCCGGGCAGCGAAACATGGTGCGTCTCCACGTAGTGCGGGAAGTCCTGGCGCCACAACCAGGAACCGTCGGTCACTAGGGAAGAGCATCCCGCAGAGTGCCGGTGGGCGCTCCCAGTGATGACGTCACGTCCGCCTTCCATGACATCGATGAGAACGTGGCCGGCGTCCAGGTAGGCCACCAGGCCCATCTCATCCGGCTCACCGACGGTCTGGACGGCATCGCGTATCGATCCGTTCGGCTGGTCGGAGCCGTTGTCCAGTTCGTCGTAGAAGCCCAGCAATCCCAGCACGGCGTCTCCTTCGACGAGCCTTTCCATCCCCTGGCATTCGCAAGCGCGGCCACCATTGATCATCGGTGTGCAAAGACAAGCGATCACGTGTTTGCCGCAAGGCACAGCGTAGAACCTGACCAACGCGGCATGCGCGGTTCGGGTGGATCGTCGAACGTGACGCGGTAGTCGGTCCCAGTGTCCGACTGACGGGCGGTCGGTGGACCGCGATCCGTTCGGTTTCAGGCGGCGCAATGGGTGGGCGTGGCGGCCGCCTTCGAGGCGGGCGTGAGAGGGGAGGTCACCGCTGCCGGTCAGCGATCACGAGCAATGTGCCCGGCCGGCTTCAGCGCAGCGGCGGCAGCCGGCAGCAGTGCGCGCGGATCAGTGAACTCGACGGCCCCGAAGACGCTGTACAGCACGTCGTAGACACTCTTCATCCCCTGGAGGTGGGGTACGGCGTCGGACGAGGCGATACGCAGGCGCGGGGCGAGATGGGCGAACAGGCAGCCGCACCGTCCCGTGCCCGCTCTCGGTGGCGAGCCAGGTGCCCTCCGGCTGTGCCTCAGCAGACCCGCCTCAGTAGTCCCGTCGACCCAGGTGATCACCGCCAAGTGCTGCCCGGCGAAGCGCGTGATCTGAACGCGCGGCTGCCAGACGCGATCACGCGCCTCTCTGGTGAGGGGACCACCCGGTCCCTGCCATCCATCGCACACCATCACCACCACACACCAGGGAGCACCCATGGGTACCAGCACCCTCACCAACCGTCGCCGCGGCGTCGTCGCCGCTCTCACCGCCCTCACTCTCGCGGGCACCATCGCCTCCGCGGGCACCGCCCACGCCGAAACCCACCGGCTCGACTGTCTGGTCGACACCCTGGCCTACAAGGTCTGCTCGGGAAAGCTGACGATTCAGGTGGGCCAGCGCCTCGAAGTGGACCTGGTTTCGTCGGGCGGCCACCAGTTGCGGTTCTGTGCCGAACCGTACGGCGGCGGCCGCGACCTCGACTGCACACTCTGGGTCGACCCGGGCTCCAATACGAAGCTCGTCTGGCACAACGGGACGGCCGGCCCGAAGGACGTCCAGCTCATCGTCGGCCGTAAGTTCCCCACGACGGTCCTCGCACGCGGCCAATACCACGTGCGCTGAACCATCAGCAAGCCCGGCCCGGGCGTCTGGCCGGTGACGCTACCTCTGCGCGTCCCGGCGGCCGGCCAGCCGCTCGAAGCCCCGCCAGGTGTCGGAGTCGCGGGGCGCCATGTGGACCACGATGGTCTGCGCCGGTGCCGAGGCGATCTGCAGGGCCTGCCAGTCGAGGGTGAGTTCGCCGACGACGGGGTGCTTGAGGCGCTTGCGGCCGGAGGTCACGCCCTGGACGTCCTGACGGTCCCACCAGCGGCGGAAGTCGGCGTCCGCGGCGGAGAGTTCCCGTACCAGGGCGTCGAGGCGTGGCGATCCCACGTACCGGATGGCGTCCATGCGCAGGCGCGCCACGAAGCTGCTCGCCACGTCTTCCCAGTCCATGTACAGCGTCCTGACACGGGGGTCGAGGAAGACCATCCGGGCGAGGTTGCGGTGCTCCGGCGCTTCCCGCGCGAAGTCCACGAACAGGGCCGCGCCCAGCGCGTTCCAGCCGACCACGTCCATGCAGCGGCCGAGGACGATGGCAGGGATGTGGTCCATACTGTCCAGCAGCAGCTGCGTCTCCGGGGAGACGGAGCGCTCCTCGGCCTGGTCGGTGTCCGGCTCCGACGTCTTCACGATCGAGTGCAGATATTCGTGTTCGGTCATGTCGAGCATCAGCGCGCGGCTGATCCCTGCCAGCACGCTGTCCGAGGCATTCCGCACCCGGCCTTGTTCCAGGCGCGTGTAGTAGTCCACGCTCACCCCGGCGAGCTGCGCCACCTCCTCCCGCCGCAGCCCCGGCACACGGCGGAAGCGGCCCGCGCTCACCAGGCCCGCGGCCTCGGGTGAGATCGCTGCGCGTTTGGCTTTCAGGAAGTCGCTGAGTTTCAGATGCTCCGTTGCAGTAGCCCCCATGAGACCGAGTATGCGAGATCGGCCGCGCTTTGAGGAACGTTTACCGCAGAGGCGGGTGAAACCAGCCACGAGTGTTGGGGCCTCAGGGCAGGTCCGTCCGCCAGGCCCGGGGATCCCGGCTCGCCCAGGCCGCGGCCGAGGCGGGTGCCGGGCGCGGGCGGCACCAGGCCGCGGGACGGGCCGGGCCTCCGTCGGCCCCGGGCGTGGCCTGCGCTCGGGTGCACGCGACGACGATCGCCGCGACCACGGCGGCCGTCTCCTCCGCGTCCGGCTCGCCGCCGGCAATGGTGATCCGGGCCGCGTGGCCCGCGGGCTCCGCTCCCGCTTCTCCGGCGCTCACTGCGGCTGGTTCCCGTGCTTGCGGCTGGGCAGTCGGACGTGTTTGCGGCGGAGCATCGCCAGGCCGCCGATCAGCCGGGCCCTGGTCTCGGCCGGGTCGATCACGTCGTCGACGAGGCCACGTTCCGCCGCGTAGTAGGGGTGCATCAGGGTGGCCTTGTATTCCTTGACCAGTTGGTCGCGCGCCGCCACCGGGTCCTCGGCGGCGGCGATCTCACGGCGGAAGATGACCCCGGCCGCGGCCTCGGCTCCCATCACCGCGATCTCATTGGCCGGCCAGGCGAGCGAGAGATCGGTGCCGATGGCGTGCGAGTCCATCACGATGTAGGCGCCGCCGTACGCCTTGCGCAGGATCAGTTGGACCCGGGGGACGGTGGCGTTGCAGTACGCGTACAGCAACTTGGCGCCGTGCCGGATGATGCCGCCGTGCTCCTGTTCGACGCCGGGCAGGAAGCCCGGCACGTCGACGAGGGTGACCAGGGGGATGTTGAAGGCGTCACAGGTCTGCACGAAGCGGGCGGCCTTGCCCGAGGCGTCGATGTCCAGCACCCCGGCGAGCGAGGCGGGCTGGTTGGCGACGAGTCCGACGACCTGCCCGTCGAGCCGGGCCAGGGCGCAGACGATATTGGTCGCCCAGTACTCGTGGATCTCGAAGAACTCCCCGTCGTCCACGATCTCCTCGATGACCGCCCGCATGTCGTACGTCTGCTGCGGGTCGGTCGGCACGAGGTCGAGCAGGCGCTCGGCACGCCGTCCGGGCGGATCCGCGGTGGGCACCTCGGGCGGCGATTCGCGGTTGTTCGACGGGAGATGGGAGAGCAGGTGACGGACGTCCTCCAGGCAGCTCTCTTCGTCCTCGTAGGCGAAGGCGGCCACACCCGACAGACGGGAGTGGGTCTCCGCACCGCCCAGCGCCTCCTGGCTGATGTCCTCGCCGGTGACCGCGCGCACCACATCGGGCCCGGTGATGAACATCTGCGAGGTGCCGCGCACCATGAAGACGAAGTCGGTGAGCGCCGGGCTGTAGGCCGCGCCCCCGGCACACGGCCCCAGTACCACGCTGATCTGCGGAATCACCCCGGAGTTGCGGACGTTGCGGGTGAAGATGCCGCCGTACCCGGCGAGCGCTGTCACGCCTTCCTGGATACGGGCACCGGCGCCGTCGCAGAGCCCCACCAGAGGTGCGCCCGCCCGCTCGGCCAGGTCCATCAGCTTGTGGATCTTCACGGCGTGAGCCTCCCCCAGGGCTCCTCCGAAGATCCGGAAGTCGTGGGCGTAGGCGAAGACCTGGCGACCCTCGACGAGGCCCCAGCCGGTGACGACGCCGTCGGTGTGCGGCCGCTTGTCCTCCAGCCCGAATCCGGTCTCCCGGTGCCGCCGCAGGGGCTCGGTCTCCGTGAAGGTGCCCTCGTCGAAGAGGAGTCCGAGCCGCTCCCTGGCGGTCAGCTTTCCCTTGGCGTGCTGCCTGGCCGTCGCGTCCGGATCGCCTTCGGCGACCCGTTCCTTGAGCATGCGCAGTTCGTTCGCGCGCGTGCGCAACGCCGTTGCTGCTTCCATGTCCCCCGTCCTCGCCTTCTGCTCGTCTGCCGCCGCCGCGCCCCGCCGTCAGCCGGGCAGTTCCACGGACTGCGCGTGGTGGAAGACATCGAGCGGGTCCCAGGCCGCCTTGACCCGCCGCAGACGTGCGTAGTTGTCCTTGTAGTAGAGCGCGCTCCACGGCACCCCGGAGGTGTTGAACTCGGGGTCGCCGATATCCGTGTCCGGGTAGTTCACATAGCACCCGTCGGTGCGGTCGTCGGGGACGGGCACGCCACCGGTGGAGGCGAACAGCTCCCCGTAGATCCCCCGGGTCCAGGCGAGGTTGCGCGCGTCCTGGGCGGAGTCCGTCCAGAAGGTCTGGATCAGCAGCTTGAAGACCGTCTCCCGGTGGGAGCTGGCTGTCGCCGCGTTGTCGACGGCCGCGACGCGTCCGCCGTACGGGTGCAGTACCGCCTGGGCGTTGCGGTTGGTGTAGCCGGTGGTGGTGAGGTGCTTGTAGAGCGTCGCCACCTGGTCGTCGGTGAAGCGTCGTCGCAGGCAGGCGGACTTGTGGTCCCCGCGCAGCGTGGTGTCGGTCAGCATGGAGACGCTGGTGCCGAGCATGCGTGTCGCCCTGAGCCAGGACAGCCGGCGCGGCTCGGGCAGCGGCCGCGGGGCCGCCTTCACTCCGTCGGTGAGGGCGGCGAGGTAGTCGGCGTGCATCCGGGCGGCGTTCGGGACGGTCGCGTCGGACTGGGTGATCAGTACGACGCTGCCGGCCTGCCGGTGGTTGAGGATCAGGTAGCCGGCGAGCGCGGTGTACGGGGAGTCGGGGGCGCTGTTGGCCTCGTACCAGGCTCCGTGGTTGCCGACGAGGCGGGCGAAGTCCTCCTCGGTGAGGTCGCTCCACGGCACCGCGACGGAGCTGAGCAGCACCTCGGCCGGGGGCGTGGGCAGTGCGTCACCCGGGTCGCTGCCCCTGGCCTGGGGGGAGCGGAACCAGTAGCGGGTGACGATCCCGAAGTTGCCGCCACCGCCCCCGGTGTGGGCCCACCACAACTCCCGGCGCGGGTCGTGGCGTTCGCGGGTGGCGGTGACCAGCCGGGCTCGGCCGCGCTTGTCGACGGTGACGACCTCGACGGCGTAGAGGTGGTCGACCGTCAACCCGTCGCGGCGGCTCAGCAGACCGAAGCCGCCGCCGACGACGTGCCCGCCGACGCCGACCGAGTAGCAGAATCCGGCCGGGAGGGCCACGCCGTGGCGCAGGTACAGCTCTTCGTACACGTCGAGCAGCGTGGCACCCGCCTCGACCGCGAACGCGTCGTGTGCGGGGTCCCAGTAGACCCGGTTCATCTTCTGCAGGTCGATGATGACCTTGACGTCCGCGTTAGAAACGAAGTTCTCGTAACAATGCCCGCCGCTCCGGACCGTGACGCGCTTCTTGGCGCGGACGGCCTCCTGCACGGCGTCCCGGGTCTCCTCGGGAGTGGTGACGAGCCTGACGTAGTCGGGGCTCGCGACCCATCGCTGGTTCATGCCGGAGACGAGTTCGCGGTAGTGCGGGTCCGAGGGACGGACCGTGAGGGCAGCGGACGGTGGCTTGCTGTGGTTCATGGCTGTTCCCCCTGCGGGTGTGGTGATCTGTCGCTGGTGTCCGGGTGAGGCGGTGGGGCCGGTCACAGGCCCATGCCGAGGCCGCCGCTGACCGGCACGATCGCGCCGGTGACGTAGCCGGCCTCATCGGCCGCGAGGAAACGCACGGCTGCGACGACTTCCTCGGTGGTGCCGGGCCGGCCGAGCGGGGTCATGCGCATCAGGTCGTCCATGCGCTTTTCGGAGAGCCCCCGGGTCATGTCGGTGTCGATGATTCCGGGTGCCACGAGGTTCACGGTGATGTCGCGGTGGCCCAGCTCCCACACCAGGGAGCGGGCCAGTCCGAGCAGACCGGCCTTGGAGGCCGCGTAGTTGGTCTGTCCGGGTGCGCCGAGGAAGCCGAGGGCCGAGGAGACGAGGACGATCCGTCCCTTGCGGGCCGGGATCATGCTGCGCGCCGCGGCGCGCGCGGTCGCGTGGGCGCCGATGAGGTTGGTGCGGAGCACCTCGTCGAACTGCACATCGCTCATCCGGAGCATGGGGGTGTCCCGGGTGATCCCCGCGTTGGCGACCACCACCTCGACCGGCCCATGGGCCTTCTCCGCCTCGCGCAGGGCGCGTTCGACGTCACCCGGTACCGTCACATCGGCCCGTATGCCGAGCAGGCCGGCCTCCGGCTCGCCCGTCCGGTGGGTGACGGCCACCCGGTCGCCGTCCTTCGCGAAGGACCGCGCCACAGCCAGGCCGATCCCTCTGTTGCCTCCGGTGACAAAGACTGATCGGTTCATCTCTCCCCCGTTTTCCGGGACCGGCTCCACCGCCGTCCCGGTGTGGTGCGCGCGGGCGTGGGCTCCGCGCGGTCGCTCCGGTGTCCGTCCGGACCCGTCAGCCGCGGCCCGCCCAGAGGGTGCCCGCGGCCAGTTCCTGGTCGATCTTCCGCAGCAGCTCCAGGTCGATCTCCCGGATGTCGTCGACCGTGTAGCGCACGCCGGTCGCCTCCATCTCGGCCCGCTGGAAGTTGTGCGGCATGCTCGCGGGCACCCCGAGGAAGCCCGCGCCGAGCACCTTGGTGACCTCGGCGACACGGTTGATGTCGTCGACGAAGAGCACCTCGTCGAAGTCGTAGCCGAAGATGTCCCGGACTATTTCCTTGGTACCGGGGCGGAAGTCGTTGACGTCGACGTAAGGGATCTCCGCGTCGAAGTACTCGGCGAGGTGGCCGAGATAGGTGTCGAAGGTGTACTCGCGGTTGCGCCCGCCGTAGCAGACGGTCCGGACCCCTGCGTCGCGCAGCGTGGCGAGGAGCTGCCCGGCGCCCTCGGTCATCCGTACCGGGTGCTCCTTGAGGTACTCCTCGCGCTCCTCGAAGAAGGCAGCGATGGTCTCCTTCGCCGACCACGGCAACTTGCAGGCCAGCGCCATGTTCTGGCCGGCCGCCAGCTGCGGTGATCCCCACACGCCGCGCTCTACGGCGGCTGTGTACTGGCCGCCGTGCCGGGTCACGAAGCGTTCGATCACCGGGCTGTAGGTGTCGTTGAGCAGTACGCCGTCGCTGTCGAGGGCGACGAGGCGTATCTTCTGGAGGCTGCTTCCCATGGCTGGGTCTCCTGTCGGTGGTGTGTCATGGGGCTGGTGTCGTGTCATAGAGCTGGTGGCGTGCCATAGGGCTGGCGTGGCGTCAGGCCGCGGTCAGGACGAGGGCCGCGTTGTGCCCGCCGAAGCCGAGCGAGGTGCTGACCGCGACGTCGACCGGCATCTTCCGCGGTGCGCCGCTCACCACGTCGATGTCCAGCTCGGGATCGAGCCGGCGCAGATTGGCCGTCGGCGGCACGCTGCCGTGCTCGATCGTCAGCGCGGTGAACGCCGCCTCCACGGCTCCGGCGGCGGCCAGGGTGTGCCCGGTGACGCCCTTGGTCGAGGTCACGGCGGGCCGCGCACCGAGCACCCGGCGGAGCATGCGGCCCTCCGTCACGTCGTTCATCGGCGTGGACGTGCCGTGCGCGTTGACGTGGTCGACGTCCGAGGGGCCCACCCTCGCGTCCGCGAGGGCGGCCCGCAGCGCCTGTTCGATGCCTCGGCCGCCGGGCTCGGGCGCCGTCGCGTGATGGGCGTCCGTGGCTGCCCCGTACCCCCGGACCACGGCGTGCACCTGGGCGCCGCGGGCCCGGGCGTCCGCGATGCGTTCGAGGACGAGGACACCGGCACCCTCGGCCGCGACGAAGCCGTCCCGGTCGGCGTCGAAGGGGCGGCAGGCGTGCTCCGGAGCCGTCGTGTTCCTGGACAGGGCACCCATCTTCGTGAGCCCGGCCATCACCGCCGGGGTCAGCGCGGACTCGGTACCGCCCGCGAGGACGATGTCGCAGGCCCCCGACCGCAGCAGTTCGCGCGCCATGCCCACCGCCATGGTGCCCGAGGCACAGGCGGTCGCCGTGACCAGACTGGGTCCCTTCGCCCCGACGTCGATCGCGACGTACCCGGCGACCATGTTGACCATGTACATCGGGATCGTCAGGGGCGACACCCGGTGGGGGCCGCTCTCCTGCAGAGTGGTGTGCTGCTGCTCCAACGCGCGGGCGCCGCCGAGCGAGTTGCCGAGGACGACGCCGACGCGGGCGCCGTCCCAGCCGGCGGGGTCCAAGCCCGCGTCGTCCAGTGCCTGGCGGGCAGCGACGACCGCCAGTTGTACGAAGCGCTCCAGCTGCCTGGCCTCGAAGCCGCCGAGCAGGGCTGCGGCGTCGAACTCCGGTACGCGGCAGTCGAAGTCGACCGGCAGGCCCTGGAGGGCCACGTCCGTGGTGGCGCTGGAGAGGCCGGAGCCGAGCCGGTCCCAATTCTCCTCGACGCCGATCCCGGCGGGTGTGACGAGGCCGATCCCGGTGATGGCGGTGCCGAAGGAACCTCCGTCGGCGTCCATCAGAGCACGGCCCCCTTGGCCGCCACGAGGTCGGCGGCGTCCCGGATCGTCATCGCCTCGGCGAGTTCCCCGTCCTCCAGGGCGATGTCGAACTCCTTGTCCAGGATCAGCCCCAGTTCGATCAGGACCAGGGAGTCGAACTTGAGGCTGCCGAAGGTCACATCGGCGGCGATCGCCTCCCGCCCGATCTTGAACTGTTCCGTCAGGACCGTCGCTATTCGCTCTTCTATGGCGTTCATGGTTTCCCCCTGTATGACTGCATGTGTGATGTGCGTGCGCAGGCGGTGTGCCTGCCGTGCCGGGCCCCGTGGCGGCGGTCAGGCCACCGTCAGTTCCGGCCAGGTGAGCGCGACCGACCCCCAAGTGAGGCCGCCTCCGAAGCCCGTCAGCAGCACCCGGTCGCCTGCCCGGAGCCGGCCGGACGCGGCGTCGTCGGCCAGTGCCAGCGGAATCGAAGCGGCCACGGTGTTGCCGACCCGGTCGATGTTCGAGGCGAAGGTGTCGACCGGAACGTCCAGCCGCTCGGCGAGGGCGGCCGTGATGCGGGCGTTGGCCTGGTGCGGCACGAACCGGTCGATGTCCGCCAGCCGCCAGCCGATCCGCTCGGCGCTCTCCCGCACGGAGGCCGCCATGCGCCGCACCGCCTCCGAGAAGACCATCCGCCCCTGCATCGTGAAGTAGAGGTCCTCGTCGGTGACGGGACGCCCCGTGGAACGCTGCCGCGAACCGCCGCCCGGAATCTCGATCAGCTCACTGCGGCTGCCGTCGCTGCCCAGCGTCAGCCCCCGCAGTGCGCCCGCCTCCCCGGAGGCTCCGGACTTCAGCAGCACCGCTCCCGCGCCGTCCCCGAAGACCGCTCGTGTGGTGCGGTCCCGGGGATCGAGGATGGTGGAGAAGGTGTCGGCGCCGATCACCAGTACGGACCCGGCGATGTCGGCCGCGAGGAGCCCGGCGGCGGTGGCGAGCGCATAGACGAAACCGGTGCAGACCGCGCCGACGTCGAAGGCCGCGACGTTGCGCAGACCCAGCCTGCTCGCCACCTCGGGTGCGGTGGCGGGGCAGGGGCGGTCGGGCGTGCTCGTGGCGACGATCACCGCGTCCACGTGCTCCTGGCCCGCCGACTTCATCGCCCGCACGCCTGCCTGGACGGCGAGATCGCTGGTGGCCGCGCCGGGTGCGACGATGTGCCGTTGCCGGATGCCGGTGCGGGTGCGGATCCACTCGTCGTCGGTGTCGAGCACCGCGGCGAGGTCGGCGTTGGTCACCACGTCCGGCGGGAGCCACGCCCCGAGCCCGGCGAGGACAGCTGCCCCTCCCATCCCGGTCACCGTCCTCGCGCCGGCGCGGTGGCGACCGCCCCGGCGACGTCGGTGCGCTCGTCGGACTCCCCGTCCCCGGGGAGTGGGACGAGCTGGACCTCGACCTGGGAGATGGCCGCGCCGTTCTGCTCGAACGTCACCTCGACACCACGCTCGCGCTGTCGTGCTGCGGTCATGGTGACCAGCGCATCGAGCTCCGCGTAAGCGGAGAAGGCGGCGCGCATCCCCACCATGACGGTCCTGTCCGGGCTCGGTCCGTCCCACTCCGCCACCGCGAACGCGGCAAGCTGGCGGGCCGCCTCCACCAGCACCATCCCGGGCACGTGGTCCTGGGGGTGGTCGAAGAGGCTGGGGTTGTCCGCCGCGACCCGCAGGGTGGCGGTGCAGGCGGCGGGACCGGCCACGGCGTCGAGCAGCAGTGTGTCCTTCGTGTGCAGCCGTCCCACCAGGGTGGGGTCGACGGCCGCGCCGCGGGCCCCGGGCAGTCGGCTGTCCGAAGACGGCGGCGGGCCGGTGCGTCCGCGGCGCCGCATGACTCGGTAGGCGGCCCCGGCGACGTACCCGACATCCATCCGGACCTCGCCGAGCCGGACACCGGACGCCCAGAGCGTGAAGGTGTAGCCGAGCCCGCTGAGCCGCCCGGCGCGGTGCCGGGTGTCGTGCGTGACGGCGGTCATCACCAACTCCGTGGAGAGCGGAGCCGGTTGGGAGAAACTGCCCGGGACCTTGCCCGTCAGCTCCATGGACCAGTGGCGCAGAACAAAGCTGGTGTCCCGGTCGACGCCGTGGTACAGATGCGCGGCGGCCGTCTCGGCCTGGCGGCAGCACTCGAGCAGGAGCATCGGATCCAGGTGCCGCAACGACGCCTGCGCCGTCTGGCTGGTGTAGTGCGAGTGGACGGCCGGCAGCAGCGCCGCCGCGGTGAAGGTGTCCTCGCCGGTCCGCTCGATGTCCGTCAGGAAGACTTCGGTGAGGTGGTGCCGGTGGATCAGCGTACGGTCCACGGTGCGGTGATAACTCAGCCCGGCAACCGATTCAGGTAACCGGGAATCACGATCCGAGACTGACATTTCCCTTACCTTCTTTTCTATGCTTCTTACTCTCGATCCGCTGTTCCCGACTCCCACTCGACGCACGCACACAGCAGTGCGCACGCATCGATGAGATTCATTACGTGAAAGCGGTATCCGGCGGACAAAAAGTCCGCGGTGCACGCATGGCATTCGAGCCCGTGCCGCATATGCGTATCGCACATACGGGCGGCAACCGTGTTGCGGTCCCGCAACTCCGGTGAGGGCGCCCCGCAGTACCGGGACGCGATGCCGCGTCATGATGTGATGTGATGGCTCGGCCAGAGAAGCGTCCCGTCGAACGGCACGCACAGAGACCCTGTTCCCCCGTCAACCCCCCGTCGCAGCAAATGACTTCGCCTCAGCGATCCCCCGTAACTGTCATCAGCGCAATCACGAGCCTAACAAACCGCTCTCGGGAGCGGTAGCATTTCCCTTTTCACGTACGGTCCAACCTCCGAAGAATTCGGAGTGCGAATCTCCGAATCCCGCCCTGGTCTCGCGGAATAGGGGAGGGCGGAAAGATGGCCTGTGACGCACATCACTTCACCGTGATCGGATTCATCGGTCCGCCGACGGCCCCGGTGAAGGGTAGCGGGGACGCACTGAGGAAGAATTCGTACACTCCGTCGCCCGCGCAGTCCTCGGCCAGAAGTTCCAAGTCGAACATCTCACCCAGCGGTATCCCCGCGTTGACCAGCAGAACCAGGTGCAGCGGCTGGAAGAGGTCCGGGGTCTCGTTGGGGCGCACCTCCAGTCCCCAGGTGTCGCCGGCCACGGCAGCCACCTCCCGCCCGCACAGGAAGTGCGCGCTGGACAGTGCGAGGCCAGGGGCGTCGCCGCCCGCGTAGTCCCCCCAGCCGTCGAGCCGGGCGGCGGCCAGGTGCCCGGTACGGATCAGCACGATGTCGCCGCGGCCGACCGTGACCCCCTGAGCCTGTGCGCAAGACGCCAGTTCGACATCGGAGACCGACTCCCCCGGCGCGAGCGCGGCCACCCCGCGGAACCGGGCGATGTCCAGCAGCACCCCGCGGCCGGTGAGGCTCGCGCTCATGCCCTCGACTCCGCAGCGGGCGGCGCCCGCGCTGGTCACCTCCGCAAGGCCGTAACCGTTGTACATGCGGCCCTCGTAGAAGATGTGGCTGAAGGCGTCCCAGTGGGTGGCGCACTGCAGCGGCATCGACACCCCGTCGTCCGTGTAGCGCAGCCCGGCGAGGTGTTCCTGCGCCCCCAGGGCGATGTCGCCGCCGTCCTGCACCATGTAGTGCAGCGGGTTGTTCCGCCCGTAGGCGCCCTTCTGCGGGCCGGCCGCGTCGAGCGGCATCGCGAGCGAGATGACCCGCCCGTGCCGGACGAGGGAGGCGGCGCGGATGACGGCCTTGGCGTCGATGAAGTTCAGCGCGCCCAGTTCGTCGCCCGGCCCCCACTGTCCCCAGCGCCGGTAGCGCTCGGCGAGCGCCACCACGCTCTCCTTGTCCCACGCGGGTGTTGCCGTCTCAGGTGGCGTGTCCGTCATGGGAATCCCCTCCCCCTGGCTCCGCTTCGGGTCGCGCCGTGCCGACGAGGGCGCGGCTCCCCGGCGCGGGGTTGCTGTACGGGTCCCAACCGAACGGTTCGGTCGCGGTCACCCCTGCCTCGTCGAGCGCTGTGGCGAGACGGCCCTTCTCCTCCACGGTGAGCGACGGAACGGGCAGCCGTACGCCGCCCATCGGCCGTCCCATGATCTCGGCGGCGGCCTTCACACCTGCCGGATAGCGCGGCACCAGCAGGGACAGCAGCCGCGTCATCCGCGCCTGGAGCACCCGGGCCCGCTCCTGGTCAGCGCCCAGCGCCGCCTCCCACAGCCCCATCACGAGGCGCGGCGCGACGAGGGCGCAGATCGAGAAGGAACCCGCCCCGCCCAGGGCCCGCTGCGGCAGCGTGTACTCGATGCCGCCCAGCACGGAGAAGTCCGGCCGGACCGCCTCGGTGGTGCGGACGAACTCGCCGAAGACGCCCATGTGGTTGCCGGCGTCCTTCAGACCGAGGAAGTGCCCGTGGCGCCGGGCGAGTCCGGCGACGAACCCCGGCGTCAGCGGCGTACCGGCCGAGGGCGGTGGCGCATAGGCGAGGAGGGGGATGTCGACGGCTTCGGCGACGGCGTCGAAGTGCCGCGCCAACCCCTCCTCCCCCGGGTGCCAGTGATACGGACTGGTGACGATCACCGCGTCGGCCCCCACCGACTGCGCGTGCCGGGCCAGCCGGACCGTGTGGTCCGTGCCCGGGCAACTCACGTGCACCATCACCGGCACTCGGTGCCCTGTGGCCCGCACGGTGAGCGAGGCCACCAACTCCCGTTCCGTGTACGAGAGATTGAGTGACTCCCCCACGTGCATCAGCGCGCACAGCGCCGGAACGCCGGACGAGAGCAGGAACTCCACCTGCTGTCCGTACCGTTCGGTGTCGATGTCCCCCGCATCGGCGTACGGCGTCAGAGGGCAGGCGACAATCCCCTCCCACCTGCCCGCGTGTCCGAACAACCCCATCGCTGTGCCCCCGTTCGTGCTTCCCTCTGCCGTGCCTGCCCCCGCGTCAGGTGCCCCCGCACCCCCTCGGACCGTCAGTCGGCGGCGGGTACGACGGCCTTGACGACCGCCTCGGCAACGGAGCAGTCCTGGTCGACATTGCCCCCCGAGACGCCCACAGCGCCGATGACCTGCCCCGAGTCGTCGGTGATCGGCAGGCCGCCGCCGAAGGTGACCAGACCGGAATTGCTGTGCTCGATGCCGTAGACGGGGCCGCCGGGCTGGGAGATCGCTCCCAGCCCGCCGGTGTCCATCCGGAAGTAGACGGCCGTCTTGGCCTTCTTCAGCGCGATGTCGATCGAGCCGAGCCAGGCGTCGTCCATACGGGAGAACTGCACGAGGTGCCCCGCCTCGTCGACGATCGCGATGTTCATGTCGACACCGATCTGCTCGGCCTTGTCGACTCCCGCCTCCACGCGGGCGACGGCCTCGGCCTGCTTGATGGAACTCATGGGCAATCCTCCAGATGTCCGGTCAGGTACGTCATCCAGCGGCCTCCAATGGCCGCCGGCTGGTCCCACCGTGCCCTGTGCCAACAGGGCCTTCCAGAGTGAGTTCTTCCTGGGTGCGGCGTTCCTAGGACTGCGAGTCCCAGGAACCCTGCGCACCGCCCTGCCCGGCCGGGGGCAGTGCCTGCCTCGCGAACCGCACCAGGAAGTCGCGGATCTCGTCCCCGTCCGCCGCATCCTGACCAGCGTCGGGCACCACCGTCCGCGTCAACTGCGGTACGGCGAGCGGCCAGGCGGCCAGCCCGATCGCGGCCAGCAGGACGAGGGCCACCTGACGCCCGGCGGGCACGCCGAGCACACCGGCCAGCGCCTCCGTCTTGCGCGCGTAATGCCCGGCCCGCTGCTCTTCGTCGGGCAGTTGCGCGTCGCCGTAGTAGAGCGCCTCCCACAACAGCAGTCGCAGCAGCTGCGGATTCTCGCTGTGCATGTCGAAGAGCCGCCCCACGTACTCCCCGATGTCGCCGGAAGGAAGGCCGAGTGCGGCGGTGTGCTCCTCCAGCGCCTCGGCGACGGCTGCCTCGAAGAGCCCCTCCTTGCTGCCGAAGTGGCCGTAGATGCGTTCTTTGCTGACCTGGGCCTCGCGGGCTATGCGGTCCACCCGGGCTCCGTCGATGCCGCGCCGGGCGAACTCCACGCGGGCAGCCGCGATCAATTTCGCCCTGGTGGCGGCTCTGTCCCTACTCATGCGTGCACGCTACAGCGCCCCAGGCGCCGGATCGATGCCCGAACACCCTTGCAGTACCAACTAGTTGGTCGCTACGTTCGTGCCATGTCGCCCGAATCTTCCGCGGGCCCGGCGCCCGCCACCGCCGACTTAGCGGCCCCGCCCCGGTGGAGCCCACCGGGGCGTACCACGGCCCTGCTGACAGTCACCGGCATCCTGGTCGTGGGGCAGATGTACATCGTGCTGCCGCTGCTCGATCCGATGGCCCGGTCCTTCTCCGCGTCTCCGGGCAGCGTGACGTGGATGGCGACGGGATTCGGTCTCGCGTACGCCACCGGCTTCCTGCTCGCCGGGCCCCTCTCCGACCGGTACGGACCACGCCAGGTCATCGTCCTCGGGCTGCTCGCGACGACGGTCACCACCCTGGCGGTCCCGCTCGCCCCGAACCTGGCGGTGGGCTGCTCGCTGCGCGCGGTGCAGGGTTTCGTCGCCGCCTCCTTCGCCCCGGCCGCCTTCTCCGCCATCGCGACCAGGGTGGCCCCGGAGCGGCGCACCCTCGCCCTGACCTGCGTGACGAGCGGGTTCCTCGCGGCCGCCGTGCTGGTGCAGGTCGCCTCCCAGACACTGGAGTCGCTGGCGGGCTGGCGGGCGGCGTTCCTCGTCTTCGCCCCGCTGATGGCGGCGGCCGCGCTGGCCGCACGATGGATCCTCGCTGCTGACACGGGTGATCGGGCGGCCACGGTGCGGTCGGCGTTCGCCGCGATGCCCCGGCTGCTGGCCACCCCGCGGCTCCTGCTGCTCTACGGCGCGACCTCCACCTTGCTCGGCGGTTTCGTCGCCCTCTACACCGCGGTGAGCCTGGCCGGCCCGTCCAGTGTGGCCGGGGACGACGGGGCGCTGCTGTGGCTGCGGGCCAGCGCGCTGCCCGCCATGGTGGCGGTGCCGATGCTCACCGGCGTGCTGGGGCGGATTCCCGGCCGGGTACGCCTGCCCGCGGCCCTCTGCCTCGCCGCGCTCGCGGCTCTGGCGGCCTCCGTGCTCGGCGGCTCGGCTTTCGCGCTGGGCGCCGTACTCCTGCTGCTGGTCGCGGGAATCGCGATCGGCGCGCCGGCCTTGGTGGAGGCCATCGGGGCGGTGGGCGGCGGGGCGCGCGGCACCGCCGTCGCGCTCTATGCCTGCGCCATGTTCATCGGCGCCAGCCTGGGACCGCAGCTGGCGAACTCGCTGGCCGACCTGGGATTCGCGAGTACCGTGCGGGCGGTCGCGGCTGTTTTCGCGGCGGGCGCGCTGCTGAGCGTCGCTGCCTTCCGCCGCTGAAGTCCCGTACGCCGTACGCCTTATCCCTTACGCCCTACGTCTCCGCACGCACCCGACAGCCGTCCGGAGCACACCGACCGCATGACGAAACACCGCAGAGAAGGAGTGCGCAGATGCCCGTCGTCACCGTCGACTGGTGGAGTGGTTTCGGCCCCGAGGAACGCCGCGACCTCTCCCGTAGGCTCACCGCGTCGGTGGTGGCCGTCACCGGCTGCCGTCCGGACTCCGTGACCGTGATCATCCGGGACGTCGAGCGCGACCACTGGGCCCGAGGCGGGGTTCTGGCCAGCGAGCGCGCGCCACGGGCCGACAGCGAGGTCGGGAGCACTGCGGTGCCGCCCACTGTTGGGCATTGATCGAACCGATCCTCTGCGGGATAGCAGGTGGTCGTGCCCGGCGTGCCACTCCCCGCACCTGTCAACGCACCGAGTCAGTTATCAGTCGCAGTCGTCTTACGAGCATCGTGGGCCCGCCCTGCGATGACCGCGCCGATCACGACGGCCAGTACGTACACGGTGATGCTCGCGGCGAAGCCTCCAGCCAGCCAGCCCAGCAGGCCGGCGTTGTCGTGGTCGACGAGCTGGCGGATTGCGCCCTGAGCTCCGATGACGAGCAGTGCCATGCCGAGCGCCTGGTAGAGGCCGTATTTCAAGGGTCCCCCTCGGTCTGATCGCGGTTTACCATGCGCTTGCACTGTAAACCGATGGCACCCGGTTTTACAATGCGATCGCATGGTGAAGGTGCCCGAGGAAGGCGGCGGTACCGTGCCGAAGGTCGTGGATCACGAAGCGCGCAGGACGCGCCTCGTCGAGGCTGTCTGGTCATTGGCCGTGCACGGTGGCATCGAGCAGGTGTCGCTACGCAAGGTGGCCGAGGAAGCGGGCGTCTCCATGGGCCAGGTCCAGCACTACTACTCCTCGATGCAGGCCCTGATCCGCGACGCCCTCGACCGGGCCGTACAGGCCGTGAACGCCACCATCGAGAACGCGGTCACCGCCGCCGACACGACCAGCCCAGAGGCTGTCCTCCGCGCCTGCCTGTACGCGCTGATCAGCCCCGCTGAGGAGAGCACCCGGCTGATGCGCTTCGCGCTGGCGGCCGCGGGCCGGGCAGTCTCCGATCCGACGATGGCCAAGGTTCTGGCGCCGGGCGACGACGAGCTGCTCACCTTCACCGCCGGCCTCATCACGGCAGCCCGGGAGGAGCGGGGCAGCAAGCCGCGCTGCGAGGAACGGACCGACGCCGATATCTGCTGGTCCCTCGCCACCAGCCTCGGCGTGGACGTCGCCCTGGGCTACCGCACCCCAGAAGCCGCCGAGCATCTCCTCAACCACCACATCGAGCAGGTCCTTCGCTAGGGCCTGCGCAGCGGACCTTGCCGGGTCCCACGCCCCCGGGCTGCACGCCGTAACGAACTCGGCAAGCACTTTGACTTGTTGGCAGCGCACTGCCGCAGCCTCAAGTTCGTGCGCCAGTACGCCGTGACCAGCCGTTACGGGACAGCCTTCAGAGGAATCCAGGATCACCCGTATCGACGAACCGGGCCAGGGACTGCTCCAGCAGTTCCAGGAAGTGGCGCAGATCGTCCGCCACCGTGTCGAGCTCCGGCTCCTCCAGCGACGCTGACCGCGTCCGGTGGACCGCGCCTTCGGGTCCCACCACATATGACCGGCCGCCCCCGTCCGATCCGATCACCAACCCGCATGGCCCCTGGCCCTCGTATACGCAGACGGCCCCGTACTCCGAGAGGTGCTGAAGGACATCACGCGCGGCATGGACGAAGTAGCCGTTACCGACGTCCTCCCAGATAACGTCGCCGATGCTGCGGTAGAAGGTGACCAGGTCTTCGACCGCGCGAGGATCGCGGGCAAGCGCACGCATCCCTTCCTGATCGGCGTCATTGGCCAGGCGGACCTGGTTGGTACCCGGCGGAAACCCGTGCCGACCCTCGAACTCCCGCGTCATCCCATCCAGCCGTGCTGAAACCGCACTCACCCACGAAGACAGCCAGGCCGCCGACAACGCACGCTCATTCACGAGCCCAGATCCTGCCATGAGCGGCAGACCCGTCCTTGTGCGTCGTTGCGCTGTCGCTCATGACTATCCGCGACGCTGGAAGGCCGGTTCGGTGGCGACGGCGTGTACGCGTGCCGCGAGGGCACCGTCGCTACCCGCCTCAACCACCTGGAAGGAGACGGCATCACCCTCTACGGTGGGCTACGCTGTACAGCTATGTATACCGGGACGGCCATGCGCCACACACGGATCGGTGACCCGGTCCTCTTCTGAGCGCTGTACGGGCCGGTTCGGGCCCGCTGTTCAATAGAGGCTCTTGCGTTGCTGCACGGGCTCCGCCGCGTCGTGTTGATGACAGGTTCTGCACATCAACCCGACCACGACAGGAGCTTTCATGCCCACCAAGACGCTGCGGATTCCCACCGCGGACGGCCAGGCTGACGCCTTCGCCGCCTTCCCCGACGACAGTGAGCAGCATCCAGGGGTGCTGATGTACGCGGACGGCTTCGGCATCCGCCCCGTGCTGCGGGAGATGGCCCGCGACCTGGCCGGGCACGGTTACTACGTGCTCGTCCCCAACTCCTTCTACCGGCACGGCCCGGCACCGCTGATCGAGCTTCCCGAGCACATCGGAGCAGAGGCCCGCCCCGCGGTCTTCGCCCAGTTGATGCCCCTCATCGAGGCGCACACCGCCGAACGTGTCCTGAGCGACGCCGACGCCTACCTCAGGTTCCTCACCACTCAGCCCGAGGTCAGCGCCGGACCGGTCGCGGTGACCGGCTACTGCATAGGCGGCCTCTACGCGATGCGCACCGCCACGGCCCACCCCGACCGTGTGGCTGCCGTCGCCGCGTTCCACGCCCCCGTGGGTGTCGACGGTGCCCAGGGCTTCTCCAAGCTCACCGCCCAGGTCCACTTCGGCCACGCCGAAGGCGACATGACGCCTGAGGCCCTGGGCGACCTCAACCAGTCCTTGGACGCGGCAGGTGTCGACTACACCTCCGAGATCTACCCCGGCACCACCCACGGCTTCACCATGTCCGACACCGACGCTTTCAACGCCTCCGCGCTGAAGCACCACTGGGATCGCCTGCTCCCCCTCCTGGAGCGCACCCTGACCAACAGCTGAAGCTCCAGCCCGGAATCCAAGAAGCCTGACCGCGACCCGCAGACGGCACGGCGGGCACACCGATGCCTCCACGGCTGTGGCCCGCCTCTCTCACATACGAAAGTTCCATAGGAGCCAGGTCGCTTGAGAAAACCGAGCCTCCGCGGTTCAAGCGACCTGGCCAGCTGGAGGCGTTCGCTCTCGCATAGGACGAGCGCAGACACAGCAATCGCTGACCGGCCGCGGGGAGGTCTTCCCTCCCCCGAGAAGATCAGAGGCATGAACTCGCCGAGCCTCAGGGGCTGTTCCGGAGGGCAGCCATGGCCGCGGTCAGCGCGTCCTGCAGCAGGAATGCCGCCAGCGTGGCAAAGGTGACTCCGGCGACGGCGTTCACCGTCACGGCCGTGCGGTGGCCCCGCCCCAGCCCCTGGCCCAGCCGGCCGGCGCACAGGCCGATCGTGCTGTCCCATATGAAGCCCACCACCAGGAAGATCAGGCCGAGCGCCAGCAGTTGGAGCCACAGCGGGCCGTGTCCGGGGCTGGTGAACCGCGGCAGGAACGCGGCGAAGAACAGCACGGTCTTCGGGTTCAGCAGATTGGTGAGGGCGGCCTGGCGCAGGACCTGACGCTCGGGCGGCGCTTCGGGAGCCTCCGTCGGCGACTTCCTGGCCGAGCGGACCGTGGACACCGCGAGCCATCCCAGGTAGAGGCCGCCGACCAGTTCCACCCCGATCAGCGCGGCGGGCGTCGAGCGCAGCAGAACGGCCAGACCGAGCGCGGCGGCCGTCACGTGCACGACCATGCCCAGCGCCATTCCCGTGGCGGAGACCAGACCGGCCCGCGGGCCCCGTTCCAGTGCCACGGCCATGACGTACGCGGCGTCGGGCCCTGGGGCGACGGTGATGATCGCGACCGCCGCCAGATAGGCCGGCAGCAGTGTGAGGTCCAGCATGACATCCTCCCGCGCCAGGACGAGGTGAAGCCTGACAGCTCAGTAACGCGTAACAGCCATCCATTACGTTACACACCCGGTACGGCCGCGGCAACGCGTAAAAGGCCGACAACGCGTTACACTGGAACGTATGGCGGTCACCTTCACGGAAATCCCCCTC
Organism: Streptomyces sp. NPDC039480; assembly: GCF_055597165.1. NCBI lineage: Bacteria > Bacillati > Actinomycetota > Actinomycetes > Kitasatosporales > Streptomycetaceae > Streptomyces > Streptomyces sp. NPDC039480. The sequence goes on along the minus strand of NZ_JBVITX010000001.1, from coordinate 1,302,297 downwards.
CAGGCGCTGACGGACCTCGTCAACGGCTGGGGCACGCTGCCACGCGAGGGAGACGGCCCGGGGGACGCTCCGCACCGGCCCGTCTCCGACATCACGGCACACCTCGGCCTGCCCGCGCGGGTGAGCGCAAGGCTGACCCCGGAGGCGCTCGCCCACGCGGCGGACCGCCTGCACCCGGTCTTCTCCGCCCAGGACGCCAAGGCATGCGCACGGCACCTGACGCGTCTGCTGGCGGACAGCGGCGTCCACCCCGTCGTGGGGACCGGGGACGGCGGCGCGCTGCGGGCCACATGGAGCGTCGACGACGCCGATCACGCCCTGGTCGCGACAGCCGCGATCGCTCTACGTCAGTACCTCGCCGCTCACGGCTTCACCCGCATCGGCGTCTGCACCGCCGGGAACTGCGCCGACGTCTACCTCGACCAGTCCCCCGGCGGCCGGCGCCGGTTCTGCTCGGTGACCTGCCAGAACCGGACCCGCGTCGCTGCCTTCCGCAGCCGCAAGGCAGCCACCGGCTGAGCGTCCGCCTCTACGCCGTGATCGCGAGCCAGCCGCAGGCGGATCTTGCTGGCCATCAGGGAGTCGAGACCGTAGTCGCACAGGGGCCGCCGGTCGTCCAACTCGGCCGCATCCGTCCCCAAGGTGGCGGCCGCGACGTCGCGGATCGGGCGGGCGGGACGGGTGGTCCTCACCTTCCGCGGTGAGGCTGTTCTCCCCGGCCAGACTGAACTAGCAACACCGCTGCACAGTCATGTCGCGGCGTCTGGCAGGACCTCGGCCCCTGCTGATCCCGCGCACACAACACCCGCTCCCGGCCGGGTAGTTCGAACCCCCGCCTGAGTGAGTACCGCCGTCCGCGTGAGTACGCGTACTCACGCGGACGGCGGCCTATTGATCAGAGACTGCCCCCATGAGACGAAACCTTTCCTCGGCCAACGTGTCCGCCCGACGCTCCTCGCACCGCCCGTGGCTCGCCTGTGCGGCGACCGGCGTCGCCCTGCTGGCACTCGGCGCGTGCGGCACCGAGAACACCGCGACGAAGCACGACGGTGGGGAGAGGGCCGGGCGCGCGGACACGGCCGGGAGCCGGTCCGAAGCCGCATTCCCGGCGATGCTGGAGAGGATCGCGCGCTCGTGCCCCCGGAGCGCACCGCCCAAGGCGCCGCCCGCCGAACCGGTGAAGCCGGCGTCGCCCGCCCCGGGAGAGATGCCGTCGGACCGTCCCGCCGAGCCCGTCACCCCCACGTCGGGGCCGGAGGTGGAGCTGAACGCCCGCGACTGGTGCGCGGCCGCCCACCACGAGGAGCGCGTCACCCGGGCACTGTGGGATCTCGCCGACCCCACCCCCGCGAAGGTCAGAACGATCCTGAACGACCTCGGCTATATCGACGAGCGCATCCACGGCCTCAAGCGGTCCGGGGGGACCACGCGGTTCACCCTCGACCTGCGCGAGAAGGGCGGACGGCTCTGCGTCGAGGGCTCCGCGGCCGGCAAGAGGACGATCGTCGAAGCGTGCGTGGCCCCCAAGAGCGGCCCGTTCGAGTCCACGGGGCACAAGGCGTGAGGGGGCGGTAAGTGGGGGCGGTTCAGGGACGCGGCCCGAACAGTTCGTCCCGGGCCGCGCCCATGGTGGCGAGCAGCGCACCGCGCGAAACCCCGCCGAGCCAAGCTCCTCCGCGTGCATCGCGCGTATTCCTGCCAACCCGACAGCCAACTGCACTGCGGCAAGCGGGCCGAGGTACAGGCCCGCCCGCTTCCACCTGCCGAAGTCACCGGCCGAAGCGCACCCCGACCAGTGGATCCTGGACCGCCTTGACGCTCACCGAGGGATTCGCCGTCGCCAAGCGGAGGGCCCGTCATCCTCGATCTCGCACTCGATCTCCGTACCGGCCATGGCACCTTCCTGGAGACCACCGGCCGGCTGGGACTTAAACGAATACTCGGCCACAACTCCGTCCGGGCCCGCACAGCCGCGGCGCCCCTGTCCTGTAGGCGCTACGGCCTTGCCTCCGTTCAGGAGTTGGGTAGGTGCGACGATCAGCAGGTGGACGTACCTGATTTCACGGTTCTCCGGCGCCTTCTGATCGACTCCCTGTCGGTGCTGGCGGCCGATGCTTCGAGCCAGACGGCTTGGCTCGATGAGCACGAGGTTGGGGTGGATGAGATCGCGCTGGACTTCGATCACGCCTTCCGCATGGCCAACAGGTTGGTCGAGCACCACCAGATCAGCGAGAACACCGCTGCTGGGCTCCGGAAGATCGACGTACTGCTTGCCGGTATGAGCGGTCGCGAGCAGGCCGCCCGATGGACACGGGATGCGCTGGCCAACGACACCGGGTGGAGCGAGGCCCGGCAGCTCGCGCGCCGGGTCCTCATCGACCTGACCGGCGGATGGGAGCACCCGCTGCCGAGCATCCAAGCGATCCACTGACGCCAGTGGTCATCGACTCTGCTTCACTGCAGTTGTCGTTCCGGTTGGATGTGACGGCATGTCCGGTCGACGCGGGGAGGCAGGGCGGCGCCAGCCAGTTCGGGTACGAGGGCTGACCGAGCACGAGGGGCAGAAGCTGCAGCGGACCGGTCTGTGGCGGGCGGGAACATCGTCCCCGAGGCCGCCACCAGCAACAGCCCTGCCCCCTGCTTCAGCAACCGCGTTCGGCGAGGGGGCGAGCGGGGGGCGGCTGGGGCATGCGGGCGAAGCCGGTTCGGTAGGCGAGGGCGACTAGTTGGGCGCGGTGGTGAGCGCCGAGTTTGTGCATGATGCGTTGGACGAAGGTGCGTACGGTGAACAGGCTGACGTGCAGGCGATCGGCGATCTCGTCATTGGTGAGCCCCTCTGCCGCGCAGAGCAGGACCTCCTGTTCGCGGGGGGTGAGGTGGTCCATGTCGCGCGGGGTGGCGTGGGGGCGTTCAGGGCTGGAAGCCGCGAGGTAGCGGGTGACCACGGTGTGGGTGGCCAGCGGGGAGAGCACCATGTCGCCGGCCGCCACGGTGCGGATGGCGGCGAGGAATTCGGCGGGGCCGACTCCTTTGCCGAGGAAGCCGCTGACGCCCGCGCGCAGGGCGCGGGTGATGTAGTCGTCGGTTTCGAAAGTGGTCAGGATCAGGACGCGAGTGCCGGACAGGCGGGGGTCGGCGGTGATGTGCGCGGCGGCGGACAGCCCGTCCTGGTGGGGCATGCGGATGTCCATGACCACGACGTCCGGTGCAGTGGTGCGGGTCAGGCGTAAGGCCTGGTCGCCGTCGGCCGCGGTGGCGACGACTTCGAGGTCGTCCGTGGCGTCGATGAGGACCTGGAAGGTTGCGGCGAGGAGTGCTTGGTCGTCAGCCAGCAGCACGCGGATGGTCATGGGGTGTCCTTGTCATGGGCGGGCGGGTGACCTGGCGACGTGAGGGTGGGCAGCTCGGCCCGCACCTCGAATCCGGTGTTGTCGCGGGGGTGGGCTTGCAGGTGTCCGCCGAGGGCATGGGCCCGTTCACGCATGCCGATGAGGCCGTAGCCGGCGGTGCCGCGGACCTGTACGGGCGGGCCGTCGTCGGTGACCGTCAGGACCAGCAGGCTGTCGCTGTAGTGCACGTGTACGGCGGCCGTGGTGGTCAGGGCGTGTTTGGAGACGTTGGTGAGCGCTTCTTGCGCGATGCGGTAAGCGGTGAGGTCGGCGCCGGGTGACAGCGGCTGCGCGGCACCGTCCTGGGTGAGGGTGACGGTGAGGCCGATCAGGCCGAACGAGGCGACCAGATCCGGCAGTTGCGCCAAGCCGGGGGCGGGCTCGCTCGACGGGCCGGAGGGTTCGTCGCGTTCGCGCAGGAGGCCCACGGTCGATCGCAGTTCGCCCAGTGCCGCGTTGAGGGTGTCGGTGAGGTTGTGCATGACCTGCTGCGCCGTGGCGGGTCGGCTGGCCAGCAGGTAGTCGGCCGTGGCGGCTCGGGCGTGGGCGAGCGTGATGTGGTGGGCCACGACGTCGTGCAGTTCGCGGGCGATGCGCATCCGTTCGTCGCCCACGCGTCGGCGGGCTTCTTCCTCGCGGGTGCGTACGGCCATCTCCGCGCGTGCCTCCACGGCGGTGACGTAGTCGCGGCGGCTGCGCAGGGAGTCGGCCACTGCCGGGGCGACGAGGGTGAAGGCGGCCAGTCCCACCTGTTCGGGCTCCAACTGGGGGCCGTGCGGCGGCCACAGGGCGGAGGCGGCCAGCAGGGTCAGGGCGCAGCCGGCGGTGTAGCGGGCGGCGGTGCGGCTGTCGGTGTGCCAGGCCAGTGAGGCGAGTGCCGCCATGACGGGGCCGGTGAGGGCCGAGCCGAACTCGTATCCGTAGGCGGGCCCCATGGCACCGAGGACGGCGGTGCACGCGGTAGTGATGATCACGGTCAGGCGCGGGCGCCCGCGGCGGGCCAGCAGCGCGGCCGTCCTGGACGGCGTCCATGAGCGCGGCGGACGTGGCCTCGCTCAGGTCGTCGCTGGAGACGGAGTAGGTGACGGTCGCGAACGCGGTGGTGGCGTCCTTGCTGACGGCTTGTGAAGTGAAGGGGTTCGAGGTGTCCTTCACCTGGGGGCCGCGCGCCACGGTGTCCACGACTCGCTCGACAACCGCCCGGTTCTCACGGGCGGTCACTTTCTGCCCGTCGGGTGCGGCGAAGACGATACGTGCGTCCGCACCCTCTGCGTTGTCGCCGGGGAAGCGCTCGTCGAGGAGGTCGAACGCCTTCTGCGACTCGGTGCCCGGAATGGAGAACCCGTCCTCCTCGGCGGCCGGGGCGCTGAGCGCGGCTAAGGAGCAGGCCGCCAGGATCGCCACCCATAGGAGCGCGAAGTAGCGGCGCTGCCGGAAGGACATTCGGCCGAGCCGGTAGAGCAGGGAAGCCATGACGAGGCACTCCAGTCGTAGAGGAGGAAAGAGTGGAGGAGGACAGAGGGGGGTGCCGTGGCCGTGCCGCGCCCGTCGTCGGCGCTGAGGGTCCGCGGACTCGGCTCCATCGTCGGCAACGTCGGCGGCCACGTCGTCCCGCTCCTGCAGACACCCGCCCGTACTGCAGGAGCAGTACCTGCGTGACACGGCGCCTGCACCGAGGGACAAGGCCTCCGGCCGCTACTGCCCACTCACCGGCCCACGTTCGCGCACCCGAGCGCGCCGCAGGGACGGCTCAGGCCGCGTGGACGTCGGCGTAGGCAGGCAGCCGCCAAGGGCCGCCGCGGTCCTCCCTGGAGAACCGCGCGACCAGGTCGGGGATGCGGAAGAAGCAGGCCAGCGCGGCGGCGTTCTGGAAGGCGCTGACGGCGTGTTTGTTCCTGGGCATCCCCACACGCAGGAGGCGGGGGTCGACCTCGCCCTGGATCTCGTCGACGAAGGGCCGCAGCACGCGGTCGTAGTTCGCCAGCGCGGTCGACAGGTCGCCCTTGTGCCCATTGATCTCCCCGGCCAGGACGTACGCGCCGACGAGTCCGCCGGAGATGCCCATGCCGCTGTAGGGGGAGGCGCAGTGCGCGGCGTCACCGGCCAGGACTACCCGGCCCTTGGACCAGTTGTCGATCCGCACCTGGGCGACCTCCTGCGAGTAGAAGAACGGGCTGTCCCGCATGCCCTCGATGAAGCGGTCGGTCTGCCACCCGGCGTCCCGGAACCGCTCGGCCCAGAACTGCTGCTGCTCCTCGACGGGTGCACGGTGGACCGCGGACGCCTGCGCCGATTCCTCGCGCATCACGAAATACACCTGCGTCTCGGTCGCGTTGTGGCTGCGCCGCATGATCTGTCGGCCGCCCGGGACGATGCAGGTGTCACGGAAGTTGCTGTCGGCGGCGGTGCGCGGCACGAACCAGTAGGCCATGTGGATGCCCATGCGCCAGTACGGGTCGACGCCTTCCGGCAGCAGCGCCCGGCGGATGCGCGACCCTTGCCCGTCGGCGCCGATCAGCAGGTCGAACTCGCCGCGGGTGCCGTCCGAGAAGTGGGCCTTGACCCGCTCTGCGTCCTGGTCGAAGCCGTCGACGCTCTTGCCGAAGACGTACTCGGTGTCGTCCTTGGTCGCCTCGTGCAGGATGCGCACGAGGTCGCCGCGCATGATCTCGTACTCCGAGGTCAGGGTCTGGCGGCCCTTTCCAGAGGTGTTCGCCATGATCGTCGCTCTCGGCCTGCCGCGGGAGTCGACGAAGACGACGCCCGGCTCGTCCACGAGTTGACTGCGCACCGTCGCCAGCAGCCCCATGCGCTCGACTGCCTCGATGCCCTGCCCCCGCAGGTCGACCTGCGCGCCCGTCGCGCGCGGTGCCGGATAGCGCTCGACGACCGTCACGCGGTGACCGCCGCGGGTGAGCCAGAAGGCCAGCGCCTGCCCGGCGACGCCTCCCCCGGCGACGAGGATCCGCATCGAACGCTTGGCGATCTTGCCCGTCATGTCCGACCACCCCAGAATCTATCAGTGATTGATTCTGCTCGACAGTCGCCTATCACCGATAGAATGTCAACGTGACCAAGATGAACCGTGAGACCGTCGTCGTAGAGGCACTGGATCTGCTGGACGAGGTGGGCCTGGAATCCGTGAGCACCCGGCGGCTCGCCGGGCGTCTCGGTGTCGAACAGCCGTCGCTCTACTACCACTTCAAGACCAAGAGGGACCTCCTTGCCGCCATGGCCGAGGCGGCCATGGCCCCGCACGCCGCCGCCCCACTGCCCTCCTCCGAGGACGACTGGCGCGCGTGGTTCCTGGAGAACTCGCGCAGCTTCCGCCGCACGCTGCTGATGCGCCGCGACGGCGCACGACTGCACGCCGGCAGCTCTCCGACCGGAGACCTCGACCGCATCCGCCACAAGATGGCGTTCCTGGTCACCTCCGGCGTGCCCGAGCGTGACGCGCAGATGGCGATGCTGGCCGCCGGCCGCTTCACCGTCGGCTGCGTACTGGAGGAACAGGCGGACGCGGGCTCACCCGGCGACGAAGACCTGCCGGACGACGTCCCCGTACTCGATCACGAAGAGGCTTTCGAGGAGGGCCTCGCGCTCATCCTCGGCGGCCTCGAACAGCGCGCGGCAGCCTCCGGCACGACCTCCGCCGCACCGCCCCCGGCCTGACCTGGAGCGGACGGACACGGGTCAGGCACACCCCGGTGCATGGAGGAGGTCAGGAAGCCGGGCTGATCGGGGGTGGGCGAGCGAACCCTGGGTCGGACGGCGGCGGACTGCCGCGAGTTGGGGCCGGCCGGGCTGGTCGACGGCCGCCGGGCCGGAGCGCCTCGGGCCGACGATCGGTGGGCCCAGAGGTGGAGGAGGCGATTCGTGCGGTGCGCGAGCAGTACCTGCGCCGCTCGCGGATCAGCAGAGCCTCTCGGGAGCGGCTTTCGCAGTACTCGATCAATGGTGGCGGTGCGCTGAAAAGGGTTTGTCATGAGGTCGGACGTCGACGATGATCACCGCATGACGACCAGAAAGGGCCATGCCCTCTAGGCGCCCCGATCCGCTCTCCGCCGCTCGCGCGCCTCCGCCCACCGCTCACCGCAGCGCCCGATGGCCGTGACCGCCCACCCAGGAGAGCCCTCCCGTGCAGAAGACCGCCCTCGTCCCGTACGCCCACCTCCCCCGATCGCACCACGACCGCCACGGCCTGACCAGTACCGTCGACGTCTTCGGCGCCGCCCACTGGCTGCTTACCGAACGCGCTCCGCAGCCCGGCGGCGATGTTCTGCCCTTCGACGCGCTGGTCGTCTCCGTTCATCCGAGCGGTGACGTCGAACTCACCGAGCTGAGCGCCGTGCGAGCCCGCTGGCCGCACCTGGACCGCCTGCCGGACGGCGGGTTCGTCGTCGCCGCGTCGCGCGCCCAGCGGTACGAGGACGCGAACCAGGTCCAGATCTTCGACGCGCTCGGGCGCGAGACCACGTCCTTCTCCGTCGGGGACGCCATCGAGCACCTGCTCGTCGACGAGGCCGGCCATATCTGGGTCGGGCACTTCGACGAGAACCCGGTCGGCATCCGCCGCTGGAGCGCCACGGGCCGGCTCGCCTGGACGTCGGACGGTGCCCGCATCCCCGGCCTCTTCGACTGCTACGCCCTGAACGTGTCGGGGACCGCCGCCTGGGCGTGCCCCTACACGGACTTCCCGCTCGTCGAGATACGCCCCGACCGCCTCGACAGGCCCGTGAGGGTGTGGGCGAACCGCGTACGAGGCGCACATGCGGTGGCCGTCCATGGCGAGCGGGTCGCCTTCCACGGCGGCTACGGCCAGGAGCGGGACCGACTCGCCCACGGAAAGCTCACCGAGATGTCCGTCGAGCCAAAGGAGGTCGGCCTGCTCACCCTGCCCGATGGGTCTGCCCCCGGCCGCCGACGGGTCGTCGGCCGAGGAAGCAGAATCTACGTCCAGGCCGAGCCGTTCACCGCATGGGGGGTGTTCGACCTCAGCAACTGATACCCAGTACTGGAGGGAACACCGTGCCGCCGTCCTTTGTCCACCGCATCACCAAGTACGACCCTGCCGACCGCGACGAGCGTGGGCACTACACCGGGGTCGAGGAGACGGTCAGCGACCACGGTCCGGTAGAAGCGGCGTACCTGGCGGCGGTCGCGGCCTTCGCCGAGGCCTCGGGCATCGACCGGCTGGAGATCCGTGAGCCCTCGGTGACCGGCTTCGTCCACTTCGGCGTGGAGCCGCCCGTAGAAGGACACGGTCTGAGCGGGCTCTTCCCGCCCGACCTCACCGGTTACCACGACGGGGCCGAGGTCTCCCTTCCCGTGGCTCTGGAACTGGTGCGGGCGATGCTCCGCGATCAAGGCGCCTGGTGTCGGCTGGAGGCGGGGGACGTGTTCACCGTGCACGTCGGATGGGACCAGTACGTGTACGTAGGAAGCGACCGGCGCTGCACGGATGCCGTGGCCCGTACACGGAAGCTCGGCCTCTTCCCGGAACCACTGACCGCCTCGCCCTACGCGGCGGAACTTGAGGAACGGGAAGTGACGGAGGCCGCCGACGAGGACTTCTGGGCGCGCGTGCGCGCGCAGCTGGCCTCACGGCAGACGCTGCTCCTGGAGGAGACCTACGTCCGCAACGCCGCACGCTGGCACCGTCTCACGCCGGAGAACCTCGCCACCGTGCGCGCCGGTCTCGGGCCACGAGCTCTCCTGACCGTCTGGCCCGACCTGACCTCCGACGTCGACGCGGTCCTCGCCGCGCTGCCCGAGGAGGACTCCGTGGAGTTCGTCTGGGAGGCGCAGGACGGGACGATCAGACACGCGATCGTCGACGATACCGAGTTCCAGCAGCTCGCCGCCCTGGTGGCCGACGCGCGGGCGGCCTGCGCCCTGCCCCTGTACCTCGACGAACGCCACCCGCTGCTCTGCGCCGTCCTGCCGGACAGCGACGGCGTGCTGCGAGCCCGGTGGTGACCCGGTTTGAGCGATGGAAGGGGGTGGGGGCACTGGCCTCGCCGCCGCATCGCGGCCAGTAAGGTCCCCTCGTATGGATAACGTTGAACTCAACGACGCCATAGCGGACTTGGCGGGTCTCGTCACTCGTGTCGAGGAGACCGGGGAGCGGGTGTGTGTCATCGACGGCGGCGAGCCGACGAGTGTGCTCCTGCCCGCGGCGGATCTCGCCGAGCTGGAACACTTCGCCCAACGGGCCCCCGGTGACGGGCGGCACCGGCCCCGATCCGGTTCGGGGCAGGGGCACCCGTTCGGCCCGGACCCGCAGGGCCCCTACATCCGGTACGTGCACGCTGACGGGGGACGCATGACCTTCGTACGGGACCGGGTGGTCGTGGCCGAACTGAGGTCCGTGGCGGAGCTCGACTGGCTGGAGGACAGGGCGCGCACGGCCCGCCAGGGTTACATGCCCCCTAAGCAGGTGGCCGCGTTCGAGGAGTTCCTCGCCCGCCAGGGCCCGGTGGGCGACGGCGTGGCGTGGATCGCCGGCAGTTGGCGCGACCAACATCCCTTCACGGAACTCGTGTTCATCAGGGGACTGCCCGCCGAGGAGGTCGCCCTGGCCTACGGGGCCGACGCGCAGGACATCGCCGACGGGCTGCTGCTCCACCAGGTCCAGGAGCGGGACGCACGGGAGGGCACCGACGACCTCACCCGCGTGCTGGCCTTCGGGGAGGAGAACGGCTGGACGTGGCTGGGCTACCACGACTTCGACCATGCCTTCTCGCGCTCCCTCGACCCGCCTCCCGAGCAGCAGATCACGCTCCGCGCGACCATGGCCAAGGCCATCTACACCTTCGACTACGTCAAGGACGGGGTGTACCAGAACCCCTTGCCGATCGAGGACGGCGCCGAAGACCAGCGGGACATGTACGAGCTCATCTGGTACACCCCGGGCGAGGCACCATTCGCCCCGGAAGCACCGCTGTCTTTCCTCAACCTCCACCTACGCATCGCGGAAAAGGCGGCCAACTGGACAGACAACATCGCCCTGTTCTTCGAAGGCCTGGAACGGGCCTTCGGCCTCAACCTGCCCCAAGACGCGATCACCTCCGGCAACGTACGCTGCGCCCGCCCGGCCCGCCGCTGAACCAGAAGCGGGCCCGGACAGCACAGCGCGTCCTTCGACGCAGCGGCCGTCCGCATCACGTGGAGCGACGGCCACCGCACCACCCTGCACAGCATGCGGCTGCGCGACAACTGCGCCTGCGACGCCTGCGGGCCGCACGCCACCGGCAGCAGGCTCCAGCGGCTGATGGACATCCCCGACGACATCGCACCGGCCGCCGTGACCGCCGAAGCCGACCTGCTCTCACCTGGGGCAACGACCGGCACGAGTCGGTGTACACGGCGCACTGGCGCGTCATGTACGGCCAGTTCTTCTCCGCCTAAGCCATCCACGTCACGCATGTCACCGACTCCCCCACGGTGCGCGGCGCCTACTACACGGTGAACGCCATCGTCATCGTCGCCGGGCAGGTGCTGGTCACCCGGCTGACCAACCGTGCGCTCGGTCGGGGGCGCGCGCCGTGGGCCGTCCTGTGCGCGAGCATCGGCGTCTTCGCCCTGCCCTTCCTCCTCCTCGCGGTCCCGGGAGCGTCGGTTGCTCTCACGTTCCTCGCCGTGGGGGGGGTCGCCACCGCCGAGATGATGTTCTCGCCCATGGTGAGCACCGCTTACGCACAGCTCGGCGGCGACCGGCCGATGGTGGAGGTCTTCAACTTCCGTCAGGTCAGCGCGACCGTCGGTGAGTCCCTGGGTGGTTTCGCGGGAGGGGCGCTCTTCACCACGATGTTCCAGCACCACATGGGGGCGGGGTACTGGACGGGCGCGGCGTTCGTGGGGCTCGCGACAGCAACTCTCGTGGCGCGTCGCCATCGCCGCGCGGGCCCGTCGGTCAGGTGACGCCTACCTTTTTCGTGGCTCCGCAATGGGGCCTCCGGCCTTCGGGTCCGGCATGAGTGCACGGAACGGTTATGCGGGAGTGAATGCCCCGGTGAGGCGTTCCGCCTCGGTCCACAGGCGTGCGGCGATGGTCTTGTCCTGGGCACTGCGTGGCAGGGCGATGGGCTTGGTCGGACCGACCATCGCCCAGCGCGGGCCGTAGTAGCCTCCCGCGCTGGCGCCGGGGCTGGTGGCCGCGTACAGCAGGGGTTCTGCACCCTGCTCCGGCCCCTGAGACGGAACGATCTTGTACAGAAGCGATTCCAGCAGGCCGGGCCGGCCGCCGTTCAGGGTGGGGCCGGAGGTCATCAAGTTGGTGCGGGTGTAGCCGGGGTGGGCGCCCGCCGACAGCAGAGGCCACTCGTGCTGCGTGGCGAGCTCGGCGAGATGGATCGTCATCAGCAAGTCGGCGAGCTTGGACTGAGCGTAGGCCCGGGTGGGGCTGTAGTCGCGGCTGGACTGCAGATCGTCGAAGTCGATGCGGGCCCTGTGGGCGGTGCCGCTGCTCATCGTGGCCACCCGCGGGGCGGGCGCGGCCAGGAGCAGGGGCAGGAGCTGGACGGTGAGAGCGAAGGGGCCGAGGAAGTTGCTGCCCAGTTGCAGCTCGAAGCCGTCGGCGGTCTCCGTGCGCCGGGGCACGTTCATGACGCCGGCGTTGTTCAGCAGCAGGTCCACTGGCCTGCCGTCGGCGGCCAAGACGTCGGTGAACTCGCGCACCGACGTCAGGTCGGCCAGGTCCAGGCGGCGGACCTCGACCCGGGCGCCGGGGTGCGCGGCGAGGATTTCGTTGCGGGCCTGCTCGCCCTTGGCCGGTGTGCGCACCGCGAGCAGGACGTGGGCTCCGGCGCCGGCCAGCCGCTTGGCGGCCTCCTTGCCGGTGCCACTGTTCGCGCCGGTCACCACGACGAGCTTTCCGTGCTGGTCAGGAACCTGATACATGAGGGAACTCCATTAAGGACTGCCGGTATCTTGTCTCGCCCTACGGTAACGGACCGCCGGTCTCTAATCAACGTACCGCCGGTTTGTAACATGAGGACTGTGACCTTCCAACGAGCCCGCACCGACGAACAGCGCAACCAGCGGCGGCGCCAGATCCTGGCCACCGCGGCCGCGATGCTGACCGAGATGCCGGTCGCGAAGCTGAGCCTCAACGAACTGAGCCGCCGCGTTGGCCTGGCCAAGGCGAACGTCCTCCGCTACTTCGAATCACGCGAAGCAGTGCTGCTCGACCTGCTCGACACCGAAATCCAGGACTGGATCACCGAGCTGGACCGAGCGCAGGCGGGCGGCCAGGGCACAACGCGAGAACGCGGAGACGCTCTCGCCGACCTGCTCGCCACCTCGATGACGCAGCGGCCCATCCTGTGCGACCTGCTCAGCGCGCAAGGCGCGGTGCTGGAGCACAACATCTCCACCGAGGCCGGCATCCGCCACAAACATGCCGCCCGTGAATCACTGCAGAGCCTGGTCCACCTCACCCTGCGCCACCTGCCCGAACTCGGCCCCGAGGGTGCCGCCGCACTGGCGGAAACGACCCTGTTGATGGCCATGAGCGCCTGGCAGTGCAGCCGCCCCACGGACGCGATGCTCGCGGTCTACGCCTCCGACCCCGAACTGGCAGCCATGCGCGTGGACTTCACCGACCTGGTCCGCCGTACGACGGCGGTGACCGCTACCGGCCTGCTGGCTCGACACCAAGCACAGACCGGGGCACCCCCGCAGCACCGCCAGGCTTCGGCCCCGCGGACGCATGAGGTATGAAGACGTCCGTGACCGAGCCACCCCAGACCGCCACCCAGCACGCGTTCATCGCCCTCGCGCCGCCCGACGATGCGAAGAAGGAGCTGGCGCACGCGCTGAGCCCGGCCTATGCCACCTACCCCGACTTGCGCTGGAACCGCATCGAGGACTGGCACATCACCCTGGCTTTCCTGGGCGAGCTGCCGGTGCGGGACGTTCAGCGGCTTCGTTCACCCCTCGCCGACCTGGCGGCTACCCGCCCCTCCGTCGAACTGGCGTTGCTCGGCGGTGGACACTTCGACGAGCGAGTGCTGTGGAGTGGCATCGAGGGCGATCTCGACCAACTGCACGAGCTGGCCGAAGCGGTACGGGCGCGGGTCAGGGACTGCGACGTCGACTTCGCCGAACGTCCGCTGCGCCCCCACCTCACGCTGGCCCGCGCTCGCCGCTACGACAACGCGTCCGTAACGGCTGCGGCCGCCTGTCTCGACGGCTTCGCCGGCCGCCCTTGGCGCACCGAACGCCTCCACCTGGTCGGCAGCACGGTAAGAGGCCACTCAGGCCCGCGGCGCTATCGGGACATCGACGCGTGGACCCTGGTCACCTAACACGGTCATCCGGACCCGAAAACCGCCACAGACCGCTGCGCATGAGCACGGCGTCCGGCTCCGGCGTCCGCTCGGGCTATGCCGATTGCCGCGCAGTCAAGTAGCACTCAGCATTCAGTGCCGCGGCCGCGCCGGTGCGGTGTCGCCGCCTCCGGCCACGACGATGCCCCGGTCGCGGCTCACGTCGTCGCCCCAGGCTTCGCGTGGCGTATCTCGCTCAGCCCGTCGCCTCCGGCTCCGCCGGGGCGATCTCGGCGATCAGTCCCTCGACCAACGTCTTGATCTCGTCGCGGATCGGGCGGACGGCCTCGACGCCCTGGCCGGCCGGGTCCTCGAGCTGCCAGTCCAGGTAACGCTTGCCGGGGAAGACGGGGCAGGTGTCACCGCAGCCCATGGTGATGCACACGTCGGACTCCTTCACCGCGTCGAGCGTGAGGATCTTCGGCGTCTCGTTGGAGATGTCGATGCCGACCTCGCCCATGGCCTCGACGGCGGCCGGGTTGACCTGGTCGCCGGGGGCGGAGCCGGCGGAGCGGACCTCGACGCGGTCTCCGGCCAGGTGGGTCAGCCACGCGGCGGCCATCTGGGAGCGGCCGGCGTTGTGGACGCAGACGAAAAGGACGGACGGCTTGTCGGCCATGGTGAATGTTCTCTCTCGTCGCATGGCGGAACCCAGCCGCCAATGACTTCAGCCCTCGCTGGTATCAGCGGGTGGTGATGTGAGAGTATCAGCGCATGCTGACTTCAGTCGATCCTGACGTGATCCGGGTACTGGGCGATCCGCTCCGCCTGAAGATCGTGACCCTGCTGGCGCGCGAGACGCTCTGCACGACGCACCTGGTCGAGGAGACCGGAGCCAAGCAGACCAACCTGTCCAACCACCTGAAGGTGCTGCGCGAAGCCGGGCTGGTGGAGACCGAGCCGTGCGGCCGCTTCACGTACTACAAGCTCAAGCCCGAGGTTCTGGCCGGCTTGTCCGAGCAGTTCGCCGCCCTGGCCGCCTCCGCGCGCAGTGCCGCCGAGAACAAGAGGGCCTGCCCGTGACCTCCACCGAGCCCACCACCGCCTCCCCTCAGGGCACCGGCCCGGCCGGGGACGACTCGATCGTCAGGAAGCTCTCCACCCTCGACCGCTACCTCGCGGTGTGGATCCTGCTCGCCATGGCCCTCGGTCTCGGCCTGGGCCGCCTCGTCCCGGGCATGAACGACGCGCTCGCGAAGATCGAGATCGGCGGGATCTCCCTGCCGATCGCGCTCGGCCTGCTGGTCATGATGTACCCGGTCCTGGCCAAGGTCCGCTACGACAAGCTCGACCGGGTCACCAGCGACCGCAAGCTGCTGGTCTCGTCGCTGGTCATCAACTGGATCGTCGGCCCCGCGGTCATGTTCGCCCTCGCGTGGATCTTCCTGCCGGACCTTCCCGAGTACCGCACCGGCCTGATCATCGTCGGCCTTGCCCGCTGCATCGCCATGGTCATCATCTGGAACGACCTCGCCTGCGGCGACCGCGAGGCCGCAGCCGTACTCGTCGCGCTCAACAGCGTCTTCCAGGTACTCGCGTTCGGCCTGCTCGGCTGGTTCTACCTCGACCTGCTGCCGCGCTGGATGAACCTCGGCGACGGCCAGGGGCTGGACGTGTCCGTCTGGCACATCGCGCTGAACGTCGTCATCTTCCTCGGCATCCCGCTGCTGGCCGGCTTCCTCACCCGCCGCCTCGGCGAACAGAGGATGGGCCACGAGAACTACGAGGCGAAGTTCCTGCCGAAGATCGGCCCGTGGGCGCTCTACGGGCTGCTGTTCACGATCGTCATCCTCTTCGCCCTGCAGGGCAAGACCATCACCTCGCAGCCGCTGGACGTGGCCCGCATCGCGCTGCCGCTGCTGGTCTACTTCGCGATCATGTTCTTCGGCACCTTCCTCCTCGGCAAGGGCCTCGGGCTGGCCTACGACCGCACCACGACGCTGGCGTTCACCGCAGCGGGCAACAACTTCGAACTGGCCATCGCGGTAGCCATCGCGACCTTCGGCGTCACCTCCGGGCAGGCGCTGTCCGGAGTCGTCGGACCGCTCATCGAAGTACCCGTCCTGATCGGCCTGGTGTACGTCGCACTCGCCTGGCGCAGGAAGTTCGCAGCCGACGCGGTGACGACGGCACGGTGACCCAGTACACGGACGTGATGCACACGGATGTGATGGTGGTCGGCGGCGGTCAGGCAGGGCTCGCCGCCGGCTACCACCTGCGCCGCCAGGGTCTCGACTTCGTCATCCTGGACGCCGATCCGGCGCCGGGCGGGGCCTGGCAGCACATGTGGGACTCCCTGCACCTGTTCTCCCCAGCGGAGCACTCCTCGCTGCCCGGCCGCCTCATGCCCGCCCAGCGCGGCGAGACGTACCCGGACGCCGGGCATGTGGTCGACTACCTCACCGACTACGAGAAGCGCTACGACCTGCCCGTCCAGCACGGGACCCGCGTGAAGGCCGTACGCCGTGACGGCAACCGGCTCCTGATCGAAGGGGATACCGGCAGCTGGCGGGCCCGGGCAGCCATCGGCGCGACGGGCAGCTGGTCGCGGCCCTTCGTCCCCGCCGTCCCCGCCGCCTCCGGCCGCGGCCTCTTCGCCGGGCGGCAGCTGCACACGGTGAACTACCGCTCGCCGACCGACTTCGCCGGGCAGCGTGTCGTCGTGGTCGGCGGCGGCAACTCCGGCGCTCAGATCGCCGCCGACCTCGCCCTGGACAGCCACGTCGAGGTGACCTGGGTGACCCAGCGCCCGCCCCGCTTCCTCGCCGATGACATCGACGGCCGCGCCCTGTTCGATGTCGCCACCGCCCGCCGCCGCGCGCTTGAGGAGGGCCGCATCGACAGCGGAGGGGTGGCCTCGCTCGGCGACATCGTCGCCGTCCCGCCCGTCCGCGCCGCCCGCGACGCCGGGCTCCTCAACGCGAAGCCGATGTTCTCCAACCTCACCACGGACGGCGTCCGGTGGTCCGACGGCAGCCACACCGACGCTGATGCGGTGATCTGGTGTACCGGCTTCCGACCCGCTCTGGCTCATCTCGCCCCGCTGAACCTACGCGGCACACGCGGGCACATCGCCACTGACGGCACGCGTGCTCTCGGCGAGCCCCGGTTGCACCTGCTCGGCTATGGCGACTGGACCGGTCCCGCCTCCGCGACCCTCATCGGCGTCGGGCGCCCGGCGCGGGAGGCGGCACGGCGGATCGCAGATCTTCTGCACTGACAACAGCCCTGCTGACTGTCAGGCCGTGGCTGGCGTGGTGGTCAGCAGCTTGCTCATCGCGGCCAGCACAGACGGTTCAACCCGGTAGTAGACCCATGTGCCGCGCCGCTCGGAGGTGAGCAGCCCCGCCTCCTTCAGCTTCTTCAGGTGGTGGGACACCGTGGGCTGGGATACGCCGACATCAGAGATGTCGCACACACACGCCTCGCCGCCCTCGTGCGAGGCGACAGCGGAGAACAGCCGCAGCCGCACGGGGTCACCGAGCGCCTTGAACATCCGCGCGGCGCGCTCGGCCTCTTCGGCATTCATCGGGCGTTCGGTCAGCGGCGGGCAGCATGGCACGACGCCCTGACCGTCGGGTTCGAGCAGCAGCGCCTTGGCATTCGACATGCATCTATGTTGACACATGTCGAAGCAGAGAGGGAGGGGCGTCCGGCAGCCGGGCCCCCTCCGGGGATGTTCAGAGTCCGGCGGCGGCCGGGGATGTTCAGAGTCCGGCGGCGGCCGGCGCCTTGCGGACGTAGCTCCGACAGGGCGCGGAACCCGGCAGGCGAGAACAGCGTAGGGCCGCCGCAGGCCGGGCGGCCACGAGCCGCCCGGCCCATCCGACGCCCCCGATCACCACTGCGTCGACGCGCTGCACGAACAGCCCCCTAGCATCGACATCTGTCTATGTTGACGTGTGTCGAATCAGGTGCCACCCTGACTGCACAAGCCATCGACAGATGTCGAAACACGCAAGGAGTCGCCGTGACCGCGCCCGCCACCACCGAGCTGCCCGTCGTCGTGATCGGAGCCGGACCCATCGGCCTCGCCGCCGCAGCCCACCTCATCGACCAGGGCATCGAGCCCCTCGTCCTGGAGGCCGGGCCCACCGCCGGCACCGCGGTGCGCGAGTGGTCGCACGTCCGGTTGTTCTCCACCTGGGGCGAGGTGGTCGACCCGGCCGCCGAAAAGCTCCTCTCCCCCACCGGCTGGATGCGACCCGACCCGGCCACCTACCCCTCCGGCGGCGACTGGGCCGACCTCTACCTCCAGCCGCTCGCCGAAGCCCTCGGCGACCACGTCCGCCTCAACGCCACCGTCACCGGCGTCTCGCGCAAGGGCCGGGACCGCAGCGTGGGCGCCGACCGTGAGCAGCAGCCGTTCGTCGTACACGTCACCGGCGCCGACGGCCGCGAGGAGCGCCTCTTCGCCCGCGCGATCATCGACGCCTCCGGCACCTGGGCCACGCCAGGAACGGCCGGCGGCAACGGACTTCCCGCCCTCGGCGAGAAGACGGCGAGCGACCGCATCACCTACCGCGTCCCCGACCTCAAGGACCCCACCGTCCGCGCCCGCTACGCCGGCAAGCGCACCGCCGTCATCGGCTCCGGCGCCTCCGCCTTCACCGCCCTTGCCTACCTCGCCGACCTCGCCACGTCCGACGACGGCGCGGGAACGAAGGGAGTGTGGGTACTCCGCCGGGGCATCTCCGGCTCCACCTTCGGCGGCGGAGAAGCCGACCAGCTCCCGGCACGCGGCGCCCTCGGCCTCACCGCCGAGGCCGCCGTCGACGAAGGCCACGCGGACGCGGTCACCGGCTTCCGCACCGAGGCGATCGAGCCCGACGCCTACGGCCGCCTCATCCTGATCGGCGACGACGGGCGCCGCCTGGACCCGGTCGACGAGGTCATCGTCCTGACCGGCTTCCGCCCGAACCTGTCCTTCCTCTCCGAGCTGCGCCTGGACCTCGACGAGCGCCTCCAGGCACCGGTCGACCTGGCGCCCCTCATCGACCCCAACCAGCACTCCTGCGGCACCGTCTACCCCCACGGCCACCGCGAGCTCTCCCACCCCGAACAGGGCGTGTACCTGGTCGGCATGAAGTCCTACGGCCGCGCCCCCACGTTCCTGGCCATGACCGGTTACGAGCAGGTCCGCTCCGTCGCAGCCGCCATCGCCGGCGACCTCGACTCGGCCGACCGCGTCGAACTCACCCTGCCCGAGACCGGAGTGTGCGGCGGCGCCGGCCTCTTCGACACCCCCGACACCGCTCAGGCCGAGGACGGCGGCTGCTGCGCGCCCGTGCCGCAGCCCGTCCAGCTCGGCGCCCCCGCCCCGGCCGGAGCCCCTGCCGAACAGGCCCCGGCGGGCGGCTGCTGCGGCTCGTGACCGACCTGGGCACCGCCTCTACCGGCTGGTCGGCCGGAACGACGACAGCCGCGTTCTCGGCCACCCTGCTCGTCTCGGCGATCGCCGGGCTTGCTGACTGTCGTCACTCTGGCGGGTGGCCTGCCCTCCACCGTCTACGCACCCCTCACGGCGGCGCTGGGCCACCCATCCTGGAGGACCAGGACCAGGACCGGGACCGGGACCAGGACCAGGACCAGGACCAGGACCAAGAGCAGGACCAGGGTCCTGGTTTCCGTCTCTGAATGGGTGGAGCTAACTCCCGGGTGGTTTGGGGGGCGCACTGGATGGTCCAAGGCATGCCCGCCCGGCAAGAGTTGGGCGCATGAGAACACACAAGGCCCTGCTCGCCGCCCTCCTCGTCCCGCTCGGTGCCGCCCTGGCCGTCGTCCCGGCCGCCTCCGCTGCCACTCCGCCCGCCTCCGCCGCCGCATCGGTCTCCGCCGACGCCGCCGCGCCCGCCAGCCCGCATAAAGCCGTGCCCGCCGCCTTCCGCTCCCCGGAGGCGGCCCTTGACCGGGTGGCCCACCCACTGCGCACCACCGAGCCGCGCGGTGGCCTGGCCGACCTCGGCCCGTTCGGCCGGATGGTTGGCGACGCCCGGGTGGTGGGCCTGGGCGAGGCCACCCACGGCTCGCACGAGTTCTTCACCCTCAAGCACCGAGTCTTGCGGTACCTGGTCGAGAAGAAGGGCTTCCGGGCCTTCGCCCTCGAAGCCCCCTGGAGCACCGGACTGCGGCTCGACGCCTACCTCACCCGCGGCGAGGGCGACTTGAAGCAGATCATGGACGAGGAGTTCCAGGGCACCTACCAGTTCTGGAACAACGCCGAGTACCGCGATCTGCTCCAGTGGATGCGCGCGTACAACGTCAAGCACCCCAAGGACCCCCTCCGCTTCGTCGGCGACGACAACGGGTTCGCCGGAGCCGAGTTGTACGACAAGGTGAACGCCTACGCGGCCGCGGCCCGGCCCGAACTCGGCCCGCGGCTCACCGAGCTGTACCGGGGCCTGCGACCCACCACCGACGCCGAAACGTACGTCAATGACTACCTGTCGAAGCCGCTGGCCGAACGCAAGGAGCTCGCCAAACGGACCGGCCGCGCACTGGACCTGCTCAAAGAGCGGCCCGGCAAGGACGCCGACGGACACGCCTGGGCCGTCCAGCACGCCACCGCGATCCACCAGATGACCACCATGTACGCCTTTGACTGGGACAACCCGCAGGACACCCTTGACGCCATGCGCTACCGCGACCAGGTCATGGCACAGAACGTCACCTGGTGGCAGCGGAAGACCGGCGACAAGATCCTGCTCTCCGCCCACAACAGCCACATCGCCCTCAAAACGTACGTCCCCAATACACATCCGAAGGTCCAGGGCGACTTCCTTCGCGAACAGTTGGGCCGCCACTACCTGAGTGTCGGCCTCACCTTCGACCAGGGCTCGTTCAACGCCTTGGGCCAGGACGGCGGCGTCCACCGCTTCACCGTCGGCCCGTCCGCACCCGGCACCTCCGAGCACACCCTGGACCGGGTACGCCACCGCGACTTCATGGTGGACCTGCGCAACACCCCCGCCCCGGCCCGCACCTGGCTCACCGAGTCACGCACCGTCAAGAACATCGGCGCCAGCTACCCCTGGAACGGCAACGCCGCACAGATCCGGCTCGCGAAGACCCACGACGTGGTGATGCACCTTCACCGGGTGGAGGCGGCCGACATGCTCAAGTAGCGTCGGACCCGCACACCATTACACGACCATCATCACGCTGCCGGACGGCATCAAACGCCGCCTATAGCCCGCCTATATGGGTCCGGCTACGCCCCAGGGCCATGTCGGATCGTCCTTCTCACTCGCGGACAGCGGAATCTGCGTCTTACGCGTTCGCGAGCCGGTTGAGGCGTTCGGCCAGGGCGCGGTATCTGCCGGCACGGTCCTCTGATTCGTCCATGTGCGCGGCGATCTCCTCTTGGGCGTGCTGTCCGACCGGGGTGAGTCCGGAGGTGTCGAGAGCGCCGAGCATGCGGACGAAGGGAAGGGCGATGTCCTTGTAGTAGGTCTCCGGTGAGAGGATGCCCGACCTGGCCAGGGAGCTGACCAGTCGGCCGAAGCCGGGTGCGGCGTGGCCGGGTGGACGGAATGTCTTGAGGACTGTGGCCACAGCCTGAAGCGTTCGGTCGGGGTGCATGCGCATACATGCCTGGAGGACGGTCCGGTAGAAGAGCATGTGCCGGTTCTCGTCGTGGGCGATGCGCTGCATCAGAGCCCCGCACACCGGCTCGTCGCACAGTCGGCGAATGCCCTGGTAGCTGACGCGGGTGCCGAGTTCCTGGATGGTGACGTAGACCAGAGAGGCGATGAGGTCGCCGCGGTAGTCGATCTCGTAGCCGTGCTGCACATGCGCGGCGCGGGCGTCCTCCAGAAGCACCGGATCGGCGCTGCGGGTGACCACGAGGTAGTCACGGATGGCGGTGCCGTGCCTGGCCTCTTCCATGGTCCATCGATTGACCCAGACACCCCAAGGGCCGTCGAGCGACAGCATTTCCCCGATCACCCGGTGGTAACTGGGCAGGTTTTCTTCGGTGAGCAGCATGTAGACAAGGCCGTCCCGAGCGGTCGCCTTCAGTTTCTGCTGGGAGGAGTCCCACGGCTCTCCTTCGAGGAGACCGTCGTAGTCACGGCCCTGGCCCCACGGGACGTACTGGTGCGGGTACCAGTCGACGGTGGTCCGGAAATGTGTGTCGAGAGCGTCGGCGACCACCGGTTCGAGGTCGATCAGGATGCGTACGTCTGCGGGCATGGCGGGCACCGTCCGTGGCACCTTTCTTGTCAGGGCGGTCGGCAGGTTTTCGGTGGCGGCGGGCGGCCCCTACCAGCGGAGGAGGACCAGTTCGATGGCGAACCCCGGCCCCATGGCGGCGACCAGGCCAGGGGCGTCCGCGGGGGGCGGTGTTTCCATGGCCGCGTGCAGGATGTCCAGTACGGAGACGGACGAGAGATTGCCCCGCTCGGCCACGGACCGCCGGGTGAGGTCCAAGGCGCCGGGCTGCAGGCCCAGGGCCCGCTGCACACCGGTGAAGACCTTCGGTCCGCCACCGTGGATGATCCAGCTCGTGATCTGGTCCGGCGCCAGTGCGTGCCGCGCGAGGAGCCCTTGGACGGCCGTGGGCAAGTGCTTCTCGGTGAGCGTCGGAACCTCGGGCGACAACAGGATCCTGAAGCCGTGGGAGCCGATGTCCCAGCCGAGGACGTCCTCGGTGCCGGGGACCAGCAGGCTGTGGGTATCCACCAGTTCAGGCCCGGCGGCGGGGCAGCCGCCCCGCCGGGCTCCGAAGGCCACGACGGCGGCCGCACCGTCCCCGAAGAGGCTGCCGGCGACGATGTTCGCCACGGAGCCGTCCGTGCGCTGGTGCGCCAGTGTGCACAGTTCCACGGCGAGCAGGACGGCCACTTGGCCGGGATGGGCCAGTAGATAGTCGTGGAGCCGGGCCAGACCTGCGGCGCCTCCGGCACAGCCGTTGCCGAACAGCGGGATGCGTTTGACGTCCGGCCGTAGCCCGACCCGGTGGGCGAGCCGAGCCTCCAGCGACGGCACGGCAAGGCCGGTGACGGTGGTGCTGATCACCGCGTCGACCTCCTCGGGCTGGACGCCTGCGGTGCGGAGCGCGCCGATCAGTGCCTGTTCCCCGAGATCCATGGCGGTGTCGAGCCAGATGCGGTTCTGCTCGGTGAAGTCCTCCCGGTGGGCGAGATCGACGAGCTTGTCCAACGGCAGGGACAGCGAGCGGGTCTCCACACCCGAGTTGGCGTGGATCTTTCGGAGTACCAGAGCGCCCGTCTCGGACGCCAGCAGCGTCGTGCGGGCCAGGGCGGCCAGAATCTCCTCCTGCCGGTATTGATACGGCGGGAAAGCCGTCTGGATCGCCACCACCCGTGGGCCGGCGGCCTCCGACTGCCGGGTGCGGTCATGCGTCGCCTGACGCTTCGGCATCAGCTTCCGCCTTTCTTCACGGGTGAAGTGATCAACAACGGGGACCTGATGCGGGCCGGAGCCCACCAGTTCGCGGGACCGAGGGCCGCCATGACGGCGGGCACCAGGACTCCGCGCACCAAGACGGCGTCCACGAGCGCGCCGAGTGCGACGCCGATGCCGATGAACTTGAGCAGGGCGACGTGGGAGGTGGCCATGGCCGCGGTCGAAATCGCCACGGCTGCCGCAGCGGACGTCATGAGCCGGCCGGTGCGGGCGACGCCCTCGATGATCGAGGTGCGGTTGTCTCCGCAGCGGTCGTACTCCTCCCGGATACGGCCGAGCAGGAAGACCTCGTAGTCCACCGACAGGGCGAGCGTGATGAACAGGACGAACAGCAGGATCGAGGCGTCCAGCGTTCCCGTCGCCGTGAAGTGGCCGAGTACTGCGCTGCCGTGGCCGTCCTGGAAGAGAACGACGAGCGCGCCGAGGCTCGCCCCGAGGCTCGCGGCGGCCACGATCAGGGCTTTCAGGGGGGCGACCAGGGTGCGGGTGAAGGCACCGAGGAGGGCCAGGAGCCCCACCGTCAGCAGAAACAGGCACCACGGGAGGGCGCCGAGGACGGCGTCCGACGTGTCGACGACCTCGGCGGCTCGCCCGCCCACCGCCACCCTTCCGGGGGCGGAGGTTTGTCGTACCGTGCGCACCACTGTGTTCGCCTCCGGCGTGCCGGGGGCGGCGGACGTGGCCGCCAGCAGCACGAGGGCCTCACCGGACGGAGCCTCACGCACCACGCGGACGCCAGTGATGCCCGGGACACGGGTGAGTCGGTCGCCGTAAGCCGGGCCGCCGTCCGCCGCCCGCGGGCCGGTGACGACCACGGTGAGGAGCCGCTCCGGTGGCGCGGTGAATTCGGCACGTACGCGCTCGGCCGCGGCGGCGGCCGGAGCCGTCGGAGGCAACGTGCGTTCATCCACAACGCCGAGCTGTGCGTGGGTGAAGGGCAGGGCCAGCAGGGCAAGGAGCAGCACCGCCAGGCCGCCCGCCAGGAGGGGCCGTGCGGTCACCGTGGACGTCGTGCGATGCCAGAAGCGACTCACGTCCCCGGTGCGGGCACGCCGCCACCGCACCAGCGGGTCCCACGCCTGGGCCCGGGGGCCGAGCAGGCGCAGACAGGCGGGCAGCACGGTCAGGGCGACCAGCGCTGCCAGTACGGTGACGATCATGCCCGCCAGGGACAGTGCGCGCAGCATGGGCACCGGCACCACCAAGGCGGTGGCGAGGCATACGGTGACGGCTGCGGCAGAGAATGCGATCGAACGGCCGCTGGCGCGGCGGGCGGCCGCCAACGCCGTGTGGAGGTCCGCGCCCCGCCCGGTCTCCTCCCGTACGCGGGCCAGCAGGAAGAGGCTGTAGTCGACGGCCAGGCCGAAACCGATCGCCGAGGCGGCGTTCACCGCGACCCGTGACACGTCGGCCACCTGAGCCAGTAGGCCCAGGACCGGGATGGTGCAGCCGATGGCCAGCGCGGCCACGACGACGGGCAGCAGCGCGGACACCACGGACCCGTAGGCGAAGACCAGGACGATGAAGAGTACCGGCGCGGCCAGCAGTTCGGCCCGGCCCAGATCGCGCTCGATGGTCTCGTCGATCTCCCGGTTGGCCCACACCTCACCGCTGGGCTCCACCCGCATCCCCGGGGCTGCCGAGCGGGCCGCCGCCACCACACCGGGCGCCACCTGTCTGCGTTCCTTCTCCGTGCCCTTCAGCCGCACGGCGACCAGCTGGGTCCGTCCGTCCTTGGAGCGCAGCCATGTGTCACCGGTGGTCTGTGCCGACCACACGGTCTTGACGTCGCGCTGCCCGGCCAGCGTTTCCGTGATCGCCGCAGTGCCTTCCCGGACGGCGGCTCCGCGTTCACCGCCGGTGCGCTGTGAGACGGCCAGCAGCAGATCGGGCGAGGGCACGCCGAGCCGTTCCGCCTGCCGTCCGGCACGCGTCGCCTCCGTGTCCGTCGCGACCGCGCCGCCCGTGCTCAGCGCCGAGAAGGCAACCGGGGCCAGGGTCCCCGCGCACACCGCCGCCAGCAGGGCGCTCACCACCACCAGCCAGGCCCGGCGCCGCACCGCGTCCATCTAGGAACCCGTGAACAACAGAACGGCGTTCTGGCCGCCGAAGCCGAAGGAGCAACTGACCCCCGCCTCGCCGCGCGTGGAGCGGGGATGTCCGGCAACGATGTCCAGCTTGTGGTCTCCGTCCTGGCCCTCGAAGTTCGCCACCGGAGGGACAGCCGCATGGCGCAACGCGAGAACCGTGTACGCCGCCTGAATCGCCCCGGACGCCCCAAGGGCGTGCCCGATCACGCCCTTGGACGCGGTGACCGGCGGCCCGTCGTCACCGAAGACGCGGGTGAGGGCTCGTGCCTCGGCCGCGTCGTTCAGCGGGGTGGACGTACCGTGCGCGTTGACGTGGCCGACGTCCCCCGGCCCGCACCCGGCGTCCGCGAGAGCGGTGCGGATGGCGTGAACCGCGCCGTCGCCCTGCGGGTGCGGGGCTACGGGATGGTGTGCGTCGGCGCCGGCACCGTAACCTCGCAGCAGTGCCAGGACGCGAGCCCGGCGGGCCCTAGCCGCGCAGGCGCGTTCGAGGACGAGGATGCCGGCGCCCTCACCCAGGACGAAGCCGTCACGTTGCGCGTCGAACGGCCGGCTGGCCAGGGCCGGTTCCGCCCTGCGCCGGGACAGTGCCCGCATCCGCGTGAAGCACGTGGCCGTCATGCGCGAGCGAGCCGACTCGCTGCCGCCCGCCAGCACGATGTCGCAGGAACCGGATCGCAGCAGGTCCCTGGCGACTCCGATCGCGGTAGCGCCCGACGCGCAGGCGCTGGCAGTGGTGAAGTTGGGGCCGCGCACGCCCAGGTCAATGGCGACCTCGCCCGCGGCCATGCTCGGCACGCTGCGCGGCAGCGCGAGCGGCGAGACCCGCTCCGGCACCCCGGCGCCGAGGTGCCCGAACTCAGTGACGTAGGAGCTCAAACTGTTCGACCCCACGCCCAGTACGACACCGACCCGCTCCGCTTCCCAGGTACGACGGTCGAGACCCGCGTCGGCGACGGCCCGCCGGGCGGCGACGAGGGCGAACTGGATGAAGCGGTCCAGGCGCCGCGCCGACGCCCGGCCCAGCTCCTTCTCGGCGTCGAAGTCCGTCACCCGGCAGGAGAAGTCGACCGGCAGCCCCGCCAGGTCAGGGTCCGTCGCGGTCAGCGAGCGCCCCCGGCACAGGGCCGCCCAGTTCGCCTCCGCCGTGTGCCCGGCCGGAGTCACCAGCCCCAGTCCGGTGACCGCGATCTCAGCGTGCATGCTCGAACGCCCGAGCCGCCTCGCCCAGGGTCGCGGACGGGCGCAGGTCCAGAGTGTTCTCGGGGAGGACGATCCCGTACTCCTCCTCCGCCGCCACCACCAACTCGAACAGCGACAGCGAGTCCAGGCCGAGACTCTCGAACGTCGTCCTGCCGGAGAGCTCACCGGCATCCGCCTGCACATCAAGGTGGCCGGTCAGCAGGGCCACCAACTCCTCGGGAAGGTCCGACTCCGTCGCGTTCTCCGCCGCCTGCGTCATGCCTGGGTCTCCTGTTCCCTCGCTGCGAGAGGCCATGCGGCGCAGCCTGGCGCCCGGCCGCACCCAGCTTGAGCTGTGCGCCGCTGTGTAAACACCAACGACGGGTGGAGGGAACGATCTGTCACTCGTTAGGCCCCGTAAGGCCGTTCCAGCCATGGCCATGGGCAGCGGGGGCCCAGGCAGCTTGACCAAAGGGATAGGGACAGGCGTTGCGGAGGACGCACGCGGACGACCCACGCGGCGGACCTTCGGGGGTCTTCCGGCGCCGATCCGCGCTGCGCCAGAAGACCCCTTACCCCTTAGGGGATCTCAGGCGCGAAGGGTCGCCAAAACGATGCCGGCCGTCACGGCGCCGAGTGCCACGGCGGCGACACCGTGGGAAAGCCGGTGTGCGCGCAGTACGGGGAGGAGCCGGTCGGCCGCGAACCTACCGGGTCCGGTCAGTGCCAGGCTCACGGCGGCGGCGAGGAGCAGCAGTTCGAACTCGATGCCGGCGGGGCTGAAGAATCCGCCGCCCCACTTGACGGCGACGACGTTGAGCATGACGCCCACGACGCCCGCCGCGGCGAGCGGGGTGAGCAGGCCCATGACGAGTCCGAGGCCGCACAGGGTCTCGGTGAGCCCGGCGATCACGGCCATGGTGTGTGCGGCCTCGTAACCGTTGCCCGCGAAGAATCCCGCGGCGCCGTCCAGGCCGCCGCCGTCGAACCAGCCGAAGAGCTTCTGGGTTCCGTGGGCGGCCATGGTCAGGCCGACCGTCCAGCGCAGCAGCAGGAGCCCGAGGTCACTGCCGGACCGGGAAGGCGCGGGAAGGGCGGTGGCGTCGTTCGGGGACGTGGCGTTGGTGTGTGTGCTGTTACTGGTGAAAACGGACATGGGTGTCTCTCCTGTAGGGAAGGCCGTACGTGAGGCTGCTGCTCCCGAAGGCGCAGCGAAGCAACGCCGACCAGCGCTCGGGCACTGTCGGGAGCTGTCGGCTTGCGGGTGGAGAGACCCGTCTACGTTCTGATGATCTGGATTCCGTACAGGTCGACCGACGTGACGTCCTGATGCGAGGTTCCGGCGAGGGCCGGGACGACGTGCGGAGGAGCCGGCGGCGTGGACGTCGCCCTGGGGATGTGCGACCCCGGCGGGTCGGGACACGGCACCACCTCGCCCCTCGGATCCGTCGGCTGCCCGTCGTGGCAGCCGCGGTCCTCGGCCGGGGAATCGGCCCGAGGCACGACGGAGACGGCGGTGGCGGTCGCGGTCGCGCGGCGTTCGGTTTCCGTTCCGACAGAAGCGGAACCTGTCGCCCCGTCGATCCCGAACAGGGGAGCCAGGAAGACGAAGATCAGGGCGAGCAGCGCCATGCGGACGGCGCGCCCCCGGGGTCGTACCGTCCGCGTCGTCATGCCCCGGCCGGTGCGGGGACGGCGCGGGCCGCTCTGGCTCATGGCGGACACCCTACTGGCCTTGAACTTTCAAGTAAAGGCCATGAGGGTTTGCGGGGCCTTCGCGGTGCCCCAGGCGGGGGCTCGATGCTCGGCAGTTAGGAGTGGCTGTGACTTGATGCGGCTGAGGGGCAGCGACGGCGGTGGTTGCAGCCAGGGCTCCCCCGACGGGGTCACCTTGCTTGCCGTCCATGCGGCGCCGGCAATGCCCGGGACAGTGGCTGCCGTAGATACGGGCTTGCCGGAGCGTCGGGGCAGCCCTTTCCCCTTGAGCGGCTGGGCGAGTGCAGGGCTCCGCTCAATCGTCTGAGCCACGAGGCCCTTGGGCAGCGACAGCGCGACACCGTTGCTCGGAGCCGGGCCGGGAGCGAGCACTCTTGCTGCTCGCCTACGCTGTCGGTCATGAGCCGTTGGGAAGAGTTGACCGGTGGGACGTCCGGAGAGGACTACGCCGCCCGGTTTGCCGCCCTGGCCGGCAGCGGCAGGGATATGCACGGTGAGGCCCAGCTGTGCGCCACGCTGGTGCCCGCCGGAGCAAGGGTGCTGGATGCCGGGTGCGGTACCGGCCGGGTCATGATCCGGCTGGCGGAGCTCGGGTATGACTGCGTCGGAGTCGACCTCGACGCTTCCATGCTGGCCGTGGCGCGCAAACAGGCACCCCACCTGCCCTGGATCCAGGCCGACCTGGCCACGTTCGACCCGGCTGAACTTCCCGGTGGCGCGGACTTCGACCTCGTGGTGGCCGCCGGCAACATCTTCCCGCTCCTCGCCGCGGGCACGGAGGCCGCGGTGGTCAGCCGCCTGGCCCGGAGCCTGCGCCCGGGCGGCATCATGGTCGCCGGATTCGGCCTGGACGAAGCGCACCTGCCGGTGTCCCCCACCCTGACCCTGCCGGAGTACGACGCCCACTGCGCCACGGCCGGCCTCACCTTCGTCGACCGCTTCGCCACATGGGACGCCCACCCCTACGAGGGCGGCGGCTATGCCGTCAGCGTCCATCAGGCGCATCGCGGCTGAAGGGGTCGCCCTGAGCGTCGTAACTGTGGGAGACGAGGACTGTTCCTCGACTTTCGGGGTGCGCCGGGTCGAGCAGACGTAGGGCGGTGGGCGACTTCCTCCGGAACTCCGGAATGCAGCCCACCGCCCTGCGCGTGTTCCGTCGAACTGAACGGGACCAGCCGGCCCGGTAGGCCAGCAGGGCCCGGACCGCGCGTCGCGATCCGGGCCCTCCCCCGTGCGGTGCCGCCTCGCGGCGGCGGTGCGTCAGTTCTGTACGGTGCCGTCGCTCGCCTGCCCGGCGTCGCCCTCGGCCGCGCCGACCTTCTCCCGCATCTTGCGCACCAGCTCCGCCTTCTGATCGGCGGCACCCTGGCGGTCGAGGTTCCGGTGCGGACCGTTGTTCTGCCGCTCGGCGCGGGACAGCCTCTTGCGCTTGCCGCCGCCCATGCCCACAGGGTTGTTGATGTTCTTGCTCACGGGTTCTCCCGAAATGGTGTGAAATGCCAAAGGATTCATCGGTGGGGACGGGCGCGGCCTCGACGAAGGACGTCAGCAGGAGCCCGTCACGCTCTCACTCGTAAATCGGCGTCGGGAGGAACATGACCAAGACGTTACCCGGTTCCGTCGGCCCCGCACACCAAGTTGTTCGGGCTTCTCCAGCGCCACTCCTGTCAAAACCTGTGGGTCCCGGCCGATCCGGCGCGCGGCTCAGGCCGGGCAGCGGCGGACGGTAACCGCCCGGTGGATGCTCAACACGCCGCACGCCGCCCCTCACGTCGACCGGCTCGCCCAAGGTGACCCCGACGTGCCGGTCGAAGAGGACAACCTCGACGACGAGGGGGCCGCCGTGTTCGCCTCGCTCCTTCACCTGGCCGGACAGCACCCGGAACCCGCACAGTTCCGGTGGCAGCTGGCCGCAGGCACCGGCCACCGCATACTGCCTCCACCTTCACCACACCTCTCTGACCGAGCAGCGCGAAGCCGCTCACCGGCGGTTTGGAGATGAAAGTAGACCGCCTCGCCGACGACGGCGCCCCCTGCATGATCGCGCCCCGGCCGCGCGCTCGCCCGCTCCGGCCGCCGCCTCCGCGGCTGGGCTCGCGCCTGCCGCCGTACCGCACTCAGCCAGCTGCTGCGCGGTATCTGCTTCGGCAGCGGCAGCGGCCTGATCACCCTCATCGTCTTCTGGCTCACCCACCGCTGACACACCCGGACCCCACTGGCTCGTGAGCCTGTCGTATCGAGCGCGTGTGGCTGCGCTTCTGGGTGACTCTCCGCTGACCTTGGACGCTGTCATCACGGATGTGCGCGACCTGCTCTCGCATGGCGAGGGGGCCTTGGCGTTCGAGACGATGTGTTCGTGCTGCTGGCGGCGCCAAGCACACGGTGCCCACTCACATGGTTCACGAGGCGTCCTTCTTCTTGGTGCGGCGATTGATGACGGCCAGTCGTACGCAGTACGCCAAGGAGACGACGGCCAGGGTGGGGAGGGCCGCCAGGGTGGGGTTCACCCAGGCCGGGACCAGGTCGTAACCCGCGTGGCATTTTTCGTGCAGCGGGTACCACTGTCCGAATTCGCGGAAGTGTTCCCCGCGGTACGCCGAGTCGTAGGCCTGGCCTGCGCTGTGGCATTCCTCTGCCGTGTCCAGCCCACCGGCCAAGGCGCCGATGAGGTATGTGATCCCAGTCCCCAGCAGAAGGAACACGGCAGTCACGGCGAACCAGACGGGACTGCGCCACCATCTTCCGGCGAACAGTGGGTAACACCAGAGCCCAACTAGGACAGGCACAAGGATCAAGATGATGCTCATGGAGTGACCCTGCCCATCTTCCCCCTCCTACCTGGCCCCGCCGCCCGCGCTCTCCCACAACCAACCCTCGCTCACCCTCAGGTCAGTCGTCGATGAAGTCCCCCTCGCCATCCTGCAGCCAGAGCAAGTACCGCTCAACCAGGACCGCGGACTGCTCGCGATGGGCCAACGCCACGCTGTCTTCCCCTACTTGCGTCACTGCTCTGGCGGCGAGGCCATGTCACTCGTAGATGCGGCCCGCCATGACCATCTGGGCCACCAAGTTCCAGCTTGGGCTGTCCGGTACGGGCTCACCCCGGTTGGCGCACCACTGAGGCACGGCTTGCAACCAGGCGCCCCAGGCCTCCAGGAAGTCTGCCAGTGTCACGTTCTCCCAGGCCGCCTCATTTTCAGACAGGTCTGCAACAGCTTCCTGGAGAAACCTGGCCAGGGCCTCTCGACTGTCCACATCCTGCGCCCTCTCGAAGAGGTCCAACTGTCTTCCCCTAACCGTGGGACACACGCGATCTGTGCCATGAGAGGACGCAAGCGCATTGCTCTCTGGAAGCACCGGCTCGCCTCTTCCCTTACCTTCGCACCCCCACCCTCGTGGCAGGGGCCTGGGCGCCACGTCTATCCACCCGCAGCCTCTGTGGCAAACCGTTTTCTGGTGGGCGTGCCGGGCCGCACCGCATCAAGGGCCGCACAGCGCAGAGTTGAGCGTCAACATCTGCCGGGGCGTGCGTACAAGGTGATGCGCGGTCCGCGGTTCGGCACCGTCCGGCACTTCTCGAACCGGCTCTGGATGACGCCGAGTTTCACGGCCTCCCGGTCGTTCGCCCCGGCGGTCCCTCCGGACGGGTCGGTGACGAAGACGATCCGCGGCTCCGCGGCCATGCGGTCGCGGATGACACGGGCGGACGCCTCGACTCCGTACAAGGTGTGGGAGGCATCCGGGCCGCTGTCCAAGGCGATGTCACGCAGCCCCGCCACGGTGCCCGGAGTAGGCAGTACCCACCCGCGGTGGTGCCTCGGCAGGTACACCACCGCGTCCCCGGGCCGGCCTGCCTCCCGGATGGCCCGTGCCGTGGCGGTGGCGTCGGCGTTGCCGCTGCGGTGCGCGGGTTCCCGCAGGTGCTGCGCCTGGGGGAACAGCGCGGCGACAGCGGCCGCGGCGGCCACCAGGGCGACGGCGCCGTGCCATGGGCGACCCCGCAGCAACCGGTCGATGAGACCTCCGACGAGCAGGGCGAGCCCGCACCAGCAGTACAGGACGTAGCGTTCCACGAAGAGCGGCTTGAGCGGAGTGAGGAGCATCAGCAGCGCGATCGGCGCGACCAGCAGCGGCAACGCCACGCGGACGAGCCCGGTCGGAGGCTCCGCCCACCCGTGGGCACGCCTGCCGAGGAGCACGGCACAAACCGCTCCCAGCAGGCAGACGACGAGCGTCTGCGCGTACATGCCGGAATCGAATCGGAGCCAGGCCACCTGTGCCTGCTGCCTCTGACTCACCACCACGAGCGGAGCGAGTGCCGTGCACACGGCCACCGCGGCGACGATCCACCGCCGCCGTGCGGCACGCGGCACCATCAGAGCGTGCCCGGCCAGCGCGAACACGGCGAACTCGTGCAGCAGACACGCGGCCAGCATCAACACCCCGTACCGGAACCACGCGCGCCGCGCTCGGCGTGCCGACCTAGGAAGGGCGTCCACCTGTGATGCCCGGCCCTTGGGCGTCGTCACGGCGTCCACGTGTGACGCCCGGCTCCCGGGCGCGGTCACGCCAGCCACCTGGGCCGCCCGACCTCCCGACGCGGTCACACCATCCACCAGCGCGCAGGTCGCCCAGACGACGAGAGCGCAGACCACAGCGTACGAGCGGCCCTCCTGGGCGAAACGCTGGACCGGCGGGATCAAGGCGAACACGACACCGGCGAGTGCTCCCGCCCGCGCTCCCGCGAGCCTCCTGCCCAGCAGCGCCACCCCTGCGGCGGCGGCCCCCATGACCAGGACGGACGGGATGCGCAGGACCAGCAGCGGATCAGCGTCGCCGGTGAGCGCGAACAGTACGTGCATCAGCAGGTAGTAGAGCCCGTGCACGGCGTCGACGTTGCCGAGTGTGAGCCACAGCTCCCCGATGCCGCGCCGCGAGGCCTCGTAGGTCGCCATCTCGTCCAGCCACAGGGTGCCGTCCCGCCGGATCCCCCACAGGCCGAGACCGAGCGTCAGGACGAGCCCGGGAAGAGCGGCGGACACCGCTCTCCCGCGGACCTTCGGCGAGCGGAAGTCCGTGCCGCAGCCCCGCGGCGCTCGCAGTGCGGGTAACGGACGGGAGGGCCGGGAGGTGGTGGTGATGGCGTACTCCTGTGGGCGTGCGACGGACAGGACCGGAAGGGCCCGGGAGCGGGCTCCGACGGTCGAGTCCAGCGGCGCACGAATTGATGGGCAGCCCTGTTCCGCCGCATCAATCAATTGCTAGCGTGGTTCACGATCTTGGCCGCGGCCCCGGTGCGCCTCGGTGAGCACCGAGGCGCACCGGCGAGTACCGAAGGAGTGCCGCCCGGGGTGCCGGCCGGGCGGTCGGGAGGGGCGTGTCGGGTGGGACGTCGCGAGAAACCGCTGGAGCCGACGGCGGGCCCAATCCCGCGCCTGGCACACGGGCTCCGCAAGCTCCGGGCCGAGGCCGGCAGCCCCACGTACCGCACGATGGCGCAGCGTGTCCCCTACTCGGCGCCCACCCTCTCCGCGGCCGCCGCGGGCGAGCGGCTGCCGACGCTGCCGGTGCTGCGCGCCTACGTCACCGCGTGCGGCGGGGACCCGGAGGAGTGGGAGCGCCGCTGGTACGAGACGGTGGCCGAGGACGCCGAACACGGGACGGACGAAGGCGAGTCGCCCTACCCGGGCCTCGCCCGGTTCGGCACCGGCGACGAGGACCGCTTCTACGGCCGCGACGACCTCGTGGCCTCCCTCGTGGACCTCACGGCCCGGCGGCGCGTGACAGCGGTGGTCGGTGCGTCGGGCTGCGGCAAGTCGTCCCTGCTGCGGGCCGGACTCATCCCTGCGTTACGGCAGTCGACCGGGCTCGCGCGCCCCGCGGCGATCCGCATCCTGACCCCTGGGGAACGTCCGAACCGCGCCCACCGGCAGCTGCTGACTCCGGCCGCCGGCGAGGGCGACACCCTGCTCGTGGTGGATCAGTTCGAGGAGATCTTCTCGCTCTGCCGCGACCCGGCCGAACGCGACGCCTTCCTCGACGGACTGCTCGCCGCACGGGACCCGGCCGCCCGGCTCCGCGTACTCCTCGCGGTGCGCGCCGACTTCTACGGCCGCTGCGCCGAACACGGCCCGCTCGCCGCCGCGTTGAGCGAGGCCCATGTACTGGTCGGGCCGATGTCGCCGACCGGTCTGCGCGAGGCCGTCGTCGGACCGGCCGTGGCCGGCCGCCTGGTCGTCGAACGCGCCCTGACCGCCAGAATCGTCGCCGATGTGGTCGACGAACCAGGCGGCTTGCCGCTGATGGCCCACGCGCTGCGCGAAGTCTGGCGGAGGCGCAGCGGCAGAATGCTGACCGAGGCGGCGTACGAGGCGATCGGAGGCGTGCGCGGCGCCGTCGCGCACACCGCCGAGGACGTCTACGGGAGCCTGAGCGAGACGGATACCGCCCGTGCGCGCACGCTGCTGCTGCGGATGGTGGCACCGGGCGACGGCACGGCGGACACGCGGCGCCCCGTCGACCGCGCCGACCTGCCGCCGGGCTGTGCCGACGTCCTGGAACGGCTGGTCGCAGCACGCCTCCTGACCGTCGACGGCACCTCCGTGGAGCTCGCACACGAGGCACTGATCGGCGCCTGGCCACGCCTGCGGGCCTGGATCGAGGAGGACAGAGAGCGGCTGCGCCTGCACCGGTCGCTGACCGAAGCCACCCGCGTCTGGGTGGAGTTGGACCGGGACCCCGGATCTTTGTACCGGGGGGCGAGGCTCAGGGCGGCCAGGGAGGCGTTCGGGGGCAGCGGGGGTAGCGAAGGTGAACTCACCGATCGGGAGGCCGAGTTCCTGCGCGCCGGGATCGCCGCACTGGAGCAGGGCGCACGCGCGCGTACGCGGGCCGCCCGCCGTACCCGCGTCCCCCTCGGCGCGCTCGCCCTGCTGGTCTGTCTCGCGACGGTCGCGGGCGCACTGGCCTGGCAGCAGAGCAGGAACGGCCATCGGCAGCACGCCGAGGCAGAGGCACGCCGGATCGCCGGTGTCGCGAAGACGCTGCGCACCTCCGACCCGGTCACCTCGATGCGGCTGAGCGTGGCCGCCTGGCGGATCGCGGACCTCCCGGAGACCAGAGAGGCGGTGCGCAGCGCCGCCGCACAGCGGGAACGGGACGCGTTCTTCGGGGACGGTGCGGCGGCTGCGCCTGCGACGGCAAGGCTCCTGAGTGCGGACGGACGCACCCTGACCAGTTCCACCGGACGCCGGGTGACGCGCTGGGCACTGGACGGCGGGCGGCGGATCGGTACGTACAACAGGCCGGGCACCTTCGACGACCCCTCCGGCTATGACGCGGACGTCAGCGCGGACGGGCGCCTGATCGCACGGGCGACCCGGCACGGGTTCCGGATCTGGGATCTGCGGGGCGAACGCGCCCTGGGCCGGCCACTGGGAGGCGGCACGGGCTCGGGGACGGACGGCAGGTTCGCGCCCAGCGGGCGGCTGTTCATCGTCCAGCACGAGGCGCGGGGCGAGGTCCAGGTGTGGGACGTACGGCGGCACACAGTCGTCACACGGATCCGGGGTGTGGAGGCCGGTGCGCCGTTCTCCGCCATGAGCCAGGACGACCGGCTCCTCGCGACGTGCAGGGCTGAGTCGGGCCCGCTCCTCGTCCGCGACGTGCGGACGGGCCAGGACCTGCCCAGAACCTGGCCTCGCGCTCTCGACCGGTCCTTCTGCGCGGCTGAGGAGGCTGCCTTCGCACCGGACGGGCGGTCGCTGGTCGTCCCCGTGGAAGGGGGCGTGCGGACCTGGGATGTACGGACGGGGCAGGAGCGACGCCGGCTCAAGCTGCCCGGTGCGTACGAACCGGACGTGGACCTCAGCGCGGACGGCACCCTGGGGGTCGCCCTCGGGGACAAGGAGGTGGTCCTGTGGCGCACCGCCGACCCGGGGGCTCCGCTGCTGCGGCACCCGGCGAGCGAGCTCACGGCGAGCGGGGTGCGCCTGGACGAGAGGGCCGAAGCGGTCCGCGTACAGGTGAGCACCCGAGTGGTCCGCACCCTCGACGTCCGCGACGCCCTGGCGGGGCCGCGCGGAACGCGGCGGCCGCCCGGCATCGAGGAAGCCCGTTTCAGCCCGGACGGGCGCACGCTGATCACCCTCGAACGCCGTTCCGGCGCAGGGGAGTTCCGGCTGCGCGACGGTCGCGACGGCACGGTTCTGCGTACGCTGCCGGGGCGGGTGTGCGCGGACTGCGGTGGTCCGGCCCTGGCCTTCTCCCCCGACAGCGCCGCTCTCGCCTACGGCGTCGCGGAACTCATGGGCACGAGGATCCGCCGATGGGACCTGCGGCACGGCAAGGAGAAGGCGCCACCGACGGACCTGGCGTCGCAGGTGGGCAGCCTCGTCCTGCCCGGGGCCGGCGAACCGCCCGTGACGGCGGGCTCGCCGACCGGGATGCAGGACGCCGACGACATGAAGGTCGACGTCTGGCGGCTGGGCACGCGGGGCGCTGGGGGGAACGGCGGGTCGGGCGGCGGGCAGGGCGGTATGGGGCGCGCTGGGGGGAACGGTGGATCGGGCGGCGGTGGTCAGGGTGGTACGCGGTTGCTTCACACCGCGCGTCCCGGCACCGGCAGCCTCGTCCTCGCACCCGGCGGCCGTGAACTCCTCTCCCTGGACGGCCGGATGACCGATGTCGGGACCGGACGTTCGCGACCCGTGCTGCGCGGCGAGGACTCGCTGGTGTCCGGCACGTTCAGCCCCGACGGCCGCTTCCTCGCCGTCGCCGATGAGAACGGCAGGCTCACTTTGTGGGA
Source organism: Streptomyces sp. NPDC039480 (assembly GCF_055597165.1). Lineage (NCBI taxonomy): Bacteria > Bacillati > Actinomycetota > Actinomycetes > Kitasatosporales > Streptomycetaceae > Streptomyces > Streptomyces sp. NPDC039480. The sequence continues at coordinate 1,265,354 of NZ_JBVITX010000001.1, read as the reverse complement.
CGGCCGGGCCCGCCGCGCCCTCGCCGTCCTGGCGGAGGACGGGCCGAGAGAGGGCGAGTCGCAGCGGGTCGTGGCCTTCTCCGCGGACAGCCGCTATGTCGCCGCGAGTGACACCGAAGGCTCCGTCCAGGTCTGGGAGACGGACACGCCGCGGCTCGACGGCGCCCGGTACGCGGGGACGGGCGGCCCCGTTCTCGCCCTCGGCTTCAACGGCGATGAGTTGCGCGTCATGACCTCGCGCGGCGCGGTCCGTGGCATCTCCGTCACGGCGGGGCGCGCCGCGGACAGCGCGTGCGCGCGGGCGCGCGGCGGACTGACCCGGCAGGAATGGCGGACGTACCTGCCGGACTTCCCGTACCGGCGGACGTGTTGACGACGTGCGAGGGGGTCGACGAGGAGGGAAGAAGACGAACTCGCTGCCGCCGTGCCGGGACAGTCGGGAGGTCACGGCCCACGGCTTGCCCGGCTGTATGGCGGGATGGGAAGGATTGCACGCGCAAGGAGTCGCCCGGACGGTGATCCCCCGCTTGTCGAGCTCTCACGTGCCGGGTTCCCGTGACGGCAGCCCCGGGACACGGTGCAGGATGTGGCGGCGTTCATGCAGGAGGCCGGGCTCCAGGAGTACGGCGAGATGGACGTCGTGCGCTCACGGCTGATCGAGTGGCAGGGCGGCGGGCCGGACAGCTGGACGGTGTGATCGACCGGAGCAGTCCGCCGCGCGTGCCTTGGTGAGGGGACGGACGCTGGCGGGATGGAGTACCCCGTCACTGTTGCCCTCGCCGAGAATGTGCCCCGCTTACCAATCGGGCTGGGCTGAAGGTGCCTCACCGCGCAGCAGTAGCGGTACTTCTGTGGCGAAGTTCCGGCCCCGGGTCGGAGTTTCGGCAGTTCTCCTCGCTGCCGGAGCACTGTCAGTCAGTCCCGGCGGAGGGCTCGCATAGTGGAGCCGAGTGCTCGCAGCGCGGGAATCGCGGCGGCGAGTGCGGCACGGTCGTCGGCGGGCAGCGCGGCCAGGGCATCGGCGAACAAGGCGGCCCAGGCATTCTCGATCCGAGCCATGCCGTGCTGGGCATCCAGTGTCGGATACAGCTGAACGGCTCGACGGTCGCGAGGATCGGTCTCGCGCCGGATCAACCCCTGGGCGACCAGGCCCCGCACGGTGGTGCTGGCGTTGCTCCCATGCAGCCCGAGTTCGCGCGCGAGTTCACCCGTTCCTGTACCCGGGGATTCCAGCACATAGCGCAGAACCTCCAGGTCCGACGGCGGTAGAGGAAGCAGCCCCGCCTCGTCGACCCCCCGCAGCCGCAGGACACGGGCGAGGGCATAGACCGCGGGGGTCAGCTGCCTCGCTTCGCTCAACAGAGCATGGTCATGGAGTTCGTTGCCCTTGGTCACTCTCTCACTCTACCTTTCCCTATAACTATATAACTATAGTCACCATGCCTGCTGTCCCCTTCCTCCCTCTGGAGCGGCCGTGAACTCCCCTGCCCCCACCCAAACCGGCCCGTCGGCGCCGAACCCGGCGCCCGCGTCCCCTCCAGGCCGCCTGACCGCGACCCTGGCGTTGCTGTCCTTCGTGATCCCGCTGTCTACGGACATGTACCTCCCGGGCTTTCCGGCCATGGCCCTGGACCTGTCCACGGACGCCGCCGGCATCCAACTCACCCTCACCGCGTTCCTCTTCGGGCTCGCCGCCGGCCAATTGGTACTCGGCCCCCTCTCCGACCGGTACGGACGCCGGAAGCCGATCCTCCTGGGAACCGGCATCTGCACCTTGGCCACGGCGCTGTGCGCCGTCGCCCCCTCGCTCGAGCCCCTGACCGTCCTGCGATTCCTCATGGGATTCAGCGGGGCTGCAGCCGTAGTCGTCGGCCGGGCCGTGGTCTCAGACGTCACGTCCGGCACGACCGCCACGAGGATCTTCGGGCTGCTGATGGCCCTGGGCGGCATCGCCCCCATCGTGGCGCCGCTGGCCGGCGGGGCAATAGTGAACGGCTCCGGCGGTTGGCGCGCGGTCTTCTGGGTGCTGGCCGGCGCGACCGCGCTCATGTTCCTGGCCGCGCTGCTCCTCGTTCCGGAGAGCCTGCCCGCCGAACACCGACACGCCGACGGCATCCGGACCACGCTCAAGGCCGCCGTCTCGGTACTGACCGACCGCCCCTATCTCGGCCACACATTTGCTTTCTGCTTCGCCAGTGCCACCCTGTTCTGTTACATCGCCGCGTCCCCCTTTCTGCTGCAGAACGTTCTGGGCTTCAGCGTCGGCGAGGCCTCCATGGCCTTCTCCGCCGGCGCCCTCACCGCCACCGTCTCCAGTGCCGCCGCGGCCCGGCTCGTCACCCGCTACGGCTCTCGGCTCCTGCTGAACACCGGACTGGCCGTGCTCCTGATGTCGAGCGCCGTCGCCCTGCTCGTCACCGCCACCGGAAACCTCAACCGGGTGTGGGCCCTTGGCCTGGTCGGCATCGGCTTCCTCGGCCTCGGGCAGGTCTTCACCACCGCCCCCGCACTTGCCCTGGCACGCGTACCGCACGCGGCCGGTACCGGTTCGGCAGTGCTCGGCACACTGCAAAGCGCCCTCGGCGCGGCCGTCGCCCCCCTGATGGGCATCGCTGGCGGACACACCGTCATGCCGCTCTTCCTCGGCATGACCGGCTGCGCACTGATTGCCACGCTCGCACTGTGGTTGACCAGACAAGACCCGGCTCTGGCACGGCAGAAGCGATAGCTGCACAAGATGGCCGGCAGCCGATCATGTCTCATGAGACACCCTGCAGTCTGGAGTACGACGGGGTCCCCGCCGTACTGCGGCGCCGCGATACCGGCCGCGGCCAGACCCGCGCCGGCTGGGACGCCACCGAGCAATGGCTGGACCTTGCCAGCGCCGCCATGAACCTCCCCGTCGACACCGCCCTCAACGGCAAGGCGGTCATCTGGCGCGAGGGCCGGATCGGCTTGGGCGCCGTGCGCTCGTACGCCTCCCGTCGCAGCCGCCGCCTGACCGACCTGCGCCACTGATGCCCCACCGGCTTCGTCGCCTTCGATTGCCTCACACTCGACGGCCAGGACCTGCGCGCCCGGCCGTAAGTAGAGCGGCGGGCGGCCCTGCTCGACGTCCTTCACGGAGTGCAGCCGCCGCTGCAGGCCGTGCCCGCGAGATCACGCTCGTGTGGTTCGAGCAGCTGCCCGCGTAGGGCATCGAGGGCCTGGTAGCCAAGTGTGCGACCAGCTCGCACCGGGCGGCGCAGCAGTGCTCCTTCCCAACGGACGTCGCGTGCTGCCCAGGCGCTGACGGCCCCGCTCGCAGCCACGGTGGCGCGCCTGGACGCCCAGTCCGGGCCCGGGCATCGGGCTAGTGGAGGTCGAGGCCGCCCTCGTGGTGGTGGTCGTCATGCAGGCATCGCCAACGTGCTGTCCGGGCGATCATGTGGCTGCACCGTGCCGGACTCGTTGACGGAGATGTGGGGCGGGTGATCTGAGTGATGCCGAGTGGAAACGGCTACGGCCGTTCCTGCCGGCCAGCGACAGGCGTTGTGGCAAGTGCGGGTCTTTGATGCATCAAGGTGTGGGGTTGGGCTCTGCGAACACGGCGCGGTCGTAGAGCCGGTGGTGCCACTCGTTGGCGTCCAGGGCCGGCTTGGTCGTGAGGACCGGGTGGGGGCCCGTCTCGATGAGGTGTAGGAGTGTCCAGGCGACCCCATAGCAGTCGTCGGGGCCGAAGCAGGTGACGAGGGCAGCCGCTTCCTGTTCTGTCACCGGCTTGCCGATCGCTTCGAGCTGGGCGGCACGCCGATCTATCTCTTCCTCCTCGGCGTCCCAGTCAGGCAGCGGGCCGTCGGCGACGAAGGTCACGACTTCTGGTCTCATGCTCTGATCATCGGCGCTGCCGCCCCGCCCGAACAAGGCGTCCTGTCAGCTCAGATGGCGTTCTCCATAAGTGCTGGCCCGACGGGAAAGGCCTCCTGCTCGTCGAACAGCCTGCGGTGCTGGAGGGGCGTTCGGTGGTGACGGCGACGGGTGAGAGATGGTGCCGCCCTGTCGTGCCAGTCAGGTGCGCCTCATCTGGGTGAGGGAGTACAGGCCCGCGGCGCATCACTGAGCCGTGGCGGGCCCGCTACGAACGCTCTTCCCTCTCCTCCCCTTTTTCCGAACGGAGCGTCGTGCGTCCTCGGTCCCGCCCCTCTGCCAGCGTTCGCCCTCGACCAGGCAGTGCTGCCCGTCCTGTGCACGACGTAGGGCATCTTCGACGCAGGCCGGGCGTCGTGCTGCTGATGGCGACGCTGCTTGCTCTATCCGTGGTCACTGTGCCTTCCGCATCGGCCCGGGCGGCAGCCGCAGCGCAGTGCATGAACGGCCAGCGGGATTCACGGGCCGCGCCTCTGTGGACAGCGGAGAGATCGCGTGGGAAGACGAGTCCGTGTTCGACGATGCACGCGCTCACGCCAACAGAGTGTGGTCGCGGCGCGGCCTCGATCGGGTGCAGTTCCCCGCTGATGACGCCGGCAGGATCGCTGCGCACGAGTTGGGGCCGCCCTGGGGTTCTGCCACAAGAACCCGGCCCTCTACCGCTCGTTGATGGCTCCGAACACTTTCGACATGCCCTCCCACGGCGCCCCCACCGCACGGGACCGCAAGAACTACCGTGCCCTGTGGGGCTGAAAGGCAGTCTCATGAGCTCGTTTCGCCGCCGACTGGCGCTCGCTGTGGCCGGATCGGCGGTCGTTGCCGGAGCCATGCTGGGGGTTTACCGCCTCACCGATGCGGCAGATGCGACCAGCGCGGGCGAGGCGGTGACCCTGTACGACGCGCAAGATGCCAGGCAGGTCGCCGGGACCGCGGACGACGTCTTTGCCGGTGAAGTCGTGAACCGTGCCGGGCAGCGCGACATTGACGGCATCCTCTCCGACCTCTACCAGGTGCGGGTCGAGCGAAGCTTCAAGGGCGGCCTGCACGGCACGGTCACCGTCAGCAACGAGCAGGGAGCGACGTCGCTGTCGCCCGGTACCTCCTACGTCTTCGCCACAGGCCGAGTACCCGGCCAACGCACTCACGCCATCCTCCTGGAGACCACACCGGCTTCCTACCCGAGTCTCACCGCTCCGGTCGGGCCGCGAGCCGCCGGTGAGGAAGCAGTGAATCGGACGGTGGCCGAGTACTGGAGGTGGGCCGTTGCCCACGAACGTGACGTCGCCTCTGGCTGATCCCCACGCAGGGTTCACCACCGCGGTCCTCACGGTGGGCGGCTCGGGCACAGCCTGCGGTGGGCTCCGGTGTGACAGTTCCGTCAGGGGGCGGGAATGGGTGGGCGTGGCGCCCGCCTCCGAGGCGGGCGGGAGAGGGGAGGCCGCCTCTGCCGGTCAGCGATCACGAGCAACGTCCCCGCCGCCCGCGGCCCGTCGGACTTCGGCGGAAGCACCTCCACGGCGACGCTGGTGAATCCGGCCTCCTCGAGGACCTTCACCCATACCTGCTCCTGGAGAACCCACCGGCGCAGCGAGGTCCTTTCGCCCTCGGGGGTCTTCGCGGGGATGTCGGCTGCCACCAGGTCCGGCTGGGCAGGAGCGCCATTCAGGTAGTCGGCCAGGGGGGAGAAGGCCAGTCGCCCGCCCGGCCTCAGCGCAGCGGCGGCAGCCGGCAGCAGTGCTCGCGGATCAGTGAACTCGACGGCCCCGAACACGCTGTACAGCACGTCGTAGACACTCTTCGCCGCTTGGAGGTGGGGCACGGCGTCGGACGAGGCGATACGCAGGCGCGGGGCGAGGTGGGCGAACAGGCCGGTCGCCATCTCGTACTGCGCCGGGGAGGCATCGATGGCGACGATCTCCGCCGGCTCGTGGTGAACGGCCAGATGCGCGGCATGCCGGGCAGCTCCGGCGCCGAGGTCACCGACCACTCGCCCCCCCCGACATCACCCAGCACTTCGCAGCCTGGGCCACCATCCTGGCTCCAGATCCAGCGGAAGGCATCGAGAACGGTGCGGTCACGCTCGGCACGGCTTCGGCCGTAGTGGTGCCAGAGGTCTGCCGTGCTTGTCATCCGCACCATCTTGGCGGGTGCGGCCTGGCACCGGGGGTGGTTCCGGTCAACCGCACCGGCCAGTGCTGTCCCCCGGTCTGCGAGGGTCCGGGTACGGCTGTGTCGCTGGTCGGTGTGAGTCGTTGCCCGGGTGGCGTGGGCCGCACGGGGCGGCGTCCGTCCGCAGCAGCAGCAGCAGCAGGTCGACGTTCCACCCGTCGGCGCGGTCACTTGTGTCGTTCGATCAGTCCCACCAGAAGTCCCAGCTGTTCATGCCGACGATGCGTTCGGCGTAGGCGGCCAGGGTGTAGGGAGGGAAGCTCTGCCAGACGTTGTCCGGGCAGAATGCGAAGTGCTCGGCGGCGACCAGGAGGGCGTCCTTGGTGTCTATGGGTGGTGCCGCGACGCTGAGGTGGAGGGTGTCGAAGCCGACGGCTACGACGCGTGCACCGAAGCGGTGCTCCCAGTCGCGTACGACCGCGGAGAACTTGGCGGTGTCGTTGTCGTAATTGGCGGGCCCTGCCCAGCCGAGAGTGGTGAGGGCGTGCGCACCGCAGGCAGCAGCGACGAGCCCGAGACGTGCCTGGGGATGTTGTTCGGTGAAGACCCGTGCGTATTGAGCGGCCATCTCATCAGGGCCGATCACGGGCTCGTGGCGGAGGTCTGGACTTGGCCAGGTCTGCCCGAATGGTGCGGTGACAGCGGAACGTTGGTCCGGCGTGAGCAGGTCGTCGTCCTCGTCGGTCTTCGTGTACTCGCTCCACCATTGCGCCAGGAGACCGGCCGGGTCGTGCGCGTGGGGTGACGACATGCCCTCGGGAAACAGCTCGCCGGACGCCCAGGGCCTGGACTCGTTGCCTTGGTCGTGAGCGTCGAGAAGGAGTGGCCACAGGCCCGAGGTGCCGTGTTCGGCCAGCAGACGGGCCCACAGCTCGGCGGAGGCCGGGGTGTCGCTCAGCCATAGCGGCTGCACAGCGCCATCGCCTTCGTCGGATGTGATCATCCGGCCTTGCCGGAGCGGGACAGCCAGTGAGGCAAGGAGTTCAGGGGTCACAAGCGGATGCTAGGTCGAGGGTCTGACAGCCGGAGGTCCGATCGGTGTGCTGGTCCACACACAGGACGAAGCATCGAAAGTCCAAGCAAACGGAATCCTGTTTTCGTCCCGCCGGGTCCGGTTACCCATCTGGCATGGCACCGACCCCTGAACCACATCAGCGTCGAAACGAACCCGGCAGCGACGGCGGCACCAACCGCCATGGCGACCACACGAGCGGTAAACCCGAGGCCCCGCGCGGATCGGAGAACATCGGTCCGGACCCGGAAGTGGAACGCAACGCGCCCGATGAGCCGACTGCCATGCCCAAGAAGTCGTGGTGGGTGCTGCTCAAGCGCACGGCGAAGGAGTTCCAGGATGACGAGCTCGCCGACCGGGCCGCGAGCCTGACCTACTACGGCGTCCTCTCCCTCTTCCCCGCCCTGCTGGTGCTGGTGTCGCTGCTCGGCATCGCGGGCAAGTCCGCCACGCAGCAGGTCATGGACAACCTGCAGAAGCTCGCACCCGGGCCGGCCCGCGACATAATCTCCAATGCCGTTCAGCAACTGCAGGGCAACGGCGGGACCGGCTCGCTCATGGCGATCGTCGGTCTGGTGCTGGCGGTGTGGTCGGCCTCCGGCTACATCGCGGCGTTCATCCGCACCTCCAATGCCGTCTACGACATGCCCGAGGGCCGCCCTGCCTGGAAGGTGCTGCCCCTGCGCCTGGTGCTGACGGTCGTCCTGATGGTGCTGGCGGTCGTCAGTGCGCTGATTGTGGTGTTCACCGGCCCCCTCGCGCAGCGGGCGGGCTCCGCGCTGGGGATCGGGGACGGCGCCATGACGGCGTGGTCCATCGCCAAGTGGCCGGTCCTGGTCCTGCTCGTGATCATCATGATCGCGATCCTGTACTGGGCCGCGCCCAACGCCCGGGGCCGCGGCTTCAAATGGGTGACCCCCGGCAGTTTCCTCGCCCTGCTGATCTGGATGATCGCATCGGCCGGCTTCGCGCTGTACGTGGCCAACTTCGCCTCGTACAACAAGACCTACGGCACCCTGGCCGGCGTCATCATCTTCCTGGTGTGGCTGTGGATCACCAACCTGGCGATTCTGCTGGGCCTGGAGTTCGACGCGGAAATGGCTCGTCAGCGGGCCATAGAGGGCGGCCATCCCGAGAACGAGGAGCCCTACGTCGAACCCCGCGACACCACCAAGTGGACCGATGAAGACCGCCGGCGCCTGGACTGAACCCATCAGCACCGCGAGGGGGCGTCCGTTCCTAGCTGAGCTCCGGAGACGTAGGCCGGTCATTCCGCCACCGCGGGCAAAGTCACCAACTGCCAGGCCGACGTCTCGCTGCACCTGGTATCCAACGGCACCTCGGATGACCTCGGCTGCGGTGAACTGGCGGGAGAGCTTGCGGCTGGCCGCCGCCGGGTTCTCCGGCGACCTGGACCGCGAGGCGCTGAGCCGATACGGGGACTGACGCCGCCATACCCGCGCCCTCAGCCGCGCAGGCATCGCTGATGCTCCGGTCAGGAGCTGGCTGCTGTCCCGGCGCATGCGTTCGGCGGTACGGCCCGCTTTGCGTGCGCGGGCAGCGAGCCGCCGACCGGGCCCCGCGTTCCTACCACACGTTCCAACCACGCGTTCCAAGCCGTCCGCATACCCCCAGCTCAGGGGACGTTTTGCCATTCCGGCATCCCGACTTCGCCCGAGTTCCTGGCCTGTGGAACAGGTCGGTCCGCAAGCTCTGATCGTCAAGGCCGCGCCCTTGGTCCGCCTCGTTCCTGCCGGTGAGTGCAGCTGCCGGGCCCGGATCGCCCCTGTGGCGCCGGCCATCCGATGAAGGAGAGAGATACACATGCTCAAGGACACCCAACGCCGACGCGCGAGGCGCTCGGTCAGTACCACGGCCGTTCTCCTCACGACGGGCGTCCTGGCGATCGGGGCGCTCGGCGCGACCGCGGCCTCCGCGGCTCCCGCTCCCTCGGCGCCCGCGCAGACGACCGCGACGGCGAAGGCGATGCAGCAGATATCGAGCTACGGAGTCTTCATAGACGGCGCCTACGCGGAGGACATCGCCGGGGTCGACGGGATGACCGATCACCAGGTCACGCTGGCGCGGAGTGACTTCACCAGCCACCTCTTCAACCGGTGGATCGACGAGTGCCTCCGCAACGGCGGCCAGGGCCCCGCCAAGCGGGTCCAGCTCGACGGGCGCAACTGGAACGGAGATCTCTCGAGGCAGTGGATCATGGAGGGAGCCAGGATTATTCGCGTGGATGAGGGCGGCGGCCAGGAACGCGTCACCCTCTACTTCGACCGGATGATCATCGGGGCCTGAGCCACTGAGGTCGCGGCATCTGTACTTTCCGTACCGGGTCCGTACGGATTCCGTGACCGGTACGCCGGTCCGTGCCGAAGCCCTTTCCACACATGCGAGCCATCTCCGCCCGTCCACCCTCGCGGCGCAACGGGTCCGTTGCACCGCAAGCCGCCCTCCCGACCGTGATGTCACCTCGGCCAGGAGGGCGGCCCGCTGTCACGGGTGACGTACGGGGATCAGGACGGGTCGCCGTACTGGAGGCCGCGGCCGTTGGTGCCGACGTAGACGCGGCCGTAGGTGTCGGGGTCGCCGGTCACGACGCCCTGGCTGCCGATGGCGCCCCACTGGTGGGCCTTGTCGTTGACGCGGGTCCAGGTGGCGCCCTTGTCGGTGGAGCGGAAGACGCCGGTGACGTCCTTGACCGTGCCGATCAGGTACAGCGTTTCGTACGAGGTGCGCGGCGCGGCCTTGCCGAAGCCGACCGCCGAGGCGGACGTCACCGAGGTGAGCCGGGTGAACGTGCCGCCACCGTCCGTGGAGTGGAGCAGGCCCTTGCCGCCACCCGTGATCCACAGGTCGCCGGCCCCGCCCGGCAGGGCCTTGAGGCGGCCGTCGGTGGGCAGGCCGGTCGCGCGGGCGGTGAAGGTCGCGCCGCCGTCAGTGCTGGCGTAGAGGGTGCCGCCGGTCAGGGAGTAGAAGGTGCGGGCGGAGGAGCGGTCGGCGACGACCTCTGCCCCCGTGCCGAGCCCCCGCACCTTCGACCAGGTCGCTCCCTTGTCCGTCGAGCGGTACGGGGACTGCCCGGCCTGCGTCCATACCAGCGTGGAGCCGTCCGCCGCGAGGGCGATACGGCCGCTGTGGGCATCGGCCACCGGTTCGGCGGCGAAGCCCTGCCAGGTGGCGCCGCCGTCGGTGGAGTAGGCGCCGTCCTGCTTGCCGCCCGTACCGACCCGCGCCATCACCGACGGCTTCGACGCGGCGTAGTCGATGTCGGTGCTGTTGGTCATCAGCGGGTTCTGCATCCGGCCGGACGGCACCCGCGTCAGGTCGGTGTGGCGGAATCCGCCCTGGTCACCCATGGCGGTCAGGACGGTGGCGCCGCCGGGCGGGGCGACGGCGTCGAGGATCGCCGTCTCCTCAAGTCCCTTGGCCCCTACGGTCCAGTGGCTCGTCCCGGCGTCGGCGTCCTCGCTCCGCCAGATCCCGTTGCCGGTGCCGTACAGCACGTGACCGGAGTCGAATGGGTCGATCGCGAGGGCCGTCATCCAGTGGCCGGTGTGGATGCCCACGTACGGCGCGCCGGAGGCGTCCCGTACGGACTTGTCCGCGAGGGCCTTCCAGGTCGAACCGCCGTCCGTGGTGCGGTAGATCTCGTCCTCGGGGTACCAGCGGCCCAGCGTCGTGACCATCACCGTGGACGGCTTGCGCGGGTCGACCGCGAGTCCCGAGAAGCCGTACGAGCCCTGCGAGGGGGATATGTCCTTCCAGCCCCCTCCGCTCGGTGTGTACTTCCGGACCGAGCCGCCGGTGACGCCGTTGGGTCCGAGGTTGTCGGTGTACGTCACATACAGCGTGCCGTCGCCCGTGACGACACCGTGCTGTGGCAGCTGGCCGGTCGGCTGTCCCGCGACCGCCTGCCAGGTGGCACCGCCGTCGGTCGACCGGTAGAGGGATCGGGACTTGTCGGCGACACCGGCGTACACGGTGTCGCTCCCCTTCGGCCCGTACGTCACGAACGAGATGCCGGCACCGCTGCCCGCCCCGTCCTTGACCGGGAAGGACTCGACCCGACGCCAGCTCGCACCGTAGTCGGTGGACCGCCACAGGCCGTTCTTGCGGGAGCCGAGGAGCAGGTTCGAGTGGTTCGACGGGTCGACGACGAGGCGTTCTCCGGCGCCGCGGCCGTCCTCGTTGCCGCCGAGTTTGAAGGGCAGCTCGGTGCGCTGGAAGGTGCGGCCGCGGTCGGTGGAGCGGAGGATCGCGCCGTTACCCGCCCAGTCGTTGGTGTAGGTGCCCGCGCCGAGGTAGAGCCGGTCGGGGTCGACGGGGTCGGTGGCGAGGGAGTCGATGCCGAGCAGATTCCAGTCCTTCTCGCCGAGCCAGTCGGTGAGCGGGATCCACTTCTCGGCGCGGGCGTTCCAGCGGTAGGCGCCGCCCATGTCGGTGCGCGCGTACAACAGACCCTGCTCACGTTGGTTGAAGACGAGGCCGGAGACGTAACCGCCGCCGACGACCTGCGCGTTCTTCCATACGTACGGCGCTGACGCGGACGTCCGGGCCTTCGCGGCCTGCGAGTCGTCCTGCGTGAGGACCAGGTACGGCACGGCCGCGGCGGGCACCGCGAGCAGCAGGGCGATGGCGCCCCGGCGGCGACGGTGCAGACCGCGCCGCCGGGAGTTCGTGCGGGTGGGGGGTGAGGTGTTCATGGAGGGGACTTGTACTCCTTGTACGTGATGGACTGTCAGCGGAACGGCTCAGCGCTGCAGGGTCAGCACGCCCGGCCGGTACGGCAGCGCGTCGTAGGGGGCGTCCGACTTCGGGTCCTTGCCCTGGTAGAGCAGCTGGAGGCCGCACGGGTCGACGGTCATGGTCTGGTCCGGGTTGGACCGGATCAGGTCACCGTGGCTGATGTCGTCGGTCCAGGTCGCACCGCTGTTGGCCTTGCCCGCGAAGGGGTTGGACTCGGTGGCGGCCTGCGGGGTCCACGTACCGTTCAGGCTGGTCGCCGTGAAGGAGCGGAAGTAGCGCTTCTCGTCGGCACCCCGCGCCTCGACGATCATCAGGTACTGGTTCTGGCCCTGGACCTTGTAGACCTGCGGTGCCTCGAAGAGGTTCTTGACCGTGTCGCTCATGACCGTCGTGTACGACGAGCCGAAGTTGCCGGGGAAGTTCCCGATCGGCATGGACGCCCGGTAGATCTTGCCGTTGTCCCCGGCGAAGAAGAGGTACATGTTCTGGTCGTCGTCGATCAGCGTCTGGTCGATCGGACCGGTCCGGGAGTCGGGCAGGCTGCCGGTGAACAGGGGCTGCGGCGCGGACCAGCCGTTGGGGTTGGCCGGGTCGGCCGAGGTGCGGTAGCTGAAGGGCGAAGCCCCCCACTGGTACGTGAGCACCCAGATCTTCTTCGGCGCGAAGTAGAAGAGGGTGGGCGCGACCGCGTTCTGGTTCATCTTCGTCTGGGTGGCGGTCCCCATCCCGGACCAGTCGGTGAACGGGGCGAACGCCATCGAGCCGTACGAGGTCCCCGTCGACATCGACCCGTAGACGAGATGCTTGCCGTTGTACGGGACGTGGGTGAAGTCCTTCAGCGAGGCCCAGCCGTGGGCGGGCTGCGCGAGGGCGCCGGTCGAGCTCCACTTGTACGTGGACGGCAGCGCGCACGTGCCACCGGCCGACCCGGAGGGAGCGGTCCACTTCTGGTTGCCGACGTCGGCGCAGGTGTACAGCTGGATCTTGGTGCCATTGGACGTGCCCGCGCCGATCGCGTCCACGCACTTGCCGGACTGGACGCCGGAGATCGAACCATTGGTGTTGATGTTCCACTGCTGGTTCGTGCCGCCGTTGCAGTCCCAGATGACCACTTCGGTGCCGTTCGTCGTGCCCTTCGCCTTCGCGTCCAGGCACTTGTCGCCGAACACCTTCAGCTGCTTGGCGGCGGTGTGCGTCCAGCTCTGGTTCGACTGCCCGTCGCAGTCCCTCAGCTGTACTTGAGTGCCGTTGGCGGTCGACGAGTCGGGGACGTCGATGCAGCGGCCGGAGGCCACGCCCTTGATCTCGCCGGTGCCGTCGCCCGTGTCGGCCGGGGTTGTGCCCGACCCGGCGTCGAACGCTTCCTTGACGGCGTCGTACGCGGGCTTCGGCTTCCCGGCCGCGTCGAAGAGCAGCGGCTTCTCGTCCGCGCGCCACGAGTCGCTGTCGCGGACGCCCCACACCGTGATTCCGGTGCAACGCTTCACGCCGAGGCAGGCGTTGACCGCGGTCGCGTAATGCCTGGGGGACGCCTGGGCGATGTCCAGTTCAGTGATCTGCACGTCGACGTCGAGGGCCGCGAAGCTGTCGAGGGTCTTCTTGAAACTGGCCGGCGGGCCGCCCGCCCCGAAGTGGCTCTGGAAGCCGACGCAGTCGATGGGGACACCCCGCGCCTTGAAGTCCTTGACCAGGCGGTACACGCCCTGGGTCTTGGCGGCCGACCAGTCCTCGATGTTGTAGTCGTTGTAGCAGAGCTTCGCGGCCGGGTCGGCCGCGCGGGCGGTGCGGAACGCCTCCTCGATGAAGCCGCTGCCGAGCACCTTCTTGAACACCGAATCGCGCAGCGCACCGCTGCCGCCGTCCTGGAAGGCCTCGTTGACGACGTCCCAGGCGTAGATCTTGCCCTTGTAACGGCCCATCGTGGTCTTGATGTGGTTGTTCGTGACGCTGCGCAGCGTGCCCGGATCGTTGATCGCCTTCACCCAGTCCGGCAGCTGCGAGTGCCACACCGTGGTGTGGCCGCGCAGCCGCTGGCCACGCTCCAGGGACCGGTCGACGATCTTGTCGGCGGCCGCGAACCGGAAGGTGCCGCGGGACGGCTCGATCGCGTCCCACTTCATCTCGTTCTCCGGGGTGATCATGTTGAACTCCCGGTCGGCGATCGACGTGTACGTCGCGTCGCCGAGCCGCCCCGCGGCTATCGCGGTGCCGAAGTACCGGCCCGACGAGGATGCCTCGGCCTCCAGGCTCGCGGCCCCGGCGGAGTTGGGGAGCAACGTCACGACACCGGCCACGAGCGCCGAGGCTGTCAGGCCGATCGTCAGCGTCCGGCGGGGCCGGCGGAGGCGGTGCAGGCCTTTCCGGGATTCGTCGGTGTGTCTGGTCATGGAAGTGGCCTTCTTCAGGGGACAGGTCAGCGGGGAACGCCTGTTTGGGGGCGCCCCTGAAGAGGAGGCTGGGGAAGGTGGGACGGCGTAACGAAAAATGTGCGCGCCCGCGCAGTGAGGGATCTCGCAGCAGAAAAACGTAATGCGGGGCGCGCTTCTGAAGTCAGCGGGTCCCTGCGCTCACGTCCGCGGCGCGCGGACGACGAAAGAGGCCTGGCCGGTGAAGGTACGCGTGCCGTTGGAGCCGTCGAGGCGGATCGATCCGTCGCGGGGCCGCAGGGCGGAGCCCGGGTAGTTGTGCGCGTGCAGAGTCACCGATCCGTCGACCGTCCCGGGGCGCGGGCAGAAGGTGGCGTCCTCCCGGAACAACCGACTGCCGTCGTCGGCGCTCAGGCGCAGCCGCAGGTAGTGGTGGCGCAGATACCGGCCGTCGGCCGCCCGGAACGTGACACACCGGCTGTCGGCGAGCCCCTTGCTGACGGTGAAGGTGGCAGCACCGCTGCTGAGCGTCGCGAAGTCGCCGTCGTACGTGAGGAACTGGCCGGGCCGGTCCACGGACTCGAGGGACCGCACGCCCAGCGGAACCACGGCCGGACCCGACGGTGACGGCGACGGCGTGGCCGACGGAGCCGAGGTGGTCGAGGGAGCCGGGCTGGCCGACGGCGCCCGGCTGACCGAAGGAGCCCGGGTGGTCGTACCGGCCGTCGGCGCGGCGGTGACACCGGGCGCCCGGTGCTCCGGTTCGGGCCAGGCGACGTACGTGGCGGTCCCGGTGACGAGCACCGCACCGGTGGCGAGGGTCGCGATCGGATGGGCGGTCACCGCGTGGAGCTTGCCGAGCAGGGCGCCGCCCCCTGCCGTCGCACCCGTGGCGCTCGCGGTCGCCGCCGTCGTCAGCGTCGTCACCGTCGTACTGGACAGCAAGCCCTTCGCGACCAGCGCCCCGAGGAGCGCCGCCGGCACGGCCAGCGGAGTGAGGCCGGACAAGAGCAACTCGGCCGGTACCCGCTCGGCCGCCGTCGCCGTACATGTCGCGCAGTCGCGCGTGTGCCGTGCGATCCGCTTGCGCCACACGGACGTTCGCGCACCGCCCCAGCCGGAGATGGTCGCACTCAGGCCCGGACAGCGCGGCTCGGCCGCGAGCGCGGCGACGATCGTCCGGCTCAGTTCCAGCTGCTCGCGCATGCGCTGCAGGCGAACCCCTGTGTGGGAGACGCCGAGGCCTGTCGCGTCGGCGATGTCCTGGCGGCTGAGCAGCCCGGCGCACTCCTGCCACCACAGCGAAAGGAGCACCCGGTGTTCCGGGTCGAGCCAACGGCTGGCTTCGACCGTCTGTCCGCGCTCGTCCGACATGCGCAACCGCAGGATCGTCGTTTCCTCCAGAGGGGCGGCGGTGTCCGGCACCGGGAGCGCCTCGTCGAGGAGCGTGGTCCGGTCGGCGAGTGTGCGCTGCCGCTGCCAGTACGTGTTGACCTGCCGAAGCGTGATGGACACCAGCCACGAACGGAAGCTCTCAGGGGCCCGCAGGGCGGGCAGGTCGCGTACCGCGCGCAGCAACGTCTCCTGGACCACGTCGTCCACGTCGGCGTGGCCGCTCAGCGCCCGTCCGACGATGTTGTACAACAACGGCAGATACGCGGAAACGAGTTCCTCGCGCGCCCGCTCGTCACCGCGCTGCGCCGCGACGACCAGCCTCACGTGATCCGCGTCCATGAGCACCGGTCCCATCTCTTCAGGGGAGTGATCCGCCGAGTACGGCGCCACACCTTAACCGTGTGGACCACGACGTCGTCCCCCAGGGTGACAAAAATGATCATGAGGCGGACTCCCCGGCGCCCCGCTCAGTCGGGTGGAGCGCCGGCGTCGATGATCCGATACCCCACGCCGGGTGTGGTGGCGATGACCGGAGGGGTGCCGAGTTTGCGGCGCAGGCGGCTGATGGTCACCGTGACGGTGTTGGTGAACGGGTCGGCGTGCTCGTCCCACACCTGTTCGAGGAGGTCCTCCGCGCTGAGGAAGGCGGGGCTCGCATCCAGGAGGGCTTCGAGTACCGCGAACTCCTTTACGGACAGGTCGAGTTGGCGGCCTTCGCGGCTGGCGGTGCGGCGCATCGGGTCGAGTTCGATGCCCGCCGTGCGCAGGGTGCGGGACCGGGCGGCAGGGCGGCGTCGGGCCAGGGCGCGGATGCGCAGGACGAGTTCGGGGAAGTGGAAGGGCTTGGTCAGGTAGTCGTCGGCGCCCAGGGTCAGGCCACTGACCCGGTCTCCAGGTGAGACGGCGGCGGTCAGCATGAGGACCATCACGGGCCTGTCCCGTTCGGTGATCATCTGGCAGAGGGTGTCGCCGTGGATGCCCGGCAGGTCGCGGTCGAGCACGACGACGTCGTACGTGTTGACGTCCAGCTTGGCCGCGGCGTCGAGCCCGTCGTGGGCCATGTCCACGGCCATGCCCTGGTCGCGCAGTCCCTCGGCGATGACTTCGGCGAGGGGGCGGGCGTCCTCGACCACCAGGACTCTCAACGCGCCGCGCCCGTCTGGGTGTCGGGGGCTGCCGCCGTCACCCTGCCGTCCGTGCGGGGCAGGGTGACGGTGACTCGCAGGCCGCCATCGGGGCGGGCGCGCAGGTCAAGGGTGCCGTGGTGGGCCTGGGTGATGGCCGCGACGATGGAGAGGCCGAGGCCGCTGCCCCGGCCGGTGCCGGTCCGGTCTGCGCCGAGGCGGCGGAAGGGCCGTGCGAGGTCCGCCACCCGCCGCTGGTCGAGGACCGGTCCACTGGACTCGACGACGAGGGACACTGCGCCCGCGTCGCCTCCTTCGGCCCGTACCGCGACACTGATCCAGCCCCCGGGGTCGTTGTGCGCGATCGCGTTGTCGACCACGTTGTCGGCCACGCGGCGCAGCAGCGTCCGACTGCCCCACACCCACGCGGAGTCGTCGATCTGGTCTTCGCGCACGGTCAGGTCCTTGGCCGCGATGTCTTGTGCCCGTCCGGTCAGGGCGGTCAGCGCGAGTTGCCCGAGGGCGAGGCGCGCCGAGTCGGTGAACTCGCCGTGCTGAGTGCGAGCCAGGATGAGGAGGCTCTCCAACAGCCGGTCCATCCGGTCGAGTTCGGCGCGCATCCGGGCGGCAAGTGTGGCCGTGGTCTCGGGTATGGGGCCCGGCTTGGCGAGGGCCACGTCCAGGGAGGCCCGCATCGTGGTGAGTGGGGTGCGGAGCTCGTGGGAGGCGTTGGCGACGAAGAGGCGCTGGGCGTCGAACGAGCTCTCCAGGCGGCCGAGGAGGTCGTCGATGGTGTCGGCGAGGTCCTTCACCTCATCCCCGGGGCCGCCGACGGCCAGGCGTTCGTGCAGGCTGTCGGCGGTGATCCGGCGGGTTGCCGCTGTCATCACGCGCAGCGGGCGCAGCACGCGGCCGGCGACGAACCAGCCGAGGCCGACCGAGATCACCGCCATGACACCGAGGGCGATGGCGGAGCCGATCAGGATCTGCTGGGACTGGGTGTCGTGCGCCTGGGCCAGCTGCTGCTCCAGCTCCTCGATGCGGCTTTGGGCCTGTGCCGCCGTCGCGGGCTGATCGGTGCCGCTATCGGGGACGGCCCGGCTGGAGCGCGATCCGCCGGATGCCACGACGGCCGCGATGGCGAGCAGCGCCGTACCCGACAGCAGGAACAGAGTCACGTACAAGGCAGTGAAGCGGGTGCGGGCCGTGCCACGGCGCAGGCCGAGCCGGGCGGTCAGGCCCGCGAGCCATCGGGGCGGACCCCATTCCATCCGCATGCTCCCCCCTCTCGCCACCACACCAGGGCCCGTACCGGGACACCTACAGGCCAGGCTAAGCCGAGGTGCCTAACAGCGAGATGACAGCGGCCGTTCGGCTCCTGTAACCCGCTCCGCCACAGGGTGGGCGCCATGAGCGATGAGAGTACGAAGGCGACGATCGAGGTCACCGGTCTGCGTAAACGCTTCGGGCCACGGCTGGCTCTCGACGGGATGACGTTCACCGTGCGGCCCGGGCGGGTGACCGGCTTCGTCGGCCCGAACGGCGCGGGCAAGTCCACCACCATGCGCGTGATCCTGGGCCTTGACGCGGCTGAGGAGGGAAAGGCCCTGGTCGAAGGGGTGCCGTACCGCACCCTGCGCCGCCCCCTTCGGCATCTGGGGGCGCTCCTCGACGCCTCCGCGCTGCAGCCGAGCCGCACCGCCCGTAACCACCTGCTGTGGCTGGCCCATTCACAAGGGGTGCCGGCCCGGCGGGTCGATGAGGTCATGGAGCAGGCCGGCCTGGGCACGGCGGCCCGGCGCAGGGCCGGCGGCTTCTCGCTGGGCATGCGCCAGCGCCTGGGGATCGCGGCGGCGCTGCTCGGTGACCCGCCGGTCGTCATGCTGGACGAGCCGTTCAACGGCCTCGACCCCGACGGCATCGTGTGGATGCGCGGCTTGCTGTCGTCGCTGGCCCGGCAGGGCCGCGCCGTTCTGGTCTCCAGTCACCTGATGAGTGAACTCGAAGACACCGCGGACCATCTCGTGGTGATCGGCCGCGGCCGGGTGGTCGCGGACACCAGCGTGTCCGAACTGCTCGCCGCGGCGGGCGGCGGCCGCGTCACCCTGCGTACCTCCGCGCCTGTGCGTGCCACCCAGGTCCTGCAAGACGCGGACGCCACCGTTCTCACCACCGGCCCCGACACCCTCGGCGTCACGGGCCTGCCCGACGAGGAGATCGTGGCCCTGCTCGCCCGGAACGGGGTGCCGTTCTCCCAGGTGTCCGCGCATCGGGCGACGCTCAAGGAGGCGTACATGGAACTCACCCGGGACGCGGTGGAGTACCGGGGCATCCCAACGCGGGAGGCCACGCGATGACCATCACCCTCACCCCGCGCTCCCCGGCCAAGAGGCACGCTGAGCGCGGCGGGTTCCTCAGGACGCTGCACGCCGAGTGGACGAAGTTCCGTACGGTACGCGGCTGGATCCTCGCCATGGTGGGGGCGCTCCTGGCGACGATCGCGGTCGGCCTGCTCGGCACGGCCGCCCCCGCCCCCGGCGATGGCGGCGCCGACTCCGCCTCGTATCCGAAGGGTCCCGGCGGGGAGGCCGTCAACGACAGCTTCTACTTCGTCCGCAAGACGCTCACCGGCGACGGCACTCTCACCGTTCCCCTGCGGTCGCTGACCGGCGTGGTCGACAACGGGACCGGCGAGACGGCGCGGGGCGTCCAGCCCTGGGCGAAGGCCGGGATCATCGTGAAGGAGAACCTCACCCAGGGATCGCCGTACGCGGCGGTCATGGCCACCGGCGGCCACGGCGTGCGCATGCAGTACGACTACACGCACGACACGGCGGGCCCCTCCCCCGGCAAGGTCTCCCAGGAGTCCCCGCGCTGGCTGCGCCTGGTCCGCTCCGGTGACAGTCTCACCGGTTCCACCTCCACCGACGGCTCCCACTGGACCGAGATCGGCCGTGCGAAGCTGCCTGGGCCTGCGCGCACTGTGCAGGCAGGGCTGTTCACGACGTCACCGGAGGCGAAGCAGGGCACCGGGGCGGGCGCGGGCTTCAGCCCCGCCGTGGCCACCGGCGCCTTCGGCCGCCCCGCCCTCACCGGCGACTGGTCCCGGGGTGCGTGGCGGGGCACACAGGTGGGCGGTGACGCGGGCACCTCCGGCAGCTATACGAACACCGTCAAGGGCGGCTTCACCCGGACCGACGGCGGCGGGTTCACCGTGACCGGGGCCGGTGACATCGCACCGGTCGTCGGCGGGCCCGTCATGGGCGTCGGCTTCTCCGTCGAGAACTTCCTCGTCGGCACCTTCGTCGGTCTGATCGTGGTGATCACCGTGGGCACGGTGTTCATCACCGGCGAATACCGGCGCGGTCTGCTGCGTACGACCATGGCGGCGACTCCCCTGCGGGGCCGGGTGCTTGGCGCCAAGGCGCTGGTGACCGGGGTCGTGGCGTTCGCCATGGGCCTGGCGGCCGCCGCGATCACCATCCCCCTCGGGGGACACAGTGCGCGTGGCAGGGGCTTCCATGTCTTCCCCGTCGCGTCGGCGACCGAAGTGCGCGTCACGGTCGGCACCGGCTTGCTCTGTGCGGCCGTCGCCGTGTTCGCCCTCGGCGCCGGTGCCCTGCTGCGGCGCAGCGGGACGGCGGTCGTCCTGGTCGTCACATCGATTGTGCTGCCCTTCCTGCTTGCCACCTCCGGCGTACTGCCCCCGGGCGTCTCGGAGTGGCTGCTGCGGGTGACCCCGGCTGCGGGCTTCGCCATCCAGCAGACCCTGCCGCGGTACGCGCAGGTACTCAGCGTGTACGAGCCGTCGACCGGCTACTACCCGCTGGCGCCATGGGCCGGCCTCGCCGTGCTGTGCGGATACGCCACGATCGCCTTCGGTCTGGCCGTGGCGCGGCTGCGCGGGAGGGACATATGAGTCTCCTGAGCGGTGCACGACTCATGAGCACGGCGGACGGCGCGTGGCGAGGAGGCTTCGGCCGCGCCGTGCACGCCGAGTGGACGAAGTTGCGCACCGCAGGAGACATGGGCGGGCTGCTCCTGCTCGCCGTCGCGCTGACCGTGGCCGTCGGCTGCGGCACCGCCAAGACCGTGAAGTGCCCGGACACGGGGTGCGGCCAGGACGCCGTCGAGCTCGCCCTGACCGGTGTCACCGTCGGGCAGGCGGTCATCGCCGTTTTCGCAGTGCTGGTTGTCAGCGGCGAGTACGGCACCGGGATGATCCGCACCACGTTCACGGCGGTGCCGAACCGGCTCACCGTCCTCACGGCCAAGGCGACGGTCCTCACCACGGTCGTCCTGGCCTCCGGGACGGTTGCCGTCCTGGCCTCCCTCCACGCCGGCCGCTACATCCTCCCGGGCAACGGATTCACCGAGGCGCACGGCTACGCCCCGCTGTCCCTGACCGACGGCCCGACCCTGCGCGCGGCCGCGGGCTCGGTTCTCTACCTCGTCCTGATCGCCCTGATCGGCCTCGGTGTGGCGACGGCGGTACGACAGGCGGCACCCGCCATCGGAATCGTGCTCGGCCTTCTCTACCTCTTCCCGATTCTCACCCAGGTGGTCAACGACCCAGAGTGGCAGCGCCACCTCCAGCAGATCTCACCCATGACCGCCGGACTCGCCATCCAAGCCACCATCCATCTGCACGAGATGCCCATCGCCCCATGGGCCGGCCTGAGCGTGCTCGCCATGTGGGCCGCAGCCGCGCTGCTGGTCGGCGGCGTGCTGCTGCACAGGCGCGACGCGTAGCCGAATCGGGCCGGCCGCGAGCACGGTGGGTTCGGGCCCCTCCCCCGTCCCGGTGCTTAGCCCGGTCGCCGCAGTGGGCTGCGCCGAACCGCTGTTCTTGGCGGAGCTGGGCGAACGGCTCCTGGCCGAGAGGGAGCTGAGCAAGGGCTACGTGCCCAAGCCCGAGCGTACTCAGCACAACGACGACGTCACGGTGATCGGGTGCCCCGCCCTCCTGGTGACAGTCAAGTCCGGTTGTCCACCCTCGTATCGGGACAGCCGACGCGAGTAGATACTGGCCCTGAATGCAGGCACGGATGAGGAGCGCGGCCAGTGACCAGCGACAATCGCATAGGACCGCCCAGCATCGGAAGCGAACGCGACACACTGCGGGCTTTCCTCGACTACCACCGCGCGACCCTCGCCATGAAGTGCGAAGGGCTCAGTGACGAGGAGTTGCGGCAGCAGCCGATGCCACCGTCCACGCTTTCCCTGCTCGGCCTGGTGCGGCACATGGCGGAGGTGGAGCGTGCTTGGTTCCGTCGAGTGTTCCAGGATCACGACGCGCCGATGGTCTGGTCCGACGAGATTGACTTCCAGGCGGCGTACGACGCGAGCGCGTCGACGAGGGACGAGGCGTTCGTAGCGTGGGAGGCCGAGGTGGTGAACTCGCGCCGTATCGAGCGGGAGGCTGATTCCCTCGACCAGGTCGGGTATCAGCCAAGATGGGGTGAGGAGGTATCGCTGCGGATGGTGATGGTGCACGTGCTTCTGGAGTACGGCCGCCACAACGGCCACGCGGATTTTCTGCGTGAGGGTATCGACGGGACCGTGGGCGCCTGAGCCTGCAGGAACCACCGAGCTCCAATCGCTGATTCATTCCGTCGTCCCGACAGATACGCCGTGAACTGCGCGAGCGTTCCCAGTTGGCTTTGTTCACGAGAACCGACAGCACAGGTAGACGAGTCAGGGCAGCACCCGAAGCTCGGCAGCTGTCGAGCAGTTCATGGCTTCAGGCAGAGATGTCGGGTGAAGAACTGGGCCGCGGCGTCTCCCGCGAACTGTGGGACGCCTGTGTGCCCGCCCATGTTGGCGTGCAGCGTCTTCTCCCTGGAGCCGAAGGCGTCGAACAGGTCCAGGGCCGCCTGCCGGTCGTTGCCTTCGTCGTCCCACTGCAGCAGGACGTGCAGAGGAATGGTGACCTGGCGGGCCTCCTCGAGAATGGCGCGAGGGATGAAACTCCCGGCGAACAGAACAGCGGCCGAGATGCGTGGCTCGACCACCGCCAGCCGGGTCGCGATGGAGATCACTCCCCCGAATAGCCGACCGGGCCGTCGATCTCGGGCAGCGACAGGAGAGCGTCCAGGGCGGCCTGCCATTCCGGGACGGCCTTGTCGACCAGCGGGAGGATGAGGGCGTCGATGGTCTCGTCGCCGACTGGTTCGCCGGCCTGCAGCGCGCGGCGCAGGTCGGTGAGGGCCTGCTCGGCGCCGGGCAGGCGGGGCCGGTCGCCGTTGCCGGGGAGCTCGATGGTGGCCGTGGCGAAGCCTTCCGCCGCGGCGTGCCGGGCTCGGCCCACCAGTCGGGGGTACGCCCTGGGCAGCCCGACAGGAGGGGGGCTGAGCAGGATCAGCGGCGCCGGTGCGGCAGCGGATGTGGATCCGGGCGTCCACAGAATGCCGGTGATCTCACCGAGGGTGAATTCGCGTTCGAGGGCGCCGTCGTCGAGGCGCTGCTCGGAAATGAAATGCATGGTCGTGCCTTTCGGAAGTGCACTGGAACGGCGCTCCCAGACGACCTATCGTCCGACCGTGACCCCGAAGGGGAGCACCCACGTCGATACTGCGTTCACGGGTACCACCTCCTCGATCTCTCGCACGGCCTCCGGAAACGTAACAGTGGTCGCCCTCGGCCGCCAACGGGATTTCGCGGAGCCTCCGTGGCACCGCCTCAGATCCACCACTCGGGGAGGCCCATGGCCAGTTCCTGCGTTGGCATTTCACGTCTCGCGTTGGCGACTCCGACCGCGCCCGCACGGCAAAAGCCCGTTGGCCAGGCCTCGCCGCCGGGGTGTTGCGGCGTGGTGGGGATGAGCCATGCGCGGGTGCAACTCTGCCACAGGGTGTGCGCGGTGTTGACCCAACGGACTGTCGACCCGAGAACGCCGTCGTTCGGAGAAATCTCTGTCCGAACTACGCGCCCCTGCCCTGGCTCACAGTGCCGCAATGACGGGGCAACGCCACCCGAGTCCATCGGACGAGGCGGTCGAGAACCTCCAACACGATCTTCTGGCGCCCAGGCGGCAGAAATGGCCAGGTCAACCACGCGGGCGCGGATAACAACACCCCTGGACCTTGACGGTAAGGACGAAATCGAGCACCTGCTGCCGGTGGCGAGAGCACGAAACCCGGCGAGCCGACATCCAGGGCCTTCGTCCAGAATCTGCTCGGCCTGCCCGCCGCTGTGCGCGGGGCTATCCGTGTCGGGCTGGACGACTGCTACGGCACCGTCATGGCACTGCGGTAGAACACAATCGCCTCGGAGTTCCATGGCGGCGGGAAAGACGAGGCCCGGATCCTGGCGCTGGAAGTGCTCCTCGGCTTGTGGAACGAGGACTTGACCAGCTCGAGAAGGAGCTCTCAGGCGAGCTGGGTCACAGAGCAGACAAGCGTCGGCGCACGACCACACCCACCGCTTTCGGAGACCGAGTCATCCAGGCCGTCCCCGATCTTGAACGCGCGACGGGGGCGCTGAGGCCCTGGGCGACGCAGCCTGACAACGTCGTCGACAATCACCCCATGGATGTCACCGAGCTGCTCGAATCGGCTTCCCTTCTGGTCCCGGAAGAGATCGCTACCGAAAACGACGTCACAGTGCGAGACGTCTGGGACTACCTCGCCCACGACGAATGGAAGATCGCCCTGAGCCTGCTGGAGGAGCTCGGGGACGGGCCTCCACTGCCCTTGTCGTTTTGGGAGCAGCTGGCTGAGGCAGCTGAGCAACTCCGCCTTGAGCGGAGCGCAGCCTGGTGCCACTGGCGGTGTTCTGAGATTCGAAACGGGATGGTCCGGGCGGATCTGACACTTCGTCCAGCCGCAGAAGCTCGACGCAGGACACCGATCGTCGGCCACGGGGTTTTGCGGCCCATGTGGGACATCGGGAACCTCTCACCCGCTGGGGGTGCTTCGGTGAGCATCGCCGGGCTCTGGGTCGAGGACATGCCCTTTCTGGAGCCCGGCGGCCGGGCCATTGTTCGCCTCGTGCCTCTCACGCCGTCTCACTGGAAGCACGTCGAAACCGGCCAAGAGATCAGCATGCATGAGGACCGGGCCGTGGCCGGCACCGCAGTCGTGCTGGAGGTTGATCTTCCCGCCACCGCCATGCCCACGAGCTGACGTCGACCGTCCCAGACCTCTCACTGGCGCAGATAATCACCGTAGCTCGTGGAGCACACACAGGACTGAACCGACAGGGGGGAAGATGGCGCTGAACAAGAAAGGCTCGCGGCGTATAACCGTCGACGGGATCGAGTACTGCTGGCGGATCCGCAGGAAGCCCTCCTACATGCAGGGACTCTGCTGGACACCCATGACCTACGCGGTCGAAGCGGCCGGCGGCAACCAGCCGGGCACGACCTTGGTCGTCACCAGCGGCCAGGCCCATTCCGGTAACTGGATGGACATCGAGACGGAGCCCATTCGCCCAGCTCATGTTGCTGCCAGCATTCGAGCAGCACGGAATCAAGGCTGGGAACCTACCCGGGGCGGCTCTCCGTTCCAGCTCGACCGATCCGCAGGATTCAATGCCCACCCATGAGACAGAGCGGAGTGGCGCGACGCATCTGGCCCGGCATCATGGCCTGGTGACCACATGGATTCGCTGCTACTGGGACGAGGACGATACCTGGTTCTACTTCGAGGTCGACGCCGAAGGCTGGGTGATCCGGCAGGTCGAACTCGAAGGGCCTGAACTGATCCCGATCGCAGCAGCCTCCCTCGCCGAGTGGCAGGGAGCCCGCGACGCAGGGCGCCTCGATGAGTACGACAGCAGGTTCGGGATCACGGCCGAGCTGCCCGTCTCGGAATGGGAAGGCCACGACCCCGAACAACTCACCTTCGAGGAGTTCGAGGAAGTCTGGGGGGCTGCCCGGCGCCAGATTGCGGCCCGGCCCAGTTGACGAGTCCAGGTTCGAGTGGTGCGTGTGGAGGGCTGGGACCGGGTGATCGGGACGACCCTGGTCGTCGATCCCAAGCGTGGGGCCCTTCGTCCGGTAACGGACTACGAGGACTTTTCCCATTTGGAGCGAGCTGATTAGGTCGTGGCCGCGGTGCCGGGTGGAGGGTGGCTGGTGCACTCGAAGGATGAGAGGCCAGGGGGCACGCCGCTGACGGAGCAGGTCCTGGCCTGGCTCATCACCTCGCAGGGGCGGGCGACAGCCGTCACGGTCGATGCCCAGGGGCATGTTGAGGATGCCGATGGCGCCGACGCCTTCATCCCGCCGGGCGAGGGCCCGGTGTCCTGACCGGAGCTGGCCAGGCCACGTCGCTTCCGCCGGCCGGGCACTCGATCAGTCGTTGATCACGCGCTGAAAGATCTCGGAGAACTCGCCGTTCCCCATCAGTCCGGCGATCACGGCGGTCATGTTGTCGATGCCGGGATCCCTGACGATCAGACCGTCCGAGACCCAGAAGTACCGGCCCCCGAGGGCCTCGTCGGTCCCTGCCCAGAGCTTCATCAGGCGCTCGACTTCCGCGACGGTGAACACGGTCGCAGTCCAACGAGATCCATCTTTCAGAGTCACGCAGACATCGACGTTGCAGACCTCGTCCAAGTCCTCGCCGTTGCTGGGCAGGAACGACGCCTGAAAGTCCTCCGTGCGGACCCGATACCAGGGCTCGTCCCACCCTCGCTCGATCGCTTCGGACGATGTGCTGTGGCTCATCGCGCGAGTGTCCCTGGTCGGAGCGTTCATCTCAACCGAGATCCTCTGCCGCACTGCTGTCCGCGGTCAGAGCTGGGGACATTCGTCCGTACGCAACTGGGGAGGAAATTTCGTATGCCGACATCGCGAAGGCTTCTTGACATCATCGCGGCATGACGCCGCCCCTGTCGGTGGCCGCGTCGCCCGAGGAGCGCGCCGAGTTGAGCGGCTGCCCCCACATACTGCGGCCCCGCTCCCGGTGAGAAGCCGCAGAAGACACAGACGGAAAGGGAGGCGCTCATCGGTTCTCCTCACGCAGCGGCTCGATTCCGTACGCGAGTCAAACAGCGGCCGGACGCCCCTTCCGGCAGTTTCGCGGGCAGCATGTGCGGTCAGCTGCCCCCTCGTGGGTCCGCCCGGGTCTTGTCCCGCGTGCGCAGCGCGCTGCTCGTATGACGGTCGCTTCTGAACTCGTACGTACGGCCTCCGGGCAGCAGCTTGAAGGCGAGGACTCCGGCCAGCAGGATCAGCACGGCCTGGATGTTCAGGGCGGGGAGGGTACCGGTCAACCCAGCCTCCCGTAAGGGGTGTCGCACGGCTTCCGTGGCCGGTCACTCGCTGCGCCCCCTCGCATCCAGCCTCGGAAAGAGGCGCACCCCTGTATAGGTCAGCACGGCCCCCTCCGGCGGGTCGTCCCTCACGGTGGCCAGGTAGGGCCGCAACAGCGCGTCGATCTTCTCGGCAAGCTCCCGGGCTTCCTGCGGGGTGGCCCGCAGCATGTAGTTGTCCAGCCGAGCGGCCGCGAGCCACTGGGGGTCGAGGGTGTCACGTCGGGCCAGGAAGCGGCGGGTCAGCTCGTCCTCGTCCGCGAGGCCGGCCGCGATCATCGCGTCCTGCTCGGCCATGGTGGCGTCGTCCGCGCTCATCTCGCCGAAGTCCAGCCCGACCTGCGCGGCGCGCCAGGGGCGCTCACGCTGGTCTGTCGCGTCGGCCGCCTCGACCAGGCCGTACCGTGCCAGCTGCCGGATACCAGCTGATGTTCGAGGCGCTCGATCCGACCTCGGCCGCGCACTCGCTGGCCGTACGCGGCCCGACAGCCATCAGGTACTGGAGCAGTGCCAGCCGCAGTGGGTGTGTCAGCGCCGCAGCTGCCGGGGATCCTTTACCTGCCGCCCCGGAGGTGGAGCCTGCCCGTCCTTCATCTGAAAGATTACTTTCGAAAGCTTTCTTTCCTTCTTGCTCGCGACACACGGGCTGTCCAGTGACGGACCGGAGCGGCCAGAGGGGCGTCTGTTACGAGTCGAAAAGTCCGGCGCCCTGCTCCAGGACATCGGCGGATCCGGCATCGCGGAAGACCTGCGCGGCGTGGACGGCGGGCACGGAGGGCTTCTCGCCGTACATGCCGGGGTGGGCCGTGTAGGTGTCCTGCCAGTGCTGCCGCTGCTTCGGCCAGGTCCTTGGCATCGTCGCGCATGTCTGCTCGTTCCCCTTGCCGGATCTGCCGGATCTGCCGGACAACCCAGAGGACCCTGGGCAGGGCCTGGCGTACTTGGGCAGCGGTGGGTACGCCGGCCAGGCCCTAGCCTGGAACGTCAAGTCGCTCAGGCCTAGTTCGTCCGGTGCCTGGCGGAGTCGGCCGGCTGCGGGCTCGGTGTTCGGGCGGCCGGGAACTGACGAGCAGTTCGATGCTCAGGACGTCCCTGTGCATGTCGCGTCCGGGGGTGGTTCAGCCGCAGCAGTCACAGCCGGGACGGCACCCGCAAGGGTCTGCCTGTGCGGCAACGGTCGGTGCCACGGTGGTCTTGGCGGGCGCGCAGCAGCCTCTGCCCTGCCAGGCGTCACGGCCTTCCTTTACGGCGATGGCGGCGATGACGAGGGCGGCGATCGGGTCGGCCCAGGACCATCCGAGCAGCAGGTTGGCCAGCAGGCCGACCAGGAGCACGGCGGAGAGGTAGGTGCACAGCAGGGTCTGCTTGGAGTCGGCGACGGCGGAGGCGGAGCCAAGTTCGCGGCCAGCCTTGCGCTGGGCGGCGGAGAGGAACGGCATGATCGCCAGGGAGAGGGTGGCGAGGACGATGCCTGGGATCGAGTGGTCGGCCTCGCCGGTGCCGGTCAGTGCCCGGATCGAGTCGACGGAGACGTAGGCCGCGAGGGCGAAGAAGGAGACGGCGATGATGCGCAGGGTGCGCTGCTCGCGGGCTTCGCGGATGGCGTGGTCGCGGGCGGAGAACTGCCAGGCGACCGCGGTGGCGGAGGAGACCTCGATGACGGAGTCGAGTCCGAAGCCGATCAGTGCGGTCGACGAGGCGAGGGCGCCGGCCGTGAGCGCGGCGACGGCCTCGATGACGTTGTACGCGATGGTTGCGGCGACGAGCAGGCGTATTCGCCGGGTGAGGGTGTCGCGGCGAGCGGGGCTGGGGCCGAGGGATACCGCAGTCATTCAGCAGCATCCCTTCTCGTCGGCGTCCGGGCAGGTGCGGTCGGCCTCGACGGCCACGACGGCAGTTCGCAGGTCGTCGAGAGCGTGACCGAGGCGCTCGTCCGCGAGTTCGTAGCGGGTACGCCGGCCGTCGGGCACCGTGATGACCAGGCCGCAGTCGCGCAGGCACGCCAGGTGGTTCGACAGGCGCGTGCGGGAGATCTGGAGGGCGTCGGCGAGCTCGGCCGGGTAGGCCGGGGCTCGGCGCAGGGCGAGCAGGATGCGGCAGCGGATGGGGTCGGCGAGCGCGCGCCCGAACCGGGCCAGTACGTCGATGTCCATGGCGAGTGTCTGCACAGTCCGACAGTACAGGAATCTCTGAATTCAGGGAAACATGGATTATCAGTTGGCGGCAGTCGTCTCAAGCCCAGTTCAGCGCACCCTCCCCCGCGGCTTAAGCGGCACGTTCGGCGGTTCCGAGGCGGGTTGCGGGCCCCGTCGTACCGTCCTGGTTCCCGACCAGCACCCCGGCCGCTCGTTGGCGTACCCGCTTGACCAGAGACGAGTGCCCCGTGACGGAGGCTACGGTCTCAAGGGCGAAGTGGCCGCTGCCGAAGTACCGGTAGCGGACCAAGTCGATCCAGCGCCGGTGCTCGCGCACGGCGTGCGCGTCGTAGCGAGTGAAGTCGCCGGCCACGCAGATCAGCCGAGGTGCGCTCCACAGGATCTGAGACGCGGCCGTCACCCCGAGCCGGTCGCGGACCAGGTTCCGGAAGGCGTCCTTGTGGTTCGTCAACCAGGCCATGTAGTAGAGACCCTGGTTGATCACGCCTGCATCGGTGCCGCGCTTGTACTCGACAATCGCCGGCGCCCCGTTCTCGTCGAGGCCCAGCGAATCGATCCGCCCGCCGTCGGCACAGTCGATGACGTACTCGCTCGCGAGGAAGGTGACGCCCAGCATCGTCTCCATGTGTGCCTCGACGAGATCCTGGACATTCGCCTCGGCCTCAGCAAGATGCGCGCTGACTTCCTGGACACCACGTGCTGTCTTGAACAGCTTCAGGACCGTCACTCCCCCTTCCCGCATGAGGGGCTCTCAGCCAGAGATATCGCGAGGGCAACGTGCAACTGGACGACGCTCTCGCGTTGAACGTGGGAGACGTGAGCCCCACCAGGCGTGAATCCCTGTCAGCGAGCAGACGCTCCAGCTGCTGCAAGAGGCCATCGGCGACCGTGAGCAAGGCTCCTGTTCGCCACAACGGTCCGCGCTGAAGCTCTCGCTACCTCAGGTCAGCGTCCCGTCTCGGCGGGCTCGAGGATCGCGACCTACTCGACTACCTCGTCGAGGGCGGGATGATGCCGGCGAAGGACACGTTCTGCCGCGCGGACCGACCTTCCCCGGAAGCCGTCACCGTTGGTCGCCCGTATCGGAGAGAAGCGTGTGGAGACGCCGCATCACGTCGGCCTGGGCCGGATTGTAGAGATCGGTAATGGCCTTGCCGATGGTGCGAGCAGTGTGCTGCCGGCCGCACGGGGCGTCCGAGGCGAGGTCGCTCAGCCCGGGATGCTGGGCCCGGAGGCCTCGGACGTAAGGCACGAGACGCTCAGCGAGACTCTGGCGTGCCTGCTCGTCCGCATCGGCGGGAAGCTCGTCGAGTTCGCGTGCCACCGGCTGCGGCTTCTCACGGAGCAAGTCCGCGTAGGTGTCCATACCACTGGGGCCGAGGACCGTACCGAGGACGGTGACGAAAGAGCGGTCGGGATCGGGGAGCTCTGCTGTCTCGTCCACGGAGGCGAGGCGGAGGGGAAGATCGGCCGCGGCCTTTCGGCGCATCAGGGCGCCGACCTCGGCGCGGGCGTGTTGCAGACGTTCGATGGTGGCGGCCAACTCCTCGTCGAGAGCCCGCAGATCACGCGGGTCCGGGTCGGAATCCGGGCCGTCGCACATGCCCGCGATCTGAGAGAGGGAGAAACCCAGAGCGGCGAGACGCTTGATCCGGAGGAGTCGGACGAGATGGCTGACGCCGTACTGCTTGTATCCGTTGGAGCGGCGCTCCGGCTCGTCGAGCAGGCCGATGTCGTGGTAATGCCGTACGGCCCTGAGACTGGTGCCGGCCAGCTCTGCCATCTCCCGCGTGCTCCACGCCATGATCGATGTCTCCCTCACCGTCGGGGGCCGGCGGCGCGGTCGCGCCGTGGGCCCATTGAAAACCATGCCGCAACGGCAGGCCGACGCCGGGGAGAGCGTGCTCCCGCAGGCAGGCTGCTGAGCCCGGGGAAGGCCCGGCGGGCGGCGTACTACCTCTGGGGTGCCCGGCACGCGTCGTCTGGACCGCAGCCACCGGGCCGGTGCGCCGGCAGTGGAGGTCTTCACGCCCTGCTCGCGCCCCTGACCGTCGGGTGGAACCGGTGCAGAGGAGTGGCTGGTTCGGTTCACGGCCGAGTCGGCTCGGCGAGTGGTGCGGAGCCGGTGGACAGGACGTGATCGACGGCCGCGTTGAGGGTCTCGGTCTCGGCGTTGAGGACGGATTCGCGAGCGGGCAGGGCGCGTTCGACCGAGAGCCCGTTGAGGACGGTGAGAAGGAACCTGACGTTGCGGGTGTGGTCTCCCGGGGGCAGTGCGCCTTCCTCGGCGAGCACGGTCAGCCAGTGTTCGACCCGGCGCTCCGCCTCCCGCTCATGGCCGAGATATGCGGCGCGTACCTGTTCGGTCGGCTCGGGTTCGATGAAGGCCCGATACGTCGTGCCCCATGCGGTTCGCGCGTCCTCGTTGGTGCCGAGCGGTGCGAGAACCTGCCGCAGGCAGTTCAGCAGCCGTTCGCGGGGCGGCAGTGTCCGGTCCCGGATCGGGTCGCCGGGCAGGAGGTGTTCGTAGATCCGCGCGAGCAGGCTGTCCTGCAGGGCGCGCTGGGTGGGGAAGTGGAACCTCAGCGAGCCTGTGCTCACTCCCGCACGCGCGGCGACCGCGCGCACGCTCAGCTTCGCCGTCATGTCCTCGGCGATCATCTCCGCGGCGGCCTGGAGGATCTTCTCGCGTGTTTCCATGCTCCGCTCCGCTCTCCCTCGCTTTCTCAGCCCTCTCACTGTACTAGCACGCCGTACTAGTACAGCGTGCTAGCGTTCTTCTAACACACTGTACTAGTGGGGTTGTGACTGACATGCGTAGAAGGGGCGGAGCATGACCTGGAGGCAGTGGGCGGCATCGAGGCGCCTCAAGCCGGGAGACGGCAGAGAACTGCAGCGGTTCCGCTGGTGGCAGCTCCCCTTTCGCTCCCTGTTATGGCTACGGCTCCCCGGCGCCGGTGGGCACGCCCGCCTGCACGCCGTCGACGTACGGCACTGGGCGCGGTTGGACAGCAGCAGGATCCGGGCGCATCTGTTCCTGGACGGCAGGCATGTGGCCGAGTCGAAACTGCCCGCGGTCTTCCCTGTCGACGGGGGCGTCATCGAGGTGGCGATGAGCAACTACGGCATCAGGCGCTGCCACTACCGCCCCTTGGGCGGACAGCCGCGTCAGCTCACGCCCGACCCGGCCTCGGCGGAGGGACGGCGGGCGCGCTTCGGTGCCCGCCATCCGGGGCTGAGCCAGGCGATCGGCGTCGGATCGGTGCTGCTGCTTGTCATCGGTGTGGGTCTGAACCTGTTGCAGCTCGCCGAACCCGTCTCTCACATTCCTCCCGTCACGCAGCGGGTCGGAACGTTCGAATCACCGGTACACCTGCCGATCTGGCTGAACCTCGCCCTGGGGGTCGGGGCCGTTCTGGCCAGCATGGAGCGCGCGCTCCGCCTGCGCTACTCCCCTCTGCTCGACACGGCCGGTCACTGACCCCTCGAAGCGAGGAGGGCACGGCCACGTCAGCCCTCCTCGGCCGGCTCCTTGCGCGTCCGGCACGGCCCGGCCGCACGGAATGCCACGCGTACGGCGAAAGGAAGATCAACATGATCCAGTCCAGGCTACGGCCCGCCACCCGGTACGGGGCGGCGTTCGCCACAGCTCTCCTGGTCCTGACCGGGTGTTCGTCCGGCGCCTCGGGGTCGCGCGGCACGTCCGCGACGGGTACGCCGGCCTCCGCCCCGTCCCCGGACCCGCTCACTTGGAGCGCGTGTGGAAAGAACCTCGAATGCGCCACGATCAAGGTGCCGCAGGAGTACACCGAGCCTGATGGCGCGCAGATCCCGCTCGCGGTCATGCGGCACCGGGCCACTGATCCCGACCACCGCATCGGCAGCCTGGTCTTCAACCCGGGCGGGCCCGGGGTTCCCGCCACCGAGACACTGCGTAATCTGCCCAAAGCAGCCGGTACTCCTGGTGCTTTTTCGCCCACGGTGCTCGCCAGATTCGACGTCATCGCGATGGACCCGCGCGGCGTGGGCGGATCGCAGGCCGTTCGCTGCCTGACCGAGAAGCAGCGTGCCGACGCCGCCGGCACTGCCTTCGACCCGGCCGTCCCCGGGGGCAAACCCCTGCCGCGGCTGCTGACCGATGCCTCCGCGTTCGCCGACGGCTGCGTCACACAGCAGAGCAAAGAGTTCCTGGCCAGCCTCTCCACCGACAACGTGGCCCGCGACATCGACCAGGTCCGCTCCGCGCTCGGCGAGGACGAGATCACGTACTACGGCTTGTCCTACGGCACCGTGGTCGGCCCGATGTACGCCACTCTGTTCCCTCACCGCGTCCGCCAGATGGTGCTCGACGCGCCCGTCGACACCAACCTGTGGTTCGGCAACTCCCTCACCTTCCTCAACGACGTCGCCGTCGCAAGCGAACGGACGCTCAACGCCTGGTTCAAGACCTGTCGCTCCGAAGGGGCCGCAGTGTGCCCGTTCGGAGCAGGAGACCCGCAGCGGGCGTTCGACAGACTGATCGACAGGCTGGAAGCGAAACCACTGAAGATCACACCCGCCAAACCCGCCAAGGGCGCCACCTCGGACGACGAACTCGACGGCGCCATGGCCCTGGAGGCCACCCGAGCCCTGGCCGGCGACCAGAGCACCTGGCCGTTGCTGACCTCGGCGCTGCTGGCCGCACAAGACGGCAACGGCGCACCCCTGTACGCCCTGTGGAGCAGCGTCACGGTATCCCCCTTCCCCGTCCCTACCGCGATGTTCGAAGCCCACACCGCGGTGCGCTGCGCCGACTGGCAGACCCCGGCCGGCATCGCCGCGCACAAGACCGCAGCCACCAAGGCCCTTGCCGAGGCCAAGCGGATCGGGACCCGGGCCGCCTACTCCGCCCTGAACTGCGCTCGGTGGCCCGCACCGAACACGGACCGCGTCACCAAGCCGCTCACAGGCGCCGGTGCGCCGCCGGCACTGGTGGTCGCAGGCCGACTGGACCCCGTCACTCCCCACCACTGGGCCGAGAACATGACCCGAACCCTGGACTCCGCGGTCCTGCTCACGCGTGAAGGAGTCGGACACGGCTCCTACGGCACCAACTCATGTACTGACAAGGCAGTTGACGCCGCACTCATCCACGGCACCCACCCCGCCGACGGCACCGTGTGCAAGACGGACACGCCCGCCACCACTCGCCCCCTCGTCCTCGCGAAGCGTTGAGTCACAGCCGGTCTTCCAGCCCTCCGGGTGCCAGCGCGGGCGCCGGTCCGCTCGCTGGGGTGCGCAGAAGTGTGCCGTAACGTCACCAGTTTCACGGCTCGGACCGAAGGTAGTAGTCACACAGGAAGGCAAAAGCAGCAGCAGGGAATTCACTCACTGGCACACCTGACAGTGAGTGAAAACCTAGCCTTCCGCGTCACTTCTTTCCGTGAATGCGATGGGGGGCAAATGCGGCAGAGGACGTGACGGGGAAATCCTCCTGCTGCACGGACTGCCTTTTCCGGCGGTAGAAATTCCCCGCCTGGCAACGACTGACCTGTAGGGAAACCACCGTGCCCACGACTCTCGCCCAGAAGCTGTATCTGCTCTGCTACACCGTCAAGAAGGGGAAGTTCCAGCTCGACAACATCCAGGGGCGTGGCCAACTGCTACGGGCCGGAGCGATGACCGAGCTGGCCCGCGACGGTCTGCTGGACGCCACCGGAGGAAAGGTTCGGCGACTCCCGGGCAACCCGCCCGAAGACCCGTTCACCACCGCGGTCTGGTACGACCTGCCTGAGGGCAAGCCGAAGGGCTGGCTCACGTTCCTGCACGACAAGGCCCACACCGCCGAAACCCCGGTTCGCGACCAACTCCTCGCCTCCGGAGATGTCGTCATCACGCGGGAGAAGAGGCTGGGGGTCGTCTCCACCGACCGGGTCACCGTGGTGCAGCCGGACTCGGTGCACGCTCTCCAGGACCGGGTGCGCGCGACCGTCTTCGACGGCGCCCCCACTGAGGACCTGACGGACGAACTGGCCATGGCCGTCCTGGCCGTGGAGCTGGAACTGACCTCGGTGTGGAGCAAGGAAGACCGCCGCACCTACAAGTCCGACCTCAAGGCGCACGCGGCGCGGTTCGACGCCTTCGTCCCCGGACTGCGCAAGGCGCTGCGCGACTCCTACCTCGCGAGCCGGGCCGTGGGGGGCGGCTGGAGCGCCTGAACCGCAGTGCCACCGCACTGCCACCGCACTGCCACCGCACAGAGAAATGGCCCAGGAACGCTGAAGCGCAACACATGACCAGGAGTGATCGATGTCCCATCCCGAAGGGGAGTACGGCCCCTCCCCGATCAACGGCAGGATCCCCAGGAACACGCCTCCTCCAGCCCCGCGGCCGCCCATGCTCGAGTCCTTGGGCGGCACGGCGGGATTCGTCTACTCGACCGTGCCGGTCGTCGTATTCGTGATCGCTCTCGCCCTGCTGTCCATAAAGGCGGCCATGATCGCGGCCGTCGCCACCGGCGCGGTGCTCACCGTGGGCCGATTGGTGCGCGGTGAACGTCTCCTCGCGGCCTCCGGCAGCCTGACCGGCGTTCTGGTCGCGGCGGGCATCGTCGCACTCACCGGTTCCGCCAAGGACTTCTTCCTGCTGGGCATCTGGGTGGCCTTCGCCGGTTTCCTCGCCACATCCGGTTCAGTCCTCTTGCGCCGCCCCCTGACCGGCGTGTCGTGGAACCTCCTGCACGGGGGCACGCACGCTTGGCGCGAGAACCGTCAGGTTCTACGGGCACACGACATCGCCACCCTCGCCGCGGCACTCGTCCTCGGGTCGCGGTTCGTGGTGAAGCAGTGGCTCTACGTTCACGACGCCACCGGCTGGCTCGCCGTCGCGAAGATCACCATGGGCACCCCCCTGACCGTGGTGGCCGCGCTGGTCGTCGCCTGGGCCTTCCGCGAAACCTCCAAGCACCTGGTGAACAGCCGGCCGGCCGAGGCGATCGCTCCGCACGGGGCCGAACTCCCGCCACGCCAGGGCGCATGGGAGTAACGAAAGCCGTCACACCACATCACCTCACATCACATCACATCACATCACATCAGCAAGGAAGGAGTCCCCTGGATGTCGATCAGCCATACGCTCGCGGAGACGGTGAGGGAACTCGGAGCGTTCGAGCGGACCATCGACCTCTACATGCACCGAAACCCGGTCCAGTTCTCCCTGGTCGCCGAGATCGACCGGAAGGTCTCCGAGCAGACCCTGGCGCGAGCACTGCGGGATGTGCAGGCACGACACCCGTTACTTCGCGTCTCTGTCGACCGCCGAGCTCCTCGGGCTCGTTACCGCTGGGCAGATGGCCCGGTCAGGGTCGAAACCGTCGCCGAGGGAACTCCCTGGCAGACGGTTGTCGCCGGTGAGCAGACGCGCCCCATCGCTCCGGAGCCCGGCCCGCTGATGCGCACCGTACTCATTCCCACGGAGGCCGGCAGCTTCATCGTGCTGACCTTCGCCCACCAGATCACCGACGGGACCGGCGGCATGCGGGTGGTGGCGGACCTCGTCGCCGCTCTCGACGGCGACGAGGAGGGCGGCGAGCCGGCCTCGGAGGGGGATGTGCCGCCTTCCCAGGAGGCTCTCCTGCGAGCTCTCGACGCTGCGACGCCCACCGCGGGCCCGCCCGAAGGGGAGCCGATGAACGCTCCCGGCGAGCTGACACCGTTCTCGGGACGCACCCCGCACGTCTCCGCCTTGGCCTTGCAACGCGGTCTGACCGCACGGCTCGTGGACCGTTGCCGTGCGGAGGGCGTGTCCGTGCACGCCGCGCTGTGCGCTGCCGCCTGCACGGTCTTCCACCGCGCGGGCCGCACCCGGGTGAGGGTGCTGAGCCCGATCGACCTGCGCCGTGCCGCAGGTCTGCCCGACGCCGTCGCCAACCGGTTCGCGGGAGCGAAGACGGCGAGCGAGACGTCCCAGGCCGAGGACTTCTGGGGACTGGCCCGCCACCATCACAAGGACCTGGAACGCCAGCGCGCGCCGCGGGTACTCAAGACCGACTCGGAGGCGCTGGCCCAGCAGCCGCCGACCACCCCCGAAGAGGCCGAGGCGATGATGACCGTTGCCACCGCCGCCGACATCCAGATCACCAATCTCGGGGTGGTGGAGACGCCGGCACACGGCCGCAGCTGTCTCACCGCTCTGTGGGGACCCGCACAGACCACCCAACTGCGCGGTGAACACGTCCTCGGTGTCGCCACCTTCGAGGGACGCCTGCGCATGACGGAACTGACCCACGACCCCGTGGCCGTTCTGCTGCCCGACATGGCCACCGTCCTCGCTCAGCAGTGCGTCGAGCACGACTCGCCGTCCTCCTGATCCGTTCAGGACGCCGAACTCCGCCCTGGATGTATCGCCGACCGTCCGGCGGTCCGTAGGCCCTCGCCGACCGGGGCGGCCCGCCACCGCACTTCACTGACCACCCTGTTTCCGGAACCACGCTGCGCCCTCGATGGCCGCAGCCGATGAAGCACCCCAGAGGAGCGACCATGCGGTCCCATACCGATGCCCACGACGCGGTCAGCACTGCCCTGCTGGCTGAGCTGCGGTCCCATGTTCCAGCGAGCCGTGTGCTCACCGAAGGACCGGAGTACGCACGAGCCGTGACGCTGTTCAACGCGGCGGTGGATGTCCGTCCTTGTGTCGTCGTGCGGTGCGCGAGCACCGCTGACGTGCAGGCCGGAGTACGCGCGTCCCGCAACCACGGAGTGCCGCTCTCCGTGCGTGGCGGGGGTCACGATTTCTGGGGCCGGGCGTTCCGCCCCGGTGGACTGGTTCTCGATCTGACCGACATGCGAGAAGTGCAGATCGACGCCGACCGCCGTTTCGCCACGGTGGGTGGCGGGGCGCTCTCGTCCGACGTCGTATCGGCCGCCGAGCGGGTGGGCCTGACCGCCGTCACCGGAACAGCGGGCTCCGTCGGAATGGTCGGCCTCACGCTCGGCGGCGGGTACGGTCCCCTGACCGGACAGTTCGGGCTCGCAGCCGACAACCTGCTCGGCGCCGAAGTCGTCCTGGCCGACGGTTCACGGGTGGACACCGACGCGAACCATCATCCCGACCTCTTCTGGGCGTTGCGCGGCGGCGGCGGCAACTTCGGCGTCGTGACCTCGGCGCGGATCCGTCTGCACCCCGTACCGACAGTGGTGTCGGGAACCATCTTGTACCCGATCGCCCGGAGCGCCGGCATCCTGGCCGACCTCGGTGAGATCCTTCAGGACAGTCCGGACGAGCTGACGGTAGACGTGGGGTTCATTCCCGGTCCGGACGGCAAGCCGACGGTGTACGTCGCGCCGACCTGGTCGGGGGATCTCGACGTCGGGAACGCCGAGAACGGGCCGGTGCGTGCGCTGGCCAGGCTCGGTACGCCCGTGCTCGCCCAGGTCGGACCGGTCGCCCGTTCCGCGACGCTGGCCGCGACGGACGCCATGTTCCCACCCGGGCGGATGGGCGCGATCCGCACGCGAACCGTCCAGAGCATATCCACCCCCGTCGCGGCCATCCTTGACCGAGCCGCCCAGGAGTTCACCTCACCGTTCTCCGCGATCGTGTGGCACCAGGTCCATGGCGCCGCCACGCGTCCTCCTGTCGGTTCGACCGCATTCGGCCGACGCGAACCGCACCTGATGGTCGAGCTGATCTCCATGTGGGAGGGCAGCGGCGGCAAGGACAACGCAGGCAATGGCGACGGCAGGTCACCGCACCTGCGCTGGCTGGAAGAGCTTCACGCGGCACTCGAACCCTTCTCGTTGCCGGGCGGCTACGTGAACTTCCTGGGACCGGAGACTCCCGACCAGGTCGCGAACTGCTACGGGCCGAACACCCGACGCTTGCTCGCCGTGAAGTCGGCGGTCGACCCGGACGCCGTCTTCGCCGCCACACCGCTCCCCATAGCGACCGCCGACACCGGCTCCACGCCCGTGTGAGGCGAAGGCGACGTCGCCACTCCGACCGTCAAGAATCAACCAGCGGCGGCCGGGACGGCCTCGGCCATCCCGCCGAGGCCAGCCTCGGTCGTCGCTGGGCCGAAGTCGAACACCGTGTGGCGGGGCGAGGTGTGCAAGGTCTTCTGTTGTCAGGGGCGCCTGGCGCCCTGGGCTCGTTCCCGCTCTCACGTCATCGTGACGACGATTTTGCCGGCCTTCGCCCGTCCCTTTTCGACGTATTCCATGGCCTTGATGGTTTCGCCGAACGGGAAGACGCGGTCGACGACGGGGCGGATCTTCCCGGTGTCGATGAGGGGGGTAAGTTTGCGCAGTTGGTCGCCGCTGGCCTTCATGAACAAGAACGAGTACGTCACGCCGTGGCGCTTGGCGTTGCGCCG
Source organism: Streptomyces sp. NPDC039480 (assembly GCF_055597165.1). NCBI lineage: Bacteria > Bacillati > Actinomycetota > Actinomycetes > Kitasatosporales > Streptomycetaceae > Streptomyces > Streptomyces sp. NPDC039480. The sequence continues at coordinate 1,225,857 of NZ_JBVITX010000001.1, read as the reverse complement.
GGTTTTGAAGCTGAGGGCGGTCATGGCCAGGCGGAGGATCGGGTTCGCGCCCAGTTCGCGGGCGAAGGCCGGGTCGGGCGGGCCCGCGACGCTGATGGCCATGCCGCCGGGCTTGAGCACCCCCAGGGATTTGATGAGGTTCTCGCCGCCGAGGCTGTCGAGGACGACGTCGTAACCGTCGAGGATCTCTTCGAAGTCCTGGGTGCGGTAGTCGACGACGACGTCCGCGCCGAGGTCCTTGGCCAAGTCGGCCTTGGCGATGCTCACGGTGGTGGCCACGTGCGCGCCCAGCGCCTTGGCCAGCTGGACAGCGATGGAGCCGAGGCCGCCGGCGCCCGCGTGGATGAGGACCTTCTGACCCGGTTGCACGTGTGCCCGCTCGACCAGGGCCTGCCATGCGGTCAGGGCGACCAGAGGGAGGGAGGCGGCCTCGGCCATGGTGAGCGTGGCGGGTTTGGGGGCGAGGTCGTCCTGGTGAACGGCGATGAGTTCGGCGAAGGTGCCGATGCGGTCCTTGTCGGGCCGGGCGTAGACCTCGTCACCCACCGTGAAGCGGGTGACGGACGGGCCGACCCGGACGACCGTCCCGGCGAGGTCGTTGCCCAGAATGAGCGGAAGACGGTAGGGCAGGAACGCTTTGAATTCTCCGTTGCGGATCCTGAGGTCCAGCGGGTTGACGCCCGCCGCGTGGATCTTGACCAGGACGTCGTCGGCGCCCACCTGGGGGGCGGGCAGCTCGTCGGCGCGCATCCCGGCTTGATTGCCGTACTTCTCGACCATGAAAGCCCTCATCGTCGTCTCCCTTCCGTGTCCCGTCCGTGAAAGGGCGGGGTCTCCGCTCGCCCCGGGCTTATCCCAGTACGAGATAGCTTGTGTCGTTCTTCTGGCTGCGGCGCGGGTGCACCGCGTATTCAGCCGCGTTCACCCATCAGGCCACTGGCACGACCGGGGTGATGACGCGGTCCGCGGCGCCTCCCTGGAGGCGGTCCAGTGAGGCGGCGATCCCCTCGTGGGGTGCTCCGAGCGGCACCGCGCCGACCTCGGTCAGGCGGGTGTACTGCGCTTCGGTCAGCTGGACGTCGAGGACGCCGAGGTGACTGTCGAGCTGGGAGAGGTTGCGCGGACCGATGATCGGGACGAGCGTGACCACGGAACGGGCGGCGCGCTCGCACACCCAGGCCACCGCGACCTGGGCGGGTGCCACGCCGGTCTCCTCGGTGCCGGTGAGCAATCCGCCGCCGAGCGGGGCCCCCAGGGCGGCGCCGAGTCCGAGGCTCTCGGCCATGGGCAGGAGTTCGCGTCGGCGGCGCGTTCGATGAGGCTGTACTCATGCTGGATGCCCACGATCGGGGCCCAGTTCTTCCGGTCCGCGACGGTGACTGCGCGCGAGACGCGCCAGGCGGGGAAGTTGGACAGCGCGGCATAGTGGATCTCGCCGGCGCCAGCGCCTGGGCACCGACTACATCGACCTGCTGTGGGTGCACTTACCCGACGAGCTCAATCCGATGGAGGAGCTCCTGCGCGGACTCGACGACCTGGTGTCCGAGTACGCGCTCGGCACCGCGAACTTCGGCACCGGTTGGGGCGCAGGCGCCGAGCCGGACGAGGTACGCCGTATCTTCGACCGGTTCGCGGGGTGAGAAGGCGATCGCGCGGGGTTGGAGAGGTGAGCGTCACCCAGCGTTCGGCTGGGGTGCCGCGGACAGGCTCTGCTTGACGTACCGGCTGGTCTCGTCGGCGAGAATCTCGGGCAGGCCGGTCTCGATGCCATCCAAGGCCTGGGTCGCGACGTCGACGGCGGCGACCTTCTGATCGGCGGGCACGCCGGCGGCCATGTCGGTGTCCATGTAGCCGACGTGCAGCGCCGAGACGGTGATACCGCGCGGTGCCAGCTCCTCACGGGTCGCGTCGCTCAGCGCCCAGGCGGCGGCCTTGGAAGCCGCGTAGGAGCCGAGCTCGGCCGGGTGGAACCAGGACAGGGCGGACAGGACGTTGAGTACGGCGCCGCCGCCGTTGCCCTCGATGACCGGGGCGAAGAAGCGGGTCGCGGCGAGCGGGCCGAAGAAGTTGGTCTCCATCTCCTGGCGCACCTCGGCCACGTCGCCTCCGATCAGCGTCGCGCCGGTCGAGATGCCCGCGTTATTGATCAGCAGTGTCGCGTCGGACGCCACGCGGGCGGCCTCCCGTACCGACGCCTCATCCGTGACGTCCAGCCGCAACGGGATGACACCCGGTACGTCGACCGTCTCAGGGCGACGGGCCGCGCCGTACACCTTCGCGCCGCGCTCAACGAGCTGGGCGGCCAGGTGTCGCCCGAGCCCCCGGTTGGCGCCGGTGACGACCGCAACCATGTTCTTCAGTTCCATGCTCGCTCCTGTCCTGGCGGGCGACCGTCGGCCACCCGCAACGAATTAGATTATGACTCCAATCTAAACATGGGTCTAGGATAGATGCCAGTCGACATCCAAGTGGGAGGTGGCCATGGGCCGCGTATCGCAAGCGCAGGCGGAGGAGAATCGCAGGCGAGTGCTGGACACCGCATCTCGGCTGTTTCGGGAGCAGGGCACGCAGGTCAGCGTCGCCGACCTGATGAAGGCGGCCGGTCTGACCCACGGCGCCTTCTACAAGCAGTTCGCCTCCAAGGAGGCGCTCGTCGATGAGGCCACCGCCCACGCCTTCACTGAGCTCACCCAGCGCTACAGCGCCGGCCTCGAGCGGCACGACGGGCAGCGCGAGGCCGCCCAGCGGGCGCTGATCGACACCTACCTCTCCGTCGAGCACCGCGACGGCCCGGCGGACGGCTGCCCGGTCGCCGCACTCGCCACCGACATCGCACGCGAGGGCGGGGGGCGCGAGGCCCGTCGCGTCTACGCCGAGGGGGTGGTCGACTTCGCCGACTTCCTCGCCGATGACGACCAGGACGGCATCGCCCGCCTCTGCACCCTGTTCGGCGCGCTGGTCCTCTCCCGGGCCACCAAGGGCTTTCCGCTTTCCGAGGAGATCCTCGCCGCCGCGCACGCAGCCTTGACGGAAGGAGACTGATCAGGCGCGCGGTGCGGGTGCACGTCGACCGCGCTCGTGGGCGACGAGGCATCCGCGGCCAGGCGGAGGCGGTGGGAGAAGGCCGCCGGCGCCTGGCGCATCGGCCCCACCGTGCGCGAGTCAATTCCGGGCCGCATACCCCCTGAAGGGTCAACTGCGCAGCCGACGTCAGCGTGTGGGCAGGGCTGCGATCTGCTCCCGGATGTCGCACACGATCTCGTCGACGCTCGTAGCGGCGGCAGAAGACTTCACAGCAGTCGCACCAGACCGACCTGCCGGTTCACACAGGTCAGCGAGGCGGACGCGGCGCCCCGCTGCGCTGCCCTGCGTCGAGCAGAACCGATAGGGCGTCCGTCAGCCGTGGGAGTCAGCGCTCGGCGTCACCTGTCCTCGGCCCACCGCCGATCCTCGCCACCTCGGCAGGAGCCGACCTACCCACACGCCACCTGACACCCCATCAGAATGAGCGTCACACGAACGTCACGAGCGTCATTTCAACGTCGGGGCCCACACCCCACATGATGCACACCAGGTACTTCAAGCGGCAATGGCTGCAAGCCGACGCCGGCGCACGCAGCCTCTTGCCGTAAGAGGTCAGCGCGTACGCAACGCGCGGCGGGATCTCCGCGTGTGGCTACCGACATGAGTCGTGCGGACGGGCGGCGCAGCGACCGCCCGCCACTCTTTCGACCCCGGGGGCCAGGAGTGCGCTGAGCGCGATCGCATCTGCGTCGACGCCCCCGTAACGGGCAGCACGCCGACGATGGCCGTGCTCGCAGCCGAGGCCCGGCAGCCCACATCCGGGACCGCCCGACCTGGGGTGATCGTCCGGTGGCGGGTCCGGTTCCGGCAGGCATACCGCGAGCAGACACCGGGACGATGACGCGTATCGAAGCCGGCCTCCGGGTTCACCCCTGTGGTTCAAACGGGGGTGTTCTCGTCGGGGACGAAGGGGTCGCCGTGGCCGGGGACGATCAGAGCGGGCTTAAGGGCGAGGATCTTGCGGCGGGAGGCGCGCAGGCCCTCGTGGTCGTCGGAGGTGGGGTCTTCGGCGGGGCCGTGGACGCTCCACCAGGCGTGGGTGAGGACGACGGTCCCTTCGGCGGTTTCCGCGACGGTGGAGATGTCCTGGGGGGTGTGGCCGGGCGTTTCGATCAGGTGGATCGAGGGGGAGAGCTGGTATCCGTCGGCGGGCCGGTCGTACCAGAGGTGGTTGTGGTAGGCGGCCCAGACATCGTGGGCGCGCGCGTGGGGGAAGAGGGCGGCGTTGAGGGTGTGGTCGGGGTGGTGGTGGCTGAAGACCACGTCGGTCACCTGCTCGGGGCTGATTCCGACGGCGGCGAGCGGGTCGAGGATGAGTTTGCGGTCCTCGACCATGCCGGGGTCGACGACGACGATCGTGTCGCCGTCGCGGAGGAGGCAGACGGTCGAGGCGACGTGCCACGGCTTCTCGCGGCCGTCGCGGTCCGCGTTGCGTGCGTCGAGGCTGTCGTAGCCGGTGGTCAGCAGGGTGAATGTGGCCGTCATGAGAGGTGCTGGTCCTTCGTCGATCGTGGGGAATGACCGGATGGAGAGCGAGGTGTGCCGTCCATGCCGGGGGCTTGAGGGCGTGCGAAACCGCGCCCCGGCGCGGGTCCGGTGAACCGGCGGCGGGGCGAGGCGGGTCGAACTCAGGTGGCGGGGGCCCGGGCGCGGCGGGCGTAGGCGCGGGCGGCGCGGGCTCGGTCGCCGCAGCGGATCGAGCACCAGTGGCGGCGCCCGGCGCGGAGCAGGTAGCGGTTGCAGGGGGTGGAGGGGCAGGCCGTCAGCCGTTCGGCGTCGGGTCCGGTGAGCAGGTCGGCGGCGTCGGCGGCGAGGATACCCAGGGCCTGGTCGACGATCTGGTCGATGGGGTGCGGGGCGGTGCGGTGCATGCCGCGGACGGAGTCCCAGCCGAGCGGGGAGGCGGTGGGGACCCGGGTGAGGGCGTCGTTGACGGCGGCCAGTGTGGTGGCGGGGGCGGGATGGCCGCCGACTTGGGCGGCGAGCAGGGCGCGTACCTGTTCGCGCAGGGAGCGCAGGCGTGCCGCGCAGATCTCCTGCACACCGGCGTCCGCGGGGGCGAGATTGTGGCCCGCCAGCCACTGGTTGGCGCCGGAGGGCGTGCCCAACGCATCGAGGAACTGGCCGCCCGGCAGGGCGATGGCGCTGTTGGCGAGGTCGAGCGCGGGGTAGTGCTCGGCGCCCGGTGCCGGCGACAGCCCGGGGTCGACAGCTTCTTCGACGGTATCGGTCTCACTCACACATCTCACGTTACAGCTTGCTTTCATCCGTGACAAAAGCCTATGGTCACGGATGAACGTCAACCTATCCGTGAGGTGATCCGTCATGACAGCATCCGGCGCGTCCAGCGAGCAGGTCCCCGTCCGTGTCTTCGGTGGTCCCACCGCACTCATCGAGTACGGCGGGCTGCGGTTCCTGACCGACCCGACCTTCGACGCCCCTGGCAGCTACCCCTCGGGCCTTGCCAAGACCGCGTCCGCCTCCGCCGCGCCCGCCGATCTGGGCCGTATCGATGTGGTGCTGCTGTCGCACGACGAGCACGACGACAACCTCGATGCCTCGGGCCGGGCCCTGCTCGCCGATGTCCCCCTGACCCTGACCACGCCCAGTGGCGCTGGCAGGCTGGGCGGCACCGCACGCCCCCTGAAGGACTGGGAGACCATCGCGCTCGACCGCCCCGGTGGGGGCACGATCACCGTCACCGGCGTCCCGGCCCTGCACGGCCCCGGCGCGCGCGAAGACCTCGAACCGGTCGTCGGCGAGGTCGTCGGCTTCGTCCTGAGCGGTGACGGCCTGCCCACCGTCTACGTCAGCGGCGACAACGCCCAGCTCTCCCTGGTCCGCGAGATCGCCGACCGCTTGGGCCCGGTGGACACCGCCGTCTTGTTCGCCGGCGCGGTCCGCACTCCCGTCCTGGACCGCGCGCTGCTCACGCTCGACAGCGCTCAGGCCGCCGAGGCCGCCCGCATCCTGGGCGCGCGCCGGATCGTGCCGGTCCACTACGACAGCTGGGCCCACTTCACCGAGGGCCGCGACGAGCTGGTCGCCGCCTTCGCCGCCGCCGGTCTCGCCGACCGCGTCGACTTCGGCGTCCGCGGCTGACCCTACGTACGCCGCACGCGTGCGTCGGAGCTGTGCCTCGGACCCGCACGTCGGGCCCGTTTGCCGGACCGGGCCGTACGCCGGACGCGGCCGGGTGCCCGCCGAACAGAGGCCCGCCGCGGCTGTCGGCCGGCGCCCGGCCCCCGCTCTCGCCTCCCGTACCACCCAAGGGCCGCACCACCCAAGGACCGCACGACATCGAAGGACCGCACCACCATGACCGACCCCATCCGCGGCACCCGCCACGGCTCCGCCCCCGCCGCCCTGTCCGTACTGGACTCCGCCATGACCGGCACCGGCCAGACAGCTACGGAGGCACTGACCGGCAGCATCGAACTCGCCCGGCTCGCCGACCGGCGCGGCTTCACCCGCTACTGGATGAACGAGCACCACGCCATGCCCGGCGTCTCCACCTCAAGCCCGCCCATCCTGCTGGCCCGGCTCACCGCGGAGACCCGCAGACTGCGGCTCGGCGCGGGCGGAATCATGCTGCCCAACCATCCTCCACTGGTCGTCGCCGAACAGTTCGGCATGCTGGACGCCCTCGCCCCCGGCCGCATCGACCTGGGCCTGGGCCGCGCCCCAGGCACCGACCACACCACGGCCGCCGCCCTGCGCCGCGGCGCGAGCGACGCCGAGGACTTCCCCCAACAGGTCGCCGAACTGCTGCACTTCCTCGGCGACGACTTCCCCGCCGAACACCCCTACACCGACCGCGTCTACGCCGTACCCGGCCCCGCCCAGGACCGGCTCAACGGCATTGCCCCGCCCACCGGCCGCCTGCCGGTATGGCTGCTCGGCTCCTCCGGCTACTCCGCGCAACTCGCCGCCCGGCTCGGCCTGCCGTTCGCCTTCGCCGCGCACTTCAACCCGCGCGACGTCGTGGCCGCCCTGCGCCTGTACCGCGAGCGGTTCACTCCGTCCGAGGCCCTGGCCGAGCCGTACGCGCTGGTCAGCTTCACCGTGGCGGTGTCCGACGACGAGCGTGCGGCCCGCCGCCAGGCCGGCACCCTCGCACACGCCATGCTCCGCATGTTCCAGCGCAAGTCCTACCTGCTGCCCTCCCCCGAGGAAGTGGCCGCCTACCCCTACGACGCCCAGGAACGCCAAGCCGTCGACAGCTGGCTGAACCACGTCCCCCACGGCACCCCCGAGCACGTCACCGCCCACCTGAACCAGGTCCAGCGGGACTCCGGCGCCGACGAGCTCATGATCGGCGGCGTCGGCCACTCCGTCCAGGCCCGGCTGCGCTCCATCGAACTGATCGCCGACGCCTACGGCATGCCCGACAACCCGCACTGACGGGGGAGTTCTCCATGGCCACCGTCCTCGCCCTGTCCGGCAGCCCCTCCCCTACGTCCCGCACCGCCCTGCTGGCCGAGCACACCGCCGCGAGCCTGCGGGCCCGCGGCCACCACACCCACGTACTCGCCCTGCGCGACCTGCCCGCCGCACCGCTGCTCACCGCGGACACCCACCACGCGTCGATCGCCCGCGCCGTGCGCCTGGTCGACGAGGCCGACGCCCTCGTCGTGGCCACCCCCATCTACAAGGCCGCCTACTCCGGCCTGCTCAAGGCCTTCCTCGACCTGCTGCCCCAGCACGCGTTCACCGGGAAACCGGTGCTCCCCCTGGCCACCGGCGGCAGCCCGGCCCACGTCCTCGCCCTCGACTACGCCCTGCGCCCCGTCCTCACCGCGCTCGGCGCCCAGGTCGCCCAGGGCCGGTTCGTCCTGGACCGGCACATCACCGCCGCCCCGGGCGGCGCGGTGACCCTCGACCATGACGACGAGCTCCAACTGGCCCGCGTCACCGACGAGTTCGCCCGCGCCCTCTCATCCCGCGCACAACCGACCGCCGCCTGACGACCACCGACCGACCCGACCGGTGACCGCCACCCCGAAAGCACGGACCACATGCCCCACCTCACCCGCACCCGTACCGCGCCCACCACCGCACCCGCCGCCGACATACCCGCGGTTCAGAAGCGCACTCTGACCGTGCTGCTCGTCTCCCAGGTCCTCAGCGGTGTCGGCCTCGCCGCCGGTGTCACCGTCGCCGGTCTCCTTGCCGGGCAGCTGCTCCACAGCACCTCGCTGTCCGGCCTGCCCATCGCCCTGCTCACCGCGGGCTCCGCCGGCGCCGCCGTCGTCATCGGACGCGTCTCCCAACGCCTCGGCCGCCGCCCCGGCCTCGCCGCCGGATACCTCACGGGCGCCCTCGGCGGTGCCGGTGTCGTCACCGCGGCCGCGCTCGGCAGCCCCGCGCTGCTGTTCGTCTCCCTGTTCCTCTACGGCGCCGGCACCACGTCCAACCTCCAGGCCCGATACGCGGGAGCCGACCTCGCCGCGCCCCGGCAGCGCGCCCGCGCCACCTCCACCGTCATCGTCGCCACCACCGTCGGCGGCATCGCGGGGCCCCTGCTCACCACCCCCGCCGGGCACCTCGCGACCGCGCTCCACCTGCCCGAACTCACCGGCCTGTTCCTGCTCTCCACAGTGGCGTTCGCCCTGGCCGCACTCACCCTCCTCATATGGCTGCGCCCCGACCCGCTGCTGCTCGCCCGCACCCTGCCCGCGGCCTCGGCCTCGGACGAGGGAGCGGCCGCGGACTCCCCCGCCCGGTCGGGGCCCGGCCTGCTCGTCGGCGTCGTGGTCCTCGTCCTCAGCCAGCTCGTCATGGTCGCCGTGATGACCATGACCCCCATCCACATGCACGCCCACGGCTTCGGCACCGCCGCGTCCGGCCTGGTCATCGCCCTGCACACCGGTTCCATGTATCTGCCGTCACCGCTGGCCGGCCGCCTCGTCGACCGGCTCGGCGCCACCACGATGAGCGTGGTGACGGCCGGTACGCTGCTCGCCGCGGGAGTGACCGCCGCCCTGGCGCCCGGCCACTCCTTCCCGCTGATCACCCTCGCCCTCGTCCTGCTCGGCGTCGGCTGGAACTTCGGCCTGGTCACCGGCACCGCGATCGTCACCGACAGCACGCCCCTGGCCACCCGCGCCAAGGTCCAGGGACTGGTCGACGTCGCCATCGCCGTGGCGGGCGCCGTCGGCGGCCTGGCCTCCGGCATCGTCGCCGCCGCCACCAGCTACCCGATCCTCGCCGTCCTGAGCGGCGCCCTCGCCTTCGCGGCCGCACCCGCGGCCATCGTCGCGGCCCGCAAGAGCTCCGCGCGCGCCTGACCTGCGAATGCTGGCCGAGGTCGTCGACCCCATCGGCTCGAGGGGGATGACCGGCTCGTCCCGCAAGCTGGACGGACAACCGGGCCTGGGCGCTCAGACCGGCGGTCGGGTGGTGACACCACCGCACCGCATGTTCAAGAAGAATGCCCCCGAACTGGCCCACCGAGGGTCTCGAGACCACCGAGGTTCTCCACGCCTCACCGCTTGTCGTGCACGAGCTCGTCAGACGCCGGGGCCCCGCCGGCCGCCGCCGGCGGGGCCCCGGACCCGTCAGTCGTACGAGAGGTCGGAGCCCGTGTAACGGCAGGTCACGCCGTCAGGGCCGGTGCTGATCTCGGTCGGCTCCTTGCCCGTGTTGTTTCCGGTGAACCGGGTGCACGGCTTGATCTTCTTCTTGGTGTCGCCGTGGACACGGACCTCTCGCAGGGTGGCGGTGTCGCCGAAGTTGGCGTTGACACCGACGATCGACTTGCCGGGTGCGGTGATGTCCACGTCGTCGATGACGATCGTGCGCTTGTGCTGCTTCTTGCAGTTGCCGCAGGACCGGACCAGCTTGCCGAACTCCGAGACCTGGAACTTGGTCACGACCAGCGTGCCCGCGCCGTTGAACTGGAAGACCTTGTCCGATGCCTTCCGGGCACCACCGCCGTGGACGGTGTACGTCGAGCTCGCCGAGGTGCCCTTGAAGGTGGCGGCGTCCTCGCCGACGTCCTCCCACCAGACGTTCTCCAAGGTGCAGCTGCCCAGGCAGTGGATGCCGTCGGCGGCCGGTGAGCCGAGAATCACGTTCTTGAGGACGGCGCCGTCCTTGAGCTCGAAGAGTGGGTCCTGGCCTTCGCCCTGGCCGCCGGAGCCGAGTTCGCCCGTGCCGTAGAACCGCTTGAGGCCGCCGTCGTAGGGGCCCGAGACCTCGATGGTCGCGGAGACCGGCTTGCTGCCCTTCGCCTCGGGCCAGGCCGTCGCCGCGCCGGCCGGGGACAGGAGGCCGCTGGCGACGACGGCGGTACCCGTGACGCCCAGGGCGGCCAGAGCACCGATCAGCGCCCGACGGCGGCCGACCCGTCGGCGGTGTCGTATGCGGTGTTCAGCTCGTGGAGTCATGACACTTCTTCCTTCTGAGGGTGAGATCTTTCAGGTCTTATGGACTGGTGGACCACGCGGCAGCGGCGTGCTGTCCGCGCCCGCTCCCGGCGCTTCGCCGACGGAGACGCCACCCGGACCTGCCGAGGCACACGGCCAAGAGGTGCGGAAGGACGTACGGGAGTGGGAGGACCGTTCGGCCCTGAGAGGTGCCCGGGAGACGGTGAGCCGCGCCTGGGCGGCCCAGCATGCGCAGACAACAAGGCATCGGCAGGTCCGAGCACCCTAGGGCGTCGCTGTGGGTGCGGGACGAGGCGATCCGGGGCGTCCGTTCTGAGCGGTCGCGCTGGGCCGGCCCACATGGCACGCGGCGCCGCCCGTCGGCCCCGGCCCCGACAGGTCGGGCCGAAGGGGCGGCAACCGGGGTCAGACGGTGTGCGGGCAGTTGCCCCGGTACTCCGCGATCGACCAGCTCGGCTGCGGCAACGGGCACAGGAACCGCTCGTAGCGGGTGTCGTTGTCGATGAACCGCTTCAGCCAGCTGATGCTGTACTTCGCGATCGTCGTGTTCGACATGTTCGGCGTGAGGTGGTGGGCGTTGTTCAGCTCCAGGTACGCCCGGTCCAGCGAGGACGGCAGGCTCTCGTAGAACGGTTCGGAGTGCGAGCGGACCGGGGCGACGGTGTCGCCGTCCGCTCCGACGACGAGGGTGGGCGTCTGGATCTCCGGCCAGTTCTTGTCCAGGTTCCACGCGGTGAGCGGAATGGCGGCCTTGAGCGAGGGCCGGTCCTTGGCCGCCTCCAGCGCGCCGCCGCCGCCCATCGAGTGCCCCATGACCCCGAGCCGCGTGTTGTCCACCCGGTCGCGGACGCTGCTGGTCCTCGTGAGGTAGTCGAGCGCGGCCAGCAACTGGTCACCGCGGGAGGCCGGCTGGTCCGAGGTGGTGTGGGTGTCGATGGTGAACACCACGAAGCCCTGGGAGGCGAGCCGCGGCCCCAGCCAGGCGATCGAGGACTGGCGCGCGGTGTACCCCGGGGAGATCGCCACGGCGCCGAACGTGCCCTCGCCGGTGCTGGTCGGGTAGTAGATCGTGCCACCACCGAACCCGGACACGCTGAACGGGGAGACCCTGGTCTCGGAAACGGCGTACGCACCACGCGTGGCCGTCACACTGGCCTCGGTGGGGGCCGGACCACGCTCGTAGGGGTTCTCGGCGGCGTCCGCGCCGCCGGTGAGCATGGTCGCCAGTCCGGCCATCGCCGCCGCGGAGGCGAGGAGACCCAGGATCGGGCCGCGGGGCCGACGGCGGTGCCGCGCCTGGCCGTTCTCCGGGGCGGGTCCGGACGACTGGGGAGTTGCCTGCATGAACGATTTTCCTCTCGCCTCGTCCCCCGACGGCGGGTGCGCGGGCGGTCCCGGCAGCCGGGCGCCCCACGGCTGTTGACACGTGTCGTGTGGGGGTCGAGGAGGACGGTGGTACGTGGATCGGGCAGGCATCCGGGCCGTATGGAGACGGCAGGAGCGCGGGGCACTCCTGATCGGACACCTGCGGCCGGTTCCCGAGGCCACCCCGGGACGATCGGCCGGGCCCAGCGTAAGAGCCGGGAGACTCATGCGCATCGGTGAAATCACCGGTCTCACAGCTCACACTCAGCAAGCTCACAGCCGCAGCACTCTCGGCCGCCCTCCCCTACTTGTCTGAGAATCGGCTGCCCGGGCTGCGTACGTCTGCGCTGTTCAACCATCTGGTTCTCGCCGGGAGGTCCTCAAACCGTCTGTTACTCTCCGGAAACGTAAGACAGAAAGCGGCAATGAACATGTACGACCAGATAGCCGACACGGGCGGCGACCGGGCTTCCCAGTTGTTCAAGGCCGCCGAGCGTGCCCGCCGTGGCGGGCGTACCCGCCGCGCTCTGGCCCTGCTCGTGGCCGCCCACAACACGGCCGGTGACAACGCACCGCTGCGCGCCCAGGTCGAACTGCAGCGGGGGCTGCTCCTGTTGAGCGACGCCCCCGTGGCCGATGCCCACCAGACTCTGCTGCTCGCGGCCGAGTCGCTGGGGTCGCACGACATGGAAGGCGCCGAGCAGGCCCTTGCGGCAGCGGCGGAAGCAGCCTGGTCCGCCGGTGACTTCACGGCCTACCTTCAGACACTGGAACGCCCCGCCGGATGCCCCGAGGGTCCCGGCGCCGCGGCGGCACCGTCGGGCGTCTTCCGGGCGGGCATGCGTCACGTCGTGCTGGTCGACTTCGCCCGGGCAGCGCAGGAGCTGCAACCGCTGTTCGCCACCGCGGCACGCACACAGCGGCCGGACGACCTGCTGTACGCGGGCCGCGCGGCGCTGGTGCTTGGCGACATCGCCGCCACGCGGCGCCTGCTCGGCCGGGCCCTGGCGGCCGCCGGCGCCCAAGGCGTGTCCGAGCCGACCGCCCGCATCCTGGAGTTCCTGGCCTACGCCGAACTGCGCGCCGGCTTCCACCAGCAGGCTCGTGCCCACGCCGAGGAAGGTCTCCGTGCCGCCCGCCGGCTCGGTCAGCGCAACATTGCCGCGCAACACCACGCCCTGCTGGCACTGGTCTTCTCTCTGGTGGGCGCCGACTCCGCCACCGAACACCACGCCGAGGCCGCCCTGTCGGTCGCCCGGCCGCATGGGCTGCTCCAGGTGAGCACCATGGCGGAGTGGGCACGCGCCCGCGCCGACCTGGGCCACGGCCGGGCCGAACAGGCCGCGATCCGTCTCGCGCCGCTGCTCCGGCCGGGCCCCCGGCGCGGGCACTTCGCCCTGTGGATGCTCGCGGTGCCGTGCCTCGTGGAGGCGACGGTCCTGGCGGGACTGGACGAGGACGTCACCGACATGGTCGACCTGTACGCCGAGTGGGCCGCCCTGGGCGCCGATTCACAGGCCACAGCCCAACTGACCCGCCTCCGAGCCCTGACGGCACGGGAAGAGGACTGCGACGCTCTGTATCAGCGGGCGCTGGCGGAGCACGAGGCCGTCGGCGGCCAGTTCGAGCACGCCCGCACACTCCTGTCCTACGGCATGTGGCTGCGCCGCCGGCGCAGGCCCCTGGAGTCCCGGCAGCAACTGCGGGCCGCCCTGGTCGGCTTCGAACGCTGCGGCGCCCTGCTGTGGGAGAAACGAACACGGTCCGAGCTGCGGGCCACCGGGGACAGCGCGACCGGCGACAGAGTCAGTGCTCTCGGGCAGCTGACTCCGCAACAACAGCGCGTGGCGGGCCTGGTGGCGTCGGGCGCCACGAACCGCGAAGTGGCCGCGCGACTGTCGCTGAGCCCTCGCACCGTGGACCACCACCTGCGCAACACCTTCAGCCAGCTGGGCATCCGCTCACGGGTCGAGCTGGCACTACTGATGAACGGCGACCGAGCAGAACGGAGCAGCGACAGCGGGGGCGAGAACGCCTGACCCGGGGCAGCGGCCGGGACATCTGACCCGCAACCGCTCGGCGGACGTGATCACCTCCCCGAGCGCCTTCGGAAGCAGCCTCCAACGCCGCCACAGCAGTGCATACGTAATCGCCCCGCTATCCTGCGGGCTGGTGCCTGAGCTACAACACTCCTGATCCAACTGGGGTGTACGTCAGCCGAGTTCACAGTAATCGGCAAGCCGTCTTACGAAGCGGGCGGTCTGCCGAAGGTTCAATTCTTGTCGGCCGTCTGCGCCAGGACCCGCCCCGGCTTCGCTGCACTTGACAGGGGACAGTCCTGCTGTGACTACACCGCCACCGCACTCCGCGCAGGGGCCGTGGAGTGGGCCAGGGTCCGTTAGCAATTCGCCGCAACGCCATGGCGAACGACAGTTTGGCGCTGGGTGGACAGGGTGGTCAGTCGGTGCGGTCCAACCTGACATCCGTCTCCAGTGTCTCCCCTTCGGGCGAGTTGTACACGTCCGCGCTGACGTACTTGCCATCGACACCGGGGAGATGGGTGATCTCCAGGACCGGACCGTCCTTGCGGCAGCCGGGATCGGACCCGGCGTCGTCCGCCCGTAGTCTCGACGGGGCGGTGAACAGCGTGGTCTCGAGGAGTCTCTCGGTCTTGTCACCGCCGACGTACTTCTCCACGAGGGAGAACGCTTCGGTGACGTAGTGGCAGGTCTTGCCGTACTCCTTGGTGCGGATGGCTATGCCGTCTTTTCCGGGGCCGGAGAGGTTCATGTCGAACGCTTGGTAATGGGTGATCTGGGCGGGCTTGGGGCTCCGTTGGCCCCCGAAGGGATCTATCAGCCTGCTGTCCGGATCGGACAGCGGATCCTTCTTGAAGGCCACGTCGCCCGCCTCGCCCGATGTCATCTCGATGGCGTCGCTGCGGCTCACGAGGGTCATTCCGGGCTGCCGCTTGGCGCAGTCCGCGGCGGCGGCCTTCGGCTCGGTGCGCTCCAGGGTGCCTGCGGCCATCTCGATCGACGCGGCCGTATCGGACACGGAGGTGAGGCGGCTGCTGTAGACGCACACGTGGCCATCGAGCAACTGGGAGTACTCGACGACTCTGTCACCGCGTCCGCCCTTGGTGATTTTCAGGCGGACATGGGGCGGCGCGTTCGAGGCGTCGCCGGCGAACGGGCCGGTCCAGGTACCGAGGAGCTCGGCGGGCACGATGTTGGACTTCTTCTCGCCTCCGCCATCGCCGCTGTTCGAGGTTCCGGTGTCCCAGGGGCGGACCACGAAGAGCACGCCCGCGAGTACGGCGAGGGCGGTGGCGGCCGATGCGGCCACGACAACGCGGCGTCGGTGCCACCCAGTTGGCGCCGAGGGGGCGTGGGCCGGGCTGGTGGGTGCGTCGTGCAGGGCGGGCGGGCTCGGCGGCGGCGCCTGTGTGGGTGTCTGCCAGGCGGGTTGAGGAGGTGGGCCCGCAGGGCTCCGGTACGTGGGCGTGGCAGTCGGCGTGGGGTACGGAGCCGGGGGAGCAATGGGGCCGGGGGCGACTGCGGGCTCCGGTACCTGGCCTGGCGCGAAGTCCAGCAACTGGGCGGATTGGCGGCCCAATTGACTGAGCACCCTCCCCGGCAGCCACGGCTCGTCGGGGTCCGTGGTGGTGCGGGCGGCGATGTCCTGGGGGGTGGGCCGGAGGGCCGGATCCTTCTGCAGGCACTGCTGTACGAGTCCGAGCAGGGACTCCGGTACGCCGCTGAGGTCGGGTTCTTCCTCCGCGACCCGGAACATCAGCGCGTGCAGCCCACTGTCCACGGTCCCGAAGGGAGAGCGTCCGGTGGCGGCGTAGGCGAGGACCGAGCCGAGGCAGAAGATGTCGGAGGCGGAGGTGAGGCGCTGCCCCCGTACCTGTTCCGGGGACATGAAGCCGGGCGATCCGATGACCGCGCCGGTGCGCGTCATCGCCCCCTCGGCGATGGTTTCCAGGGCCCGTGCGATGCCGAAGTCGATGACGCGGGGCCCGTCGATGGTGATCAGGACGTTGCCCGGTTTGAGGTCGCGGTGGATCAGCCCCGCCGCATGGATGTCGGTCAGCGCCCGTGCCAGTCCGCCCGCGAGGGCCCGTACCGAAGGCTCCGGAAGCGGGCCGAAGTCCCGTGCCACCACGTCCTGGAGGGACGGCCCGGCGACGTACTGCGTGGCCACCCACGGCACCTGGGCGTCGGTGTCGGCGTCGAGCACGGCCGCCGTCCAGGCCCCGCCGACCCGCCGTGCGGCGGCCACCTCGTGGGTGAACCGGCGCCGGAATTCGGGGTCCTTGGCGTACTCGGTCTGCACGACCTTGACCGCGACGGTCCGGCCGACATCCGAACGGCCCAGGTAGACCAGTCCCATGCCGCCCGCGCCGAGGCGGGCGATGAGGCGGTACGGGCCTATGTGACTCGGGTCTTCGGTGATCAGTGGGTCCACGGCAGGACCCTAGTCGATGGGCTCTGAACGGAGATGAGGAATGGGCGATCGCCAGCGGCACATTGGCGGGTTCGGCGGATCAGTCGGTTGGCTTGAACAGCGAGCCAGAGCGCGTCCCTGAGTCCCCGTAGAGCGGGCGGAGCATGTCCACGTAGATGCTGTCGATCTCTACGCCGACGTTGTTGAGTTGGAGGTCCAGGAGCGGGCCGCCATCGGGGCAGCCTTTCTCGGACTTGGCGTCCTCACTGAGTGTCGCTGGGGTGGTGTGCAGCGTGTGTACCCCGTCGTCGTCCGTGAGGGAGAACGGCTCGGTGACGTAGTGGCAGGTCTTGCCTTCCTCCTTGCTGCGGAAGACCACGCCTTGCTCCCCCGGCCCGACGATCGTCACGTCGAGGTCCAACTCGTACTCGGCCCCCGAGTCGAATTGCATGCCGAGGTCACCGCTCCAGGTGCCACGGAAGGGCTCGAGCACCTTGGTGCCCGGATCGCTCAACAGGTCCTTCGTGACGATCATGGAGGACGCCTCGCCCGTCACCAGCTCGAAGGTGTCGTCAAGCGGGTTTTTGAGGGTCATCGCGGGCCGCTCCTCGTCGCACAACTCGTCGGCGGCCTTCGGCTCGACGCGCTTCAGCGTGCCCTTGCCCACTTTGACCGTCGCGCTGCCCGACACGGAGGTGAGGCGGCTGCTGTAGACGCACACGTGGCCACCGAACCGCTGGGAGTACTCGGCGACCTTGTCGCCGCGCCCGCCCTTGGTGACTTTGAGGCGGACGAGATGGGCCGGGACGGACGTGTCGCCCTTGAACGCGCCCTGCCAGGTACCGGCGAACTTTGCGGGCAGGGTGCTGGTCTTGCTCTTCTCGCCACCGCCACCGCCGCTCTTCGAGGTTCCGGGGTCCCAGGGGCGGATCACAAAGAGCCCGCCCACGAGTACGACGAAGGCGGTGGCGGCCGATGCGGCCACGACAATGCGGCGCCGACGCGACCCGGTGGGGGCCGGAGTGTTGTGGGCCGCGCTGGTGGGTGCGTTGTGCGGGGCGGGTGCAGCCGGCGGTGGGGGCGCATGCGTGGCCGCTTGTGTGGGGGCCTGCCAGGCGGGTTGAGGACTCGGATACGTGGGCGTGGCAGCCGGTGCCTCGGCCGGTGCGGGGGGCGGAACCGGAGCAGCCGGGCCGGAGACGGCTGTCGGCTCGTGGGCCTGGCCGGGAGCGTAGTCCAGCAACTGTGCGGAGTGGCGGCCCAGTTGACTGAGCACCCTCTCCGGGAGCCACAGCTCGTCAGGATCCGTGGCGGTGCGAGCCATGACGTCCTGGGGGGTGGGCCGCACGCCGGGGTCCTTCTGCAGGCACTCCCGTACGAGCCCGAGGACGGGCTCCGGTATGCCGTCGAGGTCTGGTTCTTCTGTCGCCACCCGGAACATCAGCGCGTGCAGGCCGCTGTCCACCGTCCCGAAGGGAGAGCGGCCGGTGGCGGCGTACGCGAGGACGGAGCCCAGGCAGAAGATGTCGGAGGCCGGAGTGAGCCGCAGCCCTCGCACCTGCTCCGGCGACATGAAGCCGGGCGATCCGATCACTGCGCCGGTCCTGGTCATGGCGCCCTCGGCCAGGGTCTCCAGCGCCCGCGCGATGCCGAAGTCGATGACCCGCGGCCCGTCCACCGTGACCAGGACGTTGCCCGGCTTGAGGTCGCGGTGAATCAGCCCCGCCGCATGGATGTCGGTCAGCGCCCGTGCCAGTCCACCCGCGAGGGCGCGGACCGACGCCCCCGGCAGCGGGCCGAAGTCCTCGGCCACCACGGCCTGCAGCGACGGCCCGGCGACGTACTGCGTCGCCACCCACGGCACCTGCGCCTCGGTGTCGGCGTCGAGCACGGCCGCCGTCCAGGCCCCGCCGACCCGCCGTGCGGCCGCGACCTCGTGGGCGAACCGGCGCCGGAATTCGGGGTCCTTCGCGTACTCGGTCTGGACGACCTTCACTGCGACGGTCCGGCCGACATCCGAGCGCCCCAGGTAGACCAGTCCCATGCCGCCCGCGCCGAGGCGGGCGATCAGGCGGTACGGGCCTATATGAGACGGGTCTTCGGTGATCAATGGGTCCACGGCAGGACCGTAGCGGATGGGGCGGGGCCTGTCCGGTGGATCAGGGCCTGGGGCGGTGAGGGCCGAGGAGTATGCGGCAAGCCAGACGCCGATGAGCCGCACCCGGTCGCCGCACAGCCGGGCAGCAGGACCTCCGTTCAGATGAGGTGGGCTTGCCGCGAGTGTTGTTGCCCGCCCGGGAGTTGGACCCGGCCGCGATCCGACGCTGACGGAACCTGGGCGTTCACGGACGTGGACTGGACGGTCGGGCGGACTGGCGGTGGCTGGACCGCAACGACCAGCGTGATACCGCCTTCGTAGACGGTCTCTACGGCACGGGCCCGCGGCTTTCGTCGTGGTCGAGCGTGGTGCTGCCGGAGCCACCGCGCATCACGCCGGGCCACAGATACTTCACCTGCTTGCC
This sequence comes from Streptomyces sp. NPDC039480, assembly GCF_055597165.1. NCBI lineage: Bacteria > Bacillati > Actinomycetota > Actinomycetes > Kitasatosporales > Streptomycetaceae > Streptomyces > Streptomyces sp. NPDC039480. The sequence continues at coordinate 1,207,043 of NZ_JBVITX010000001.1, read as the reverse complement.
GGCCGATCAGCGCGCCAAGGGCGGTTACGGCTACACCTACTGGACGCCCAGGACGGTGGCCGCCGCGGTGCACGGCTACCGCGAGGGTGCTCGGGCCCGGACGGTGCGGCGGGCCCAGGAATCCGGGTTCTACGAGATGTGGACGAGACCGCGAACTCACCGACCATTGCTCATCAAGCCCAGCGTGGCGGAAGTACGGGCCTGGGCCCACGAACAGGACGTGAACGTACCACCGCGTGGCAGGCTCCTCGGCGAGATTTGGGACACCTGGTACGCCGTCCACCCGACCACGAACGGCCAGGACGCTACGCTCAGCACGTAACGCATCGACACACCCGGCCTGCCGAGCCCCGCCAGGGCGGCCTCACCCCGCTTCACAGCACGCCCGGACCGCGGCCGGATTCGGCCAGGCCGCCTGGCTGAGAAGTGGATACGCATTCCGCCCCCGAACTGAGCAACTGGTGCGGATGGCTGGACCATACGGGTCTCAAGCATCCGTGGCGCGCTGCCCTCTGTAGGCCGGTGACCGCCGAACATCAAAATCGACGTTCGCGGCCACCACCATTGACCTACCAGCCCGCTCCCGAGCCCCCTTCGAGAGGGCGAACTCACCATGCCCACTGCCGCATGGGCCGCGAGGCCCCACTCGAAGGACTGCACGCCCGCAGCCCCGTGCTTCCGGGGGCTCTCGCGGCGTGGTCGCGCGGCAGCGGCGGGCCTGGCTACGCTCACCGGCCCGATGAGTTCCGGGGGCGGCAGGAGTCCTGTTTGATGCCAACAATCGGAGCGGAAAGGGTTCACCATGTCTGTGCACACCGGACAGCACCGCAAGGTCATCGCTGACGCCGTCGTCTCGATGGACGGATTCACCAGCACAGGGCCCGGCGACGACATGGGCTGGGCCATGGAGCACATCACCAGCGAGCAGAGCGAGATCATGTACGAGGGGATCTGGCGCGGGGTGAGCACAGCGGTCGTCGGCCGCGTCAACTGGGAAGGCTTCACCTCCGTATGGCCCGGCCTGGTCAGCGACCCGACCAGCTCCGACCGGACTCGTGATCTGGGAAATTGGCTCGCCACCGTTGACAAGGTGGTCATCTCCACGACTCTGCAGCAATCCGACCTCGAAAAATCGCCGTGGACCAACGCCCGGGTCTCCCGCGACCTCGAAGCAGAGGTGCGCTCCCTCAAGGCCGGGCCCGGCCGCGACATCCTCGTCCTGAACAGCGCCAGCATCATCAAAACGCTCCTGAAGGCCGACTTGATCGACGAACTCTGTATGACCATGCTGCCGACGACCCTCGGTCACGGAGTCCGCCTGCTGCCCGACGGTCTCTCGTCGGCATGGCGGCTCTCCCACGCCACCACCATCCCCGCCACAGGCGCCGTCGCTCTGCGCTACCACCGCCCGTGATGCCTTTGTGCTGCGCGGCGATGGACGTGAAGGAGGGGGACGAGCCAGGCCGTCAAGGGTCCCCTCAAGGCCGCCAGACCGCACAGACCGCACAACCGACAACGGGACTTTCCCTGACGAGCGACCGCATCGCAGGCAATGATGGCCGGTTTGGGTAACCGGTGCTCGCAGGGACCATTGCACCTCACTCCATTCACGAGCTTCCAGTGGAGAACGCTGACATCCCTTCTCGCGGCCCGGGAATCAAGCCAGCTGCCTGCAGTGACTACCGCCCAGAGCCCGGCGAGGACTCTGCTCATGATCACCGAGCACAGGCACTGCTCTCGTCAAGCGGCGAGGGCAGGAGCTGGTGTCCTGATGGCCTCCGGCGTCACTCAGGCCACCCTGGACTACCTCGGCCGGCGTCTCAATGACGCCGCCGCCCACCTTCCCACCTCGCATGCGGAGGTGGACCCGGCGGCGCTCACCGACGCCATCGCCCTGCTCGCACACCACCTCACCCACGCCAGCGAACGCGCGCAGGAACGCTTCGCCGCCTCCGAGAGGGTCTACCTTCCCGAGCGCCACACTCTGATGCGGCTCGCCAAGGCGATGACCGCCGTCACTGATGCGATGGGCCACCTGACCGAGGCTCTGGATTGTGTGTCCACCTGCTTCTACCGCGAGGCCATCTCGGGGGTGGAGACCTCGCACCTGCGAGGCTGCACAGCTGCACACCGAAAGCGGCGGCAGGGGCGAGCGGCCCCGGCTCGCCGCTGCCCCGAGGACACCTCCGCCCACTCATCGCCCCGCCCCCGCGGTCCCCATGCCGCGGACTGCGCGCTGACCACCAGGACCACATGTCGCCCACACCTCGCACGCAGATCATCCTCAGCACCAGCCGCGCCAACGGGCTGGTCGCCTTCCCGTACGGCGAGGAGCACCTCCGGGCCGCCCGTGCCTTGGAGGCAGCCGGGTTCCAGCGGATCCCTGGCGGCGCTTTCGCCGCGCCGCTGACCGACCCAGCGGCCACCCGCCAGATGGCCAGTTCCCTGGTGCACCGCGCCCACGAGTGCGGCGCGAGCATCACGACCAGCCCCCGGCCCTACCTCGGGGACTTCGGCGAGGACCTCGCCGCCCGGCTGCCCGGCTGCCCGGCGCCTGGAGCGCGCGGCTGGAGCTCTACTACAACCCTGTGGTGCAGGAGGACCTCATCGGCTCATTGTGGGACAGGGGAGATCTTCTCCAGGCTGTGCTCCACGACGCCGTTCCCGGCGCGGTCGTCCTCACGAACGGGGCGGGCACGGAACTGCTGCTGATCGAACGTCCCGGGCACCGTGCCGGTTACCTCCTGGGCGCCTTCGCCGCCGAGGAGTTCGAGGACAACTGGGAGGAGCCGAACTCGCCGCGCAGCATGGTGCTGCCCGGCGAACCGGACCTCGCCGCCCGCGCCGTCACCACTACGTTCCTGCCCGCCTACAACCGGGCCCTGCACCAGCGTCGGCTCGATACGGCGCTGAGCGCGCTGGAGCGCATCCGGGCCGAGTACGAGACTTGCAGGCCATCAAGGCGTCCGGCCGCTGCAGCGACGGCGTCCCGCTCGCTGACTCCCGCACGCTTCTTGAGATGGAGCGCTCGTTCGCCGACTACGCCTGGCTCTCCTTCCGCGACGTACTTGAGCACGCTCCCGTCCTGCCCAGCCGGTGCCGCCCCGCCACGACTGCCTGGCCCCAGGACGCCGCCGCACTGGAGCGCCTGCGCTCGGCACTGGCCGACAGCCAGGAAACCCGGGACGAGGACCAGGAACTGCGCGGCGTCCTGTTCTCCGTCGGCGGGTGGAAACAGGCGCGCAGCCGCTTCGGTCTCGCCGCCCTGCCCGCGATCGAGACCTGGCTCGCCGACCGCGAGGCGTTCGAGCGCCAGGCCCGTGCCGCTGTCCCGGGCGGACCGGTGGCGCTGTCGGCCCCGAGTCCGCGCCTGCTCACCGCCGTGCGCCGGCCTTCGGCGGCACACCGCTGACCCAGCAGAAAGGATCCGACTTCTGTCCGATCACTTCCACTTCGCCGTTCACCCCGAGTACGGCTTCGTCGCCGCTCCCACGGCCGCGGCTCCCCCACACTTGGCCGAGTGGTTCCTCACCCGCGAGCAGTTCGAGCCCGTCCCCGAGCTGGCGGGCGTGTACCGGATCGCGCATCCGGAACAGGACGGCCGGCGCCGCGCCCGCCAGGCCGTCCAGGACCTGCGTGCCCACGGATTGCGGGTGCAGGCCGATTACTCGCTCGACCCCGCGATCACCCCCCAGCCCGCTCGCCCGTACCTCCTCAACGGACCGCTGGAGCGCCGCCGGCACATCGCCCAGGCCGCCGCAGCCACCTCTCCGCAGCACACGCCGGCACGGCCCACCACCCCGGCAGCACGGCCCTCGGCTCAACCGACCGCCGTCGCCGGACGCGCTCCGGGCCCGGGCCCGGCACGAGGGCGATGAGCATGAGCACCGATCTCATCCGCATCGCCCGCAAACGCGGCGGCGAGGTGGACGTCGAGGGCCCCGTCGACGAGTTCGCCGCCCAGATCCTGGACCGCGCGGGGTTCATCTTCCGCCCGATTCTGGGCGCGTCTGGATCCGGCTGCACTTCGACACCGGCCAGGCGCACGAGAACCAGCGGGCCACCTATGCCGCCCAGATGCTGATCGCCGCGGGCTACCAGGTCGATCTCGATCCGAGCCTGCTCCCCGCCGCCGGGCACCGCGCGCCGGTGAACGGGTGGCCACCGCGAACCCCGGCGCCGGTGAACGGGTAGCCACCGCGAACCCCCACCTGGCCGTCTCATCCCGCGCCCCACTCCAAGCAACGGCGCCGGCACTGACCTCTCCCGCACACAAGGCACCATGACCCCCTCCGCCAAGATCACGCTCTACCTCAGCATCCACAACAAGATCATCGGCCTGCCGAGCGGGACCGGCCGCAGATGGGCCCAGACCGCACTGGACCTGTCCGACTTCACCAAAAGCCACGACCCGACCCACACCCTGGCGCTGGATGACCAGGCCCGAGCGCGTCAGGCGCTCACCCATCTCCACCAAGCCGCCCGCGACTGCCAGGTGACCATCGCCACCCACCCCCCGCCCCTATCTAAGGGCTGCCCCGCAAAGACTGGCTGGCGCCCGCGCCAGGTGCTGAGCGGGATACTCGCGAGACTCCGACGCGTGGCTGTGGCAGCCTGCCGACACGCCAGAGCTGCGCGTTCGTGCGGGCCGTCACTACGCCATCCAGTTCCACTACGCCTTGCCGGACGACGCATGGTGTGTGGAGCTGAGCGAGGCCGTCCCGGCGCCGGCCGCGTGGGCTGAGATGCCCAGCGCCGAAACGCATTCGCCTAGAGTGGCCTTCCTGGTGGCGGTGATACCCGACGAGGATCCGGACCTGGAACCGACCGTCCACATCCACAGCCACGACGAGCACGTCATCCCCTACGAGATCATGCGCTGGTTCATGGAGCACGTGGCCGAGCAGGTTGAACGCTGCCGCATCGCCTTCGTGCAGGGAGAACCTGAAGCAGTGGAATGATCACGCCGTGCCTGGTGTGATCACGGCGTCGGATTCTTCCTGGATAGCCCCGTTCAGCGGACTGAGCCCGCGTCAGTTCGGCAAGCTGATCACCGCGCTTCGGCGCGAGGGTGCAGATCCGGTGCCAAGGGCCGGCCGTGGAGTCTGCCGCTGGAGGACCGCGTGCTGCTGGTTGCCGCGTACTGGCGGACGAACCGGCCATGCGCCAACTGGCACCGTTGTTCGGGGTGACCAAGTCCGCAGCCGACCGCATCATTGACCACCTCGCATCCGCACTCGCCCTCCAGCAACGTAAGCGGTTCCGCAGGGACAGCGTGCTGATCGTGGACGTCACCCTGGTCCCCACCCGCGACCACAGCGTCGCCGGGCAGTCGAAGAACTACCGATACTCGACCAACCACCAGGTCATCATCGACGCAGACACACTGCCGGTGTGGACACGGGCTTCAACCGCGAGGCCGAGGGCACTCTCAACTCCATGACCCGGGACGGGCAGACGTACTTCTACCTCACCGACGCGCTCGGCTCCGTCGTCGCGGTGGCGGACGAATCCGGTACAAAGATCAACGAGTACTCCTACAGTCCCCGAGGCGTCACCCGGGCGACGAGCGCCGAGAAGACCACCCAGCCCTACCGGTTCGCCGGTGGCTACCAGGACCCCACCGGCCTCTACCACTATGCGGCCCGCTACTACGACCCCAACATCGGCCGCTTCAACAGCCCCGACCCCTCCGGCCAAGAACAGAACCCCTACCTCTACGCCGCGGGCGACCCCGTCAACCGCATCGACCCCAGCGGCCTGCCCTGGAAGCCGCCAGTTCCGGACTGGGCAAAGAAGGCAGGTAAAGAAGTTATCGGCGAGGGCAAGGAGATAATCAAAAAGGTGAAGCCCACGCGGTTCGGTCTTTACTGCTATGCCTATAAGTCAGTGGTCGGAGATGAACCGAATGATGGAGAGCTGAAGCACGAGTTGAACCAGCTGCACACCTGCTTCAACCCGTACAAATACACACTGGACCCGGGGAAGTAACCTCTAGTGCTGCCCTAGTGGCGCCACCCCCGAGGGTGGCGCCACACCCTCACTTTGGGACGGTAAAAAGTATGACACATGACAGTTCAACGGTGAAGATCGCTCGGCATGCGGCACTGGTTGGCGTTGGCGTGTGCGTACTCGTAGTAGTTCTGTGCCTGATTCTCGGCAAGTCGGCTTCCTATATCGCTTACTCCGCAATTTCCACCTTCGCAGCTTGGTTCGCTATACAGTTCATTTTCGATTATGCGAAGTTCAAGATTGCACGCAGCGGCCGATAGGCTGATTGCAGCGCTGGTTGGCGCGGTGCAGCCCCAGGTTTCGAACATTCCTGGAGCCGCATCCTGTTACGGTGTTCCCCTCCACGGTTCCTCAAGCGGGCCTGTGAAGGAGGAGATAGTGCCAAATCGAATAGTTCGAGATAAGACAGACCTGGTGGCCTTAACCGCACTTCTGCCTCTCGGTGTTATGACTGGTGCTGGCTCGTGGAAGTTATCTGATCGAGCACGAAGGTACTGCGGTGCGTACAACACAGAATACGGCGGGAATCTAGCAAGGTTCCTTGAATCGCGAGCATCCTTGGTTGTCGGGATCTTGCTTGCTATGGGCGTATACCTGATGAATGTTCTGTTGACAAAACATATTTCCAACCTTGCGGCGAGGCTTCTGCCTGCGGCACTCGCGCTAACGCTCGTTCTTGCTCTGATGACCTGGGGGCAATTTGCTTGGCTCGGGACTCCCGCCAACGACGTGAGTGACAGCGGGCACTGTCCAACAGACAGCAATATTCCAGGCTGGTGGCCTCAATGGATTCCCGCGTGACTGCCACGCAGTACACGCCCTTCGTCCTCAGAAACGCTAACAAGGGCGTTGGGCGTGGCGTTCCACACACGTCCAGGCTCTGGATTTCCAGTTCTGACACGGACGAATTCCGAGCCTGCTATAAAACAATCCTGAGCCGAAGCACAATAGTTGTCACAAAGGCAGCTTGTTGTCACCGGAACCGCCGGACTACGTGCGCGGGGCTGGCCGCCGGTGCTGCGGAGCAGGTCAGGCGGATACAGGACGCCGCAACCGGTGACAACCGCGATGCGTCGCGCGTTGCTGGTGACAGGTAGCCCGCCTCGTTGGTGACAACTACCGTGCTTCACCCGGCTGAAGCCGCAGCTCAGCGGAAGCCGTTGGTGACAGCTATCGTGCTTCGGCTCAAATCCGGCGGGCCGTCGTACAGTGCTCTGGCGGCGGCCCGCGTTCGAATCCGCATCACAAATACGAGGCCGAAGTTGACCACACGCTGGCCGCCCCGGCGCGCCGCCCTCCGACCGCCTGCCCCGCGGGTCACCGTGCCCCGCGAGCCGGTCGACCCCGCCCGGATCGGCCGCCGCGTCGTCCGGCGTCGCGTGAAGGGCATGGATGCCGGCTCCGTCGGGGCGGCCCTCGAGGAAGCGCGGTTCGACGCGCGGCAGAACTCGCGGTACGAGGACCTGGCCGACGACGTCCGCGGCCGCGTGGAGCTCGCGGAGTGGCAACGCATCGACCAGCTGCTCGCCAGCGCAGTCCTGGGCACCGTCGGTCACAGCTCCAGCCCCGCAGCATCACGCTGTCCACCCGACGTCGAGCACCTCGACGAGGCCGGCTCTGACCGCACAAGTGACCCAACTCGACACGGTTCCATGCGCGTCTCTCCTCATCCATGATGACCAGGTGCGTGATCGGATGCTGAAGTGGTCAGGGGCAGCTCTTTTCCTCGCGCTCATGCTCGGGGCGATCATCTATCTCTGGACTGGCCCGCTCGAAAGGGCGGACCAGGCTGCAAGCGTGGTCAGTTCGTTGGTCGCGCTCCTGGGAGTTCCTCCCGCCGTTGTGGTTTTGTGGCAGTTGTGGCACAGGCGTCCGGCGACCAGCCGGTCGGTGTTGGAGGAGGCTTCCGGGCAACTGGCGGTGGCGCTGCGCAACCAATGGGATGCCGAGGCCGCGGTACGGCGAATCAACGACCCTTACCCGCTTCCGGTGGCTTGGCAGCCCGCGGACAGTGAACTGCAAGAACCCTGGACGCATTTGGGAGAGCTGGCTCGATCATGGCCGGGTGGGCCACCTGGCGACCCGGCCCGCTGGCCGCGGGGCGCCGCAGGGCTGGCCAGCCAGGACGGTGCGATCGGCGAGATATTCACCGATCGGGTCCCCACCCGCCGACTGGTGATCCTGGGCGAGCCGGGATCGGGCAAGAGCGTGCTGCTGATCCGACTGCTACTGGACCTGCTGGCCCGCCGCACCGACGGCGAGCCTGTGCCGGTGCTGTTCTCTCTCGCTTCCTGGGATCCGCATCAGCCACTGCAACGATGGCTGGCCGATCAATTACGCCACTCGCACCCCGGCCTGCGCGAAGCCGCCACAGCCACCACCGACCGCAGCAGGCCCGGTGACCTCGCCGAGGCACTGCTGGAGACCGGACGCATCCTGCCCTTGCTGGACGGTTTCGACGAACTCCCGCTCCACCTGCACCCATTCGGCCTGGACGCCCTCAACCAGGCTCTCTCCGCCCGCCGGCCGCTGGTCCTGACCACCCGGTCCGACGCCTACCGGGCCGCCCTTACCGGTCCGGGCACCGCACTCCGTCTCAACGGCGCCGCCGCCATCCGTCTACTGCCCCTGGATGTCGCGCAGGCCGCAGCTTACCTTCGCCGCGACTCGGGCGGTCCGCACACTCCCGGCGCAGCCCGATGGAACGCGGTGATCGACCAATTGAGCGCTGCCAGCCCGGTCAGCCAGGCGCTCAGCACCCCTCTGGGCCTCTTCCTGGCCCGCACCATCTACAACCCCCGCCCCAGCACGGAACTCCACCACACCGCGCCGCACCCGGACGAACTCTGCGACACCGCGGCGTTCCCCGACCGTGCCGCCGTCGACCGGCACCTCTTCCACGCCTTTATCCCCGCCGCCTACACCCCGCACGGCCCGCGCCCACCCCGTTGGAGCCCCGAGCAGGCCCTCCGCGCCTTCGCCTTTCTTGCCCGCTTCCAGGAAAGCCACTGTCACAGCAGCCCCGACCTGGCTTGGTGGGAATTGAGACGGGCCGTCCCGTCAACCATCCGGTGCCTCATCGGCGGACTCGTTTTCGGCCTCATGGGTGCTTTCGCAGGCGCGGTGGGGGGATGGAGTACGGTCAAGGCACTGGCCGTGGTCACGGGCGGAACCGCAGGAGCGATCATGGGCAGGCGCATTTACGGCTCTGCCGGCGCTGTGCCGCTCGGGCTTATCGGCGTGACCGTTGGTGGTCTCGTGCTGATGCTCGCAGAAATGCTGACGTGGAACATGCCAATGCTGATTGACGCCTATCAGCCGGCGGTCTCGGACAGCGGGACCGGCCTTCTCACCGGCATCATGCTGGGATGCCTAATGTTCCATCCGGCCAAACGTCCCAGTTCCCCGCGTGTCGGAATGCGGCAGTTGCGTGACGCGCTTGTGGGCGGGCTTTGGGTACTCGTGCTCTTTCTGACTTTGGCCGTGGTCTGGCTTCGGGTCGATTATGACATCGTGGGTGTACTCGTGGGTGGACTGGCAGGTGGGTTGGCAGGTGAAATCACGGGTCGGCGTGTCCGCCGGCAAGCGGGTGGGCTGACGCCCGGGTTCTTGGGGGGAATGGCGGGTGTCTTGCCGCTGAATTTCTACAGCGCAATATTTGCGCTGTCCCAAACCGCTCAGAGCGTCGCTTTATATCTGATCCCGCTGGGGGGAGCACTTGCGGGAGGAGCACTGGCTACCGGCATGCGCGGACCTACGCCAAGAACCCCTGATTTGACCTCCAACGTCGGGCCGACGAGGCTCTTCGACTCGGACCGGCGCGCCATCCTCGTGCTCAGTGCTGTCTTCGCACCGATGGCTGGAGTTGTCTTCGGATTCATATTCGGAACCGACTTCGGAGGAGAATTCGGGTTCCCGGGTGAAGTACCGTGGATCGATCTCTCGGTTCGGATCAAGGTTGGATTCGTGGTAGCCGCTGAAGTCGCTTTCGTGTTCGGAACGGTGGTGACGGCCTGGCCCCACTTCCTGGTGGCCCAAACGTATCTGGCGATGCACCGCCAGACACCACGGGATTTGATGGCCTTCCTGCAAGATGCCCACGAGCACCGTGGCATCCTGCGGCAGGTCGGGCCTGTCTACCAGTTCAGGCACATTGACCTGCAACGTCACCTCGCTCAACAACACTGACCGGCGCCCGTCTTCAGCGGGTTGAGGCCAGCCGTTCCGACTGTCCGACACCTGTCCGTCGGGCAGCTGAGACACTTGTCGAGTGTCTGGAGAACCATCGACCTTCTGCTGCCAGATCGCATCGCGAACCTGCCCTGCCGTCGGCAGAGACTCGCTGACCCGAGCCAGCATCGGCTCGATCGGAGGCGTCAGCACACTCACCACCCTGCCGCAGACCCGTGCTTTCCGCCTGGCAGGGCGGCCCTCTCACAAGTCTCGTGACCTGCGCGGGGAGCCAAATACACAGGAAGGGTCCCCGCCTAGGCCGTGTGTCGAAAGTGGATCTTGAGTGATGAATGATCATGGTTCATGGCACGGGGAGATCTCACGGACGAACAGTGGGCGGTGCTGGAGCCGCTGTTGCCGAAGGGGACGAAGGCGGGACGGCCGCCGGTCTGGTCGCGGCGGCAGCTGATCAACGGCATACGGTTTCGGGTGCGGACCGGTGTTCCGTGGCGGGACATGCCTGTCGAGTACGGGCCGTGGGGCCGGATCTACGATCTGTTCCGCCGATGGCAGCGGGACGGCACCTGGCACCGGATCCTCAGCCACCTCCAGTGCCTGGCCGATGTGGAAGGTGCGATCGTGTGGGACCTGAGCATTGACTCCACGGTGTGCCGCGCCCATCAGCGTGCGGCCGGGGCCCGGAAGCAGGGTGAACTGCAGAAAGAGCCGCCGGGCGGTGTGTTCGCTGAACCCAGTGATCATGGGCTGGGACGTTCGCGCGGCGGGTTCACCACCAACCTGCATCTGGCGTCGAGCAGCGCCAAAAGCCCATGTCGATCGTGGTGACCGCTGGGCAGCGCGGGGACTCGCCGCAGTTCGAGCCTGTGCTGGAGAAGGTCCGCGTGCCCCGGATCGGGCCGGTCCGGCCGCGCGTCCGTCCTGATCGCGTGCGCGCTGACAAGGCGTACGCCTCCCGCAGGAATCGCGCCTATCTGCGCCGCCGCGGGATCCGTTGCACCATCCCCGACAAGGCCGACCAGGTGCGCAACCGCCAGAAGCTTGGCTCCCGCGGCGGCCGGCCGCCGCGTTTCGACCCGTTCGACTACCAGGAGCGTCATGCGGGCGAGTGCGGGATCAACCGCCTCAAGAGGCATCGTGCCGTCGCCACGCGATACGACAAGCTCGCGGTCCGCTACGAGGCGACCGTGCTCATCGCAGCCATCAACGAGTGGCTGTGACGCTTGGCCGTCACACGGGGGATCCACGTTCCACCACCGCGGGCAGATGGCTGGCTGGAACAGCACCTGATGGCCACTCCGGCCGCTGCTTGACCTGAACCTTGGTTGATGTACGAGAGTCTTGTCATCGAACGGCGAGACGAGGAGATTCCGATGACACAGCCCAGGATCCTGGTGACCGGCGCGACTGGAAAGGTCGGCGGCGCGGTGGTGACCCAACTGCACGCGGCGGGCGTGCCCGTGCGGGCGCTGGTGCGAGGGGAGGCGGACTTCCCGGAGGGTGTGCAGGCGGTGCGCGGCGATCTCGGTGATCCCGCGTCGCTGGGCACGGCCCTGGAGGGCGTCGATTCGGTCTTCCTGGTGTGGCCGTTCCTGAGCGCTGAGGGCGCGTCGGACGTGATCGACGCGATCGGGAAGCACGCTCGACGGGTGGTGTACCTGTCATCCGCCGGGGTCGGGAGCGAGCAGGAGAAGCCCGGCGAGGCGATCACCATGTTCCACACGGAGCTGGAGCGGCTGATCGAGGCATCGGGCCTGGAGTGGACGGCGCTGCGGCCCACCGGGTTCGCGAGCAACACGCTGGGCTGGGCGGAGGAGGTCCGCACCACCGGTGCGGTACGGGCGCCGCTGGCAAGGCTGGCCCGCCCGCTGATCCACGAGGCGGACATGGCTGCGGTCGCCGTTCAGGCGCTGACGACCAACGCCCTGCTCGGCGCCCGCCCCCTGATCACCGGCCCCGAACTGATCACCCAGGAACGGCAGGTGGCCCTGATCAGCGAGGCGATCGGGCGACCGGTGCGGTTCGAGGAGGTCGCGCTGGACGAGGCCATCGAGCAGATGAAGGCCGCAGGCTACCCGGCAGAGCTGGTGGAGGCCGTGTTGCCGGCCCAGGCGGAGATGCTCGACAATCCGGAGCCGGTCAACGATGAAGTGGAGCGCATCACGGGCACCCCGGCCCGATCCTTCCAGGAGTGGGCGGTGGACCACGCGGCGGACTTCCACTGAGAGGGACGTCAATACACGTTGACATAGGCGACCGAAGCACCGGATCTCGACTCCGTCGCCCACACGCTTGACGCCGCAGTCGGGCCCCTGCTCAGGGAAGCCCCGAGCGGTCGAACCGTGCAGGTCGGGAGGCCATCTCGTTCCGCACCATTAGTGGTCCACCTCTGTTCCCTGCCCATCACGTGGAAAGGCAGCAGTACGACGACAGTCCGCAACTCCACACACTGCTTGGGCCGATGCCGTAGCGGGAGAGCTCTATGCCGCGGCGTAGCTGAGGCGCAGAAGGTCTCCAGCGCGGTCCAGGTCGCGCTCCGTACGGAGCTGCAGTTCCAAGTCGCCCGTGCCGTGGTGGCCGACCTCGGTCACGTCCCGGGTGAAGCCGGGAACGAGGTCGACCTCCTTTGGGTCGGCCTTGAGGTAGACGAGGATCTTTGCCTGCTGGGGCGGGCAGACGCTGGCGAAGTTTCGCAGGCGGCGGTAGGCGCGGTACTGCCTGCGCTGCACCCGGGTGACGCCGTCCTCGAGTCCGACCAGGACCTCGTCGACCGCCTGGGCCAGCTCGGCCATCGCACGGTCCTGGTTATGGGCCGGCGCCCCGGCCGCTCCTCGGCGTACTCGCTTGGTCAGAGCCGAGTGCCCGGTGACGGAGGCTACGGTCTCAAGGCCGAAGTGGTCGCTGCCGAAGTAGCGGTAGCGGACCAGGTCGATCGAGCGCCGGTGCTCGCGTACGGCGTGCGCGTCGTAGCGAGTGAAGTCGCCGGCCACGCAGATCAGCCGGGGCGCGCTCCACAGGATCTGAGACGCGGCCGTCACCCCGAGCCGGTCGCGGACCAGGTTCCGGAAGGCGTCCTTGTGGTTGGTCAGCCAGGCCATGTAGTAGAGACCCTGGTTGATCACGCCTGCGTCGGTGCCGCGCTTGTACTCGACGATCGCCGAGGCCCGTTCTCACCGAGGCCCAGCGAATCGATCCGCCCGCCATCGACACAGTCGATGACGTACTCACTCGCCAGGAAGGTGACGCCCAGCATCGTCTCCATGTGCGCCTCGACGAGTTCCTGCACATCCGCCTCAACCTCAGCAAGACGCGGCGTAACCTCGGTCACGCCGCTACTGGTCGTGTGAAACAGCTTCAGTCCCGACACCTTCCCCTCCTCGGCTCGGAGATCACCAACGCCGATATGGGGCAGGATTGTTTCCGCGAGGGGCTTCGGGGGCGTGAAGATAGTGTGAGACCCTGCATACGGCCTGGCTGGAGGCAACTCGCGTCCCCCAGTCACCAGGGATCTACGAGTCCCCCGCACCCCGGGGGACAGCGCTGGGAAGCTGCGTTTTCGCAGGTCAGCCCCTGTAGCTCAGTGGATAGAGCACGTGCCTTCTAAGCACCTGGCGCCTTCGGCACGGCGCGATACATCTGCGCGATCGTTCGGACGTCCGGAAGTTGGCCGATGCGGGCGGCACCGCGTCGTTCGTACCACTACCCGGCCGTCCCTCAGCTATATGCCTGTAAGGACTTACGAACTCGTTCCATCGAACTCGCTGCCCGTCAACGAATTCGCGACGCTGCAAACGAGGGCGGGGGTGATCCGTCGGGACGGGTGGTGGGTTCCGCGCGACCAACGCCTATACGAAGGCTGGGCGAGAGCGCTACGGACTGACCTCGCGCACCCGGGCCGACCTTGCTTCCTGCCTGCGCGAGGTGACCGACCCGGACCTCCCGTCAGCGACACGCGCGGCCCGCGCGTACCTCGACGTAGCGTTCTTCCCCCCTTCACCGACGGCAACGCCCGTGCGGCCTTGTTGACCTTGGTGCACATCCTGGCCCGAGGACCCCCGGCAACGGATCAGGGGCGTTTGCGCGGGCCGCCTGTCGCCGCGCGGCGCAACGGGCTCGTCGTACGGTTGCGCAAGCGTCGGCGGCGCCACAGCGGCAGGGCCAGCCGTGAGGAAGCGCTGAGCAAGCCGGACGCCGCTGAGCCCCTGGCACCGCCGGCGGGCGGTACCAGGGGCTCAGTCGTGACGGTGACCGTTCAGAGGACTCCGCGCGTGGCGCGGGTCAGGGGGCCCTGGCCACGCCTCACGTTGGCGCCTCCCAGTGCGTAGGCACCGGCCAGCATGGCGACGGCGCCGCTGCCGACGCCCATCGCGATCGCCTTGCGGTTCTTGAGCACCGTCCACGTCGTCGTCGCCGCTTGGAGCGTCTTCCCCGGTACGGCGGACAGCAGTTCGCCCCCCGCCTTCGCCTTTGCACCGAGCGTGGCGCTCAGCGCCGCCGCGCCTTCTCCGGCCTCGGCGGCCGATGACTTGACGCCACGGGCCGCGGAGCCGGTCTTGGCGGCGGCTCCGGAGGTGGCCTTGGAAGCGGAACGGGCCGCGCTTCCCGTAGCCTTGGCCGTCGTGGCCTTGGCGCTCTCCGCCTTGGACCGGTCGGCCTTGCCGTCCGTCGTGGCGTCACCTACAGGGCTGCTTCCGTTCTTCGCCGATTCACTCATACCCTCCGTCTGACCTCGTCTCGTTGTTCGAAACAAGCTCGTATTCGCTTGGCGCTCATCGGCCCCATTCGGCCGCAGACCCCATGTGTCCGGGGCTTCGCGCACCAGCGGTCGGACACCTGGCCCGGGCCGTCAGGTGATCACGGGAGGGAAGCCCGCAGGTGCCGCTACCGGGCTGACCGCCTGAGTCACCCTGTCCATCTGTACGTAACTGGCGGTGTATTCGACACCTTCGGGTACGAGGTACTCCAGTTCGGCCGGGTTGTTCGACATCTGACCATAGGTGCGGACGGTGAAGGTCACGCCGTACCAGAAGGGTGCTCCCGCGTTGTTCTGCGCGTGGCGTGTGCAGGCGAGCAGCATCGCTTTCAGAGGCTCCTCGAACCTGCGGTTGAAGTTCTGGTTCGTACTGTTCGTCATGGGCGTCAGGTTGATCGAGACCCCGTGGCCACCCAAGTTGTCGTTCCACAGGTGGCCTTTGATCCAGCCGTCGCCGTCCCGCTGGTTGAGCTCGTTGACGAGCGTGCATTCGGCGGCCCCCGGACGAGAACCCCCGTAGGTGTTCCCGGGCGCGTTGACACTCGGCCCCAAGGTGACCGCGACACTGGATCCGCCTGTGCGAGCCAGCGGCCCACCGTACGGGTTCACGGGGCCGAAAGCAGGGGTGCCCCACACCGGCGGGTGCCTGTCCCAAGCGAGGAGCGGCAGATTCCCGGTGGCACCCCGGGTGGCGACGCGCTGCACCCGGACCTCCGCGGCAGCAGGTGCTCCGGTGGACCGGTCCTCCCCCACCGGCGACTTCCGCTGCACGGGCCTGCTCATCGCACGGGTGGCGTTGGCCTCGGCCTCACGCTCGAACCTGTCACCCGGATCGGAGACGCGAAGCCCCGCGCCGTTGTCAGTGCCGGCCACGGGCCCTTGACGTTGCTGGATGACGTGGGTGAGTTCGTGGGCGAGGGTGTGCTTGTCGCCGCCGCCGTCGCCGATGACGACGTGGTTGCCGGAGGTGTAGGCGCGGGCGCCGACCTCGGCGGCCGACGCTTTCGCGGCACTGCCGGTGTACAGCCGGACGTCGGAGAAGTCCGCGCCGAGGCGGGCTTCCATGTCGGCGCGGGTGGACTCGTCGAGAGGCCGGCCGCCACTGCGGAGGACATCGTGGACGGCGGACCTCTGTACCTCCGGTACCGCCTGCTGGTGTCCGCAGCCCGCGCCGTGCTGGTGTTGTTCCTGCGCCCCGAGGTGGCCGGCCTGACGGAGCATCTGGACGACCGCGGCGTTCCCGGCCGTGCCCTGTAGTGCCACGAGCTCCTGGGGAGAGGTGCCCCCGGCGGCCGCGCCTTCGGGCGCCGGGGTGCGGGCCGGTGCCCGGCTGGACTTCTTCTCGTCGGCGGGGCTGGGGTTCTCGCGGGTGCGCATGGGGCCTTCCGGGGAGACGGACTCGGGGTCCCCCCTGGATACGTGACGCGTGCCCCTCCGTGCCAGGTACTGATGGGCAGTGTTCGGTGTCTGAACAGGCAACGTGAGCGCCGCTCGCCCACCGCTTTCCCTGCTTGCCCCGCTGATGGCCGGCGGCCCGGGGCCGTCGTCCGGCGGGCGTGGCACCGGTCGCTCCGGGCAGCGGGAGGTTCAGGTCTCCACGGCTGACCGGCGCTCCGTGCCGCTCTCCCCGCGCAGTCGGCGGCGCAGTGCCGCGAACCGCGGGTGGCGCTCGCTGAGCTCCGCCGAGCGGCGGTCCAGCTCCTGCATCAGGCGCTCGGTGCGCTTGTCGAGGTCCTGCTCGTCCAGGATCCGGTCGACCTCGGCGAGCAGCGCGCCGTGCAACTGCCACTGCCTGGGGTGCTCCTGCACGTCCTCCAGCAGCATGTCGGCGACCCGGTCGCGGGTGGCCCGGCTCGCAGTCAGGGCGGCGGTCAGGCGCTCCTCGGCCTGCTCCGCGCTGGCGGCCACCTGAGTGGTGACCAGCCGGGCGAAGCTCACCGTGGCCAAAGCCTACGCCTCGTCAAGCCCCCATCAGAGCTGGACCCGTTGTCACGCTCGATGCTGGAGCACCGCGATGGACCTGCAGCGGCGGGAGACCGAAGCCGAAGGCATGCGCTACTGGCACGACAGCAGCCCCGACCAGTGGCACGCCGACGAACTGCCCTACCGCGAACCGTCAGCGGCCCCGCTGCCCGGCCAGCATCCTCACAGAACCCCTGATGCGTGATCGGGCAGCGGACTACTGCGGCGCGCCCCCTCCTGCGGACCATTGGCGTTCCACTCAGCACCACGGCGTGGACCAACCCCTCGCCGGACAGGGGTCAAACCTGGATCATCGACTACATCCACGAACCGCAAGTTCCCGCCCCCCTGCCTCACCAGGGGTACATCGATCTGCTCACCGCCCCGGAGTGCGGCCTGGCCATCACCGGTACCAGCCTGCACTGCTCCTGCGCCCGCTTCCCCGAATACACCACGGAATGCCGATTCAACGCCCGCGGCAGCACAGGACAGTTGGGCGCTCTCCAGGTGCGGTTCTCCCGCCCTACCGGCGACAATCTGGAGCTCTACCAGGAAGAACCGGACGACTACGAGGCCCGGCGCAAGCTCTATCGCCCGATTCCCTCGCACCTGCTACGCGGTTCCGCCGAGACATTGGGGCTGCCGGACCTCATCCCGTAGATCGTGGATACCGGTACCGGTCGGACCGCTGGTACCGCCGATGGACGGTGGCAAAGTGCCAGCCGTCGGCGGTCACCACGGGGCGACAAGTTGCGGGTTGGGTCGGGTCGGGTGGAGAGATTCACGGGCTTGCGGATCGATCGGTTGGCGAAGCTGGTGAACGTGGTGCGGGAGCGGGGTGGGAACGGCCCGGTGGTGGCCGTCCCTGGTGTCTGCCGTTGGCTGAGCGGGCGCTGCTGGCGGCGTACCGGGGCAAGTGCGGGGCTGGGGTACGACCATGCGGGGCGCCCGCTCGCTTCTATCCCGCCGAATGGCTCTGCGACGACCACCGGCCGTAGCCCACAGCGCGGACTACCCGTGGGACAGCCCTACCTGCTCCCGATCGCTCCCACGACTGCTCACTATGCAACCGACCCATGCCGCCGATGCCGTGGCCGCCAAAATCCGGACCATTTCCGGACCAACCCCGCGCGAAAGACTTGCAAAGCGCCGTTTTCCCTGGTCAGTCGGGGTGCAGCTGCTGTACCACCAGCAGACGAAGAGCATTCTTTGCTCCTATAGCCCAAAGAAACTTGGGTTCTTCTAGAGCTTCAAGTGAGCTGCCTGGAGGCGCCGTTACGCTCCAGCCAGCCCGAAACCGGAGTCGCTCTGGGTAATCAACAGACTGTCTCAGGTCGATGATCGGCCTGCACGAGGACTGCCCCCGGACCAATCACGGACCAGACTCCCGCTCGGGGTGAGGCAGGTGAGAACCCTCTGACACGTGTAGTGGCACGACCTAGCAAGACCGCTCAGGCGCTCCAGCGAGCTCCGCAGGCGTGGGCACACACTTCGTCCCCGACCGCTTTCATCACATGTGCCCATGACCATCGTGCCGACGGCCGTGTGTCTGGCCAGGTTCGTCAGCTCACTCCAGAGTCGTGAGGGCCGATTACCCGGCGGACTGTCAGTACCTGCGCGTAGCCTGCCGACATGTCCTCGACTACCGGTGAGCTCCGCCACGTCATGCTCGGCTCGATCTTCAGGCCTGAGGTTTCCCTGGGCCCGACCTGGGGCACCCCCCCCATCACCTGCCATGCCTCGGCAACGGGCAAGGGCAAGCTCCACGGAAGCGCCGAGTGCCGCACACTGCGGTCAGCCTCTTCTGTGAACCAGTTCGACATCCCCTTCGGCGAAGCCGTCGAGCGACTCTGTACGAACTGCCGATGGGCCCTGCTCACGGACAGCCCCATCCTGCCGCTCGGCGCAGCGGTGAACGACGTGGACTCTCTCACCATCTGGCTCGACAGAGACCCCGAGGACGAGGAGGACATCAAGGCCGAGCGTGACGCGGCCATCGCCCTCTCCACCGACGACTACCCGCACCACAGCAATGACGTCGGCGACGCGGATGAGGAAGACAACGAGGCTGAGCACGACGAAGAGCGGGAGCGCTATGACCGCGCCCGCGATTTCCGCTACGGACACCACTCACACTGGCGCCGACTGCACTCCTGCCTGATACGGAGCAACTAGGCAGTAGCCGATTACCCGTTCCTAGCCCCGTGGGCCGACGGGCTGCAGAGTCGGCTCACCGCCGTCCTCGACGCCGAGCGTCGGGCTTTCGCGGCCCTCGTCCAACCGGCCCATCTGCTGGAGTCTCGTCCCGAACGACGAGCGCTCCGAACGGACCTGGAGTCAGAAGATATGGTTTCGGGTACCGGCCTGGTGGGTGCTGGGGCCTCAAGGGCGCACAAAAGCCGCGCTGCTCGCCCGGCTGGAGAAGCTGACGTGGGACGAAGTCCTCACCCTGCGCCGCTCCTCCAACAAGGCGTGGCCGACCGATCGCGAAGACCCCGCCTGGTGTGAGGCGCAGGACCTCGCCAGAACCGCCGACCGAGCCACGCTGAAGAACGCACTGATCGAGCACACCGAAGCAGCATTGGACCGAGCAGCCCGCATCCACAGCAAGCGCGTACGGAACTTCTCAGACGAACAAAAAGCCGCGTGCTTCGCCGCCACGGCCCTCGCCATCGAAGACCTCTCCCCCAACCTCGCCCACCGTCTCCTCGGCCCCCTCCACCTCGCATTCGGCGACGTCCACACCTACCCCGTCCCCTCGTGGGTCGACAGCCTGTAGCTCGAGGCGAACTTACGGACGCGCATCCCGGTCCGGCTCCCAGCCGGGTCAGCACCGTGCACCAGCCAGCGTCCTATGTCATACCTCTGGTCTACAGTCTTTGCCGGTAGCCGTGCAGCTCGTTCGTGATTGCCGGTCGGCAACGCGCGCTGCCTGAGAGTCGCCACCGATCGTTTCATGGAGTGCACTTGCGCAGACCCGGTTCTCCGAAGGCGGCAGAGGAACCAGAGCTGATGAATGCGTGGCTGGCTGAGCTCAACGAGGGACTGGACCCAACTCGCCTGACCATCGGCAGCGCGAAGTACGCACACCTTCGCTGCCAGGGCTGCGGAGTGCCGTACCGGGTGCAGATCCGGCACTTCATGGCGGGGCACACCTGCCAGAAATGCGGCATTGCCCGACAGGTGCTTTCCTCCCGGCGGCCCGCCAGGGGGCGGTCGATTGCCGAGCTGAGGCCGGACTTGGCTGCGGAATGGGACAGTGAGCGCAATGAGGTCTCGGCGGCCGAGGTCGCCGCCCAGTCCAATGCGCCGGCTCGCTGGTGGCGCTGCCCTGCGGATGACCGTCATCGCTATGACATGCCGCCGAGCGAGCGCTGGCGCGGCAGTGGATGTCCGTACTGTTCGGGACACCGGGCCGGGTGTGGCAACGACCTGGCTACTGTTCATCCGGCGTTGGCAGCCGAATGGGTCACCGCCCCCGGTCGGCCAGGCCTCACACCCTCAGATGTCACTCCGTTCTCCAAAACCCGGGTCTCCTGGCGCTGCCTCCATGACGATCGACATCAATGGACGGAGATGGTCTCCCAGCGGACAAGCCGCCCCTCTTGTCCCTTTTGTGGTGGCTCGCGGATTGATGTCACGAACAACCTCGCCGTGCGGCGCCCCGATTTGGCGGCAGAGTGGCATCCAGAACTCAATGGCTCGTTGCGCCCGGAAGTTGTCGGCCCGACCTCCCGCCGCAAGGCCCACTGGAGGTGCGGCACGTGTGGTCACGTGTGGGCGGCCGTCATAGTGGAGCGCACCGGAAGCGGCAGCCGGGCCGGGACGGGGTGCCCCCCGTGCTCGTTGGGTCGGCGCGGTCAAACCCGGCGTCGGCCGCCTGCGGGGCAGTCACTCGCCGACCTCGCTCCCGATCTCGCAAGGGAATGGCACCCCACCCGCAACGCCCCTCTCACACCCGTCGACGTCCGGGCCGGTACTCCAAGGCCGAAGCGCTGGTGGATGTGTGCTGCCGGGCACGAATGGCCTGCCACGGTCGCCTCCCGGGTGGCCCAGGGTCGCGGCTGTGGATTCTGTGCGGGGCAACGAGCAACGCCAGAACGCAATCTCGCCGTTGTAGATCCGGAGATAGCCGCCACCTGGCACCCCAGGCTTAACGGTGCTCTGCGCCCCATCGATGTCCTGCCTGCGTCTGGGAGAACAGTGCACTGGCTGTGCCAGAACGGCCACACATGGAAGCAGCAGGTCAGCAACCGCGTGAGATTCAGGCAGTGCGGCGAGTGCGCCGGTCGGCGAGTAACACAGACCAATAACCTCGCCGCCGCACACCCCGATCTCGCGGTTGAATGGGAGAGGGTCGCCAACTGGCCTCTGCTGCCTCATCAGGTGCTGCCGGGTAGCAACATGACCGTGACCTGGCGCTGTTCTCGCGGTCACACCTGGGAGGCCGTCGTCGGTAACCGCACCCGAGCAGGTTCGGGATGCCCCCGCTGCCAGATGTCAGCCACCTCAGTGCTCGAAATCCGTCTGTATGCCGAGCTCGCCTTCGAGCTGTCACGGTGTGGCTTCACCACCGAGCACGACGTTCGCTTGACCGACCCGAAGATCCCCGCGCGCTACCGATCAGTCGACATGTTGTTCGTCGACGAAGGCGGAGGCATAGTCATCGAGTTCGACGGAGCCTACTGGCATGCCGCCGGACGCAGTCGCGCTGACCGGGACAAGACCGATGCGCTGCTGAACGCCGACTACGGTGTGCTGCGTGTTCGGGAAGCGCCGCTGGAGTGTCTCGGTCCCGAAGAACTCCCCGTCCCCAAGAACCAGCAGCCTCACCTGACCGCCGGTGCTGTACTGAAGCGCATGATTAAGCTGGACTGGCTACGCTCAGCCGACTCCCAGGTCGTCGAGGACTACCTCAGTGCCGGGAAGGCCATGGCCGAGCACTCCGCCAGGCGAATGATCCACGAGCGCGGCGGCTACGACCTCGCGACATCAGCCGCCGCGCTCCGCGCCAGGACGATGGATTCATGAATTACTGATCTGTTCGGGATGTTGTCGGGAGGAGTGACGGCTGGTGAGCCCCGCGGTAGGCCGGTGGTATGCGGTACGCACAGGGCGGCGGGCTGACCGCCGAGGGACGGAGCTTCAGGGAACAGATCCGGTTCGAGGCCGGCAAACGGTTCGCGCGGGGTGAGAAGAACGCGGCGATCGCGAAGGAACTGCGGGTGAGTGAGCGGTCGGTGGAGCGCTGGCGGCGGGCCTGGCGCCAGGGCGGCACGGCCGCTCTGGCCTCCGCGGGGCCGCCGAAACTACCCAAACTGACCGATGAGCGGTTCGCCGAACTGGAACAGGACCTGGCCCGGGGGCCGGCAGTGCACGGCTGGGAAGACCAGCGCTGGACCCTGGCCCGCATCCGGTCACTGATCCTCTGGAAGTTCGCTCTGGACGTCTCACCGGCGGCGGCATGGCGACTGCTGCACCGGCACGGCTGGTCCTGGCAGTCGCCCGCCCGCCGGGCCGTAGAACGCGACGAGCACGCAGTGGAGCTGTGGAAGAGGAATGTGTGGCCGCAGGCGGAATGACTGCGGCGGCGCTGGGAGCCTTCATCGTCTTCGAGGACGAGGCGGGCTTTGGCATGACTGCGTCGCGGGCCCGCACCTGGGGTCGGCGCGGGCAGACGCCGGTGGTGCGGGTGCGCGGCCGGTCCTGGCGCCGCTACTCGATCGCCGCCCTGTGCTGCTACCGGCCGGGCGAGCCCTCCCGGCTGATCTACCGGCCCCGCCGACACCACAAACACCGCGGCACGGGCCGTAACAGTTTCGCCTGGACCGACTACCGCGACCTGATCGTGCGCGCCCACATCCAGCTCAAGGCCCCCATCGTCCTCATCTGGGACAACCTCAACACCCACCGAACCACCGGAATGCGCCAGTACGCAGACGAGCATGACTGGCTCACCATCGTGCAGTTGCCCTCCTACGCACCGGACCTCAACCCGGTGGAAGGCGTCTGGTCACTCCTGCGGCGCAGCCCGCTGGCGAACATCGCCTTCACCGACGACACCCACCTAGAACAAACCCTCCGCCGCGGCCTGCGACACATCCAACACCGCCCCGACCTGATCGACGGCTGCCTCGCCGGCACCGGACTGCAACTGACCCACCATCCGACAACACCCCGAAAGGATCAGTAGACCTGGTCACACGTGCCGACACGCGCAAGCCGTGACCCGCGGTCGGGCCGATCACATCTGAGATCGGCCCAGCCCTTCCGGTACGCCCGCCGCGAGCGATCACGACCTCTCCCGATAGGGCTCCCACTCGCGTGCGCCAGACGCAAAACCCCAGCTCAGCGCACCCGTCCCCGCGGTTTCAGCGGCACGTTCGGCAGTTCGGGGGCGGCTAGTGGGTCCCCGTCGTATCCCCGCACGACACCGAAGCGGTCGCCTGCCATCCAGTCGTCGCGGGCCTGCGCGATGTCCTCATGCGTTCGGCCGATGAAGTTCCACCACATCACCAGCTCCTCCTCGAACGGCTCGCCGCCCAGGAGCATCAGGCGTGCAGTGGTGTCCGTCTCGTTCGTGAGGGTCAGGGTGTCGTGGCCCGGGGCGAGGTAGCCGAGTTCCGCTGGGTTCAGGGGGGTTCCGGCCATGGTGACTCGGCCCTGGTCGACCAGGAGGCCGTGTTCGAAATCGGTGTTCACGGCGAGCGTGGTCGTCGCGTGTGGTTGGAGGATTAGTTCGGCGCCCAGGAGTGGTGTGAAGGTACGCACCGGGGAGGCGTCGCCCGCCAGCTCTCCCAGGAACACCCGGGCTTCGGCGCCGTCCACCCGGAGCGGGGTCGGCGCATAGTGCTGGAAGTCGCGGGCTGCGTGGCGGTGTTCGTCGGGGAGTGCCACCCAGAGTTGGACTCCGTGGAGCACGGTGGTACGTGGCGTGGAGACCTCCGTGTGGCTGATGCCGTGTCCGCCGGTCATGAGGTTCAGTTCGCCGGGCCGGACGAACGCGTGGCTGCCCAGGCTGTCGCGGTGTTCGATCTCCCCGGTGAACAGCCAGCTCACCGTCTGCAGGCCCGTGTGCGGGTGGGGTGCCACGTCCATGCCGCCGGTGTCGGCGACGTCGTCGGGTCCGTAGTGGTCGACGAAGCACCAGGCGCCGATCAGGGTCCTGGCCCGCTGGGGCAGCGTGCGACGCACCGTCATCGAGCGCGGGCCGCCCAGCGGGACGTCACGGGCGGACAGGACGTCGGCCTGCACGGCGTTACTCAGTGGGCTTCCCACAGTTGCTGCACCCCATCGAGGTAATTCGGCTTTCAATAATCATGACAGGTGACGTGGCGGCCCGCCCTGTCACCTCAGAGGGCCCGCCCAACTCGCCTCCGGTGACGACACGCGTCGGGCGATCAGCGCCGTCGCCATGAGTGCGGCCAGGATCAGCCCCAGGGTGAGGGGGAGTTCGTCGTGCGCCAGGAGTACGGCTCCGGTCAGCGCCCCGATGAAGATGGCCAGGACGGAGAGGATTCGTCGGCCCGGGCGGGGGGCCGCGCCGCCGGCCGGTGCGGAGTCCGCGGCGAGGCCCGTCAGGGTCAGCGTCAGTACCGTCGTCGTCAGGTCCGGGACGGCCAGGCGGCGGGCGACCGCGTTCTGCAGGCCCATGGCGAGGCCGAGAAGGACGATCAGGGTGTACTGGACCGGCGTGGTCACCCGGCCGTGCGCCAGCGCGGCCGCGACGAGTGCCGCGGCGACCAGCGCCGCCTGCAGCGCCGCGGCGAGGGCGAGCAGCCGCCCGCGGTGTGCCGCGAAGCGGGTGCCAAGCCGTCCTCCCCCGAGCGCGCCCGCCAGGAACGCCGCCATCGAGACCACGGAGGCCAGCGCCGACAGGCCGTCCGCGCCCGCCAGGGCGAACCCCAGGAAGACGACGTTGCCCGTCATGTTGGCGACGAAGACGTGCCCCAGCGCCAGATAACTGACGGCGTCCACCAGACCGGTCACCACAGTCAGTGCCAGCAGGAGCGGCGGCAGCGGCCCGTGCCGGTCGCCCTTCGGCGGCACCAGGGTGTGGGCCGCGTCAGTCAGCAGCGCGCGCATACGGACTCCTCCTGTCGGCCCCGGTCCCGGCCCCGGCCCCGGCATCGGCATCGGCATCGGCATCGGCATCGGCATCAGACGATCGGTGCAGCACCGCGCGGGTGAGCAGTCCGCTCGCCGGGCCGCCCACGAGAGCCACGGCCTGCACCCAGGGTGGCCAAGGGGTCAGCCCCAGGGCGTGGTCGGCCGACCAGCGGCCGGGCCCGGTGAGGACCAGGACCGCCGCGGCCGCCACGAGCACCAGGGGGTACTCGTAGCCGTCGTTCTGCACCCAGAGCCCGTGGCGCCACTTGACGGTGGCCGCGACCGTCATCACGCCCATGGCGGCCATCGCCGCCGCGGGCGTGAGGGCGCCGGCCGCCAGGAACAGGCCGGCGCCGATCTGGCTGCCGCCCGCGGCGAGCGCGGTGAGCCGCCCGCCGCGGAAGCCGTCGTGGCGGAACTCCTCCGTGCCGCCGGCCAGGCCGTTGCCGCCCAGCCGGAAGCTCACCTTCTGCACTCCGTGGCCGGCGATGAGGAGGCCCACCACCAGCCGGAGGACCAACAGTCCGTTGTCCATCGTGTTCGGGTCAGCCCGCCGCGTGGGCGCCGATGACGGCCTGGGCGTACACCACGCCGAGGCCATAGGCGCCGGCGTGCTCCTTCACGACCTCGGTGACGGGGACGTATGTGTCCGTGCGCGCCCAGTCGCGCTGGAGTTCGAGGAGCACCTGCACCCAGGTCACGGGGATGGCACCGCCCTGCACCATGCGCTGGACGGCGTGCTCGTGGGCCTGCGGGCTGACGCCGCCGGAGGCGTCCGTGACGACGTACACCTCGTAGCCCTGGGCGATGGCGGAGAGCGTGGGGAGCACGACGCAGACTTCGGTCCACAGCCCGGCGATGACGAGCTTCTTGCGGCCGGTGGCCTTCACCGCCTCGACGAAGGGGGCGTCCTCCCAGGCGTTCATGGAGGTGCGGTCGACCACCTCCTGTTCCGGGAAGACCGCGGTGAGCTGCGGCAGGATCGGGCCGGAGAAGGACTCGGCGGCCACTGTGCTGAGCACGACGGGGACGTCGAAGACCTTGGCGGCCTTCGCGAGTCCCACGGTCGAGTTGATGATCGCGGTGCGGTCGCCGCTGCCGGTGCCGAAGAACATCTGCGGCTGGTGGTCGATGAACAGGACGGCACAGTTGTCGGGGGTGAGCAGGTCGGGGCCGGGCGCCGGGGTGACCTGAGAGATGTCCATCATAAGGGTGCCTTTCTGGGTGTGGTGTGACCGCGGACGGGCGTCCGCGACGTGGTGGGAGGAGGGGTTCGGGGTAAGGCGGTGAGGGGTGGGGGGTGGGGTCAGAGGTTGAAGCAAGGGTCGAAGACGGGGGTCTCGGTCTCCGGGGTCAGGCCGCGCCGCGCACGCCACTGCCGGTGCTGCTCGGACTCGGCGACGGCCTGGCCGAGCAGTTCGGCCTGCCGGGCGCCCGACCGGCCCGTACGGGGTACGGCCTGGTAGCCACCGAAGTGCGCGACCGGGCTCCACTCCGGGCTGACCGGCGGCAGTTCCTCGTCGATGCCCTCGTACTCCGCGGCCGCGTACACGATCCGCCCGCCGACGACGGTCAGCAGGGACTCGATGTGGGCGATGTCCTGTTCGGGGACGGTGAAGTAGTCCTCGGACAGGACGGCGAAGTCGCCGAGGCAGCCCGGTCGCAGGACGCCCTTGATGTCCTGTTCGCCGGTGAGGGCGGCGCCCGCCTCGGTGAACATCGCCAGCGCGGTGCGCCGGTCGACGCGGTTGTGGGGCGGGCGGACCACCAGGTCGCCGATGGTGCGGCCGGTGATCAGCCAGTGCAGGGCGATCCACGGGTTGTAGCTGGAGACACGGGTGGCGTCGGTGCCGGCGCCGACGGTCAGGCCGCGCTCCAGCATGGCTCGGATCGGCGGGGCGTCCGCGGCGGCACCGGGGCCGTAACGGCTGAGGAACGCCTCGCCCTGGAACGACAGCCGGTTCTGCACGGACATGGCTCCGCCGAGGGCGGCGACGCGGTCGAGGCTGTCGGCGGAGACCGTCTCCGCGTGGTCGAACAGCCACCGGTTCCCGGCCGGGAAGAGCCCTTCCGCGGCGAGCTTCTCGAACACGGCGAGGTCGCGTCTGATTGTCTCGTCGTAGGTGGCGTGCAGCCGGAACCCCCAGCCGTTGGCCATGAGTAGGCGTACGGCGGTCTCGAATTCCCCTTCGTAGTCGGGGGTGAGTTCCGGGCGCGGCTGGGCGAAGTTCTCGAAATCGGCCGCCGCCCAGGTGAGGTTCTCCCCCGCTCCGTTGAGACGCAGCCATTCGTCGCCGTCTTCGGGGCGGGCCATCTCGATCCAGCGTTTCAGGTCGGCGATTTCCTGTCCGGCCGTCTGGGGAAACAGGTGATAGGCGATGCGGAGCGACAACTCACCGGCTTCGGCGAGTTCGACGACCGTGCTGTAGTTGTCCGGGAAGTTCTGGAATCCGCCGGCCGCGTCGATCGCGGAGGTGAGGCCGAACCTGTTCAGTTCGCGCAGGAAATGACGGGTCGACGTCCTCTTGTCCGCACCCTCCAGGACCGGCGCCTTGGCCAGGGTCGAGTAGAGGACGAGGGCGCTGGGCGCGGCGAGCAGCATGCCGGTGGGCTCGCCGTCCCGTCCTCGTACGATCTGACCGCCCCGGGGGTCGGGAGTGTCCCTGGTGTAGCCGGCGGCGTTGACCGCGGCGCGGTTCAGGACGGCCGCCTGGTACAGGTGCAGGACGAACACCGGGGTGTCCGGAGCGGCGGCGTTGAGCTCGGCGACGGTCGGCAGCCGCCGCTCGGCGAACTGCTCGGCGGACCAGCCTCCGACCACCCGGACCCACTGGCCCTTCGGGGTGCGGGCCGCCTGCTCGCGCAGCATCGCGAGTCCCTGGCGCAGGGTGGGGACGCCGTCCCAGCGCAGTTCCAGTACGTAGTTGAGGCCGCCCCGGATCACGTGCAGATGCGAGTCGTTCAGGCCCGGGATCATGCGGCGGCCGAGGGCGTCGACGACCCTCGTGGCCGGTCCGACCAGGGCGGCCATGTCCTTGTCGTCCCCGACGGCCGTGATGACGCCGTTCCGTACGGCCAGGGCCTCGGCCCGGGGATGGCCGGGGTCTCCGGTGTGGATATTCGCGTTCCGGACGACGAGGTCCGCGGCATTGCCTGCGGCGTGGTCCGTCGCGTTGGCCGTGGTGCTGGGGACCAGCCCACCGACCGGCATCGTGGACACCTTTCGACAACCTCCTGCTGTTTCGGAACCGCTCCATCGCTTCGCCGCAACGCTATGGCGGGCCGAAACCGCCGTGTTTTCCAGCAGTGCACTGTTGTCGGTCCGACAGTGCACTCACTCCAGTTCTCGCCGTGCGCTGTCGGGTCAGCGTCGGTGCGCTGGTGGTCAATTGGCGGCGCCCGGCCGCTTTTAGCGTGGGGACCCACAGCCCCGCAGCGCTTTTCCTCGGGGCTTTCGCCGGAAAACCGGCGCATCACATGACACTCAGGAGAACCACATGTCCGACGTCGTCGAGTCGCCCCAGCCGGTCGAACCCGTGCAGCCGGTGCAGCCGGTCCTGGAACCGGCGGCCGCCGCCTTCGCCGCAGCGACCGCTCAGTCGCCCTATCTCTTCGAACTGCCGCCCGCCGAAGGCCGCAAGGCGGTCGACGAGGTGCAGTCCGGCGACATCGAGAAGCCGGAGATCGACGAGGAGTGGATCACCGTCCCCGGCGGCCCCACGGGCGGTGTCCGGACCCGCATCGTCAAGCCGGCCGGTGCGCGGGGGACGCTGCCGGTGATCCTCTACATCCACGGCGCGGGCTGGGTGTTCGGCAACGCCCACACGCACGACCGGCTGGTCCGCGAGCTCGCCGTCGGCGCGCACGCCGCGGTCGTCTTCCCCGAGTACGACCTCTCCCCCGAGGCCCGCTACCCGGTGGCCATCGAGCAGAACTACGCCGTCGCCCGGTGGATCGTCCAGGAGGGTTCGGCCAAGGGCCTGGACGGCGGCCGGCTCGCCGTGGCCGGTGACTCCGTCGGCGGCAACATGACCGCCGCGCTGACGCTGATGGCGAAGCAGCGCGGTGATGTGCCGCTGGTCCAGCAGGTGTTGTTCTACCCGGTCACCGACGCGAGCTTCGACACCGGTTCCTACCACCAGTTCGCCACGGGGTACTTCCTGCGCCGCGACGGCATGCAGTGGTTCTGGGACCAGTACACGACCGACGAGGCCGAGCGCGCCCAGATCACCGCGTCGCCGCTGCGGGCCTCCACCGAGCAGCTGACCGGGCTGCCGCCGGCGCTGGTCGTCACCGGCGAGGCGGACGTGCTGCGCGACGAGGGCGAGGCCTACGCCAACAAGCTGCGCGAGGCGGGCGTTCCGGTCACCGCCGTCCGCTTCCAGGGCATCATCCACGACTTCGTCATGCTCAACGCCCTGCGCGAGACCCACGCCGCGGAGGCCGCGATCACGCTCGCCACGGGCACCCTGCGGGCGGCTCTCCACCGCGCCGACGCCTGACGGCACCTGAGACACGAACGATCACACACAACCAACTACCGACGAAGAGAACCCATCATGACCGCTCAGTCCACCCCCACCGTCCTGCTCGTCCACGGCGCGTTCGCCGACGCGTCCAGCTGGACCGGCGTCATCGAAGAACTCAAGAACGACGGCATCCACGTGATCGCTCCGCCGAACCCGCTGCGCGGCCTCGCATCCGACGCCGCGTACATCGCTTCCGTGGCGGGCCAGACCGACGGCCCGGTCGTGCTCGTCGGCCACTCCTACGGCGGCGCGGTCATCTCCGTGGCCGGTGCCGCCGATAACGTGACCGGTCTGGTCTACGTCGCGGCCTACGTCACCGAAGAGGGCGAGAGCCTGGCCGAGTTGCAGGACCGCTACCCCCTCTCGCCGCTCGGCAGCAACCTGACGGAGTGGACGTACCCCGTCGAAGGCGCCGAGCCCGCGGTCGAGTTCACCGTCGAGGCCGAGGCTTTCCCGGAGATATTCGCCGCCGACGTTCCGGCCGCCGTCACCGAGGTGCTCGCCGTCGCACAGCGCCCGCTGGCCGCCGTCGCGTTCACGGAGAAGGCCGCGACCGCCGCGTGGCACACGAAGCCCTCCTGGGCGGTCGTCGCCGGTGCGGACCAGGCGATCAATCCCGATGTCCAGCGTTTCGGCGCGGAGCGGGCCGGTGCGACGGTCGTCGAGCTCGACGGGGCGTCGCACGCCGTCGCCGTGTCCCGGCCCAAGGAGGTCGCCGACCTGATCCGTGACGCGGTGCGCGCGACGGGCTGACGCACGGCGGAACGCCCCGACGGTGCCCGGACAGACGGACACGGTCGGGGCGTTCTCGCGTTCGCGCTCGTCACCGCCGCGGCGCCGATGCCGATGCCGATACCGATGCCGACGCCGATGCCGATGCCGATGCCGATGCCGATGCCGATGCCGATGCCGATGCCGTAATGAGTACGACGAGCACCGCACCGGACGCCAGCGCGGGCGCCGGCGACCAAGTGGCCCCGAGCAGGCCCAGCACGGCCACCGGATACGGGGCCCACTCGGCCACGGACTTGAGGTGGGGCCGCAGGTGTACGGCCCAGACGGTGGTCAGAAAGACCGCCGCGGGGACGGTGACCGCCGCGCCTGCCGCCGTGGACGAGGTCTGCGCGTGGCCGGTGAGGTGATCGGCGTACGCGGCGAGACCGGCGCCCTCGGCGGCTGCCGACGCGAAGATCAGGTAGTGGCCGTAGGCCCACACGAACCTGCGGCGGTGCGTACGGTGCGTGGTGGCCAGCAGTGTGTGCGCGGGCCTGGCGAAGTACAGCCACCACAGGGCGAAGGTCGTGAGGAGGCCGCCGGCCGCCGTCGCGTACAGCTCTCCCGTGCTCTGGTGCCGTTCGAACGCGGTCCGGACGGCGACGGTGGCGGCCGCGACGGATTCGCCGAGGACGATGAGGGTGAAGAGCTCGTAGCGCTCGGCGATGTGGCGGGGGTGCCACGGCGTCATTCCGGCGGACTGGGCCCACACCGGTACGGAGACCTCGGCGGCGATCAGCACGACGATGCCGGGCAGCCGGGCCGCGTCCGGCAGGAAGAGCAGCGCCACCCAGCCGGCCTGGCACGCCGTCACTCCGGCGGCGAAGCGGAGGGCGGTGGACCGGCGCGCGGGGTCGGCGCGTGCCGCGCGCAGCCACAGGGCGGCCAGCGCGGTGCGCAGCACGACGTATCCGATGGTGACGACCCGCAGGTCCCCCTCCGCGAACGCGTGGGGGACACCTGCGGCGAGCACGAGGGAGCCCGTGATCTGGACGAGCACCGTCAGCCGGTACGGGGTGTCGTCCGGGTCGTACGCGGAGGCGAACCAGGTGAAGTTCATCCACGCCCACCAGACGGTGAAGAAGACCAGCGCGAAGCGCAGGACCCCGGTGGCGGACGCCCCGTGGGTCAGGGCCTCGTGCAGGCTCTCGGAGGCCTGCGCCACCGCGATGACGAAGCACAGGTCGAAGAGGAGCTCCAGCGAAGTGGCGGTCCGGTGCCGCTCCTCGGGGTCGCGGCCCCGCATGGCGCTCAGCGGAGCGCTCCGAGCGCGGCCTCGACCGTGCGGTGGAAGGTGGGGTAGGTGTAGATCATGTGCCGGAGCGTGTGGACGGGCACTTCGGCGTGGATGGCGACGTTCAGTCCGTAGAGCACCTCTCCGCCCGCCGGGCCCGCCGAGGTGGCGCCGACCAGCACGCCCCGGTCTGCGTCCTCGACGAGTTTGACGAAGCCCTCGTTGCCCGGTCCGTGGATCCAGCCCCGGGTGGAGGAGGTGAGGGGCAGCACGCTGGTGCGCACCCGCAGCCCCTGTTCCCGCGCCTGGCGTTCGGTCAGGCCGACGGCCCCTATCTCCGGGTCGGTGAAGGTGACGCGCGGCAGTGCCCGGTAGTCGGCGTCGGGGCCGGGCTCACCGAGGATGTCCCGGACGGCTATCTGCGCCTGGTACATCGAGACGTGGGTGAAGGCGCCGCGGCCGGTGATGTCACCGACGGCCCACAGCCCTTCCGCCGCCCGCAACTGCCCGTCCGTGGGCACGGCCCGGGCCATGGGGTCGAGCCCGACGGTGTCGACGGCAAGCGCGCCCAGGTCCGCCATGCGGCCGGTGGCCACCAGGAGCCGTGCGGCGCGCAGCGGCTCGGCGCCGCCTTCCAGGTGGACGGTGAACTGGTCGTCGCCGTGGCCGACTTCCCGTACGCGAGTGCCCGTCAGCACGGTGACGCCGTCCGCCCGCAGCGCCGCGGCGGCCAGTTCCCCGGCCTCGGGCTCCTCCTGGGAAAGGAGTCGGTCCTGCCCCTCGATCACGGTGACCGCACAGCCGAACCGGGCGAAGACCTGGGCGAGTTCGACGCCGATGGCGCCGCCGCCGAGCACGGCCATCGACTCGGGCAGCTCCTTCGCCGCCATGGCGTCGCGGTTCGTCCAGTAGGGGGTTTCCCGCAGGCCGGGCACCGACGGGATACGGGGGTGGGTGCCGGTGGCGAGGACGATGCCGCGCCGGGCCTCGATGGTGCGGTCGCCGACGGTGACGCGGCGCGGCCCGGCGAGGCGTCCTGTGCCCCGTACGAGGCGGCCGCCCTTGGCCGTGAGGCGGTCGGCCGCCACCTGGTCGTGCCAGTCGTCGGTGGCCTCGTCACGGATGCGTGCGGCGACTCTCCCCCAGTCCGGGGTGACGGTCGCCGTCCCGGCCAGGGCGGGTACCCGGCCCGCCTCGGCGAGCAGGTCGCCGGCCCGGATCATCATCTTGCTGGGCACACATCCCCAGTAGGGGCACTCCCCTCCGACGAGCTCCGCCTCGACCCCCACCACGTCGAGTCCCGCTTCGGCGAGTGTCCCCGCGACGTGTTCGCCGCCCGGTCCCAGCCCGACGACCACGACGTCCGCCCACTCGTGCGCGTTCATGCCTGCCTCTTCTCCGCTCGGTCCGCCCGCGGTCGGGGCGGTGCGGCCGACGCTAGGCCTGCCGCACGCCGGTCCCCCGCCCGTCAGTGCACGGGTGCTGGCCCGAGAGCGAACGACAGAAGCGCAGGTCACCGCCAGTGCACTCACCGGCAGCACGGCGTGCGCTGCGGGACAAGAGGGGCCGTGCGGACGCGCCTAGCGTTCCTCCGGCACACACAGCACAGCGCCGCAGGAGGCACACATGACCGACAAGACCCGGACCGCGGGCAGCAGTTCCCATCCGGCGGTGAACGGCAGCAGCCAGCCGTGGCTGCACCAGAAGGGCAAGGTGATCCAGGAGTACGGCACGGTCAAGCAGTTCCCGATCGGCCTGTCGTACGAGGCGAGGATGTACTCCTGCCAGCGGCTGAACCGGGTCCTCGCGGACACGCAGATCCTCTACGGCCTGTACAAGAAGCACCACTGGCTCATGCGCGGCGCGACGTTCTACCAACTGCACCTGGTCCTGGACAAGCACGCCGGTGACCAGCTCGACCTCGTCGACACGATCGCCGAGCGCGTCCAGTCCCTCGGCGGCGTCGCGGTGGGCGATCCGCGGCACGTCGCCGAGCTCACGTCGATTCCGCGCCCGCCGGACGGCGTCGAGGAGGTGCCCGCCATGCTGTCGCGGCTCCTGGAGGCCCACGAGACGATCCTCGTCGAGGCGCACGACGCGGCCGCGCGGACCGCCGAGCTGGGCGACGACGGCACGAACGACCTGCTGGTGTCGCAGGTGATCAGGACCGGTGAACTGCAGTCGTGGTTCCTGGCCGAGCACCTGGTGGACACCCCGCTCGTCCGCGCCTGACCGCTCCCCGGCAGCGGTGACGGAGCCGACGCGTCACCGCCGCCACACGGCCGCGTGTGCCGCGGCGAAGGCGGCGAACGAGCGGGGCGCGCGGCCCGTGACGCGTTCCACCACCGTGCTCGTACGGTCCTCCGCGCCCGCCGCGATCGCCTCGTCCATGCCCGCGAGCAGATCGGCGAACCGTGCCGGCATGCCGGTGGCGGCCAGCCGGTCCCGCATCGCCGTACGCGAGACGGGCCGGTGGCTGACCTGCCGGTCCGCGACACGGGAGATCGCCTCTGCGACATCGGCGTAACTCAGTGCCTGGGGGCCGGTGATGAGGTGGTCCGTGTTGTGCGGGTGCTCGTCCGTCAGGGCCCGCGCGCCGACCTCGGCGATGTCCTCGGCGTCGACGAACGCGACCCGGCCCTCGCCGGTGGCGGTGACGATCTCACCGGTTTCCCTGACGCTGTGCGCGTGGGGGTGGTCGCCGGTGAAGTTCTGCATGAACCACGAGGGCCGGAGCACCGCCCACTGCGGGAACCGCTGGCGGATCGCGCGGTACACCTCGCCGAGCCCATCGTCCGTCTCCGCGATGGCCGACGAGCCGAGCAGCACGACCCGTTCGACCCCCGCACGACGCGCCCGGTCGAGGAACGGGAGCAGGTGGGCGGCGGGGTCGGAGGCGGCGGTCGGCGGGACGAGGTAGAGGCGGCGCACGCCGTCGAGGGCCGGGTCGTGGGTCGCGGTGTCGTCCCAGTCGAAGCGGGCGGCCTCGATACGCGCGGTGGTGTCCGGTCGCGTCTCCGGGTGTCGGCTCGCCGTCCGCGTCCGGTGCCCTCGCGCGGCGAGGCGTGCGGCGACGCGGCGGCCGGTGTTGCCGGTGCCACCGGTCACCAGGACCGGCGCGTCCGTCGTCGCGCCCGGCCGGGCGGCGCTCATCGTGCACCGCCCGCGAACGGAGCGTCGGAACCGCCGGCGATCTCCAGGGCGGTCAGGGGGTTCCAGTAGTCGCGGTAGTGGGTGAACCGCCCGTTCTCGACGGTGACGACGACGATGTACGACATCTCGAAGTCCCGTCCCGTACGCACCGAGCGCCCCTGGGCACGCATCTCGACGATGACGACGTCGGGGTCCTCGGTCCGGTGGACCTCAACGTGCGGGATGGCGACGAGGTCGATGTGGTCGGGGTACGCGGTCATGTAGGCGCGGACGGCGGGCTTGCCGTCGAGGCGGCGCGGGGCGCCCGGCGGGGCGAAGGGGAACTCGCAGACTCCGTCCTCGGCCCAGAGGTCGATCCACCCCGCGAAATCCTTGGCGAGGAGCAGTTCGATGCCTCGCCGGAAGACGCCCTCGGGCGTGCTGTCGGGTGCTGTCACGTCCGGCGTGGTGGTGCCTGGCATGGTCGTGCCCTTCCACGGCTGTGGCCCGGCCCGCGCTAATATGCGGACCAGCGGTCCGGAACAACGATACGGACTGTCGGTCCGCTTTTCCAGTGGAGGCACGATGACACCACCCCCGCGCAAAGAACCACGCAAAGAACCACGCAAGGAGCCACGCAAGGAGCCGCGCAAGGAGCGGGCCGACGCCCAGCGCAACCGCGAGGCCGTACTGGCCGCCGCGGAGCGCCTGTTCACCGAGCGCGGCGCCCCCGACCGCGTCTCCATGGACGACATCGCGGCCGCCGCCGGGGTCGGCAAGGGCACGCTCTTCCGCCGCTTCGGCGACCGCGTCGGGCTGGTCAAGGCGCTCGTCGAGCAGCGCACCGAACGGCTCCGGGCCGACGTCGTCTCCGGTCCCCCGCCCCTGGGCCCCGGCGCCCCCGCCGACGTACGCGCCCTCGCCCTCCTCGACGCGCTGCTGCGCCTGAAACTGGACACCCGCCCGCTGATGCTCGCCCTGGAGAGCGCCGGCAGCGGCAGCCCGTACCGCAACGACACCTACGCGCTGTGGCACGCCGAACTCACCTTGCTGCTCACCGAGGCCCGCGGCGAGCGGGACGCCGACTTCCTCGCGCACGCCCTGCTCGCCGCCGTGCGCAGCGACCTCATCGAGCACCTGTGCGCGAACGGCGTTCCGCCGCGCCGGATCCACGACGGGGTGGCCGCCCTCGCGCGCGCGACGCTGGCGGACGACGCCGCGCGATCAGCCCCCGAGCACCCCTCGGTCAGCCCTTGAACGCGAGCTTCGCCTCCGGTGACGTGTTCCCGTACGCGTCGACCGCGCGCACCCGCGCCACATAGCGGGCGCCGTCCCGGGTGGCGGGCAGCGGGATGTCCAGGGAGTTGGGGCGCGGCATGAAGTAGTACTCGGCGAGGACCTTCGTCGAGAGCAGCTTCGCGCCGCTCGCCGTGTCCTCGATGTCGACTCGGTAGTGGTGCACCATCTGGTCGTCGTGGGCCTGCCGGACGCGCAGCACAGGACGCCCTCCCACCAGGTCGAGCGGGCGGCGGGTGGTGAACCGGGGCGCGGTCGTGTTGCGCCGGGCGTCCGTGTAGGTGAAGCCGTCCTTGATCTGCTGGGGAGTGCTGCCTTTCAGGCGTACGGTCCACGTCGGTCCGCTGAGGGTGCCCGCGCTGGCGTACGGGGGCTGCCAGTTGGCGGACCACTGGCCTCCGGTGTAGATGTCGTGCTTGTCCGCGGCCATGTTGACGCGCGCGATCTCCGTGCGGTCGCGGTACACCTCGACGAACAGGGCCTGCGCGGTCGGGGCCTCGAAGCGGTCCGCCAGGCCCGTCTCCGTGACCGCCTGGTAGCCGTGGTCCATCTCGACGTACGACATGGATCCGTCGTTGACGGCGGTGAAGTCACGCTGGTGGACGGAGCGTTCGTCGTTGATGTTCAGATGCGAGTGGCCGGAGAAGTAGATCACCTGCGGATGGGCGCTCAGGTCCTCGGTGAGCCGGGGGTTCGAGGCCTGCTGGCCGTCCATCGCGGTGCCGGGCGCGGGGCGGTGGCCCTGCACGAGGATCGGCGTGTGCGCGTTCGCCGGGTCGGCGGTGAGCTCGGCGAGCCGCTTCTTGAGCCAGGAGCGCTGCGCGGAGCTGGAGTTGTACGTCTCCGTGTTCACGGTGAACACGTGCAGGCCCCGCACCGTCGACTCGTAGTAGCCGCCGCCGGAGTCGGGGAACCAGTCGCGCGGGTAGTGGGCGCGGATGTCGGTGAGGCTCGCGTCGTGGTTGCCGTTGGAGAGCAGGACCTGGGTGTCGTCCATGCCCTTGCGCTTCAGGTTGGCGTGGAAGATCTCGGAGACGATGCGGTGGTCGCCGCCGCGGCCGTCGCCGTTGTCGTTGATCATGTCGCCGTTGGAGAGGATCGCGTCCGGCTCGGGGAAGACCGACGCGATGGTGTCGAAGTAGCTCTCGTACTTCTTGTCGTTGTTCTTGTGGTCGCCGATGTGCACGTCGGACATGACGACGAGGCGCGCGAGGGGCTTCTCCGCGGTCCTGACGAGGTAGCCGGCCGACACCGGAGCACTCACCCGGCCGCCGCGGAACGCGACGGCCGTGACGTTGGTGTCCTTAGCGATACGCAGCGGACGGCCCGGCACGAACACGCGGCTCGTATGTGTGGGCGTGGTGCCGTCCAGGGTGTAGCGGATCGTGCTGCCGCGCTCGGCCCGCAGGGTCAGCGAGACGGGATGCGCGTAGCGGCCGCCCGCGCTGCTGAAGGCGGGTGCCGCCGCTCCGGCCGCCGCCGGGGCCGACGCCTCGGCGGCGGCCGGGAGCAGCAGCGCCACACACGCGGAGGTGATCACAAAGGGGGTGCGTCTCACGGGGGATCCTTGCCTCTGGCCGGGCCCGCGGTGCGCGCCGCCCGGCGTGAACTCGCGGGAACTCCCGCGACGCTAGATCCCGTTGATGAGGTAACGAGGCCAGACCAGTTACCTTTCGGTGACTCGTCCGTGAACCGCTTCCACCGCTACTCCTGCGTCAGCAGGCCCGTGCGCAGGCGGGCCAGGGTGCGGGCGAGCAGCCGTGACACGTGCATCTGCGAGATCCCCAGCACGGTGCCGATCTCGGCCTGGGTCATCTCCTGCCCGAAGCGCATCTCGATGATGCGGCGCTCCCGTTCGCCGAGCTCCGCCAGGAGCGGCGCCAGGGCGTGGACGTTCTCGAAGACCTCGATGGCGGAGTCCGGCTCCCCCATGACGTCGGCGAGTGAGCGGCTGCTCCGGTGCGTGTCGCCGTCGTCGCTCCCGCCGTGCTGGGATTCCAGGGACCCGGCCGCGTAACCGTTGGCGGCGACGAGCACTTCGAGGATCTGCTCCTGGGTCACGTCCAGGTCCGCCGCGAGTTCGTTGACCGTCGGCTCGCGGCCGAGCTCGGCGAACAACTGCTCTCTGGACTTCACGAGTTCGGAGCGCAGCTCCTTCAGTCTGCGCGGGACGTGCACGGCCCAGCTGGTGTCGCGGAAGTGGCGCTTGATCTCGCCGAGGATGCAGGGGACGGCGAACGACACGAACTCGAAGCCGCGGCTCAGGTCGAACCGGTCGATCGCCTTGATCAGGCCGACGGTCCCGACCTGGACGATGTCCTCCATGTGACCGTTGCCGCGGTTGCGGAACCGGCCCGCCACGTAGTGCACCAGCGAGAGGTTCATCTCGATCAGGGTGTTGCGCGCGTACAGGTAGTCCGGTGAGCCCTTCTCGAGGGTCTCCAGCCGCTCGAAGAAGAGCTTCGACAGCTCCCGGGCGTCCTTCGGCGCGACCTGGTCGGCCTCGATCCGCGGCAGCCCCACGACCTCGTCCCGCGACGGCAGGGCCGGCCGCGCGGACCGGGGCGGCTCGGCCGGTCGGGCGGTCTGGA
The DNA here is from genome assembly GCF_055597165.1 of Streptomyces sp. NPDC039480. Lineage (NCBI taxonomy): Bacteria > Bacillati > Actinomycetota > Actinomycetes > Kitasatosporales > Streptomycetaceae > Streptomyces > Streptomyces sp. NPDC039480. The sequence continues at coordinate 1,168,460 of NZ_JBVITX010000001.1, read as the reverse complement.
CCGGCTCGGCCGCTCGGGTCGGCTCGACGGTCGTGTCCACACCCATTGCCCCAAGAAACATCGTCAGATTCCCCATGCTCTCGACTTGCCCGCGACTTGCCCGCGCCGGCGATGACTCCACTCGCGCGCTCAGCTCGCGACCACCGTGAAGGGGATGCCTTCGCGGTCCTCCAGCACCGCCTCACGCCGGTGGGAGGACCCTTGCGGCGGCGAGACGACCCGACCGCCCCAGATCACGGCAGCGGCGGCGGCCGCGTCGACGTCGGCCACGCGGAAGCACGCGTGCCAGCGGTGGTGGCCCTCGAAGCCCGGCGGCGTGTCGTCTCTGAGCGCGGCGACCGTGCGCAGCCCGTCCCGCACCAGGATCTGCCCGTGGGCGTACTCCACCTCGCAGCTGTCGTCGGCCCCGTCGGCCCAGCCGAGCGCGCCCCCGTAGAAGAGGGCCGCGGCGAAGATGTCCCGGGTGTGCAGTTCGAGCCGGGCGACCGGGCCGTCCCCGACCCGCCAGCTCTGGTCGGGAGCCTGCTGGCGCAGACCGAACACCGCGCCCTCGGGGCCCGCCACCACGGCGATCCGCCCGGCGCCGGTCAGCAGCGGCCCGACCGCCACGGTGGCGCCGCGCTCACGGAGCCGGGTCACCGCGACGTCCACGTCGTCGACGGCGAAGTACGGCGTCCAGGCCGCGTGGTCGCCCAGGTCGCACGTCGTCTCGCTGATGGTTCCCACCGGCGCGCCGGCCCGTACGGCCAGCGAGCGCGGCCTGCGCGGCGAGCCGAGCAGCGGAACGTGGCACCAGCCGAGGACCCGGCCGTAGAACTCCTCGGCGGCCCGCAGGTCCCGGGAGGCGAGGCTCAGCCAGCACGGCGCACCGTGCGCCTGCCGCAGGGCGCCCGGGGGCAGGCTCCCGGCGGACACGGTCGGTTTCCGGTCGCCGACGGGTATCAGCCGCGTTCCGCCGCCCCTCCGCAAGGTGCTCTCCCCGGCCCATACGCGTCGTGTCTCCCTCGGCACTGTCACGGCACCCTCATCTCGGTCGCTTGCCCCCACGCGGTTCGTGCGGTCTCGCGAGTGGTGATTCCGCAGAGGGGAGCCCGCATACCGGGACTTTCCTCACTCACCTGAGGGGCCAAAGACCTGCCTTCGCTCCGGTCTGGCAAGGTCACCCCATGACTGCCTTCGCCGCGCCGGACGGAACCCAGCTCGCCTATCACGTCCTCGGGGACGGCGGAGGGGCCGGCCCGGGTGCCCGTGACGTCCCTCCCGTGGTCTGTCTGCCCGGCGGCCCGATGCAGGACTCCGCGTACCTCGGTGACCTCGGCGGACTCGCCGCGCACCGCCCGCTGGTCATGCTGGACCTGCGCGGCACCGGCGGCTCCGCGGTCCCGGAGGACCCCGCTTCGTACCGCTGCGACCGGCTCGTGGACGACGTGGAGGCCCTGCGCCGGCACCTCGGTCTCGACACGGTGGACCTGCTCGCGCACTCCGCCGGCACCAATCTCGCCGTGCTGTACGCGGCCCGCCACCCGGAGCGGGTCGGCAAGCTGGCGCTGATCACGCCGAGCGTCATGGCGGTGGGAGTCACCGTCGATGGCGCCGTGCGGCGCGAGACGGCGCTGCTGCGGCGGGACGAGCCGTGGTTCCCGACGGCTTTCGTGGCCCTGGAGGAGATCGTGGCGGGGCGGGCGACGGCCGACTCCTTCCAGGCCATCGCGCCGTTCGCGTACGGCCGCTGGGACGCGGCGGCGCAGGCCCATCAGGCGGCCGAGGGCCCGCAGCGCAACGACGAGGCCGCGGCCGCCTACGGCGCCGAGGGCGCCTACGACCCGGCGGCCACGCGCGCCGCGCTCGCACGCCACGGGGGCCCGGTCCTGGTGCTGGCCGGGGAGGCCGACCTCAACTCACCGCCGCCCGCGGTGGCCGAGGTCGCGGAGCTGTTCCCGGACGCCGAGCTCGTCGTGCAGCCCGGCGCCGGACACTTCCCCTGGCTGTACGACCCGGCCGGGTTCGTGGCGGCCACGGCGGCGTTCCTCGCCTGACCGCCGCGCCGCCTCTCCCCCGGCCGGGACGTCCGGCGTCACCAGATCCGGACGCGCTCCGACGGGTCGAGCCACAGCCCGTCGCCCTCGGCCGTGCCGAACGCCTCGTGGAACTCGTCGAGGTTGCGGACGATGTTGGCGCGGAACTCCGGCGGCGAGTGCGGGTCGATGGTGAGGTACTGCTGCTCCTGCTGCTTGCGGCGCTTGGTGCGCCAGCAGTACGCCCAGTTCATGAAGAGCCGCTGCGAGCCGGTCAGGCCGTCGCTCTCGGGCATCGGCGCGCCGTCGAGCGCGATGAGGTACGCGGTGTGCCCGATGGTGAGGCCGCCCAGGTCGCCGATGTTCTCGCCGACGGTCAGCGAGCCGTTGACGAACTCGCCGGGGAGGTTGCGGGGCGAGAACGCGTCGTACTGCTTGATGAGCGCCTTCGACTTGCCCTCGAAGGCGGTCTTGTCGGCGGCGGTCCACCAGTCGTTGAGGTTGCCCGCGCCGTCGTACTGCGCGCCCTGGTCGTCGAAGCCGTGGCCGATCTCGTGGCCGATGACCGCGCCGATGCCGCCGTAGTTCTCGGCCGGGTCGGCGTCGGGCGAGAAGAAGGGCTTCTGCAGGATGCCCGCGGGGAAGCAGATCTCGTTGGTGCCCGGGTTGTAGTACGCGTTGACGGTCTGCGGCAGCATGAACCACTCGTCGCGGTCGACCGGCGCGCCGATCTTGGCGAGCTCCCTGTCGGACTCGAACGCGGCCGCCGCCTGCGCGTTGCCGAGGAGGTCGTCGGGCGAGACCTGGAGCGTGGAGTAGTCGCGGAAGGTGTCGGGGTAGCCGATCTTGGGGCGGAACGTGGCGAGCTTCTCGTACGCCCGCTCCTTCGTCTCGTCGGTCATCCAGTCGAGGCGCGCGATCGACTGGCGGTAGGCCTCGAGGAGGTTGGCGACGAGGTCGTCCATCATCGCCTTGGACGACGGCGGGAAGTGCCGTGCGACGTACTCCTTGCCGACGGCCTCGCCGATGGAGCCCTCCACGAAAGCGACCGCGCGCTTCCAGCGGGCGCGCAGCTCCGGGGTGCCATTGAGGGTGCGGCCGTAGAACTCGAAGTTGTTGCGTACGAACTCGTCCGACAGGTACGGCGAGCAGGCGCGCAGCACACGGGCCAGCGCCCAGTCGCGCCACTGCTCGATCGGCACCTCCGCGAGGACCGCGGAGAGGTGGATGAGGTAGGACGGCTGGCGGACGCAGGTCTCCGCGATGGTGGCGTCCGAGCCGCCGAGCGCGGCGGCATAGCCGCGCCAGTCGAACTCCGGCGCCAGGGCGGTCAGCTCGTCCAGGGTGGTGAGGTTGTAGGTCTTCAGGACGTCGCGGGTCTCGGCCCGCTCCCAGTGGCCCGCCGCGAGCTTCGTCTCCAGCGCGAGGACGGTCCGCGCGGCGGCCGCGGGGTCCGCGTGCCTGCCGAGCGTGAGGAGCTCGGTGAGGTGGGCGACGTACTTCTCGCGGATCTCGGCGAACTTCTCGTCGCGGTAGTACGACTCGTCGGGCAGGCCGAGGCCGCCCTGGAGGATGTTGAAGAGGTAGCGGTCGGAGTCGCGGTCGTCCGAGTCGATGTACGAGCCGAAGAGGCCGGAGCCGCCGATCCGCTCGAAGCGGCCGAGGAAGGCCGCGAGCTCCCGGGTGTCGCGCAGGGCCGCGACCTCGTCGATCAGGGGCTGGGCGGGGGCGAGGCCGCGGGCGGCGATGGTCTCCTCGTCCATGAAGGAGGCGTACAGGGCGGCGATCTTGCGGGCGTCCTCGGAGGTCGCGCCCGGATCGGCGGCGGCCCGCTCCGCCAGCTCCTGGATGATCGTCTTGACCTGCTGCTCCGCGGTGTCGGCCAGCTGCACGAAGGGGCCCCAGCTGGAGCGGTCCTCGGGAATCTTCTCGGTGTCGAGCCAGGCGCCGTTGACGTGACCGAAGAGGTCGTCCTGCGGCCGGATCTCGGGGTTCATGCCCGGGCGGGCGTCATCCAGAATGCTCATCCAGGCAGCCTATGCGAGCGGCCGGCCGGCCCTGGGCCGCCCGGCGCCGACCGGCACATCAACTCGCGTGCAAAACGTCTCAATAGGAGCGATAAAGTATCGCGTCAACCTCTTGTACGCCTGTGACACCCAGGAGCCCTTCCGTGAGCGTAGCCATCGTCCCGTCCCAGGAAGCCGCTTCCGCCGGGGAAGCCGCTCCCGCCGCCGGGGAAGCCGTCGACGCGGCGGCCCTGGTGGCCGCGGACGCCCGTGACTTCGGGGCGTACGCCCGCACCGGCGGCTGGGCCTTCGGCCTGAAGGTCGCCCGCAGTGTGCGGCCGGGCGGGCAGAGCGCCGGTGAGACGCCGAAGGTGTCCGCCAAGGAGTTCGCCGAGCTGGCGGGCTGCTCGGCCGACCGCGTCATGCGCTACTACAAGGCCTGGGACAAGGCCGCCGACGACGGGATGGTGCCGCACTTCGAGGCGCTCTCCCCCGGCATGGAGGTCGAACTGCCGGACGCCGACGTCTGGTTGTCGTACTACACCTCGCGCTCCAGCGCCCTGACGCAGCGCGGCGAGGCGATCACGGAGGCCGCCGAGGCCGAGGGCATCCGCCCCACCAAGGCCCTGGAGGTCGCGGAGAACCCGACCGCGCTGCGCGCCGCGATCCTCGCCGACCCCGGCACCGCGGAGGCGGCGCGGAAGGCCCTGATGGACCGTCTCGGCGAGGACCCGGCGCTGCGCACGGAGCTGGTCCGTGACATCGTCCGCGCCGACGACCTCAAGAAGGCCGTGGCGGCCGAGTCCAAGGCGGGCGACCGGGTCGACTACGTCCGCCAGATCGTCGAGAAGGGCCAGGTCAAGACGCCCGCCGGGCAGATGATCGACGCGCCCGCCGAGCTGCGCGAGGAAGCGGAGCGCCACCTCTCCCTCATCGACGAGCTGGACGACGGCGAGGAGTCCGGCGAGTGGGCGCGCGAGGCGTACGACACGGTGCGGGACATGGTGGCGCAGACCGTCCAGAGCGACCCGGAACTGCGGGTGCAGGAGCGGCGCGCGAAGTTCTACAGCAGCCTGCAGAAGGCCACGAAGGTCTTCGAGGAGCTGACGTTCGACGATGTCGACGCGGCCGAGGAGATCCGCGACATCTACGAGGACGACATGGTGAAGCGCCTCGAAGACCTCCAGCAGGCCATCGGCGCGTGCATCACGGCTCTCCGCACGGCGACGGCCACGCCGGCCGCTCAGGAGACGACGCCGTCGCCGGCCGCCCCGGCCGGCCAGGTCGAGAGCCTGCCGGACGAGTGGGACGGCTCCTGACCGGACCTGCCCGCCGTCGGCGCGCCCGCTTCAGCGCGTGAGCGTGATGCGGATTCCGACCGTGCCCTTGAGGCCGCGGCGGATTCGGCTGCCGAGGAGGGTGAGGAAGCCGGTCACGCCGTACTTGTGGAGGATGCGGGTGCGGTAGGACGCGGTGACGTCCGGCGAGCAGATCTCGGCGGTGGCGGGCACCTGCTCGCCCGTCGGGTTGCCCCGCCGGTCGCACGGGCCGACCATGACGTCCGCGCACCGGCGGATCCGCTTCACCTTCCACGAGTCCACGGGCGTCCAGATGCCGAGGGCGTCGCCGTCCCCGACGACCCAGACGGGAGTGGGTACCAGGGTGCCGTCCTTGCGGGCGCTGCTGACCAGCAGGTACTTTCCGGCGCTGAGCTGCGTCAGCAGGGTGTCGACCATGCCGAGAGTCTAGGACTCCGGAGAGGACATCTTCCGTAACCTCCTATTCTGGTTACATGGCCCAGTCCCCCGGCATTCCGATGCGCTCCCGCAGCGGGTCCACCTACCGCTTCGACCCCGGGGCGCTCTGCCTGGAACTGCTCACCACCGGGGGCCCGGGCGAGTTCCGGCGGTACGAGGTGCTGCACGCGCCCGGCGACCTCGCCGCCTGGGCGGAACGCTCGCGGCTGACGCCCACGCCCTCCCTGGAGGTCTCCGACGACGAGGTGGCGGCCGCCCGGCGGCTGCGCGACGCGCTGTTCCGCGTGACGACCGCCCAAGCCGTGCACGAACCCGCCGACCCCGCCGACATCGGCACCATCAACGAAGCGGCGGCCCATGCCCCGCTGGCCCCCGCGATCCGACCGGGCGGCGAGCGCGGCTGGGTCGGTGCCGCCGACGGCACCCGGCTGCTCGCCACCGTCGCACGCGACGCCGTGGAGCTCCTTACGGGGCCGTTCGCGCACCGCATACGCATGTGCTCGGCCGGCAACTGCTGTCTGATCTACGTCGACACCTCACGCCCCGGGCGGCGCCGCTGGTGCTCGATGGAACACTGCGGCAACCGCAACAAGGTACGGACGCTCCGCGCGCGCCGTTCCGAGGATCGCTGACGAGCAGATCGATGAGCCGACGGAACGCGGGAGAGCGCATGGGGGCGGGAGCGGAGCGGACCGACGGAGCTCCTGTGCTCCGCCCTGTCGATCTCGCGCGTGCGGCCGGTGTCTCCCCGCAGCAGATCCGCAACTACGCCGACGCGGGCATCCTGCCGCCCACGCCCCGCTCCCCCGCCGGATACCGCAGATTCGACGCCGGGCACCGGCAGGCCCTGCTCGCCTACCGGGCCCTGGTCCGCGGGCACGGTCCTGGCCCGGCCCGGGAGGTGATGCGGGCCGTGCACGCCGGGGACGTGCCGGGGGCGCTCGCCCTGGTCGACGCCGGGCACGCCCTGCTGCACGAACAGCGGAACTCACTGCGGACCACGGGGAAAGCGCTGGAGGCCGTCGCGGAGGGCGGACCCGCCGCCCCCGCGCTGCCGCGGTCGCCGCTGCGCATCGGGGAGGTGGCCGCCCAGCTGGGCGTGCGCACCTCGGCTCTGCGGGTCTGGGAGGCCGCCGGACTCCTGACGCCGTCACGCGATCCGGTGACGCACTACCGCTCCTACCTCCCCGCCGACGTCCGCGACGCCCGCGTCGTCCACATGCTGCGGCAGAGCCACTACCTCCTGCCGCAGATCGGTCCCGTCCTCGACGACCTGCGCCGCAGCGGCGGCGTCGGCGCGCTGCGCACGGCCCTCGCGGAACGCGGGGCCGCGCTGGACCTGCGGGCGCGGGCGATGCTGGAGGGCGCGGCCCACCTGCACCGCTACCTCACGGACGGTCCGTACAGCGCCGCCGGCGCCCCCGAGGCCAGGGCCCAGTAGCGGTCCCCGTACGACCAGTGCCACCACTCGGTGGGGTAGTTGACGAGCCCCGCGCCCGTGAGGGCGGCTCCGAGGATCGTGCGGTGGGCGCGCGCCTCGGCGCTGATGTTGGCCGCGCCGGTGTAGCAGGCGCCCGCGCTCTCCTCGGGGTCGGCGTTCATCCGGGTACCCAGGTCCAGCTCGCGCCCTTCGGCGTCGGCGAGCGTCAGGTCGACGGCCGCGCCCGCGCTGTGCGGGGCGATGTCGGGCGGGGAGACGTACCGGCTGGTCGCCGCGTGTATCTCGGCGGCCGGCCAGCGCGGGTGGAGGGCGCGCAGCTGCTCGGCGTACTCCTCGAAGTAGTCGCGTTGCAGCGACGGCGGCCGGTAGCCCTCCACGAACAGCAGCCGCAGTCCCCTCGGCAGCAGCTCCTCGGCCCGCAGGAGGCGCCGCAGGACACCTTCGCGCAGGAGTGCGAAATCGTCCCCGTCCGCCGCCTGTTCGCGCACGTCGACCAGGAGGCCCGAGCCGTCCCGTACGTCGACGAGCCGCTCGCCGCACTCCTGCACGGGGACGGCGGCGACCCGCGGGTCCGACATGAGGACGATCTCGCCCGCCTCGCCCGCCCCTCCCGCGACGGTGTGCGGGGCGGTCATGAGGCGGGCCACGGGGAGACCTCGGTCACCGCGTCCACGGGCAACGGCCCGTAGATGTGCGGGAACTCGACGCCTCCGGGCGCGGGGGCCTCGAAGCGCACCGGCACGGTGAGGCGTTCGCTGTCGATGGTGAGGACGACCAGCTCGTCGGGGCCTTCGTAGCCCCCGTAGAGGAAGTCGGCCACGCCTCGCAGCTGCTCCGGCAGGGAGCAGTGGATGAACCCCTCCTCGCTCAGTGTCTTTCCGCGGGTCGACATCTCGTAGGTCCCGGCTCTCCGGGCGGCCTCCCACAGGGCGCGCTCGGTGATGTGCAGCAGTTTCGTCATGGATCAACGGTACGTGGGGGCCTCGCGACGGAGTGCGGGGTCAGGGGCGGGCGGCCTCCAGGGCTTCGGCGACGGCGGTGTGGAAGCGGGCGTGCTGCCGTGCGCTGGGCGGGAGTTCGGGGTTCCAGGGCACGGTGGGGATGTCCGACCCGAGGGCGTCGCCGAGCGCGGCCGCGTTGCCGCGTACGTCGGTGAGGACGAGGTCCGGCTCCAGTGCGGCCGCCTCGGCCCAGGTCGTCGTGGACCAGTTGGCGCCCTGCCCCGGCGCCGGGTCCACGAGGCCGACGCCGAGACCGGCGAGCGCGGCCAGGTCGGGCCAGGCGTACGGCCTCGCCAGGTGGACGGAGTCGGGGCCCGCCGGGGAGAGCGCGAGCACCCGGAGCCGTACGGGCCGGGTGGCCGCGGCGGTCAACCTGCCCTCGGCGGCCGCGAGTTCGGCGTACGCTTCCGGGTGCGGAGCGGCGCCCAGACTGCGGGCGAGTGCGGTGAGGCGGTCCCTGATCCCGGCGAGGCTGCGGCCGCCGCCCACGTCGAGCACGACGAGCGGCAGCTGCTCCTCCAGGTGCTTGGCGGCCTCCGGGTCGATGCCGTAGACCTGACCGCCGCCGTAGGTCAGCGCCACCACCAGGTCGGGCCCTGCCGCCAGGAGCGCGTCCAGGTCGAGTGCGGAGCCCGCGCCGAAGTAGGGCAGGTCGGCCAGGGGGAGGCTGCCCGCCTTGGCCGGGTCGGGCAGGGCCGGGTCGTCGTGCGCGGAGCCGAAGACACCGGCGGGCCGTATGCCGTGGTCGTGCAGCGCCGCGCCGGTCGGCACGTAGGCGACCGGCCGGGAGGGGCGGGTCGCGGTCCTCACCAAGTGACCCCGGTCGTCGGTGAACTCCCAGTCCCGGTCCGTGTGTTGTGTCATGATCTCCGGCTCCTCCCGCCGTTCCGCGCCGTGGCTTGTTCCCGCCGTGGCCGTCCCGGTGCTACCTGCCCGGGCGCACGCCGGAGTACACGGGCCGGTGAGGTCTCCGCCGGTCGACCTAGTCCCTGCGCCCTGCCGATCCCCGTCGTGCGACAGATGCGGGGAGGGGGTGCGCATTCGTAGCTTCGTCGGTGTCGGAAACAAGCACCGGACATGCACGGGACAAGCACCGGCATGCACCTGACCAGGAGGCGGACATGAGCGGCACCCAGGGGACCACCATGAACGAGCGGGGTGAGGCGGCACGCGGCACCGGACGCGGCACGGGCGGCGACGAGCGCCTGAGAGTGGCCGTCATCGTCGCGAGCACCCGGGAGGGCCGCTTCGCGCCCACCATCGCCGACTGGTTCACCGGGCAGGCCGCGCACCGACCCGACCTCGACATCGATGTGATCGACCTGGCCGAGGCGCGTCTCCCGGACGGGCTGTCCAAGCGTCCCGGTCCGGAGGTCACCGGCATCACGCGCCGCATCGACGCGGCCGACGCGTTCGTCGTCATCACCCCGGAGTACAACCACAGCTACCCCGCCTCGCTGAAGACCGCGATCGACTGGCATTACGAGGAGTGGCGCGCCAAGCCAGTGGGCTTCGTCAGTTACGGCGGCCTTTCGGGCGGACTGCGCGCCGTCGAGCATCTGCGGCAGGTCTTCGCGGAGCTGCACGCGGTGACGGTGCGCGACACCGTCAGCTTCCACGGCGTGTGGGGCTGCTTCGACGAGTCCGGCGCACCGGTCGACCCGACGGGCCCGGAGACGGCGGCCAAGACGATGCTCGACCAGCTCGGCTGGTGGGGCCGCACCCTGCGCGACGGCAAGGCCGCCCGCCCCTACGCCGCCTGAGGAGTCGTCATGAAGATGGTCGCGGCGGCGCTGTCCGCCTACGGTCCGCCGGAGGTCCTGCGGCCGACGGAGCTCGACGTCCCGGAGCCTGGCCCCGGTGACGTGCGGATCCGGATCAGGGCGGCCGGGGTGCAGCCGTTCGACCTGGGGGTCCGGGAGGGCTGGGTGCCGCCGGGCGCCGAGCCGGGGTTCCCGGTCGTCCCCGGCAACGAGTTCGCGGGCGTCGTGGACCGGCTCGGCGCGGGCGTCGGCGACTTCGCGCCCGGCGACGAGGTGCTCGGGTACTCCCTGCTCGGCGCGTACGCGCAGTACACGACGGTGCCCGCGGAACAGCTGGTGCACAAGCCGACCGCAATGCCGTGGACGGTCGCGGGCGGCTTCTCCGGCAACGGCCAGGGCGCCCATCTGGCCCTCTCCCAGCTGCGCGTGGACACCGGGGACACCGTCCTCATCGGTGCGGCGGCCGGGGGGCTCGGCACGTTCTCCGTGCAGCTGGCGCGGGCCTGGGGTGCCACCACCGTCATCGGGACGGCCAGCGAGCCCAACCACGATCACCTGCGGGCGCTCGGTGCGATCCCGGTGACGTACGGCGAGGGGCTCGTCGACCGGATCCGGGCCGTCGCGCCCGACGGTGTCGACGCGGCGCTCGACGCGGCGGGCCCGGAGGGGCTGCGGGCCGCCGTGGCCGTGACCAAGGACCGCGCCCGAGTCGTCACCATGGTCGCCATGGAGGAAGCGGCGCGGCTCGGACTGCCCGACTGGGGCGGCACCCGCTCGGCGGCCCGGCTCGCCGAACTCACCGCGCTGTACGAGAAGGGCGCGGTGGACGTGCATCTGCGCGCGACGTTCCCGCTGGAGCGGGCGGCGGACGCGCACCGCCTCGTGGCCACCGGGCACGGCCGCGGCAAAGTGGTCCTCACCGTCGGCTGAAGGGCCGGCCGACCGTGCCCCCGGCCACCGCCATGGCGCGTCGACCGCAGCACCACTGCGCCGTCCGAGGGCACGGGATGCGGCGTCTACTTCTTACACAGGGCGTCGTCGACGAGTTGGTCGGTGCGGACGTCCCGGTCCTCCGCGGCCGTGTTGGTCGAGCGCATCACCATGACGCCCTTCTTACCCTTGTCGACGAAGCCGTTGGCGTTCAGGTGGCCGAGGGTGGTCCCGCCGTGGCCCCAGTAGCCGCCTCCACAGCTGAGCTGGGTCCACAGAATGCCGAGCCCCGCCCTCTCCACCTTCGTCTCGCCGTCCTCCCCGGGGGCCGGCACCGTCTTGAGCATCTGTGCCAGCTGCCGCGGCTGGAGCAGCCTGCCGCCCAGCAGGCTCTGCCAGAAGCGCGCGAGGTCGTTGGATGTGGTGATGAGGTCGCCCGCCGCGCCGCCCCAGGTCATGCTCAGCTCGGTGCTGTCGACAAGGCGGCCCTTGGGCTTGAACTGCTGGTACGCCTTGGCGTGCGGCTGAGGAAGACCGGTCCGCCTACCCGCGGAGAAGGTGTGCTCGAGACCGAGGGGCTTGATGATCCGGGCGCTCACTTCCTCGCTCCAGGGCCGGCCCGTCACCTTCTCGATGATCATCCCGGCGAGTATGTAGCCGGTGTTGGAGTAGCTCCAGCCCTTGCCGGGCTCGAAGAGGGGCCGGTTGCGCAGGGCCAGGTCGACCAGTTCGCGCGGCTCGTAGTGGTCGAAGCGGTGCTCCTGGAACTCCTTCTCGTCGGTGACGGGCAGGCTGTCGTCGTAGTCGGGCAGCCCACTGGTGTGCTGCAGCAGCTGCCGGACGGTGATCCGCTCGCCGTCGTTGCCGTTGGCCTCGACCACTCCGGGCAGCCATCGGTGGACGGTGTCGTCGAGCCGCATGCGGCCTTCGCCGACCAGTTGCAGCACGACGGTCGACACGAACGTCTTGGTGTTGCTGCCCATCCGGAAGTAGCCCTGGCGCGGCATGGCCCGGCCGGTGCCGAGTTCGGCGGTTCCGCTGCGCACCGAGCGCCGCTGGTCTCCGTTCACGAGGGTGGCCTGGGCGCCCACCACTCCGTCCTTGCGGACGATGTCGTCCAGGTCCCGCTGCAGGTCCGCCCGGCTGTGACCGGAGGAGGCGGGGGCGGTCTCGGCCCAGGCGGTGGAGACCGGTATCACCAGCGTCGCCGTGACGGCTATCGCGGTTATGGTTCCCAGGGTACGCAGCTGCGTCATGGTGGATCCCTCACCTCGTCGGAAGACGTGCGGCGCCCTCAACCCCCTTTTCCTTCGCGGGAGTTGCGGTGTCGCCGGGCGACCGGGCCATGCGCCCCGTCCCAAGATCATTGACCCATGGGAGGGTGGCTGCCGACCATGGAGGAGTCCCCCTGAAGGGGGGTGCGGAGAACCCCACCCCCCCGGCTGATTCCTCAGGCCCGTGTCACACGAGTGCCGCGAGTTCTCCCAGGACGCGGGCCGCCGGCGCGGGGTCGACCAGCCACTTCAGGTGGCTGCCTTCGAGGGTGCGGACGTCGTACGGGTTCTCGGGGGTCAGCGTGTCGCCCTCGCGGATCAGGCGGTCCTGCAGGGCGATGGGCATGCTCGCGTCGTCGGCGAGACGCACGTACGTCTTGGGGATGCGGCCCCAGGTCGCGGCCTGCGCGCGGTCGGCCGAGGTGCCGACGTCCAGGTTCTCGTCGGGCTGGAACGTGTTGAGGAAGGCCAGGAACTCCTCGTCCGTGCCGTCGGCGAGGAAGGCCGCCTTGAACGCCGCCAGGGCAGCGGGGTCCGCGGTGCGGAAGTTGACGCGCAGCAGGCCTAGTTCGGCCGGGTTCCCCGCCATCGCCAGAGCGAGCGAGGCGGCGTCGACCGTGGCCATCTCCGGCTCGGCGTAGTAGGCGCCGACGTCCAGGGCGACCGGGCACCAGGACGCGACGTAGACGATGCGGTCGATCAGGTCCGGGCGCGCGTTGGCCGCGGCGGTGGCCGTGACGCCGCCGCGGCTGTGCGAGACGAGGATCACCGGCCCGTTCCGCTTGGCCCGCTCCAGTGTCCCGATCAAGTGGGACACGTTGTCGGCCAGCGTGACGCCCTTGATCGATCCGGGCACGCCGGCGAGCCCTTCGAGGTCCTGCGGCGCCTGGTAGGCGCGCGAGTAGGTCGCCCCGAAGCCGTGGCCGGGCAGGTCGACGGCGACGGAACGGTGCCCGAGGAGGCCGAGTTCGGCCTGGAGCGGCGCGAAGGAAAAGGAGTTCGCGAAGGCGCCGTGCACCAGCACGAAGGTCGGTTGCATCCGTCTGCTCGCTTTCTCTGCCGCGCGACATGGGCGGCGGTATGTGCTGCCGGGTTACGTGCTCGGGGCGCATGCGCTGCGGGCACACGTGTTTCGAGGCGGTCCTTCTCCGGCGCCCCGCCCCTCTTTCCGCTGGTCACCCTACTCAGGGAAAGATCATCAGCACTACTGGTACGAACCCTTCCGCTTACCGCCGCCCGGCACCGCGTACGTCACCTGCGCAGCCAGTGACCCGCGCCGCTGACCCAGTCGCCGAACAGGGCCTCGTCGCCGAAGACTTCGATCCCGTCGGCCGGAGTCGGTGTGCGGCGCCGGTACAGGAGGAGCAGGAGGTCCGTGAGCGGGCCGCGTACGGCGGTGGTCGCCTTCTTGTGGGCGCGGCTCCAGGTGACCGGCGCCTCGGTGAGGTCGATCAGCCACTCCCCCGTCCCCTCGGGGGCGTCCGTGGCGTGGAAGTGGAGCGTGCGGTCGGGGCCCAGCAGGGCGTGCAGCGCGGCCTCCGACTCGTGGGCCTGGGGCAGGGTGCTGAACTCCATCCACTCGTCGAGGCCGTCGAGCGCGACGTCCGCGTCGAGGGTGTACGTTCCGCCGACCGCCGCGGTCGCGTCGAAGCGGTGGATCACCGTTTCGTACGTCATGCGGCGAGCCCAGAAGAGCGGGGTGCCGCCCGGCGCCACGGTCCACACCTCGACGTCCGGCCCCGCCTCCCGCAGCGTTTCCGCGAACCGGGCGGCGCCCTCCGCGAGCCAGGCGGACAGTGCCGGAACGTCGTCATCCGTCTCTGGAGTGACGTGGTTGACCTGCTCGTCGGGAACGGGACCGGTGGCCCGGGTCCGGACCACCGTCTCGGCCCAGCGGTGCGTGCCGCCCACGTGCCGCAGCAGGTGGGCGAGGGTCCAGCCGGGACACCCCGGCACGGGCGCGGTGGCGTCCGCGCCGGCGATGGCTGAGGTCAACAGGGCTGTCTGGTCGACGATTCGGTCGGCGTAGCGGTCGTGAACCGCGCGAAGGCTCGGACGCGTCATGTCGACACGGTAGACCACGGATTGCAGGGTGCTGGGTACGAACCAGGGACTGGCGAACACGGCCGGGAGGCGTCCCTTCGGACCCGGCGCCGCGGGCGGTGTCCTGTCGGGCCTCACGCCGTGCTCGCCAGGAACTGGGTCGCCGCCAGTTCGCCGTACAGCGGGTCCGCCGCCACCAGTTCGGCGTGCGTGCCCACCGCTCGTACCTTCCCCGCGTCCATCACCACGATCCGGTCCGCCAGCGTCACCGTCGACAGGCGGTGCGCCACGACCAGGACCGTGACCTCGCGGGACACCTCGGCCACCACGTCCCGCAGCGCGAGTTCGTTGACCGCGTCGAGCTGTGAGGTCGCCTCGTCGAGCAGCAGCAGACGGGGTTTCCTGAGCAGGGCCCTGGCGATCGCGACCCGCTGTCGCTCGCCGCCGGACAGCTTGGAGCCCCGGTGGCCGACCACCGTGTCCAGTCCCTCGGGCAGCCGCTCGACCACGGCGTCGAGCCGGGCGCGCACCAGAACGTCCCGTACCTCGGAGTCGGTGGCGTCGGGCGCGGCGAAGAGCAGGTTCTCGCGCAGGGTGCCCGCGAGGACGGGGGCGTCCTGCTCCACGTACCCGATGGTGCCCCGCAGTTCGGCCAGCGACCACTCCTGTACGTCCCTGCCGTCGACCAGGATCCGGCCGCCCGTCGCCTCGTAGAACCGCTCGATGAGCCCGAAGACGGTCGTCTTGCCCGCACCCGAAGGACCGACGAACGCCGTCATGCCCGGGCCCGGCACGTCGAAGCTCACGCCGTGGTGGACGTACGGGAGGTCGTCGCGGTAGCGGAAGGTCACGTCGTCGAAGGCCACCGACGCGGGGCCGTTCGACATGTGGCTGCCGGAGTGCTGCTCCGTGCGCTCCGTCTCCAGGCGTTCCGCCTGCACGATCCGTGCGATCGCCGCCGAGCCCACCTGGTACTGCGACGCCGCCTCGACCAGGCGTGACACCGGGTCGATCAGGTAGAAGAGGAAGAGCAGGAACGCCACCAGTGTCGAGACGGTGATCTCGCCCGACGCGACCCGTGCGCCGCCGATCCCGAGCACCGCGAGGAACGACACCTGCACGGCGAGACCGACCGAACTCCACGCCACCGACTGCCACTTCGCGGACCGCACCCCGTGCCGCCACGCCTCCTGCGCAGCCGCCTCCACCGCGGCCGCCTCACGCTGCTCGGCGCCGGAGGCCTTCACGGTCCGGAAGGCGCCGAACGCCCGCTCCAGAGCGGTCGAGATCGTGCCCACCGCCTCCTGGGCACGCTGCGTCGCCCGTGCGATCTTCGGCATGACGAGGGTCACCGCGCCGCCGATCAGCACGATCACGCCGAGCGTGACGCCGAGCAGCACCGGGTCCATCAGCCCCATCATCACGATCGTCGCGAGGAAGGTGAGGCCGCCGGACGCGGCGGAGACCACGGACTGTGTCGTCACGGCCCGCAGCAGTGTCGTGTCCGAGGTGACGCGCGACATCAGGTCCCCCGGCTGGGTGCGCTCCACCTCCGCGAGACGCAGGCGCAGCAGCCGCCCGATCAGAGTGCGCCGGGCCGCCAGCACGACCGACTCGGCGGTGCGCTCCAGGACGTACGCGCCGACGGATTCGATCGCGGTGCCGAGCACCACCAGCGCGGTCAGGAGCAGCAGGACGCCGGCGATGGAGTCGTCGCCGCCGAGCCGGTCCACGAGCGACTTGGCCGCCAGCGGCTGCGCGAGCCCGGTGGCCGAGCCGACCAATGTCAGGAAGGCGCCAAGGGCGACGGCACCGCGGTGCGGCCGGAAGTGCCGGTAGAGGGCGCGCCAGGTCTCCTTCGCGGGCAGCCGCTCAGGCTTTTCGGCGTCCTTTCTCTTGTCGGCGTTCTTTGTGCTGGTGGTGGATGTCGGGGTGGGGGCTGCGTCGGTCACGTCTGGCAGGACGCAGCGCGGCGTGATCCACCTGACAGCCGTGTCACTGGGTGTTCATGGGGCGCGCAAGGACCCCGTACAGGAATGCGATGAGTCGCTGACCCGCGTGATTCGACCCGGCGCCTCACTACCCCGGACGCCGAAGGGAAGTTAGCCGATCAGCGGAATTCGGTGCAGTGACGATTCTGCACGTGCACGATTCTGCACGTACGCGAGCGGGAGTGGATGGGTGTGCGAGTACGGGGTCACGGAGAGGACGCCGGGCGGCCGGAGCGGTCCGGTCGAGGAGCCGGGAGCCTGATCGGGCGGTCCGCGGAGCTGGCCGCGCTCCGCCGGATGCTCGCCCAGAACCGGCTGGTCACCGTGGTGGGCGGCGCCGGCATCGGCAAGAGCCTCCTCGCCGAGCACGCGGCCGCGGCGACGGGGAGCGCGATGGCGGACGGCATGGTGCGCGTGCGGTGGTGGGACGGCACCCCCTCGCGGCGCCGGTCGGTCGCGCAGGCGGTGGCCGCGGCGATGGACGGCGGGGCGGCGGACGAGGCGGGACCCGGCACGGAGCTCGTGGCGCGGCTGCTGCGCCCCCTGCGGCTGCTGCTGGTGCTCGACGACTTCGACCCGGTACGGGCCGAGTGCGTACGACTCGTACGGGAGCTCCTCGACACGGCCCCCGGACTGCGGGTCCTGGCCACCGGGCGCCATCCGCTGGGCCTCGGCCAGGAGGCGGTGCTGCGGCTCGGACCACTGGAGGCCGCCGATACGGACACTGTCGGGCCCGCCGTGACGCTCTTCCTGGAACGGTTGGACGCCGCCCGGCGCCGCGCCGGCTCCCCGAGCAGGGGTCGCGCCCCGGTCCCCGAGGACCGGACCGCCGACGAGCTGCGGCTCGCCCACGACATTTGCCGGCTGGTCGAGGGCGTGCCGTTGGCCGTCGAGTCGGCCGCGGCCCAGGCGGCGCACCATCCGTTGGCGCGGCTCGCGCAGATGCTGGAGTCCGCGCAGGGCCGGCTCGGCATGGCGGACGCCCCGCTGCGCAGGCACCGGTCACTGAGCGCCGCCGTGGGCGCCGGGTACGCGCTGTGCGGGACGGCGGAGCGGACCGTGTGGGCCCGGCTCAGCGTGTTCCCCGGCGGCTTCGACGAGGACGCGGCGGTCCACGTGTGCTCGGGCGGCGGGCTCGAACCCGACGAGGTGCCGGCCGCGCTGGCCCAACTGGTTCTCGCCTCGGTCCTGGAGCCGGTCCGCGATCCCGGTGGCGTGCTCACGCCGCGCTACCGGATGCCCGCCGCGGCCCGCGGATTCGGCGCCGAGCGGCTGCGGTCCGCGGGAGAGACGGCCGCGGCCGTCAGCCGCCACCTCCACTGGTACGGCCAGGTCGCCTCCACCGCCCACCACTTGTGGAGCACCGGCACACACGAACGGGCCGTCGCACTCGTCCGGGACGAGGAGGCCAACCTGCGCGCCGCGCTCGACAGGGAGCCCAGTGGCGACGACGATGCGTCGACGAGCCTCGCGCTCGCGGTCGACCTGTGGTTCTGGTGGGCGGTCTGCGGTCACGCCGAGGAGGGGCACGCCCTACTGTGCCGTCTGCTGCCGCCGGCCCGGTCGGACACCCGGGTGTGCGGGCAGGCGCTGTGGCTGTCCGGCTGGCTCGCCGCGTGCACCGGCTCTCCCGACGCCGCCGAACTGCTCGGCCAGGCGTGGCGCGTGGCCGTGCTCGCGGGGGACGACGCCACTGTGGGACGGGTCTCGCACGTCCTCGGCGCGCTCGCCCTCGAGGCCGGCAGGACCGAGGAGGCCATCGACCGGCTGCGGGAGGCCGCCGAAACGATTCCCGTGCACGCCGAGCACGGCCCGCCCGCGACGGTCAGCTGGGCGCTGCTGGCCGTGGCACAGGCCGGGGGCAGACCCGCCGACGCGTGGCGCAGTGTCCGCCGGGCCTCGACGGGTCCGGAGCCGCGGCACGATCTGTGGACGCGTTCCATGACGCAGTACGCGCAGGCTTTCGTCGACCACTCGCGGGGGCGCCGCAGCCGGGCCTGGCGCCGGGCCCGCAAGGCACTCGCGGGAGCCGTCGGAGTCGTCGGAGGCGTCGGCGGGGCCGAGGGCCCGGCCGTCGCCGCCGTGGCGGGGCCGCCCGGCGCCGCGCTCATCCATCAGCTGATCGCGGACATCGAGGCGGGCGGGCGGTAGCGGGCCCTGCGGAGGCGGCGGTCACCGTCCCGCAGGAACGCTCGGTCAGGGCACCTGAGGCACCCGGAACCGGCGCCGGTACTCCGTCGGCGTCGTGTTCAGGCGGCGGCGGAAGGCGCGGACGAGGGTGTCGGTCGTGCCGAAGCCGCACAGGGACGCGATGCGGTCGAGCGTCGCGTCGGAGGACTCCAGCTCGTGCCGAGCCTTCTCGACGCGCACCGATTCGATGTACGCGTGCGGGGTCATGCCCAGTTCGTTCTTGAACAGGCGGGTCAGGTGACGGTCGCTGACGTGGGCGTACTCGGCGAGGTCCACGACGGTGAGCGGCTCGGCGATGTGTCCCAGGATGTGGTGGCGCAGGTCCTCGATGCGCCGGGTGGTGGAGACCTGCTCCAGCGGGACGCTGAACTGGCTCTGGCCGCTGGAGCGTTTGAGGTACATCACCAGTTGGCGGGCGACCCGCAGGGCGACGGCCTCGCCGAGGTCGTCGGCGATCAGGGCGAGGGAGAGGTCGAGGCAGGCGCTGATCCCGGCGCCGGTCCACACGTTGCCCTCGCGGATGAAGATGGGGTCGGCGTCGACCTTCACCTCCGGGTGGTCGGAGGCCAGTTGGGGTGCGGTCGACCAGTGCGTGGTGGCCCGCTTGCCGTCGAGCAGCCCGGCGGCGGCGAGCAGATGCGCCCCGACGCACACGGAGGTGATCCGGCGCGTCCGCGCGGCGAGCACCTTCACCCAGTCGACGAGGGCGGGGTCGACGACAGGGTGGACGCGCCCGTCGTCGTCGATCTCCACGGCACCCGGCACGATGAGCGTGTTGATGCCGCGCTCGGCGGCCTCCGCGAAGGTGAGGTCGGGCAGGACGCGCACACCGGCGCCGGTGGTGACCGGGTCCATGGTCTCGGCGGCGAGGACCACGTCGTAGGCGGCCGCGTCCGAGGTCTCCCGGCGGGCCAGCGCGAACACCTCCGGCGGCCCGGTGATGTCGAGCAGGTCCACATCCTCGAAGATCACGATCACGATGAGCCGTTTCGCGGTTTCCGCCACGCTTCCCCCTGGTGTTGTTGCCGTTGTGCCACCCAACCGTGGGGCTGGGCCAACCAACCGTAGGGCTGCGCCACCCAACCCGAGGTCGGTATCTGCATGTTAGACGTCATTGTCGACACCGCCGCCGGCTCATAGCGTTGTGGACACAGCCACCCGGACCGACAAAGGGCCGAGGTCGGGCTGTGTTTCTCCTACGCGATGCAAAGGCGGTACACCCATGTCCAGGACCACGCTGCGCGAGCTGAACGGCTTCGTTCAGGAGCCCGCGAAGCTGGCCGAGTCGACGCTCATCCTGATCGACTTCCAGAACACCTACACCCAGGGCGTGATGGAGCTCGACGGCTGGGAGCAGTCCCTCGACGCCGCCGCGCAGCTGCTGGCCCGGGCCCGCGCTGCCGGCACGAAGGTCGTGCACGTCATCAACGACGGCGGGGAGGGCACTCCGTACGACATCCGGGTGGAGATCGGCCAGATCCACCCGAAGGTCGCCCCTGTCGAGGGCGAGCCGGTCGTCGTCAAGCAGGTCCCGAACGCGTTCGTCGGCACCGACCTGGCGACGCACCTCAAGGAGGGCCAGGACGTCGTCATCGCGGGGTGGATGACCCACATGTGCGTCGCGTTCACGGCGCAGGGCGCGTTCCTGAACGGCAACCGTCCCACGGTCGCCGCCGACGCCACCGCCACCCGCTCGCTGCCCGTCGCGGGCACCGACGTCCCCGCCGACCAGGTGCACCAGGGCGCTCTCGCAACCATCGCCGACCTGTACGGGGTCGTCACCGCCTCCCAGAAGGAGATCGTCTGATGAAGCCGCTGCACTCGAAGCCGCCGCGTTCGAAGCCGCTGCGTTCGCTCGTCGTCCTGGGTGCCGCCGCCCTGCTCGCGGCCACCGTGACCGCGTGCGGTGGAGACACCGAGGCCGCCGCCCGCACCGACCAGAACGACAAGAAGCCGTCGCCGTCCTCCGGGCAGAACGTCGCCAAGGACACCACGACGCTTCGCACGATCATGAAGCTCGACGAGACCCCGGCGAAGCTGTCCAACGCCGCGCTGGTCCTCGTCGACTACCAGAACGTCTACACCGGCGGCCCGATGGAGCTCACCGGCTGGCGCGACTCGGTGGACAACACCAAGGCGCTGCTGGAGCGGGCCCGTAAGGCCGGCACCCCGGTCATCCACATCGTCGAAAAGGGCTACGACCTCAAGTCGAAGGCCGGGCAGATCATTCCGGCGCTCAAGCCGGCCAAGGGCGAGGCCGTCGTCGAGAAGGCCGTCCCCAACGGCTTCCACGACACGAACCTCGACGCGGAGCTCAAGAAGACCGGCCGCAAGAACGTCATCATCGCCGGCTTCATGACCCACATGTGCACCCTGTTCACCACTGAGGGAGCCGTCTACAACGGCTACAACCCGACCGTGGTGGGCGACGCCTCCGCGACCCGGCCGCTGCCGGTCAAGGGCAACCCCAACGGCATCCCCGCCAAGCAGGTGCACGAGTCCGCGCTCGCCACGATCCAGGACCGCTTCGGCGTCGTGGTCCCCCAGCAGAGCGACATCAAGTAGCCCTCCGGCCACTGTCTTCGGCGGGGAAGGAACTCCGGTTCCTTCCCCGCCGACGGGCGCGACATCCCGCGCCCTCCCCCAAAAACCCCACACCCACGAATCCACCCCTCACCTCCCATCCCCCCAACCCGAAGGTTCCCCCCATGTCGATCCCCACATCGAAGAGCCACCAGAAACAGATCAGAACAACGCAATGGAGAAAACGAAGATGGCTACCCGCAGAGGGTTCATAGGCGGCGCTACCGGTGTCGGTACGGCGGCCCTGCTCGGCTACTCGGCATCCCCGAGCTCCGCGGCCGCCGCGGCGGACGGTACGGCCGCGGAGGCCGTCAGCCAGACGACGGCGCGAGCCTCGATGCTCGCCGTCAACGCCGGAATGCGCGACAACTACGCCGTTCTGAAGAAGGAATTGATCAAGCACCTCTCCCCGGTGGTCGTCGTGCAGAACGACGCCAAGGGGGGCCGGTTCACCCTGGTGACCAAGGACGGTCAGCAGTCCACCAATCCCGTGTCGGAGACGTTCGAGCTGGCGAAGTCCATCGCTCACGTCCCGCTCGGCATCTTCTCCGTGATCGCCCCCTACTTGGCGAACAAGGTTCCGAACCTGCCGAACGCCAACCGCATCGACGCGCACGACCTCGTCATGGTGGCGTTCAACAGCACCACTTCCACTGCGTGGATCGAGCCGCTGCAGGCGTACGCCGCCAAACTCGCCACGGCCCGCCGCCAGCTCGCCTCCGCCAATCTGCCCGCGGCGCTGACCACGTCCTGCGGCAACATCCTCGACGGCGGCCAGAAGTTCATCAGCGCCTCGGTCGCGGCCAAGAAGTTCGACATGGCGTCCTTCGAGACCTTCTCCGGCAGCGTCTACCCCGACATCCGCACCAACATGGAGCACGCCTCGCAGGCCCAGATCAAGGGCGTGCAGGACATCATGAAGGCCTGGCGCGCCAAGGTCGGCGAAGAGGCGTGGAGCGACCTGTACTGCGTGGTCCTGTCGCAGTGGACGACGAGCGTCCTCAACCAGAACACCATCATCATCAAGGACTGCATGAACGCGGCGAAGGTCGCCACCCACCTGATCGACCTGCCCGGCCTCGAGCCGCCGACGGACCCGATCTTCACCGCGCTCGACAACCTCGCGCGGATCGTGCAGGACAACATCGCCGCCGAAATGGTCTTCCCCAAGGACACGAAGGTCGCCGACGCGCTGAAGGGCCAGCAGGACCTGCTGTCCGACGAGATCCTGATCCAGCTCGGCAGCAATACGACGACTCCGATGGCCGCGCCCAACTACAACTCGGTCGCCTCGGGCTCGGGGGTGTGCCCGGTCCCGCACTAGCCCGCGACACCCCACCGGCTCCGGGCGCGCGCACCCGGAGCCGGTGGCCCGGCCGGTCGCCGGTCACCGGCGCAGCATGCGCAGCTCCCCTATCCCAAGCAGCCGGGCGAGCGCGAGATAACCCGCCGCCATCGTCACACCGCCGGCCGCAAGACCGAGGGCCGTCGCCGCCGTGCCGGTGAGCGAGGTCTCGCCGCCCGCGCGGGCGGCGGCCCAGCCGAGGGCCCCGGCCAGGCCGGACGCCAGGGTCAACTTGCCGTAGGTGCGCACCAGGCGGCGTCCGTCGAGGTAGCCCCCGAGGCGGCGGCGCAGCAGCCGTGCGGTGAGCAGCAGCCCCACGGCGTACGAGAGCGTGTAGGCGGCGGCCATGCCGGTGACGGCCCAGCGCGCGGGCAGCAGCAGATGGCAGGCGGTGGCCAGGGCTATGTTCACGCTCGCCACCCAGACGGCCATCCAGAACGGGGTGCGGGTGTCCTCGTAGGCGTAGAAGCCGCGGAGCAGGAGGTACTGCGCGGAGAAAGGGATCAGGCCCAGGCCGAACGCCTGCAGCATGTGGCCGAGCGGTTCGGTGGCCGCCGCGTCCGACGCGCCGTGGGCGAAGAGCAGTTCGGCGGTCTGCGGTCCGAAGGCGAGGAAGAAGAACCCGGCCGGCACGATCACCGTCCCGGTGACGCGCAGCGCACGGGACAGTTCACCGCGCAGATCGGCGGTGCGGCCCTCCGCCGCGGCCTTGCTCATCCGGGGCAGCAGCGCGGTCACCAGGGAGACGGTGACGATGGACTGCGGCAGGAGCCAGATGGTCTGTGCGTACGAGTACGCCGTGTAGCCGGCGCCGGCGTGCGGCAGGCGCTGGTCGGCGGCGTTGGCGTAGTTCGTGACGACGGTCAGCGCGACCTGGTTGGCGAGGACGAGCAGCAGCGTCCAGCGGGCGGCCCTGGCGCTCCTGCCGAGGCCGGTGCCGCGCCAGTCGAAGCGTGGCCGCAGGCGCAGTCCGGCAGCGCGCACGAACGGCACGAGTGCGAGGGCCTGCAGGGCGATGCCGCAGGTGGTGCCGATCCCGAGGAGCCTGACCTGGTCGGCGGTGATCCCTTGGACGCTGTCGGGCACGGTCATCAGGCCCAGATAGGCGCCGAACATGGCGACGAGCACCACGTTGTTCAGGACCGGGGTCCACATCATCGCCCCGAACTTCTCGCGGGCGTTCAGGACTTGGCCGAGTATGCCGAAGAGGCCGTAGAAGAAGATCTGCGGCAGCAGGAACCGCGCGAAGACCACGGTCAGCTCGAAGGCCTGGTGATTGGCCGGTGTGTCCCGCATGTAGAGGGCGACGATCTGCGGGGCCGCCCACACCGCGAGGGCCGTGCCGACGCCGAGGACGCAGACGACCAGCGTGATGAGCCGCTGCTCGAAGGCGGCGCCGCCGTCGGCGTCGTGCGCCCGGGCGCGCACCAGTTGGGGCACCAGGACGGCGTTCAGCGCGCCGCCGATCAGCAGGGTGTAGAGGCTGGTGGGGACGGTGTTGGCGGTGTTGTACGTCGTGGCGAGGAGGCCGGTGCCGAGGGCGGCGCCCTGGAGGACCTGCCGGATCAGGCCCGTGGCGCGGGAGACCACGGTCCCGAACGCCATGAGGAGCGAGGAGCGTGCGAGGGTCACCACGTCGGCGGCACCTCAAATCCGAATTTCATACGCTTGATCATCGCATGGGCCTCTGACATGGATCACTTCAGAACGGACTCCGCCGCTCCCTGGTCCTGTCGCTGGTCCCGCAGGACGCCCGCCGTGCAGGCCGCGATGACGCAGAAGGCCACCGGCAGGAAGAACGTGAGGTTGAGCGGCATGAGATGGGTCAGCGGGCCGATGACCGCGGGCCCCGCGAGCATGCCGAGGTAGCCGAGGCCCGCGACTCGGGACACGTTGGCCCCCGCCGCGTCGCGATCCGCGTGGCCCGCGGCGCTGAAGAGCTGCGGGATGCACCCGGAGAGCCCGGCGCCGAACACGGTCCAGCCGATGAGGGCCAGCGGGACCCAGGGTGACAGGGCCGCCACCGTCAGGCCGAGCGCGGCCACGGTCGCGCCGTGACGGAGGATCGTCACCGGGCCGAACCGCGCGGCCACCCGGTCGGCGAGCAGACGGCCGACGGTCATGGCCGTGGCGAAGGCGCCGTAGGCGAGCGCGGCGGTCGCGGCGGTCGCGTCCAGGACGTCGCGCAGGTGCAGCACACTCCAGTCGTTGGCCACGCCCTCGCAGAGCATGAGCATCAGGGCGAGGGCCGCGAGTGCCCAGATCCGCCGGGGAGTTGCGCGCCGGGACGTCGCGGGCTTCTCCGCTGCCTCCGATTCCTGCGGGGGCTCGGGCCGCAGCAGCGCGGGAGCGCAGAGCACGGCGGCCACCGCGCCGAGCAGCGCCACCGCGCCGAGCGTCGCCGCCGGGCTCCAGCCCCGGCTCAAGGTGCCGGCGCCGATCAGCGCGGCGAGGACGCCGCCGATGGAGAACGTGGCGTGGAAGGCGGACATGACGGGCCGTCGGTAGTCGCGTTCGACCTGCACGGCGTGGGCGTTCATGCTGACGTCCAGACAGCCGTTGCCGAAGCCCAGCGCCAGCAGTGCCATGCCCAGTGTCCATACGTTCGTGGCGAGGCCCGGCAGGACCAGGGCGCCGGCGCACAGGGCCGCGCTGACCGGTACGACGGTGCGGGCGCCGAGCCGGTCGGTGAGCGGGCCGACGATCTGCATGCCCACGAAGGCGCCCGCTCCGAGCAGCAGCAGGAGCCAGCCGAGCACAGCGTGGCTGATTCCGGCACGGTCCTCGACGGCGGGGATGTGGACGATCCACATCCCCATGAGGAAGCCGTTCAGCGCGAAGTAGGCGAAGGTGGCCACTCGGCCGGCCCGCAAGGTCTTGTCCATGCCTTCGAACATAACGAACATTGTTTGTGTTCGGAAAATTGATTATCGAACACATGTGATGTTTGATGAGTGGCATGGCCAGCACAGACCGACTGAGGCAGATCACCGACGCCGTGCGCGAGGCGGGACGGATCGGCGTCGCGGAGCTCGCCGGACTCACCGGCGCCTCCGAGATGACCATCCGCCGCGACCTCGAGGTCCTGGCCGAGCAGGGCGTGCTCGAGCGCTACCGCGGCGGCGCGAGGAGCCTGCTGCTGCGCGGCGAGGAACCGCCTTTCGCGCTGCGGGAGCAGGACGGCATCGCGGTCAAGCGCCGCATCGCCGCCGCCGTGGCCGGGCTGATCGCCGACGGGGAGTCCGTCGTCCTGGACAGCGGCACGACCTGCCTGGAGGTCGCCCGCGCGCTGGAGCACCGGCGCCTGACCGTGATGCCGCTGTCGCTGCACGCGGTGAACGCGCTCACGGGCGGGCCGGACATGACGCTCCTGGTGCCCGGCGGACGGCCCCGCCCGGGCGAGCTGGCCCTCACCGGCCCGCTGACCACGGCGTCCCTGGCCGCCCTCCGCTTCGACACGGCCGTGATCGGCTGCTGCGGGCTGTCCGCGGCGGACGGCCTGACCGCCTACGACCTGGACGACGCCGCGGTCAAGCGTGCCGCGATCGGCTCGGCGCGCCGGGTCGTCGCGGTCGCGGACGCCGCCAAACTCTCCCGTACCGCCCTGGCCTTCGTCGCTCCGGCCACCGCCCTGCACGCCGTCGTCACGGACGACGCGGCGCCGGACGAGGAGACCGACGCGCTGACCGCCGCGGGCGTGACCGTACGAAAGGTATGACCCCTTGAACCACAGCCCCCGGCCCAATCCCGAGCCCGCCGCCCGACAGGCCGCCACCCTCACCACCGCCACCGCCACCGCCACCGCCGGTCACGACGTCGTGCTCTTCGACATGTTCGGCGTCATCGCTCACCACCAGTCCGAGGACGGCAGGAACCGGCTCGCCGCGATAGCGGGCGGGCTCCAACAGGCCTTCTGGGATACCTACTGGGCGCTGCGGCAGCCGTACGACCGCGGGGATGTGACCGGTCCCGAGTACTGGGCGCGGGTGGCCGACGCGCTCGGCACCGACTTCGACCAGGCCCGCGTCGCGCGGCTCGTCGAGGCCGATCTGGCCAGCTGGAGCGGCGTCGACGACACCATGGTCGCGCTCGTCGAGGAACTCGCGGCGGCCGGCCGGCCGATCGCCCTGCTCTCCAACATCCCGGAGGAGCTGGCCGCCCACTACGAAGAGCGGCATTCCTGGCTCGGGCACTTCGAGGTGCGCGCCTTTTCCTGCCGCATCGGCCACGCCAAGCCCGAATCCGGCGCCTACCAGTGGTGCCTGGACGCCCTGGACACCGAGCCGGGCCGCGTCCTCTTCGTGGACGACCGCGAGGAGAACATCCGTGCCGCCGAGGCCGCCGGTGTGCACGGCCACCTCTTCACGAACGTCGCCCGGCTGCGCGAAGTGCTCCGCCTCAGCGCGTGATCGCGCCCAGCAGCGCCTTGGCGCACAGGTCCCGCACCTGTTCCCGCGTCAGATCGGGCTCCTCCAGCCACTCCAGGCACACCGCCACCATGAAGGCGAGCCAGCCCCGCACCGCGAGGCGCAGTGCGGGCAGGTCCCGTGTGCTGTCCGCGGCGCACGGGTCCGCGGCGAGGGCGGCGAGGATCTGCCGCTCCTGGGCCGCGAGGCCGTTGCGGTAGACCTCGCGGACCAGCGGATCGCCCGCGGCCTCGGCCCGGTGGAAGGCCCGGAAGCCCTGCGCGTGGCTCTCCACGTACCCGAGAAAAGCGTCGAGGCCGGCGCTGACCTGCTCCCGCACCGGCAGTCCCGGCACGGCCGCCGTCAGGCGCAGCATGCGCTCGCTCTCCCGGTGCACGACGGCGGCGAAGAAGTCCCGTTTGGTCGGGAAGTAGTGGTACAGGAGCCCCCGCGAGACGCCGGCGATCTCGGCCACCCGCTCGATCCACACGTCGTCGTAGGGCTTCTGCGCGAAGAGCCGCGCCCCGACCGAGAGCAGCTGCTCACGCCGCTCCTCGGTGCTCAGTCTGCGGCGCGTGCGCTCCTGGGGATTCGCGGCCATGCAGGCACCTTACTTGACGCGAATTCAATAGCGGTACCACACTGGGATCTCCTATTGAATCCACGTACAACAGGCCCAACGGGCCCGTCGGACAAGGGAGATGGGCACATGGCGCAGACGACGCGGTCCGTGGCGGCGGACGGTCCGGACGGGCGGCCCGCGCCCGCGGCTCCCCCGAAGGGTTTCCGCAGCGCCGAGCTCGGCTGGCCCGAGCTGCACCGCATCCCGCACCCGCCGCACCGCCTGCCGCTGCTCGGCGACCTTCTCGGTGCCAATGTCCGCACGCCGCTGCAGGATTCGATGCGGATGGCGCGCAGGCTCGGCCCCATATTCCGGCGCAAGGCGTTCGGCAAGGAGATCGTCTTCGTGTGGGGCGCCGAGCTCGCCGCGGACATGGCCGACGAGTCGAGGTTCGCCAAGCACGTGGGCCTCGGCGTCGCCAACCTCCGTCCGGTGGCGGGCGACGGGCTCTTCACCGCGTACAACCACGAGCCCAACTGGCAGCTCGCGCACGACATCCTCGCGCCGGGGTTCAGCCGCGAGGCGATGGCGGGCTACCACCCGTTGATGCTGGACGTCGCCCGGCAGCTGACCGCCCGCTGGGACGAGCGCGAGACGGCGGGCCGGGCGGTGGACGTGCCGGGCGACATGACGAAGCTGACGCTGGAGACGATCGCCCGCACCGGTTTCGGGCACGACTTCGGCTCCTTCGAGCGCTCGGCGCCGCACCCGTTCGTGTCGGCGATGGTGGGCACGCTCTCCTTCGCCCAGCGGCGCAACGTCGTGCCGCCCCTGCTGACCCCGCTGGTGCTGCGCGGCGCCGAGCGGCGCAACGACGCCGACATGGCTCACCTCAACCGCACGGTCGACGCGGTGATCGCGGCCAGGCGCGCCGCGCCCGGTTCGGGCGGCCAGGGCGACCTGCTCGACCGCATGCTGGAAGTCGCCCACCCGGAGACCGGCGAGCGGCTCACTCCGGAGAACATCCGCCGCCAGGTCATCACGTTCCTGGTCGCCGGCCACGAGACGACGTCCGGCGCGCTGTCGTTCGCGCTGCACTACCTGTCGCGCTCCCCGGAAGTGCTCGCCCGCGCGCGGGCCGAGGTCGACGAGGTCTGGGGCGCCGACGGGGAGCCCGCGTACGAACAAGTGGCCAAGCTGCGGTACGTGCGCCGAGTGCTCGACGAGTCGCTGCGGCTGTGGCCGACCGCTCCGGGGTTCGCCCGCGAGGCCCGCGTCGACACCACGCTCGGCGGCGTCCACCCGATGCGCCGGGGCGCGTGGGCGCTGGTCCTCGCGACGATGCTGCACCGCGATCCCGCCGCGTGGGGAGAGCATCCCGAGGAGTTCGACCCCGACCGGTTCGCCCCTTCGGCGGTACGCGGACGGCCGCCCCATGTCTTCAAGCCGTTCGGCACGGGAGCACGGGCCTGTATCGGACGTCAGTTCGCGCTGCACGAGGCGACCTTGGTGCTCGGCCTGCTATTGCGCCGCTACGACCTGCACGCCGATCCGGGGTACCGGCTGCGCGTCGCAGAGCGGCTCACCCTCATGCCGGACGGCCTCACTCTGCGGCTCACCCGCCGCGCCCGGACGGCATAGCGGGCCAATTGTCAGACCCGTGCGCGAGAGTGGAGACGGCATCCCCCGATGCCGACCACGCCACCCAGCGCAGAGGAGTCGCTCGACATGACCGGCACGACGTCCGAGGAACTGCTCGCCGCACAGGCCTGCTTGCGCCTGCTGCACACGGCGCGCGCCGCGCTCTCCGACTCCGCGTCGGTCTCCCCCGTGGCCGCGGCGACGCTGCTCGCGGGGCCGATCGCGGAGGCCGACGAAGCGCTGCGCCGCGCGGGCCTCGCGGGCAACGAAGCGGTGCTCATCGACCGTATCTACGATCTCGCGCCGCCCCCGCGAGCCGCCGACCCGGGGCCGTCCGCGGGGCGGACGCCGATGCCCCGCACCCGCGCAAGGGAAGGGAGCCAGTCATGAGCGCCGAGCAGGGCAACGCCTCGTACGGGCACAAGGAGTTCAAGCGTTCCAAGAGCCACTTCGCCGACCGCATCACGGCGGACGGCGGGGACGGCGGGGACGGCTGGCCGGTCGAGGCGGGCCGCTATCGCCTGGTGGTGAGCCGGGCCTGTCCGTGGGCCGGCCGGGCGCTCGTCGCGCGCCGGCTGCTCGGCCTGGAGAGCGCCCTCTCCCTGGCCGTCACCGATCCGATCCAGGACGACCGGAGCTGGCGGTTCACGCTGGATCCCGACGACCGCGACCCGGTCCTCGGCATCCGCTTCCTCAGCGAGGCGTACGACGCCCGCGAGAGCGGATATCCGGGCGGCGTCAGCGTCCCCGCCATCGTGGACGTCCCGAGCGGCAAGCTCGTCACGAACGACTACCAGCAGATCACGCTGGACTTCGCCACGGAGTGGACGGCCCTGCACCGCGAGGGCGCGCCCGATCTCTACCCCGAGCCGCTGCGCGACGAGATCGACACCGTCATGGAAGGCATCTACCGCGACGTCAACAACGGCGTGTACCGCTCGGGTTTCGCCCCGGACCAGGCCACGTACGAAATGGCGTGCCGCGATGTCTTCCGCCGCCTCGAGCTCACCTCCGAGCGCCTGGCGACCCGTCGCTATCTCGTCGGGGACACGATCACGGAAGCGGACATCCGGCTCTTCAGCACGCTGGTGCGGTTCGACGCGGTCTACCACGGCCACTTCAAGTGCAACCGCCGGAAGCTGGCCGAGGACCCGGTGCTGTGGGCGTACGCCAGGGATCTGTTCCAGACCCCCGGGTTCGGCGACACCATCGACTTCGACCACATCAAGCGGCACTACTACGAAGTACACACCGGCATCAATCCGACAGGCATCGTGCCGCTGGGCCCGGACCTCTCCGGGTGGCTGACCCCGCATCACCGGGAGCAGCTCGGCGGCCGCCCCTTCGGCGACGGCACGCCGCCGGGGCCCGTGCCCGCCGGGGAGGAGGTGCCGCCGACGGGGCGCCCCTGATCCCGGGAGGGGCACTCTCACCCTCAGGTTTAGCGTCAGGGTTCACCTCGGCGTGGGCGGCCACGGCCGGGGCGGTCGGGCGAGTTGTTAATGGGATTCATTTTCATATAGCGTGCGGTCCACTGCCCCACCTCACCCAGGAGGACCTCATGGCCGTACCGAAGCGGAAGATGTCCCGCAGCAACACCCGGCACCGTCGCGCCCAGTGGAAGGCCACCACTCCGCGACTGGTGCCCGTCACCGTCGACGGCGTGCCGTACATGGTCCCGCAGCGCCTGGTCAAGGCGTACGAGCGCGGCCTGCTGCGCCCGGAGAGCTGACGCACATGACGCACGCACGACCCGCGCCGGGCGGCCGGCTGCCCGTGACCGTCCTGTCCGGCTTCCTCGGCGCGGGCAAGACGACGCTGCTCAACCACGTCCTCGCCAACCGCGCGGGCCTGCGCGTCGCGGTGATCGTGAACGACATGAGCGAGATCAACATCGACGCCGCCCTGGTGCGCGGCGGCGAGGCCGCGCTGTCACGCACCGAGGAGCGCCTGGTCGAGCTGACCAACGGCTGCATCTGCTGCACGCTCCGCGACGATCTGCTCGAAGAGGTCGGCCGGCTGGCCGCCGAGGACCGCTTCGATCATCTCCTCATCGAGTCCAGCGGCATCTCGGAGCCGATGCCGGTGGCCGCGACGTTCGCGTTCCCGCGCGACGACGGCGCGACGCTCGGCGACCTCGCCCGCCTCGACACGATGGTGACGGTGGTCGACGCCGCGAACTTCCTGGCGGAGTTGTCCGCCGGGGACGGCCTGGTGGAGCGCGGCCTGGATCAGTACGAGGACGACGAGCGCACCGTCAGCGACCTCCTGATGGACCAGGTCGAGTTCGCCGACGTCCTCGTCCTCAACAAGCTCGACCTCGTCGACGCGGAGACCGCCGACCGGCTCACGGCCACCCTGTCGCGCCTCAACCCGCTCGCCCGTGTCGTGCCCGCGACCCGGGGACGGGTGGAGCTCGCCCAGGTCCTCGACACCGGCCTGTTCGACCTGGACCGCGCCCAGCAGGCGCCGGGCTGGGTGCGCGAGCTGAACGGTGACCACGTGCCGGAGACCGAGGAGTACGGCATCTCCAGCACCGTGTTCCGCGCCCGCCGCCCCTTCCACCCCGGCCGCCTGTGGTCCTTCGTCACGGAGGAGATGGACAGCGGCGGCTTCGGGCGGATTCTGCGCTCCAAGGGGTTCTTCTGGCTGGCGAGCCGGCCCCGGATCACCGGGCTGTGGTCGCAGGCGGGCTCCGTCGCCCGCTTCGAGCCCTCCGGCGCGCGCACCGCGGACGACACGCAGGGACAGGAGCTCGTCTTCATCGGCGTCGGCCTGCGGGCCCCGCAATTGCGGGTGGCTCTGGAGCGGTGCCTGCTCGCCGAGGGCGAGGAGCTTCCGTCGTACGATCCGTTCCCCGCATGGGACGCGTGCGACCTGTCAGATCAGCTGGCGTAGCAGGTGCGCGCAGGCCGCCGCCTCGTCCGCGTACCGGGCGAGGGGGTGGTGCGCGCCTCGCTCGTACGTTCCGACTTCCCACGCCCCGGCTTCGGTCCTGCGCAGATAGACGAAGTCGGGGGGCGTGGGAGTCGGTTCGTGGACGCCCTCGATCCAGTAGTAGCCGTCGGCCACGTGGGCGGCGCGCAGAGCCGCCGCGGCTTCTCCGGCGTCCATGGGCGTCAGTCGTTCGCGGGCTCGAGGTATCCGTGGTCCAGGAGCCACTTCACGTTGAGGCGCTGGCCCTCGCCCGGGTCCAGGAACGCCGGGTCCAGCTTGATCTGCCGGCCGCGGCCGGGCTGCTCGAACCAGGGGGCGATGCGGCCCTGCCAGACGCGGAAGGGCTTGCTCACCTCATAGACGCGGTAGTCGCAGGCGAACGCGACGTCGCGGGTATTGAGGTTCTGCGGGGGCAGCGCGCGCTTCGCGTAGGCGTCCCCCGCGGGTGCGAGGTACCCGCCGTACTCCGAGCCGAAGCGGTCCAGCTCCTCGCCCTTCTCCAGGAGTTCGGGGTGCTTGTCGACCTGGCCGTTGACGGTGTCGAAGCCGTCGTTGGGCGGGTACTTCCAGCTGCCCGTGTCGGCCGGCCCCTCCCAGTACTTCTTCAGGAAGGCCTTCGGCGACAGCTTGCCCGTCCGCTTCCAGTTCTTCAGGAGCGGGCCGACGGGCCGCTGCCACTTCTTGGGCAGCCAGGCGGGGCCGAGGCGGGCGTCCCCGCGGAACTCTCCCGTGCACGGCTCCTGCGCGGCACCTGCGGCCACCGGGGGCGCCGGTGCGGCGGTGGCGGCCGTGGCGCTCGCGGTAGGAGCGGCCGCCATGGCGCCCGCTGTACCGAACGCGGCCAGGACGGTACTGATCCTGATCAGACGGCTGTGGTCCACTCGGCAACTCCTGTACGTCTACGGGCATTCGGCAACGATCGCTCGCACACCGTATCGGAGTGATGACTCTCGGCGTACGGCAAACAGGTGCGCGCCCCGTGCCGACGCGGGTGCCTCTTGTCCCTTCCCTCGGACACGGGGCACTGTGTTGGCCACATCCGTCACCACCGACGCACGAGGTGCAGGCATGAACAGCGGAGCAGGGTCGGCCACGGGTTCCGGGAGCGGCGGCCCGGGACGGAGGCGGTTCATCGGCGCTCTCGTGGGGGCGGCCGGCACGGGGGCCCTGTCGTCCGTTTCGGCCTGCGCGTCGTCGGACCCGGCGGCCCCGGAGCGCCCGGACCGCGTACGCCGCCGGGACCCCGCATCCTCGGCCGCCCACCGGCCCCGCCGCGAGGGGCAGTTGTTCCTGGGGACGTACACCTCGCAGGAAGGCGGCGGTCCGGGGATCGGTCTGGCGACGTACGACGACGTGACGGGCCGCGTCACCGGCACCGGGACGCTCACCGGCGTCCCCGACCCCTCGTACCTGGCGCTGCACCCTTCGGGCCGTACGCTCTACGCCGTCAACGAGCGGGACAAGGGCGGCGTGACCGCCGTCGCGCTCTCACCCTCCGGCAAGCACGACGTCCTCGGCACACGGGACACCGGCGGCGCGGGCCCCTGCCACCTGTCCGTGCACCCCGGTGGACGCTGGCTGCTCAGCGCGAACTACAACTCCGGCAGTGTGGCCGTGCACCCCATCGGGGCGTCGGGCGCGCTGGGCGAGCGGACGGACCTCGTCACGCACTCCGCGCCACCGCCGGGGCCCGGCCAGGAGGGCCCGCACGCCCACCAGATCATCACGTCCCCGGACGGCCGCCACATTCTCGCCGTCGACCTCGGCAACGACACGGTCTACACATACCGCCTCGACGAGAAGGCGGGCACGCTCCGCCCCGTCTCGCACGCGGCCTTGCGGCCGGGCGCGGGGCCGCGCCACCTCACCTTCCACCCCTCGGGCCGCTTCGCCTATCTCGCCGCCGAGTTGGACAACACGGTGGTCGTCTGCGCGTACGACCCCGCCACCGGCCGCCTCACCCCCGGCAGGCCGCAGCCGACCGGCACCGGGGAAGGCACCAGCTATCCGGCGCAGATCGTGGTGACGCGCGAGGGCCGTTTCGCCTTCCTCGCCAACCGTGGGCACAACAGCATCACCAGGTACGCGATCGAGCGCGGCGGCGCCCGGCTCCGGCTCCTCGACACGGTTCCCGTCGACGGGGACTTCCCCCGCCAGCTCGCGTTCTCCCCGTCCCAGCGCCTGCTGTTCACCGCGAACCAGAAGTCGAGCTCGGTGAGCGTCTTCAAGGTCGACGCCCGCAGCGGCACACTCCGCCTCGTGGGCAAACCGTTCGCCTCACCGGTACCCGTGTGCGCGCTGCCTCTCTAGCCTCTCGTGCACACTTGCGGCGTTGAACGGATCAAGGGGGCGGGTGAATGGACGCGGAGAACGGGCTCGGGACGCGGCTCGTGTCGGCGGTGCGGGCGGGGGACGCCGACGCGGTGCGGACGTTGCTGGCCGAGGGGGCCGATCCGGACGCGGAGGACGCGAGCGGGATGTCGGCGCTGGGGCTCGCCGTGGCGGCGTACGACGCGGCGGTCGCCGAAGTGCTCGTGGAGGACGGGGCCGACCCTGACGAGGTGCTTCCGGATGGGACCACACCGCTGTGGCGCGCGATCGACGGCGGTTCCTACGCGGTCTTCTCGGCCGTCCTCGGCACGGAGCCCCGGCTGCGGCTGCCGGAAGCCACGCGTGAACAGCTCATCGCCCTGGCTCGGGGCTGGTACGAGACAGGAGTGGAGGCGGAGCTGCGGCGCAGGACCGGCGCGGTGGGGCCCGCGATCACGGAGCGGGTCTTGGACGGCGCGTACGACTGGGTCGACCAGGTCTCGCTGGGCGGGCTCGTCGTACGGGCCGGGCACGGCGGCATCCTGAGCGCGCTCGAATGGGCCTTCCGCATTCTGACACCCGTCGATGAACTGGTCGCCCGCGCCGTGCGACACCAGGACGAGGAGCACGCCGACTGGTCGGCGGTCTGCTGGGTCCTCGCCGGGCGCCGCAGCAACGAGACCTGGTCGGCCGTGGTCGCCCACCGCCACCATCACGACCCGGCGCACCGGCGGTTCGTGGCGGACTACCTGTGGATGCGTTCGTTCGTCGACCCCGGCCGTCGTCACTACGGCAAGAAGGAGACCGAACTCCTGATCGCCTGGGCCGCCGAAGAGACGGACAGCGCGGTGCTGGCCAAGGTGCTCAACGCACTCACCGAGTACGAACACCCCGATCAGGAGGCCGTCGGGCTCCGTCATGCGGGCCACCCCGACCCCCGCGTACGCCGCGAGGTGCCGTACACCCTCGTCACGAACGACGGCCTGCGGTCACCGGCCGCGCGGGACGCGGTGCTCGCCCTCACCCGCGACCCGGATGTGGAAGTACGACTCCGGGCCTGCGAGGTGGGAGCGGACGACGACGCCCTGTGGCCCGAGGTGACCCGGGCGCTGCTCCCCATGGCCGAGAGCTCGGACGCCGCCGCGCGCCGCGGGGCGGCGGTGGCCCTCGCCGCGTCCCGCGACCACGCGCCCGACGTCGCGGATGCCCTGATGTCGCTGCTGGACGAGGACGACCTGCTCGTACGCCTGGAGGCCGCCTGGGGGCTCGCCCGCCGCGACGACCCGCGAACGGAGGAGGCGTACGAGCGCGTGGGCCCGCTCGGCCCGGGCTTCGAGCACGATCACCGGGCACATGAGCTCTGGAACTGGAGGCGACGGAGAAGGGAGACGAACGCGGACTCCGCCACCGGGTGACACCACGTCGCGTGGTCGGCTCATGCTCGCCACTACGGCTTCGTGAAGCTCACGTCGGCCGCCCGCGCGACGATCTCGACCTCGTCCCCGAGGGACCACTCCGCCACGCGCGACGCCATCGCCGCCGGCACCACGTCGCTGATGCCCTCCGCGGCCGGGATGTCGTACGTCGCGTGCGCGTCGTGCGGCAGGACGACGCGGAAGCCGAGCTCCAGGGCAGTGCTCGCCGTCGCCCTGACGCACATCTCCGACATCACGCCGCAGATGGCCAGTTCCCGCACCCCGGCGTCGCGCAGCAGCTCTTCGAAGTGGGTGTCCTGGAAGCCGTCGTCGACGGTCTTGTGCACGACGAGCTCGCCCCGGTCGGTGTCGACGGGCAGGTGGAGCTCCCAGCCGGGGGTGCCGGTCCCGTCGGGGGTGCCGGGCTCTCCGTCGTTCTGCAGCTGGACGACGAGCGCGCCATTCTCGCGGGCCTCGGCCAGGAGACCCGTCACCCGGTCCAGGAGCCGCTCCGCGTCGGGCACGGCGTCGTCGCCGGCGACAAAAGCGGACTGCATGTCGACGATGATCAACGCCTGGACGGGCGGGACGGGCTCAACGGGCACGGGAGACGAGGGGGACCGCGTGGGCTTCGGCGCTTTTGTCACCACGCCATCATCCCTGCGGGACGCGGAACCTCAACTGGATTACCGTGCGTGGGTATGAGCACGGACCTGACCGTATTCCTTGTCGGCGCCGCCGTTCTGGTCGCCGCGACCCTCGCTGTCGCGGTCGTGTTGCTCGTGCGTCTCGTCCGGACCCGCCGCGCCCTGCGCAGAGCCGGGCTGCCCGTCGAGCGGCAGTGGGTCTTCTGGGGCGCGGTCGCCTATCTCGTACTGCCCACCGACCTGTTGCCCGACCCGGTGCTGCTCGACGACATCGGGGTGCTGCTGCTGGCGCTGCGGTCGATGCGGTCAGCCTCCGACGCCTCCGACGGGCCGCCCGCGCCGCGTGGTTGAGAGGCGGGCCTTCATCAGGAGCGCGTGCATGCACTCCGTGACCTGCGTGACGTCCTCGACGAGCTGGTGGAACGGGAGGCGGACGTCCGCCTGGCCGCGGGCGCGTTCGAGACGCAGGGAGATCCCGTGCCGGTCGATGGCGAGCGGGCGGACCCGCACGACGCCCTGGAGGCTGTCGGGGCTGATGAGGCGGGTGAGCTGCTCGACGGCGTCCGGGTGGGCGTCGGCGAGGTGGGTGAGCAGGCGTGACTCGGCCTCGGCGAGCGGGTCGGGCACCGTCAGGGCCAGTTCGTCGAGCTCGATTCCCTGGCGTTCCCCGGTGGAGTCGTGCAGCACGGCGCACGTCGGCTCGAAGACGAGGTGTTCCCCGTCGTAGGCCAGCGCCCCGGAGAGCCAGAGCCGCGCGCGGATCCGGTCCCTGAGCGGCACCGGCGCCACGTCGGCGAACTCGATCATGGTCGACGGTTCGCCGCGCGGCATGCAGATGAGGGCGGCGGCGAGCGCGCTGTCCTCGGGCGGTGACAGCAGCATCCTGCCGTCCTCGGTGACGGTGTGCGCGCCCACGAGTTCGTCCCTGCCGATCTCCGTGGTCACCGAGCAGGACCATGCGGTGGCAAGCACTGAACGAGCGCGTGCCGCCGCTGTGGGCACGGTCGTGCTGCTGTGACGAACACCCATCCTCAACCTCCATTAGGTAAGCCTTGCCTAACTTATCGAAGATTGCGGAACAGGGCCAGTACGCCTCATGGCCCCGCGCGGCGATCCACGCGAGGCCATGAGTCAGTTCGGCGCCGGTCGGCACCAGTCGGCGGAACTAAGCGTTCCGCACCGTTCAGTGCCCTCTGGCGATCCACTCCTCCAGGTGCGGCGCCTCCGCGCCGACCGTGGTGCTGTCGCCGTGTCCGGTCCGCACCACCGTCTCGGGCGGCAGCGTCAGGAGCCGCTCCTTGATGGACTCCACGATCGTCGGGAAGTCACTGAAGGAACGGCCCGTCGCACCGGGACCTCCGGCGAACAGCGTGTCGCCGGTGAACACCGTGCCGAGGCCGGGCGCGTACAGGCTCACGGCACCGTGGCAGTGGCCGGGCGTGTGCAGCACCGTCAGAGTTGTGCCCGCGACGGCCAGTTCCTGCCCGTCGGACAGCTCACCGTCCGGGGCACGGTCGGGATGGGTCCGCTTCCACAGCTCCGTGTCGGCCGGGTGCAGCAGGATCGGCGCGCCCGTGCGCGCCGCGAGCGCCGGGGCCGCGTCGATGTGGTCGTCGTGGGCGTGGGTGCAGACGATCGCGACCAGGCGCCGCTCCCCCACCGCGGCCGCGATGGCGTCCGCGTCGTGTGCGGCGTCGATGACGACGCACTCGCTGTCGTCGCCCACGATCCACACGTTGTTGTCGACGTCCCAGGTGCCGCCGTCCAGCGAGAAGGTCCCGGACGTCACGAGGTGGTCGACGCGCGCGCCGGACGCGCCCGCCGTGGCTTCGGCCGCCATCAGAACATCACCACCGAACGGAGGACGTCGCCGTGGTGCATGCGCTCGAAGGCCTTCTCGACGTCCTCCAGCGCGATGGTCTCCGTGACGAACGCGTCGAGATCCAGGCGCCCCTGCTGATAGAGGTCGATGAGCATCGGGAAGTCACGGGACGGCAGGCAGTCCCCGTACCAGCTCGACTTGAGCGCGCCGCCGCGCCCGAAGACGTCGAGCAGCGGCAGCTCGATCCTCATCTCCGGCGTCGGGACGCCGACCAGGACGACCGTGCCCGCCAGGTCGCGGGCGTAGAAGGCCTGCTCGTACGTCTCCGGGCGGCCGACCGCCTCGATGACGACGTCGGCTCCGTTGCCGCCGGTCAGCTCGCGGATCGCCTCGACGGGGTCGGCGGAGCGCGAGTTCACCGTGTGCGTGGCGCCGAGGCCCTTCGCCGTCGCCAGCTTCTTGTCGTCGATGTCCACGGCGATGATCCGCGCGGCTCCCGCGAGGCGGGCCCCCACGACGGCTGCGTTGCCGACGCCGCCGCAGCCGATGACGGCGACCGAGTCGCCCCGGCCGACCTCGCCGGTGTTGATGGCGGCGCCGATGCCCGCCATCACACCGCAGCCGAGCAGTCCCGCCGCGGCGGCGGATGCGGCCGGGTCGACCTTGGTGCACTGCCCGGCGGCGACGAGGGTCTTCTCCGCGAAGGCCCCGATGCCGAGCGCCGGGGAGAGCTCCGTGCCGTCGGCCAGGGTCATCTTCTGCTTCGCGTTGTGCGTGTCGAAGCAGTACTGGGGGCGGCCGCGCAGACACGCGCGGCACTGGCCGCACACCGCGCGCCAGTTGAGAATCACGAAGTCGCCGGGCGCGACCTCGGTGACCCCCTCCCCCACCGACTCGACGACACCCGCCGCCTCGTGCCCGAGGAGGAACGGAAACTCGTCGTTGATACCGCCCTCCCGGTAATGCAGGTCGGTGTGACAGACCCCGCACGCCTGGACCTTCACCACGGCTTCTCCCGGACCCGGATCCGGGACGATGATCGTCTCGATCCGTACCGGCTCGCCCTTCGCGCGCGCGACCACGCCCTGCACCTGCTGCGCCATGACTTCAGCCCTTCTCTCTCCACACGTCTTTCCCACCACATCGTTACAGGTCGAGCGCCGTGATACAGCAGGTGGAGCACGTGGAGCAGGTCGCGGGGGAGACGGCCCCCGCGATCTAGGGTGGGCCCGTGCGCAATCTCGCGGCCCAGGCCCTTCTGCCGGTCAACGCGGCGCTCGCCGCCGCCCTGCTCGTGCTGCTGCTGGCCGCCGCGGCGACGGCGGCCGTCTTCCGGCTCGCACCCGACGGCTCGCGCGGCAGGGCGCGGGAGATCCTGATCGCGGGCGTCCGCGCCACCGCCCAACTGGCCGTCGTCTCCCTGGTGATCGCCTGGGTCGTGCACCACGTGGCCGCGCTGTTCGCCTTCCTGCTCCTCATGTTCGCCGTGGCCACCCGCACCGCGGGCCGCCGCATCACCCCGAACGGCACCTGGTGGTGGGCGGCGCTGCCCATCGCGGGCCCCGTCGTCCCGGTCGTGACCGGACTGACCCTCGCGGGCCTGCTCCCCGTACGGGGCATCGCCATGATTCCCGTGACGGGCATCCTCATCGGCGGTGCGCTCACCGCGACGGTCCTCGCGGGCCGTCGCTCTCTCGACGAACTCCGCACCCGGTACGGCGAGTTCGAAGCCGGCATCGCCCTCGGCCTGCCCGACCGCGACGCACGCCTCGAGGTCATCGGCCGGGCCGCGTCGGACGCCCTGCTGCCCGGACTCGACCAGACCCGCACGGTCGGCCTCGTCACCCTGCCCGGCGCGTTCGTCGGCATGCTCCTGGGCGGTGCTTCCCCGGCACTCGCCGGAGCCGTGCAGCTCTTCGTGCTGATCGCCCTGATGGCGGTCCAGGCGATCGCCGTGGCCCTCACGGTCGAACTGGTCGCCCGCGGCCGACTGCACCGCGAGACGTAGGCGACGGAATCGGACCCCGACGGCATCGGACTCTCCCACTCCGCGGAGTCGGCGTAGGCTCGCCACCATGTCTGTTTACGACGCGGTAGAGATCGAAAGCCTGCAGGGCGGCCCCGCCGACCTGCGCCAGTACGAGGGCAAGGCCGTCCTGGTCGTCAATGTGGCCTCCAAGTGCGGGCTGACCCCGCAGTACGCGGGCCTGGAGCGGCTCCACGAGCAGTACGCGAGCCGGGGCTTCAGCGTGCTCGGCGTGCCCTGCAACCAGTTCATGGGCCAGGAGCCCGGCACGTCCGAGGAGATCGCCGAGTTCTGCTCGGCGACGTACGGCGTGACGTTCCCGATGACGGAGAAGGTCGACGTCAACGGCGAGGCGCGGCATCCGCTGTACGGGAAGCTCGTGGGCACGGCGGACGCCGAGGGGCACACCGGCGACATCCGGTGGAACTTCGAGAAGTTCTTGATCGATCCGGCGGGCGACGTCGTGGCCCGCTTCTCGCCCCAGACCGAGCCCGATGCCCCCGAGCTCGTCGCGGCCGTCGAGAAGCACCTGCCGGCC
This sequence comes from Streptomyces sp. NPDC039480, assembly GCF_055597165.1. Lineage (NCBI taxonomy): Bacteria > Bacillati > Actinomycetota > Actinomycetes > Kitasatosporales > Streptomycetaceae > Streptomyces > Streptomyces sp. NPDC039480. The sequence continues at coordinate 1,127,817 of NZ_JBVITX010000001.1, read as the reverse complement.
TGACCTCCTGCCGACCGAACCGCCGGGTGCGTCGACGCCCCGGCGGTTCGAGTCCCGGCGGTCCAGGCCCTCCGGGCGGCGGCCCAGGGATACCTCCAGCCGGGCCAAGCCGATCTGCGGACTCCCGGCCGCGCTCCTACGGTGGCTGAATGGTCATCAGGAACCTTTCGCGCTCCTCCTCCGTACGCGCCGGGGCCCTCTCCCTCGGTGCTCTGGTCCTCCTGTCCTCACCGGTTGCCGCCTCGGACGTCCCGGCCGAACCGGCGCCTCCGCGGCCGCTCCCCGTGTACTCGTCCGCCCTGCTCGACCGGCCCGGTGTCCAGGTCCGGCCCGGCCTCGGCGCGCCCGCGCTGCCCGCCGACGTGTCCGCCCGCGCCTGGCTCGTGGCGGACGCCGGTACGGGGGAGGTGCTCGCGGCACGGGACGCGCACCGCCCGCTGCCGCCCGCCTCGACGCTCAAGTCCCTCTTCGCCCTGTCGACGCTCTCCCGGCTCGACCCGGAGCTGCGGCACGTGGTCGCGGAGCACGAGCTGGACGGGGTCGGCGAGGGCAGCAGCATGGTGGGCGTGGCAGAGGGCCGCGCCTACCGGGTCGCCGACCTGTGGCGCGGCGTGTTCCTCAGCTCCGGGAACGACGCCGTACATGTCCTTGCGGGTCTCAATGGCGGCTTGGAGAAGACCGTTCGGGAGATGCGGGCCAAGGCGCGTGAGCTGGGCGCGAACGACACGCACGTGGTGTCGCCCGACGGTTACGACGCCGCCGGGCAGGTCTCGTCGGCGTACGACCTGGCGGTCTTCGGCAGGGCCGGGCTCGCCGACCCGGAGTTCGCCCGCTACTGCTCGACCCGCGTGGCGCACTTCCCCGCGGGAGGCTGGTCGTACCCCATCCAGAACACCAACCGGCTGCTGACCGGCGCCGACGGCGTGGCGGCCTACCCGGGGCTGCTCGGCGTCAAGAACGGTTACACCAGCCACGCGGGCGCCACCCTGATCAGCGCGGCCCAGCGCGACGGGCGCACGCTCGTCGTCTCGGTGATGAACCCGCGCGGGGGCAGCGGGCGCGCCGTGTACGAGGAGGCGAGGTCACTCCTTGACTGGGGCTTCGCGGCGGCCGGGAAGGTGCGGCCGGTCGGCTCGCTGCAGCCGCCGCCGAAGAAGGTCCGCACGGCGCCGGCCGCCAGCCCCGCGCACGCGGCCGGACAGGCCGCGCTGGCCGTACGGCCGGAGGACTCCGAGTGGCCTGCGGTGCTGCTGGTCATCGCGGGCTCGGTCGTCCTGCTCGCGGGCTGCGTCGTGGCGGCACGCCGGCGGACGATCCGGCGGCGGAGGGCTACGGTGGCCCGACGCACGGACCCGGAACACGTCGTGGAGTAGTGGAGCAGCAAGGACGGGCTCCAGGATGACGTGCGATACAGGGGTGGGTGCATCGGGCGCATCAGGCGCATCGGGTGCGGCTGGATCGCCGGGTGCGCGGACGCGGGGAGGGCTTGGGATGAGCGATCTACTCGGGGTGGCCGTGCTGGGGGCGGGCCACATGGGCGCCGATCACGTGCGGCGGATCGGTGAGACGGTGGGCGGGGCCCGCGTGGTGGCGGTCGCGGATCCCGACACGGCACGGGCGGAGGCGGCGGTGGCGGGGCGCGAGGGAGTGTCCGTGCACCGCGAGGCGACGGCCGCGCTGAGCGCTCCCGGAGTGGAGGCGGTCCTGGTGGCATCGCCGGAGGCGGCGCACGAGGAGGCGCTGCTCGCGGCCTGCGCGCGCGGGCTCCCCGTGCTCTGCGAGAAGCCCCTGACCCCGGATTCCACCTCGGCGCTGCGAGTCGTGGAGGCGGAGGCGCGGCTGGGGCACAGGCTGATCCAGGTCGGTTTCATGCGTCGGTACGACGCCGAGTACGCGGCCCTGAAGACACTCCTCGACTCCGGGAGTCTGGGCCGCCCCCTGCTGCTGCACTGCCGTCACCGGAACGTGGCGTCTCCCCCGTACTTCACCTCATCGATGCTGATCAGCAGCTCGGTCTCCCACGAGATCGACGCGGCCCGGTGGCTGCTCGGCCAGGAGATCACGGCGGTCACGGTGATGCGGCCCGCGCCGTCGGCGGACGCCCCGGACGGACTGCTCGACCCGCAACTGGTGCTCTTCGAGACATCGGGGGGTGCCGTCGTCGACGTGGAGGTCTTCGTCAACAGCGGATTCGGTTACGAGGTGGCGTGCGAGGCGGTCTGCGAGCGCGGCAGCGCGCGGCTCGGCGACGCGCACACGATGGTCGTCCGGTCGGCGGGCCGCGCGCACGAGGAGGTGGCGCAGGACTATCTGGTCCGGTTCGCCGACGCGTACGACCGTGAGGTGCGGGCGTGGGTGGCCGCCGCCCGGGACGGCCGGGTCACGGGGCCGAGCGCGTGGGACGGATATGCGGCGGCGGCCGTCGCGGAGGCGGGTGTCGCGGCGCTGAACGCCGGCACGCGGGTGACGGTGGAGATGACCGAGCGGCCCGAGCTCTACCACTGACCGGTGGCCGGTGGCCGGTGGCCATTGATCACTGGCCGCTGACGTCTCGTGGAGCGCGCTCAGACGCCGCCGAGCAGGCGCGATAGTCCCTCGTCGAAGTCGATCCCCTCACTCTCGCCGCCCGCGGGCACCACGGCGTACGACCGCACCAGGAAGCGGCGCAGCGCGAGCTTGTCGAACTGCACCAGCGCGAGACCCTGATGAGAGTGGAACTCCAGGACCGTGCGGGCCCGCCCGCAGGGCCACACATGCACGTCACCGCTGCCTGTCGGCGCCGTGAGACCGTCCTCGAGGAGCTGCCGGGCGAAGATCCATGTGACCTCCGCGCCATCGAGCGAGGCCTGCGAAGGGAAGGTCATCTGGACGGCCAGGGGATCTTCCGCCGAGTAGCGCAGAACGACGGGCAGGGCACGCTCACGGCCCTCGGGGGTGACGAGACGGGCACGGGCGGGCTGTTCGAGGGTGACGGCCATGAGCGGACTCCACTTCTGATGTTTCCAGTGCGCGGTATTGCGGTTCCGGGCGCCTGTGCCCTTATGACCCCTCACGGAGGGGCGGTATTACGCCACGATGTCGAATTTTCCATGTGACCTACATCACTCTTCTCTGCTTGGCCGGACATCTGGCACCTGGAGTCTCGAACCTCGGCGGAGTCGACCAACACGCCCGTCGGGTGCCCGCCACAAGCGAGTGCACGCGTACCTTCGGGAAACATCAGCCACGCGGCCTATTCGTGCCCACGGGCCAGCGCGGGCTGTGGCTGGCGATGGCCGTGGGTGGGATCGGGCTGAGCCTGTACGCGGGCTGGCTGACCGTCGACGACTTCCGCGACCGATCCGCCGGCGAACGCGACATCGCCGCGGCCTGCGACCACCTGGTTTCGGGGGCAGAGGTGATGGATCTGCAGGGCGGCATGGTCCGAGCGCAGACCGACGACGACAACGATTATCGGCTCGACGTGCGCCACCTGCCCAGCGCCTGCACCGTCTACAGGGTGAGTGGCTCGCACAGGCCCGCCGAACTGTTCCGGCTGATCGTCAGGAGCAGCGATGACTCCGAGCCGGTCAACAAGATCGGCGACAAGGGCTCCCCGTTCTTCACCCGCGAAGGGGGACGCCCGAAGCGCGACGTCACCGCGGTCGCCGACCGCAAACCCGAAGAGTGGCCGCTGGGCGACGGCAGGCTGGGCTCGTACACGGACTTCCGCATCACGGTTCGTGCCGAGTGCGGCCCCGGCAGCGGCCGAGCGGCGCCGAAACTGCTGAATGTCACCGCCGTGGCTCTCTACCCGGAAGTCTCCGCCGATGACCGCCGGCGCCTGGCCCGCCTTGCTCGCTCGGCCACCCAGCAGCTCACCCGACGGATCAACTGCCGAACCGAACTACCGGCTCTGCCCGAGCAGATGAGCCCGGTCTCCTCGAAGCTGCGCCCGGCCGTCTCGGCCACCGGTTCCTGCCGCTGGGCCGGCCGACTGGCCAAGAAACAGGGACAGGCCCGACTGCCCGACCGCGCCCTCACGGTCCCCGCCCGCGATGCGAACCCCGCCGAAGGGTGCCTACTGGCCGTGGGCCCCAGCCAGGTGCGGGCCATCGCCGAGACCTTGGACGTCGACCAGCGCGAGTACGCCCGGCACGCGCTCACCGTCTCACCCTGGTGGCTGCGCACGATGTCCTACTTCGGTGCCGAGGCAGGATCCGTGGGCTTCCAGGAGAGCAGCGACGACAAGAGGCTCAGGCCGGGAACGGCGGGAGGCGGGGACGGCATCTGGTGGGCGTCTTCCATCTGCGACGGCAAGCCCGCCCTGCACACCCTTACCGTCGACTTCTTGTACGACAACGTCCTCGGCCCCAAGGCACTGAATTCCCTGTTCCACGCCTACGTCGACGACATCACCACCCGACGCGGCTGCACCCGCGTCACCTTTCCCACCGCCAAGAACTTCCACGACGTGTGAGAACCCACCCTTGAACCGGCACGTCGCCGGCAAACCTCTGGTCCGAGCGCAACCGTCACGGGGCGCGGACCACGGTCGGCAACGCTGGTCGGTCGATCTCGGCGCTCTCCAGTCGTGGAAACCAGTTGCCCGAGCTGCTGCGGCGTCCGCAGACTCTCGATCATGACGTCTTCAGCACGCACCCTCACCCTTGAGCACTTCCGGTGGGTCGAGGGCCACGCAGACGTCTGGCGGATCTTCCGTGACTCCGTGGCGCTCGCCACGATTGTCCGCGAGCTGGCCGACCCGTTCAGGGACGACGACGTCACGGTGGTCTGTGGAGTCGAGTCGCGGGGATTCCTGCTCGGAGCGGCAGCGGCCGTGGAACTCGGCGTCGGCTTCCTGCCGGTGCGCAAGCGGGACGGGCCCCTGCCGGGAGAGAAGGTCACCCGACGCAGCGAGCCCGACTACCGGGGAACGTGTCAGGAGCTGCGTCTGCAACGGACTGTGGTAGGCCCCGGGGACCGAGTGTTGCTGGTCGACGACTGGATCGAGACGGGCAGCCAGGCGTCGGCCGTGCGGTCGATGGTCGAGGAGTGCGGCGGGCAGTGGGCCGGCTGCTCCGTCGTCGTTGACCAGACCGCCCCGGCCCAGCGGGCGGACCTGGGCATCCGCAGCATCGTCACCGCCGCCGAACTTCCGTCCTGACCTGCCGCCAGCCGGCCGGGCCCCGGCCCCCACCCGGGCCGTTCGTCTGTCAGGCGACCGTTCCGCCCGCGTTGCGGATCAGCCGCTGAAGCACCTTCACTGTGGTGACATAGTCCGCGTCGTCGATGCCCTCGTGGAGGGCGGCACGGATCGCCGGCGCGTTGCGCGCGAGGTCGACGCGGGCCTGTTCACCATCCTCGGTGAGCCACAGCCGGTCCTCGGCGTCCCGGGCCAGCCAGCCGCGTTCCAGGAGCACCTCGGCCTCCGCCGCGAGATCGTCCTCGGGTCGAATGTAGGACGCCATGGCCTTTCTCAGCTCGGGCAGCGTCATCCCCTCGCCGTCGGGCGAGATGTCGTTCACGGACAGGTTGCGCAGCAGCCAGAACTGGGGCTGGGTATAGCCCTTTTCGACCTGCTGGGCCCGGGTGTACGCGATGAGCGCCTCGTAGGCGACACCGGTCCAGTACGCGGCGGGCTGTCCGGCCAGATCGGCGTCCACGCTCTGTTGGGTCGTCATGGTTTCTCTCCCGGTGCTTCAGTGCGGAGCCTGCACGCTGGGCAGGTCGTGCAAGGACCGTAGAACCTCAAGTGCGGTTGAGGGCAAGCGGAAGATCGGCGCTGCTGGGCGCTAGTAGGGCGGAGTGTGCCGGAGGCGGGGATCCGGTCTCGACCGAGCCCGGAGGCCTAGGTCCCCGGCCCTCGTCCGCCAGCCCCCAGTCCTCCTCCCCGCCCCGGCTCAAGATCGACCTCCGGCCGGATGCCGCCCCGTGGGCGGCCGGACGACCATGCGGGTGAAGGTTCGCCGCCCGGCGGAGCCCCGGCATTGGAGCGACTCATGTCGTACCCGAACAACCTCTCGTACCCGCAGCCCCGCTACCACGGCACCAAGGGCGAGGTGAACGCGTCCTTCCGGAGGGCCGATAGCCCGCCGGACATCTCCTCGTCGGGTGGGGCCACGCACTACCTCGCCACCCATGAGTCGACCGGGGGCGAATTCGGTCTCTACAAGTCGGAATTGGCTCCCCGGTCCGCGGGGGCCAAGACGCACTTCCACAAGGCGATGTCGGAGTCGTTCTACATCCTCTCTGGCCAACTGGAGCTCTACAACGGCGAGAAGTGGGTCACGGGCCGCGAGGGCGACTTCCTGTACGTACCGGTCGGCGGGCTGCACGCCTTCAAGAACGTGACCGACGAGCCCACGTCCATGCTGATGCTGTTCTCGCCGGGCGCCCCGCGCGAGGAGTACTTCGAGCAGGTCGCGGAGGTGGCGCGGCGCGGGGCCGAAGAGCTCAAGGAGTTCCGCATCCGGCATGACAGCTACTTCACGGAGGACTTCGAGCCCGGAGCCGAGTGACGCCGCGTGTCCGGGCGGGCGGCGCCGCGTCCGGCCATGCGCCGCGCCCCGCCGCGATGCAGGATGGCCTCATGCTGCCCGCCCGGCTCGCACACGTGTCCAAGGAAGTGGCCGCCACCTCGGCGCGGTCCCGGAAGATCGCCCTGCTCGCCGAGCTCTTCCGGGCCGCGGAGCCGGACGACGTGCCGATCGCCATCCCCTATCTGTCGGGCCGGCTGCCCCAGGGCCGGCTCGGCATCGGCTGGAGCACGCTCAAGCACACGGTGCCGCCCGCCGTCGAGGCGACGCTCACCGTCCGCGGGGTGGACGCGGCGCTCACCGCGATCGGTGCGGTGACGGGCGCCGGGTCGCAGGCCGAACGCAAGCGGCTCGTCGGCGAGTTGATGGGCGCCGCGACCGCCGACGAGCAGCGGTTCCTGCTCGGGCTGCTGACCGGCGAGGTCCGGCAGGGCGCGCTGGACGCGGTGGCCGTCGAAGGACTCGCGCTCGCCACGGAGACCCCTGCGGACGCCGTGCGGCGTTCGGTGATGCTCGCCGGTTCCGTGGCCCCGGTCGCCCAGGCGCTGCTGGCGGACGGCGCGGCGGCCCTGGACGACTTCCGGCTGACCGTGGGCCGTCCGGTCCTGCCGATGCTCGCGCACAGCGCCGCCTCGGTCGCCGAGGGCATCGACAAGCTGGGCGCGTGCGCGGTCGAGGAGAAGCTGGACGGCATCCGCGTGCAGGTCCACCGGGACGGGGACGCCGTACGCGTCTACACCCGCACCCTGGACGACATCACCGACCGCCTGCCCGAGCTGACCTCCGCGGCCCTCGGTCTCGAAGGGTCGCACTTCATCCTGGACGGCGAGGTCATCGCGCTGGACGCCGACGGGCGGCCGCGGCCGTTCCAGGAGATCGCGGGGCGCGTCGGTTCACGGGTCGACGTGTCGACGGCGGCGGCCGGGCTGCCCCTCTCCCCCGTCTTCTTCGACGCCCTGTCCGTGGCCGGGCGTGACCTGCTCGACCTGCCGTTCACCGAGCGCCACGCGGCACTGGCGGCGCTGGTGCCCGAGCCGATACGGGTCCGGCGCACCCTCGTGGCGGACCCGGCCGACGAGCGGCTGCGCGGCGAGGCCCAGGAGTTCTTCGAGGCGACGCTGGGGCGCGGCCACGAAGGGGTCGTACTGAAAGGGCTCGACGCCCCCTACAGTGCGGGCCGCCGGGGTGCCTCCTGGCTGAAGGTCAAACCCGTCCACACCCTGGACCTGGTCGTCCTGGCCGCCGAGTGGGGCCACGGCCGCCGCACCGGCAAGCTCTCCAACCTGCACCTGGGCGCGCGCAGGCCCGACGGCACGTTCGCCATGCTGGGCAAGACGTTCAAGGGGATGACGGACGCGATGCTCGCCTGGCAGACCGAGCGCCTCCAGGAGCTGGCCGTGGAGGAGAATGGTTACGTCGTGACGGTGCGGCCCGAACTCGTCGTGGAGATCGCCTACGACGGGCTCCAGAAGTCCACCCGCTACCCGGCAGGTGTCACGCTCCGCTTCGCCCGGGTCGTGCGCTACCGCGAGGACAAGTCTCCCGACGAGGCGGATTCGGTCGAGACGGTCCTGCGGGGCGGCCCCGCCCCGGCGTGAGTCATGATCTCCGGCCGGACGCCGAGGGATTTTGCCAATCCTTGGCCCCGATAGGGTGACAGCCGGGGGAGATCATCTATCACGCAAGGGGAAAGCTGTGCCCGCCTCACGACTCAGCCGTACGCCGCTCCCAGGCATCGGCATCCGGTACGACCTCACGACCCGAGAACAGCGGCGTCTGTCGGTGGTCGCGCACCGGGACGGTGCGCGGACACTGAGCGCCTACCGGTCCGACGACCCCGACGAGTGCGCGCTGTCACTGCGGCTGAGTTCGGGCGAGGCCGACTCGCTGATCGACGCCCTGATGCCCTCCCACCACAGTCCGACCCTGCTGCACACCACCGACCTGGGCCTGGTCGCCGAGCGCGTGCTCCTGTCGGCCACCTCGCACTGGAACGGGCGGCTGCTCGGCGAGACCCGGATGCGGACCGAGACCGGCGTCTCGATCGTGGCCGTGCTGCGGCGGGCCGAGGCCATTCCGTCGCCGACGCCCGACTTCCGGCTGGCCGGCGGTGACACCCTCATCGTCATCGGGACGCGCGAGGGCGTGGAGACCGCCGCGACGATACTCGGGCGGGAGTGATCGCGTGCACTCCGCTGTCTTTCTGATCGAATTCGGCGCGATCATCCTCGCCCTCGGTCTGCTCGGCCGGTTCGCGGGTCGTTTCCGTTTCTCACCGATCCCGCTGTATCTGCTGGCCGGACTCGCGTTCGGCGAGGGGGGCCTGCTGCCGCTCGGCGCGAGCGAGGAGTTCGTCGCCATCGGCGCCGAGATCGGCGTCATCCTGCTGCTCCTGATGCTCGGCCTCGAATACACGGCCAACGACCTCGTCAGCAACCTCAAGACGCAGTACCCGGCCGGTCTGGTCGACTGCACGCTGAACGCCCTGCCGGGTGCCATCGCCGCGCTGCTCATGGGCTGGGGCCCGGTCGCCGCCGTCGTGCTCGCCGGTGTCACCTGGATCTCCTCGTCCGGTGTCATCGCGAAGGTCCTGGGAGACCTCGGCCGGCTCGGCAATCGCGAGACCCCCGTCATCCTCAGCGTCCTGGTCCTCGAAGACCTGGCGATGGCTGTCTACCTGCCCATCATCACCGCCCTGCTGGCCGGTGTCGGGCTGGCGGCGGGCAGCCTCACGCTCGCCATCGCGCTCGGCGCCGCGGGGCTCGTCCTCTTCATCGCGGTGCGGTACGGGCGGCTCATCTCCCGGTTCGTCTCCAGCGACGATCCGGAGAAGCTGCTCCTCGTGGTGCTCGGCCTGACCATCCTGGTCGCGGGCATCGCACAGCAGCTCCAGGTCTCCGCCGCCGTCGGCGCGTTCCTGGTCGGCATCGCGCTGTCCGGCGAGGTCGCCGAGGGTGCGCACACGCTGCTCGCACCCTTGCGGGACCTCTTCGCGGCCGTCTTCTTCGTCTTCTTCGGGCTGCACACCGACCCGACGAGCATCCCGCCGGTGCTGCTGCCCGCGCTCGCGCTCGCCGTGGTCACCGCGCTGACGAAGATCGCCACCGGGTACTGGGCGGCCCGCCGCGCGGGCATCTCGGTCAAGGGCCGCTGGCGGGCCGGTGGCGCGCTGGTGGCGCGGGGCGAGTTCTCCATCGTCATCGCGGGGCTCGCGGTCACCGCGGGCATCGAGCCGTCGCTCGGACCGCTCGCGACGGCGTACGTGCTGATCCTGGTGATCGTCGGCCCCCTGACCGCCCGGTACACGCAGCCCATCGCGGGATACGTCGGCGGGGTCCTCGCACGCCGCCGCGAAACCGCAGACGGCGGCACCCCCGAGGTGCCGGTGCCCCGGGACACTGTCGAGGTCCTGGACGGGCAGGACGTGGCCGACCGGCCGTAGGCACCGCGGCACCGCAAGGGCACCGCAGGCACTCTGGGGGCGACCGCCTACGCGCGAGGCGGCGCCGCTAGCCGATGCATCTGGGCCGGAACTCCGGGTCGGCCGGACCCTTCCGGCCCAGTGCGTCGAGGACCCACTGGGCGGCGACCGGGTCCTTCGTCACCTGGTCGTGCAGGAACGGGTCCAGCGGACAGCGGTCCTGAAGGACGACATTGGTGACGTACTCCTTCGGCCCGTTCAGCAGAGCGCTCGTGTACGGGATGACGACCTCGTCGTACCGCGTGGTGAGGACCGTGTAGTCGGGCCCCGCCGGTGTCTCGGTGCCCTCGTTGAGCCGCGCGAGCAGCTCGGAGCCCGCCATCTGGTCGAGGCAGGCGGGGCACGCGAGGTCGCCGAGCGGCTTGGTCAGCGGGTTGGTGGTGCCGTGGTTGGACGGCACGATGCCGATCAGATCGTCGACCTTGTCCGCGCCGCCGAGGAACTTCACGTAGTAACGGGGCATCATGCCGCCCTGACTGTGCCCGACGAGGTCCACCTTCGCCGCGCCGGTGGCGCCGCGCACGGCCTCCACGAAGTCCTTCAGCTCGGCGGCCGACCGCGGGACCGGAGCGGTCGCCAGCCTGCCGTAGTTGAACGCGAAGACGCAGTAGCCCGCCTTCTTCAGCTTCGGCGAGAGCGTGGCCCAGTTCTCCGCCATCAGCTTGAACGTGCCGTTGACCAGGACGACCGGCTCGGGGTGTGCCGGGTCCGGCTTGCAGGACCAGTCGTTGGCGCCGCGGGGCGGAACGTCCAGGATCGAAGTCGGTGCGGAGGCGGCGGGGGACGCCTGGGCCGGGGCGGCGAGGCCCACGACTCCGAGGGCGAGGGCGGCCGCGGCGGTCAGCAAGGACCGGACGGCGGGGCGCAGGTGCATCGGCATTCCCATCGTGAGGTGGTACGCGGTGATCTCGTGAGGTGGTACGTGGTGATCTCGTGAAGTGGCACGCGGTGAACGTGCCAAGTGGTGCATGGACGAACGCAGTTCGGCAATGCCGACCGCTGGACGTGATCATTTTCGTTGCGTACACGCCACGTCAAGGGGTTTTGGCAGCCGCGCGTCTTATACGGGCACTTCGGGCATCTCTTGGACTCGCCGCCCCGCACCGGGCCGCCGCCTGGCACGATGCTCCCCATGACCTCAGGGCCCGGGTTCCGCCTCGCACGAGCCGCGATGTTCGCGGCCGTGTGCGTGGTGGCGACGGCCCTGGGCCACACGGTCATGTCCGGTGCCGCGCTGCCCTGGTGGGCGGTGGGTTACGCGTTCGCCGCCACGGTGGCTGCCGCGTGGTGGCTCACCGGGCGTGAGCGCGGCGCGGTGGCCGTCACCGGCGCCACGGTCGCGGCCCAGCTGTGCCTGCACGAACTGTTCGGCCTGGCGCAGCGGATGGGTACCCCGACGGGCGGGAGCGGGCCGCCGGGCGCGGCGCGGGCCCACCCCGACGACGGCATGAACCACCTGAACCACGCGATGCCGACGGCCGTGCCGCCATCGGGTGCCGGCTCGTCCGGCGCCGCCATGTACGGGGCCGCGATGCCGGACGAGGGCATCTCCCACTGGGTCATGTCCGTGTTCGGGCACAGCGGCCTCGGCATGTTCCTCGCCCACGTCGTCGCCGCGCTGATCTGCGCCCTGTGGCTGTGGCGCGGTGAGGCCGCGGCCTTCCGTACCGGACGCGCGCTGGCCGCGGCCGTCTTCGTACCGCTGCGGCTCGTTCTCGCGATCCTCGTCGCGTCCCTGCCGCCGGCGCCGCCCCACGTCGGCGCCCTCGTACCCGTGCCGCGGCTGCGCGGGGTCCTTCTCCAGCACGTCGTCTCACGCAGAGGTCCGCCGGTTCTTCCGGCCAGTTCCTGACACCGCCCGCACCCCTCGGTGCCGGGCGGATCTTCGGCGTCCGCGCACGCGGGGTCCAGTCCCCCGCCGTGTGTCCACGCCGCTTCCCGAACTCCCTTCACCGAAGGACCTTTTGCGATGACCCATACCCTTGTGCGGTCCCGGAGCGACGCGGACCTGAACCGTGACGACCTCATCACCCAGTGGGCGCTGGCGGCGCGCGACGGCGACGCCCGGGCGTTCGAGGAGTTCGTGCAGGCCACACGCCGTGACGTCTGGCGCTTCGTCGCCCACCTCAGCGGTGACCTGCACGGTGCCGACGACCTGACCCAGGAGACGTACCTGCGGGCGCTCACCGCGTTGCCCGGCTACGCCGCCCGGTCCAGTGCGCGCACCTGGCTCCTCGCCATCGCGCGCCGGGTCGTCGCCGACCGTTTCCGCACGGCGGCGGCCCGGCCGCGGATCGCCGACACCGGCGACTGGCAGGCGGCCGCGGAGCGGGCCCAGCCGCGCGGCCTGCCCGGGTTCGAGGAGGGCGTGGCCCTGCTCGATCTCCTGGAGGCGCTCGACGCGCCGCGCCGCGAGGCGTTCGTCCTCACCCAGCTCGCCGGGCTGCCGTACGCGGACGCGGCGGCCGCCGTCGGCTGCCCGATCGGCACGGTCCGCTCGCGCGTGGCCCGCGCCCGGGAGCGGGTGAGCGAGCTGCTGCTCGCGGCTGATCACGCCGCATAGCGGTCCGCCGCGCACCGCCCGGCGCCCGCCGCCCGGCGGTTCCGCACCACCGTGCCGGGCCTTCCCCGTGGAGGCCCGGCACGGTGCGCGACAAGCCCCCCGTGCAGGTCCGGCACGGTGCAGCGACGATCCCGGTCGCGGGCCCCGAGCAGGGCGTTTAGCGTGGTTCGGGGGCGTTTGGAGGCCATCGCCATGGACCGTGAAGCCGTGCCCGCGCCGGAGCCCGCCCCGGTGCCAGGCTCCGCACGCGACGCCGGACCGTCCGCCTCCGTGCCGCACAGCGGAGGCGGCCGTCACGAACACCGCTGGCTGATCCTCGCGGTGGTCGGCATCGCGCAGCTCATGGTCGTCCTCGACGCGACGATCGTGAACATCGCGCTGCCCTCGGCCCAGCGGGACCTGGGCTTCACCGACGGCAACCGCCAGTGGGTCGTCACCGCGTACGCGCTCGCCTTCGGCTCCCTGCTGCTGCTCGGCGGACGCATCGCCGACCTGGTGGGGCGCAAGATCGTCTTCCTGGCCGGTCTGGCCGGCTTCGCGGTGGCGTCGGCTCTCGGCGGCGCGGCGACGAGTTTCTCGATGCTGGTGGCGGCCCGCGCGCTGCAGGGTGTCTTCGGCGCGTTGCTCGCGCCCGCTGCCCTGTCGCTGCTCACGACCACGTTCACCGATCCCCGCGAGCGCGCGAAGGCGTTCGGCATCTACGGCGCGATCGCCGGCGCGGGCGGCGCGGTGGGGCTGCTGCTCGGCGGCGTACTCACCGAGTATCTGGACTGGCGCTGGTGCCTGTACGTGAACCTCGCGTTCGCCGCGGTCGCCATGGTGGGCGGCGCGCGGCTGCTGCACGCGGGTGCGCCGCCGGACCGGCCCAAGCTGGACGTGCCCGGCACGCTGCTGGTGTCGGCCGGTCTGTTCTGCATCGTCTACGGCTTCTCCAACGCGGAGACGCACGCCTGGAGTGACCCGCTGACCTGGGGCTTCCTCGTCGTCGGCGCCGTGCTCCTGGCGGTGTTCGCCTGGTGGCAGACGCGCGCGGCCCATCCGCTGCTGCCCCTGCGGGTGGTCCTCGACCGGGACCGCGGGGCGTCGTTCCTCGCGATGTTCATCTCGGGCGCCGGCATGTTCGGGGTGTTCCTGTTCCTCACGTACTACTTGCAACAGATCCTGGAGTACACGCCCGTCAAGACCGGTCTGGCCTTCCTGCCCATGGTCGCGGTGATGGTGGTGGCCTCCGTGGTGACCACCAACAACCTGCTGCCGCGGATGGGCGCGAAACCGATCGTGCCGCTCGGCATGGGGCTCTCGGCCGCCGGCATGGCCTGGCTGACCGCCCTCGACGTCAGCAGCGGATACGCCGCCCATGTGCTGCCGCCACTGCTGGTCGCCGGCCTCGGCCTCGGCCTCATCTTCGCCCCGGCGATGAGCATGGCGACCGCCGGTGTCGCGGCGCACGACGCGGGCGTCGCCTCCGCCATGGTCAACACCAGTCAGCAGGTGGGCGGTTCCATCGGCACGGCCCTGCTCAACACGCTTGCCACGACCGCGGCGTCCAACTATCTGGTGGGCAGGAAGCCGACACCGCAGGTGGAGGAGCAGGCGGCGATGCAGTCATACTCGACCGCGTACTGGTGGTCGGCGCTCTTCTTCGCGATCGGCCTCGTCGTCACCGTCGTCCTGTATCGCAAGGGGCCGCCCGCGCCGACGGAGACAGGCAGTGGCGCGGTCCACATGTAGGACGGTGACGCGATGACTTCGGGCTCGGCTCCGGCTCCGGCTCCGGGCGCGGCCCCGGACTCCGGCGGTGGTGACGGTGGCGGAGTCGTGCTCGCCTCCGCCCGCGGCCGCTGGGTCCTCGTCTGCGCGGTGCTCGCCTCGGGCATGGCACTGCTCGACGGCACCGTCGTCAACGTCGCCCTGCCGACGCTCGGCCGGGACCTCGACGCGTCGATCTCCGCCCTCCAGTGGGTCGTCAACGCCTACATGCTGACCCTCTCGGCTCTGCTGCTGCTCGGCGGAGCGCTCGGCGACCGTGTCGGGCGGCGGCGCACGCTCGTCATCGGGGTGGTGTGGTTCGCGGCGGCGTCCGCGCTGTGCGGCCTCGCGCAGGACGCCGGGACACTGATCGCGGCGCGCGCCCTGCAAGGCGTCGGCGGGGCACTGCTCACGCCCGGTTCGCTGGCGCTCGTCCGCGCCTCGTACCGCCCGCAGGACCAGGCCCGCGCGGTGGGCGCGTGGTCGGGGCTCGGTGGCGTGGCGGGGGCGGTCGGCCCCTTCCTCGGGGGCTGGCTGATCGACGGGCCCGGCTGGCGGTGGATCTTCCTGATCAACGTGCCGCTGGCCGCGCTGGTGCTGTTCGCGGTGCGGCACGTGCCGGAGAGCCGCGACGAGGCGGCCTCCCAACGGCCGTTCGACGTGACCGGCGCGTGCCTGGCCGCGCTGTTCCTCGCCGGCGTCAGCTTCTCGCTGATCGGCGCGTCCGGTGACACGTCGGCGGGCGGGGTGGTCCTGCCGGGGGTGCTCGGTCTCCTGGCGGGCGGCGTCTTCGTCGTGGTCGAGCACCGCAGGCGGAACCCGATGCTGCCCCTCGAACTGTTCCGCTCGCGCCTGTTCACCGCGGCCAACGTCATGACGCTGTGTCTGTACGCGGCCATCGGCGGGATCCTGTTCATGCTGCCGGTGCAGTTGCAGACGACGCTCGGGTACGACGCCCTGCAGGCGGGCACGGCGACGCTGCCGATCACCGTCCTGATGCTGCTCCTGTCCGCGTCCGCCGGTGACCTGGCACGGCGTCTCGGCCCGCGGCTGCCGCTCGTCGCGGGGCCGCTGGTGGCGGCCGCGGGGGTGCTCCTGATGCTGCGGGTGCGGCCCGGCGCGGCGTACGTCACCGACGTGCTGCCCGCGGTGGTCGTCCTCGGCCTCGGCATGAGCGTGTTCGTGGCACCGCTCACGGCGACCGTGCTGGCCTCGGTGGACGCGAGCCGCGCGGGGCTCGCCAGCGGCGTCAACAACACGGCGGCGCGCATCGCCCAGTTGCTCGTCGTCGCCGGGCTACCGCTCGCGGTCGGGCTATCGGGCACGGCGTACGCGGATCCGGACGCGCTGAACACCGCCTTCGGCAAGGCCGCCGTGGGCTGCGCGGGCCTGTTCGTCCTCGCTGCGGCGGCCGCCGCGGTGTTCGTCCGGCCGAGCCCGCCGGCCTGGCACGGCGAGCGCGGCAACGAGCCGCGGTGCAAGACCTGCTGCGACCTCCAGGCGCCTCCGCTGGAGCCCGGAGGGCGTCCCCCGCGGAGTGAGTAGCAGAGTGACCGGAGTGCGCGGCGTGGCCGGTGAATCCGGCTAGCGGGGCGGTGTCTCGCGTACGAACAGCGTCACCGAGACGCTCGCCTCGAAGCCGTTGCGCCGCATCAGGGCGGACGACGCGGTGTTGCGGGACTCGACGTCGGTCACGACGGCGCTCGCACCCGCCTCCGTGAGCGTCGCGCAGCAGGCCTTCACGAGCCGGCTCGCGACGCCCCGCCCCTGGTACTCGGGGGCGCTGGCGATCCACTCCAGGTTGCCCCAGTCGGAGCGCTGGTCGAAGCCCATCGAGCCGAGCACGAAGCCCGCGAGGTGGTCCCCGTCCAGCGCGACCCAGCACGCGGACGCGTCGCTGTCCAGGTGCCTGGCGATCGCGGAGAGCGACCAGGAGGTGTACGGCTTCACGGACGTGTCGTAGACCCGGCGGCCCAGGGCGAGGACGTCGGCCAGATGGGTGGCCGTCATCGGCGCGAGACCGATTCCGGCCGGTTGGTCCGGCGCGGCCGGTTGGTCCGGCGCGGCGGGGTGGGACATGGGGCCTCCAGGGGGGCGGGCGCGGCGCCGCGCCGCGGCTGTCTGCGCCTCACGCTATGAGGCGGCCGCTGCTCGCGCACGCCGAAGCACCGGCCCGGAGTGCCCCCGCAGGGCGCGCTCGAAGCGCCGCGACGCGGTTTCGGAAGGCCCCCCGAATGGCCGAAAGGTCGTACCGCCCGCCTCCCGCACCCCAACTCACCCGCACCTAAGGTCCTTTGATCAGTTGGACGTCTGTCCGAGGCACCCTTCCGGAGCCCTTATCGTGGACCGCATGTCCGTTCCTGAGCTGATCCGCATCGTCTCCCGCTCCTCCCCCATGGCCCTCGCCCAGGTGGAGCGCGTCCGTACCGAACTCGCCGCGCTGCACCCCGGCATCCGTACCGAGGTCGTACCGGTCACCACCTCGGGGGACCGCTGGATGGGCGATCTGGCGGCGCTCGGCGGCAAAGGAGCCTTCACCAAGGAGGTCGACGCCGCGTTGCTCGCCGGTGAGGCGGATCTCGCGGTGCACTGCGTGAAGGACGTACCGGCGGACCGGCCGCTGCCCACGGGCACCACGTTCGCCGCGTTCCTGAAGCGGGACGACATCAGGGACGCGCTCATCCACCCCGGCGGGCTCACGCTCGACGAGTTGCCCGCCGGGACCCGCATCGGCACGTCGTCGGTCCGCCGCGTCGCGCAACTCGCCGCTTCGCACCCGGAGTTGGAGTGCGTCCCGATGCGCGGGAACGCGGGCCGCCGGCTGGAGAAGCTCGCCGCGGGCGACGCCGACGCCCTGCTGCTCGCCCAGTCGGGTCTGGACCGCATCGGCCGCCCCGAACTGGCAAGCGAGATCCTGTCGGTGGAGACGATGTGCCCGCCGATCGGTGCGGGCATCCTCGCCCTGCAGTGCCGCGAGGACGACACCGCCACCATCGACGCCGTGACGGACCTGGGCGACAAGGACGCCTGGCGGGAGGCGACCGCCGAGCGCATGTTCCTGCACGTGCTGCAGGGGCACTGCAACTCGCCGATCGCCGGGTACGCGCGCTCGGAGCGCGGCGGGGACCTGTCGCTGCGCGCCTGCGTGTTCACGCCCGACGGCAAGACGGTGCTCAACGCGCACGAGTGGGCGGGCCCGCTCGACCCGGCAACTCTCGGCACGTCCGTGGCCGTGGCGCTGCTGCGTCAGGGCGCCCGCGAGCTGATCGACGGCATCGCCCACTGAGTGGTGCCGGGTGAGCGCTGTCCGGCGCAGGCCGGATGAGCGCTGCCCGGCGGCTGCCGGGTGAACCCGCGGGCGCGGCGCGGGAGATGCCACACGTGTGGCAGACGCGGCGGATGCGCGGCGGGTGATCCGCACTTCTGTCACAGAACGTCGACAGCGCCAACCGCACAGCCGGATGTCTCCTCTTGCACGGCGGACCGACCGACAGCCCGTCCGCCGCGTTCCGCCGCGTGCGGCCACCGAGGAGACCTTCACCATGACCGAGACCACCGCTTCCGTGCACCGGCGTCCGCGCGACCGCGCCATGGGACGCACTCTGGCCGTCACGGCCCTGGCCCTCGCCGTGACGATCCCGGCGACGGCCGCCACGGCCGCGACCGCGACCGCGACCGCGCAGACCCGTACCGCCTCCGCCGACCCGGTCTCCGTCCTGAAGTTCACCGCCGCCGACCGCAAGGACGCCCTCTCCTACTGGACGCCCGCGCGCATGAAGGCCGTCGGGAAGTCGGTGGACCTCGGTCCCACCGGGCCGAAGGCCAAGCCGTGGCGCGGCACCAGCCTGAAGACGGTCGGGCGGCTCTTCTTCGTCAACGCGAACGGCGCCGACACCTGGTGCACGGCCACCGCGGTGAAGAGCGCCAACCGCTCCGCCGTCATGACCGCGGCGCACTGCGTACGCCGGGGCTCCTCCCCGTACAACACCAACGTCTCGATGGTCTTCGTCCCCGGCTACAAGAAGGGCACTGCGCCGCACGGCGCGTTCGCGGTCCGCCAGGCGGCGACCCCGCGCACCTGGGAGGTGGACTCCGTCAACGACGTGTCCACGCTGACCGTCGACGCCCGCAAGGACGGCAAGAAGCTCACCGACGTCGTGGGCGGCCAGCCCATCGCCTTCAACCGTCCCGTCGGCGGCACCATCTCCTCCTTCGGCTACTCCGCCACCCGCCCGCAGCTCGGCGAGGAACTCCTCCGCTGCGTCGGTACGGCGAAGAAGGAGCACGGCACACAGGTCATCCCCTGCGACATGAGCGGCGGCTCCAGCGGCGGCCCGTGGCTGGCCGACTTCGACGCGACCACCGGCACGGGCGTCCTCGTCTCGGTCAACAGCTCGCTGGACAACCTGACGCCGACCAAGATGTACGGAGAGGTGCTGGGGGCCACGGCCAAGAAGGTGTACGACCGGGCCCAGCAGAGCTGACCCGGCCGTGCGCGCGGAGGGGACGGCGGCGGTGTGTGACGGGACTTCTCGCCACGTATGACGGGAGGACTCCCGGTAGATGATGAAACGATGACAGCGCCCCTGATCTGCGGTTCCGCGGGTTCTGCTGGACGACATGAACACCGAGAACACTCCTTCCCCCCGCCCCCGCCGCCCCCTGTGGCGCACGACCGCGATCGCCCTCGTGGCGGCGGGGAGCATCGCCGCTCTCGCCGCCTGCGGTGGCGGCGACGGCGACTCCAGCGGATCCAGCCGCTCCAGCGACCGGAGCGAGAACACGAACGCGGACTCGAAGGCGAACGCCCCGAGGGTCCTGTGGATGGGCAACTCCATCGCCGGAGCCGAGGCCCCGGCTCTCGGCGCGGCACTGCGGGCCGACGGCGCGCCGTTCAAGTCGATGGCGGCCGACGGTGGCGGCGGCGTCATCGGTGA
The DNA here is from genome assembly GCF_055597165.1 of Streptomyces sp. NPDC039480. Taxonomy (NCBI): domain Bacteria; kingdom Bacillati; phylum Actinomycetota; class Actinomycetes; order Kitasatosporales; family Streptomycetaceae; genus Streptomyces; species Streptomyces sp. NPDC039480. The sequence continues at coordinate 1,108,569 of NZ_JBVITX010000001.1, read as the reverse complement.
GATGGCCGAGCCGACCTGGGACCAGCTCCCCAAGGAGCTGACCTCCTTCAAGCCGGACGTCGTCGCGTACCAGATCACCACCTACGACTGGGGCAAGCCCGGCGAACAGCGTGCCGCCTACGAGAAGCTGGCCGAGAAGGTCGGTTCTGCCGACGCCGAACTCGTCTTCGTCACCGCGCCGCCCTTCAAGATCGACGACTTCTACAAGCCGCACGACGCCGAGATCAAGACGGCCGCGAAATCGGCCGAGGCAGTGGCCGAGCGGCACAAGGGGAAGGTCCGCTTCCTCGACGCCTCCGCCCTGTGGGGCGCCGACAGCGGTGCTCCCAAGGCGCAGCGCAGCAAGGACGGCATCCCCTCACGGACTGACGCTCTGATGCTCTGGCGCGGCACGGCCGTGGTCAGGCTGCGCCCTTGCCCCGGCGGCGGCCGGTTCCGGTGAGCGCGTCGATCAGCTCGTCCCGGCTCATCTTCGAGCGTCCCTCGATGCCCTGGTCCGTGGCTCGCTGGTACAGCTCGCTCTTGCTGAGTTGCTGAAGGTCGGTCTCTTTACGGGCCTTGGGCTTGCTCTTGGCTGAGTCCTTGTTCTTGGTGCTTTTGGTGCTCTTGTTCCCACGGGCCCGGTCCAGGCTGCCCTGCAGGACCTCCATCAGGTCGACGACGTTGGTGGCCTGCGGCGCCTCCTCCGCGGCCTCGATCTCCTGGCCCTCCGCCTTCGCGCGCACCAGCTCCCGCACCTTCTCCTGATACGTGTCGTGATACTTGGCCGGCTCCCACGGCGCGTCCAGTGCGTCGATCAACTGCACCGCCATGTCCCGCTCCTTGCCCTTGCCCACCCGGCCGGAGGGCAGTTCGGGGAGCTCCTCGCCCGGGTCGCGCACCTCGTCCGCCCAGTGGAGGGTCTGCAGCACCAGCGCCTTGTCGTCCGCGCGCAGCGCGGTCAGGTACTGCTTGCCGCGCATCACGAACGTCGCGATCCCGGCCTTGCCCACCTCCGCCAGCGCTTCCCGCAGCAGCCCGTACACCTTGTCGTGGTCCTTGCCGCGCGGGGCGACGTAGTACGTGCGGTCGAAGTAGACCGGCTCGATGTCGTCCAGGTCGACGAAGTCGCTGATGTCGATGGTGCGGGAGCGGCCCGGGGCGATCTCGTCGAGTTCGTCGGGCTCGATGACGACGTACTCGCCCTCGGCCGCCTCGTAGCCCTTCACGATGTCCTCGGAGCTCACTTCCTTGCCGGTGCGTTCGTTGACCCGCCGGTTGCGAATGCGGTCGGCGGTGCCGCGTTGCAGCTGGTGGAAGTGGACTGTGTGGTTCTCGACCGCTGTGTACAGGCCGACCGGCACGCTGACCAGCCCGAAGGTGATCACACCGGTCCAGATCGCGCGTGCCATGAACGCCTGCTCCCCTCGTGTGCCGGAGTCTCTGCTGCCCACGCTGGCACTCCCGCGCGGGGAGCGCCCGCTGGGAGCGGGCGAGTGGGCGAGCAGCAGGCACTCATGTGCCGGGACCGTCGAGCAGGCGTTCCGCTTCCTGGGCGGCATCCCGAGCGGCCTGTTCGGCCCCGGCGACGGCGTCGGCCGTCTCCCGGCTCCGTTCCTCGGCCTCCCGCTGGGCCCGGTCGGCCCGCTGGAGCTCCTCGCGTGCCCGACGCAGCTGTTCCTCGGCCTCGGCCACCTGCTGGCGTGCCTCGTCGTGCCGGTCGCGTGCCTGCCGCAGCGCCGCGTCGGCGTCCTGCTGTTCGGCGTTCCGCTCGCGCAACTGCTCGTCCGCCGCTTCGGCGGCCTCGCGGGCCTCCTGTGCGAGCCTTTCCTGCTTCTGCCGGCGCCGCTCGGCGAGTTCGTCCTTCGCCCCGGCCCGCCGCTTCCCCGCGTCCGCCCCTGCCCCTGCCCCTGCTCCTGCTCCTGCTCCTGCGCGTGACCGCCGCGAAGCACCCTGCGAGAAGTCCGCGGGCGGGGTGAGGGCGCTCTCCAGACGTCCGGCCGCCCACTGGTCCGCCGCGTCCTGATCGGCGAGAACGGCGTGCAGGGTGGAGGCGACATCCTGCTGCGCCGCGTCGGACAGCCGGTGCCCGGCGTCCCTGGCGAGCGCGGCGGCCTGCCGGGACAGGCTCGCTACGACACTGCCGCGCTGCTTGGACAGCTCTTTGATCTCGGCCGCGTCCAGCGTCCGGTACGCCTCACGCAGCTCCTGCCCGAGGTCCAGAAATCGCCGGCTCTCTTCGGGCTGTGAGTGCAGCAGCAGGTTCGCCGCCCACGCCGCGAGGGTCGGGCGGCGGGCGGCATGGATCCGCCGGGCGTCCGCCGCGCGCCCCTCCGTCCTGGCCCGCGCGGCCAACTCCTCACGGCGGGCGACGAAGCGGGGCGGCGCGGTGGCGTAGAGCTCGTCGAGAACACTCTCCACGTCGCGCTCTTCGCTGTCCTTCGCACTCTTGCGCCGCATCCTCCTCAGCGTCCCCCGAGCCGCGCCCCCGTGCACCTCGGGTCGCCCCTAAGGGGCCAGGTCCGGGCGCAGTCGGTGCCATACCGGATGGCGCAGGAGCCCGGCCCTGGTACGGGTGGCGTAGCGGATCTCCGCGACCAGACGGGGCAGCACCCATCTGGCGCCGGGCACGGCGGGCGCGGGTGTGAACGGGCACTCGTCGATGGCGGCGACGTCCAGGAGACGGGCGAGCTCGGCGCGTTCCCGCTCGCTCCACCCCGTGCCCACACTCCCCCGGTAGACCAGCACCCCGTCCTCGTACTCCCCGACCAGGACCGCGCCCGGCAGACCGCCGAGGCGCCCCTGCCCCGGCAGCCAGCCGCCGACGACCGCGTCCACCGTGCGCACGTTCCTGATCTTGAGCCAGGCCGGTGAGCGTCTGCCGGGCTCGTACACCGAGTCGAGCCGTTTCAGCACGATGCCTTCCAGGCCCTGCGCGTGGGCGAGTTCCAGGGCCTCGCGGCTGTGGCCGGTGACGGCTGTGGGGACGGACCAGCCCGGCCCCGCCTCGACCAGCTGCGTCAGGGTGGCGCGGCGGTGGGTGTAGGGCATGCGGGTGAGGTCCTGGCCGTCCAGGAAGAGCACGTCGAACAGGACGAGGTGTGCGGGGGCCTGCGCGGCGAGGCGGGCCGCCTTCGCCGGGGAGCCGGCCAGGCCCATCCGGGGCTGGAGACGCGCGAAGCTGGAACGGCCCGCCTCGTCGAGGACGACGATCTCTCCGTCCAAGACCACCGGCACGTCGCCCAGGGCGGCGGCCAGCGCGTGGAGTTCGGGGTAGGCGGCGGTGATGTCCTCGCCGGAGCGCGAGCGGATCAGTACGGTGCGGTCGCCGGGCAGGTACACGACCGCGCGCTGCCCGTCGTACTTGGTCTCCGTACTCCACAGGTGCTCGCTCTGCGGGGGCGGCAGCGAACCCGGGGTGGCGAGCATGGGGGCGATGCGCGGCAGGGGGGTCATGGTTGTCAGCCCTCGCCGCATCGGGTCGCGTTCATGCGCGGCATCGGCCCATCTCGCCCGGTCGGCCCCCGCCCGCCTCGGCACCGTCCCCGCCGCGGCGGTGGTACGGGGGCGCGCGACCCACACGCAGTGTGTGACGGCCTCACGACTCTACGTAGTAATGCTTCCTGTCCATCCTCTCGATGGGTTTCGCGGCGGTCCGTCTTTCTCTCCCTCGTACGCCGGGAAGCACGCAGGTGAACGCCGACTCGCGGGAAGGAGGTGACGACTCGATGCGCAAGATCCCGATCCAGGCCCGGACGATGGTGCGCGCCGACCGACAGGTCCACGGCAACATTCCCCACTGGCAGTGGCGCTGGCGCTGGATGGCGAAGGCGACCGGCAACGACGCCTGACCGTAGATCCGCGCCTGACGGCAGATCCAGGGGCCGGCGCTTCCCCCACGGGCTCCGGCCCCGTTTCCCTCATCCGCCCGCATCGCCTCCGGGAGGCCCCTTGCGGCTGCGTCGTTCGCGCTGTCTGACCTGCTACTGGCACTCAGGCATGTTCGTGTTGCACCCCTACCCCCACGGCACACCGACCACGGTGCACCCGGCGGTGTCCGAGATCCTGTCCGCCTTCGAGGAATGGACGACGCCCCAGGAGGCCGCCAAGGCCCTGGACCACCTCACCCCAGACACCGTCGCCGACGCCGTCACAGCCCTCACCGAGGCCGGGGTGCTGCTGGCCGAGGACGATCCCCGGGCGGCACGCGACGACGAAATCGCCCGGCACTGGAGCACCTGGTCGCCCGAGGCGTCGTTCTTCCACTACACCACTCAGGACGTGTACGACGACCTTGAGCAGTCCGCTTCCGAGCAGACCGAGGGAGAGGAGCGGGAGGAGCGTGAGGAGTCGGAAGGGCGGGAAGGGCCCGCTGCCGTGGGGGTGTTCACCGGGTACCCCGAAGCGCCCCGCGTCCTGCTGCCCCGGCCCCCGGCGGACCTGTCCGTTCCGTACGGGCAGGTGCTCTACGCCCGGCGTACCGTGCGGGACTTCACCGACACCCCCGTGCCGCTGGAAACGCTGGCCGCCTTGCTGGCCGCGTCGTTCGGCCCGGTGCACTTCATCGACTGCGGGCTCGGCGCCCTGTACCTGCGCACCAGTCCGCAGGGTGGCGCGCGCCAGGAACTCGACGCCTACGTCGGGGTGCGCGACGTCACCGGTGTGACGCCCGGCTGGTATCACTACAACGGTCTGCAGCACTCCCTGGAGCTGCTCACCGAAGGCCTCTCCCGCGACGAAGCGGCCCACTTGTGCGCCGACCAGGACTGGGCAGGGGCGGCCTCTTTTCTCGTGGTCCTGGCCGCCAGGCTGGAGCGGATGAGCGTGAAGTACCCGACGCCGCGCTGTTACCGCGTCTCCCTGCTCAACGCGGGCCACCTCGGGCAGACGTTCGCGCTGACCGCCACCGCTCTGGGCCTGGGCCCCGCCCAGACCGGCGCTTTCCGCGACTCCGCGCTCGCCCAGCGCTGCACTTTGGACAACACCGGCCACACACCGCTGTACGTCCTTGCCGCGGGTCCCCCGCACCCGGAACCCACGGAAGCGCCGCCGACCGCCACCGTCGGGACCTTCGGCGCCACGCACCTCGTCGGTGGTGACCCAACGGATCAACGAACGGTCACGCCATAAGGAGCGGCGTTCGACGGAGGACCGCCGGTCAGCGAGCCGAGCAGGGCGTAGGCGGTCGGGATGAGGGTGTCCCGGCGGCTGTGGCGGCGGGTGGACAGGGCGACGAGCGCGGTGCCGCTGTCGGGGCGGAAGCCCAGGAAGGCGGTCTGTCCGCTGGTGGCTCCCATGTGGAAGTACATGGTTCCGTCGTCGGCGGGGTGCTGGAACCAGGCCGCGGTGTGGGTGTGCGCGTGGTTCCAGCCGCGGCGCAGCAGCGGGCGGCGCACCTCGTGGAGGGCGGCGGCGAGCGGTGAGCCGTCGGGGCGCAGGTGTGCTTCGAGGAAGGTGAGCAGGGCGTCGGGGGTGGCGCGGACGGCGCCGGCCGCCTGGAAGCCGCCGATGCGGAGGGGCGGCGTGGGGGTGGTGCCGTCGGCGCGGTGGCCGGTGGCGTCGATGCCGGGGCCGGTGGGGCGCAGGGCGGTTCCATCGAGGAGGCCGAGGGGGCGCAGGACGCGCTCGGTCAGCAGGTGTTCCCAGGGGGTCGCGGTGGCCGCCGCGAGGGTGTGTCCGAGGACGGCGACGGCGAAGTTGGAGTAGCGCCAGCGGGTGCCGGGCCGGTGGCGCGGGCGGGCGCGCAGGAAGGCGCGGACGACCCGCTCGGGCGGGTAGTGGGCGTAGGGGTTGGTGGACCAGCGGGGCAGGGCCTGGGGGTAGAAGTCGGCGGGCAGCGGCGGCAGTCCGGAGGTGTGGGTCATGAGGTGCGTCAGGGTGGCGGGGCGCGGCCCCGGTGGTCCGGCGGGGTCCAGCAGGGAGGCGGCCGGGTCGTTGCCGGACAGTACGCCGTGGTGGACGAGGTCGGCGAGGAGCAGGCCGGTGAAGGTCTTGGACGCCGATCCGATCTCGTACCGGAGTCGCTCGCGCGGTACGGGTGCGGTGGGCGCGGTGCCGCCGCTGCGGACGGTGCGATGGCCGTCGCGGGAGAGCGCGAACACGACGTCGGGCGAGTCGACGGACGTGACGGCCGCGTCGAGGAGTCGGGCGTCGTCGCCGTACCGGCCGTGATGGTGGCCGGGGCGGTTCACGCGGGGGCCTCGGCGGTGAGCCGGCCCATGGCCCGCGAGGTGGCGAGGACGGAGGCGAAGGCGGCGACCAGCGTGGAGTGGTAGACGACGTCGAAGACGTCCTCGGGGTCGCCTTCGGGCATGGCGCGCACCGCGGGCATGGCCCCGTCGGGTTGCTGGGCGGCGGCGAAGCCCTCCCAGGAGGGCGCGTCGAGGGTGGGGTCGGGCAGGCAGGCGTCGACGACGAGCAGTTCGCCGAGCAGGTCCCATCGTTCCAGGTCGAGCCAGTCGTCCAGCCAGACCGGCAGCCACTGGCTCAGGTGTTCGGCGACGTCGGCCGGCAGGCCCTCCGGTCGCTCGCCCCAGTCGGTGAGGTGGAAGACGGTGTGGGTGATGTCGTAGCCGGTGCGGGTGTCGACGGTCCAGGGCTCCGGGCGGCGTGCCAGCCATGTCCGGCGGAACGCCTCGTCCTCGGGCAGGGTCGGCGTGAGCCCGAAGCGCCGTTCGAACGCGCTGAGGGCGAGCCTCCGGACGGGCAGGACCTCGAGGGCGGCATAGCCGGTCAGCCGGTGGTTGAGCAGGATCGCCCGTTCCAGCTCGGGCTGGCTGTAGCCGAGTTCGCGGAAGGGGATGTAGGTCTCGAAGGGGATCGGGGAGATCGGTTCGGTGCGCTGGCCGCGCACCAGCATCCGCCCGCCGTCCAGGACCTCCCGCCAGGCGTGGTCGATCAGCCGGCGGGCCAGGTCGGCCTGGCGGGAGCCGGCGACCCCTTCGCGGAAGAGCACTGTGCAGATGAAGGCGAGTTCGCCGACGGGTTTGAACCGTTCGAGGAATCCGGTCTCGGGGTCGGCGTCGGGTTGCAGCCGGAACCCGTCGCGGTGCGCGAAGAGCCATTCGATGGCTTTCACTCCGACCGTGTGGACAAGACGGGTGCTGGCGGCGGTCATTGCGGCACTCCTCGGTGGGTCGCGTCGCTGTCCGGTGCTTCGGCACGACGGGCGGCGGTCAGGGTGGCGGCGAAGGCCGCGACGAGTGTGGAGTGGTAGCAGTTGGCGAAGACCCTCGGGACCTCCTCACCGTGGGGTCCGCGGTCCGTCTCCGGCAGTGCTCCGGAGGTGTCCTGCGCCAGTGCCAGGGCCCGCCAGGCGTCGTCGGTGAGTTCGGGCGCCGGGGGGTCGGGGAGGGATGCGGCGACGGCGAGCAGTTCGCAGCTCAGGTCCCAGAGTCCGGCGTCCACGCAGTTGTCGAGCCAGGCGGGCAACCAGGCGTGCAGGTATGCCGCGATGTCCTCGGGCACGCGGTGCGGGTCGTGGCCCCAGTCCGTGAGGTGGTAGACGACGTGGGTGAGGGTGTATCCGGCGGTCCGCTCGAAGGCCCACGGCTCGGGCAGGCCGCCCAGCCAGGTGCGGCGGAGTGCGGCGGAGGTGGCCTCGTGGGGCGTGAGGCCGGTGCGGTACTCGGAGTTGAGCACGCTGAGCAGGCGGTTCGGCAGCTGTTCCGTCGTCCGCCAGGCCCGGGTTCGGACCAGGGTGGCGGTGAAGTGCTCGTACGCCGGGTTCCGCAGGCCGGCGGAGGCGAACGCGGCGTACACCTCGAAGGGGTACGAGGCCCAGGGTTCGAGCCGTTGCACGTCGAGGAACAGGGCACCGTCGCGGGTCTCGCGCCAGGCGTGCCGGAGCAGGTCTGCGGCGGTGTCGTGCGCCGTGGTGCCCGGCCGGGTGGCGCGGCGGACGCACAGGCACATCTGGGCCAGTTCGCCGACAGGTTTCCAGGAGCTGTTGACGTCGGCGTCCGGTTCGAGCGCGTCGTCGCCGAGCCGGAAGCCGTCGCGGTGGCCGGACAGCCAGCCGAGTGCACTGTCGGCCAGCCGTCGCACCTCGGTCGTCGCCGGTGAGGTCACGGCGCTCCCAGCCGCGCGGGGCGCAGGAGCCGGGCGGCGTGCAGGTGCAGTGCGACGCGTGGGTCGTCGCCGCCCATGAGGGTCACGAACTCCAGCCCGGCGTCCAGGCCCAGCGTCTCGGGCACGTCGTCGAGGAGGGCCAGCCAGCGTCCGGCGCCGGCCGCCTGGAGCCAGCCCCGGCGTCGTACGGCGCGTACGAAGCCCCGGGCGATGTCGAGGGTGCGGCCCGCCGCGGCGCGGGCGACCGAGCTGTCGGCGTCCGGTACGGCGAGCGGGGCCAGCAGGGACAGCTGGTGGGTGAGCGCCTGCCAGGGGAGGTCGTCCAGCCAGGCGGCGTCGGGCTCGGCGTCACCGTGGGGAGTGCCGGCTGCCGGTGCGCCCAGTCGCCGCAGCGTGCGGGTCATCGCCCAGTGGGTCCAGCGGGAGGTGACCGAGGCGTCGGGGCCGGGCGGGTGGGCGAGCACCGCCTTCTCGCAGACCGCCAGGTCGACGGGGGCGGGTGGGGCGCGGTGCAGAACGCTCGGCAGCAGGACGTCCGCCCCCAGGACGCGGACCGCGGCGAGGCCGAGGTCGTCGTCCCCGGTGGTGACCGCCGGGCCGGCGGACATCCGGCTGTGGCCCCCGCTCTCCAGAGCGGAGACCACGTTGGAGGCGAGTTCCCGCACCGCGCCCGTCAAAGGCGTCACAGTGCTGGGCTGCTCCATCTGATTACCCTTCAGCCCTTCTTCGGCCGTGGCGTCGGGGGCGACAGGAGCACCCCGCCTTGGCCACCGGCGAGGGCCAGTGCTGCGCACTCGCGGCTGTCACGGTAAAAGCCCTGGCTTTCGCCCGGGTCGAGGGCCGCTTCGATGTCGGTGTCCGAAACCTTGGTGCTGTCCCGGAGCTCGTACTCGTTCGTCATGCCATCATCCCCTAGGAAAGGAAATGTCTGCTTCCACTTCCAGTGGACCGCAGCCGTCCACATCACGCAACTGGCGCAAAAACGGCAATGACATACAACTTTCAAGCTCATTCCGGCCAGTTCACCGGGCCGGGGCCGGGCGCGCACTGCACGCCGGTAGTTCCACCCACCCCCACCAGCGCGAGAAAAGCTGCGGCCGCGGGTGACGGCGCGAACCGGCTCCAGACCAGCCGCTCCACTCGTACGGGCCCGTTGGTGACCGGCACGCTCCGCAGGCCGTGCAGTTCGACGGAGAACAGCGCGGGCAGCAGGGCGACGCCGAGTCCGTGGCGGACCATCCGGGCCATGAGCTCGACGCCGGACACCTCGAAGGCGACCTCGCGCCGCAGCCCTGCCGCCGCGAACGCCTCGTCGGACTGGGCGCGCGCCGCACTGCCTTCGGCGAAGTCGACGAACACCTCGTCGACGAGGCGGCGCAGGTCCACCTCCTTCTCCGCGGCCAGCGGGTGCTCCGGCGCGACCACGGCGACATGCTGCCCGTGGGCCAGTTCGTGGTCGCGGACGCCCTGAGGGCGAAATCCCGGCTGTACGCCGAGGAATGCCGCGTCCAGCGCGCCTTCGCGCACCTGCTCCACCAGCCGTTCACTGGAGCCCGCCCGCAGTGTGATCCGCACGTCCGGATAGCGCAGGCGGTAGTCGCGCAGCACCGCCGGCAGGTCGACGGCCGCGACGGTGGGAATCGAGCCGACGGTCAGCCTGCCCCGTATCTCACCGGTGGCCGCCGCCACTTCCGCCCGGGCCCGCTCCGCCGCCTCCAACGCCTGCCGCGCGGCGGGCAGGAACGCCTCCCCCGCGGCGGTCAACCGCACCCGGCGACTGGTCCGGTCGAACAGCCTGGCCCCCAACTCCTTCTCCAGCTTGGCCACTTGGTGACTCAGCGCGGACTGGACGACGTGGCACCGCTCGGCCGCGCGGGTGAAGCTCGCCGTCTCCGCCACGGCGAGGACGTAACGCATCTGCTGGAGATCCATCGATCCATCGTGATCCACGATGGATCGGATGACAAACATGCGTTGGACCGATGGATCTCCGCTCGGCGATGCTGAAGTCACCAACGGGCCACGGCAGTCACCGGCCGGCCCGCCCCCGGCACCCCTGGTGCCCCGACCGCACGGAGACCCTCATGCGCGTGATCGCCTTCGACCACCTCGTCCTCAACGTCGCCGACATCGAGCGCTCGCTCGCCTTCTACACCGGCCCCTTGGGACTGGACCCGGTGCGGGTGGAGGAGTGGCGCGCGGGCCAGGTCCCCTTCCCGTCCGTGCGGGTCAGCCCCACCACCATCATCGACCTCGTCGAGGGACCCGACGGCGAGCCGAAGGGCTCCAATGTCGACCACATCTGCCTCGTGGTGGAGCCGCTCGACTGGCAACAGGTCATCGACTCCGGCGTCTTCACGGTCGTCGACGGCCCCGGCAAGCGCTTCGGCGCCCGGGGCACCGCGATCTCCCTCTACGTCCAGGACCCGGACGGCAACACCGTTGAACTGCGCTGGTACCCGGAGGAGGACTGACCGACGGCTCTCAACCCGCGTGGGAGAGCGCGAAGGAGACCAGGAAGCCGCTCACGGTGATCAGCCCTATGGCCAGATGCGTGTCCTCGAACGCCTCCGGGATCATCGTGTCGGCGACCATGGCGAGGATCGCCCCGGCGGCCACCGCAGTCACCGCCGCGATGACGGAGGTCGAGAAGCCGCCGACCACGGCGTAGCCGAGGACCGCGGACACGGCGCACGCCGCGGCGATCCCTCCCCAGACGCCCAGGACGTACATGCGGCCGCGGCCGGCCCGCTTCATGCCCACCGCGCTCGACAGCCCTTCGGGGACGTTGCTGAGGAAGACCGCCGCCACGGTCACCAGACTGACCGCGCCGCCGTCGAGCAGGCTGACCCCGATGACCGCGGACTCCGGCACCCCGTCCAGCAGCGCCCCGAACGCCAACGCCGTTCCCGACCCGGCCTGTTGCGCCTCCGAGGGCTGGGCCTGGGAACTCCGGTGACCCGAGCGCTTGCGGTGCCGGGCGCCGCGCCGCGCCAGCCACGCGTTCCCCGCGGTGTAGGCCGCGGCGCCGCCCAGCGTGCCGATGACCGCGGGAGCGAGCCCCGCCTGCTCGTACGCCTCCCCGACCAGTTCGAAGGAGACAGCCGAGATCAACACCCCCGCTCCGAAGGCCATCACCGTCGCGACGAGCTTCTGCGGCACCCGCAGCCCATATCCCACTCCCGCTCCGAGCAACAGCGCGGAGCCCGCCACGAGTCCCCACAGTCCAGCTTGTACGACGTCTGCCATGCGGGTCCGTGTACCCGACACATAGGCCGTCACGCTCGTGCACTGACGACACACGGCCCCCATTCACCCGTGATGGTGAGATTCGCCCGCGGTGGTGCATCCATGTGGCGATCTCGTACGGAATGCTGTGCACAGCACGGCGAATTCCAGGGTGCGCGGCAAAGTGACCGGCGAGACGACCGGCGAGGGGGTTCATGCTCGACACGCAGATCGCCATCGTGGGGGCCGGCGCGGCCGGGCTCTCACTGGCGTATCACCTGGCCGGCGGCGGCTCCGGTGGCCGGACGCCCTCGGTGGTGCTGATCGACGCCCCGGCAGGCCCCTTGAGGCCGGCCGAACGCACCTGGTGCTTCTGGGAGGAGCCGGGCGGCGCGTTCGACTCCGCCCTGTCGGCCGCCTGGGACACCCTGCGGGTCAGAGCCCCGGACGGCGCCGCCGTCGCCGCTTCCCCCGCCCCGCTGCGCTACAAGATGCTGCGCTCCACGTCCTTCGAATCCCTCGTCGGCGACCGCCTGGCCGGCGAGGCGAACGTGGTCCGGCTCGACGGGGTCGTCGAGGACATCCGCGAACTGGACCGCGGCGCCGAGATCCGCCTGCGTCCCCCGACCGGACAGCCCCACGCGCTGCGGGCCCGGTGGGTGTTCGACTCCCGTCCCCTGCGGGTCCTGCCACCGGGGCGCACCACGCTGTTGCAGCACTTCCGCGGCTGGTTCATCACCACTGACCGCCCGGCCTTCGACCCGCGGGTCGCGGACCTGATGGACTTCCGCACGCCGCAGCCCGCACACGGCCTTTCCTTCGTCTACGTCCTGCCCATGAGCCCCTGTCAGACCCTGGTCGAGTACACGGAGTTCTCCCGCCAGGTCCTGAAGGACGAGGAGTACGACGCCGCGCTGCGCCGCTATCTGACACACGAACTGGCCCTGGAGCACTACGAGGTCACGCGGGTGGAGCACGGCGTCATCCCCATGACCGACGCGCGCTTCCCGCGCCGCACCGGCCCTTCCGTCTTCCGCATCGGCACCGCGGGCGGAGCCACCCGGCCCTCGACCGGATACACCTTCGCCGCCGTCCAGCGGCAGGCCCGCGCCATCGCCGCCGCCTGCCACCAGGGCCGGAACCCCCGGCCGCCCGCCGCCCACTCACCCTGGTCACGGGCGATGGACGCCGTCCTGCTGCGGGCCCTGCACACCGGACGCGTGAGCGGGGCGGAGTTCTTCACCGGCCTGTTCCGCCAGGTGCCCATGGAGCGGCTGCTCCGCTTCCTCGACGGACGCACCACTACCCGCGAAGACCTGTCCATCGGGCTGCGCACCCCCGTACTTCCCATGCTCCGCACAGCCCTCGAACTGCCTCTGCTGCCCAAGAACCGCACCACTCTCGCCCGCTCCCCCGGCACGACGGGCCGCCCAGCCGACCGGAAAGAGAACTGAGATGACCGTGCTGCGCGACGACAGCCTGTCCGCCGCGTTCGACCACGCCGCCCGCACCTACGACCGGCTGGTCGCCGTCAACCCCGGCTACCACGCCCACCTGCGCCGCTCGGCCCGCCGACTGCGGCTGCCCCGGGGCGGCGCCGGACTGCGGCTGCTCGACCTGGGCTGCGGGACCGGCGCCTCCACCGCCGCCCTGCGCCATGCCGCCCCGCTGGCCGAGATCGTCGCCGTCGACGCCTCACCCGGCATGCTGGCGCACGCAGCGGCGAAGGCGTGGCCGCCCACCGTCACCTTCGTGCAGGCCCCCGCCGAGCGGCTCGAAGAGGCGGGCGTACAAGGGCCGTTCGACGCGGTCTTCGCCGCCTATCTGTTCCGTAACCTCGCCGACCCCGACGTCGTGCTCGCCGCGGTCCGCGCCCTGATGGCACCGCACGGGCGGCTGGCCGTGCACGAATACACCCTCAGCGGCCGTCCGGTCGACCGCCTGGTGTGGCGTGCTGTCTGCAAGGCGGTGGTGCAGCCCGCCGGCACCCTGACCGGCGACGGACCCCTCTACCGGCACCTCTTCCACAGCGTGACCGGTTTCGACACGGCGGACGAGTTCGCCGCTCGTACGCGCCGGGCCGGCTTCTCCGGAGTACGCGTCCTGCCGATGCCGGGCTGGCAGACCGGCATCGTGCACACCGTGCTGGCCTTCGCGGGCGCCTCCCACGAGGACGTGCGGTGAAGCGGCGCACCACGTCACCGGACGGGTCGGCCCGCCGCGGCCTCGACCGCCGCGCCCAGGTGTGGCAGGCACCCGCCGGCCGGTCCCGCCCTGCGCAGGGCCCGCCGCCCACGGCGGCCGTCGTGGGCGGCGGCCTGGCCGGACTCGCCGCCGCCACCGCCCTGGCCGAACGAGGCGTCCAGGTCACCCTGTTCGAGCGCGACGACCAGCTGGGCGGCCGCCTCGCGGGGTGGCCGGTCGAACTCGCCGACGGCTCCACGGCGACCATGACCCGCGGCTTCCACGCGTTCTTCCGCCAGTACTACAACCTGCGCGGCCTGCTGCGTCGGGTGGACCCCGGCCTCGACACGCTGACCCGGCTGCCCGACTACCCGCTGTGGCACAGCGCGGGATACCGCGACAGCTTCGCCAAAGTGCCGCGCACACCGCCCTGGAGCGCCCTCGGCTTCGCCGCGCAGAGCCCCACCTTCGGCGGGCGCGACCTGGCCCGCATGAACCCCCGCGCCGCCCTGCCGCTGATGGATGTGCGCGTACCCGACGTGTACCGGCGGCTCGACCGGCTCAGCGCGCAGGAGCTGCTGGAGCGCATCCGCTTTCCCCGAGCCGCCCACCACCTGGCGTTCGAGGTGTTCTCCCGCAGCTTCTTCGCCGACCCGCGCCGGCTCTCGGCCGCCGAACTGGCCCTGATGTTCCACATCTACTTCCTCGGCTCCAGCGAGGGCCTGCTGTTCGACGTGCCGCAGGAGCCCTTTCCGGCGGCGCTCTGGGAGCCGCTGGCCGCCTATCTCACCGGCCACGGCACGGACATCCGCACCGGGCACGCGGTGGAGAACGTACAACCCACCCCGGCAGGCGGGTTCCGCGTCACCACCCGGAACGGCGAGACGCGGCACGACAGCGTGGTGCTCGCCCTCGACACGGCCGGTCTGCGGCACGTGGTCGCCCGGTCGCCCGGGCTCGCCGACCGCGCCTGGCGGGAACGGATCATGCGGCTGCGGACCGCCCCGGACTTCCTCGTCTCCCGCCTCTGGCTGGACCGGCCCGTCGACCCCGACCGCCCAGGGTTCCTGGGAACCAGCGGATACGGCCCGCTGGACAACGTGAGCGTGCTGGAACGGTGGGACGGCGAAGCCCTGCGCAGGGTCGCCCGCACCGGCGGCTCAGTGGTGGAACTGCACGCCTACGCCGTCCCTGAGGGCATCGACCGGATCGCGGAACAGGACCGGCTGCTGACCCAGCTCCACCGCGTCTACCCCGAGACACGCGACGCGAAGATCGTCGACGAGCGTCACGAATGGCGCGGCGACTGCCCCCTGTTCGCGGTGGGCACCTACCAGGACCGGCCCACGGTACGCACCACGGACCCGGCCCTGACCGTCGCGGGCGACCTGGTGCGCACCGACCTTCCGGTCGCTCTCATGGAGCGGGCCGTCACCTCCGGTTTCCTGGCCGCGAACGCGCTGCTCCAGCGCTGGGGCCTGCGCGGCCAGACCCTGTGGTCGGTCCCGACCCGCGGCAGGGTGGGCGCCCTGCGGGCCCTGAACCGGCTGGTCGGCACCTGAGCCGAGCCGGACAGACCCGCGTGAGCCGGAGGCCGTCAGCGGCAGGGATCGCTTCGCTTCAGCCGGGAAAGCGGCCGGTGCTGCGCAGAGCCCAGCGCCGCTCCGCATAGGCGATGTCGTCGCGCCACAGGCGCGCCGCCGCCGCCCGCATCAGCGGTCGCAGCGCGGAGGCGGTGGCCTGGGCGACGAGGAAGCCCGGACGGTCGGAGGTGGCGATCACCGCTTCGACGACGGCGGTCCGGGGCCGCCCGGCGCCGGCCGCGGTCAGGGGAGTCGCATGGGTCTCCACGACCGAGCCCGCGCCTTCGCCGTGGGTGATGTGCATGACGACGGTACGGGGCTCCGGTGCGGTGAAGACGGCCCGCACCGGCACGACCGCACGCCCGCCCACCTTGAAGGACACGTCGACGGTGAACGCGTCGTCCTCGGGGTCGTCCTGCCCCTCGCCTTCACCGCTCAAGGGGGCCACGGTCAGATCGACGAAGGAGTACGGGTGGAACCAGGCGCCGTGCCACGGGTCGAGGCGGTTGGCGACGACGTCCTCGGGTTCGCAGCGCCCGCTCGTGGTGACCACGGTCGCCACACTCCTCGCGAGCTCCGGGCGCACGGGCAGCACGGGCCGGTCCAGCGCCTGTTCGCCGCCGACGTCGTCGAGCCGGACCCAGGTCAGGACACCGTCGTCGTACGTCGGATACGGCTGCCAGGCCCCGAACGGCCCGCCGTCCAGGGCGAGTCCGTGCCAGTGACAGATCAACGTGCCGCAGCGCACCGGGCTGTCCTTGAGCGGGGCGCCCAAGTGGGGGCAGGCACCGGGGCCGGCCCGCAACGCCCCGTCGGCGCCGCGCCACACGACGATCTCCAGGCCCGCGACGGTGCGGCCCAGAGGCCGGTCGTCCCGGATGTCCCGGGTGGCGCCGAGCACGTACCAGTTGCCGGACGGGCGGCTCTGAGCGCGTTTCGACGCCGCGGCGATCACGGCGGGCCTCGCTTCGCGCCAGGTCGGGCGCTGGTGTTCCCAGGCCACGGGCCGCCGGCGCAGCCGCAGGGGGAAGCGCCCGGTTCCCTGTGTGCCACGTGCTCCAGGTGTGCCGCGTGTTCCACGCGGGCGTGAGTCACCGGTCATACCGGCTCCTTCGGGGACGGTCGGCGGCGCACGCCGTGGGTGAGGTGCGGTGGTGTGTGTCCGGCCGGTTCGGGCGACGGCGGCGGCGGTCCGCCGCCGTTCAGGCGGTGGCGCAGCCGGGCCGCGGCGAGCCGGCACAGACCGTCGCAGGCGACGGTGGCGCGGCGCCGGCGCGGGACGACCGCCCTGCGGTGCAGGACCGCGTACCCGTCGTCGGCGACGGCGTCGAGGATGGCGCCGTACAGCACGAAAGCGGTGCGGATGCAGGGGCGTGAGACCGGATCGAGCATGGCGAGACCGGGTGCGGCCATGCGGTAGACGTCTCGCGTCAGGGCGGCGGTGGCCTTCAACGCCGCGGTGATCCTCGTGTCCCGTCGGCCGGTGGCGCGGCTCCAGTGCAGCAAGCCGCGGTCGACGCCGTGCGCGGCGAGCAGCTCGCCGGGAAGGTAGGTGCGGCCGCGGTCGAGGTCCTCGCCGACGTCCCTGAGGAAGTTGGTGAGTTGGAAGGCCGTGCCGAGTGCGGCGGCGTGCGGGGCTGCTTCCTCGCGGGGTACGACGGTTCCCAGGACGGGCAGCATCTGCAGGCCGATGACGGCGGCCGAGCCGTGCATGTACCGCTCGAGGTCGTGATAGGTGGGGTATTCGCTCACTTCGAGGTCCTGCCGCATGGACGCCATGAAGTCGGTGAAGTACTGGGGGTCGATGGCGTACCGCCGGGCCGTGTCGGCCAAGGCCGCGGCGACGGGTTCGCTGCTCGTGCCCGTGCGCATCGCGTGGTCCAAGTGGTGCTGCAGGCGTCGTAGTGCCGCGGCCCGCTCGGCCGGTGGGGCCGTGTCCGCCAGGTCGTCGACGATGTCGTCGGCCCAGCGTGCGAAGCCGTACAGGGCGTGGACGGCGGGCCGCCGTTCGATCGGCAGCAGCCGGGTGGCCAAGAAGTACGTCTTTCCGTGGCGGGCGTTCAGGCGGCGGCAGTGGGCATAGGCGGAGCGCAGCACGGGGTCGGTGATGGCCGCGGCGTCCAGTTCCCGGGTGCTCATCCGGCTCCTCCCTCGGCGGCGTGTCCGGGCGAGGTGAGGTGGGGCGAGCGGCGGGGGCCCGCGATGCGTGCGGCGGCCAGCTTGCCGGAGAGGAGGACGGTCGGCACGCCGACTCCGGGAGTGGTGCCGCACCCCGCGAGGACCGCGTTCTCCGTGCCCCGCACCAGGTTCCGGGGCCGGAAGGGGCCGGTCTGCGCGAAGGTGTGGGCGGCGGAGAACGGCGTGCCGGCGGCGTGTCCCTGCGCCGTCCAGTCGGCGGGAGTCACCAGGCACTCCGCCTCGACGGCCTCGGCGATCCCGGTGAGCCCGCGCCGTTCCAGTGCGGCGAGGAGGCTGTCCCGGTAGCGCGGGGCCAGCTCCCGCCAGTCCTTGGCGCCGGGACCGATGTCGGTGTTGGGGCACGGGGCGAGTACGTAGTGCAGATGGCGTCCGGGGGGTGCCAGGGCGGGGTCGGTGGCCGTGGGGCGGGTGATGAGCAGGGACGGGTCGGTCATCAGGCGGCCGGTGCGGGTCAGTTCGTGGAAGGTGCGCTGCCAGGCGGCCCCGAAGGAGATCGTGTGGTGTGCCAGGTGGGGCCAGGTGCGGGCGCTGCCGAAGTGCAGGACCACGGCGGACGGCGAGTGCCGCAGTGGCCTCGGGCGGTACGGGGTGCGGCCCAGCAGTTCGTAGGTGACGGTCAGGTCGGGCGTCAGGACGACGGCGTCGCAGGGGATGCGTTCCTGGTCGGTGACGACGGCCGTGATCCGCTGGCCGGTCCGCTCCAGGCACCGGACGTCCTGTCCGTACCGGAAGTCGGCGCCCGCCCGGGTGGCGGCGTCGGCCATGGCCTGCGGCAGGGCGTGCATGCCGCCGCGCGGGAAGTAGACGCCGGCGACGGTGTCCATGTAGGCGATGACCGCGTACGCGGCCAGGGCACGGGCCGGGGGGACACCCGCGTACAGCGCCTGGAAGGAGAAGACGCGTTGCAGCCGCTCGTCGGAGATGAAGGAGGCGATGCGTGCGTCCAGGCGGCCGAAGCCGCCGAGGGCGGCGAGCCGCGCCAGGTCGGGGGTCAGGAGCTCCAGGGGGGAATCGAAGTTGGTGTCGATGAAGCGGCGCATCTGGAGCCGGTAGAGGCGCTCGAGCCAGGCCCGCAGCCTCCTGTATCCCAGGGCCTGCCGCGCGCCGGCGAAGCGTGCGATCTCCGCTTCCATCTCGTCGGGCCGGGTGTGGACGTCCAGTGAGCTGCCGTCGGCGAACCGGGCGCGGTAGGCCGGGTGCAGGGGGATGAGGTCCAGGTGGTCGCGCATGTTCTGGCCCACCGCGGCGAAGGCGTCCTCGACGATGTCGGGCATGGTCAGGACGGTGGGGCCGGTGTCGATCCGGTAGCCCGCCCGGAGCAGCAGTCCGGCCCTGCCGCCCGGGTGCCCGGCGCGTTCGACCACCGTCACCGCGCGTCCACGGCCCAGCAGGTGCAGGGCCGTGGACAGGCCCGCGAGTCCGGCGCCCACGACCACGACGTGGTCGGTCGGCCCTGGCACGGTCTTCATAGGCTCCCGCCTTTGGTACAGGGTTCTTCCGGGGCGGTCGGCGGGCCCGGTCGACGGGCCGCGGCCGGTCGTGTCATGCGGGGCTCACCGGCCGGGGTCGGGCCGGTCACGCGGGGCTCATCGGCCGGGCTCGGGCCGGTCACGCGGGGCTCATCGGCCGGGCTCGGGCCGGTCACGCGGTGGAAGAGCGCACGCAGCCGCTGTTCGGCGTGGGGGACGAAGGCGCCGGCGGCGAGATGCCGGTTCGCCTGCCCGACCAGGTGGCGGATCTTGTCCTCGACGATCGCTCGCGCGCCGGTCGTCACCAGGGCCTCCCGTACCTTGTCGACGTCGTCCTCGTCCAGGCGCGCTCTGCCGACGCAGGATTCGAGGAGGGTCAGCACGTCGCGGTCCGCCGTGGCCCGGGCCCTGGCGGTGGCCACCGCCAACAGGTACGTGCCCTTGCCTTCACGAATGTCGTCTCCAGAGGGTTTGCCGGTCTCACCGGGCTCGCCGAACGCACCGAAGAGATCGTCCCGCAGCTGGAAGGCGATTCCGGCACAACGACCCGCCGAACACAGCGCTCGGGTGGTCGCCTCGTCCGCGCCGGCCAGCGCCGCGCCGACGGCCAGCGGACGCTCCACCGAGTACAGGGCGCTCTTGAGCGAGGCCATCCGGACGGACCTGCCCATCGACCGGGAGCCGGTGACCTGCCCGTGCAGGTCCAGGTACTGGCCGGCCACCATCTCGGCGCGCATGGACTGCCACAGTGCGCGCGCCCGGGACGCCTTCGCCGCGTCGAGATCGGTCGACGCCATCACGTCGTCGGCCCAGCTGAGCGCCAGATCCCCCACGAGGATGGCGGCCGCCTCGCCGAACGGCTCGCGCGGCCTGCCCGCTCCGTGCGCCGCGTGCCGGCCCGCTCCGTGCGCCGCGTACTGGTTCCGGAGGTCCACGTGGACGGCGGCTCTGCCCCGCCGCAGCGGTGACCCGTCCATGACGTCGTCGTGGACCAGGGCACACGTCTGGATCAGCTCGAGGCCCGCGGCGAGGCGGAGGGCGGCCGCCGCCTCGTCGACGCCGGCGCCGCCCGCACACGCCCGAAGACCCCACCAGAGGAACTGGGAGCGCATGCGCTTGCCGCCCCGCAACGTGAAACGGGCCACCCGTTCCGCGATGTCCTCCGCGAACGTGGCGTCGATGGCCCTGGCTTCCACGATCCGTTGGCGAAGGATGGCCTCGAGCGTGCGTCCCACCGCCGCGGACACGTCGGTGTCGATTCCGCGGGCGCTCTCCAGACCCAGGGTGTTCTGCCCCCTGTGCATTGCACGTCCTCTCGGCCATGTGATCGATACAGGGCTACAGAACGCTTCGCTCCGGGAGCGCCGAGCGGATGCACGTGAAATTCCGAATGCGTGTGGATTCCCTGAGGCGCGTGCTTCGGCGGCCCGGGGGTACTCGGGCCTTTCAGCCCCCCCTCGGGATTCCGGCGCGGTGGGAAAGGCTGTCGAAAGGGGAACGTGATTTCGGCTCCGGACGAAAGTACGCGGTTGTGTACGGAGACGGTTCTGCTGGAGAAGCAGTGCGTAATCCTCCTCACCGGCGAGATCGACCTGAGCACCGTCGGCACGCTCTATGAAGCGGTCCGCGCCTGCCTGGACGCCGGCCCCACCCGCGTCCTCATAGACCTGCAAGGGGTGCTCTTCTGCGACTGCGTGGGCCTCCGCGCCCTGTTGCAGGCCAAGGATGAGATCCTGCGCGCCGGTGCCGACTTCGGTATGTACGGCCCCCTGCGCCCCCTGGTCGCCCGCCTCGTCGAGCGCACGCGCACCGCCGAGCGGCTCGGTCTGGTCTCTGCCGCCCCCGAAGAACAGGTGTGAGCACGCACGGTCCTGGGAGAAGCCTGTTCCGCCCGGCGTTCCCGGAGGTAGTTTTGTAGATAAGTCCCCCGAGGGAGGCTGATCCGATGCCGTGGCTCGCATGGCTGGTCGCCGCCGCCGCGCTGGGCGCCGCGGAGTTCTTCACCCTGACTTTGGCCTTCGGACTGCTGGCGGGTGCCGCGCTGGTCGCCGCCGTGGTCTCCGGTGTGGGCATCGGCATCGCGGGCCAGCTGGTGGCTTTCGCCGCGGCGGCGGCAGGCGGCCTCCTCGTCGTCCGCCCGGTCGCGCTGCGTCACATGGCGCAGGCCCCTCTCACGCACGAGGGCAGCGATGCCCTGATCGGCAAGCGGGCCGAGGTGATGCGGGAGGTCACCGCGTCCCACGGATTGATCAAACTCTGCGGCGAGGAATGGTCCGCCCGCACCCTGGACGAAAGCCATGTGATCCCGGCGGGAGCACTGGTGGATGTCATGGAGATCGATGGCGCCACAGCCATCGTCTATCCCCGCGAGCTCCTTCCGTGAAGGGCTGCGACTCGCGAGCTCCTTCAGCGAACAGCTGAAACTACGGCAATGGAGGAAGTGTGGATCCGGTCGTCATACCGATTCTCGTGGCGGCGATCGTCGTCGTCTTCCTCGTGGCTGCCTCTGTGCGCATCGTCCCGCAGGCCCGCCGCTACAACATCGAGCGGTTCGGCAGATATCGCCGGACGCTGCAGCCGGGCCTGAATCTCGTCCTGCCGGTGGCGGACCGCGTCAACACGAAACTCGACGTGCGGGAACAGGTGTATTCGTCGCAGCCCAAGCCGGTGATCACCGAGGACAACCTCGTGGTGAACATCGACACCGTGCTCTATTACCAGATCACCGACCCGCGGGCGGCGGCGTACGAAGTCGCGGACTATCTGCAGGCCATCGACCAGCTCACCGTGACCACGCTGCGCAACGTCATCGGCAGCATGGACCTGGAGGAGACCCTCACCTCGCGCGAGGAGATCAACACCCGGCTGCGCACCGTCCTCGACGACGCCACCGGCAAGTGGGGCATCCGCGTCAACCGCGTCGAGATCAAGGCCATCGATCCGCCGAACACCATCAAGGAGGCGATGGAGAAGCAGATGCGGGCCGAGCGCGACAAGCGCGCGGCCATCCTGCACGCCGAAGGGGAGCGGCAGGCCAAGATCCTCACCGCGGAGGGCACGAAGCAGAAGGACATCCTGGAGGCCCAGGGCACACAGCAGGCCATGATCCTGCGGGCGGACGGCGAGGCCAAGGCGGTGGAGCGCGTCTTCCAGGCCGTCCACCGCAACAACGCCGACCCGAAGGTCCTGGCGTACAAGTACCTGGAGACGCTTCCCCACCTGGCGAACAGTGACAACAACACGTTCTGGGTGATCCCGGGCGAGCTGACGGAGGCTGTCCGCACCGTCACCACGGCCTTCGGCGATCACTCGACGACGGGTCTTCCCGAGACCACGCGCCCCGCCGAGGCAGCCACGGCCGAGGCCGGCGAGGCGCCCGCCGAAGGGAGCGCGGAGCTCGAGGCGGGTTCGCCGCTCTCGCTCGACGCCGCCGCGGCCGCCGACGAGGTCGCCAAGCAGGCCGCCGCCGCGGTGAACGACGCCAAGGCCGAAGCCGAGGCCGCGCGGTCACCCCAGACGCCGGGCCGGGGACAGAAGGGATAGCGGGCAGCGGTACGACCAATTCGCGCCGTTCTGAAGCCCCAACAGGCGCCATTCGTACGGGAGTTCGCGCGACGAACACGTCCCGAGAGGTGGATTTGAGCGGACCGCGTCCGACTCGGGGAGCCGCTGCCATGTGTCGCGGCACGTACGGTCACCCCTCACCCCCGACCCACCGCCGGAACTCCATATTCCGCCCCAAGGCCCCACGCTTTCTTCACTGCTCGGCACTGGACTCCAGCCCCTCGTATCGCGTACCGACAGGACATAGGCATATGTCAGAAGCACCACCGAATCGTGTGTTGCCAAATCCCTTACGGCCCCCTCCCCGCTGTGCGAAAGTCGTTAGCGGTCCACCACCCGTCAAGTTGGTCGCACCGCACCTTCACCGGAGCACCTCATGCCGTCCCATGTCTTTGCGGACCACGCAGCCGCCCAGCCGCCCGAGCGCGGCACGGTCGACGCGCTGATCTCGCAGACACGCCGGCTCCGCGGCGAGGTCGACGCCGTGCGGCGCGACGCCGTCACCGACCACGGCGACCCGGCGGGACGCTGGCAGCGGGCCCTGTGCGACCTGGCGGTCCACCAGCTCAACGACCTCGACGACCATCTGGCGCAGCTGCGGGACGGCCCGCCGCGGGCGGGCGGGGAGCCCGCGGCACCGGCCGCCCCGATGCCCACGACATCACACCGGGGCTCCCTGCTGAGCCGGGTGGGCAGCGCCGAGTGGAACCTCCTCACCGACGAGGCCAGTTGGTCCGGCGAGCTCTACGACATCCTCGGACGCGACCCGGCCGCTCCCCCGCTCTCCCTGGACGAGCTCCCGTCGCTGGTGCACCCCGACGACCAGCCCATGCTGACCGCGATGGTCACGGACTGCCTCGTCGACGGAAAGCCCATCGACGGCGAGTTCCGCGTCCTGCGCCCCGACGGACGCTGGCGCCAGGTGCACATGATGGGCGAGCCCGTGCTCGCCACCGACGGCTCCACCGCCTCCATGTGGGCGGTCCTGCGGGACGTCAGCGAGCTGCGCCGCAGCCAGCGCGTGGTCCGCGAGAGCCGCGACTCGCTGCAGCGCCACCGCGACATCGAACAGACCGAGCACCGCCTCGCGCTCGAACTGCAGGAGGCGGTCCTCCCGCCGTGGCGCGGCTCCCTGCGGCTGCCGCACGGCGGCCCCGCCCGCCTCGACCTCGCAGGCCGGTACCTCCCCTCCTCGACCAGCGCGCTCGTCGGCGGCGACTGGTACGACGCGATGGAGCTGCCCGAGGGCCAGGCGCTGCTGAGCGTCGGCGACCTCACCGGGCACGGCGTCACCGTCACCTCCGGCATGGCGATGCTGCTCGGCGCGCTGCGCGGCATGGCCGTCACCGGCGCGCCGCCGGACCAGGTCATGGGCTGGCTGAACCAGTTACTGGACGCCACGGTCCAGCCCGCCCTCGGCAGCGCCGTCTACTGCCGCTACGACCCCGCCACACACCTGCTCACGTGGGCGCAGGCGGGACACCCCGCCCCGCTGCTGTTCCGCGACGGGACGGGGCGCACGCTGACGCCACCGCACGGCGTGCTCCTCGGCGCCACCTCCGGGGCGAAGTACGAGCAGGCCGAAGAGCAATTGCGGCCCGGGGACCTGTTGTTGTTGCACACCGACGGCCTGGTGCCGCGGCGCGACAGAGAGACGGCGACGGGCCTGCTGCTCTCCCTGGCATCCCGTCTGGCCGGTTCACGTACGGCAGAGGACTGCGTGCGGACCGTCGTCGAGGAGTTCGGCGAGGAACCACGCGAGGACGACGCCTGCCTGCTGGCCGTGCGGATCTGACGGCTCGCTTCTGACTGCTCGCTCTTGGATCCGCGAGCCCTGGTCGGTCTTTAAGCCCTGGCCGTCCTTCCCTTGGCCCCCTTCGGCAGTGCCAGCTTGATCTCCTCGCGCAGATCCTGGATCTTCGGATAGCCGGCGTACTGCGCGGTCAGCCGGTACATCTCACGCAGCCGGTCCCAGGTGCGGTGCGAGGAGTTCGCCCGCATCGACACCAGCGCCAACCGTGCGTACCTGTCGGCCTGTTCGGGGTCGTCGGCGATGAAGCAGGCCGAGGCGAGCGAGATGTAGTCGAAGATCTGCGACCGGTCGCGGTTCTTGGCCCGCAGCTCGATCGCCTCCTTGGCGTGCCGCTGCGCGGCGCCCGCCGCGGACGCCTCGTGGTCGGCGAGGGTGCGGTACGCCAGGGCCTGCATGCCGTGCAGATCCGCCTCGTCGAACATCTGCATCCAGCTCGGCGGCGGCACGTCCCCCTTGTCCGACACGAAGAGGTCCTCGGCGAGGCCGAGGGTGCGCCGCATCGCCTGGCCGCGGCCCATCGACGCGTGCGCCCACGCCTCGATGGTGTACAGCATCGCCCGGGTGCGGGGCAGGGCCTCCTCGCCCGCGCCCGACTTGGCGAGCTTCATCAGGTCCAGGGCGTCGTCCGGCTTGCCGAGGTGCACCATCTGGCGCGCGGCCCGGGACAGTGCCTCACCCGCGCGCGGGCGGTCGCCGCCCTCGCGGGCCGCGTGCGCGGCGATGACGAAGTACTTCTGCGCCGTGGGCTCGAGGCCGACGTCGTGCGACATCCAGCCCGCGAGCACGGCGAGGTTGGCGGCGACGCCCCACAGGCGCCGCTGGAGGTGGTCGGGGTGCCGGTAGGCGAGCATGCCGCCCACCTCATTGAGCTGTCCCACCACGGCCTTGCGCTGCAACCCGCCGCCGCGGGCCGCGTCCCAGGCGCGGAACACTTCGACCGAGCGTTCCAGTTCCTCGATCTCCTGGGACCCGATGGGGGCGGCCTCGTAGCGGTCGAACCCGGCGGGGTCGGCGTGCAAGGGATCTGCGATACGGGGGGCGTCGGCCTTGAGGGCCGGGTCGGTGTGCAGCCAGTCGTGCATGGCGCTGCTGAGTGCGGAGCCTGCGGCAAGCGCAGCGCCCGCGCCCACCAAGCCGCGTCGGTTGAGCATGAGGTCCATTCCCGTGAATTCGGTGAGGACCGCGGCTGTCCGCTCGGGCGCCCACGGCACGCCGTCGGGGTGCTCCACACTCCCGTCGCCACGCCGCTTCCCTGCGCGCCCGTGCCGGACCAGACCTAGATCCTCAGTGGTCACGACACGGCCGAGACGCTCGGTGAACAGAACAGCCAGCACGCGTGGCACCGGATCGCGCGGGATCTCTCCCATGTCGATCCACCGCCGCACCCGCGAGGTGTCGGTGGCCAGCTGGGGGTGGCCCATGGCCGCCGCCTGCCGGTTCACCAGTCTCGCGAGCTCCCCCTTCGACCAGCCGGCCAGGCCGAACAGGTCGGAGAGGCGGGTGTTGGGTTGTCCGTTCACGTCAAGCCCCCAGGTTCTCGGCTGAGTTGACAGTAACCGCCTGTCAGTTGCTGAGCGACTATTCGCCAGGGTTCGCCAGGGTGCGCCACATGGTGTGCCAGGGGACGCCGGGTGTCAGGTAGGAGTGCGCCACCCCGACCCGGTCGCCGCCAGGCATTCCCCAGGGTGCACCCGAAGCGATCGGGCCGGGAGGCGCACGCAACTCACAGGCACACGAAGGGATCTGTATCGCCCATGTACGCAGCATCGTCCTCCGTGTCCGCCCCGCCCCGGCCGCTCCGCCCGCGCCCCCCGGTCCACCGGGGCCGCGAGGTGCCCCCGGCACCGGGGAGCGGCCCCTATCTGGAGCCGGTGCGCCCCGCGGGCGCACTGCCCGGCGTCGGCCGCACGCCCCGCGTGCCGGGGCCCGGCACGCAACCGCTCAGCGGGAGACTCGACTTGTCCGGCCCCCAGGGGGCGCAACTGCGCACCGCGATCGCCTCGGTGCACCGCATCTGCCCCGAGTTCAATCCGGTGCAGGTGCTGCGCAGAAGCGGCCGCACCGTGCTGCTCATCGGCACGGCCGGGCGCGGCAGCGCCGTCGCCAAGTGCCTGCTCGACCAATCACCCGGCTGGGCCGAGCGGATCAGGCACGAAATAGCGGTCTACCGCTCGTTCGTCCGGCATCGCCCGCCGGTCCGAGCGCCGCGGCTCATCGCTGCCGACCCCGACGACTGCACGCTGGTGATCGAGCGGATGCCGGGACGGGTGGCGGCTCTGCTGCGGCACCCTGCCGAGGCGCCGCCGCGTGCGGACATCCGTGCGGTGCTCGGCTCCGTCTTCCGCCTCAACGAGTGGCGGCCGCCGACGGAGATGTTCGGCAAGCCGATGGACTACCCCAGGCGGATCTCCCGCTTCCACGAACTGGGTCTGCTGACGGACCGTGACATGGGCGACCTGCAGAAGCTGCTGCATGGCATCGCGCACTCGGTCGGTCACCAGGGCGGCGGCCCCCAGGCCATGTGGCAGTTCTGCCACGGTGACGCCCTCCTTTCGAACATCCTGCTCTCCCCCACCGGCCCCGTCCTGGTCGACTGGGAGCACGCCGGCTGGTACCTGCCGGGGTACGACCTGGCGACCCTGTGGACGGTCCTCGGTGACGCCCCGGCGGCGCGCCGCGAGATCAGTCAGCGGGCGCAGGCCGCGGGCCCCGCGGCGCGCGACGCGTTCCTGGTGAATCTGATGCTGATCCTGACCCGCGAGATCCGTACGTATGAATCGGCCGTGCAGCGTTCGATGCACGACTCGACCCCGGTGGCGCCGGGCCCGCCCCACCCCGGTGCCGCGCCGACCGGCGAGGAACAGCGGCTGCTGCTGAGGCGGCTGCACGACGACTGCCAGCTGGCCCGCCGGGCCGTGCGCGCGGCGGTCGGTACCCGCTGACGGGGGGCGAAGGCCCGCGGTGCGCTGTGGACAGGGGCGCGTCGCGGGCCTTCGTGCGCCTCTGGCGACTTCCGCGGGGCGCCGACACCCGGGGGGGCACGTTCCGGAACGCGTGGGCGGCGGTATCGGCCACAGTGCGGAGTCGCCCTGACGGCCGGGGTCTTCCGCCCGTAGCGTCAGGGTATGTCCGCAACCGACGCAGAGCAGATCGACCGGGCCAACACCTCCGGTCGCACGCCCGCCGTGTTCGTGCACGGCCTCTGGATGCTGGCGAGCAGCTGGGACCACTGGCTCCCGCACTTCGAGGCCGCCGGGTTCGCTCCGGTCGCCCTGACCTGGCCCGGTGAACCGGCGACGACGGCCGAGGCCAGACAGCACCCCGAGGCCGTGGCGGGCACGACGATCGGGCAGGTCGCCGACCATCTCGCCGGGCGCATCGGCACGTTGGAGCGCAAGCCCGTGGTCATCGGCCACTCCGTCGGCGGGCTGCTGACGCAGATCCTCGCGGGCCGCGGTCTGTCGGCCGCCTCGGTGGCGATCGACCCGGCACCGTTCCGCGGCGTCCTCGCGATGCCGCTGTCGACGGTGCGCTCGCTGCTCCCCATGATCGCCAACCCCGCCAATCGGAAGCGCGCCAAGCCGCTGACCTTCGAGCAGTTCCGCTACGCCTACGCCAACGCCGTCAGCGTTGAGGAGGCCCGGTCCCTCTACGAGCGGTACGCCGTGCCCGCGCCGTGCGCCCCGCCCATGCAGGCGGCCCTCGCCAACTTCAATCCCCGCACGGAGGTCAAGGCCAACTGCCGCAGCCCGCGGCGCGGTCCGCTCCTGATCGTCTCGGGCGGCCGGGACAACGCCATTCCCTGGGCGCTCGCCAGCGGCGCGTACAAACGGCAGAAGCGCAGTCCGTGCGTCACGGAGATCGTGGAGCTGCACGGGCGGGACCACGCGCTGACGCTCGACAGCAGGTGGCAGGAGGTCGCCGACGTCGCGCTGGCGTTCGTACGCCGCTTCGTGTGACTGGCGCAGGCTCCCGAACCGGGCAAAAGGTGTGTTCCAGATCACCCTGTATAGGGCACGTATCTGGAACAACAGGGGGTGGGTCGTCGTTCTGTTAAGTGTGGCTGCGGAGGGGACAGTGTCCCCGGGCCTCACCTATAGCCCATGGGGAAGATCGTTCGGCTGAAGCCCCATGGAGCCTTCCGCCGAGAGGCGACCGCCCTCCGCTCGCCACGCTTTACGGCCCCGGCTGGTCTCCCCCGTCCAGTCGGGGCTCTTTCATGCCGTCGTGGCCTCGTGGCCCTCCTGGGTGGTCTGTGTTCTCCGGCTCGTCAGCGGCCGGTGGAGCCGTCGATCTGCTCGCGGAGGATGTCCGCGTGGCCGGCGTGCCGACCGGTCTCCTCGATCATGTGCACCAGGACCCACCGCATCGAGGGCGCCGGGCCCCGGCGCGGGGGCCGCGGGGCGAGGAAGGCCAGGTCCGGGCAGGCCTCGATGACCTGGTTCGCCTGCTCGACGGTCCGCCGGTAGTCGGCGAGCACGCTGTCGACGGTGTCCTGCGCGGAGGGCCGCAGCGTCGCGCGCCAGTCGCCGGGTTCCTCGCCGAGGAAGTAGAACCGTTCGACGAACCCCAGATGCTTGAGCAGCCCGAGCAGGCTGGTGCCCGAGGGCACTCCGCCGGTGCGGACGTGCGGTTCGGGCGCGCCCGCGACCTTGTCGGCGATCGAGGTCCGCAGCTGGTCGAGGAAGCTCCGCAGCATGGCTTTCTCGGCGGTGTCGGCCCCGAGGAGTCCGGTGTCCTTCATCGCGACACTCCGTTCCGCGTGAGTCCTGCGGGTCCGCGCTGGACGAGCAGGACGTTGTCGATGACGGTGGCCGTCTCGCCGGTGGGTCCTGTGGCCCGGCGCTGCGGCATGTCGGCACGCAGGACGGACCAGTGCGCCGGGTCGAGGTCGAGGTCGGCGGCGGTCTCGGCGGGTGTGGGGTAGTGGGTGTCGGGGTCCTGGTTCCACGACCAGGGAGCGGCGGAGCCGTGGTCGACGATCAGCAGCAGACCGCCGGGCCGCAGGGCCTGGGCGGCGGTGCGCAGGACTCGGCCGCGGGGCAGGGCGAACGGGGTCTGGAAGTACTGGGCGGAGACCAGATCGAACCGCCCGGCGGGGAAACTGTCGGCCAGATCGTGCTGTTCGGTGGTGACCCGGTCTCCGACGCCGAGATCCCGGGCGCGTTCCCGCACCCGTTCGACGACGGTGGTGGAGATGTCCACAGCGGTGACGTGCCAGCCCTGTCCGGCGAGCCAGAGGGCGTCGCCGCCGGCACCGCATCCCAGGTCCAGGGCCGCACCCGGGCGCAGCGGTGCGACGGTCTCGGCGAGCAGCGGATTGACGCGCCCGCCCCAGGTGCGCCGGGCACGGTAGTGCTGCTCCCAGAACAGTTCGGCGTCGTCGTCCCCGCTCGCGGCCGGTCGGCTTCCGGTGGAATCCATGTGAGTTGCCCCTTCGTCGGCCGGCGTGCCGAGCGCGATCAGATCCGGTCCGATGCGCACCGGAAACCCCGGTGATGTACCGACAGCATCGGCACCACCCTTTCCACCCGGCAAGAAAAGTTGCGGATCCGCACTGTCGGGGCATCATCGGGCCATGAAGAGCACGGACAGCGGAATGGACAGCAAGATGGGCAGCGGGGATGACCGCACCGGAGACGTGCTGGCGGGCGTCGGGCCGCGGCTGCGTGCGCTGCGCCGGGCGCGCGGCACCACCTTGGCGGCGCTGGCGGCGGAGACCGGCCTCACGGCGAGTACCTTGTCCCGCCTGGAGAACGGCAAGCTCCGCCCCACCCTCGAACAGCTGCTGCCCCTGGCCCGGGCGCACGACGTCCCGCTCGACGACCTCGTCGCGGCGCCGCCCACCGGGGATCCGCGCGTCCACCTGCGTCCGGTGCGGCGGTCCGGTCTCGTGCTGGTGCCGCTGACCAGGCGGCCCGGTGGCATCCAGGCGTACAAGGTGATCCATCCGCCCGCCGGCCGGGCACCCACGATGAAGCTGCAGACCCACGAGGGATACGAGTGGTTCTACGTCCTCGACGGACAGGTCAGGTTCGTGCTCGGTGAGCGGGAGTTCCGGCTCGGAGCCGGCGAGGCCGCGGAGTTCGACACCCGGATCTCCCACTGGATCGGCAGCGCCGACAGCCGCCCCGCGGAGCTGCTCGCCCTGTTCGGGGCACAGGGGGAACGCGCGCACCTGGCCCCGTCGTCCGGCCACTGACCGGGGGCCCTCGTTGTCAGTGGCGGCTGGGAGGCTGGTCCGTATGGACAGCGACGACGAGCAGCTGCTGCGCGGCCGGGTCTACGGCCAGGATCACGACCACCCGGGCCCGCGCCCGGGTCAGTGCTACGCCGAGTTGGTCGGCGGCCCACTGGACGGGCTGCTGCTCGACATCACCGGCTGGACGCAGGACGACATAGCCGCCGGTGCTGCTCTCCGGACGGAGCTCGGACAGTTCGGCCACGGCGGCCGGGCGACGTACCGCCCACGTCCCGGCGCCCCGCGCCGCTTCGACTGGACGGGCGACATCCGGGGATAGGGCCGAGCCTTCACGTCTCCGTGGGCTTGGGCTCCTGAGCGTGGTGTTCCTGCTCCTGCGCCCAGGTGGTCGCCCATTCGTCGAGCGGATGGAGGGCGTGCCTGAGCGCTGTCCCCAGCCGAGTGAGCTCGTAGCCATCGGCCGAGGGGGCGATGATTCCGTTCGCCGTGAGTTCGCGGAGCCGCTGATAGAGGACGCTGGATGACAGTCCTTCGCACCGTGCCAGCAGCGCGCGGGCGCCGAGCGGGCCCGCACGCAGTTCCCAGAGAATGCGCAGCGCCCACCGTCGGCCGAACAGGTCCAACGCGGCCATGAGGGGACGGCCGGTCGTCGATCCACGAACCGGTGTTCCTGGGCGCGGTGTCGGCATGACCTCTCCTTGCGTTTCGTTATTCGAAACACTAGCATCCACCCAACGTTTCTGATTTCGAAACGAACTCGACGGGAGAGCAGATGTCGCGCATAGCCGTGCTGGACCCACCGTTCACCGATCAGGGTCGCTATGAGTCGGGCAGCCAGCTGACGCCTCTGGACGCAGGAGGTCGTCATGCATAGGACGTTGGTCCTGTACTCCGAGCCCACCGACCCCGACCACTTCCGCGACTACTACGTGAACCACCACCTTCCGCTGGTCAAGGATTGGCACGGCCCACTCGCGTGGCGCTACAGCTTCGACGTGGCGGCGCCCGAGGGAGAAGCGCCGTATTTCGCGGTCTTCGAAGCCGACTTCGCCGACGCCGCCGCCATGCACGCGGCGCGGGCATCGGCGCACGGCCAGCGGGTGGCCGCCGATGTCGTCAACTACGCCACCGGCGGTTTGGTCGTCATCCACTATCCGGTGCAGGACGGCACCGGCTGAGGCAGGCCGATTCACTCCGGGACGCCGACAGCAGATAGCAGATAGCAGATAGCCAATTGCCCGTTCGTGAGTGTTGAAGGTGGGCCCATGCCGTGGTGGCCGCATGTGACGGTGGTTGATGCGTGCGTGCGGCGCGACGGCCGGGGCGGCAGCCCCACGGCCGTCGCCGACGACGACCCGGCAGCGACGGACGCCGACCGGCGTGCGGTCGCTGCCGCGGCCGGCACCTCGCACGCGGCGTTCCTCCACCCGGGACGGACGCCGGACGGTGGCCGGCCGGTCCGGTTCTTCACCGCCACCGCCGAACTGTCCGGCTGCGGCCACGGCACCGTTGCCGCGCAGGCCGTCCGGCTGACCCGCACCGCGCTGGGCGAGTTGCACGACCGCCAACACACCGGCGGGCGCACGTTCGACACCGTCGCGATCCGCCGCCCCGCCGGCATCGAGGTGTGGTTCGAACAAGGCCTCGTCGCGCTGCGTCACCCGGCACCGGACGAGCACACCGCGATCGCCGCCGCGCTCGGGCTCACCGCGGACGACCCGCATCCGACCGACGCGCCACGGATCGCCGCGCCCGGCGCACCACGCATGCTGGTACCCGTCCGCGACCGGTCGGCACTGCTCCGGGTCCGCCCGCACCTCGGCAGGCTGGCGGATGTGTGCCTGCGGTACGGGCTCCTCGGCTGTTTCGTGTACGTACCGCCAGTGGGCGAACGACCGGGTGCGGCGCGGATGTTCGCGCCGGCGATCGGTGTCGCCGAGGACGTCGCCAACGCCAACAGCACCGGCTGCCTGGCCGCCCACCTGCTCGACATGACAGGGGTGCGGACGCTCGCGATCGAGGTGGAGCAGGGCGACACCCTCGGCCGACCGGCCAGCGTCCTCGCTTCCGCCCGACGCGGCCCGACGGGCATCACGACCCGGGTCGGCGGGTTGGCGGTGGTCCGCGATCAGCAGGGAGCTTCACCCGAGCCGGCTAGTTCTCCCGGGAGACAGGCTCGGGGTAAGGCTGTTCCGCGAGATCGCGCTTGATCGCGTCGTCGAGCTCCGCACGACGAGGTGCCACGTGTTCCTCCCACAGTGCAGCGCGTTGTTGGGGGGTCCGCGTACTGCTCAACGCCAGCGGCACGGCCTTTACGCGCACGCGAGTCGCCGCGCCATGCACTTCGTCCGACGCCACCATGCGCATCACGTGGTGATATTCGTGGATCACGTCACCCGCTTCCACCCGCTCCGGCCGGTCCGACGTTTCCGACAGAACGAGGCGCCGAAGGTGGTCCAGTGCCGCCTGGTACTGCTCATACACGGTCTTCCGCGCGTTCCATTTCAGGACAGCCCATTCGTGCTCCGCTTGGCGGCGTGCCAGTTCCGCAGCGTGGAGGTGGGCAGCCTCTGCCAGCTCCAGCGCACTGCGGTGGTTCGCCGCCGCCATCTCCAGAGCCGCGCGGTGGCTCGCCTCCGCCTGTTCCAACGCGCTCCGCTTCTGCCAACGGGCGACTACCAAGGTGACAGGTATGCCTGCGAGGGCGCAGAGCGCTGCGATGCCAGTCAGGTCCATGCTGCACATATTCGACGAGGGGGCCCGTTGCAGGCACTGGAACCGGAGACCCAGCGCTCTCGACCCCCCGAAAATGCACAGGAGATCAAAGCGCCGCGCTGTTAGCCTGAGGTCATGGCACGAGGTATCTGGTCGCAGAAGGTCCGCTCCGCCCGCTGACGGCGGCGCCTTCTCCCACTGAACGAGCGCTCGCCGTCCGCTTCCCGCCGGGCGGCCGCTTTTCGCTGCCCGGCTCCCACTGCGAGCTGCGGAGCACCCGTGAACCTCTCCACCTCCCCCGAAGCCCGATCCCTGACGACAGCCGGCCCTGTCGGCGGACCGCACGGCGGCCTGCCCGTCGAGGCGGGCGACAGCGCCCACGTACGCGCGGAAGGCGTCAGCGTCACCCTTGGCTCCCGGCATGTCCTGAACGACGTGTCGGTCACCGTCTCCGCCCGGTCGCGGATCGCCGTGGTCGGCGAGAACGGCCGGGGCAAGACGACACTGCTGCACGTCCTCGCCGGGCTCGTCGTCCCCGACGAGGGCACCGTCCACCGGGCCGGCACGATCGGCCTGGCCCGCCAGGAGCTGTCCGCGCGGGACGGCGAGACAGTGGGCACCCTCACCTCCGAGGCCCTGGCCGCCTCGCTCGCGGCCCTCGCCGCGCTGGACGAGGCGACCCTCGCCATGTCCGAGGGCGACCCCACCGCCGACGACCGCTACACAACCGCGCTCGACGCCGCCACCCGACTCGACGCGTGGGACGCCGAACGCCGCGTCGACGTCGCCCTCGAAGCCCTCGGCGCCTGCACGGACCGTCGACGCCCGCTGGCCACGCTGTCGGTCGGGCAGCGCTACCGGGTCCGGCTTGCGTGTCTGCTCGGCGCGCGGCACGACGTCCTGCTGCTCGACGAGCCGACCAACCACCTCGACGCCGACGGTCTCGACTTCCTGACCCGCAGGCTGCGCGAGCACGACGGCGGCCTCGCCCTCGTCAGCCACGACCGCGCGCTGCTCCGCGACGTCGCGGACCGGTTCCTCGACCTCGATCCCACCCGCGACGGCAGGACGCGTCTGTACGCGGGCGGGTACGACGCGTGGCAGGACGCGCGGTGTCGCGAGCGTGCGCGCTGGGAGCAGGACCACGAGGAGCAGCAGGAAGAGCACCGGCGGCTGCGGGACGCGGCGTCGAAGGCCCGCGACCGGCTCTCCACCGGCTGGCGGCCGGACAAGGGGACCGGCAAGCACCAGCGCCAGTCCCGCGCGCCCGGTGTCGTACAAGCGCTGAAGCGGCAGCAGGACGCCCTGGAGGCGCATCGGATCGACGTGCCGGAGCCGCCGCCGGTCCTGCGGTGGCCCGACCTGGGTGTCCGGCCCGGTGCGCCGCAGGTGCGGGCGCACGGCGTCGCGGTCGACGGCCGGCTCGCCGGTCCTGTCGACCTCGCCCTCGACGGCGGCGACCGGCTGCTGGTCACCGGGCCGAACGGCGCCGGGAAGTCCACGCTGCTCGCGGTGCTCGCCGGTGCGCTCGCGCCCACGGACGGATGCGTTCGTACGGCGGCGGGGGCGCGGGTCGTCCGGGTCGGCCAGGAGACCGCGGGGCAGCAGCCCGAGCTCACCGCCCGCGAGGTGCATGCCCGCCATGTGGGGCAGTTGGTGGCCCGCGGAGTGCTGCGCGACGCCGATGCTGTCCCGCTCGGTTCGGTCGGGCTGCTGGACCGCGACGCGCTGCGCACGCCGGTCGGACGGATGTCGGAGGGGCAGCGGCGGCGTCTGGACCTGGCGTTGGCGCTGGCCGGGCGGCCCGGCCTGATCCTGCTCGACGAGCCGACCAACCATCTGTCGTCCGCGCTGGTCGACGAGTTGACCGACGCGATCCGCGCCACGAGCGCCGCGGTGGTCGTCGCGACGCACGACCGGCAGCTGCTGCGGGACCTGGCGAACTGGCCGCGCCTGGAGATCAGGGCGCGCCCCGGTGTTCCGGGCGGCGCCGAGAAGGAGGGGGATCGTTAGTTCCGTGCGGTGGACCAGGACGGGCGGCAGCAGCCCGTCCTGGTGGCGGTGTCAGCTGTCGAAGCGCTGGCGCGAGGTCTCGATCTGGCCCAGGTACCGGTGCGTCCAGGCGCACATGCCGTCGACCGTCTCCCGCAGGCGTCGGCCGGGCTCGGTGAGGGTGTACTCGACCTTCGGCGGGACGGTGGGGTGCACGGTCCGCTCGACCAGGCCGTTGCGCTCCATCATGCGCAGGTTCTGCGTGAGCATTTTGTGGCTGATGCCCTCGACCTGGCTCCGCACCTCGCTGAAGCGCAGGGTCCCCTCCCCCAGTGCCTCGATGATCAGGAGCGCCCACTTGTTGGCGATGTCCGAGAAGATCTCCCGCGCCAGCGAGTCCGCGCGCCGCAGGTCCGCCGCGTCGGCCGAGCCGTCGTACTGCTTGGTCACCATGAGGTTCCCCAGTCACTGAAAAGTGCGTTCTTCCACGTCAGCGCTGACTCTCCTACGGTTTCCGAGTAACCACAAGAGACCAAGGGCGCCTTGGTCGAGGAGGCGGACACCCACATGACCATCACATTGGTGAACCCCGAAGGCCTGCCGGAGATCGACGTGTACCGGCAGGTGTCGATCGCTTCGGGGTCGAGGCTGGTTTTCGTCGCGGGGCAGGTTTCCTGGGACGCGGCGGGGGCCACGGTCGGCGAGGGTGACCTCGCCGCTCAGGTCGAACAGTGCTACCTCAACGTCGGCACCGCCCTGGCCGCAGTGGGCGGCTCCTTCGCCGACGTGGCGAAGCTGACCGTCCACGTCGTCGACTGGACCCCCGACAAGATGCCGCTGCTCCTGGAAGGGATCGCGCGGGCCGCCGCGAAGCTGGGCGTCACCCCGGTGCCGCCGAGCACCTTGCTGGGCGTCGCGGCACTGGACGTACCCGCTCATCTCGTCGAGGTCGAGGCCACCGCGGTCCTCGACTGAGCCCGGTCCACGCCGACGGGCCCACTCTCATTGGTCCATGCCACTGACGCGCCGCAGGCGGTGGGGCCACCCCTGGCGAAAACCCGCCACCGACCCGCCGGAACCGGCGCTGACATGCGAAATCCCGTCTCCTGGGGATGATTGACGGATCGTCGGAGAGCCGGTACCACTGACGCACGCCCGGCCCCGCACGCCCCGTCACGCTTCATCGGCCCAGGAGGCTGCATTGCGAGGATCCGACACCGCCCCCACCTCGTCCGCCCGCAGACGTGCCGTCAGAACGGCGGGCGCCCTCGCGTCGGCCGGCCTGCTGGTGCCGCTGCTCGGCGCGGCCCCGTCGTCCGGCGCTCCCCAGCAGGCCCCCTCGGAGCGACTGCAGGGAGCCTTCGCGTCCGCCGCCGCCGAGTACCGCGTGCCCCAGAGCGTGCTGCTCGGCGTCTCGTACCTGCAGTCGCGCTGGGACGCGCACGGCGGCGCGGCCAGCGTCACCGGGGGCTACGGCCCCATGCACCTCACCGACGCGCGCACCGCCCTGGCCTCGGCCCCGCACCACAGCGAGGGCGACGAGGACCCGCGCGGTGACACCTCACGCCCCGCCCCGCCGCCGAGGGCCGAACTGCCCGAGGAGACCGAACTCCCCGCGCGGCTCAGGACGTTGCCCCGCGCGGCCGAGTTGTCCGGCCGGTCGGCCGACGAGCTGCGCACCGACCCCGCGGCGAACGTGGAGGGCGGCGCGGCCCTGCTCGCGGCGGCCCAGCGCAAGCTCGGCAAGCCGCTGAGCGACGACCCCGCCGACTGGTACGGCGCCGTCGCCCGCTTCTCCGGCGCGGACGACGAGGCCACCGCCGCCACGTACGCCAACGACGTGTTCGCCGTGATCCGGGACGGCGAGCGGCGCACCACCGACGCGGGCCAGCGCGTCGCGCTGGCGCCCGAGCCGGGTCTGAAACCCGACTCCGCACAGCTGAAGCGCATGGGCCTGCGCAAGGCGCCGGCAGGGCAGACGGAGTGCCCGAGGACGGTGTCGTGCGAGTGGATTCCCGCGCCGTACGAGGAGTTCAAGGATCCCAACGGCAACCCGGACTACGGCAACCACGACAAGTCGGACCGGCCGAAGAGCCAGAGCATCGACTCGATCATCGTCCACGACACCGAAGGCAGGTGGGAGGGCGTCCTGAACATGGTGCAGGACCCGACCTACGTGTCGTGGCAGTACACCCTGCGCTCCACCGACGGCCACATCGCCCAGCACGTGAAGGCGAAGGACGTCGCCTGGCACGCGGGCAACTGGTACGTGAACGCCAAGTCGATCGGCCTGGAGCACGAGGGCTTCCTCACCGCGCCCGACACCTGGTACACGGAGGCCATGTACCGCACGTCGGCCCGCCTGGTGAAGTACCTCGCCAAGAAGTACGACATCCCGCTGGACCGCCAGCACATCCTCGGCCACGACAACGTCCAGGGCACCGTGGCCTCCACCATCCCCGGCATGCACACGGACCCGGGGCCGTACTGGGACTGGCAGCACTACTTCACGCTGCTCGGCAAGCCGTTCCGGCCCACCGCGGGCCCTGGCGGCGGAGTGGTGACGGTGGCGCCCGAGTACTCGAAGAACCGGCCCGAGTACACGGGCTGCGTCAAGCCCGGCGAGAAGTGCGTGCCGCACGGTTCGGCGGCCGTGCGGGTGCACACCGAGCCCCGTGACGACGCGCCGCTGATCAAGGACATCGGCAAGCGCCCCGGCGGCCAGGACTCCACGATCGACGTGACCGACATCGGCGCACGGCTCTCCACCGGCCAGCAGTACGCGGTCGCCGAGCGCAAGGGCGACTGGACGGCCGTCTGGTACCTCGGCCAGAAGGCCTGGTTCAAGAACCCGCCGAAGCAGCCCACCGCGGTCCACGCCAAGGGCCTCGTGGTGACGCCGAAGGCCGGCGCGACCGAGGTCCCGGTGTACGGGCGCGCGTACCCGGAGAAGGAGGCGTACCCGGCGGGCGTTCCGGTGCAGGCCGTCTCCCCGCTGCCGTACAAGATCCTCGCGGGCCAGAAGTACGTGGTCGGCGACAAGGTGCCGGGCGAGTACTTCTACGCCCCGACGTTCGACACCTCGCGGCACACGGTGGTGCGCGGCAAGGACATGTACTACGTGATCCAGTACGGGCACCGCATCGGCTATGTGCGCGCGGCGGACGTGCAGGTGGAACGGTCCGGCTCATGACCCGGTAGCGGCGGTGGGGTCCGGGCCCGCGCGGAGGCGGGTCCGGACCCGACGTACGATCTGGAGCGATCTCGAACCGCGGTGGGGAACTCCGGAGGTGCCCAGTGGGGAGTCAGGTGCGTTCACGCGTCTCGGCGTACGCCGTCGCCGCCGAGCGGGACGAACTGCTCCTGACGCGGCTCTCCGACGCCTCACCGGTGTTCGAACCCGGGCTGTGGCATCTGCCGGGCGGTGGGATCGATCCGGGTGAGCAGCCCGAGGAGACGCTCGCTCGTGAGGTGCGCGAGGAGACCGGTCTCGAAGTCGTCGGCGCGCGTCTCGTCGACGCACGCACGTACTCGGCCCGTCGGCTCGGGGTGAGCTGGCATCTGGTGGGGCTCTTCTACGTCGTCGAGCTGGCGCCGGGGCCCACGAGAGTCGTCGAGGCGGACGGCTCCACGTCGGCCGTGGCGTGGAAACCCCTGTCCGGCCTGGACGAGGCGACGCTGTCCCCGGCCGCGCTCGACGGTCTCGGGATGATCGGCGCCCGGGCCTGACAGGTCGACTCCGCACAGGGGCACGACGCGCGCCGGGGCTCAGTCGAAGACGTAACGCTGCCCCGCGCGCACCTTCACGGTCTTCGTGCCGCCGCCGAACAGGTCGCTGCGCAGGGTGAGTTCGCGGGTGCGCGCCGCTTGCAGGGCGATGCGGGTGGCACGGCCCGACGCCCAGTCGATGTCGACGGTCGCGCCGCCGCGGGCCCGCAGGCCGCGTACGGATCCTTCGGGCCAGGTCGCGGGCAGCGCGGGCAGGATCTCGATGGCGTCGTGCTGGCTCTGCAGGAGCATTTCGACGATGCCCGACGTAGCGCCGAAGTTGCCGTCGATCTGGAACGGCGGATGGGTGTCCCAGAGGTTGGGCAGCGTCGAGGACTTCAGCTGTTCGCCGAGCATCTTGAGCGCGTGGTCGCCGTCGCGCAGGCGCGCCCAGAAGTTGATTTTCCAGGCCTTGGACCAGCCGGTGCCGCCGTCGCCGCGGGCCGTGAGGGAGACTTTCGCCGCCTCGGCCCACTCGCTGCCCGGCTCGATCTGCCGTCCGGGGTGAAGGGCGTACAGGTGCGAGACGTGCCGGTGGCCTTCCGTGCGGTCGTCCAAGTCCTCCTTCCACTCCTGGAGTTGGCCCCAGGAACCGATGCGCAGCCCCGGATCGAGGGCGTCCAAGGTCTTCTTCAGCTCGGCGCGGAAGGACGGCGAGTCGCCGAGCACGCGGGCGGCTTCCAGCGTGCTGGTGAGCAGATCGTGGACGATCTGCTGGGCCATCGCGCCGCCCGCGGTGAAGTCGCCGTGCTCGGGCGAGTAGCTGGGCGTGACGATGAGCGAGCCGTCGCGCGGGTCGGTGCGCAGATTGTCGAGCCAGAACTCGGTGGCCTCCTTCATCGCCGGGTACGCGGTGGTGCGCAGGTACTCCGTCGAGCCGCCGAAGCGGTAGTGCTCGTACAGCTGCGCGGTGAGCCACGCGGCGGCCTCCGGGAACCAGAACGCGGTCGACCAGTCGTGGACGCCGGTGAAGCCGTAGGGGTTGGTCTCGTTGTGCACCACCCAGCCGCGGCTGCCGAACATCTCCTTGGCGGTGCGCCGTCCGGGCGCGCGCAGGGCCTCGACGAAGCGGTCGTACGGGGCGGTCGTCTCGGGGAGGTTCGCGGCCTCGGCGAGCCAGTAGTTCATCTGGAGGTTGATGTTGGTGTGGTAGTCGGCCGACCAGGGCGGGGTGGTGCTGTTGTTCCAGACGCCCTGGAGGTTGGCGGGCAGCGAACCCGCGCGCGACGAGGCGATGAGGAGGTAGCGGCCGTACTGGAAGAAGAGCGCCTCCAGCGCCCGGTCGGCGGTGGCGTTCACCCCGGTCCCGTACTGCTTGAGCAGCCGGTCCGTGGGCACGGCGGCGGGGAGCGCCTGGCCGATGTCGAGGGTGACGCGGTCGAAGAGGGCGCGGTGGTCGCGCAGGTGGCGCGTGCGCAGCGCGCGGTGGCCCGTCGAGACGGCTCGGTCGACCGTGCGGGCCACGGTGGTGTGCGGGTCGTCGCCCCGGTAGTCGGGGTAGGTGTCTGCGTAGTCCGTGCCGGCGGCGAGGACGAACCAGACGTGGTCGGCGCCGGTCACCGTGACGCTGCCGTCGTCGTTCGCGACGAGCGTCCCGCCCCGGTGCCTGATGCGCAGCTGGGCCTCGAACACCAAGTCGTTGTCGGCGAGTTGTCCCCGGACGGTGATGCGGCCCTCGTCCGCAGTCGCGGTGAAGTCGGTACGGGGTGAGGTGTGGCGAAGGGTGCAGGTGACCTGCGCGGCACGGTCGGCGGAGAGCCGTCCGACGATCACCCTGTCGGGGTACGAGGCGAAGAACTCCCGGTGGTGGCGCACCTGTTCGTGGGTGTATGTGACGGACGCGAGGCCCTGTCCGAGGTCGAGGGCGCGGCGGTATGTGACGTCGGGGGCTGCGGGCGCGTTCGGCACGTCGATGTGCAGGTCGCCGAAGGTCTGGTGGGCGCCGTAGCCGCGCCGGGCCTGGCCTAGCTCCGCGGCGACTGCGTCCGGGGCGAGTCGTCCCTTCACGACGAGCTCGTCGCGCACGGCGTCGAGGGTGCCGGGCCGGGGCGTGCGCCAGTTGCCGAAGTCGTAGCCTTCCCGGGAGCCGGGGCCGCCGGTCCACAGCGTCTTCTCGTTGAACTGGAGCCGTTCGGAGGTGAGAGTGCCGAAGATCATCGCACCCAGGGCGCCGTTGCCGACGGGCAGGGCCTCGCGCTCCCAGTCGGTGGCGGGAACGTCGTACCAGAGCGCAATTCATCGGAGGTGTCGTGATCCGATGTGCCGGTAGCGGCGGAGGTCGACCGGGTATCGGTGAGACCGCCGCCACCCGTGCCGACAGCGGCTGCTGCGGCCGCACCACCGAGCACGGACCGCATGGTCGTCCTTCGCGTGATCCCCTGAGTCATGACCGGTCACGTTAAAAGTCCGATGACTGGGCTGGCAAGAGGTCGGCACGGGCGCGACGCAAAACTGCCCCGTTCCTTGGACGGAACGGGGCAGCACTTGGACGGAAGTAAGCGCGAGCGGTTCGGCGTGGGTGGTTCGGTGCGGGCCGTCAGCCCTGCTGGAAGAGCTCCGCGGGCAGCGGCTTCAGGAGCGCGTACAGGTCGTCGGTGATCGGCCGGTCCCAGGCGGCGATGGTCACCAGGACGTTGTCACTGCGGTCGAACTGCACGCAGGAGATCCGGCTCTCGGAGAGCTTGAGACGGCGCACGATGAGGAGGTTGTCGCCCTGCATCACCGGCACGTCCTCGGCGGAGACGACCGTGATGTCCTCGTCGTTCTCCAGCGCCAGGAGCAGCTGGGCCACCTCGAAGGGGACCTCGCCCTGGGCGGTGTCGCGCGCCGGCGAGCCCTCGGGGAGGTTGCCGATGATCATCGCGGGGCCGCGGCCGCCGAACAGGTCGTAGCGCAGGAAGACGCCCTGGCAGCTGCCGTCGGGGGCGGGCAGCAGGCCCGCGCCGAGATTGCCGGGCCAGTCACCGGGGTCCATGGCCAGGACATCGAAGTCCGGGCCCGCGGGGGTGGCGGAGCTGCGGCGGCGGAGGAAGGACATGCGCCTATGGTACGTGGCCTGCGGGGCGTTCCGGCGCGGGGGCGGGCGCGCCGTCACGGGGGCGGACGACGGCGCGACCAGCCACGGAGCTTTCCCGGGCGAGCCCGGAGCCGTCCCGGACCCGACGCACCCCGCACCCGACGCCCCTGCCCCCGACCCGCACCCCAGGGGCAACCTCAGCCCCACCCTCGGGCACAATGACGCCACCATCGACGGCGGAGTCCCTGTGCCCAACAAATCCGTACTGAACTACTGGCGCGACGGCCTCGACGCCGTACCGGACGAGGTGTGGCGCCACCCCGGCCTGGAGATCCTGCTCCTGCCCGACAACGCGCTGACGAGCCTGCCCGCCCGCATCGGCACGCTCACCTCCCTGCACACCCTCGACCTCGGCCACAACAAGCTGCGCGCGGTTCCCGACGAGCTCGGCGACCTCACGGCCCTCAGCCGCTTCCTCTACCTCCACGACAACGCGCTCACCGAACTGCCCGCGTCCCTCGGCCGCCTCACCCGGCTCGCCTATCTGAACGTCGGCGAGAACCGCCTGACCACACTCCCCGACACGCTCGGCGGCCTGGCCGGGCTCGTGGAACTGCGCGCTCAGCACAACGAGTTGACCTGTCTGCCCGAGTCGATCGGCTCACTCGGCGCGCTACGGGAGCTCTGGCTCCGCGGCAACCGCCTGACCCGGCTGCCGACGGGCGTCGGGCACCTCTCCGAGCTGCGCGAACTGGAACTGCGCGAGAACGCCTTCACGGAGGTGCCGGACGCCCTCCGCGGCCTGCCCCTGCTGCGCCGCGTCGACCTGCGCGCCAACCGGCTCACGGAGCTTCCCGGCTGGGTCGCCGAGTTGCCCGCTCTGGAGAAGCTGGACCTGCGCTGGAACGACGTACGCGTCGGCGACCGCCTCCTGGACGCTTTGGACGCCCGGGGCTGCGTGGTGCTGCGCTGAGCCCCGGGCGACCCGCTACGTCAGGTCGAACTCGCCCGCCCGGGCGCCGTGGACGAAAGCTCCCCACTCCGCAGGGGTGAAGATCAGGGAAGGGCTTTCCGGGCGGCCGCTGTTGCGCATGGCGACGAAGCCCTCGACGAAGGCGATCTCCACGTCCCCGCGCCCCTCGCTGCTCGATCGCCAGTCCGCCGTGCTGAGGTCGAGCTCCGGCTTGTCCCAGCCCGCGAGCGGATGCTGCTGAGTGGTGCTGTCGGCCACGTCCGTGCTCCTCCCGAATGCGTCGGTCGGGCGCCAGCCTAGCTTTCGCCCCGGGCGCCGGACAGGCCGCGGGGGCAGGACCTCGATCCGTCCGGCGTCGCCGGTCTCCGTCAGGTGGTGGGCGGTTCGGCGCCGACGAGCCACATGGCGAAGAACTGCGAGCCGCCGCCGTAGGCATGGCCAAGTGCCTTGCGCGCGCCGTCGACTTGGTGCTCCCCCGCCTGGCCGCGCACCTGAAGTGCCGCCTCGGCGAAGCGGATCATGCCGGAGGCGCCGATGGGGTTGGTCGACAGGACACCGCCGGACATGTTCACCGGGAGGTCGCCGTCCAGTTCCGTGACGCCGGACTCGGTGAGCTTCCAGCCCTCCCCCTCCGCCGCGAAACCGAGGTTCTCCAGCCACATCGGCTCGTACCAGGAGAACGGCACGTACATCTCGACGGCGTCGATCTCCCGGCGCGGCTCCGCGATGCCGGCCTGCCGGTAGACGTCGGCGGCGCAGTCCTTGCCGGCCTGCGGGGAGACGAAGTCCTTGCCCGCGAAGAGGGTCGGCTCGC
Source organism: Streptomyces sp. NPDC039480 (assembly GCF_055597165.1). Taxonomy (NCBI): domain Bacteria; kingdom Bacillati; phylum Actinomycetota; class Actinomycetes; order Kitasatosporales; family Streptomycetaceae; genus Streptomyces; species Streptomyces sp. NPDC039480. The sequence goes on along the minus strand of NZ_JBVITX010000001.1, from coordinate 1,065,000 downwards.
TGCGCATGGCCCCGCCGTGCAGCCAGGCGGGCGGCCGGGGCGAACGGGCCGCGCCCGCACGGTCGGTGAGGACCATCGCGCAGGCGCCGTCGGAGGACGGGCAGGTCTCCGAGTAGCGGATCGGATCCCAGAGCATCGGCGACGCCTGCACCTTCTCCAGCGTGATGTCGTGCTCGTGGAGGTGCGCGTAGGGGTTCTTCAGGGCGTTGCGCCGGTCCTTGTACGCGACGAGGGAGCCGACCGTGTCGGGGGCGCCGGTGCGCCGCATGTACGCGCGCACGTGCGGCGCGAAGAATCCTCCCGCGCCGGCGAGCAGCGGCTGCTGGAACGGAATGGGCAGCGACAGACCCCACATCGCGTTGGATTCCGACTGTTTTTCGAAGGCAAGGGTGAGGACCGTGCCGTGGACGCGGCCCGCGACGAGGTTCGCGGCGACGAGTGCCGTGGAGCCGCCGACGGAGCCCGCGGTGTGGACGCGGAGCATGGGTTTGCCGACGGCGCCGAGCGCGTCGGCCAGGTACAGCTCCGGCATCATCACGCCCTCGAAGAAGTCGGGCGCCTTGCCGATGACGACGGCGTCGATGTCGGCCCACGTCAACTCGGCGTCGGTGAGAGCCTCTTGGGCGGCCTCGCGGACCAGGCCCGCGATCGACACGTCACGCCGCGCCGCCACGTGCTTGGTCTGGCCGATTCCGACGACCGCCACGGGTTCCTTGGACACGGCTTCCTCAGACACGGGCTCCTTGGACACGGGGCTCTCCTTCCAGGACGGCGACCAGGTTCTGCTGCAGGCAGGGCCCGGACGTGGCGTGGGCGACGGCCCGGTCCGAGGCGCCGCGGTGGATGCGGGCGGCGGCCTCGCCGAGCCGGATGAGTCCGGCGGCCATCATGGGATTGGCGGCGAGGGCGCCGCCGGAGGGATTGACGGCGACGTCGTCCGCCAGCTTCAGGGCCTTGCGCAGGACGACCTCCTGCGAGGTGAAGGGGGCATGCAGCTCGGCCGTGTCGACGGGGCGTTCGAAGACCCCGGCGCGCTCGGCGGCCAGGCGGGTCGACGGTGAGTCGGTGAGGTCGCGCACGCCCAGTCCGTGCGCCTCGATGCGGTGGTCGATGCCGCGGATCCACGCGGGCCGCCCGCACAGCTCCCGGGCACGCTCTCCCGCGGCGAGGATCACGGCGGCCGCCCCGTCGCCGATCGGCGGGCAGTCCCCGGTACGCAGGGGACGTACGGCGTACTCACCCTGCGCCACCGAACCCGTCAGCTGGGCATGGGAGTTGGCGGTGGCGTCCGTGCGGCTGCGGTGTGCGATTCCGGCGAGGGCGGGTTCGTCGGTCTCCCCCGCGTCGATGAGTGCCTGCGCCTGGAGCGCGGCGAGCGCCACGGAGTCGGGCCAGAGCGGGGCGACGTAGTACGGGTCGAGCTGCCGGGTCAGCACGTCGCGCACGGAGCCGGGCGACGACTTGCCGTAGGAGTAGACGAGCGCGGTGTCGGCCTCGCCGGTCTGCAGCTTCACCCACGCCTCGTACAGGGCCCAGGCCCCGTCCATCTCGACGTGCGACTCGGGGATGGGCGGCCAGGCGCCCACCCCGTCGAGCGCCATCGTGAAGGAGAAGGCGCGGCCCGCGAGGTAGTCCGACGAGCCGGAACAGGTGAACCCGATGTCGCTCGTCTTCATGCCGGTGGCGGCGAGGACCTCGTGCAGCACCGGCATGAGCATCTCGACCTCGGAGAGCTCGTCGGTGGTGCGCAGGTGGTCGCTCTGCCCGAACGCGACGACGGCGACGTCGCGGGCGGGCCGCATCGGGGTCGGCTTGCGGGGCGCCATCTACACCAGCTCCTTGTACGTGTCGTAGTCGGCGTCGGGCTCGCCGGTGGGCCGGTAGTGGTCGGGGAAGCGGCCGCCCTCGGTCCACACCGGTTCGACGCGCAGCCCCATGCGGACCTGGTCGTAGGGGATGCCCGCGATGCGTGCGTGCAGGGCGAGGTCGGCGCCGTCCAGGGCGATGTGCGCGTAGACGTACGGGACGTCGATGTCGAGGTTCTTCGCCTTGATGTTGACGATGCAGTACGTGGTGACGGTGCCGCGCGGTCCGACCTCCACCCGTTCTGCCGTGGCGACGCCGCAGGTGGGGCAGGCGCCGCGGGGCGGGACGTACACCTTGCGGCAGGACGGGCAGCGCTCGCCGACGGTCTTCTGCTCGGACAGCGCCTTGATGTAGGCGGTCTGGGCGCGACCGGGCGCGTAGGTGTAGTCGAGGCGTGCGGCGGCGACGATGCCGGTGACGGGGTCACTGAACTCCCCGGTGTGCGGCGTGACTTCACCGCCTACCGGACCTTCGTCGGCCTCGAAGCAGGCGATGTCGGTGATGGCGCCGACGCGCTCGGCGGCCCAGCGGATCCGGACGCGCATGCCGGTGCGGACGGCGTCCGGGCCGGGGGCGTCGAGGGCGTGCAGCAGGGCGGTGTCGGCGCCGTCGAGCCGCACCAGGACCCAGGCGAAGGGCCGGTCCAGAGGCTGTCCCCTGCGGGGTTCATGGTTCCAGGCCCAGGTGGTGACGATGCCGGTGGCGGCGACCTCGACCAGGTCGCGTATCTCGTCGGCGGTCACGGGGTCGTACTCGACGGGCGGGACGAGCGTGCGCCCGTCGGTGGTCCGCACGCCGAGCACGGTGCGCTCGCGCAGCCCGGTGAGGAAGGCGCTCTGCACGGGCCCGAGGGACCGGGTGAAGGGAAACTCGACGACGAGAGGCGCACGCAGCACTTCGGGCACGGGGGCGGATGTCATGACCAACTCCGATTCTCGACGATGGGGGCGGAGGGCCGCCCCTTGCAGGGGCGCCCCGAAGGGGCGCGGGGAACTGCGCGACCGGCCCCCACCGGCCCGCAGGTGGTCGGCCTAGGCTCGCCGGAACTCCGGAGGCCGCTTCTCCGCGAAGGCTCTGGAGCCCTCCTTCGCATCGGCGGTGTCGAAGATGGGCCATCCCCGCTTCAACTCCGCCGCCAGGCCGTCCGCCTCGGACATCTCGGCGGCCTCGTACACGGACGCCTTGACCGCCTCGACGGCGAGCGGCCCGCACGCGTTGATCTGCTCGGCGATGACCAGCGCCTTGTCCAGAGCGGCGCCGTCCGGGACCACATGGCCGACGAGGCCGATCGCGGCGGCCTCGGCCGCCGAGTAGGGCCGCCCGGTGAGCAGCATCTCCAGGGCGTGCGTACGAGGGATCTGGCGCGGCAGCCGCACGGTCGAGCCGCCGATGGGGAAAAGCCCCCGCCGGACCTCGAAGAGTCCGAAGGTCGCCGACTCGCCCGCCACGCGGATGTCCGTGCCCTGGAGGATCTCCGTGCCGCCCGCCACGCAGTAGCCCTCCACCGCGGCGATCACGGGCTTGCGGGGGCGGTGGTGGCGCAGCATCGCCTTCCAGTGCAGATCGGGGTCGTCCTTGAGCCGGTCCCGGTACTGCTCGCCCTCCATGCCCTTGCCCGCGAGGGCCTTGAGGTCCATGCCCGCGCAGAACGAGCCGCCCGCGCCGGTGAGCACGATGGAGCGGACCTCGTCGTCCTCGTCGGCCTCGACCCACCCGTCGTACAGGCCCACGAGCATCGCGAGCGAGAGCGCGTTCTTCGCTTCGGGCCTGTTCAGCGTGAGTATCAGTGTGGCGCCTTCGCGCCGCACGGAGAGGTGTTCCGTCCCACCCATTGCCGTGCTCCCTCCATCGACGGCCACCGAGCGGCCGGCCTGTCGCCTCCGGACCTGGAACAGGTTGCAGTAGCCGGGGAGCCAGTTCAATAGTTTTCTGACACCCAGTCAGTTTCTTTGCGCGGGGGCCCTTCCCAGTTGTGGGTGCCTCTGCTCTGATGACCGCCAAGCGGGACGTCAGTGAGGACGCCGGGGTCAGGAGGAGTGCGGTGGAGTACAACCTTGCCGACCTGTTCGAGTCGGTCGTCGACGTGGTCCCCGACCGCGAGGCTCTTGTCTACATCGACCACCCCGGTACGGGCGCGGAGCGCCGCCTCACCTATGCCGCGCTCGACGCGGCCGCCAATCGCATCGCCCACCACCTCGTCGACAGCGGCCTCGGACCCGGCGAGCACCTGGGCCTGCACCTGTACAACGGCGTCGAGTATCTGCAGACCGTCCTCGCCTGCCTCAAGGCGCGACTCGTGCCCGTGAACGTCAACTACCGTTATGTCGAGGAGGAGTTGGTCTACCTCTACCGCGACGCGGACCTCGCGGCGCTCGTCTTCGACGCGGAGTTCACGGACCGCGTCGCGGCGGCGCTGCCCCGCACGGAGAAGCTGCGGCATCTGATACGGGTGGGGGCGCCGCCCGCGGACGCTCCCCCGCTCGACGTGGTGGCCTTCGCCGACGCGGAGGCGGCGGGCTCACCGAAGCGCGGGTTCGGGCCCCGCTCGGCCGACGACCTGTTCATCATCTACACCGGCGGCACGACCGGCATGCCCAAGGGCGTCATGTGGCGCCAGGAGGACCTGTTCTTCGCGGGCCTTTTCGGGGGCGACCCAGCGGGTGAGCCGGTGAAGCGGCCCGAGGAGCTGGCCGAGCGTGTCGCGGCGGGCGGCCCCGGCATCACGTTCTTCCCCACTCCCCCGCTGATGCACGGCACGTCGACGCTGACCTCGTTCATCGCCTTCAACTACGGGCAGCGGGTGGCCCTGCACCGCAAGTACGTGCCCGAAGAGGTGCTGCGCACCATCGAGAAGGAGAAGGTGTCCAGCGTGTCGCTGGTCGGTGACGCGATGCTCAGGCCGCTCATCGACGCACTGCACGGCCCGCTCCAGGGCGTCGACCTCTCGTCGCTGTTCAGCGTCTCCTCGTCCGGCGCGATCATGTCGGAGACGGTGCGCGCCCAGTTCCAGGAGCTCGTGCCGAACGTCCTGCTCCTCAACAACTTCGGTTCGTCCGAATCCGGCTCCAACGGCAAGGCGACGGACGACTCGGGCCCGGAGAAGGGCTTCCGCCTGGAGGTCAACGACCGTACGCGGGTGGTGGACCCGGCGACGCACGAACCGGTCCCGGTGGGCGAACCCGGCCGGCTCGCGCAGCGCGGACACGTGCCGCTCGGCTACTACAACGACCCCCGGAAGACCGCCGAGACGTTCTTCCAGAAGGACGACGAGCGCTGGGTGCTGCTCGGCGACATGGCGACGGTCGACGAGGACGGCATCGTCACCGTGCTCGGCCGCGGCTCGCAGTGCATCAACACGGGCGGCGAGAAGGTGTACCCGGAGGAGGTCGAGCAGGCCCTCAAGTCACACCCGGACGTGTACGACGCGCTGGTCGCCGGGGTCCCCGACGAGCGGTGGGGCAACCGGGTGGCCGCGGTCGTCCAACTCCGCCCCGACTCGGCCCCCTTGGAACTGGAGGCGGTGCAGACCCACTGCCGCACCCTGCTCGCCGGCTACAAGATCCCACGCTCCGTGGTCTTCACGGACCACATCCAGCGCTCCCCCAGCGGCAAGGCGGACTACCGCTGGGCCAAGGCGGTGGCGGCGGAGGGCCGGGGCTAGGGCCGGCGCCCGAGGCCGGGGCTGTGGCCGGATTTCCGGGCGGACCGCACCACGAAGGCCCCATGCCAGAGCCGAACAGCTCAACCCTGCCCGATATCGGGCAGAAATGTGGAAGTTCCACGGTCACCGACCTAGGGTGATCACTCATGATCACCCTAGACGCAATAGGGGCTTTTGCCCTCATAGTGGGACTCCTCACGCTCACTCCCGGACTGGATTCCGCACTCGTCCTGCGCACCGCGGCGCTCGGACACCGCCGTCGCACGTGGGGCGTGGTCCTCGGCATCCAGAGCGGCACACTGGTCTGGGGCGTGCTCACCTCGCTCGGCGTGACCACACTGCTGACCGCGTCCCACCTCGCGTACGAGACTCTTCGCTGGGCCGGGGCCGCGTACCTGGTGTGGATGGGCGGCAGGATGCTGTGGGCCACCTGGCGCCACCCATCGAGCGGGAACGCGCAGACAGAGGAGACCGGGAGCGAGACCAGAACGAGGACGGGCGCCGAGGACACCCTGCTCGGTGGCTGGCGACAAGGGCTCGGGACCAATCTCCTCAACCCGAAGATGGGCGCCTTCTACGTTGCGGTGCTCCCGCAGTTCATCCCCTCCGGTGCCTCGCACCTTGCTCCAGGGGTGCTGCTGGCCGGTGTGCACATTTTCCTTGCCGTCATCTGGTCATGTGCGCTGATCGCCTTCGCGAACGTGCTCCGGGACCGCCTGCGACGCCCCTCGGCCCGCCGCCTCCTCGACCGCATCACCGGCACGGTCATCGCCGCGTTCGGCATCCGGCTCGCGCTCGGACAGTAGGGCGCCGGTCGGGGCAGCCGTTCAGCTGAACGTGCGCCGGTAGGTCTGGGGGCTGACGCCGGTGGTGCGTTTGAAGCGGTCGCGGAAGGTGGTGGGTGAGCCGAAGCCGACCTGGCAGCCGATGCGCTCCACGGTGTGCTCCGTGGTTTCCAGCAGGTGCTGTGCCTGGCGGACGCGGGCTCGGTGGAGCCATTGGAGCGGGGTGGTGCCGGTGTGGTCGCGGAAGCGCCGGATCAGGGTTCGGGTGCTGGTTCCGGCCCGCGCGGCGATGTCGGCGAGGGTGAGGTCGCGGGCCAGGTTCTCCTGCAGCCAGGTGAGCACCACCTCGAGTTCGGAGCCCTGCGGTGTGGGTACGTGATCGTGGACGATGAACTGCGCCTGCCCGCCCTCCCGTTCGAGAGGCATCACCGACAGGCGTGCGGCGTCGGCGGCGACGGCCGAGCCGTAGTCGCGGCGGATCATGTGCAGGCACAGGTCCATACCCGCCGCGGCACCGGCGGAGGTGAGCAACTGGCCGTTGTCGACGTACAGGACGTCCGGGTCGACGTCGATGTCCGGGTGAGTGGCGGCCAGCAGACCGGCCGCGCGCCAATGGGTCGTGGCGCGCAGCCCGTCGAGGAGCCCGGTGGCGGCCAAGGGGAAGGTGCCCACGCAGATGGAGGCGATCCGGGTGCCGACGGCAGCGGCCGACCGCAGCGCGTCGTGCACGGCGGGAGGGAGCGAGGCGGCGAGATCGGTGACGCCCGGCACGATGATCGTGTCCGCGCCCCGAAGACCCTCCAGACCCCAGGGGGCACGCAGGACGAAGGCTCCGGCGTCGACCTCGTCGCGTTCGGCGCACACCCGGACCCGGTAGCCGGGCCGCCCGTCGGGCAGGCGGGTCCGGGAGAAGACCTCGATCGGGGTGGACAGGTCGAACGGGATCACCTGATCCAACGCGAGAACGGCGACCGTATGCATGGCCAGAACCTATCCCGCCCTCAACGCCCTTCGAGAAGGCGTTGGCATTTTCCCGTCGACACCTGTCACTAGTGCCACTGGGCGAGCACCCGGGAAGCCGGTTGACTTCGGAGCACCCCGATGGAAATCGACGCCGAAGGAACTCATGAACCTTGTGTCACCGGTGATCGTCGGCATCGTCTACTGCCTGCTGATGTCCCTGATCGAAGAACCGCACCGACGCCGCTTCAACGCGATCATGGTGGGCGGAGCCGGCGCCGCCTATCTGAGCGGGGGCGGATTCGGCCTGTGGGAGCTGCCCTTCGTCGCGCTCACGGCCTACGTCGCCTACCGCGGCCTGGACTCCTGGGCCTTCATCGGCGTCGGCTGGCTGCTCCACACGGCCTGGGACATCGCCCACCACCTCAAGGGCAATCCGATCCTGCCCTCCTACCACGACGCATCCCTGGCATGTGCCATCTGCGATCCGGTCATCGCCCTGTGGTGCTTCCGCGGAGGACCTTCCCTGATCGCACTCGTCCGCCGCCGGCTCACGCCCGGCCGCGTCCTCCACAACCGCCCGCAGACGGACCGGGTCGGCCCATGAGGGGCCCGTCGGCACGGCTCGTCACGCCACGCCGGTGTCGTGCGGAGCGGATGTGTACTCGACCTGCTGCCGTCCGCAGCCCTCCGCGAGTTCACGGAGTGCGGCGGCCTCGGCCCGGTCGACGCTCAGCGACCAGCGCAGCTTCGTCGCCGTCCAGTCGGCCGCGTAGGTGCAGTAGGTGTCCGCGAGCGGCGGCAGCCACTCGGCCGGGTCCCGGTCGGCCTTGGCGCGGTGGCTCGTCGCCGTGACCGCCACCAGGGAACGCTCGGCGTCGAGGTCGTTGGCGTAGTCCTCACGCCGTTCGGCACTCCACTGGGAGGCGCCCGAGTCCCAGGCCTCGGCCACCGGCACCGTGTGATCGATGTCCAGGGCGCGCGGCTCGGTGGCCGTCTTCCCGTCGTAGTACGAGTACCAGGTGCCCGCGGTGACCCGGCAGTCGCCTTCGATCACCGCTCTGGTGCGCGACTCCGCGATGAGGACCTCCGCCCGGGTGGTGCAGTGGTCGTGGTCGTCGTCCACCCAGCGCTTGAACGCGCCGCGCACGTATCCCTCCCGGGACTCCGCGGCCACCGGCAGCCGGCCGATCGCGTCGGCCAGGCTCAAGGGGCGGGGCTGCGGGAGGGCCGGTGCGGCGTGGGCGGTGGTGGCTGTCATGGGCAGCAGCGCGAAGACGGCGGCCGCGAGGGCGCGCGCGGGCATGTTCATCACGGAGGCAGTGATACCGGGCCCGGCCGCCGCCCGGCGGCTGCTCCAGCCTCGTCTCACCCGTCAGGAGGGAACAGTAGTACCGCAGAAACGTCCCGGCGCCTCCTGGGGCGCCGGGCACTCCTCGTGGTGGCCCCCACCGGTGCCGTGCGTGCCGGCCCGGTGGGGGCTACTGGTTCCGTCAGGTGCGGTACGCGAAGTAACGCGCGTCGGGGTAGGACGCGATGACGCTCGCGAGCGACCTGCGGTACGTGTCCGCCGTGTGGTACGTCAGGTACGGCATGCCCCGCCCGTTGCGGTACGTCACCATCATGGTGTGGTCCTTGGACCCATTCTTGTCGAAGTCCACCTGGAGGACGTCACCGACGTCCATCTGGTAGACGTTCGCGAGGTTGGGGGCCCGCCGGTTGGACAGCGTGAACCACGCCAATTCGTTCACGCCCACCCAGGAGGTGCTCTGCTTCGTGGCGTCGTACCACCAGTTCCGGTAGTCGTAGGCGGAGCCGGGAACGGCCTTCCAGCCGCCCGCGAACAGCGCCTGACTGACGAAGTTGGTGCAGTCGCCGCCCGCACCGTTGAACTTCCGGTACGCCGGGTTGTAGTTGGACCAGTACTTCTCCGCGTACCGCGCCATGGCCGCGTAGTCGTAGCTGCCGGCGGTCTTGCCGGAGGGCATCGGAGTGGAGGGGCGCCTGGTGGAGGCCGGCGTGCCGTCCGGGTACTGGTTGCCGTCGTCGTCGACGGTGTTCACGCGGGCCACCGACGGCTCGTTGACCGCGACGGGGCCGTTGTCCCGCGAGGTGATCGCGGTCAGCTTCCAGCCGCCGTCCTTCGTGCCGGCGAGCTTCAGCTCCTGCCGCGTGGAGAACGCGGTGGTGGCCGGCTCGTCCCCGCGCACCTTCTTGTAGGTGAGCGTCGACGACGAGGTGACCTCGACGGTCGCCGTGCGGCCGGTGATCGTGGCGCGCTCCACGGCGACGCGGGTGTCCGCCTTCGTGTAGGCCTCGCCGAGCTTCGCCAGGCGGGACTTGCGGGTGCGAAGGTCCCGCAGCGCCGCGTCCTCGTCCTTCTTCAGCCGGCCGGTCATGCGCGCCGTGGACGCTTTGGCGTCGGAGCCGCCGCGTGCCGTGCGCTTCTCCACCAGTGCCTCGGTGCGCCGGGAGAGGACGTCGTCGGCGATGCGGGCGAAGACGGCGACCGTCTCGCGATCGGCCTTGCGGGGCTTGCTGTCGACGGCGTCCGCGTGCGCGGGGGCCGTGAGCAGGGAGCCGGACGCCACGGCCGCGGTCACACCTGCCACAGCGGCGTATCTGTATCTCTTGGATATCACTGTGTTTCCTCTTTTCGCCTGATCACCCCGACTGGGGCACGGAATCTTCGCACAACTGCGTGCCCTTGCTGTGCCGTTGCCCCCCGCTCGCCCCCGAGGCCCTCCGGGCGGGCCGCCAGGGTCCCAGCGGCTCGCGCCCCGGATACCTCTAAGGTGTGCGGCAAGCGCAGCAGAGGAGGCATACGGGGTGGGTGGGCGCAGGATGGCCGCAGGTCAGGGATCCGGGGGGCGGCGCGCGGCGCCGGGGGGCCGTCGTGCGGCGACCGGCCGGCGCAGGAAGCCCGGGGAGCGGAGCAGGGGGTCGGAGGGCGGCATACCCGGCGCGCTCGTCTGGGCGCGCAGACAACTGCGGCGGCTGCGTCCCGCGTATCCCCGGCCGGGGCGCAGCGGTTGGCGGCGCTGGATGCCTTCGTGGCGTCAGTGGCTGGGCGCCGTCTTGTACATGTTCGTCGGCTTGACCGGTTTCGTCGCGATCGCGTACGCCGCCACGGACATACCGGACGACCTCAACTCGTTCGCCACGCAGCAGGACAATGTGTACTACTGGTCCGACGGTACGGTCATGGCCCGCACCGGCTGGGTCATCCGGCAGGAGATCCCGCTGGACAAGGTGCCGTCGAAGGTCCGGGGGGCCGTCCTGGCGGCCGAGAACGCGAGCTTCTACTCGGATTCCGGGGTCTCGCCGAGCGGCGTCCTGCGTGCCGCGACCGCCGCGGTCACCGGCGGGGAGACGCAGGGCGGGTCGACCATCACCCAGCAGTACGTGAAGAACGTCTACCTCAGCCAGGACCGCACCCTGTCCCGGAAGTTCACCGAAGCCCTGCTCGCCGTGAAGCTGGACAACCGGACGAGCAAGGACAAGATCTTCCAGGACTACCTGAACACCAGCTGGTTCGGGCGCGGCACGTACGGCATCCAGCGCGCGTCGCACGCGTACTACGGCAAGGACGTGTCGCGGCTCAACGCCAGCGAAGGCGCCTTCCTGGCCTCTCTCCTCAAGGGCGCCGGGCTGTACGACCCGGCGCTCGGCAAGGAGAACCGCGAGCGGGCCGTCGAACGGTGGAACTGGATCCTGGACCGGATGGTCAAGACCGGCCATCTCTCGCAGGCCGAGCGCGCCACGTACAAGAAGTTCCCGGAGCCGACGAAGCCGGGGTCCGGCGGCACCATTCCCGGTGCGCAGACCGGCTATCTGGTGGAGCTGGCCAAGCGGCACGCGATGAAGGCCGGGCACATCAGGACCGCCGACTACGACCTCGGCGGCTACCAGATCCGCACGACCTTCGACCGCAAGCGCACGAAGGCCCTGACCGCCGCCGTCCGCAAGGCCGAGGAGGGCTTCGACGCCAAGCGGCGGCCCGACACCGACAAGTACGCCAAGATCGGCGCGGCGAGTGTGGGCAGGGACGGCCGGCTGCTCGCCGTGTACGGCGGCCACGACTTCCTGAAGCAGGGCTTCAACCAGTCGAACGCGACGACCATCCCGGCGGGTTCGACGTTCACCCCCTTCGTCTACGCCGCCGCCCTGGAGGACGGCGTGCAGCGCACCCGGGAGGAGGGCCGCACCCCCGTGTCCCCTGCCAGCGTCTACGACGGCGACGACCGGATCGCCGTGCGGACGCCGGAGGGGCCGTACTGGGACCGCAGCGGCAAGGTGGTGAAGGGGCGCAACGAAGGCGGCCGGGACTGGGGCGAGGTGACCCTGCGGCGGGCCGTCGCCGACTCCGTCAACACGCCCATGCTCCAACTCGGCATGGACGTGGGCCTCGAGCGGGTGGAGAAGTACGCCCTGCGAGCGGGGCTGCTCGAATCGAGCCTCGGGGAGCGGATTCCCACGTTCGCGCTCGGGGAGAACTCGACGCCCAGCGCCATCCGGATGGCCGGGGCGTACCAGACCTTCGCCGCCGCCGGCATGCACACCGAGCCCTACTCGGTGCGCTCGATCACCCGGGCCGGGGACGCGGTGCCGATCGTCAAGCCGAAGCCCTCCCGGGCGGTGTCGCAGAAGACCGCCGAGGCGGTCACGGACGCCCTGCGGGCCACCATGACCGACGGGTCGGCGAAGGCGGCGGGCGGGGCGCACGCCGGTGCCGTGGGCAAGACCGGGACGACGACGGCGAACACGGCGGGCTGGTTCGTGGGCGGCACGCAGGACGAGACCACGGCCGTGGTCGTCTACCGCATGTCGCTGAAGGATCTGGTGCCGCTGCCGTTGAAGGGTCTTGGCGGGGACGCGCCCGGAACGCTCGGCAGCGAGCGGGCGGTGGGCTTGTGGGCCGACTACGTCAAGGGGGTCGAGTAGGCGGTGGGGCGGCCCCCGCCTGCGCCGCGCTACTTGACGAGCGACTTCCAGTCCGGCGCCTGGGCGGGGTCGAGCAGCCGCATCCGGGCCAGCACCTTGGGGTCCTGGACGTCGAGCCAGTCCGCCAGCTCCCTGAAGGACACGCAGCGGACGCCCTTGCGCGGGCACACGTCCCGCATCACGTCCTCGACGGCGTTCATGTAGATGCCGCCGTTCCAGTCCTCGAAGTGGTTGCCGATGAACATCGGCGCCCGGCTGCCGTTGTAGACGCGGTTGAAGCCGTTCATGTACGACTTCCGGACCTGCGCCTCCCACTCCGGGAACTTCGCCGGGTCGCCCTGGGTGGCGTCGCCGGACTGGTGGTAGAGGAAGTTGAAGTCCATGGAGAGGACTTGCACCTCTTTGCCCTCCATGGGCAGTAGTTGCAGGGGAAAGTTCCATATGCCGTCGACCTTGGACGGCCATATCTGGAAGTCCCCCGAGGAACTCGCGTCGTAGCGCCAGCCGAAGGGCTTGATCGCGGACAGGAGGTTCTTCTGCCCCTCCAGGCAGGGTGCGCGGCCACCGACCACTTCCCGGTCCGGGTCGAAGGGCAGGGGCGGCTCCTGGGTGAAACCGGTGTTGGTCTTCCACTTCTTCATGAACGAGTACGTCTGCTCTATCTCGCTCTTCCACTCCGCCGGGCTCCAGTCCCCGCCGCCCTTGGGACCGCAGAAGTGCCCGTTGAAGTGCGAACCGATCTCGTTGCCGTCCTTCCAGGCACCGCGCAGCTGCTCCAGCGTGGTCTGTATGTGCGGGACGGTCGGGTACGAGATGGCGGCCGACCCCGGGTTGTGCTGCGGCGGGCGGTAGAGCGTCTTCTTGCTCTCCGGCAGGAGGTAGATGCCGGTGAGGAAGAAGGTCATGTGGGCGTTGCTCTCCCGCGCCGCCTGGCGGAAGTGGGAGAAGCGGCGGTCGTCGCCCTCCAGCGCGCCGTCCCAGGAGAAGACCACGAACTGCGGCGGCTTCTCACCGGGCTTCAGCTTCTTGGGCTTGAGCTGTCCGCGCTGCGGGCCGGTGTACGAGGTGGAGCCGTCGCCCAGCACCCGGACCTTGCCGTCCCACTTCTCCTCGGCCTTCTTCCCGCGCTTCGCCCCATGCGCCTTCTCGGCCGCGCTGTCCGACGAGGTGGAGGCGGTGTCCCCGGCGGCGTCGCTGCGGCCCCCGGAGGAGTCCGCGAGGGCGAGCACGGCCGTGGTGGCCACCCCGCCGAGGCCCAGCGCGGCCGCGGCGACCAGGGTCATGCGCTTGCGCTTACGGGCCTTCTCGCGCGCCTTGCGGGCAGCGCGGGACTCGGCCGCCCGGGCGGGTTCAGTGCCGTCGGATTCGATCACTGCGGTCCTACCCCGTGTTCATCGCAGCAGGGCCGCGCGTGAATTGTTTGTATGAATATAGGACTGACGGGGTGGTCTTCAGTACCCCGGGTTGCACACACCACACTTCGGCCTCGGGGTCTAGAGCCCGGGCCCGCCGGTCACTTCGGTCATTCCGGTCACTCCGGCCGGTGTTCGGAGCCGCCGAAGTCCGGGGAGGTGAAGTCCGGGGAGGTGAAGTTGGGGGTCACGTACGTCGTGACGTCCGGGTCGGCGAGCGCGGTGCGCAGAAAAGGCAGCAGGCCTCGTTCCAGCAGGGCATGTCGCCAGGCCGCTCTGGCCCGGTCCACTTCCTCCTGCGTCGCCTCGCTGGGCCCGTCCGGCGGGGGCGCCTCCGCGTCATTGCGCAGCGCGGTCATCACCAAGCCGCTCGCGGCGACGGCAAGGCCGGCCGCCGTCAGAGTCCCGAACAACCACGCGCCTGTGACCGCGGTTTGAGCGGTTGCCGATCCGGCGCCCAACATCTTGAGGAGCAGGCTGACGGTCAGTAGGACCACGGCGGCCACCCCGGAGAGAGCAGCGCCGATCACGACGCAGGTCACTGTGCCCGTGCGCGGCGTCCGGGCCGCTCCGGCGGTTACCGCTGCCTTTGGCGGTCCCTCTGGGCGTACGCGCATGCCGAGCAGCGCCGCGAGCAGACGGCGCCCGTAGGACATCGCCGCCCACCGCTGGAGGGGGACTTCGCCGGTGGGGCGGCGGCTTCCTGGTTCTCCGTCTCCGGCTCCCAGGACGGCCGCGCGCAGCCGACGGCCCGGGCGTGCGGCGGCCGTGGTCGGCGCGGATGTGGAGTTCTCGGACGAGTACGCGGTGGCTGGGCCGGTGACCTGGTTCCGGACCGACACGTAGTGGTCGTACTCGGCTGCCGCGGCCGCCGTGATGAGGGCGGTGGCGTTCAGTGCCATGGTGCGCAGTTGCTCATGGTTGAGCGGGCCGCCGACCGGGGCGAGTTCCGGACGGTCCGGCGCCGTGCGTAGCGCCTCGTCGAGGAGCCGCTCGTACTCCGCGCGATCCTCGCTCAGCAGGTATGGAGCGCTGTTCACAGCCCCTCCTCCCCGGTCGTCGGCCTCTGTCGCCATCGTGGCGCGCCGCGTCCGTCAAAGCCAGATTCGGGTCCGGGGCCTGGTTCGGGTTCGGGTTCGGGCCCCGGGGCGTGAGCGTCCGCGACGGTGGCGGGCGGCCTGAGCGAAGGTGCGGGAGGGGGAGGGAGAGGCGCCGCGGAGGTTGCTGGGGCATTCGGGGCGGCGGCGTCGGGTATTGGGGTGTTGGGCGCTGCGACGCTCGGCGTCGCCGCCGACACTCCTGTTGCCGTCACCGCTGGTGATGCCGCGCCCGAGCCGTCCGCCGGGCCCACGGCCCCGGTTGCCGAAGGCCCGCCCGCCTCCGTGGCCGTCTCCGCCGGTGCGGGCGGCTGCCGCTCCCCCATCACCGCTTCGTTCACCGTCTGGATGCGGCCGAGTTGGGTGAGCAGCATGGGTGCCGACATGCCGACGACAAGGGCGGCGTACTCACCGTTGATCTGTTCCGTCGTACCGAACAGCACGGCGGCCCCCGCGCCCATCACGCTGTGCACGACCGCCGCGGCGGCGTCGACCGTGGGGTCGAAGTACGCCTGGAACCGCGGGGCCTGCCCCTGCGCCACCCCCGCCGCGGCCCACTGCCGGCGCGCCGGTCGGCTTGCCAGGTCACGAAGCGGGTGTAGACGTCCAGGACCCCACGCAGCAGACCACCCGCAGCCCCCAACAGGATCAACGTCGGGACGTCCACGGTCTCTCCCGAGTGAGGGCGCTGACGCCTGACTTCGGACTTGCGGGCACCGGACGAGCCTAGAGCTCGGAGAGGAAGGCGGATACCGCATCGGCGAATTGGTCCGGAACGTCGTGGTGCACGACGTGCCCGGCGGGCAGCTCGACCCGCCGGATGGTGCCGGCCCGGCGGGCGACCATCTCTTGGGCGTGCTCGGCCGCCAACACATCGCTGCGGGACCCACGAATCAGGAGCGTCGGGCAGGAGACCGCCGTCCAGTCACACCAATGATCACCGTTGAGCGCCTTCTGGGACGCCACCGTGTCAGCGATGTCGAAGGAGAACCCCCAGCCCTCATCTGTCCGGCGGAAGGAACACTCCAGGTAAGGGGCCACCTCACCCAGCGCCGCGACCAACGCCTCCCGGGACGGCGCGACGCCGGGAAGACCAGTGGTGAACGACCAGTCCGAGTCCAGCACCGCGCCGATGTCCTCGACGATCAGCTCGCTGACCTTGTCCGGATACCGAGCCGCGAACTGGTAGGCATTCACCCCGCCCAACGAATGCCCCAGCACCGCCACCGCACCGACGTCCAGATGCTCGTGAAAGGCCGCGACATCGGCCACGTACCCCTCGCGCTCATAGCCGGGCGCACGGTCGGACTCCCCGTGCCCGCGCTGATCCAGCGCGATCACTCTCCACCCTGGAGCCAGCGCCGCCGCCAACGGGGCGAATGCCAACGCTTCGTTGTAGTGCCCGTGCAGAGCCAGAAGGGGCCTGCCGGGGCCTCCGAAGTCCACGTACGACAGCCTCCGACCACCCACCATGAAGTATCTCCGCATGGTCCGGATGGTAGAAGACGGCCGACAGGCCCTGGCCGGGTGTCCAACCCGGCCAGGGCCTGTGTACGTCAGGGTCTGTCTCTGCAGGAAGATCCTCGGTGGTCAGTCCGTGACCAGCAGGCCCGCACGGAGCTTGGCCACGACGCGGGAGATCAGGCGGGAGACGTGCATCTGCGAGCAGCCGAGCTCGTCAGCGATCTGCTGCTGGGTCCGCTCCTCGACGAAGCGGAGGTGGATGAGCTTGCGGTCCCGGTCGTCGAGGTCCGCGATCAGCGGCGCCAGGGAGTGGAAGTTCTCGACGAGCTCGAAGGACTCCTCGTCGACACCGATGAAGTCGGCCAGCATCGTGTCGGACTCGTCGTCCTGGCCGTTGACCGCGGCGTTCAGGGAAACGGCGCTGTAGCCGTTGGACGCCTTCTGCGCCTCCGCGACCTCCGCGGGCTCCAGCTGCATCAGCTCCGCGAGCTCCGCCGTGGACGGCATGCGGCCGAGCCGGGTCCGCAGCTCCTCCGTCGCCTTGGACAGCTCGATACGGGCTTCCTGCAGGCGGCGCGGCACGTGCACGGCCCAGGAGGTGTCACGGAAGAACCGCTTGATCTCACCGGTGATGTACGGGACGGCGAAGGAGGTGAACTCGACCTCGCGGGTGAGCTCGAACCGGTCGATCGCCTTGATCAGGCCGATCGTGCCGACCTGGATGATGTCTTCCATCTCCTGCGGGCCACGGTGCCGGAAGCGCGACGCCGCGTACTGCACCAGCGAGAGGTTCATCTCGATCAGCGCGTTCCGCACGTACTGGTATTCGTGCGTGCCCTCTTCGAGTTCGGTGAGGCGCTCGAAGAATCGCTTGCCCACCTCCCGCGCGTCCTTCGGCGCGATCGAGGAGGGGTCCGTGTACGCGCGCTCGACGAGGTCCGCCCCGGCCGAGGTGGTGGCCGTGTCCTGCGTCTGCTCCTGCGTCACGGTGATCATGGCGTTCCGCTCCTTGTAGCTCGGCTTCTTCCCCCCGCAGCGCCACGCTTACCCCAAAGGTTGCCGCTCACGCGTGCCGACTTTCGAGCAGTCAGGTCCGCCGGGGGCAAACCCGTCCAAAGCAGCAGTGATCGTCTTGCCTCCGTGCCGTACTTCGACCGTGACGCTCGAACTGAGGCGGTGGACCATCGACCAGCCGAAGCCGCCGGGCCGGGCCGGATCCGAGGGCACGTGGCACGGCACCGTCTCACTGCGGTCGCTCACGCTGAGCAGCAGGAGACCGTCATGGATCCGGACAACGAGCCGGGTGAGGCCGCCGCCGTGCCGGATCGCATTGGCCGTCAGCTCGCTGACCACCAACAGCGCGTCCTCCTGCAGACGTCGCGCCTCCGCCTGCGGCATCGCACGGCACGCCGGTCGCAGCACCGAGCGGACCTCGGCCCGGGCCTGGGAGCAGGTCGTGCGCTCCGTGTCCGGTGTCTCGGGAGCGCTCATCGGGCTGTGATCCTTCCCCTGCACACGTGCAAACACGACCGGGTCCCACCGTTCCTTCGAGCTATTCCTTCGTGCCGTCCTCGTCTTCGCATGCCCGACCCGGCAGCCCGCACACCTCCGTCCCGCCCGCAGCCGCCGACCATGTTCACAACAGTGAAATGACGCAGGTCAGTGCTGCCTTGCGGCACACGCCACCTTGACATTTTTCGCTGCGACGATGTTTGCCGAGCGGCTGAACGGCCAGGCGAACGTCAGCACATGATGTCGATGCCAAGGGAGCGTGAGCGGACCATGACCGCCAACGAGAAGGCCAAGGCGAAGACCGAGCAGGCCAAGGGCGCAGCGAAGGAAGCCGCCGGTCGCACCGTCGGCAACGAGCGCCTCACCGCCGAGGGCCGCACCGACCGGATGAAGGGCGATGCGCGCCAGGCCAAGGAGAAGACCAAGGACATCGGCAAGCGCTGAGAGCGGTGCTGAAGCACCGAATGCGCTGAGACACCACGTCGGCAGGGGCGGCCCCACCACAGGGGCCGCCCCTGCTGGCGTGTTACCGCGACGGTCGGTGCCGGGGCTAGGCGGGGTTCGGGCCCGTGGCCGCGGCCGCGGCCGCCAGATGGTCGCGGAACCAACGGTGGCCCGGGTCGACCGAATTGCGGGGGTGCCAGGCCATCCCGAGTTCGATCGGGGCGAGGTCGAGGGGAATGGGGAACGTACGCAGCCCTAGTGCGGCGGTGGCGTCGGGGAGCCAGTCGTCCAAAGTGAGTGCGACGAGGTCGGTGTCCCGGGCGAGCAGCATCGCACTCGTATGGCTGGGAACGACGACCGCGGTGCGGCGCCGCAGGCCGAGTTCCGCGAGGGCGCTGTCGATGGGACCGTGGCGCTTGCCGAGCCGGGAGATGCCGATGTGGTCGGCCGCGGCGAAGCGGCGTGCGTCGATCCGCCCGGAGAAGAGGGGATGACCGGCGCGGGCGACCGCGACCAGCGTCATCCGGGTCAGCGGCCGGGTCCTGATCTCCGGGTCGAGGTGTCCGAGGACGCCCAGTTCGACATCCACCCAGCCCTGCCGCAGCGCCGGGCCGCCCTCCACCGACTCCGGCAGGAAGACCACGTCGACGTGCGGCGCCTCCGCGTGGATCCGCTCGGTCAGCGTCCCCGCGAGTCCCGCAAGGAGCACGTCGGCGGCCTGCACGGTGAAGCTGCGCCGGAGATGCACGGCGTCGAAACCGGCGCCGGGCCGCAGGACGTTGTCGCACCCGCGCAGCAACGCGCTCACCTCGCCCTGGAGTTCCAGGGCCCGTGGTGTGGGCACCATGCCCTGCCCCGCGCGGACCAGCAGCGGGTCGCCGACGGCGCGGCGGAGCCGGGCCAGCGTGCGGCTCACCGCCGCCGGTGACGTGCCGAGCCGCTCGGCGGCACGCGTCACGCTGTTCTCCTGGAGAAGGGCGTCCAACGCCCGCAGAAGGTTGAGGTCCATGGCCACCTGTGCGCTCCTGAGCTGCAATTTTACGCCTGCGGCAATGGGTGCATGCCGATCTTTGCATTGTTCCGCAACGCTCTCCTCCCGAGAGTGGAGGGGTCGACGCGGCTACGCGTGACATCCCTTCACCCCGTTGAGGAGCTCTCCATGCAGCAGGATCCGCGTGCCGGCCGACACGGCGACATCGACGGCGACATCGATCGCGACGGCGACGTCCTGGCCGTGGTCAGTCAGAGCGGGCCGACCGTCTCGTTCTTCGACGCCGCGTCCGACCGGTGGCTCGGCGCGGTCGACGTACCCGCCGAACCGCACGAGTTGTGCTTCGACGCGTCGCAGCGTCTGCTGTGGTGCACCACGGCGTACCACTCGGGCTACTACCACGCGAACAGCGGCCGCCGCACCGAGGTGACCGTCATCGACCCGGACGCGCGCCGCGTCGTCGAGGTCATCGATCTCGCTCCGGAACACGGGCCGCACGGCCTCGCGCTCGACCCCGTACGCCGTCGCCTCTACGTCAGCGTGGAGGGCTCGGCCGACCGGCCGGGCGGCGTCGTGGTGATCGACACGGAGTCCCGGCGGCCGGTGGGCCGTATCGACACCGACGCGCCGGGACCGCACTGGTTCGCCATCGACCCCGCGGGCAGGACGGGTTACGCCACGAACAAGGAGGCACCGTTCGTGTCGGTCGTCGACCTCGAACGCGGCACGCTCACCGCGAAGGTCGAGGTGCCGGGCAGCGAAGGTCTCGCCGTCTCCGCCGACGGCGCGCACGTCTACGTCGCCTCGCCCTACGCCATGTTCACCCCCTCCCCCGCCGCGGAGAGCCCGGCCCCCGGGATCAGGGTCATCGAGGCCGCGACGGCGTCCGTCGTCGACCTGCTGCCCACGGACGACGTCGTACTGCCGGTGCACCTGACGTCGACGGGCAAACTGCTCGCGGGCGAACTGCGCATGGCGGCCGACCCGGTGTCCCGGCTCGGGCGCCACGCCCCGGGCCGCCTGACGGTGTTCTCCGCCGACACCCGCAAGCGGCTGGGCGAGGTGGAGGTGGGGAGCGGGCCGCTGACCATCACGTCGTCGCCCGACGGCCGAATCGCCTACGTGGCCTGCGTCGTCTCGTCCACCGTAGATCTTGTCGACTTGGAGACAATGCGGAACCTGGCCCGGATTGACGTGGCGAAGCGCGGTGAGCCCGGCGCCCACGGACTGGCGTACATCCCGCGCCCCTCCTGACGCCTCGTCCCTGCCTGACACCTCGTGCCCGCCTCGCACCCATCACTGCGCGGGCACCCCTCAGGCGACCCAGCGCGGCCGACCGCTGCCGGCCGACGGTCCGAGGCCGGCCGCCAGGGTGGCGGCCATCCGGCGCACCGCCTCGCGCAGAGTGTCGGGCGAGGCGGTGTACGGGATGCGGAGCCGCTGCTCGAAGACGCCCGGGTCGGTGGCGAAGCAGGAGCCGCTCTCGATCCGCACGCCGTTGTCGAGCGCCCGCTCGGCCAGCGCCGAACCGACGGGCTCGCCGAGGTCCACCCAGAGCGAGAGGCCACCGGGCGGCAGCCGCCAACCCCACTGCGGCAGGTGCTCCTTCAGGGCGGCGGCCAGGGCGGCGCGCCGCTCGCGCAGCTCTGTCAGGCGGATCGGCAGCAGTTCGTCGGTCCGGTCGAGGAGGTCGAGGGCCACCAGTTGGTCGAGGACCGAGCCGCCCATGTCGGTGGCGACGCGCTGTCCCGCGAGTTCGGTGACGAGCCGCGCGGGGGCACGCAGCCAGCCGATGCGCAGGCCCGCCCAGTGCGTCTTGCTCATGGAGCCGACGGTGATGAGCTGTCCCGCGCCGCCGGGCGCCGCGTGCGAGGCGAAGGGCGGCGGCGCGGGCACGTCCAGGGCGAGCTCGGCGAGGGTCTCGTCCACGACGAGCCAGCAGCCGGACCGCTGAGCGGTCCGCGCGACCCGGCCCCGCTCTTCCTCGGGCATGAGACAGCCGGTCGGGTTGTGGAAGTCCGGGATGAGACAGCCGAGTCGGGGCGCCGCCCGGCGGAAGGCCGACTCGACGATGCCGATGTCCCAGCCGTCCTCGGTCACCGGCACCGACACCGTGCGCAGTCGGGCGCGGCGCATGGCCTCCAGGGCGTTCGGGTAGGACGGGTTCTCCACCAGGACGCGGTCGCCCGGACCGCAGAGAAGTCCCAGGACGAGGGTGAACGCGTGTTGAGCGCCCGAGGTGACCAGGATCTGCTCGGGCACCGTGGGCAGCCCCCGCCGGGTGTAGCGCTCGGCGACGGCGGCGCGGAGCTCCGGCAGGCCGTAGGGGTGATAGCCCGGGGTGTGCGCGTGTGCCGCCAGTTGTGGGGCGATGCGCGTGACGGTGTCGGTCAGCTCCCGTCCGGGCAGCCCGGGGGCGGCTCTGGCCAGGTCGATCGCGGTGTCCTCGGGGGCGAGAAGCCGCCGGACGCCGCTGGGCACGCGGCCGTCAGGCAGCGCCGTCCAGGTTCCTGCGCCCTGTCGGCTGTGTGCGTAGCCGCTCTCGCGCAACAGGTCGTACACGGCGGTGACGGTGGTTCTGCTGGTGTCGAGGGCGGCGGCCAGTTCGCGTTCGGCGGGGAGCCTGATGTGCGGGGCGATGCGCCCGTCCAGGATCAGTGCGCTGATCGCTTGGGCGAGGTGGCGGTAGGCGGGGCGGGCTGCGGCCGGGTCGGGCAGCATCGCGGCGAGCCGGCGGCTGCCCAGCGTCGGGCCGGTGCCGCCGCCCGTGCCATCGGATCTGTCACCCACGGCGCCATCGGGTCTGTCACCCACGGCCCGCTCCGAGTCCATGTCGGTCCATGTCGGCTGTCGACCACACCATTCTGCTCGGATTGGCTGTGTTTTCCGGGCCAATCACTCTACAGAGTGGCCGCAATGGCCTTGCGGGCAGGGAAGTGGCTTGCGAGGCGCGCACACGCACACCCGTCACGGAGGCACCCCGGCATGCGGCAGGACATCTCCTACGTCCCTTTCCACGAGCGCCCGTCGAGACGCCTGCCCCAACTCCTCCTCGGCCTGGCCCTGTACGGGTTCAGCCTCTCGATGCTGGTCAGGGCCGCGCTGGGCGTGAACCCATGGAGCGTTCTGTACGAGGGCCTGGAGCATCGCACACCGCTCAGCTTCGGCACGATCAGTGCCGTGCTCGGGGTGCTCGTCCTGCTGCTGTGGATACCCCTCAGACAGCGGCCGACGTTCGGCACCTTCGCGAACATCGCGGTCCTCGCCGTCTCTTCGGACCTCGGCCTGCTCGTCCTCCCCGGCCACCTCGGGCTGCCCGCCCGGATCGGGCTGCTCGCCGCCGGGGTGGTCCTCAACGGCCTGTCCGTCGCCGTCTATGTCGGTGCCCGCTTCGGGCCCGGACCGCGTGACGGGCTGATGACCGGTGCGGCCGCCGCGACCGGCTGTTCCTTGCGGCGGGTCCGTACCCTCATCGAGCTCTCCGTACTCGCTGTGGGCTGGCTGCTCGGCGGGACCGTCGGCGTCGGCACGGTGCTGTACGCCGTAGCGGTCGGCACCGTCACCCAGTACTTCATGCCACGATTCGCCTACCGGCGCCCATCCGACGAGCGGCGGGTGTCAGCCCGCGCAGACTGAGCGCAGCGCCCGCCCCAGAGCGGCGGAGTGCAGCGCGTCCAGCCGGTCCTCGTGCCGTACCCGCGCGGCCGCGGCGGTCAGCACACCCCCGCAGTACGGCGCCGTGCGCGCCGCCGAGGACGCGGCGATGCCCCGTACCAGCGCGCCGTTGACGCGGTTGATCTCCTCGCGGACCTCGGCGAGGTCGGGCCGGTCGGCCGGGGCCCGGGACGGGTCGGTGTCCCAGCGCCGGAACAACCCGCGCTGCACGGCCTTGTTGGCCTCGATCTGGTCGCGGAAGATCCGTACGGTCGCCTCCGGGTCGGCGCCGAGCTCCCTCGCGTGCCCGGCCACGGCGTCCAGCACCTGCCGCTCGCGGGCGGGGTCGTCGATGGGGCTGTCGGTGCCGTACTTGGCGGCGGCGACGAGGTCGGCGGTGGCCAGGCGCCGCGCGGACAGCTCGGCGAGGGAGCGGAGTTGGTCCTGCGGGGGCGTGGAGGTGGCGGTCGTGGCGGGGACGGCGGACTCGGTGGGCGGCCGGAGCGGTAGCGCGCCCGCCGGGCCGCCGCCCGCGAGCAGCCCGGCGGCCAGCGCCCCGGCGGTGAGCACGCGGCGGATGTGAGTGGCGAAACGCACGAGAGCCCCCTGGGAAGCGGTGAGTGTGATGCTGTCAGTCCTGCGCGAGGAATCCCTCGACCCGCCGCACGAACCACTCCGGGTCGTCCAGCCACGGGAAGTGTCCGCCACGCGGCTGCACTTGGTGGACTCCGTGGAGGAAGAGCGCGGCGAACTCCTCGGCATGCGCGGGGTTCGGGCCCCCGTCCCACTCCCCCGCGAGGACGAGGACGGGCGCGGCCAGGTCGGTGAGTGCGGCACGGGTGGCGGGCGGGTCGAAGGCGCCGTCTCCGTAGAAGGCGGCCGCCGCTTCGGCGTTCTTCTCCGTGGCGCTCGCCGCCCGGTGCGCCTGCGCCGCCGCGTCCCAGCGTCCGTAGGCGAGGGGCGCGAGGGCGTCCGCCACCTCGGCGATACTGCGGCCGGCGGCGATCTCCCGCAGCGCGGCCTCGGCGGCCGGGTACCACGGCTCGTCCGCGCGCAGCGCCGCGGCGTCGCGGTGGTCCCGGTCGGTGACCGTGAGGCCGAGGGAGTGCGTGGCCGGGGTGATCAGGACGAGCGTGCGGATCCGCTTCGGGTGGCGGGCCGCGTACAGCGTGGCGATGTTGCCGGACGCAGAGTGGCCGAGCAGGTCGATCCGATCGAGCCCCAGGTGTTCACGCAGCGCCTCGACGTCGTCGACGAGCCGGTCGCAGCGGTACGTCGCCGGATCGTCCGGCGCCGCGGAGTCGCCGGTGCCGCGCAGGTCGAGCAGGATCAGGCGGCGGTGCGCGGTGAGGCCGCCGAGGTCACCGAGGTAGGCGGAGGCGCGCATGGGGCCGCCCGGCACGCAGAGCAGCGGTTCGCCGTCGCCCTTCTCGTGGTAGGCGAGCTTCGTCCCGTCGTACGCGCTGAATGTCGGCATGGCGATGATGATCACATCCGGTGCCCCGCCCGGGCAACGCCGTCCCCGCGCCGGTGCCCCGCCCGGACAACGGCGTCCCCCGTGGTGGCCCATGACCGTGGCTCATGCCCTCGCGCCGCAGCTCAAAGCCGCTGTGCGAGATCTCTTGACGCCCACGCCCGTGCCTGGATTACTGAGCTTCACAGAAGATCGACGACCGAATGATCGGTCGCCCGTTCAGGACGGGAGCATTCCCTATGACGCGTATGCCGCCACTGCTGGACGCGGCGGAACGGCTCGGCCCGCGCGAGCTCGGGGCCCTGCAGCTGGAGCGCCTCCAGGACACCCTGCTGCACGCGTACGAGAACGTCCCGTTCTACCGCGCGGCGTTCGACAAGGCGGGCCTGCGCCCCGACGACTGCCGTTCGCTCGCCGACCTCTCCCGGTTCCCCTTCACCACCAAGGACGACCTGCGGGCCAACTATCCGTTCGGGATGTTCGCGGTGGAGCAGTCGGAGGTGCGCCGGCTGCACGCGTCGAGCGGTACGACGGGCCTGCCGACGGTCGTCGGGTACACGGAGCAGGACCTCTCCATGTGGGCGGACGTGGTGGCGCGCTCGATCCGCGCCGCGGGCGGCCGCCCCGGCGACAAGGTCCATGTGGCGTACGGGTACGGGCTGTTCACCGGCGGCCTCGGCGCGCACTACGGAGCCGAGCGGCTGGGGTGCACGGTGATCCCCGCCTCCGGCGGCATGACGGCGCGCCAGGTGCGGCTGATCCAGGACTTCCGCCCCGAGATCATCATGGTCACCCCGTCGTACATGCTCACGCTCCTGGAGGAGTTCGAGCGGCAGGGCGTCGATCCCCGTACGACCTCGTTGCGGGTCGGCATCTTCGGCGCCGAGCCGTGGACGGAGGCGATGCGGCGCGAGATCGAGGAGCGCTTCGCGATCGACGCCGTGGACATATACGGCCTCTCCGAAGTCATCGGTCCGGGTGTCGCGCAGGAGTGCGTGGAGACCAAGGACGGGCTGCACATCTGGGAGGACCACTTCTATCCGGAGGTGGTGGACCCCATCACCGGCGAGGTGCTGCCCGACGGCGAGCGCGGCGAGCTGGTGTTCACCGCCCTCACGAAGGAGGCCATGCCCGTGATCCGCTACCGGACACGGGACTTGACGCGGCTGCTGCCCGGCACGGCGCGGGTCTTCCGGCGGATGGAGAAGGTGACGGGCCGCAGCGACGACATGGTGATCCTGCGCGGCGTCAATCTCTTCCCCACGCAGATCGAGGAGATCGTGCTGCGGACGGCGGGCATCGCCCCGCACTTCCAGCTGCGCCTGACGCGTGAGGGCCGGATGGACGCACTGACGGTACGGGCGGAGGCGCGTGCGGGCACGCCGGCGGAGCGGCGCGCCGAGGCGGCCCGGGAGATCGCGGCCGCGGTGAAGGACGGCATCGGTGTCTCGGTCGGCGTGGACATCGTCGACCCGGAGACGCTGGAGCGGTCGGTGGGCAAGTTCAAGCGGATCGTCGATCTGCGGGACGCCGATCCGCGGGACTGAGCCGGCGCCCGTCAGCCTTCCGGGACCGGGACCGGGCCCGCCGGGGCGCACGCTTCTTCCGTGCGGGATCCGACCGGGTCAAGGGAAACTGCCCGGGGTGCGGCGGACCTCCGACCCGCGGACGGCACCGTCGGGGCGCGGCACCCCCAGCGGTGCCTCGGCCGCCGCCTTCGCCTTGGCGACCGCGATCTCGATCTGCTTGCGCACGGCGGCCGGCAGGGCGACGCCCTCGACGGTGCTCACCACCGCCTCCGCCAGCACGTGCAGTTTGATGTTGGTGTTCTGGGAGGCGGTGACCAGCACGTCCCAGGCCTGTTCGGGGCTCAGGACGAAGGACGACATCAGGATGCCGCGGGCCAGGTCGATGGTCGGCCGGGTCACCATGGCCCGGCGCAGCTGTGCCACGAGCAGGTGCAGATCCTGCTCGGCGCCCTCGGGCGGAACCGCTTCGTGGACGACGGGGCACGGCCCGTCATCGTCGTCCTCGCGGCCGGCAGGCATGAACAGGTGGCGGGTGCCGGTCACGTCGAGCAGCCGCTCCACCGCGGGACTGGTGGAGCGGATGACGACGGTCTTGCCCTGCTGCACGGCGTGCTGACGCAGGGTGAGCAGAATGTTGAGGCCGGAGCAGTCGCAGAACTCCACCTCCGCCAGGTCCAGGTCGACCCCGTCGGCCGCATGGGCGAGGGCACGGAACAGGTCGGCCCGGAGCCACTGACCTGTGTCGAGATCGAGCTCGCCACGCAGCGCCAGGCTCCTCCTGGCGCCGGAGCCCGCCGGGGCGGCATCGAGCGGCGCAGGCGGCGATGAGGCCGTGGACGTACTCCCGCCCTGCTCGTGCTCGCTGCCCTTTTCCACGAAGGGCCGCTGTGAGTACGCGGGTTCCGGCATGACCTCTCCCTCATGTTCGTGCATGTCGCTGCCTACCGCCGTTCCTAGGCTGCCTCTCATTCCACACACACGTCAACTAATACATGAACTCTAGTACGTGTTTTTGAAACCGTGAATGACAAGCACTAGAGTTGACGCATGGATGGAGTGCCCGAGCCACACACTGGATGGACCTTTCTCACCAATCACGCCCGCGTACTGGCGGCCATCGCCGACAACCACAACGCCCGTATCCGTGACATCGCCGCGCACTGCCGGCTCACGGAGCGTGCCGTCCAAAAGATCATTGCCGACCTCGAGCAGGATGGTTACCTCTCTCACACCCGCGAGGGACGTACCAACACATACCAGATCGATCCGGCCAAGGTGCTGCGTCACCCGGCCGAGTCCGGGCTCGCCGTCGCCTCCCTGCTCTCCCTGCTGGTCAGGGACGAGGCGAACCGGACCGGTTCCGGTCAGGACGACGAGCGACATCACGCCAGGGCCTGACCCACTGCCAGGTCCCCGACTCAGCCGACCGTGAAGCGGGAGCGCAGCTCCCGCTTGAGAATCTTCCCGCTGGCGTTGCGCGGCAGTTCGTCCACGAAGAGAACCCTCTTGGGCGCCTTGAAGTGGGCGAGCTTTTCGCGTGTGTGGGCCAGCAGCTCGGCTTCCGTGAGCTCCTTGTCGCCGCGCACGACGACGGCGGTGACGGCCTCGATCCAGCGCTCGTCCGGCAGTCCGATCACGGCGGCCTCGGCGACGCCCGCGTGTTCGTACAGCGCGTCCTCCACCTGCCGCGACGCGACGAGAACTCCCCCGGAATTGATGACGTCCTTCACCCGGTCGACGACGGTGAAGTACCCCTCGGCGTCCCGCACCGCGAGGTCCCCGGAGCGGAACCAGCCGTCGCGGAACGCCTCGGCGGTCTCCTCCGGCTTCTCCCAGTAGCCCTCGCACAACTGCGGTGAGCGGTAGACCACTTCACCCTGGGTGCCGTCCGGCACCTCCCTTCCCCGCTCGTCGACGACGCGCGCCTCGACGAACAGGACGGGCCGCCCGCAGGAGTCGAGCCGGCCCTCGTGCTCGTCGGGCCCGAGGACGGTGGCGAGCGGACCGATCTCGCTCTGCCCGAAGCAGTTGTAGAACCGGAGCCCCGGCAGCCTGGCACGCAGCCGCTCCAGGACCGGCACCGGCATGATCGACGCCCCGTAGTAGGCCTTGCGCAGCGCCCCGAGGTCACGGCTCGCGAAGCCGGGGTGGCGCGAGAGGCCGATCCACACGGTCGGCGGCGCGAAGAGACTGTCGGCGCGGCCGGCCTCGACGAGGTCGAAGATCCGCTCGGCGTCCGGCCCGTCGAGGACGGTGTTCTCGGCACCGACCGCGAGGTAGGGCATGAGGAAGACGTGCATCTGCGCCGAGTGGTAGAGCGGCAGCGCGTGGACCGGCCTGTCGGTCTCCTTGAGGTCCAGGGCGGTGATCGCGCTGACGTACTCGTGGACGAGGGCGCGGTGGGTGAGCATCGCCCCCTTCGGCAGGGCGGTGGTGCCCGAGGTGTACAGCAGCTGCACCAGGCCGTCGCCGCAGGGGCCTTCGCCCTCGTACGCCGATGCCGTGGCGAGCCGCGTGAGCAGCGAGTCGTCCGCGTCCCGCAGGGCCAGGACGGGCACGTCGGCGGGCAGCCGTCCGGCTATGTCCGGGTCGGCGAGAACGAGGGAGCTGCCCGACTGCCGGACGATGTATGCGAGGTCGTCGCCGGTGAGGTTCTGGTTGACCGGCACATGGACCAGGCCCGCCCGCGCGCAGGCGAGGAAGCCGATCAGATAGGCGTCGGAGTTGTGGGCGTAGGCGCCGACGCGGTCGCCGGGGGCCAGGCCGTGGGCGCGCAGGGCGGTGGCCGCCCGCGACACGGCGTCGTCGAGTTCCCCGTACGTCCAGGACCGTTCGCCGTAGCGCAGGGCCGTGCGCCCGGGTGTGCGGCGCGCGCTGCGCCTGAGGACTCCGTCGACCGTGTTGTCGCGTACACCCGTCATGGCGCGATCCTGTGGCCCCCGGCCGCCGGGGTCAAGAGGCCGGGGACAAGGGGCAACGCAAATGACCAACCGCTTGGTACGCTCAACCGCTTCTTCCCGAAACCCAGTTGGGAGGCACGATGCGCATCCGCACAAGACGCTCGGCGGCCGTGGGAATCACCCTGCTGACGGCGGTGGCCCTGCTGCCGGCGTCCGGCGCGGGGGCCGCGCCCCGCGAGGCCCGCCCCTCCGGCGGCGGCCTGCACGCGACCGTCCGCTACACCGAGTACGGCATTCCCCACATCCTCGCGAAGGACTACAAGAGCCTCGGCTTCGGTACCGGTTGGGCGCAGGCCGCCGACCAGGTGTGCACGCTCGCCGACGGCTATCTGACCGTCCGCGGCGAGCGCTCCCGGCACTTCGGGCCCGACGCCTCCCCCGGCTCCGCCCTGTCGTCGGCGTCCACGAACCTGAGCAGCGATCTGTACTTCCGTGGCGTGCGGAAGGCCGGGACCGTGGAGAAGCTCCTCGACCAGCCGGCGCCCGCCGGTCCGAGCCGCCGGGCCAAGGACCTCATGCGCGGCTTCGCCGCGGGGTACAACGCCTGGCTGAAGCAGAACCGCATCACCGACCCGGCCTGCGCGAAGGCCGACTGGGTGCGTCCGATCAGCGCGCTGGACGTGGCCAGGCAGGGCTTCGCCGTGCAGGTGCTCGGCGGGCAGGGGCGCGGGATCGACGGCATCACGGCCGCCGCCCCGCCGGGCGCCACGGCGGACGCGGTCCCGGCGCCCGATCCGCAGCGTACGGCGAGGGCGGCCCGCGAGCTGTTCTCCGCGCAGGACGCCGACATGGGTTCCAACGCCGTCGCGTTCAGCGGAGAGACCACCGCGAACGGCAGGGGGCTGCTGCTCGGCAACCCGCACTACCCCTGGCAGGGTGGCCGCCGCTTCTGGCAGTCGCAGCAGACCATCCCAGGCGAACTCAACGTGTCCGGTGGTTCGTTGCTCGGCACGAGCGTGGTCAACATCGGCTTCAACGGCGATGTCGCGTGGAGCCACACGGTCGCGACCGGCGTCACCCTGAACCTGCACCAGCTCACGCTGGACCCCGCCGACCCCACCACCTACCTGGTCGACGGCAAGCCGCACCGGATGACGAAGCGCACGGTCACGGTGCCGGTCAAGGACGGCGGGCGCGTCACCCGCACCCAGTGGTGGACCCGTTACGGACCCGTCGTCACCGGCCTCGGCCCCCAGCTCCCGCTGCCCTGGTCCTCGACCACGGCGTACGCCCTCAATGACCCCAACGCCGTGAACCTGCGCGGCAGCGACACCGACCTCGGCTTCGGCAAGGCCCGCTCCACCGCCGGCATCCTCAAGTCGCTGCGCGACACCCAGGGGCTCCCGTGGGTGAACACCGTCGCCGCCGACCGCCACGGCCACTCGCTGCTCAGCCAGTCCCAGGTACTCCCCCGCATCACCGACGACCTGGCGCGGCGGTGCAGCACGCCGCTCGGCAAGGTCACCTACCCGGCATCGGGCGTCGCCGTCCTCGACGGCTCGCGCGGCGCGTGCGCGCTCGGCTCGGACAAGGACGCCGTGCAGCCCGGCATCTTCGGCCCGTCGCGGATGCCGACCCTCACGGACGCCCCGTACGCGGAGAACTCCAACGACAGCGCCTGGCTGACCAACGCGGACAAGCCGATCACCGGCTACGAGCGGATCTTCGGCACCATCGGCACGCAGCGTTCGATGCGTACTCGCGGCGCCATCGAGGACGTGGCGGCGATGGCGGAGAAGGGCGACCTCACGGTCCGGGACCTGTGGCGCCAGCAGTTCGCGAACCGCGTGCCCGCGGCCGACCTCGCGGCGGCCGACACGGCGAAGGCGTGCGCGGCCCTGCCCGGCGGCACGGCAACGGGCAGCGACGGCAGGCAAGTTGACATACTCAAGGCCTGCACGGTCCTCGCCCGCTGGGACCGCACGATGGACACCGACAGCCGCGGCGCCCTGCTCTTCGACCGCTTCTGGCGCAAGCTGACGGCGGCCGTGCCGAACGCACAGCTCTGGAAGGTGCCGTTCTCGGCGGCCGACCCGGTGCGCACCCCGAACACGCTCGACACCACACGGCCGGGCTTCGGGACCGCACTGGCCGACGCGGTGACCGAGCTGACCTCGGCAGGCATCGCGCTGGACGCGCCGCTGGGCAAGAACCAGTACGTCGTACGCGGCGGCAAGCACATCCCGGTCTCCGGCGGTACGGAATCCCTCGGTGTGTGGAACAAGATCGAGGCCGGCTGGGACAAGGAGAAGGGCTACACGGAGGTCGCCCACGGTTCGAGCCACATCCAGGCGGTCGGCTGGAACAAGAACCGCTGCCCCGAGGCCCGCACCCTCCTGTCGTACTCCCAGTCCTCCAACCCCAACTCCCCGCACTACAGCGACCAGACGAGGCTGTACGCGAAGGAGCGGTGGGTGACGTCACGCTTCTGCGAGAAGGACATTCTCGGCGACCCGGCCCTGAAGGTGGTGCGGGTGCGCGAGCGCCGCTGAAGCCTTTTCGCCGGCCGCTGTGACGAGGCCGGGCCCCCGCGCGACCAGCGGCGGGCCCGGCCTCGCGCCGTTCGCGACGCGGTCGTCACAGCGTGCGTTCGCGGCCCTCCCAGTACGGCTCGCGCAGGCGGCGTTTGTAGAGTTTGCCGTTGGGGTCGCGCGGCATCGTGTCGATGAAGTCGACGCTCTTCGGGCGCTTGTAGCCGGCGAGGCGGTGCTCGCAGTGGGCGAGGATCTCGGCGGCGAGCGCGTCGTCGGCGGTCCGGCCCTCGGCGACCTCGACGACGGCCTTGACCTCCTCGCCCCAGTCGTCGTGCGGAATGCCGAAGGCGGCGGCGTCCGCGACCGCGGGGTGGGTGAGCAGCGCCGACTCGATCTCGGCGGGGTAGATGTTGACCCCGCCCGAGATGATCATGTCGATCTTGCGGTCGCGCAGGAAGAGGTAGCCGTCCTCGTCGAGGAGGCCGAGGTCGCCGACGGTGAAGAAGTCGCCGATGCGGTTCTTCTTCGTCTTCGACTCGTCCTTGTGGTACGAGAAGCCGCCGGTGGACATCTTCATGTAGACGGTGCCCAGTTCGCCGGGGCCGAGGATGTTCCCGCCGTCGTCGTACACCGCCAACTCACTGATGGGCCAGGCCTTTCCGACTGTGCCCGGCTTCTTCAGCCAGTCCTGCGCGGTGGCGAAGGCGCCGCCGCCCTCGCTGGCCGCGTAGTACTCCTCGACGCACTCGCCCCACCAGTCGATCATGGCGCGCTTCACGTGGTCGGGGCAGGGCGCGGCCCCGTGGATGGCGTGCCGCATCGACGACACGTCGTACGCGGCCCGGGTCGCTTCGGGCAGGGCGAGCAGCCGGTGGAACTGGGTCGGCACCATGTGCGTGTGCGTGCACTTGTGCACGTCGATGAGCCGGAGCATCTCCTCGGGCGTCCACTTGTCCATCACGACCAGCGGGTGGCCGATGTGCAGGGCGGCGCCCGCGAACTGCAGGACCGCCGTGTGGTAGAGCGGCGAGCAGACCAGGTGGACGTTGCCGTCGAAGGGTTTGATCCCGAAGATGCCGAGGAAGCCCCCGAGGTACGACTCCTCGGGGAGCTTGCCGGAGAGCGGGCGGCGGATGCCGCGGGGGCGGCCCGTCGTGCCCGAGGTGTAGTTCATGACCCAGCCGAGCGTGCGGTCGGCGGGCGCTGACTCGGGCCGTCCGTCCAGGAGTTGGGCGTAGGGGCGGAAGCCGGGCACGTCTCCGACCGCGTAGCGGTGGCTCGCCGGGAGGCCCGCCTCGTCGGCCGCCGCGATCGCGGCGTCCCCGTACCGCTCGTGCGCGATCAGCACCTTGGCGCCCGAGTCGGCGACGATCCAGGCGATCTCGGGGCCGACCAGGTGATGGTTGACGGGGACGAGGTAGAGACCGGCCTGGGAGGCGGCGAGGTACGCGGTGAAGAACTCCACGCCGTTGGGCAGCACGACGGCGAACGCGTCGCCGCGCTCCAGGCCCGCGGCTCGCAGCCCGTGCACCAACTGGTTGACGGCGCCGTGCAGTCGGCCCGCCGTCCACTCCTCGCCGTCCGGTGTGATGAGGACGGTGCGGCCGGGGTCGGCCGTGGCCTGGGCCCAGAAGCCGTTCGGCGGGGCGTTGTCGGTCGGTGTGCTCACGACTTGCCTTCCCTTCCCGCGATGCGGATGACACGGTCGACTGCCCGCTCGAAGCCGCGCGTCAGATCGTCGAAGACGGCCTGGACGCCGCGTTCGCTGTTCATCCGGCCGACGATCTGCCCGACCGGCGTGCCGAGCAGGTCCTG
Source organism: Streptomyces sp. NPDC039480 (assembly GCF_055597165.1). Classification (NCBI taxonomy): domain Bacteria; kingdom Bacillati; phylum Actinomycetota; class Actinomycetes; order Kitasatosporales; family Streptomycetaceae; genus Streptomyces; species Streptomyces sp. NPDC039480. The sequence goes on along the minus strand of NZ_JBVITX010000001.1, from coordinate 1,031,958 downwards.
CACCTCGTACTTCTGGATGCGCGAGACGGCCTCGGCGACCAGCAGCCCCTGCAACGGCATCGGCAGCGTCCCCGGCCCCGCCGGGTCGTCCCAGGCGTCGGTCCACCGCGTCCGCAGCTGCCGGGCCGGCTTCCCGGTCAGGGCACGGGAGCGGACCGTGTCACCGGAGCCGGCCGCGAGCAGCTTGCGGGTGAGGGCGGGCGAATGCAGGTCGGCCTCCGTGGTGGTGAGCCACAGCGAGCCGAGCCAGACGCCCTGCGCGCCGAGCGCGAGCGCGGCCGCGATCTGCTGCCCGCTGCCGATGCCCCCGGCGGCGAGCACCGGCAGCGGCGCCACCGCGTCGACGGCCTCGGGGGTGAGCACCATGGAGGCGATCTCACCGGTGTGGCCGCCCGCCTCGTACCCCTGGGCGACGACGATGTCGATGCCCGCCTCCGCGTGCTTGCGGGCGTGCCGGGCGCTGCCCGCGAGGGCGGCGACGAGGATGTCGTGGTCGTGGGCGCGCCGGACGACGTCGGCCGGTGGCGATCCGAGCGCGTTGGCGAGCAGTTTGATCGGGTAGTCGAAGGCGACGTCGAGTTGGCTGCGGGCGACCTGCTCCATCCAGCCGGTGATGCGCCAGCCGGACGCCTCGCCCTCTGCGAGCTCGGGCACACCGTGCTTGGCCAGGGTGTCCCTGACGAACTGCCGGTGCCCCTCCGGAATCATCGCCTCTACGTCGGCCTCGGTCAGCGCCTGACCGTCCTGGGCCTCGGCCTTCTTGGCGGGCATGACGACATCGAGGCCGTACGGCCGCCCGTCGACGTGCTCCTCGATCCAGTCGAGATCCCTGGCCAGCTCGTCCGGCGCCGTGTAGCGGACTGCGCCGAGCACCCCGAACCCGCCCGCCCTGCTGATGGCGGCGGCCACCGCGGGGAAGGGCGTGAAGCCGAAGATGGCGTGCTCGATCCCCAGTTTCTTGCTCAACTCCGTCTGCATGGGCGCAGGATGCCGCAGCCGCCCATCCGAGGGAAGAGATTTTCTGATGCGGTGTCAGATCGGCTTTGGCTCGCCGGACTTGCGGGCCACCCGACCCCCGCCCCGGCCCGCCTGCACGTGCCAGCCGCCGCAGATGGCCACCGCCAGGGCGGCCGCCGTGGGCACCAGCAGGAGCGCCGTCCCGCTGCCCGCCGCGCCCGCCAGCTGCGCCACCGCCGCGGCGCCCACCGCCGCGCCCGCCGTGTCGGCGCTCGCGAGCCAGGACATCGTCTCGGTCGTCCTTCCCGGGGGCGCGAGATCTCCCCCGAGCGTCCGCAGGGCCCCGAAGGTTCCGCCGATGACCAGCCCGGCCACCGGACAGACGACCAGGACCGCCGTCGGGGAGAACCGGGCGGCCACGGCCAGGGCGCCCCCGCCCACCGCGAAGGCGCAGAGCAGCCCGGAGAGCCCGGGGCCGCGGCCGCCGCCGCCTGACAGCAGCGAGGGAGCGACTCCGAGGGCCAGGCTCCCCAGGACGCTGCCGACGGAGAGTGCTGCCAGGTACAGGCCGGTGTACGGGGCCGCGCCGTGCTCTGCCGCGTAGATCGGCAGGACGACGTCGGCGGCGGTGACGGCGGCGACGAAGAGACCGTTGGCGGCGAGGAGGCGCCGCAGGGGCACGGAGGCGAGGGGGGTGGGGTGGCTTTCCGGTGTGCGGGGCGGGACGGACTGCCGGGTGGACCCGGTCTCGGACTCGGACTCGGACTCGGACTCGGACTGCCGAGTGGACCCGGACCCGGGCTCAGGCTGCCCCGCTCCCACGCCTCGCCCAGGTGTCTCGGAAAGTGAGCCGATCAGCAGGAGCACCACGCATGTGGTCATCGCGCCGATGACGGCGAACGGCGCGGCCGCCGAGAAGGAGAGGCTGAGCCAGCTGGCGAGCACCGGGCCTGTGACGAGGGCGGCGCCCATCATGGCCGCGTCCAGGGCCATCGCGGTGGCGAGCGTCCGGCTGTCGGTCAGCGGGTGCCAGACCGTACGCATCATGACCGCGACCGGAGGAGCCGTGGCGCCCGCGCAGGCGGCGAGGACCAGGACCACGGCGGCCGGGCCGCCCCCGTACACCGTGAGGACGAGGAGGACGAGTGACGTCAGGTGTCCCGCGAGGCAGCAGAGCAGGACCGTGCGCGGCGTATGCCGGTCGACGAGCCGCCCGCGCAGCGGCCCGGTCACGCCCTGCCCGATCGCGAGACTGCTGACGGCGAGCCCCGCGGTGCCGTACGAATGGTCCCGGTCCACCAGGAGCAGCAGGCTCAGGGCGGTCATGCCGGCCGGGAGTTTCGACACCGTGCCGAGCACCGCGATCCGCCGGAAGCCGGTGACCTCCGCCAACTGGCGGTAGCCGTCGAACAGTCGAGGGGCGGAGGAGCCTGCATCCGTCACGCCCCGCTCCGGGCGCGCAGGGCGCGGACGGCCCAGTCGAGTGCCGGAGCCAGGCTGTCCGGTGCGGGCCAGCCGTTGACGACCGCGAGGAGCCGCAGGTAGTGGTCCCTGCGGGGGTCGTTCATCCCGTCGAGGTGGGTCGCGAGCCGCGCTCGGAGCGCGTCGTCGTCGGGGCTGCCGACGATGCGGGCGTAGTGGGCGGAGAGTGCTTCGACGATCGGGGTGGCGTGCGGCCCTTCGGGGTCGATGCCGTCCCTCAGCGTCGGTTCGGCCAGGGCGCGGACGGTTTCGGCCAGGATGCGGGGCAGGCCCATGGCGTCGTCCGGCGCACGGTCGGTCGCCAGGTTCCTGGCCATCCCCCGCATGCTGGTGCGGAAGTCGGGGTCCTGCAGCAGTCCGGCGAGTTCCACCCATGCCTCGACCTGCTCGACGTCGGGTTCGTCGGGCAGCTCGGGCGTCAACGAGCGGATGACCGCCGCGAAGGCGGGGTGGTCGTGCAGGCCGTCGAAAACGGTGTCGAGGAAGCCGTCGATCAGCCGGTGGCGTTCGTCTTCGGAGAGGCGGGCGAGGCGGTGCATGAGGTTCATGAGCTCCTTTTCGTCGGACGTGGAGCCGCGGTCGGCCACCACGGTCAGGACCGCCCTCCGCAGGCGCAGGGTCCGTATCTGTACATCGAGCGCGTCGGCGTGCGCGGCGGCGACTTCCTGGAGCGGCACCTCCCGGTCGACGACCTTGCGGATGGTGGGCAGGTCGATGCCCAGTTCGCGCAGGGTCCGTACGAGATCCAGGCGGGCGACGGCGTCGATGCCGTAGAGCCGGTAGCCGGCCGGGCTGCGGTCCGTCGGCGTCACGATGCCGGAGTCGGAGTAGAACCGGATGGTCTTGACGGTGAGCCCGGTCCGCCGGGCCAGCTCGCCGATCGAGTAGAGGATGTCGCCGTTCATGCGCTCACTCTGACGCCTCCCCCTACTGGAGACTCAAGCGTCGCTTTCGATCACGTCGGCACGCGGTGAGGGGGCGGCGTTCCTACGATGGCGGCATGGCCATCGAACTGTTCTCAGGCATCCCGGTCAGCGACTACGCGTCAGCGCTGCACTGGTACGAACGCCTGCTCGGCGAGCCGCCCGCCTTCTGCCCGAACGACGTCGAGGCCGTCTGGGAGCTCGCGGAACACCGCTATCTGTACATCGAGCAGCTGCCCGAGCACGCGGGCCATGCCCGCCACACCGTCTTCGCCGGTGACTTCGACACGCGTGTCGAGCAGATCGCCGACCGGGGCCTGCGGCCCGCCGTGCGGGAGACGTACGCGAACGGCGTCCGCAAGGCCACGTACCGCGACCCCGACGGGAACGAGATCGGTTTCGGCGGCGCGCCGCTCCCCGCGTCCCCGTAGCCGTCGGCCTCCCCGTCCCCGTAGCCCTCGGTGCCTCGTCAGCCCAAGGCCTCCAGGACCGCCATCGCGGCGTTGTGCCCGGGGATGCCGCTGACGCCGCCCCCGCGCACCGCGCCCGCGCCGCACAGCACGACGTTCGGATGCCGGGTCTCCACTCCCCAGCGCCCGGCGCCCTCCGCGGCGGCGTTCTCCTCAGCGTGGGGGAAGGCGAGCTCGCGGTGGAAGATGTTGCCGCCGGGCAGCCGCAGGTCACGCTCCAGGTCGAGCGGGGTCTTCGCCTCGACGCAGGGGTGTCCTTCGGCGTCGAGGGCCAGGCAGTCGGCGATCGGCTCGGCGAGGTGTGCGTCCAGTTGGGCGAGGGTCGCTTTCAGGAGGTCGGCGCGTACGGCGTCGTTGTCGCGGGCGAAGAGCCGTGCCGGTGTGTGCAGCCCGAAGAGGGTGAGGGTCTGGTGGCCGCTCTCGACGAGGTCGGGGGCGAGGATCGTCGGATCGGTGAGGGAGTGGCAGTAGATCTCGGAGGGCGGCGCGGCGGGTGGCGTGCCGGCCGCGGCCTGGGCGTACGCGGCCGCCAACTCCTCGTACCCCTCCGCGATGTGGAAGGTGCCGGCGAACGCCTCGCGCGGGTCGACGGACGTGTCGCGCAGCCGCGGCAGCCGTCTGAGCAGCATGTTGACCTTGAACTGGGCGCCTTCGGCGGGCGGTGGCGGCTCCTCGCCGAGGAGCTCGGCGAGGGCCTGCGGCGACGCGTTGACGAGGACGTGGCGGGCGCCCGCGGTCCGCTCGCCGTCCTCCGTCGCGTACGTCACCTCGGCGCGCCGCCCGTCGGTGGCGATCCGCGTCACCTCGCATCCGGTCCGCAGCCGGGCGCCCGACACGCGCGCCGAGTCGGCGATGGCCGTGGTGAGGGCGCCCATGCCGCCGACGGGCACGTTCCAGTCGCCGGTGCCGCCGCCGATGACGTGGTAGAGGAAGCAGCGGTTCTGGCGCAGGGACGGGTCGTGGGCGTCGGCGAACGTGCCGATGAGGGCGTCGGTGAGGACGACGCCGCGCACCAGGTCGTCGGCGAAGCGCTCCTCGATCGCGGTGCCGATCGGCTCTTCGAAGAGGGTGCGCCACGCGGTGTCGTCGTCGACGCGGGTGCGCAGCGCGGCGCGGCTCGGCAGGGGTTCGGTGAGCGTGGGGAAGACGCGGCGGGCGACCTCCCCGGTCATGGCGTAGAAGTCGCGCCAGGCGTCGTACTCGCGCCGGCCGCCGGTGAGCCGCTCGAACGCCTGCCGGGTGCGGGCCTCGCCGCCGCCGACGAGCAGGCCGGTGGGGCGGCCGTCGCGCTCGGTCGGCGTGTAGGAGGACACGGTGCGGGTGCGCACCCGGAAGTCGAGGTCGAGGTCCCGGACGATCTTCTTGGGGAGGAGGCTGACCAGGTACGAGTAGCGGGAGAGCCGCGCGTCGACCCCAGGGAAGGGCCGGCTGGAGACGGCGGCGCCGCCGGTCGCGGAGAGCCGCTCGAGGAGCAGGACGGACCGTCCGGCGCGGGCGAGATAGGCGGCGGCGACAAGACCGTTGTGGCCACCGCCGACGATGACGGCGTCGTACGCATCACGATCAGGCATGGCTCTTCCTAACACGGCCCCCGGCGCCGGGGGCCGTGTACGCACCCATGGTCATGGGGGCGTCCGGAAGCGGCCTACCAGTTGTCCGGCCGCACCTCGTAGGTGAGGGTGTAGTGGGCACCGTTGTTGCGGAACACGGCGACCTGCTCGCCGCGTCCCGAGACGGCGGGGCTGATGTGGAAGTCGCCCAGGTGGTCGTCCGGGTCGAAGTCGTCCTTGTCCCACATGGAGACGACGTCGGCCCCGCTGTTGACCATCGTGAACGGCCCGTTGTTGACGTTGATGACCTGGCCGTTGTTGATGTCACCGCGGCCCCAGACGCGCTGGCCGCGGAAGTCCACCCACAGCTCGTCCTCGCCGTTGTCCTCGGTCTCGATGCACCGCAGTTGGTAGAACTTGACCTGGTATCCCATGACTGTCTCCCGGGTCCTTCTCGACGTCGGACGTGTTTCCGACACCCATGAGAATGCGCGCATCAGGGCTACCCTCGCGTCCACTCCGGAGTGGATTACGGGTGTACGACCCAGGGGGTACGTTTCTGCGTGGGGAAGAGAAAGTTTCATGGGTCCATGAGCGACTGGACCGACCCCATGGACGAGGCAACCGTGCTGGTCACGGCTGCGGACGTCACCCTCGAACCGATCGGCGCCCGGGCGCTCCTCGTCGACAGGGACGCGCTCCTCGTCCCTGATCCGCCGCCGCTCCTCGTCCGGCCGCCGGGAGCGCTGGTCGCGGTGATCGCGCCGGTGCCCGCGGGCTGCGGCCCGGTGGAGCGGATCGCCGTGTCCGACGTGGAGCACCTCGGCTCCGGCGACCCCGCGCCGGGCGTGCGAGCCAGTGTGGTCCGGCTGGCGGGGCGGTCGCGGTACGTGGTGCGCGCCGAGCCCTCCACCCAGCGCCGGCTGGCCGAGGTACTGCACGCCGAGGGCGGCGACCTGTGGGCGGCGATGCGCACGCTCGGCTACGACGCGCCGGTGCCCGACCGGCCCGGGAAGGCGGGCCGGGCCGGGGCGACCGAGGACAGGTCCGGGGCGTCCGGCGCCTTCGAGGCGTTCGACGCCTTCGCGGCCGGCCCCTGCCGGGTCATCCGCACATGCCTGCCCCACCCGCCCCGCCCCGACGACCCGCGCCCGCCGCACGGCGGTGCCCCGCGCCGTGATGCCCCGCACCGTGACGACCCCGACCGCGACGACCCGCACCCGCCGACCGGACCGTGATGGCCGCCGGGACCGGAGCCACCCTCGGCGGGCTGTCCCTGTACCGGGCGGCGCCCGCCGTCCAGGACTCGGTGCTCGCCGCCGCCCTGCTGCTGCCCGACCTGTTCCTCTTCTCGGACTTCGCGCTCCCGAACGTCGACACGGCCGACCGGCTGCTCACGGTCGGGTACGCCGTCCTCGGTTACGCGGTGCTCGCGGCGCGGCGGCGCGCCCCCCGTACGGTGTTCTGCTGCGTGTGGGCCCATGCCCTCGGCGGTGAACTGCTCACGTTCGCCGCGGTGTTCGACTACAGCCCGACTCTGGCGCTGCTCGCCGCGCTGTACACCGTCGCCGCCCTGCAGAGCGCCCGGTGGGCCGTGCCCGCGCTGGTCTGCGTGACGGTGCCGGTCGCGCTGTCGGTGCGGGCGGCGCTCGCCGACGTACCCGCCGCGGAGCGGCTGACCTCCCTGCTCGGGGTGGCCTGCTTCTACGGACTGCTCAACCTGGAGGTGTGGGGCGTCGGCCGGTGGGTGCGGGCGGGGCGGGCTGCGGCCGCCAGGGACGGGCTCGCGCTGGCCCGCGCCCAGGAGGCGATCCTGACCGAACGGGCGCGCACGGCGCGGGAGTTGCACGACATCGTCGCCAACGCGGTCACCGTCATGGTGCTGCAGGCGGGAGGCGCCCGCCATGTGCTGCGGACCGACCCGGACCGGGTCGAGCGCGCGCTCGATCAGATCGAGTCGAGCGGCAAGACGGCCGTAGCGGAGCTGCGGCACATGCTGCTGGTGCTGCGCACCGACGGTGAGCGGCTCGCCGCCGAGGGGGCCGGCTTCGGGCTCGCCGACCTGGACCCGCTCCTCAACGGGGTGCGCCAGGCGGGTCTCGACGCCCGTGTGGCGGTGACGGGCGTCCCCGCGGCGCTCACGAGGAGCGTGGACCTGACCGCGTACCGGCTGGTGCAGGAGGCGCTCACCAACGCGGCCAAGCACGCGGGTCCCGGAGCGGCCACGGTCGTACGCCTCGACTGGCGCGGGGCCGACGGGCTGCTGAGCGTCGAGGTCACCGACGACGGCCGGGGCACTCCGGCGGCCGTCCGCTCCGCGCTCTCGACGGGGCACGGGCTGATCGGGCTGCGTGAGCGGGTGGCCGTGTGCGGCGGCACGTTCGCCGCCGGGCCCACCGGGGAGGGTGGCTTCCGTGTCGCCGCCACCCTGCCGACAGAGGAACACTTCCGGCAGGAGGCCGCGTCATGATCCGGGTACTGCTCGCGGACGACCAGGCGATGGTCCGCTCCGCGCTCGCCATGCTGCTCACCGGCGAGAAGAACATCGAGGTGGTGGGCGAGGCCGCGGACGGCGACGAGGCCGTGGCCCTCGCGGCCGAGCTGCGCCCCGAGGTCGTCGTCATGGACGTGCGGATGCCCGGCATGGACGGTGTCGAGGCGACCCGGCGGATCACCGCCGACGCCTTCCCCGGCGAGGCCCGGGTGCTCGTGCTGACGACGTACAACGTCAGCGAGGCCGTCTATCAGGCGCTGCGGGCCGGCGCCTCCGGCTTTCTGCTCAAGGACGCGGCCCCCGACGAACTGGTCGGCGCGGTCCGGGCGCTCGCCGCCGGGGACGGCTGGCTGGACCCCGCGGTGACCTCCGATCTGCTGGCCGAGTTCGCCGCGCGGCCGGAGCGGATCAGGCCCGCACCCGAGGAGCTGGCGGCGCTCACCGGACGCGAGCGCGAGGTACTCGTCCTGGTCGCGCACGGCTTCTCCAACGCCGAGGTCGCCGCCCACCTCTTCATCGGCGAGGCGACGGTCAAGACCCACCTCGGCCGGATCCTCCTGAAACTCGGCGTGCGCGACCGCGCCCAGGCGGTGGCCGCGGCCTACCAGAGCGGCCTCGTCCCACCGGGCTCGTCCCCGCCGCTGCCCTGACCCGGGGCTCGGGTCAGACGGTCAGGGGCACCGGGTGGACCTCGTCGGCCCGGTGGCCCGCGCGTTCGTGGATGCGCTGGACCGCTTCGGCCGACGGTGCTTCGGAGAGGCAGTAGACCGTGCCGGACTGCGGGTCCGCCCATGCCTTCTCGAAGTGGACGCCTTCTTCCTTCTCGATGGCGAGATCTGCCTCGTGGGCCTTCTTCAGGTCCTCCGCCGTGATGCCGTTCATCCCGTGGTGGACGTCCATGAACTTCGACATGGCGCCGCACCTCCTTCTGTCTGCGCTATCTCCATCCTGCGCCCGTACGCCGGTGCGGTCGACTCCGTCGGAGCCTCAGTGGCTTCCGGCGCCCCGCCGCTGCCGGAGCGCCGCCACCCGGCGGTAGAGCTCGACGGCCTCGGTGCCGCGGCCCAGCTGTTCCAGACAGTGGGCCTCGTCGTTGCGGCTGGCGAGCGCGTCGGGGTGGTCGGCGCCGAGGACCTGCTCGCGGGCGGCGGCGACCCTGCGGTATTCGGTGAGCGCGTCGGCCCAGCGGCCGAGCCAGCCGAGGCCGACGGCGACCTCGCGGCGGCTCACCAGCGTGTCGGGGTGGTCGGCGCCGAGGACCCGCTCGCGGATGGCGCACACGTCACGGGCCTCCGCGAGTGCTTCCTCCCAGCGGCCCTGGCGTCCCAGATTCACCCCGAACCCGTGCCGGGCGCGCAGCGTCTCGGGGTCGGCGGGGCCGTTGACGCGCGTGCGGTCGTCGATCAGGTCGCGGTACAGCTCCAGCGCCTCGGCGCTGCGGCCGAGCCTGCCGAGGCTTATCCCGACCTCGTAGCGGGCGGTCAACGTGTCGGGGTGGTCGGCGCCGAGGGCCCGCACGCGGGCTTCGGCGACTTCGCGGTAGGTCTGCAGGGCCTCAGGCCAGCGGCCCAACTGGCCTAGTGCGTAAGCCACTTCGTAGCGGGTGACGAGCGTGTCCGGGTGGGTCGGGCCGAGCACCCGTGCGCGGGCCGCCGCGACCTCCTCGGCCAGTTGGTAGGAGTCCTCGAGGCGGCCGAGGCGGCTCAGGTTGTACGCGAGGTTGTGGCGGCAGCGCAGCGTGTCCGGGTGGTCGGGGCCCGCCGTGCGCTCGCGGGCGGCGAGCACCGAGGTGTACGTCTGGTGGGCCTCGAAGTGCCGTCCGAGCTGGCCCAGGACGTACGCCATCTCCTGGCGCGCGGCAAGCGTGTCCTGGTGGTCGGGGCCGAGCGTCCGCTCCCGGCCTCGCGCCACGCGGTCGTACTCGCGCAGTGCGTCGGCGGCGCGGCCGGTGCGGCTGAGGGTGAAGCCGACCTCGTAGCGGCTGGCGAGCGTGTCGGGGTGGTCGGGGCCGAGGGCGTGCTCGCGTTCGGCGGCGACCGCGCGGTGCACCTCGCCCGCCTCGGCCCAGCGGCCGAGCCGCCCCAGGCTGAGGCCCGCGTTGTGGCGACTCGTGAGAGTGGCGACCAATTCCGGTGAGGGCGTGGGCCGTTCGGGCTGGCGTGGGGCCGCGGCGCGGCGGGCGTCGACGCGTGGGATCCATTCGCCGGTCAGGCCCGCGGCCGCGTCGGGCGGGGTGGTGCGCAGCACGGACGCGCCGCTCGCCTTGTGCCCGGTGGTCATGCCGCGTGTCCAGGAAGGCAGCCGCGGTTCGTGCGGCGGCAGGTGGTCGTGGCGGCGGTGCACGGGGGGCGTGGCGACGGTCGGGACGTACGTGAGCGAGGTGCGGCCCGCGGCGATGCGGCGGCCGAGCTCCCGGGCGTCGGGCGGGCGGTCGCCGGGCTCCTTGGCGAGCAGGTCGAGGACGATCCGGTCGAGGTACTCGGGCAGTTCGCCGCGGTGCCTGCGGGGTGGTTCGGGTGCGGTGTCGCGGTGTCCGACGAGGACGGCCCAGGCGTCCTCCAGGTCGAACGGCGGGGCGCCGGTGGCGATCTCGTAGAGCACGCAGCCGAAGGAGTAGAGGTCGCTGCGCTGGTCGACGGGGTCGCCGCCGATCTGCTCGGGCGACATGTAGTGCGGGGTGCCCATCGCGATGCCGGTGCCGGTCAGCCGGGAGGTGAAGCCGATGTCGGCGCCGAGGCGTGCGATGCCGAAGTCGCAGATCTTCACCGTGCCGTCGGCGAGCCGCATGATGTTCGCGGGCTTCAGGTCCCGGTGCACGATGCCCTGTTCGTGGGTGTACGCGAGGGCGGCGGCGACCTGGTCGGCGATCTCCACGACGTCGGCGACCGGCAAGGGGTGCTGCTTGTTGTCCTCGAGGAGCTGGCTGAGGTTGCGCCCTTCGAGGAGTTCCATGACGAGGTACAGGACGCCGTCGGACTCGCCGAAGTCGTGGACGACGGTGACGCCTCGGTGCTGGAGCGCCGCCGCGACGCGCGCCTCGCGCCGGAAGCGCTCGCGCAGCACACCCGCGAAGGCCTGATCGTGCTGGTGCCCCATCGGTTTGAGGCATTTGACGGCGACCTGGCGGCCGAGCGACTCGTCGCGCGCCCGCCACACCTCGCCCATACCGCCGCGCCCGATCAGATCCAGGAGCCGGTACCGGCTCTGGATCAGCCTGGTGTCCGCCATCTCGTGTTGTCGCCCCCGTTGCCTCGCTGCGCCCTCCCCGGCCCGTCCAGTATGGCGTTCCGTCTGTGGAGTTTGTACGGGGCGGGGCGGCTGCCGGGACCGAGTCGGGCCACGGCACGCAGGATGTGCTTGGGCGGGAGTTGCCAGCGCACACGCGCGGGGATGCGGCGCAGGACGGTGCCGGTGAGGACGAGGCGGCGGGTGACCGTGGCGGGTGGTGGGGCGGCCCTGCCGTACAGGGCGTGGGCGTACGGCGGCAGGGACGCGTACGCCAGGTTCGCGACGCGCCGCCACAGCAGGTCGCGCGCCGGGACGAGCAGGGGGTGTGTCGGCGGGCGCTGCAGGAAGTCGTCGACGGCGCGGGCATCCCGTCCGGCGGCGAGCCGGGGCCTCATCTCCTCGAAGTAGGCGGCGAGTTCGGCCGTCGACGCGGGTACGTCCGCGGGGTCGAGGCCGACCAGGCGGGCGCTCTGCCGGTGTTCGTCGACGTAGCGGTCGGCCAGCGCGTCGGTGAGGCGGAGGCCCGAGCAGCGTACGACGTGGAGGTAGGAGTCGATCTCCGCGCAGTGCACCCAGAGCAGCAGTTCGGGCTCGTCGACGCCGTAGCGCTCCCCCGTCTCGGGGTCGGTGGCCTGGAGCATCGTGTGGATCTTCCGCACGCGGGCGCCCGCCTTCTCGGCGACCTCGGTGGTGCCGTAGGTCGTGGTGCCGACGAAGTTGGCGGTGCGCATGAGGCGGCCCCAGGCGTCCTTGCGGAAGTCGGAGTTCTCCATGACACCGCGGACGGCGCGCGGGTGCAGGGCCTGGAGGTAGAGGGCGCGGATACCGGCGATCCACATCATGGGGTCGGAGTGTGCCTGCCAGGTCACGGAGGCGGGCCCGAAGAGCCCTGGGTCGGGCCGGGGCCCGGGCGCGGGTCCGGACGCCGGATCGGGCGTGGATATGTGCTCGGGCATGATGCGAGCCTCTCCTGACGGGTGACGCGGACGTCCGCGACCAGTATCCCGGCTCCGCGCCCTGACACCAGCGCCGCCGGGCGGCCTCTACAGCCCGTACGTCCTGCCGATGATGTCGCGCTGGATCTCGCTCGTCCCGCCGTACACGGTGGATACGACGGTCGAGCGCAGCAGGGCTTCCATGCCGTACTCGGTGGCGTATCCGTAGCCGCCCATCATCTGCATGCCTTCCAAGGTCACGTGTTTGGCGAGTTCGGTGCACTTGAGCTTGGCCATGGAGGCCTCGCGGGCGAAGACCCGGCCCGGTTCGGCGTCGATGGCGGCCGCGACGTCGTCCACCAGGAGCCGGGCGCATTCGAGTTCGGTGGCCATGTCGGCGATGCGGTGCTTGAGGACCTGGAAGGAGCCGATGGGCCGGCCGAACTGCTCGCGCTGGCGCACGTACCGAAGGGTGTCGTCGAAGGCGCGGCGGGCGGTGCCCAGCATCAGCGCGGCGAGGATCATCCGCTCCAGGTTGAGGCCGGCCATCAGCTGGGGCCAGGCCTGGTCCGGGGTGCCGACGACCGCCGAGTCGGGGACGAAGCAGTCGGTGAAGTACAGGTCGTTGACCTCCCGGCCGCCCATCGTGTCGATGCCCCTGATCTCCAGGCCCTCGACGTCGCTCGGCACCATGAACTGGGTGAGGCCGTCGTGCTTGGACGCCCCGTGCGACGTACGGGCGATGAGCAGGATGTGGTCCGCGATGTGCGCGTTCGAGCACCAGGTCTTCTGTCCGTTGATCACGTAGCCGCCGTCGGTGCGGTCCGCGCGGCAGGTGAGCGCGCCCACGTCGGAGCCCGCGCCGGGCTCGGACATCGAGATGGCCTCGACCCTGCCGCCCGCCACGCCTTCGAGCACGACGCGCTTCTGCTCCTCGGTGCCGAACTTGTCGTAGGCCGCGGCGGCGATGACCGTGGTGGAGAAGCCGCTGATCGGCGCGAGGCCGTACGCGGTCTCCTCCAGGAACAGGCACAGCTCCGCCATGCCGAGGCCCGCGCCGCCGTACTCCTCCGGGACGACGATGCCCAGCCAGCCGAGCTCCGCCATCTTCTCGTAGAGCTTCTGGTTGTGCGGCTCCCGGCCGCCCTCGGTCAGCTTGTCCCGCTGCTCCTTGGTGCCGCACTCGCGGCGGCAGAAATCGCCGACCGCCTTGACCAGGTCGCGTCGCTCGTCCGTCAGAACTCGGGGCATGGTGCGCGTTCCTCCTCGAACAGAGTCAAGAGCCGAAGATCAGGGGGCAAGGGCGCATCGCGTTCACCGGGTGGGCGGCGGTCCCAGCATCGGTACCAGGAACCGGCGCGCCACCGCCCGCACCTGCTCCTCGTCGTCGATGTCGACCACCTGGCTGGGAATGACCAGGAAGGACGCCGACACCCGGACCATCAGCTCGGCGACGACGTCCACGTCCACGTCGCGCGCGACGTTGCCCGCCTGTTGTTCGCGGCGCAGCCTGCCCGCGACGAACTGCCGCACGACGGCCAGCGTGCGACCCCCGTCCGTGGTCATGGACGGCACGACCGCGTCCGGCTCCGCGTCCATCAGACCGCCGATGAGCGGGTTGCCGCGAATGGCGCGGAGCGAGCTCACGAAGCCGAGGACCACGCGGTCGGCGACGGTCTCCGCGCCCCGGACATCGACGATGAACTGGTCGAAGTACCGCCGGAACTCGCGGCGGACGACCTGCTCGACGAGCGCGTCCTTGGAGGCGAACCGGCGGTAGACCGTGATCCGGGAGACCCCGGCACGGCGGGCCACGTCCTCCATCGTGGACCGCCGGATTCCCATGCGGCGGAACTGCTCGAAGGCCGCGTCGAGCACGCGCGCGGTGACCTCGTCGTGGTCGTCGCCGGTCTGCTCGGTGGCCTCGGCCCGCTCTGCGGCCTCGGCGAACGCGCGATCCAGCACGGAGTCCGAGTCCTGTGGCGCGGCGAGAAAGGGAAATGCGGGTTCCACAGTCTGGTGCTCCGATCCGGGTTGTGCTTCTCTCGATGAAACACAGCTACAGACTCTGTATCAGAGTATCAGGCAGGGTATCAGCCAGCGCTGAGGCGACTCAAGGAGGAGTTCCGGGAATGGACGAACTCAGCAGGCGCAAGATGCTGCTCACGGGCGGTGCGCTGGGCGCGCTCGGCGTGCTCGGCATGGCGTCGCCGGCGAGCGCGCGGTCCACGTGGACGTGGGCGGCGAGCGGCTCGGTGGCCGGATCGGGTGCGGGCACCGACCCGCAGTGGGTGTGGGACGACGAGGCCGACGAACTTCTGGGTGCCGTCCTCGCACGGGGCGATGTGCCGAGGGTCAACGAACTCCTGCGCACCTGGACCCGCAACGACCAGCCCCTTCCAAGCGAACTCCCCCGCGACCTGCGGCAGTTAATGGAGAAGGCACGCCGGCTGCCGCCGTGGGCGGACCGGGCCAAGCTCGAGACCGCCGCGAAGTTCAACGAGGGCAGGGGCCTCTACCTCAACATCCTCAACGGCATCGGCGGCGGCATGCTGAGCACCGCCATCCCCCGCGAGGCGCGGGCCGTCTACTACTCCAAGGGCGGCGCCGACATGGAGGACCGGGTCGCCAAGACCAGCAAGCTCGGCTTCGCCGTCGGCGCCCTGGACGCCTACCGGCCCGGCGGCACCTGCGTCGTGGAGGCCGTGAAGACCCGCATGGTGCACGCGGCGGTACGCAACCTGCTGCCGAAGTCGCCGGGCTGGACCGGCACCGGGGACGGCCAGAAGATCCCGATCAGCCTCGCGGACATGCTGGTCACCTGGCACACGCTGCCCACCTACGCGATGCGCACGATGCGTGAGTGGAAGGTCCCGATCACCTCCGCCGAGTCCGACGCCTATCTGCACGTGTGGCAGGTGACCGCGCACATGCTCGGCATTCTCGACGAGTACATCCCCGCGACCTGGGAGGCGGCCGAGGCGCAGTCCAAACAGCTCCTGGACCCGGTCCTCGGCCCCACACCGGAAGGCGTCGAACTGACCGACATCCTCCTGGGGCAGCTCGCCGAGCAGACGAGCCCCGGCAGCGTCGACCGGCCCCTCGTCAACGCCTTCGCCCGGTACCTCGTCGGCAACCGGATCGCCGACTGGGACGGCATCCCCCGCGAGCCGTTCTGGGAAGCGGCGGTCAAGACCGCCTGGCCGCCCCTGGTGGCGTTCCGCGAGGGTCTCATCAAGCTGCCCCTGGTGCCGCAGATCGCCTGGACGATCGACGAAGCGGCCCGCAAGTACATCTTGTTCTATCTCTCCAAAGGGCGTGAGATTCACATAGACATCCCCGACACCAACCGCCCCGCCTGACCAACGAGCCCTACAGAAGGAGGAGTTCCCTGATGGACGAACTCAGCAGGCGCAAGATGCTGCTCACGGGCGGTGCGCTGGGCGCCCTCGGCGTGCTGGGCGCGGCGTCGCCCGCGAGCGCGCGGCCTCTGTGGTCATGGGCCGCGAGCGGCTCGGTGGCCGGGGCGGGCGCGGGCGCCGACCCGCAGTTGATGTGGGACGACGAGGCGGACCGGCTGCTCGGCTCGCTGCTCGACCGCGGGGACATACCGAAGGTCAACCAGCTGCTGCGGAACTGGACCCGCAACGACCAGCCGCTGCCCGACGAACTCCCGCGGGACCTGGCGGAGTTCATGGAGAAGGCGCGCCGGCTGCCGCCGTGGGCGGACCGGGCCAAGCTCGAGACCGCCGCGAGGTTCAACAAGACCAAGGGGATCTACGTCGGTGCGCTGTACGGCCTCGGCAGCGGGCTGATGAGTACGGCGATCCCGAGGGAGGCGCGGGCCGTCTACTACTCCAAGGGCGGCGCGGACATGAAGGACCGCATCGCCAAGACCGCGAAGTTCGGGTACGACGTCGGGGACCTGGACGCGTACCAGCCGCAGGGTTCGATGATCGCGACCGCGGTACGGACCCGGCTGGTCCACGCGGCCGTACGCAATCTGCTGCCCAAGTCCCCGGGCTGGTCGGGAACGAGCGACGGACAGAAGATTCCCATCAGTCAGGCGGACGTGCTGGTCACCTGGCACAGTCTGGCCACCTTCGTCATGCGCAAGCTGCTCGACTGGGACGTTCCGGTCTCCCGGGCCGAGTCCGAGGCGTATCTGCATGTGTGGCAGGTGACCGCCCATATGCTCGGCGTCCATGACGAGTACATCCCGGCCACCTGGGACGCGGCCAACGCGCAGTCCAGGCAGCTCCTCGACCCGGTCCTCGCCCGCACGGACGAGGGGGTCAAGCTGACCGAGGTGCTCCTCGACATCGTCGCCGAGCTCGACGCCGGGGTGACGCGGCCCCTGGTCAGCGCGTTCTCGCGGTACACGCTCGGCGACCGGATCGGCGACATGATCGGGTTGTCCAGGGAACCGTTCTGGCAGCCGCTGATCTCGAAGGCGTGGCCCCTCCTGGTGGCCTTCCGGGAGAAGCTGATTCCGCTGCCCCTGGTGCCGGAGGCCGCCTGGGCCATGGAAGAGGCCATCCGCAGGTTCGTCCTGCTCTTCCTGTCCGAGGGCAGACCCATCCACCTGGAGATCCCCGACGCGAACCGGCCGCACTGACATGGGTGAATCGCAGTCGAGCACGCCCGGCCTCGGGCGGCGTCGCTTCCTCGGTTACGTACTTGCCGCCCCGACCCTGGTGACCGCGGCCCCGCTCGTGTCCGAAGCAGCGGCCGCGGTGCCGTCGCCGGACGTCACCGAGCTGGTCGATCTGAACGACGTGATGACCGCGGCGGCCCTGCCGACCTCGCACCTGATCACGGTCGAGGTCGGCGGGGACGGCACCGTGTCGTTCGCGCTGCCGCGGGCCGAGGTCGGGCAGGGCATCACGACGTCGACGGCCATGCTGATCGCCGAGGAACTGGACGTACCGGTGGACCGGGTCCGGGTCACGCTGGCCGAAGCGCGCCCCGAGCTGGTGTTCAACCAGCTCACCGGCGCGTCCAACACGACCATCTCGACGTACACCCCGATCCGCGTGGCGGCGGCCGTCGCCCGGCGGCGGCTCCTCGACGCCGCGGCGGTCGAGCTGGGCGCGGCCGTCGGGGATCTCACGCTGAAGGCCGGTGTCGTCACCGACCGCGCGGGCGGGCGGGTCGGCATCGGGGAGCTGGCCGGGAAGGCGGCGAGCCGCAGCCCGCGGCGGATGTCCGTGGAGCTCAAGGAGCGTGAGCGGTTCACCGTCATCGGGCGGCCGCACAACCGTGTCGACGCGCTCGCCGCGGTCACCGGACGCAAGAAGTTCACGATGGACCTCGACGTGCCGGACGCCCTGCCGACCATGGTGTGCCGCCCGCCGACCCTCAACGGCAAGGTCGGTTCGGTGGCCAACCTCCAGGAGGTACGGGCCATGCCGGGCGTCACCGACGCCGCGGTGATCTCCACCGGGGTCGCGGTGCGCGCGCGGACCTTCGGCCAGTGCATCGACGCCGTACGGGCCCTGCGCGTGGCGTGGAAACCCGGCAGTGCGGCAGGAAAGTCGGACGAGACGGTGCTCAAGGAGTTGCGGGCGGCCGAGCTGCCGCTCGGACTGCCGCCCGTGACGCCGTCGGTCGAGGCCTCGTTCACCTTCCACTTCCGCAGCAACAGCGCGCTCGAACCCAACTGCGCGATAGCCGACGTGCGTCCGGGCCGGGCCGAGATCTGGTCCGCCCTCAAGGCGCCGATCGTCGCCAAGCAGGCCATCGCCGTCCGGCTCGGGCTTCCGCAGAGCGCGGTCACCGTGCATGTCACCGAAGGCGGTGGCTCCTTCGGGCGGAAGCTGTTCTTCGACGCCGCGCTGGAGGCCGCCGAGATCTCCAAGGAGTTCGGCAAGCCGGTCAAGCTGATGTGGCACCGCGCCGACGACTCGCGCCAGGGGCGCACGCACCCCATGGCCACCTCACGGGTGCGCGTCGCGTACGCGGGTGACACCGTGCTCGGCTACAAGCAGCGGCACACCAGTGTCTCCACGGACCTCGGGCACGGTCTCGGCGAGCTCTTCACCGCGATGGCGGCGAAGCTGCCGGTGGGCGACATCGGTTTCTCCCAGACGTTCTTCCACCTCTCCCAGTCGATGCCGTACGACTTCGGCGTGCACAGCCGACTGCTCAGCGAGACCGACAAGGGCTTCAACACGGGCAGCATGCGCAACGTGTACTCCCCCGACGTCACCTGTGCCCGGGAGCTCATCGTCGACAGGCTCGCCGCGAAGATGGGCAAGGACCCCTTCACGTTCCGCAGGGACTTCCTCCGCGACGACCGCACGCGAGCGGTGCTGGAGAAGGCCGCCGAGGTGGGGAAGTGGGGCCGGCCGATGCCTGCCGACACCGCGCAGGGCATCGCCGTGCACTCCGAGTATCACGCCACGAGTGCGGTGCTCGTGGAGATCGACTGCCGGCCGGAGACCGTCAACCGGCCCATTCGCGACGGTGTGACCGGACCGCGCGTCACGAAGGCCGTCATCGCCGTGGACGTCGGACTCGCCGTCAACCCACGCGGCCTTGAGGCGCAGATGATGGGCTGCCTCATGGACGGCATCGCCCTGACCCTGACGTCGAGCCTGCACCTGCGCGACGGATACTTCCTGGAGGCCAGCTGGGACAACTACTTCTACACCCGGCAGTGGAACACCCCGCCCGAGCTGGAGATCATCGTGATGCCGACCACGACCGGCAAGCCGGGCGGTGCCGGCGAGCTCGGTGTCGCGGCGTCGACGGCCGCGGTCGCCTGCGCGTACGGCCGGGTGACGGGCACGATGCCGACCACCTTCCCGATCAACCACGGCACGCTCTCCTTCGTACCCAAACCGACCGTACCGCCCGTCCCCCAGTCCCCCACCGACGGCTTGGACCACGTCCGCTGACCACCAGGAGACCCCCGTGCCCGAGCACACCTTCCGACTCAACGGCGAGCAGGTCACGGTCGACGTCGCCGACGACGTACGGCTGCTGTGGGTGCTGCGCGACGTCCTGGGCGTCACCGGGCCCAAGTACGGCTGCGGCATCAACGTCTGCAAGGCCTGCACCAGCCACATCAACGGCAAGGCCGCGAACCCCTGCGCCATCCCGGTCAAGGACCTGCGCCCGACCGACGAGGTCACGACGATCGAAGGCCTCCCGGCCACGGTCGACGCGGACCTGCACCCGATGCAGCAGGCCTGGCTCGACCAGGACGTGGCCCAGTGCGGCTACTGCCAGCCCGGCCAGATCATGGCCGCCGTCGCCCTGGTCACCCGCGTCACGCAGGAAGGCCGCCAGGTCACCGACGCGGACCTCGACGACATCCGCAACATCTGCCGCTGCGGCACGTATTTCCGCATCCGCGAAGCGGTGAGGGAGGGCGCCCGGAACATGTGAGGCACGGGCGCCGCCGGGCCCGGGACCTCGACCGCCCCGTCGACGAACCGAGTCACCCGGGCGGCGCGGCCGACGACCACACACCGAACCACTGCTCGGCGCCGTAGTCCTCGTACCGCTCCACCTCGGTGAACCCCAACTTCGCCGCGACCCGCATCGACCGCTCATTGGCGATCTGGGTACGCAGCACCACCGACCTGCCGGGACACTCGCCCGCGAACCAGCCGAGCGCCGCCGCGCACGCCTCGGCGGCGTACCCGTGTCCCCACGCCTCCGGCAGGAACAGATAGCCGAGTTCGGTCTCCCCGACATCCGGACGGACGTGCCCCGGACGGCTCGCGTCGTGCCGGTCGAGCATGACCGTACCGATCATGGCTCCGGCGAGCTCGACCACGAAAAAGCCGGGGCGCCGCCCGGGCACCTCAGGCATCGCGCGTTCCAGCTCGTCACGTGGTCGAGGGCCACCGCCGTAGGTGTTCACCTCCGGCGAGGCGAACAGCTCGACGAACGCCGGGCGGTCCCGGGCCTCCGACTGCCGGAGCACGAGGCGCTCGGTTCTGAGTGGGGCGGCAGGTGGCCAGGTGACGGGTGCGGGTTCGGGCATGGCGGGGAACCTATCGCACGCCTGTGGGATTGCTCTGCGAGGTGCTTGACCCGTTGCGGGGGCCGGAGCGGACCGTGCTGCGCACTATCGCTTCCTTGAAAGTTGCTGCGGCGCGTCCTGTCAGGACGAACCTGCGCGGGCTGTCGTCGGCGCGGGTGAACTGGACGACGCCGTCGCGTCTGCCGAGGCTGATGTTGGTGAAGGTGTAGCCGATCCGGACGGGCTCCGGTTCCTTGCCTGTCAGCCGCGCCGCGATGACTTCGGCCACGCCTCGGCCCATGGGCAGGGCCGCCTGGCAGGACATGCGGCTCGGTGTCCCGTCCACCGAGAGGCCGGCCGCCGCGTCGCCGATGGCGTACACGTCGGGGTGCGAGACCGAGCGCAGGGTCGCGTCGACGAGCATCCGTCCGCTCTCGTCCGTCGCGAACCCCGCCGCGCGTGCCAGCTCCGGCGCACGGAATCCGGTCGTCCACACCACCGCGTCCGCGGCGAACGGGGCGCCGTCGCGGGTGTCCAGGCCGTCCTCCCGCACTGCCGCGACAAGGGTCCTGGTATGGACCGATACGTCGAGTCGCCGCAGAGCACGCCGCAGGTGGGTGCGGGCACGCGGCGTGAGCCCGGACCCGACCTCATCGGCCTCGGTGAAGAGCCGCACGCGCAGCCCTGGGTGGCTTTCAGCCAGCTCGGAGGCCGTCTCCAGGCCGGTCAGCCCTCCCCCGACCACCGCGACCGTGCCGCCTGACCCGATCTCGGCGACCCTGTCCCGCAACCGCGTCGCCTCCTCAGGAGTGGCTACGGTGTACGCGTGCTCGGCTGTCCCCGGGACGTCGTCGAGCCGTGCCAGGCTGCCCACCGCGTACACCAACGTGTCGTAGCCGATCGTTCCGGGCGCGCGGTCCATGACCACGGTCCGGTCGGTCGTGTCGATCGTCGTCACGCGTCCGACGGCCAACCGGACCGGCGTACCGCTGAGCAGTTGACGCAACGACGGCGCCACCGCCCGCTGCCCTGCGGCCAGTTGATGGAGCCGGACCCGCTCCACGAACCGGTCCGAGGCATTGACCAGCGTGATGGTGACATCGCTGCCGCGCAGCTTGCGGGCGAGGCGTCGGGCCGCCGACACACCGGCGTAACCAGCGCCCACGATGACCAGGCGATGACTCATGGCATGACTTCCTCTGGGAGTACGGGCACGACCGGGAGGGCTGCCGACCTGACGGCAGCGGTAGCGTGCGGGGCACGATGATCCACTCACCTCGTGCCTGGGCACTTGAACAAAACGATCGCCGCGTCGTCTTCGCCTCCGGCGACGAGGCGACGATGTTCGCGGAGTCGCGTCCGTTCCGCGTCGCCCAGCACCAGCTGCCCGCATGGAAGGCCGTGCTGTCGATCGGCGGCCACGCCGAACTCCGCTCGCCGGGACGGCCCGTGGTGGCGGCGCCGGGGCTGATCGTCCCGCCCCAACTGGTCCACAGTTGCGTGTCGACCTCGCCCTACATCGCCCTGTTCATCGACTCCTGGCTGCTGCCCTCATGCCCGGGGCCGATTCGGCTCGATGCCGGCGAGGTCCGTCGCCTGCTCGCCGCACTCGGCACCACCACCGGTTCCGACGGGCCCGGACCCGGCGCGGATGTGGCCGCCGGTTACGCCGAGTTGAGGTCCCTCGCCGGGCGCCCTGCCCCGCTCGCACGGCTCGACCCGAGAGTCGCTCACGCCCTGCACCTGTGCACGTCGCACGATCCGGACATGCCCCTCGTGTCCGTCGCCGACGAGGTCGGCGTGTCGGCCCCGCGGCTGCGCGCCCTGGTCCGGCGAGACGTGGGCATCGCACTCGCCCACCTGCGCCGATGGGGCCGGCTCCGCACGGCCGTCGCCGAACTGCCGGATTCGACCGCCGCCCTGGCCGCGGCCACCGCGGGCTTCGCCGACCAGGCTCACCTGGCCCGTACGGCACGGGAGTTCATAGGACGTACGCCTGCCTCGCTGCGCCGTACCGAAGTGTGACGGCGGACTCCCCGGAGTGGGGCGGCGTTTTGCGGGTTAGCCGTCCCGGAGCCGGATCGCCGCGCGGCCCGTCGCCGGGGTGTGTTCCAACACCACGTAACGGCTGAGGGCGGCGAGGGCGACGAGGCAACCGCCCATCTCCAGGCCCTCCTCCACGAGGGTTCCCAGCATGAGGACTGTGCTGTGACCGCCGTCGAGCGCCCACCCGTTGAACGCCTCGGTCACCAACGCCCCGCCCAGATAGACCGCGAGGGCGCCCAGCAGCCCGTATCGCAGGTCACGCGGAAGCTTCCGCGCCCACACCACGGCACACACAGTGCCTGCCACCGCGAGGACCGCGCCTGGCAACACCCAGGCGTGCGTGGGCAGCGAACCCCCGGCCCACTCCTTCCACGACCGGCCGACCTCACCGAGCCGCTCGTGCCACGAGACCGTCTCGTCGATGCTGAGCAGCGCCGTCGCGGCGGCGAGCCCCAGCCAGGACAGCCGCCCGGGGCGCGCCCCGCGCCCGCTGAGCAGCGCGGCGGTCAGCGCCATGCCGGCGACGGCCAGCAGCAGTGTGCTGTTCCACCAGGTGGCGAGGTTGGCCTCGACGTCCACGTTCACCAGCCTGCGGACGGTCGGGATGGGGTCGTAGTGGTTGTACGCGCGCGTGGCGAGATCGGCGAGGAGCAAGGACGCGGTGGCGCCTGCGGCGAACCATAAGACGCGGTGGGAGCGGGACGAGGGTCTCGCGAGGCCACCCACCATCCGGCCGCGGGTTTGAGAATCGGTCATGCGTACGAAGATTAGCCGCTCGGCCGGACGGCGGAGCAAGGGTGGCGCGCCTTACGGAGCCCTCTCCAGCGACGCACTAGCGACGCGGCATCAACGACGTACTCGCGGCATTCCCAGGCCGATCCAGGAGATGATCTCGCGCTGGATCTCGTTGTTCCCGCCGCCGAACGTGAAGATCACCGCCGAGCGGTAGCCGCGTTCCAGCTCGCCGTGGAGGACCGCGCCCGCCGATCCCTCCTTCAGGGCGCCGGCCGCGCCGACGACCTCCATGAGCCAGGCGTACGCGTCGCGGCGCGCCTCGGAGCCGTAGACCTTGACGGCGGAGGCGTCCTGCGGGGTGAGGGTGCCTTCCTGGACGGCGTTCACCATCTGCCAGTTGAGAAGCTTCATCGCGTCGAGCTTGGTGTGGGTCATGGCGAGCCGCCCGCGGACCCAGGCGAGGTCGATGACACGGCGGCCGTCCGCCAGCTTCGTGTCCATGGCCCAGCGCTGCACGTTGTGGAGGGACCGGATGGCCATGGTGCCGTGGGCGGCGAGAGTGACGCGCTCGTGGTTGAGCTGGTTGGTGATCAGGCGCCAGCCCTTGTTCTCCTCGCCGACGCGACGGGAGACGGGGACGCGGACGTTCTCGTAGTAGCTGGCGGTGGTGTCGTGCGAGGCGAGTGTGTTGATGAGGGTGCAGGAGTAGCCCGGGTCGTTCGTCGGGACCAGGAGCATGGTGATGCCCTTGTGGAGCGGGACGCCTTCTTCGGGTGTGGCGGTGCGGACGGCGAGCCAGACCCAGTCCGCGGTGTCGCCGTTGGTGGTCCAGATCTTCTGCCCGTTGACGACGTACTCGTCGCCTTCCCTGACCGCCTTGGTCTTCAGCGAGGCGAGGTCCGTGCCGGCGTCGGGTTCGCTGTAGCCGATGGCGAAGTCGAGTTCACCGGAGAGGATCCGGGGCAGGAAGTACGCCTTCTGCTCGTCCGTGCCGAACTGCATGATGGTCGGGCCGACGGTGTTGAGGGCCATGAGGGGCAGCGGGACGCCCGCCTGCGCCGCCTCGTCGAAGAAGATGAACTGTTCCATGGGCGAGAGCCCGCGGCCGCCGTACTCCTCCGGCCAGCCGACCCCGAGCCACCCGTCCGTCCCCAGGCGCCGGATGGTCTTCCGGTAGAACCGTTTCTGAGCGGCCGGTTCGCCGTAGCGCGCATAGGAATTGTCCGGCACCAGTTCGGCGAAGTACGCGCGCAGTTCGGTGCGCAACTGCTGCTGTTCAGGCGTGTATTCGAGATGCACGGCCCCTCCAGGCTCTACTGGCTCACTGCTCGGATCGTTCCGCCGGCTCGGATCGCTCGGTCCCGACCTGACGGCGCACACAGTAGAACCCGTTGCAGAAATAGGGAATGGGCGGTGCTCAGCTCTGCGAAGGACCCCCTGCGGGACGGAGGCGGCGCAGGGTTCGGATCAGCAGCGGGGGCAGCAGCGCGCACTGGAGGGCGACCGCCAGCCAGAAGAGGCTCGCGTGGCCGGCGCGTTCGGCCCAGGCATAGCCCTCGCCTCCCGCGATGCCGCTGGCGAACGCGCCGATTCCGGCCGCCATGCGCTGGCGGCCGAAGACCACAGCGGGTGAACGGGCGGACCCGGCCAGGGCTTCGAGGTCGTTCTTGAGGAAGAGGACGACCTCGCCGAGGCAGATGAGCAGGGCTCCGGCCAGGATGGCGGCGGGGTGGCCGAGGGCTAGAGCGGCCATGCCGGTGGCCAGCGCCGTGAAGCCGACGCGCAGGGCGCGGGGGTAGGGCAGGTCGGCTATCCAGTCCGACAGGAGGGGCTGGGTGACGACGAGCAGCAGGGCGTAGAGCGCGAGGACGAGGCTGTAGAAGAGCGTTGAGGTCCTGCCCACCACGTAGATCGCGAGGTAGTGCTGGAAGAACATGAAGACGTACACGCTCAGCACGGTGATCGCGAAGGGGAGGGACAGGAGGGACGGCGGGTGCGGCCCGCCACCCGTGCGCTCTCCGCCTGGCTGCTCCACACCTACCTGCCCCGCACCTGCCCCCTCTGCCGCTTTCCGCCCGTCGTCCGGCGTCTCCACGGGCAGCAGCGCGTGCCCCGCCGTGATCAGCGCGAAAAGGACCGTCACGGCGGTGAAGAGCCCTGCCGAAGCCGTGAGTATGAACGGCGCGGCGGCTATGGGGCCCAGCGCGATCCCGGCGTTGAGGGCGGAGCTGCTCGCGGACAGCAGCAGCGGGCGGCGTATCTCCCCCACGTCGTGCACCAAGTACGCCTTGTTGGCGGGCAGATAGAGCGCGGCCCCGCAGGAGACGAGGAACAGCGCGGTGATCGCCGCCGCCGGTCGGCTCAGTCCCGGCAGGAAGGCGGCGAAGCCGGCGGTGCGGACCAGCAGCGCGAGCAGCATGGTGCGCTGCAGGCCGATGCGTTCGGCGATGGCGGCACCGACGACACCGCCGGAGAACTGCACGAACGACGCGACGGCGAGCACCGCACCGACGGTGCCGAGCCCCATGCCAAGCCGTTCGTGCAGCAGGACCGACATGAAGGGCAGCACGGCGAAGCTGCCCAGGGGTATGAGGAACGAACCGGCCAGCAGGAAGTACTGCGGGCCGGTGAGCTCCGTGAACCGTGCGAGGCGGGAGTCCGGCCGCCCGGGCGGCTTCCGCGACGGCGCCTCCGTCATCCCCGGTCGTCGGCAGCGAAGGTCGGCCGTATGCTCCCGGCGGCGCTGAGCGCCCGGTGCAGGGCGAGCTCGGCGGTGTCGCCCTCGGCCAAGAGGATGCCGGTGCAGCCGCGTTGGTCGCTCAGGTGCTCCACGCGTCGGCCGGGGACGGCGGTGGGATACCACTCGGGCGAGCCGGGGAAGGCGGAAAGGCCGTCGAGCCCGGTCCAACCGGTGAGGGTGCCGGGGCGGTCGGGGTAGACGAGCACGAACGCCGTGGCCGGGCCAGGAGTGCGATGCCCGGCAGCGACGGCGTCCAGCAGCGCGGGGCGCCGGCCAAGCGCCACGTCGACCATGGCGTCGTAGACATTCGTGCGCAGGGCGCGGCACAGGGCCTCGCCGACGAGCGCGCCGCCGATGCGGCGGTTGATCTCCACCAGCTCCGGGCCGTCCGCGGTGAGGACGAACTCGACATGTGCGAAGCCGTTGTCGTGGCCCGCGGCAGCCAGCACACGCCCCACCCAGTTCTCGATCAGGGCGAGTTCGGGCTGCGGGAAGGCGACGGGGAAGGCCGCAGCCTCCTCGCGGACGGAGGGCTCGGGTGACATCTGGCGGCTGAGGACGCCGAGCAGCCTGGTCTCGCCCTCCCAGCCGAGGGTTTCCGCGCTGTAGACCGGTCCGGAGAAGAACCCTTCTGCGAACAGCCTTCCAGTGAAGGCGCGTTGGGACGCCTCGGCGAGTGCCGTACGGAGCTGCCGCTCGTCGCGTACGGGCCAGACGTTGCGGGAGGAGGTGCCCGCGGAGTCCTTCAGGATGGCGGGCAGACCGACTGTACGGAGGATGTCGGCGGCCGCGGAGACATCCGCGGGAACGTCGACGGCACCGCTGCGGCTCAGCCCCCGCTCATGGAGGAGGGCACGCACCCGGCTCTTGTCGCGCAGCAGCCGGGCCGCGCTCGGGTCCGGTCCCGGCAGGCCGAACTTGGCCGCGAGGTCGGCGCCCGGGACGCCCCACCTGTCGGTCGAGTTGATGAGCCCCTTCAGGTCGGGCACGGCCGCCAGGGCGGCGGCACAGGCCGCGGTGTCGTCGGTGTCGAGGTCGACGATGTCGAGCGCCCCGGAGTCGAGGTGGGCGAGTTCGTGGCGGTAGACGTCACGGTCGCCGGTGAGCAGGCAGAGCCGGTGACCGGCGTTCCCTGCCGCCTCGACGAGGCGCCCCAGGCCGAAGGTGAGTGCTTCGAGTGCGGCGATGGTCACGGTGCCAGGTCCTCCTGGGACGGCACGCCGAACGGGGCCGTCGGCTGTGCGGGTACGGGCGGGTGCGCGGGTGCGGATGAGGGCGGCGCGGGTACAGACGACATGGGCGCCGGTACGGATGACGGGTGCGCCGGTGCGGCCGGTCGGCGTACGTCGTACCGCCTCCGGTTCCACTCCATCGCCGACCAGGGCGGGGCGAGGTCGCCGAGGTCGGCGATCTGGTGCGGCTTCAGGGTGCGCGGGTCGAGGGCCTCGCGGTGCCGGGCGAAGACGCGGTCGGTGTAGCGGTGGCCGGTGTCGGCGCCGATGACCAGGTGCGTGCGGCCGGGATCGCGGGCGGCCTCCCAGCCCGCGACGAGGTGGGCCGCGCCGGTGGAGAGACCGGCGAACACGGCGTGTTCCCGCAGCAGCCCCACGGCGCCCGCCATGGCGTGCCGGAAGTCGAGCCAGTGGAGGGTGTCGTAGAGATCGTGGTGGACGTTGTCGAAGGGGATGGAGCTGCCGATCCCGGCGATGATCGCCTCGGGGTCGCTGAACCCCTCGCTGCCGAAGGTGACGCTGCCGAAGGGCTGCACGCCCAGCAGGCGTACGTCGCGGCCGCGCCCGCGCAGCGCCTGGACGAGGCCGCCGCTGGAGGAGCCGGTGCCGACGGCGCCCACCACGGTCAGCGGCACATCCGGCAGCGCGCGGTCCACGAGCGCGGCGAACTCCCGGTAGCCGGTGTAGTGGACGGCGTCGTGGTACTGCCGCATCCAGTGCATGCCGGGCCGCTCGGCCATCAGCCGGCGGACGCGCCCGACCCGGCCCTCCTGGTCGAGCCGCAGGTCCTTCGACGGCGGCATCTGGTCCACGGTGGCGCCGAGGACTTCCAGTTGGGCGCGCATCGTGGCGTCGACGGTGGTGGAGGCGACGATGTGGCAGTTCAGTCCGTAGCGGTGGCAGGCCATGGCCAGGGCCAGTGCGTAGATGCCGCTGGAGCTGTCCACGAGGGTCTGGCCGGGTTTCACGGTCCCGCGCTCCAGCAGCGTGCGGACCGCGCCGAGGGCGGCGTAGACCTTGAGGGTCTCGAAGCGGGCGAGCACGACGTTGTCGGAGAGCCGCAGCAGGTCGGGCGCTTTGATCGCGTCGGTGATGTGGTCGTGGACCGGGGCGGGCGCGGTGCTGACCGGCGCGGGGGCGGCGCTGTCGGCGGGGTGTGTGAGAGTCACGTCGCCGTCACCGCCCGACCGAGCGCAGGTAGCGGCCCAGATCCTCGGCGCCCGTGACGTTGCGCGGGCCGCTGACGACGTCGCCGTACGACATCACGTGGAAGCGGTTGTTCTTCACCGCGGGGACGGATTTCAGGGACGGCAGCGACTTGAGGTAGGAGATCTTCTCCTTCGCGGGCTGGTCCGCGTAGTCGACGATCACGATGACGTCGGGCTTGGCCTTGATGACCGGCTCCCAGCCCACCGTCGTCCACCCCTTCTCGAGGTCACCGAAGACATTGGTGCCGCCCGCGGCGGTGATGATGCTGTCCGGTGCGGCGTGCCGGCCTGCGGTGAACGGCTGGTCGGTGCCCGAGTCGTAGACGAACACCTTGGCCGGGTCGCCCTTGTCGGGCCACGTCTTCTTCACCGCGGCGACGCGGTTCTTGAGGTCGCCGACGAGCTTGTCGGCCCGCTTCTCGACCCCGAAGATCTTGCCGAGGTTGTCCAGGTCCGTGTAGAGCGCCTGGAGCGGTGACACATCACGGTAACCGGCGTTCTTCTTGCCGTAGTCCCAGCAGGTCTCCGTGTGCAGGTAGCTGGCGACGCCGACCTTGTCGAGCAGGGCGGGGGTGATGCCGCGCTCCTCACTGAAGCCGGAGTTCCAGCCCGCGAGCACCCAGTCGGCGTTGGCGTCGACGACGATCTCCCGGGTGATGCGCTCGGTGCCGAGCCGCTCGACCTCGGTGTACTTCTCGCGCCAGGGCGAGCCCTTGATGGCGGGGTCGCCGAGCTTGTTCATGACGTATCCGCGCATACGGCCCGCGAGTCCCAGGGCGAACATCTTCTCCGCGCCGCTCACGTCGTAGGCGACCGCCCGCTCGGGACGGGTGTACGTGACGTCCTTGCCGCAGTTGGAGACGGTGACGGTGTCGGGCTTGCCGTCCGCCGCCTTCTGTTCGACCTCGGCGCCGCAGCCGGCGGTCAGCACGAGCCCGGTGGCCAGCAGCCCTGCGGCGAGGGCTCGGGGAAACGGTGGTCTGGTCACGAGTGTGGTCCTTCCGGGAAAGCGTCGGCGGAGGCCGGTGGTTCAGCGGGAGCCAGGGGCTCGGTGGGGGCGGGGACGGCGGTCGGGTTCGGGATGGCGGTGGGGGCCGGAGCGAGGTCGTAGAGCAGTTGGGGGATTCCGGTACGCGGGTGGGGTACGACGTCCGCGTCGACGCCGAACACCTTCCGCACCAGTTCCGGGGTCAGGACCTCGGCGGGGGCGCCCGATGAGACCAGGCAGCCGCCGCCGAGCACGGCGATGCGGTCGCAGACCTGGGCCGCCAGGTTGAGGTCGTGCAGCGCGGTCAGCACGGTCAGGCCGGAGCCGCGCAGGAAGGACAGGAGCTCCACCTGGTGCCGTACGTCGAGGTGGTTCGTCGGTTCGTCGAGGACGAGGAGGCGGGGTTCCTGGGCCAGGGCACGCGCGACGAGCACCCGCTGCCGCTCCCCGCCGGAGAGGCTCAGGACGCTGCGGTCCGCGAGGTGGGAGACGTCCAGCCGGTCCATGGCCTGGCGGCACAGCTCCCGCTCGTGGCCGGTCAGCGGATGGTTGCCCTGGGCGTGCGGGGCGCGGCCGAGGGCGACGACCTCCTCGACGGTGAAGTCGAGTTCGGTGTGGCTCTCCTGGGTGAGGGCGGCGATCGAGCGGGCGCTGTCGCGCAGCTTCAGCGACGTCAGGTCGGTGCCGTCGAGCAGGACGGCTCCGGACGTCGGCTTCAGTGCCCGGTAGACGCAGCGCAGAGCGGTCGACTTGCCGCTTCCGTTGGGGCCGACGAGCCCGACGACCGAACCCGCGGCGACGTCGAGGCACAGCCGGTCGACGAGTGCGCGCCCGGCCGCCTCGACGGTCAGATCGTGCAGGGAGAGGACCATTCACCGGCCTCCGAACAGATAGCCGCGGCGGCGCATCAGGACGACGAACACCGGCACCCCGATCAGCGCCGTGATCACGCCGAGCGGCAGCTCCTCGGGCGCGAACGCCGTACGCGCCACCAGGTCGACCCAGACCATGAAGCAGGCCCCGGCGAGGGGCGCGACGGCGAGCACCCGCCGGTGCGTGGAGCCGACCCAGATCCGCACCACGTGGGGCAGGACGAGGCCGACGAAGCCGATCGCGCCGCTCACCGCGACGATGAGACCGGTGACGGCCGCGGTGAGCACAAAGAGGCCGCGCCGCAGCGCGTCCGCGTCCACGCCGAGGCTGGCCGCGGTCTCGTCGCCGAGCGACAGCACGTCCAGGGACCGGCTGTGCCGCAGCAGCACCACGACGGCGGTCAGCACCGCCGCGGTGACCAGGGGCAGGGACTCCCAGGTCGCCGACCCTAGGCTGCCGAGGAGCCAGAAGAGCACGGTCCGCGCGGCCTGCCCGTTCGGCGCGAGGAACACCAGGACGCTCATCAACGCCTGGAAGCCGTACGCCAGCGCCACCCCGGTCAGCACGAGGCGCAGCGGTGTCAGCCCCGTCGGACCGCGCGCGGCCAGATACACGAGGACCGTCGCGCCGAGGGCCCCGAGGAACGCGGCGGCCGACAGGGCGTAGACGCCGAGCCCGGCGAAGATCCCGAAGACGACGACCCCGGTCGCTCCCACCGAGGCCCCGGACGAGATGCCCAGCACGAACGGGTCAGCGAGGGCGTTGCGCACCAGCGCCTGGATGGCGACGCCCACGACGGAGAGGCCGGCCCCCACGACCGCGGCGAGCAGCACCCGCGGGGTGCGCACGTGCCAGACGATGGAGTAACCCGTCACCTCGTCCGCCCCGATGCCGCCGCCGGTGAGGGCCGCGGTCAGGAAGTGCACGACGTCGCCGAGCGGTACGACGGTCGGTCCCAGCGCGATGCCCGCCAGGACGGACACCACGAGCGTCACGGAGAGCGCAACCAGCGTGGTCAGCAGCCGGCCGCGCCCCGCGGCGGGACGGTCCTCCGCGGGGTGGTCCTCGGGTCCCGGGCGTGGTGTGCCGCGCGAGCGGGCGGCGCGGCCCGGGGTCGGCGTCGCGGATGCGGCCTCGGTCATGAAGTCCCCTCGTTCACGTGCGAGTCGGCGGACGCGTCGGGCTCGACTGCGTCCACCGACCAGTAGTCGGCCGCGACCGCGTCAAAGTTCCCGGGTGTTCGCGGGCAGTTCGGGGCGGATGCCGCTCACCACCAGGCGCTTCGAGTGGTTGTCGTAGGGCCCGCCGTCGAAGTCGCCGTAACAGCGCACGTCGGTGAAGCCGGCCGCCTCGAAGAGCGCGCGCAGCTCGGCCGCGCTGTAGAGGAAGGAGGTGAGGGACGACTCGCGCGCCTCCCCGTCCCGGACCAGCGTCCAGTCGGTGCGCAGCCGGGTCCAGCTGTCCAGGATGGTGTCGCGCTGCACGACGTACGCCCCGCCGTCGAGTTCGACGAGCTGCGGCCGGCCGATCCAGCCGGCGATGACCTCCTTGCCCATCACGTCGACGAGGAGCCGTCCGCCCGGTACGAGGGAGTCGTGGGCGTTGCGCAGCACGCGCTCGTTGTCGTGCGGGTCGTCGAAGTAGCCGAACGAGGTGAAGAGGTTGAGCACCACGTCGTACGTCTCCGGCTCGACGTGGGTGAGCATGTCCGCCCGCACGAGCCTGACGTCGACGTCGGCGGCCGCGCACGCCGCCTCGGCCTGTTTCAGCATGGCCGCGCTGAGGTCGACCCCGGTCACCGCGCAGCCGCGGCGGGCCAGCGGCACCAGATAGAGGCCGGGCCCGCAGCACAGGTCGAGCACCCGGGTGCCGGCCGGGAAGTCGAGCAGCGGCGCCCCGGTGACCAAGGTCTCGACCTCCGCGCGCCTGCGCTCGGAGAACATGGTCTCGGAGAAGTCCGACCAGAATCCGTCGTCCTCGTACCAGTGCATACAGCTGCTACCTCGTTCCACTGCGTGGTGCGCGCGGGGTGCGCGGGGCTCTGGTGCAGTGGTCGGACGGAGAGCCGTTCTGGTTCCCGGCGAGTCGGTGGCCGCGTGATTGCGGCGGCCGCGGAGACTCCGGTGCTCAGCCCAGTGTCGTCAGGAATGCTCAGCCCAGTGTCGTCAGGAAGTCGTCGCACGCCTTCGCGCAGCGGCGGCAGGCGTCGGCGCAGCGGGCCGACGTGGAGTCGAGGTCGCAGAGGGAGGCGCACTGGAGACAGATCTCGCGGCACCACTCGACCTGCATGCGGATCCGTTGCTCGTCCTGGTCCGCCTGTTCGGCGAGGATGCGGGACGTCGCGTCGCACACGTCCGCGCAGGCGGTGTTGAGCCGGGGCCCGCCCGCGCACGCCTCCGGGCCCTGGCGCATGGCGCAGGCGCGTACGCAGTCCTCGCAAGCCTGCGCGCAGGCGAAGCGGTCCTCCAGATAGCGGACGAGGTCCTGGTGGCTCAGCTCCTCCCGCTCCCTCGTCGACGGGGCTGCGGGCACGGTCGTGGCTGTCACGGGGACCCCCTCCCTTCGGTCCCGCACGGGTAGCCGCCGCGTGGTGGTTGAAACAACCGACCGTCTCGCGCGTCCCCGGCGGCGCCGCGGGCGCGGACCTGAGCCGTACTCCGAGTCGCTCCGTCTAGGTGTGCCGCGGTGGGCTCGTGCTCGCCCTGGGGACCAGTCGGGCGGCGGTGACCTGGCTGTTCTCGTCGGGTTCGCCGTCGACGGCGGCCAGCAGGGTGCGCGCGGCGCAGGCCCCGTACTCGGCGATGTCCCTTGTCAGGGCGGTGAGTTGCGGGCGGACGACCTGAGTGAACGGGGAGTCGTCCCAGGCGACCAGGGACAGGTCGCGCGGCACCTCCAGGTTCAGCTCCTGTGCGACGGAGAGGCCGGCGACCGCCATGATGTCGTTGTCGTAGACGATCGCCGACGGGCGTGCCGCGCCGATGAGGAGCTTGCGGGTGGCCCGGGCCCCTTCGTCGCCGGAGTAGTCCGTGTGCACCACGACGGGCGCGGGCAGACCGGCGTCGCGGCAGCCCGCCCCGAACGCGGCGTCGCGCACCGCCGTGTGCGCGAGCTTCGGCAGCCCCGCGACGCGCGCGATGTTCCGGTGCCCGAGAGCCGCCAGATAGGCGACGGTCTCGTGGATGCTCGCGCCGTCGTCGGACCAGACGGCGGGCACCGCGCCGGCCGCCTCAGGCGGGCCCAGTGCCACGGCGGGCAGGTCCATGGCCGTGAAGGCCGGTACGCGGATGTCGTCGTCGTGCAGGTCCACGAGGAGCGCGCCGTCCACCCGGCCCTCGCCCCACCAGCGGCGGTACAGCTCGATCTCGTCGTCGTGGCTGGTGACGGTCTGGAGCATGAGCGCGATGGATCGCGGCGCGAGTTCGGACTCGATGCCGCTGATCAGCTCCATGAAGAACGGCTCGACGCTGAGGGTGCGGGCGGGCCGGCACACGACCAGGCCCACCGCGCCGGCCTTCGCGCCGTTGAGGGCGCGCGCGGCGCTGCTCGGCCGCCAGCCCACATCCCGCGCGATGGCCTTGATCTTCGCCCGGGTCTGCTCGGAGACGCCCGGCTGGTCGTTGAGGGCGTAGGACACCGCGACCTTCGAGACGCCCGCGCTGCGCGCGATGTCCGCGATGGTCGGCCGTTTCATGCGCCCTCCTGCTGGACCGGTTCCGCACTTCGGCGGCCGACCTTACCGGCCGCCCGCCGAAGTCCGCTCATCCGGCCGCGGAACCGGGATTCAGGCGGTGGTGCAGGTCTTGCCGTTGAGGGCGAAGGTGCCCGGTGCGGTGTTGGACCCGGTGGAGGACCCGTTGAGGCCGAAGCTCACCGACCCGTCGGCGGGGATGATCCTCGTCCAGGCCTCGGGCGTGACGTGGACGCGGGTGCCGTCCTGGGTCGCCTTGGCGTTCCACACCGAGCGGATCTTCTGCTGCCCGGGGAAGGCGAAGTCCAGGCTCCATCCGTCGACCGGCTGCCGGGACGTGTTGCGGACGGTGATGTCGGCGTTGAAGGAGTCGCCCCAGTCGCTGAGGCGGTAGGTGACGGCGCAGGCGCCGCTCCCGCCGCCGTCTCCCGGGTCGCCGAAGACACCGGCCTCCTTGGCGGTGGCCTTGATGCCGTTGGCGCCGTCGAACAGGCGCTTGCCCCAGTCGGAGAGCTGGTTCGGGTCGAAGTTGCGTACCAGGTCCAGATACTCGACACCGCCGCCGTTGCCGCTCCAGGACCAGCCCAGGTAGCCGATGCCGTGGGACTGGGCGGTGGCCATGATGGCGCCCTCGTCGGGGTTGCCGTCGGAGTGCATGTCGCCGAACTCGCCGACCACGATGGGCAGTTCGGCCCGGACGAAGCGGTTCAGGTAGTCGCTGACCTCGGCCGGGGTGTCGTAGACGCCGTACATGTGGATGTCGAAGACGGTGTTCTTGTCCGGGTCGGCGGCGAAGACGCCGGCGGCGTTGTCCCGCATGGTGAAGGACCAGTCCTGCCCCCAGTTGGGGGCGTCGACCATCAGGGTGTGGTCGAGACCGCCGTCGCGCAGCCGGCCGATCGCGTTCTTGGTGGCATCGGTCCAGGCCGTGTAGTTGGTGTTGCCGAAGGGTTCGTTGCCGATGTTGACCAGGACGTACTTCTCCTGGCCGACGAGGGCGCCCTTGACGCTGAGCCAGTAGTCGACGGCCTCGGCCAGGGTGACGGCGGCGCTCGCCTCGCCGTAGCCGGTGGTGTCGTGGGCCTCCAGGACGCAGATGAGCCGGTTCTTCTTGCACTCGTCCACCACGTGGGCGACGTCGGCGGTGTCGTTCTTGGTCCACTGGTCGCCCGTGCTCAGCACGACACGTACGGAGTTGGCGCCCTTGGCCTTGATGTCCTTCAGTGCCTGGTCGGTCCTGCCGGGATACCAGGCGTGGGCGTGATTGACGCCCCGCATCACGAACTCATCGCCGTTGGCGTCCAGCAGCCGCCCGTCCTGGATGTGGAAGCCGGGGGCCGGGGCGGCGTGGGCGGTGTGGGTGACCTCGGTGGCTTGAGCGGCCTGGGTGGCTTGAGCGTTCGGAGTGGCAGTGAGGAGAGAAGCGCAGGCAACGAGCAGGGCGCCTGCCGCGACGGCGGCTCGGGTACGTCTCATCTGGTGCTCCTGGTTCGATCGGGGCGCGTCCGACGATGGGCATGAGCGGTCCCCGGGCCCGGCGACGGCCACGACATTAGAGGCCACGAAAAACGAGCACAACGGTTCGGGCGGAACCGGTTAAGTTCGCACAGGCACGCCCCAGGAGCGGTACGTCGGAGGAGGCGCGACACAGGGGCGCGAAGGCGGCAGCAGAAGGCCGCAGAGACGAGGAAGGCCCCGCCGCGACGGGGGAGACACGGCGGGGCCCAACAGTCGAGTGCCCGCTACGGACGCGCTCACACCCGCGCGTCGTAATGCGTTCCGATTTCCTCGGTCCTGGCCGGCCGCGCGAGCCGCCGTCCGGTCACTGGCCTTCCTTCAGCTTGATGATCTTTCCGTCCTTGTCGAGCGTGTGGTCGCTCCAGTACGTGTCCCACTTGTCGCCCACATGCTCGGGAACCTTGCCCTCCGGGTAGCGGGCGTAGCCCTTCGGCGGCTCCTCCCCGTCGGGCTGGCACGCGGATCCGCTGCTGCCGACATGCAGGACCGGATACTCCCCGCCGCCGCAGATCGCATCCTCCGTGGAGCAGCCGGTCAGCAGCGCGGCGGCCGTCGCGCCCGCCAGCGCGAGCCCCACGAGTGATCGCGCCGATCCGCCGCCCATGGCCCGCCACGCCGGACGCGGACGCACTCGCGACACCGGACGAACTCGCATGCTGCCACTCACGGTCGGCTCCCTCTCCTCGATCACTTCAGCCTGTACGACCAGCTTGCGGGAGCCGCGCGGGTTGTTCATGAGTACCAGTACTCAGAGCGGCGTGTGCAGCCGAGGCGCCACGGTGAGCCACCTTGGCTCGATATGGCGTCACACAGGCACCACATCATGTGCCATGCTGGCGTCACAGCACTTTCGTACCGGAGGGGAACATCGATGCACAACGATTTGTCGACCGATTCCGTCAGCGGCTCGCCCGACCTTGTCGACAGCTTGCCGACGTCCCGCGCCAAGGGCTGCCCCTTCGATCCGCCCGCCGAACTGACGCGGCTGTGCGAGGAGCGTCCGCTCACCCGGCTGCGCTACCCCGACGGGCACATGGGCTGGCTGGCCACCGGCCACGCCGCCGCCCGCGCGGTCCTGAGCGACGCGCGCTTCAGCTCCCGCTATGAACTGCTGCACAT
This sequence comes from Streptomyces sp. NPDC039480, assembly GCF_055597165.1. NCBI lineage: Bacteria > Bacillati > Actinomycetota > Actinomycetes > Kitasatosporales > Streptomycetaceae > Streptomyces > Streptomyces sp. NPDC039480. Next base: position 995,794 of record NZ_JBVITX010000001.1, on the reverse strand, counting down.
ACCCATGGCCACGGGGTTCACCGGTGAGCTGCCGCCCGCCCCCACGGGAGACCTCACGGGCATCGACGCGCCCGAGCACACCCGTTACCGGCGGCTGCTCGCCGGCAAGTTCACCGTGCGCCGCATGCGGCTGCTGACGGAACACGTCGAGCAGATCACCGCCGACCACCTCGACGCCATGGAACGACAGGGTCCCGTCCTCGACCTGCTGCAGGCGTACGCGCGGCCCATCCCGGCCCTCATGATCTGCGAGCTGCTCGGCGTGCCCTACGCCGACCAGGACCTGTTCCAACGGCACACCGAGACGGCCATGACGCTGAGCTCCACCGAGGAAGAGCGCTACGCGGCCATGACCGCGATCGACGACTACATGCGGGAACTCGTCCTGCGGAAGCGCGCCACCCCCACCGACGACCTGCTCAGCGATCTGACCGACAGCGACCTCACCGACGAGGAACTCACCGGCATCGGCGGTTTCCTGCTGGGCGCGGGGCTCGACACCACCGCCAACATGATCGCGCTCGGCACCTTCGCCCTGCTGACCCACCCGGACCAGCTCGACGCCCTGCGTGCCGAGCCCGAACTCGCCGACCGGGCCGTCGAGGAGCTGATGCGGTACGCGACCATCGCGCAGACCGGGGTGCGTGCCGCGCTGGAGGACGTCGAGGTGGAGGGCGAGCTGATCAGGAAGGGCGAGTCCGTCGCCGTGTCGATGGAGGCCGCCAACCGCGACCCGGCGAGGTTCCCCGACCCCCACGTGCTCGACCTGCGCCGCAAGGCGGGCGGACAGCTGGGCTTCGGCCACGGCGCCCACCAGTGCCTGGGCCAGCAACTGGCCCGCGTCGAGATGCGGGTGGCCTTTCCCGCCCTCGTCACCCGCTTCCCGACGCTGCGCCTCGCGGTCGCGCCCGAGGACGTACCGCTGCGCGAGGGCATGAACATCTTCGGAGTCCACGAACTCCCCGTCACCTGGGGCGAGTCGTAGGCAGCAGCCCGGCGCCCCGGGCGTGCGTCAGGAGAGCGTGCGCACCACGTCGCGCACCTGGCCCGCGACGGACTCCGGCAGCGGCGCGTAGTTCAGCCGGGACAGGTCCTTCTGTCCCGCCTTGCTCGCGGTGTAGGTCAGGAAGGACTTGAGCGCGGGCAGGGTCTCCTTGTGGTTCCCCTTGTCGCAGACGAGCTCATAGGTGACCTGGACGATCGGGTACGCGCCCGGAGTCCGGGCACCGTAACGGAACTTCAGCTTCATGTCCTTGCCCTCGCCCACGACCCGGGCGGCGGCCGCGATGCCGGCCGAGGCCGTCCTTGGCGTCGGCGCGACCGGCGCGGGCGCCCCCGTGTCGATGCTCACGGTCTTTATCTGCCGCGCCCGCGCGAAGGACAGCTCGAAGTAACCGATCGCGCCGAAGCCGGAGGTCACCGCGGAGGCGACACCGCTGGACCCGCTCGCGGACGCGCCGCCCGTGCCCTGCCAGGCCTTGCCCACCGGGTGGGGCCAGGCCGCGGGGGCCGCGCCCGCGAGGTAGGCCTGGAAGTTCTGCGTGGTGCCCGAGTCGTCGGACCGGTGCACGGGACGGATGGGCATGGCGGGCAGCTCGGCGCCGGGGTTGAGGCGCTGGATCGCCGGGTCGTCCCACGTGGTGATCTTCCGGTCGAAGATCTTGGCGAGGGTCGGGGCGTCCAGCACGAGGTCGGTCACGCCGGGCACGTCGTAGCCGATCGCGATGGGCCCGCCGACCATGGGCAGGTCGATGGCCCGCCCGCCCCGGCAGACAGCCTTCGAACGCTCCACCTCGTCGGGCTTCAACGCGCTGTCGGAACCGCCGAACGCGGTCGCGCCCCGGAGGAACTGCGCGCCGCCCGCACCGGATCCGATCGGGTTGTACGCGATCCGCACGCCCGGACACGCGGCCTGATAGTTCTTGATCCAGTACTTCATCGCGTTCTGCTGGGCGCTCGACCCGGTCCCCTGGACCTTGCCCGCGGCGGCACAGTCGATCCCCGCGACGGCGGCGGCATCGGCGGACGACGCCCCGCCCCCGTCCTCACCGCTGTCCCCGAGGACACCGCATCCCGTCAGTGACAGCGACAGCAGAGCCGTCAGGGAGACCGCGGTGCGCGCTCTCCCTCCTTGGTACGTACGTCCTGGACGTGGGCGTTGCAACGTTGTCCCCTCGGGGTACCGCGAAATGGATCTCGACCGGACCTCAGATGTTCGCCGATTCACGACGTCGCCGGGTGAATCCAGAGCGAACATCGGACGACACCCCGTGGTACGGAGATCGACCGGTAGCCTGAACATGACGCAGTGTGAGGTATTGCGGCCACTTGGGACACAATGCCCGCATGAACTTACCTGACCAGCTCACTCCCGTACCCGGCGCCGACGGGCTCTTTCTCTGGGCTCCTGAGGGCGCGGGCCGTTGGGGATACGCCAACTGTCTCTGGATCGTCTCCGGCTCCGACGCGGCAGTCGTCGACACCCCCTACGACGGGTTGTTGACCGAGGCGATGATCGCTGCGGCCCGGCCCCGGCTCGGCGACCGGACCGTGCGGACCGTGGTCAACACGCACGCGAACGGAGACCACACCTTCGGCAACCACCTGTTCCCCGGAGCGGAGATCATCGCCACCCGCGCGGGCAGTGACCACCTGCACCACGAGCCGGCCCCGCAGCAGATGCACGCACTCGTGCAGCAGTCACCGCCCGACACCCCTCTGGGCCGTTACCTGCGGGACCACTTCGGCGTCTTCGACTTCACGTCGGCCCGGCTGACCGAGCCCACCCTCACCTTCTCCGGCCGGTACACGTTCACCGTGGGAGACAAGGAGGTGGAGCTGCACGAGGTGGGGCCCGCGCACCACGTCGGCGACCTCGTGGTCCGCATCGGGGACGTCGTCTGCACCGGCGACGTCTTCTTCCACGGCGACCACCCGCCGCACTGGGCGGGACCGCTGCAGAACATCATCGACGCGTGTGAACTCGTCCTCGGCTTCGACCCGCGTGTCGTCATTCCCGGCCACGGGCCGCGGACCGATCAGGCCGGCCTCGAAGAGCACCTGGTCTACCTCCGCACCGTGCAACGCGAAGTCCGGCTGCGCTTCGAGGCCGGGATGACCGCGGAGAAGGCGATGGACGACCTGTCGCAGCAGGACTTCTACCCTCACCTGGGAATGCCCGAGCGCCTCATGATCGTGACCGCTCTCGAGTACAGCCACCTCCGTGGCGACGCGTCTCCTCCCGGTGTGCTCGAACTCGCCGACCAGGCGGCGGCCTGGGCGTACCAGTAGTCCATCGTCGGCCCATCGTCCTTCAGCCACTCGGAAGCCCCGCCTCCGTTGTCGGCCGGCGCTGGCTAGGCTTGTCCCGGACGAGCTGTGATCGCACGGGGGCCGACACGTTGTGATGCGAGGAGAACGGACAAGTGCAGCCGGACGGGCAGGACTTACAGGGGTGGGCGCCGATGCATGGGGTCTGGCGGACGGTCGTCGAGGGAGTCACGGGCTCGATGGCCTACATGGCCGACCGGCGCTGGAACGTCGTGGCGTGCAACGCCGAGTTCGAAGGGCTCTTCCCGGACGGCCGGGCGCCGTCCAACATCATGCGGTGGATGCTGCTGGACGACCGGGCCCGTGAGGGCACGCTGCTGAACTGGGCCGAGGACTGGGCGCGGGGAGCCTGCCCGGCACTCAGGCAGGCCGTCACGGACCACCCGGCCGACCCCGAACTCGTCGAGCTGGCCAGCGACGTGCGATTCGACCCCGTCGCCGGACCCATCTACCTGGCGACCGCGGCCTCGCGCGCCGTGCACCCCGACGGGGCCGTGCGCCAGGTGGACCACGCCTCGCACGGTCCTGGATGGGTGATCGTGACCGCCGCGAACACCCTCCCGGACATCGACGCGCGGTTCGTGATGATGCGGTTCCGGCCGGGCGCGGTCCGCCCTCAACAGCCCCCGCCCCTGAGGGCCGCACACGCGTCGTCGCATCCGGGCGCCCTCACCGGCACGCCTGTCCCTTCCGGGAGTTGAGACGCCCGGCCGCACGAGCACGCGCTGTCGAGTCGGTGCGCCCGTCGCGTCCGTCGGCCGTCACGGGTGGCTCACAGCGGCCCGCCCCCGAGGAGCTGCCCCCCGTCCACGACGAGCGTCTCGCCGGTGATCCAGCGTGCGCCGTCGCCCGCGAGGAACGCCACGGCCTCCCCCAGGTCCTCGGGTTCGCCGATGCGGCCGAGCGGGGTGGCCGCGGCGACCCGCGCCTCGTTCTCCTGCCACAGCGCCTCGGCCAGCCTGGTGCGGACGACGCCGGGCGCGATGGCGTTCACCCGGACCTTCGGGCCCAGTTCCAGGGCGAGTTGCTTGGTGAGGTGGATGAGCGCGGCCTTGGAGACGTGGTAGATCCCGACGTCCTGGGCGACCGAGAGCCCGCCGATGGAGGCGGTGTTGACGACGGACCCGCCGTGCTCCCCCATCCACGCCTTCACCGCGAGCGACGTCCACAGGATCGGCGCCCACAGGTTGACGTCCATCGTCTTGGCGAAGCGGCCGTGGTCCTGGTCGATGACCGGGCCGTACGCGGGGTTCGTACCGGCGTTGTTGACCAGGATGTCGAGGCTGCCGTAGGTCGCGACGGTGTGGTCGACGCAGGCGCGCGCGGCGGCCTCGTCGGTGGCGTGGGCGCCGAACCCCGCGACGGTGCCGCCCAGTTGGGCGGCCGCCTCCTGGGCGCGTTCCTCGCTGCGCGAGGTGATCACGACCTGCGCCCCGCGGTCGCGCAGGGCGACGGCCGCCGCGAGGCCGATGCCGCGTGACGCGCCGGTGACGACGGCGACCCTGCCGTCCAGCGGGCCGCTCATCGCGCGTTCCGCTCGGTCTCGCGGCGCCGCAGCTCGCGCAGTGCGATGGTGCGCTTGTGCACCTCGTCGGGGCCGTCGGCGAGGCGCAGGGTGCGCAGATGGGCGTACATGCTCGCGAGCGGGAAGTCGTCGCTGACGCCTCCGCCGCCGTGCACCTGGATCGCCCGGTCGACGACCTTCAGCGCCACCTCGGGAGCGGCGATCTTGATGGCGGCGATCTCCGTGCGGGCTTCCTTGTTGCCGACGGTGTCCATCAGGTGTGCGGCCTTCAGGGTCAGCAGGCGCGCCATGTCGATCTCGACGCGGGATTCGGCGATCCAGTCCTGGATGTTGGCCCGGTCGGCGAGCGGCGCGCCGAACGTCGTGCGTGACTGGGCGCGGTCGATCATCAGGTCGAGGGCGCGCTCGGCCATGCCGATGGTGCGCATGCAGTGGTGGATGCGGCCGGGCCCGAGCCTCGCCTGACTGATCATGAAACCGTCGCCCTCGCCCGCGAGCAGGGCGGTCCTCGGGACACGTACGTCCTCGAAGAGCACCTCGGCGTGGCCCTCACGGTCCTGGTAGCCGAAGACCGGCAGATTGCGCAGGACCGTGACGCCCGGGGTATCGAGCGGGACGACCATCATGCTCTGCTGCCGGTGGCTCGGCCCGTCGGGGTCGGTCTTGCCCATGACAATGAGCACCCGGCAGTTCTTGTGCAGGGCGTTGGAGGTCCACCACTTGCGGCCGTTGAGGACGTAGTCGTCGCCGTCGCGGACCATCCGCATCTCGATGTTGCGGGCGTCCGAGCTGGCGACGGCGGGCTCGGTCATCGCGAACGCGGACGCGATCTCGCCGGCGAGCAGCGGCTTCAGCCACTTCTCCTTGTGCTCCTCGGTGCCGAAGAGCGTGAGGACCTCCATGTTGCCGGTGTCCGGGGCGTTGCAGTTGGTGGCCTCGGGGGCGAGGTGCGCGCTGCGGCCCATGATCTCGGCCAGCGTCGCGTACTCCAGGTTGGTCAGGCCGGGGCCCCACTCCGGATGCGGGTGGAAGAGGTTCCACAGGCCCTGCTTCCGCGCCTCGGCCTTGAGCTCTTCCAGGACCGGCGGGTGGAAGTGCGGATCGCCCGACTCCGCCATCTGCGCCTCGTACACCGCCTCGGCGGGGTAGACGTGCTCGGCCATGAAGGCGAGCAGCCGCTCCTGGTACTCCTTGGCCCTGTCGGTCACGTCGAACACGCGTCGTCCTCCCATTGCGCCATGGCTCGCCTCGGATGCCGTCAACGTATTTGAATCCGGGTTCAACTTCAAGGGTCGTGGCGGCACCGGCCGCGGGGCGGCCTGTATGTTTGAATCCAACGTCAAGTTCGATAATTTTGACGGAGGTTCCGCACATGCCGACACACATCCCGATCGCCGAGTGGGAGCGCGTCGCGACGCGCGAGGTCACCTCCGGCGACATCACCCTCCGGGTCTACGACCACGGCGACGCACGACCGGGCAAGCCCCTTGTGGTGCTGTGCCACGGCTTTCCCGAGCTGGCGTTCTCCTGGCGGCACCAGATCTTCGCGCTGGCACGGGCGGGGTACCGCGTCCTGGCCCCCGACATGCGGGGTTACGGCGGAAGCTCCCGTCCCGCCGACATCGACGCGTACGACATCCTGACGCTCTGCGGCGACCTGACCGCGGTGCTCGACGACGTGGGCGCGGACGACGCCGTCTTCGTGGGGCACGACTGGGGTGCCATGGTCGTCTGGCAGCTGGCCCTGGCCCACCCGGAGCGGGTGCGCGCGGTGGCCGGGATGAGCGTGCCGGTGTCACCGCGGCCCCCGGTGCCGCCGCTGCCGATCCTGCGCAAGCGCCTCGGCGACGACTTCTACATGGTGTGGTTCCAGGAGCCCGGCGTCGCGGACGCGGCCCTGCACCGGAACGTACGCAGGACACTCACCGCGAAGGAGATCTACTCCGCCCGCTGGGCCGAGCAGGAGGACGAGCAGGCGCCGCCCCCGCCGTGGCTCGACGCCGACGAACTCGCCTACTACGTCGACACGTTCGAGCGGACGGGGTTCACCGGCGGCCTCAACTACTACCGCAACCTCGACCGCAACTGGGAGCTCACCGAGCACCTCGCCGACCGGCGTGTCACGCAGCCCTCGCTGTTCGTCACGGGTTCCAAGGACCCCGTCGGGCAGTTCATGCCCGCGAAGGATCTCGACCGGATGCTGACCGACCAACGCGGCCACATCGTGCTCGACGGCGCCGGCCACTGGATCCAGCAGCAGCGCCCCGACGACGTGAACGCCGCGCTCCTCGAATTCCTCTCGACGGTCGGCTGATAGCATCCGCTGCCACCGATACGTACAGGTTCGACCGACAGTGAATGGATCGCAGTGGCTGCCCAGGCCCCGGCCGCAGACGGCGGTCAGAAGCAACCGATCACGCCCCGCAGCGCCCGCGGCGTCAGGACGCGCAACGCCCTGATCGCCGCCGCGCGCGAGGTCTTCGAGCGCGACGGCTACCTGGACGCCCGCATCACGGACATCTCCAAGGCGGCACACGTCGCCTCCGGGTCGTTCTACACGTACTTCAACAGCAAGGAAGAGATCTTCCAGGCGCTCGTCGAGCAGGTGCAGGAGGAGATGCTCCACCCGCACCTGCGCGAGCGCACCGGCATCACCGACCCCCGTGAGCTCATCGACGCGTCGAACCGCGAGTACCTGCGCGCGTACAAGAAGAACGCCAGGCTCATGGCGCTGTTCGAGCAAGTCGCCCAGGTCGACGAGCAGTTCATGGCGTTGCGCATCGAGCGGGGCAACGCCTTCGCCCGGCGCAACGCCAAGCTGATCCGGACCCTCCAGGAGAACGGCCAGGCCGACACCGATCTGGATCCGCTCATCACCGCGCACGCCCTGTCCGTGATGGTGAGCCGCATGGCCTATATGGTCTTCGTGCTCGGGCAGCGCATCCCGTACGAGCGGCTCGTCACGACGCTCAACACCATCTGGGCCAACGGCCTGCGGCTGCGGGACCCTGCACCGCCCGGGACCTGACCGACGAGGGCTGCCCGGCGCCTCGTCACCAGCCGCGCGCCGACTCCAGCAGGTGGTCCCTGACCAGGGCGACGTGCGGATTCTCCGAGGAGCCGGGCCGCTGGACGAGATAGCCGGTGTTGATGGGCGGGTCGTCCGGGTCGTTCAGCAGGATCAGGGCCCCCGAAGCGAGTTCGTCGAGGCACAGATAGCGCGGCAGCACGCTGAAGCCGACGCCGCCGACGACGGCACCCTTGACCGCGCGCAGGTCGGGCATGGTGACGGCGGGCTTGCAGACCAGGCGCTTGCCGAAGACGTGCCGCCAGTAGCGGCGGACGATGGGCAGGTCCTCGGCGTACGCCACCAGGGGGACGCCGTGCAGCGCCGCGGGCCCGTCGGCGGCGATGCGCGCGGGCCCGCCGATCCGCTCCGCCCAGGCCGCCGAGGTGACCAGGACGAACTCCTCGTCGGCCAGGGGGACGGCGGCCAGCGCCCGGCCGCGGGGCCGGGCCGTGGCGATCAGCAGGTCGTGCCGGCCCGCCCGCGTCTCCTCCAGGAGCTCCTCCGTCAGGCCGGTCGCGATCCGCAGCAGCACGCCCTTCTCCACCAGCGGCGCGAGACGGGGCAGCACGCAGTGGGAGAGGAGTTCCGCCGGGCCCGCCACATGGACCGGCTCGGCGGAGCCGTCGCCGCCGTGGCCCGCGACCTCGGCGAGGGCGTCCAGGGGGTCGACGACGCGGGACGCCAGCTCGTCGGCGAAGGGGGCCGGGGCCGCGCCGCGCGGCAGCCGCTCGAACAGCTCCCGGTCGAGCTGTCGCTCCAGGGAGCGGATCTGCGCGGTGACCGTGGGCTGCGACAGGCCCAGGAGACGTGCGGCCGCGGTGAAGGACCCGGAACGGTACACCGCCAGGAACGTGCGCAGCTGATTCAGGTCCAGCGGCGCGGCGCCCGGCACACCGCCCGGGGCCTCCTCCGCGGGCTCTCCCTCGGCATTCCCATTCCTCTTTCCCATGCTCAGGAGGTTACGGGTGCTCAGGAGGTTACGGGTGCTCAGGAGGTCAAGGGGTGACCAGGGGGCGCACGTCTTCCGTGACGAAGCGGATGAACCCCTCCGGGTCCGGTTCGTCGGCAGTGGGCTGCAGGACGACCGTGTCGGCGCCCGCCTCGGTCATCTCCCGGACGGCCTTCGCGACGGCCTCGGCGTCCCCGGCGACTCCGAGACCGGCCACTCCGTCCAGGCCTTCACTCCGCTGCTCGGCACGCAGCCGGGCCTCGGCGTCGGGCCCGGTCGCGGTGAGCAGGTAGACCACCACGGGGTGCGCCCCGTCGCGTCCGGCCGACTCCCTCCCCTCCGCGATGAGCCGGCGGGCCCGGCGCACCCCGTCCGGAGCCGTGCTCGCGTCCAGGACGGTGCCGTCGGCGGCCTCTCCGGTGAGCCGCACCGAGCGAGGGCCGCGCGCACCGGCATAGACCGCGGGGGCCGACGCGGGCGGCCAGTCGAGCGCGACGTCGTCGAGGTGGACGTACCGCCCCCGCGTCGTGACGCGTTCGCCGGCCAGCAGGGCACGCATCGCGTCGAGGTGCTCGCGCAGCAGGGTCAGCGGCGACTCGGCCCGCGCGCCCACCTGCCCCATCCAGTCCTGCACCCCGTGCCCGACGCCGAGCATGACGCGGCCAGGGAACAGCCGGTGCAGCGTGGCCGCCTCCATCGTGGTGAGAGCGACGTTCCGCAGCGGCACCGGCAGCAGGCCGACCCCCACCCGCAGCCGCTCGGACCACGCGAGGGCGGCGGCCGCGGTCGCGATGCCGCTCTCCAGGAAGCAGTCCTCCCAGAGCCACAGCTCGTCGAGGCCCGCGTCCTCTGCCGTGCGCACCATGGCACGCAGGCGCTCGGGGGGAAGCTGGGGACGGAACACCACGCCGAGAGTCGTCATGACGCCTTCCTACCCCGCTCCTCGCCGGAGATCAACAGCCGCTCCCGGTAAGGGTTGTGGTGTACCAGGCCCTTACCTGAGGGTGATCGTCATGATCCAGCCCACCGAACAGATCACCGACCTGTCGTACGACCAACTCACCTTGTCCCGTACCGGGGTTCGGCAGGCGGTCGAGGCCGACCTTCCCGAGCTCGTACGCCTGCGGGCGCTGCTCTTCGAGACCCTTGGCGGGGAGTACTTCAACCCCTCGGCGGACGGGGACGACTGGCGCCGCGACCTCGCAGCGGTACTGAAGGAGAAGCTGCATACGGACGCCGCGCGCATTCTCGTTGTGGACGGTGAACACGGCCTCGCCGCCTGCGGCATCGGCACCGTCGAACAGTGGTTCCCCGGCCCGCACAACCGCAACGGCCGGGTCGGCCACGTGATCGGCGTGGTCACCGACCCCGCGTACCGCCGACGCGGCCACAGCCGCGCGATCATGCGGGCACTGCTCGACTGGTTCCGCGTGCAGGAGGCCTCCCGCGTCGATTTGTACGCGTCGACCGGAGGGGAACCGCTGTACCGGGACCTCGGTTTCGTCGACCACCCCGACCCCGCGCTGTACTGGCGCCCCTGAAAACGGGGCGGACGCCGTCAAAGGGATACCGGGCGACGCCCCTCCGCAGCATGATGTGAGGGAGGCGAAACGGGGGTGTCGCCATGGCTGTCCGCTCCGGTTCGGGCGCCGTAGAGGTGCCGGTCTGGGCCTTTGCCGTCATCGGGTTCGTCCTGGTGTTGGGGTTGTTCTTCGGGATACGGGGGGTCGCGTCGCCCGATGGCGGGGCGCGGGGAGGCGGGGGGAGCTCCGCGGGCGGGAGCACCGGTACGGATACGGGCACCGTCGGCGGTGGCACGGGCACCACGGGCGGGGGCGACACGACGGGCGGGACAACGGGTGGGCCCTCGGACGGATCGACGGGCGGATCGACGGACGGGTCCTGGCAGACCGGTGGCGGGGACGGCGGCACGAACGGAAACCAGGGCGGCGACGGCGACCGGGACGGTGGCGGAAACCGCGGGGACGGGAAGCCGCCCGGTTGGCTCCCGTGGGGGCCCAAGTCGCCGAACACCGACGAGGTACTCGAGCCGGACAGCGCCTACGACCTGCTCCAGCGTGGCGAGTGCCGTCAGGCGTACGAGGCCGCGACCGACCCCGGCAAGCAGCCCGACGGCTCGGCGACCCCGCAGTCCTGGAAGGTCATCGAGGGGCTTGCCGGGATCTGCAAGGCCGCCCATGGCGAGAGGCAGGGGCTGAACATCGCGGCGAAAGCCGAAGCGGGGCTGCGCGCGGCCGGATACCGGCCCGCGAACACCGACCAGTTGTGCAAGGACGGGGACGCCTTGGCGGTCCTGCGACGCTTCGTCGCCCACTACCAACGCCACCCCGCCGAACAAGTGGTGCTGCGCCCCGCCCCGGCGGGCGCCGCAGCGTGCGGCAACAAGATCTCCGCCACGGACGCGAGCGTCGCGCCGGGCTCGTCGATCGGCTTCTACGGCACCTGGCCCGACGCGCCGGCCGCCGTGGAACTGCGCGCCGCGGAGCTGACGAACCCGATCTCCCTGGAGCCCTTCGGCGACGAGGACGACAAGACCAGGTGCTGCAAGGACGGGACTGTATCGGTGGACCTTCCGGGACCCGACCGTTTTGAGGGGCGGCGCCCGACGGTCATCGATGTGACGCTGGTGACGAAGAGCGGCGCCAGGGTGACGAAGCGGGCGGCGTTCACCCTCGACTGGAGCGGCGTCCCGCAGCCTCCCTCAGCCGCGTCACCGTCCTCGGCGTCGCCCACGTCCGCGCCGTCCCGATGAGTGGGCCTCCGGAACCGGATCCGGAACCCGAACCGGAACCGCCCGCCGACCCTGACCCAGCACCCCGGCCCTCCCCCGCCCCGGAGCCCTCCCCCACCCCAGAGCCCACCCCACCCCCCTCCCAGCCCCCCATCGGCTGGCTGGAGCTCGTCGGCGCCATCGGCTCCCTCGTCACCCTGCTGACCGCCGTCCTCTTCTACTTCGGCTGGGCGAGCACCGACGCCGAGACCAAGGCGCTCGGGCTGCGCGACACCGTCTTCCACTTCTCGACCAGCGACTACCTGCTGCGCAGCGTCGGCGCCCTCTACCTCCCGGCCTGGTTCGCGGCAGGCATCGCGCTCGGCACGCTCGGAGTGCTCCGCTGGGCGGCGGGCGCACCGGAACGGCTCGCCCGCGCCGTGCGCGTGCTGCGGTTCGCGTGGGCGGTGCCCCTCGCCCTCGTACCGCTGTATCCGCTCAACCCCTGGCTGTTCGACCTGCTGCTGCCGCTCGCCGCGATCGGCGGCTTCGCGCTCAACGCGTACGCCCGGACGCGTGACCGCCGGGACCTGCGGCTCTGGGGGCTCACCCTCTTCATCTGCGTCCTGTCGCTGTTCTGGGCCGTGTCGACGTACGCGGCGATCGCGGGCCGCGGCCGGGCGGAGCTGACCGAACGGACCCTGCGCAGCGACTTCCCGGCTGTCGCCGTCTTCAGCGAGAAGGATCTGATGATCCGCGGCGGCGGCAGCTGCTTCCGTCGCGTCACCGACAAGGGCAGCCAGTACGCGTACGAGTACGGCGGGCTGCGGCTGTTCCACGTCTCCGGAGACCGCGTCTTCCTGGTGCCCCGCTACTGGACGCCCGAGGACGGCACCCTCTACGTCCTCAAGGAGGGGCCGGGTCAACGCGTCGACCTGCTCAGCGGGACCGGTCACCGGGAGCGGGAGTGCCGGGGATAGCCAACCGGCGTGGCGTCGCGGGTGGCTCGTGTGTGGCCCCGCGTGTCGCACCTCACTTTTCGGATCCTGCCGTGATCCGGACCACCGGGGGACGGCGTCGTAAAGTGATCAGTGCAGCTGGTTCGCCCCGTCCGCCAGGCGGGAGCGTCGCAAGAGGGAACCCGGTGGAAATCCGGGACTGCCCCGCAGCGGTGAGCGGGAACGACCGCCGTCACACGCACTGGGACCGGAGACCGGTCCTGGGAAGCGACGGCCAGTAGGCGTCCTCCCCCAGGAGGATGTGCCCGCGAGTCCGAAGACCTGCCCGCTGTCCGCGCGCGAACCCTTTCGGGCGCGGATATCCCGGTGACCTCGAGGGCGGGTCGGCGCACACATCGGACGGACGGCCGCGCCACCCGCGCGATCCCTCCCCCGTCCGGTCGGTCGCCCCTTCGCGCTCTCGTCCCGTCCCCGGGATCTCAGGGATTCATCTCGCGAAGGAGATCTCCGTGACCACCAAGCCCGCAGCCGCGGCAGCACGGGCCACCGTGTACGGCTACCCCCGCCAGGGCGGCAACCGCGAACTGAAGAAGGCGATCGAGGGCTACTGGAAGGGCCGCGTCACCGCCGACGCCCTCCGTACCGCCGCCGCCGACCTCCGCCGCGCGAACTGGCAGGAACTCGCCGACGCCGGCATCGGCGAAGTCCCGACCGGCGACTTCTCGTACTACGACCACGTCCTGGACACCACCGTCATGGTCGGCGCCGTCCCCGAACGGCACCGCAGCGCGGTCGAGACGAACACGCTCGACGGCTACTTCGCGATGGCGCGCGGCACTCAGGACGTGGCGCCGCTGGAGATGACCAAGTGGTTCGACACGAACTACCACTATCTGGTGCCCGAGTTGGGCCCGGGGACGGTCTTCAGCGCCGATTCGACCAAGCAGGTCACCGAGTTCAAGGAGGCCCGGGCCCTCGGCCTCTCGGCCCGGCCCGTCCTCGTCGGCCCGGTCACCTACCTGCTGCTGGCCAAGCCCGCGCCCGGGGTGGCCCCCGACTTCGACCCGCTGACCCTCCTCGACCGTCTCCTGCCGGTGTACGCCGAGGTCCTCGCGGACCTGCGCGCGGCGGGCGCCGAGTGGGTGCAGCTCGACGAGCCCGCCCTCGTCCAGGACCGCACGCCGGCCGAACTGAACGCGGCCGAGCGCGCCTACCGCGACCTGGGCGCCCTCACCGACCGCCCCAAGCTGCTCGTCGCCTCCTACTTCGACCGGCTCGGCGCCGCCCTGCCGGTGCTCGCCAAGGCCCCGGTCGACGGCCTCGCCCTCGACTTCACCGGGGCGGCCGCCGCCAACCTCGACGCGCTCGCCGCCGTGGGCGGCCTGCCCGGCAAGCGGCTCGTCGCCGGTGTCGTCAACGGCCGCAACATCTGGGTCAACGACCTGGAGCAGTCCCTCGCCACGCTCGGCACCCTCCTCGGACTCGCCGACCGGGTCGACGTGGCCGCCTCCTGCTCCCTCCTCCACGTCCCCATCGACACGGCCCTCGAACGTGACATCGAGCCGCAGATCCTGCGCTGGCTGGCCTTCGCCCGCCAGAAGACCTCCGAGATCGTGACCCTCGCCAAGGGCCTGGCGCGGGGCACGCACACGATCTCCACCCAACTCGCCGCGAACCGCGCCGACCTGGCATCGCGGGCGGGCTCCCCCATCACCCGCGACCCGGCCGTCCGCGCCCGCACCGCAGCCGTCACCGACGCGGACGCACGCCGCTCCCAGCCGTACGCGGAGCGGGCCGCGGCCCAGCGCGCCACCCTCCGCCTCCCCCTCCTGCCGACGACGACCATCGGCTCCTTCCCGCAGACCGGTGAACTGCGGGCCGCCCGCGCCGACCTGCGGGCCGGACGGATCGACGGCGCGGGGTACGAGGAGCGCATCAGGGCCGAGATCCAAGAAGTCATCACCTTCCAGGAGAAGACCGGCATCGACGTCCTGGTGCACGGCGAGCCCGAGCGCAACGACATGGTGCAGTACTTCGCCGAACAGCTCACCGGCTACCTCGCCACGCAGCACGGCTGGGTCCAGTCGTACGGCACCCGCTATGTGCGTCCGCCGATCCTCGCCGGTGACATCTCGCGGCCCGAGCCGATGACGGTGCGCTGGACGACGTACGCCCAGTCCCTCACCGGCCGTCCCGTCAAGGGCATGCTCACCGGGCCCGTCACCATGCTGGCCTGGTCGTTCGTCCGCGACGACCAGCCGCTCGGCGACACCGCCCGCCAGGTGGCGCTCGCCCTGCGCGACGAGGTGAACGACCTGGAGGAGGCCGGTACTTCGGTCATCCAGGTCGACGAGCCCGCGCTGCGCGAGACGCTGCCGCTGCGCGCCGCCGACCACCCCGCCTATCTGGCCTGGGCCACGGAGTCGTTCCGTCTCACCACCGGCGGGGTGCGTCCGGACACACAGATCCACACACATATGTGCTACGCCGAGTTCGGGGACGTCGTCCAGGCGATCGACGACCTCGACGCCGACGTCATCAGCCTGGAGGCGGCCCGCTCCCACATGCAGGTCGCGCGCGAACTCGCCGCCCACGGATATCCGCGCGAGGCGGGCCCCGGCGTGTACGACATCCACTCCCCGCGCGTGCCGAGCGCCGAGGAGGCGGCGGCCCTGCTGCGCAAGGGACTTGACGCCATCCCGGCCGAACGGCTCTGGGTCAATCCGGACTGCGGCCTGAAGACGCGCGGCTGGCCCGAGACCCGTTCCTCCCTGGAGAACCTGGTCACGGCGGCCAGGACGGTCCGTGCGGAGCTGGCCGGCTCGTGACGGCCTGACGCGGTGTGACGGAACCGGGCGGGAGCGACGTGCTCCCGCCCGGCAGGGCACGCCGGCACAGGGATGTTTCTTCGCGCTCGGCAGCGCGTCGCACTGTGGAAGGATGCGTTCAGCCGGACAGCACTCCTCGCCTCACTTCCAAGGCCGGACGCCATGAGACAACTTCCCTCCCTCCTGTTCGTCCTGTACGTGGCCTGCGCCGTGTGCAAAGCGCGCGTCGCCCACCTGGAGTTCACGCCTCCCGGCATGGAACCCGTGAGCATGCCGCGCTGGAGCGCGCTGAGCCGCGCCGCCTACACCGCGTCGAGAAGTCCCTCGCTCTGGTGGTTCACCGTGGAGAGCGAGGCGTACACGAACGGCACCGGTGAGAACATCGCCTTCGAAGACGCGAGCCGCTACCGCGACGCGTTCCGCTACCCCCGCACCTTCGCCCGCGTCCACACGGCGGGCCTCAAAGGGGACGCGGGCTTCTGCGCGGAGTGCGACGTCCCCTACTGCGCCCGGCACTGGCACCTGCAAGAGGCGGAGGGCGAAAGAGTCCTGTGCCCGCTGGGACACCGGCGCTGACGGGGTACTCGGACCGCCCTTGCGTGGTCCGAGGCACAGGAGGTGCACGTGTTCGAAGGTTTTGAGTTGACGCGCCGTGCGGGTGACGGGGTCGAGCTGCGGGTGCGCCACGGCGGCGACGGTCCCGCGGTCCTGCTCCTGCACGGCCATCCGCGCACGCACGCGACCTGGCATCGCGTGGCCCCTCTGCTGGTCGCGGCAGGCCACACGGTGGTCTGCCCCGATCTACGGGGTTACGGCGCATCCGAGAAACCCCCGACCGATCCGCGGCACCGCCCCTACGCGAAGCGCGCCATGGCCGCGGACTGCGTGCAGGTCATGCGCGGCCTCGGGCACGAGCGGTTCGCCGTCGTCGGGCACGACCGCGGCGCGTACGTGGCGACGCGCCTCACCCTCGACCATCCGGAGGCCGTGTCGGCCGTCAGCGTGCTGGATGCCGTCCCCATCGGGGAGGCCCTGCGGCGCTGCGACGCGACGTTCGCCGCGAGCTGGTGGCACTGGTTCTTCCTCGGCCAGACCGACAAGCCCGCCGAACGCCTCATCAACGCCGATCCCGACGCCTGGTACAAGGCCACTCCGGAGGCGATGGGCGCCGAAGCCTTCGAGGACTACAGGCGCGCCATCCACGACCCGGCCACCGTGCACGCCATGTGCGAGGACTACCGGGCGGGTCTCGGTGTCGACCGGGAGCACGACGACACCGACCGCCGGGCGGGCCGGCGCATCAGTTGCCCGCTCCAGGTGCTGTGGGCCACCCGCGACGACATGGCCGATCTCTACGGCGACGTGCTGAGCGTCTGGCGCGACTGGGCGGGCGGCCGGCTGACCGGGGGCCCGATCTCCTCCGGCCACCACATGGCCGAGGAGGCCCCGGACGAACTCGCCGCCGCCCTGGAGAAGTTCTGGGAGGACATCGACGAGCGGCAGGGCCGCACGCACGGGTGAGTGCGGCCCTGCCGGCGAGCCGTTAGTTCACCGTCAGCTCCGCGATTCCGGGGTGCTTCTTCGCCTCCGCGTCGCCGTGCACCGTCACCCGTACGTACCGCGCGAGTCGCGTGTCGTCCGACTCGGCGCGGTGCCAGTGGCGGCCGTCGAGGGAGAGCTCGACGGTGTGGGCGGTGGGCTCGGTCTCGGTCCAGGTGGGGGTGACCTTGTCGACGCGGACGGGCTTGCTGAGGTCCACCGTCAGCCGGCCGCGCGCACCGTCCGGGACCCAGGCGGTGGCCGAGTTTCCGTCGACGGCGGCTCCCGCGTACATGCCGGGCTGCTCGGACGTGGCCTCGGCGGGGGTGCAGCGGGCCGCGTTGGTGGTGGGTGTCAGGTCGGGGCGGCGGGTCTTGAGGACGGCCGGGGCGCCCTTGCTGACGATCTGCTCGCCCTGCGGGGTGTCGAGCGTCATCGGCTCGCCGCCGGTGAGGCGCACGGTGGTGCGGTGGGCGCCGAGCTCGATGTCGTACGTACGTCCCTGCCAGGCCAGTCCGCGCAGGGTGACGCCGCGGTCGAGCTGGGGAGGGAGCATCGGGTCGAGGTGGAGGCGGTTCTCCCGCATCCGCATGCCGGTCAGGCCGTGGGTGAAGGTCTGCAGGAAACCGCCCTTGCCGGTGAGGAAGTCGTGCGCGGGCGAGCCCGACAGCGGGTCCTCGGCGCCCGCCTTGTCGCCGCGGGCCTCCGAGAACTGGGCGAACGGGCCGCGCACGAACGGCTTGATGGAACGCTCCAGATAGGTGTACGTGGAGCAGCCCGGCTCACCGATCCCGGCGGCGTCGACGGCGTGCACCGAGTCCGTCATGGCGGGGCCGTCCGGGTCCGTGCGCTGCGCGTAGTAGTCGAGGGTGGCGGCCGCCGCCCCCTCGGGCATCCGCCACTCCAGCGGGTACATCAGGAGGACCGTGTCGGCCTGCTTGATGGTGCTGCCGTCGTAGCCGTCGTACTGCTGGAAGACCTTGCGGCGCTCGTCGTACGGGATCCGGATGCGGTCGGCGACGGTCTTCCACTCGGCGGGTGCCCGCTCGCCGAGCAGTTCGGCGGCGCGGGTGGCGTGGCGCAGGGCGGTCACGGCACCGGCGTTGGTGAAGACCGCGTCGTCGACGCCGTTGCTGTACTCGTCGGGCCCCGCGGTGTCCTTGATCGAGTAACTGCCGTCCTTGTTGCGGCTGACGCGGCCCGCCCAGAACTCGGCGATGCCCTTCATCACCGGCCACCCGCGCTCGCGCAGCCACCGGGTGTCCTTGGTCGCCAGGTAGTACTGCCAGGTGGCCAGGGAGATGTCTGACTGGAGGTGGATCTGGGTGCGGCAGTGCGGCGGGTCGACGCTGTGGCACTCCTTGGCCAGGTCGCCCGAACTGCCGCTGTTCCAGGGGTAGAAGAGCCCTTGATAGCCGAGTTCGCGGGCGTTCTCGCGGGCCTCCCCGCGGGTCCGGTAGCGGTAGTCGACCACGGACTTGGCGAGTTCGGGCCGGGTGGCGAGCAGGGCCGGGTACATCCACGTCTCGGCGTCCCAGAAGACGAGGCCCGCGTAGTTGTCGCTGGTCAGACCCGCCGGGGCGATGCTGTTCGCGGCACCCTCGCGGGTGTTGGAGAGCAGCCCGTACTGCGCGGACCGCACCCATGCCTGCATGTCCCGCCGCCCGCGCACCTCGATGTCGGCGCGCCAGAGCCGCGACCAGGCGGCGGTGTGGGAGCGGAACAGGGCCTGCCAGCCGCGGTCGGCGGCACGGCGCGAGGTGGCGGTGGCGTCCCGGCGCGGGGCGTGTGAGGTCAGGGCCGTGTCGACGCCCACGTACTTGGTGAAGTCGTACGACTGCCCGCGACGCACCGGCAGCGTCAGCGCCTGACGTACGGTCAGCTTCTTGGCGTGCCCGGCCTTCCGGGACGAGGCGGCGTGCGCTCCGCGTCCGGCGCGCAGGGTGGAGGCGACGGCTCCGTCGACCTTCGTGCCGTCCGTGCGGAACGCCACGTCCATGCTCGGTGCGGTCCGGCCGCTGCCACGGTTCTCGCCGGTGCGGTCGCCGCCGCCCGTCTGTTGGACACGCCGCGCGCCGCGCCCGTCCAGCATGTCGGTGACGGTCGCCTTGCCGCTCCAGTGTGGGGTCATGCTCATGCGTACGGCGCCCACGTGCGGGTTGGCGCGGTCGGCGAGCACCTCGTACACGAGGTCGGTGCGGCGGCCGTCGGTGGCGGTCCACGTCAGCGACGTCCGGACGAGGCCGCAGCCGAGGTGGAGCGACTGACGATAGTCGGAAATACGTCCGGACGGCGTCGAAGAGTTGAAGGTATCGGAGTGGGCTCCGCCGGTGCTGAGGGTCAGCGCGGTCCAGGTGGGCAGCGCGGCGACGGCCTGTCGGTCCTCGGCTGTCTTCTTGTTGTGGGCGTACAGGCCGGACACGAAGGAGCCGTCGTAGCGCGGGGTGAACAGCGGCCAGCCGGTCTTGGCCGCGCTGTGGGAGTAACCGGCCCCGTTCGGCGGTACGCGCTGCCCCAGATAGCCGTTGCCGACGAAGGCGTGGTGGGTGTCCGACGCGTCGGAGCGGGTGGTCGTGGTGAGCCTCCACCCGTCACCGCGCCCGCCTCGGCAGTCAGGGGCCGTGGCGTTGTCGCCGCTCCGCGCCGGCTGGGAGGCGGCCGGCGGCACGGAGGCGACGAGGGCTCCGGCCAGCAGCACCGCGGTCAGTCGGGCGGCACGCGGCAGCGCACCGAGGGAGTACGTCATTGTTCTCCGTCACTCTGGAGTCACCTGGATCACCTGCGAGGTCCAGGGACCATAAATTTCCTGAACGAGTCACGTCAATAGTTGAGCGTCATCAGTCAAGTGTCGAAGACATGAGAGATGTGAGCAGGTTATGACGGCCTCAACGGGCCCACCATGTGACGGTCGGGTCAGCGTCGCGTGCCGTCGAGTCCGCACAGGGCGAGTTCCTCGGGCGTGAGGGGTGCGCTCCGCTGCACGTCCCCGCCCGGGCACCGGGCGACGCCGAGCAGCACGGCGGGCCTGGCCAGGCAGGTCATGGACGCGGACAGTGTCATGAGGTCGGTCAGCGCCCGCAGGACCGCCGGGTCTCCGGTGGCCCGCATCATCCGCTGGGTGTAGCCGCGCAGCAGCCGGGCGGCCGGCGGCGGGCGTTTGCCGCTGGTCCCCGGATAGTTGAGGTCCTCGCCGGTGGCCATGCTCCAGGGGCCGCCCGTCGCACGGGCCACCGCCCGCTGGACGTGCCGGGCGAAGCCCACGGCATGGACCTCGCGCTCACGCAGGGCGCGGCACAGCGCGGCCGCGCTGTGTGCGGCGACCGACAGGCCCTGGCCGTAGACGGGGTTGAAGGTGGCGGCCGCGTCACCCATGACGACGAGCCCCTCCGGTGCGGCGGGGAGCTTCTCGAAACGGCGGCGCCGGTTGACGGTGCTGCGGGTGAGGTGGACGTCGGTCAGGGGTTCGGCGCGGGAGATCAGGTCGGCGAGGAGGGGGTCGCGCAGGCTCCGGGCGAACGGCTCGAAGTCGGCGCGCTCCCTGGTGGGTTCGGCGCCCCGGGTGCCTCCGAGGGTGACCAGCCAGCGGCCGTCCTCGACGGGCAACAGGGTGGCGGCCCGGCCGGGGGCTCCGGAGTGGGGGTCGGACTGGATGCTGACCAGGGGGAAGTCTTCCGTGCCCTGGGGCGCGCCGAAGAGCCGGGTGGCGTAGACCTGGCCGGCGTCCACCGTCTCCTCCGGGACGGCGGGCAGTCCGAGGCGGGCGAGGTGGCGGAGGGCCTGCGAGCCGCGGCCCGAGGCGTCGACCACCAAGTCCGCCGTCAGGTTCTCGACCGCTCCCCCGTCGGCCTCGCGGACGGTCACGCCGACCACACGGCGCCGGTCGCCGATCAGCTCCACCGCCTCGGTGCCGTCCCGCAGGACCACCTGCGGCAGGGCCAGTACGCGCTCACGCACCACGGCGTCGAGCAGGTCCCGGGTGCAGGAGACGAGGTACGACGTGCCGGGCCTGCGCGGGAACCAGCCCCCAGGCCCGAGCACGGCCATCCCCTCCGTCACCCCCACCCGCCGCGCACCCGCGGCCACCCAAGCCTCGACGGTGCCCGGGAGCAGGGAGTCGATGACGCGCGCGCCACCGGACATCATCAGGTGCGCGTGGCGGGCCTGCGGCAGCCCCCGGCGCCGCTCGGCCCCGGCCGGCATGCGGTCCCGGTCGACGAGCACGACCTCGCTCATCCGACCGGACAGGACACTCGCGGCCAGCATCCCGGCCATCCCCGCGCCCAGAACCACCGCGCGACCGCTTCCGCCCGAAGTGCTGTCCTGTGCCTTCATGACCACGACCTTCCAGCGCCCTGTACGGGAGTTGATCCCAAACTGCGGGCTGCGGCCCCTCGGCACAAGCAGCGATCAGGACGCACCTGGACCAGGGCAGGCGATTGCTCGGCGGTTGCTCGATGGCTGCTCGGTGACTGTTCCTCAAAGGCCGTTGTCAGTGCCTCCCCATAGAGTGAACACATCGCTCAGGGAACTTCGGAGGGGGAGCAGAAACATGTCCGCAAACAAGATCCAGCACAAGGTGAACCACGTCGCTTTGGTAGTGGACTGTTCGGGTTCCATGCGTCCGCACGAGAGCCAACTCATCCGTGTCGTGGATGAGTTCGTGGCGGGCCTGAAGGCCGAATCGGACAGCCTCGGCCATGAAACGCGCATCAGCCTCTACTCCTTCGACCACAGGGTGGAGAATTTGGTCTGGGACATGGATGTGAAGCATCTGCCGTCCATGCGGGGCCTGTACCGCGTCAACAATGGAGCGACGGCTCTCATCGAGGCTTCCCTGAAGTCCCTTGACGACCTGGGCCACATCTGGGAGGAGTACGGCGAGCACAGCTTCCTCCAGATCGTCGTGACGGACGGCGAGGAGAACGCCTCGGGGGGCGACCGGCGGCACGACGGCGACATGACCATCCTCGGCCCCTGGCTGGACAGGATCACGGCGAAGATGGGCGGGCTTCCCGGCCACTGGACCTCCGCGATCCTCGTGCCGAACTCCCTGGCCAAGCGGACCGCCCAGAACTACGGCTTCCCCGCGGGGAACATCGCGATCTGGGACGCCGACTCCCAGCAGGGCGTCGAGGAGGCGATCGGCACCGTGCGTGCCGCCGCCACCAGCTTCCTCCGCGGACGGGAGCAGGGCCTGCGCGGCACGAAGAACCTGTTCGCCGTCGGCCAGGACATATCGGTGGACGAGGTCAGGGCGAACCTCGAACCGATACCGGCCGACAAATACCGCCTCTTGAAGGTCGACCAGGAGGTCGAGATCCGCCCCTTCGTGAATTCCCACCCGGGCGTGACGTACGAACGCGGTGCGTGCTACTACCAATTGGGCGCACGGGCCCAGGTCCAGCCGAACAAGGAAGTCATCGTGGTGGAGAAGGACACCGACCGCGCCTATACGGGCGACGCGGCGCGCACCCTTCTGTTCGGTACGGGAATTCAGGGAACGGTCTCCGTGAAGGCGGGAAACAACCCCAAGCTGGAGGTGTATGTGCAGAGCCGTTCGGTGAACAGGAAACTCAAGCCGAAGACGCGTCTGCTCATCATGCTCTGAATGCCGTGAACACTCAGAACACCCTGAGGACCCGCCCCGAGGCGGCCCGGCGGAAACCCCGGCCCACCTGACGCCACGTCAGGTCGGATCTGTCCTTAGGGTGTTCACCACGGAAGTCCACTGGTAGGCCCGGAGGTGCCATGTCCCCGCAGATGAAGCTGGCTGCGATCACGCTCGACTGCCCCGATCCACTGGCGCTGGCGGCGTTCTATCGACAGGCCACCGGCTTCGCGCCGCACCCGAAGTCGGACGCCGACTTCGCGGGACTCAGCCGCGACGACGGACTCTTCATCGGCTTCCAACGGGTCGACGACTACCGGGCCCCGCACTGGCCCGGCCAGACGGTTCCCCAGCAGCTGCACCTCTGCTTCGACGTCCCGGACCTGGACGAGGCCGAGGCCTGGCTGCTGGGGCTGGGTGCGGGGAAGCCGGATCACCAGCCTCATGAGGCCGCCAGGGCGCGGGTTCTCACCGACCCGGCGGGGCACCCCTTCTGCATCTCCCGATCGAGTTCAACGAGTTCATCGAGCTCACCGAGCTAGTCGAGGCTTCCTCGACCAGCTAGGCGATGATGCCCTCGACGATTCTCAGCAGGCGCTCCCCCGCCCGGTCGATGCTTCCGTTCTGGGTGCTGACCTGTGCTCCTTCGAGTACGAAGGTGATCGTGGCCGCGGCCTGGTCGGGGTCGGGGAGTCCTGCCGCGGCGCACATGGCGGTGAGCCTGCGGGTCTGGTGGGCCTTGTGGTCCTCGATCACTCGCCGTGCGGGGTGGGCGCGGTCGGGCAGTTCGGCGATGGAGTTGATGAACGGACAGCCCCGGTGTGAGACCGAGGGCAGCCCCTCGGCGATGAAGCGGGCCAGGCCGAGGATCTGCTCCCTGGGCCTGCCGGGGTGTTCCGCCTCGACCCGGTCGAAGGCCGCCTGATAGTCGGCGGCGACGATGCGCAGCCACTCCGCGACCAGCGCGTCCTTGGTCTCGAAGTGCCGGTAGATCGCCATCTTGGTGGTCTCGGCCCGCTCGGCGATCGCCTGGACGCCCACCCGGCGGATCCCCTCGCTCTGGAAGAGCTCTTCCGCCGCGTCGAGGATGCGTTCACGCGGGGGCAGCTTCGCCACCCTGCTCGGCCTTCTGTCGGTCGATCCCATGTCTGCTACGGTACCAATCCGTCCCGTGCGATACCGATCGGTATCATCCAGTACTCATCGGTATCGCTCGCTGTGTGGGGAGTGACGTAGTGAGAGTTGCCGAGTACGTGACCTTCGACGGGGTCGGCCTCGCCGAGCTGGTGGCCAAGGGCGAGGTGACCCCCGCCGAAGTGGAGGCAGCCGCTCGGGAGGCCGCGCAGACGGTGAACCCGCGGCTCAACGCCATCGTCGAGACATGGCCGACCGACGAGGGACCGAAGCACCCCGGCGGTGGCGCGCCTTCGGGGCCGCTCGCCGGGGTTCCTTTTCTCATCAAGGACATGGGGGTCTCCATGGCCGGGAGGCGGATGGAGCTGGGCAGCCGCCTCGCGGCCGGCCTCGTCGCCGGCGCCGATTCCTCGCTGATGCTGCGTCTGCGCCGCACCGGCCTCGTGACGTTCGGGCGTACGACGACGCCGGAGATGGCGTACAGCATCACGACGGAACCGGAGCTGTACGGCCCGACCCGGAACCCGTGGAGCCCGGAGCGGAGCGCGGGCGGTTCCAGCGGGGGCGCGGGCGCGGCCGTTGCCGCCGGCGTGGTCCCGATCGCCCACGCCACCGACGCCGCGGGCTCGCTCCGCATCCCGGCCTCGTACAACGGCCTCTTCGGGTTGAAGCCCACCCGCGGCCGGGTCTCCATGGGGCCCACCGCCGACGAGGTCTTCAGCGGCCTGGCCGTGCACGGCAGCGTCAGCCGCACGGTGCGCGACAGCGCGGTGCTGCTCGACGGGATCCGCGGCCCGGAACCGGGCGACCCCTACTTCGCCGAGGAGCCGCCCCGGCCGTACGCGGAGGAAGTCACCCGCCACCCTGGTTCGCTGCGGATCGGTGTGCTCGCCCAGGCATGGGGCGGACGCCGCACCAGCCGGCCGGTGGCCGACGCGCTCTCCCGCACCGTGCGCCTGCTCGAGTCCCTCGGGCATCGGGTGGAGGAGGTGACGGTGGATCTCGGGGTCGGCTGGGAGGAGTTCGTGCTGGCCAACGCCCGGCTGATGACGGCGAATCTCGCGGCGTCGGTCGACGAGTTGGCCGCCGCCCTCGACCGGCCCGTCGACTCCTCGACGCTGGAACCGGCGACCCTCGCCGGCTACCACTACGGGCAGCGGGTCAGCGGCGCCCAGCTCGTCGCCGCGCTCGCGATGCGCAACCGGGTCGCCCGCAGCCTGGCACGGTACTTCGGCACCCATGACGTACTGCTCACCCCGAGCGTGCCGGAGCTCCCCATGCCCCTGGGTGCCTACGCCGAGGGCGCGGAGGCGCTGGACGGTCTCGGGTGGATCGACCGCCTCAACGACCGTTCGCCGTTCACCATGGCGTTCAACGTGTCGGGGACGCCCGCCATGTCCGTGCCGGTGACGGCCGACGCCGGGTCAGGGCTCCCGATCGGCATGCAGTTCGCCGCCGGCCACGGGCTCGAAGGGCGCCTCTTCCGCCTCGCCGGACAGCTCGAACAGGCCTGCCCGTGGTCAGGACGGACTCCCGCGGTGTGGGCGGGCGACGCCCAAGGTCACTAGCGGGTTTCCGGTGGGTGCTTGTGTGCGGGGTCCAGCCGGTAGTCGGGACATTCGCGGTTCTGACATGCCCCGGGCACCCAGGAGGGTACGAACACCCCGAGGCTCTTGTGCCGGTGAATCGTCAGCGGCACGGTCTCCTTGCAGGTCGGACACGTGTGCGTCTCAACCTCAACGTCACGCTTCATTTTGACCATATCTTTACGATATGCCCGAAATGCCTCATCGGAAAGTGGTTCGTCTCCTTCGGCCGCCGTGGGCTCCGGCGGCCGTTTGAGGCTGAGCACCACCGAACCCGTCAGGACGACGACGATGACCGCGAGGCTGACCGGTGAGGGGATCTCCGGGATGCCCGGGCTGATCAGCTTGTGCGAGGCCTGGAAGATGAGCTTGACGCCGATGAAGGCGAGGATGATCGCCAGGCCCTTGCTCAGCAGGTGGAAGCGGTCCAGCAGCCCCGCGAGCAGGAAGTACAGCGCCCGTAGGCCGAGGATCGCGAACACGTTGCTGGTGTAGACGATGAAGGCGTCGTCACTGACCGCGAGGACGGCGGGGACGCTGTCGACGGCGAAGATCAGGTCGGCGGCCTCGATCGCCGCGACCACCGCGAGCAGCGGGGTCGCCATCCGCTTGCCGGCCTCCTTGACGAAGAACTTCGCCCCGGCGTACTCGTCCTGGACCGGGATGGCCTTGCGCAGCATGCGCACCGCGAAGCTCTTGCCCGGGTCGAAGCTCTCCTCGTCGCCCTTGAGGAGCTTGTAGGTGCTGTAGAACAGGACCGCCGCGAAGACGAACAGCACCGCGGTGAAGCGGCTGACCACGGCCACGCCGAGGGTCAGGAAGATGCCGCGGAAGACGAGTGCGCCGATGACGCCGAAGAACAGCACCCGGTGCTGGTAGGCCCGGGGCACCTTGAAGTAGGCGAAGATCACGGCGAAGACGAAGAGGTTGTCGACGGACAGGCTCTTCTCCAGCAGCCAGGCCGTCGTGTACTCGGTGCCCGCCGTCGTGCCGAGGACGACGAAGACGACCGCGCCGAAGATCATGGCGAGGCTCACCCAGAGGACGCTCCAGGCGGCGGCCTCCTTGAAGCCGATGACGTGCGCGCTGCGGTGGGCCAGCAAGTCCACCGCCAGCGACACCACCACGGTCGCGGCGAAAGCCCCCCACAGCCACAGCGGGACCTCAAGCACACCGAACACCCTCGTCACGGCCGACACGACACCGGCCTCTGCTAAAAGTGTGCGCCCCCGACCCCAAGCGGACCACTCACCCGTCCGCCCTCCCCGGTAGGTTCCCCGCAATGACCTCAATGACCTCAATGACCTCAATGACCTCGATGGAGACGCGTGGCCTCGCATCGATGACCGACGGGGCGCAGGTGAGCTGGAGGGCGCTGGGAAACACGGGGCGACGGCCCGCCGTGGTCCTGCTCCACGGCGGTCCGGGGCTGCCGGACTACCTCGGCGATGTCGCACGCATGGTCGCGGACCTCGCACCCGTGTACCGCTACGACCAACGCGGCACGGGCCGCTCCCCGTGGCAGGGCCGCCACTCCCTCGCCCGCCATGTCGACGATCTCGCCGAGCTGCTCGACGTATGGGCCGTGCCGAGAGCCGTACTGATCGGGCACTCCTACGGCACCGATCTGGCGAGCCGGTTCTGTCTGCGGCACGCTGACCGGGTCGCCGCCGTGCTGCTGATGTGCGGGCCGTTCGTCGGTGCCTGGCGCGCCGGGGAGCGGGCCGAGCGCGAGCGGCGCATGTCCACGGCACAGCGGCAACGGCTGCGCGAGTTGGAAGAGTTGCCGCACCGCACGGAGGAGCAGGAGGTCGAGCTGCTCACGCTGGCCTGGTTCCCCGACCACGCCGATCCCGGGCGGAGGTGGAGCTGGGCCGCGCGGGCCGCGCGGCGACGCCGCCCGGTCAACTGGGCCATGAACGCCGAACTCGGCGCGGAAGGACGCACGGACCCGCTGGATGAGCACCTCGCCGAGCTGCGCACGTGCCTGCCCGCGCGGACGGAGCTCCTCGGCGGGGCCGGAGATCCCCGTCCCGTGTCGGCTCTGGAGTCACTGGCGCTCCGGCTCGCGCTTCCGCTGACGCGGATCGAGGGCGCCGGGCACGAGCCGTGGCTGGAGCGGCCCGACGCCGTGCGGGCACACCTGCGGCGATTCGTGCGCGGCGGCACGGATTCGCCGATCAGAAGGTGACAGAAGTCCGGCCCTCTTCAGCTCCGTACGATCATCGGGAGCGCCGATTGGGGCGACGGGTGTCGATTCCCTCCTGCGTCCGCCTGAGCGCCGATCAGATCACTAACGTAGGCACCAGTTCCGCAGATTGTGTTACTCGGCGGTCCGTTCGGTGTCTTGGGGGTGAACGATGGCCGCTGCTGACGATGCGGCATCTGCCGGCACAATGCCGGTGCAGCAGCTTCGGGCGGGAGACCACGCCTTTGTCAGTTACGAAGACGATGACGCGGGCCGGGACGTGGTGACCACGTTCGCGTGGACCGGGCTCGCCAAGCGCGAGAAGGTGATGGTCTTCGCCGCCCCGCAGCTCGCCGACAGCGAGGTGTGGAACCGGCTCGAGGTCCCCGGCCCGCTGCTCGGCGCCGCCCGCGAGCGGGGCCAGCTGGTGGTCAGCAGCATGCGCGCGCTGATCCACCCCGCCCCGCACTTCACACCCGAGCGGCAGTGGCAACGCATCGAGGAGGAGACCGACCGTGCCCTGGAGGAGGGTTTCCGCGGTCTGCGCACCTATATCGACATGCACTGGGTGGGCGACCTGAACGCCGACGTCGCGGTGATGATGCACCGCGAGTCCCACGCCCGGCATCTGTTCACCGACCGCCCGTACACCGAGATCTGCGCCTACGACAGCCGGTGGTTCACCCCCGAGGTGCTGAAAGCCATGCACAGGGCGCATCCGTGTCGGCTGCTGTCCCGCCTCGGAGCACTGCACGCGGAGCAGTCGGACGGCACCGTGCGGCTGGCCGGCGAGGCGGACCTCGCCACCCGCGAGGAGTTCGTCGCCGCCGTACGCGAAGGGCTGGTGCGCACTTCGGACACGCGGCGGCTGACGGTGGACATGTCCCAGCTCGTCTTCCTCAGCGCGGCCTGCGCCGTGGACCTGCTGCGGCTGGTCGCGTCCTCCGGACACGACGGCATCCACGTCCGCTGCCATCCGGCGGGCGCCCGCATACTGCGCCGGGCGGGCGCCGACGACATGCCCGGCCTGGTCCTCAGCGAGGTGAGCCGTTGATGTCCTCACCCGGCTCCCGCGACCTGCCCACCACTCCCCTGCTGGAGTCCCCCCTCACCCAGGAGGACCTGCCCCGGCTGCGCATGCTCATCGACCGGTACGCCGACCGCGAGGGGCTGCCCGAACCGCGGCGCGGCGACTTCATCGTGGCCATCGACGCGGTAGCCACCGACGCCATCGCGCGCGCGGGCGGCGGCGGCACGCTGACCCTGCGGCGCGCCGACGGCCATCTGGAGTGCCGTATCCACGACCGGGGTCCTGGCTTCACCGCGGACGTCGTTCCCGGGTCGGCCCGCGGGCACGACGGTCACACCGTGGGGAGCGGGCTGTGGCTCGCCGGCCGCATCACCGACCACCTCACGGTCTCCGCGGCCGCCATCGGGGCCGTCGTCACGCTCGTCATGCGGCTGCCCGGCTGACGACCGTCCCGTCGTCCTCGACGCGCATGTCCGGGCGCCCGGTGACGAGGAGCCACGCGGGCAGCGCCGCGACGCAGAGCATCGGCAGCAGGTCGAGGTCCATGAGGACGACGGCGGCGGTGAAGAGGCTGAGCCAGCCCTGCCGGGTGGTGGCGAGCAGGATGCCGAGTACGGCGCAGGTGATCGCCAGGGAGGCGGGCACCGAGTCGACGAGGGCGTGCGCGAGCATGCCGAGCGCGACTCCCACGAAGACGGCGGGGAAGATCCGCCCGCCCCGGAAGCCGCAGGACCCGGCGACGACGAGCGCGGCGAGTTTCACCACGGCCAGGAGCAGCAGGTTCGCGGCGCTGTGGGCGCCGGCTTCCGCGGTCAGCTCCTTCACCTCGGTCAGCCCCTTGAAGAGGGTGAGGTGACCGCCCAGCGCACCGAGCGCGCCCAGGACGAGTCCGCCGACGGTCAGCATCAGCACGGGGTGGCCCAGCCGGCGGAAGGCGCGGTGGAAGTGGGGGAAGGCGTAGACGGCGGCGAGCCCGACGAGCGCGGCGCACGAGCTGATCACCATGGCGGAGACCACGTCGATCGGCCGCGCGCCCGGGTAGGGCGCGATATCGACCTGGAACGCCGGATGCGCGACGAGCACCGTGGTCAGGGCGCCCGCGCCCGCCGCGACCAGGGGTGCGAAGAGCCGGTCCCACAGCGGCCGCGGGTCGGCCGCGGAACCGCTCTCGGAGAGGACCAGGGCCGCGGCGACGGGCGTGCCGAACAGCGCGCCGATGGTCCCGGCCGCCGCGAGGGAGACCCAGGCGGTGCCGGGCGTGCGCGGCATGGCCCGCATGCCGAGCGCGTACGCGAGGGCGATGTTGATGGCGGTGATCGGGTTCTCGGGCCCGAGGCTGACGCCGCCGGCGAGGCCGATGACCACGGCGAGCGCGAGGCCGGGCAGGACCCGCAGCGGCAGCGGCGGGTCGACCAGCCCCGTCGTCGCGGGGTCGGGCCCGGCGTGCCCCGGCACCCGCCACACCACCAGGCCCACGACGAGACCGACCACGGTGAGCATGCCGAGCATCCAGCCCGCCGAGGTCCCGGAGACCCCGAACGCGCCCGGCAGCCTGTCCCACAGCACCTCCTGGAGCCGCTCGGAGACCCGGCTCAGCGCGAGGAGCAGCAGGCTCGACCCCACACCGACGAGCAGCGCCGGAATGATCATCGGGGCGAGCGCGCGGGCCTGCGGCGGCACGGTCATGGCGTCACCACGCCTCCGACTCCGATTCCGATTCCGAGGTCGGTCCGCCGCCCGAGGCAGTGGGCTTCGTGGCTTTCCCCGTCTTGCCGCGTACGCGCAGGGCGAGCAGCGGGAAGACGAGTACGGAGACCATGGCGGCGCCCACCAGGGCCGCCGCCTCGCCCTTCTCCAGGGCTCCCTCGTCGAGGCCGATGGTGGTGATGGCGACGACGAGCGGCAGACACGTGGAGGAGTACAGGCTCAGGGCTCTGCGGTCGGCCGGGGCCAGGTCGCGCGGTGCCAGGGCGTAGGCCGGCAGTCCTCGTACGACGAGGAACAGGAGCAGGAAGACCGGGAGCAGCAGGAGGGCCCGGCCGCCGTCGAGCAGCGAGGCCAGGTCGAAGTTGATGCCGGTGACGATGAAGAACAGCGGGACGAGGAAGCCGAAACCCATCGCTTCCACCTTGCCCAGGACTTCCTCGCCGCTCTCGGGGGCCGCTCCTTGGAACACGAGCCGGGTCAGCAGTCCTGCCGCGAAGGCGCCGAGCAGCACGTCGAGGCCGAACGCGTGCGAGAGGGCGAGCATCGCGACGAGCAGCAGCATCACGAAGCGGACGGCGAACTGACCACTGGTGTGCAGCGTCGTACGGATGAGGTGGGCGAACCACGGCGGGTGGGGGCGCAGCGCCCAGCAGACCGCCGCCGCGGTGATGACCGCGAAGGCGGCGAGCACCACGGTGGAGACCCCCGGATCGCGGCCGCTGAGCAGCACCGCCATGGCGATGATCGGCGCGAACTCGCCGACGGCGCCGAAGGCCATCATCACGGTGCCGAAGCGGCCGCGCAGATCGCCGCTGTCGCGCAGGATCGGCAGGACCGTGCCGAGG
The DNA here is from genome assembly GCF_055597165.1 of Streptomyces sp. NPDC039480. NCBI lineage: Bacteria > Bacillati > Actinomycetota > Actinomycetes > Kitasatosporales > Streptomycetaceae > Streptomyces > Streptomyces sp. NPDC039480. The sequence continues at coordinate 964,765 of NZ_JBVITX010000001.1, read as the reverse complement.
GCGGTGCTGGTGAGCGCGGTGCCGATGACGACGCTCCGGGACAGGTCCATGCCTGTCAGTGCCAGGGCGATGCCGAGGCCCAGGACGAGGGAGACGAGCCAGGCGCGGACGGAGCGGCGCAGGGTGTCGCCGCGGATGGCCGCGAACTCGATCTCGTACCCGGCGAGGAAGATGAGCATGGACAGGCCGAGCTCCGAGAGGGTGTCGATCACCTCGTCGTGGTGTGCCCAGCCGAGCACGTCGGGGCCGATGAGGATGCCGAGGACGATCTCGAAGATGACCAGGGGGACGCGCAGCCGGCGGCCGGCGGCGTGCGCCAGGAGGGGCGCGAGCACGGCGACCGCCATGATCAGGATGAGGGTCCCCGGATGTGTCACGCCGCTGCTCGCTCCCGTGCACCGGCCTCAGGCGTCCCTACCCGCACGGCCGGTCAGTCCTTGGCGGAGGCGGCCGCTGCCTCTGCGTCGACGATGCCGAGGCCCAGCTTCGGGAGCTTGTCCGGGTTCTTCGCCGTGTCACGGATGGCCGCCATGATCTGGTCCGGGGTGCGGTCCTGCTGGTGGAGCAGGGCCGCGACGGCGGAGACATAGGGCGCGGCCATGGAGGTGCCGTCCAGTTCCCCGTAACCGCTGTCGTTCTTCAGCGTCTCCTTCGTGCGGTACGTCGGGAGGGTGGAGAGGATGCCGACACCGGGCGCCGAAACTGCCTGCTGTGCGCCGAAGTTGGAGAATTCGGCGGGCTTGGAATCCTGGTCGCTCGCGCCGACGACCAGGACCGGTGTGTCGGGCTTGTAGGGCTGGAGCGCGGTGCCTTCGTTGCCCGCCGCCGCGACCACGACCGCGCCCTTGTCGTGGGCGTGCGCGATGGCGTCGTTGAGGGTGCCGCCCTTGAGGAGGCGCGCCATCAGGCCGCTCTCGCCGAGGGAGAGGTTGATGACGTCGGCGCCGTGGTCGGCGGCCCAGACGATGCCCTTGCCGATGTGGGCGTTGTCCCCGGTGCCGCCCGCGCCCAGTACCCGCACCGGCATGATCTTGGCGCCGGGGGCGCCGCCCGCGATCCCGACCCCGTTGTCGGTGTGGGCGGCCGCGATACCCGAGACGTGGGTGCCGTGGCCGTTCATGTCCTTGGGCTCATCGTCACCGTCCACGAAGTCGTGGCCGTCGACCAGGCGGCCCTTCAGGTCGGGGTGGTCGAGGTCGACGCCGGAGTCGACGACCGCGATGACGGTGCCGTCCCCCTTGGTGTCGTCCCACGCGCCCGGCAGTTTCGGCGCGTCGACCGCCCACTGCTTGTCCCGCATCGGGTCGGCTTTGTCGGAGGTGCCGTCCTCGCCGCCGCACGCGGTGGCCAGCAGCAGCGTGGCGGAGAGGGCGACGGCGAGGCGGGTACGGGTGCGCATGGTCCGAGCGTTGGGGCGGTGGAGCCGTGTCGCATGCGGTGGCGGACCGAGCGGGCGATCCGTGCGGAGGGAGGGCTGTCCGGCTGGCCGGGCCGGAGGCGGCGTGTCAGGCGGTGAACCGGCAGACGCCCCTGTGAGGAATTCGCGGCTTACATACCTTTTGGCTGTTACATCGCATACGGGTGGGCTTGATGTGAGGTGCGTAACTTCGTGGATGTCGCCGCAACGGGGCGGCCACCCCCGAGAAAACGAGACCCAGAAGGGCCCTCTTTCCCATGCGTATGACCTCCCGCGCCCTGCGCACCAGCATTGTCACCGCGACGGCCACCACGGCGATCACACTCGGCGCCGCCTCCGGCGCCCTCGCGGCCACGCAGCACGCCCCGGCCACCGCTTCCGCCACGGTGACGGCCGGTGCCCACACCCACACCAAGCCGCACGCCAGGCCGCACGCCAAGCCGCACGCCAAGGCCAAGACGAAGCGGGTCTACGTGAAGACCGTGCGGCTGGCCTCGAAGGGACACACGGCCAAGGTGTACAAGCTCGGCAAGAGCAGGTACCAGGCCGACGTCCTCTTCCACGGCAAGAAGGTCGGCTGCCTGAACGCGTTCGGCAAGACCGCCCTGGCCAATCTGAACGGTCTGCACGTCAAGCTCACCGCACGCGGTGTGCTCTCCTCCTGGGTGGACCGGGCCAAGCCCGCCCCCAAGCCGAAGCCCAAGCCCACGCCGAAGCCGAAGCCGAAGCCGGGCAAGCGCGAGCTGATCCGCATCGACAGCCTGGTGGACGGCTCCATGGCGAAGGTCTACAAGCTCTCCGCCAACCACTGGCAGGCCGACATATACGCCGGCGGCGCGGGCATCGGCACGCTCGACGCCAACGGCCGCTCCGCCTCGGGCGAGAACAACGGGCTGCACGTCGTGCTGTCCCCGGACGGCAAGCTCAGCTCCTGGGCCGACGACCGGACCAAGAAGGACCCCACCCCCAAGCCGGACCCCACCCCCGAGCCGGAGCCCCCCCCTGAGCCGGACCCCACCCCCACTCCGGACCCGACCCCCACGCCGATCACCCCGAGCACGGACCCGGGCAAGATCGAGCCGGTGCCCGCCGCCTGACACGCCCCCGAGCCGGAAGGACTGTCCCCGTGTCCGCGCGTCTGCAAGCCCTCCTCATCGTTCTCGGTGCCCTTGCCGCGACAGCACTGCCGACCGTCGCCGCGTTCGCCGCCCAGCCGCATGTGCCGCCCACGGTGCCGCACAGCACACCGCGCGAGGAGATCCAGCCCGTCACCACCATCGTCGCCCAGCTCGCCTGCAAGACCGCCGCACGCTCCACCCGCAAACCGCTGGGCATGGTCCCCGAACGGGCCGCGCACTCGATCGCCCCGATCATCCCGATCGCCCCGATCGCCCGTTTGGACCGTGTCCTGGGCATGAGCTGATCGTTGATCTTGCTGGGCGTCGGCCGAGTCTGCTGCTCCGGCCGTGTGACAAGTCGCGTTGTGGTCCGCCAGGACGCCCCCGGGCCGCACCGAACCTCTAGGAGTACTCATATGAAGAAGACGATGAGTGTCGTGCTGGGCACCGGCGCCCTTGTGATGGGCAGCGCCGGCCTGGCGGCCGCCGACGCCGGTGCGCAGGGTGCGGCCCAGAACTCGCCGGGCGTCATCTCGGGCAACGCCATTCAGGTCCCGGTCCACGTGCCGATCAACCTGTGCGGCAACACTGTTGACATCATCGGCCTGCTGAACCCGGCCTTCGGCAACACCTGCGTCAACGACTGATCCTCCGCAGCGCATTGCGGGAGCCGCACGGCTCACCGCGACCCGAGCGAGCGCACCGCCGACCTTCCCTTGCGGCGGTGCGCTCGCTCTGCCATGAGCACACACTCTCTTATTCGTTTGCCGCTCTCTTATTCGTTTGCCGCCCGCCCACGCGGTCGGATAAGAATCTCGCATGCTAAAGGGGAACAAGATCGGGCTCAGGGCTCGGCACGAGGACGACATACCGGTGCTGCGGACCGAGCTCTACGACGACGTGGTCAACTCCGCGCGGGCCGAGGCCGGGCCGTGGCGGCCGATCACGCCCGGCGCGCAGGACCCTCGGCTCGTCGTGGACGACAAGGAGCAGGGGCTCGTCCCGTTCTCCGTGGTGGATCTGGACAGCGGCACGCTGGTCGGCACCGCGACGCTGTGGGGCATCGACAACCACCACCGGTCCGCGCACATCGGCCTGGGAGTGCTGCCGTCCGCTCGCGGCAAGGGCTACGGCACCGATGTGGTCGCCACCCTGTGCCACTACGGTTTCGTCGTCCGCGGATTGCAGCGTCTGCAGATCGAGACGCTGGCGGACAACACCGCGATGCTGCGCTCCGCCGAGCGCAACGGCTTCGTACGCGAGGGTGTGCTGCGCTCCTCGGCCTGGGTGCTCGGCGAGTTCCTGGACGAGGTGCTGCTCGGCCTCCTCGCCCATGAGTGGAAGCCGGACCGGGATTAGCCCGGCCGCTCCCCGAGGACGCGGCGGAGGCCGTCCGCACCTCTAGTCGGTGTCCGTCGCCGCGAGGACGGCGAGCCTGCGGCGGTCGGGGGCCAGCGCCGCGATGCCGTAGTCGGAGCCGATCTCGTTGTGGAACCAGTCGCCGTCGGCCTCGAAGTGGAACCACGTGCTCTGCCGGGCGTGGTGCTCGACCTCCTCCGCGCTCGCGCCCGCCGGTGCGCCACTGAGTCCCGCGATCGAACGCCATGCCCACAGCCGGCCGTAGGCGGCCTGCACGCCCGAGCTGCCCATGCCGCCCATCGAGGCGGTGGCGAAGAGCAGGCGCCAGATGTCCGCAAGCGGGCGAACGGCGACTTCGAAGCGGTCGGTGGGGCCCAGCCCGTCGACGCAGGACATGGGCAGCGTCGGCAGCAGCGCGGGCACCCGCTCGGGTGCGACGGGCTCGTCCGGCATGAAGACCCAGGCGTCGCAGGCGCCCCAGTCGCCCGCCTGCACGGCGGCCACGATGCTCTCGTGGACGTCCGTGGTGGCGATGTTGCGAAGGGGGGCCCGCTCGGACGTGCGGGGCGTCGGCGGGTCCAGCCGGCCGTCGTCGGGCAGCCCGCCCGGCACTCCACCGGCAGAACCGTGCAGCGAACGGCTCGGGAAGGCGACGTCGGTCTCGAAGTCGCGGCGGCGCACCGGGAGCCAGGCAAGCGGATGCCAGCCGGGGCGCACGAGCGGCCAGGAGCGCAGGGGCGGGAAGGCGTCGACGTCTACGCCTCGGAGCAGCAACTCGTGGAAGAGGCAGGCGCGGAGCTCGTCGAGCCGTTGCCACTCGGAGCGGTCGAAGACGGTCTCCGCCAGGACCGTGACCTGTTGGTGCTCCGCGAGGAGGGAGGCGACGAAGCGCGGCAGTGCGCCGTGGCCGGGCGGGCGTTTCTCGTCGAGGAGTCGGAGCAGCTGGAGCACGCTGTCCCGGCCGGGGGTGAGGGCGAGCACCCGGACGACGTGGGCGAGTTGGCGCTCGTACTCCCGTACCTGCTCGGCGGCGGCCGCGTACCGGTCGGCCAGGAGCGATCCCAGCTCGCCCACGTACGCGGTGTCGCCTTGCGCGGCGCGCTGTTCGGCCTGGGACCTGACGAGGTGGCCGAGATCGTCTGTGGCGTGTTCCATGATCCGTCACTTTATGGCGACGGGAACCGGCGGCGAGCCCGTGCCGTCCGTCCGCCGACCGGCCGCACTTTCCTGACACCGGCCGCACTTTCTTGGTACCGGCCGCACTTTCTTGACAAACGACACCAGGAATCGGCCGGAGCTTCGCGGCCGTCGGCTGATCCCGCCGGCGCCGGGCAGTCTGGTCCTGTGCTTCCGGTGCCGCTTCGGGAGGCAACCGGCAGGCCCTGCACCGTTCCGTCAGCAGTCGGTGAACGCGAGGAGCAGGATGAACGCCATCCGAGTCGGAGTGATCGGCGCGGCCGGCCGCATGGGGCGCGAGGTCGTCGCGGCCGTCGAGGCCGCCGACGACCTCGAACTGACCGCCGCCCTGGGCCGCACCGACCCCCTGCGGAGCCTCACCCGGGCAGACGTCGAGGTCGCCGTCGAAGTCACCCACCCGGACGCGGTCATGGGGCATCTGGAGTTCTGCGTGCGCAACGGCATCCACGGGGTCGTGGGGACCACCGGCTGGACGGACGAGCGGCTGAACACGTTGCGGGGCTGGCTCGCCGACTCGCCGCGGACGGGCGTGCTCGTCGGTCCCCTCTCCGTCGGCGCGGTGCTGACCATGCGTCTCGCGCAGTACGCGGCCCGCTGGTTCGAGTCCGTCGAAGTCGTCGAGATGCACCACCCCGACAAGGCCGACGCCCCCGGCGGTGCCGCTGTGCGCACGGCCCGGCTCATCGCCGAAGCGCGCCGCAGGTCGGGCCGTGCCGCGCAACCGGACGCCACCACCACCGCCCTGCCCGGCGCCCGGGGCGCGGATGTCGAAGGGGTGCCCGTGCACGCCGTGCGGGCGCGGGGGCTCGTGGCCCATCAGGAGGTCATTTTCGGTGGCACGGGCGAAACGCTCACGATTCGGCACGACTCCATGGACCGGGCCTGCTTCGCGCCCGGCTTCCTGCTCGGTGTGCGTCGGATCGGATCGGTTCCAGGACTGACCTTGGGCCTTGAGTCCTTCATGGACCTTCCCGACCTGGGGTGACCCGAGACGAGGGGTGAAGCAGATGGCAAGGGCAGCGGAATCGCCGGCGAGCCCGGCGGTGCCACCTCACATATCCGACGCGACGCTGCGGGACTCCGCGCACATGGCGGGCGTCGAGTTCGACCGGAAGGACGCCGCGGCCATCGCGGGCCTGCTCGTCAGGACCGGGGTCGGCCTGGTCGAGGTCGGCATGGTCTCGGGCCCGGAGTCGAAGGACGCAGAGCTCGTTCTCGCCGCCCACGAAGCGGTCGGCCCCGAGCGCTGCACGACACTCGTCGTCGTGCGCGATCGTCGGCAGGTCGCCAAGGCACTCGACGAGGCCGAGCGGCTCGGCGTGCGGCACGTCATGTGTTCCCTCCCCACCTCCGAGCGGCATGCGGAGCTGAAGCTCGGCTCGACCAGTCTCAAGTTCCTTCAGGTGCTGGCCCGTTCGGCGATCTCGCAGGCCAAGGAGCGGGGCTTCCACGTCACCTTCAGCGGCGAGGACGGCGCACGGACCCCCGCCGAGCGGCTCCTCCCCTATGTGACGGCGGGTTTCGAGGCGGGAGCCGACCGCTTCCGGCTGGCCGAGACCGTCGCCTGTCTCTCGCCCTGGCAGATGGAGGAGCTGATCGCACGGCTCGTGGCGATCGACCGCTCCGAGATCGAGATCCACGCCCACAACATGCTGGGCCTGGCGGTCGCCAACTCGCTGGCCGCCGTCCGCGCGGGGGCCCGGTGGATCTCTGCGACCGTCGGCGGCATCGGGGAGCGGGGCGGCAACACCCCGCTGGCCGAACTGCTCTCCGCGCTGCGCGTCCTCCACGCGGACACCCGGTTCGACCTGCCCCACCTCACCGAGCTCTCCCGTCTCGCGCTGCGGGGATCCGGCCTCGGCGACGCCTTCCAGTCCGGGCCGACCACCCGGCACTCGTACGCGTACGAACTGGTGGGCCAGCTCAGCCATCCGCAGGCGTACGAGACGCTGCCCGCCGAACTGGTGGGCAACAAGCGGCGGTTACGCGTCCGCAGCCGTCTCACCTCTGCCCTGGTCGCCTGGGCGCTGGCCGACTCGGACATCGATGTGGACGTCGACGCCTTCACCTCGTGGCTCATCGAACAGCAGGAACGTGACGGCAATCCGCTGCTCGACCGGGACGCGATCCGCACGGCCGCCACCGCTTTCCCGTCCGCCTGAGACCCGCACGAGCAACGGAGGTTCCTCATGACGCCCGACACGCTCGCCGGTACCTGCCCCGAGTGCGAGACGGACCTGACCGTGCCGGCGATGGCCGAGGGCGAGACCCTGGCCTGTCCCGAGTGCATGCTCACGCTCCGCGTGGAGGACGTCTCCGAGGGCCGGATGACCCTGCACATGGTCGAGACGCGGCTCCGGGACTGGGGTCAGTGACATGGGGCGGACGGTCGCCGTCGTCGCGGACCGGGTCGGCTGGGAGGAACGGCGGCTGATCGACGTGGGCCCGGCCTTCGGTCTGCATCTGGAGTGGATCAACGACGAGTCGATGTGCCTGGGTCACCCGGACGCGCCGGCCCTCGCGGGCTACGACGCGCTGCTGGTACGCAGCCGGAGCTACACCCGTGGCGGACTCCTCGCCGCACTCGCCGAGGCCGCTGGGGCCCACACCATCAACTCCGCCCGGACGATCGGCATCTGTCAGAACAAGGCGGCTCTGCGCGCCGTGCTGCGTACCGCAGGCGTTCCCGTCCCGGACTTCCGACTCGTGCTCTCCCGCCGGGACTTCGAACTCTGCCTGCGGGAACTGCCGCTCCCCCTGGTCCTCAAACCCGTCTTCGGCGGCATGGGCAAACGGGTCACCCTGCTCCGGCACGCCGACACCGCCCCGTCCGTGTACGACTACGTCGAGGACCTCGGCCACGCCTTCGAGCAGGCGTGCCTGGTGGAGCCGTACCTGGGCGACACCTCGGTGCGCTGCCTGGTCGTCGGAGAAGAACTGCTCGGGGGCGCCGAGTTCACCTGCGACGCCACCGACTGGCGTACCAACGCGGCGCTGGGCGGCCGGACCCGCGCCGTCGCTCACGACCCGGAGCTGCGCGAGATCGTCGGTAGGCTGGTCGCCGAACTGGGGCCCGGCCTCTATGGCGTCGACCTCTTCCGCACCCCCGACGGCTATGTGGTCAACGAGGTCAATCACGCCCCGGGCTTCCGGGCGCTGGACGCGGCGCTCGGCACCGACATCCCGTCGTCCGTCGCCCGCCATGTCCGGGAGGTCCTCGCGTGATCCGTGCGGGAGTCGTCGGTGCCTCCGGGCTCGCCGGTGGCGAACTCATCCGGCTGCTCATCCAACACCCCGGCCTTGAGCTGACGTTCCTCGGCGGCTCCTCCAGCGTCGGCATGCGCCCCGGTGAACTCCACCCCGGCCTGCGCGTCGGCGGGGACCTGACGGTGCAGCATGTCACCGCGGACGTCGCCGACCGGCTCGACGTGGTCTTTCTGGCCACTCCCGCGCCGGTCTCTGCCGAGCTCGCCGCGCTGCTCGCGGACCGGGGCCCGGTCGTCATCGACCTCAGCGGCGCCTTCCGTATCCGCACCGGGCAGCTCCACGACCGCTGGTACCCGAAGGTGGCACGCCGCGCGGACCTCGTGGACCGCTTCACGTACGGGGTGCCGGAACTGATTGGCGATCAGCTCGACGACGCCGCGCTGATCTCGCTCCCCGGCTGCTACGCCACCGCGATCACCTTGGGCCTCGCCCCCCTCACGCACGGCCTCGACCTGCGGCTGAACACCGTGCTCGTGGACGCCAAGGGTGGATCGAGCGGCAGCGGTCTGCGGCTGCGCACCGCCGGTCTGCATCCGCTGCGCAGTGGCGCCATCACGCCCTACGCCCCGACCGGGCACCGCCATGCCGCGGAGGTCACCGACTTCCTGCGACGGACCCGCCCCGGCTCGGTCGCGTCCCTCAGCATGGCGGCGTACGGCGTCCCCACTGTGCGGGGCCTGCTGGCCAGTCTCTACGTGTTCACCGACCGGCCCGTCGGCCGACGTGAGCTGGAGCGGGCCTATCTGCGCTTCTACAAGGGGCACCCTTTCGTACGCCCACGACGGCACGCCGAGACGCGGATTCCGGTGCCCGACCCGCAGGCGGTCCTCGGGTCCAACTTCTGCGACGTGACGCCCCTCGTCGACGAGGAGGGCGGCCACATCGTCGTCCTCGCCGCCCTCGACAACCTCGTCAAAGGCGCCGCGGGCCAGGCGGTGCAGGCCGCGAACCGCCGGTTCGGCCTCCCCGAGGAGACGGGACTGACGATGCAGCCGGTGATGCCCGCGTGAACGCGACCCGGCACCCGTCGCCCGTGACCGTCGTCAAAGTCGGCGGCAGCTGCCTCGACACGCTCGGCGAAGCCTGGTGGGACGACCTGGCCCGGCAGGGACGGGAGCGCCCCTTGGTCCTGGTCCACGGCTGGTCCGGCCCGCTGCGGCGGCTCGGTCCCCGCCACAGCCGGCCGTCGGCGATGCTGCGCGACCGGTACGGCAACCAGAGCCGCTGGACCACACCCCAGGTCATCGACGACATCAGAACCGTCAGCTCGACGCTGAGCAAGGAAGTCCTCGAAAAGCTCCACGCGCGCGGCGTCGGCGCGGAGTGGCTGCTCGGCAGCGACGGGCTGATCGTCGCGGGTCCGGCCGAACGTCTCTGGTGGCGAGGCAGCCGACTCGTCGAGCTGGAGAACCTCGTCGGCCCGCCCGCCCGCGTGAACACCGCATCGCTGGGTGCCCCGCGGGCGGGCCACATCCAGCTGGTGACACCGCTGGCACGCAACGCGGCGGGCCAAGAGGTCAACACGGACGCCGACCGGGCCGCCGCCGCTGTCGCCGGCGCCGTCGGCGCCGCCGATCTGATCCTCGTCACCGACGTCACCCACCTCATGGTCGACGGGAAACCGGTGCACCGGATCACCGAGGAGGGCGCGAGCAGGCTGCGCGACACCGTGGTCACAGGTGGCATGCGCAAGAAGCTGCGGGCCGCCTGCGAAGCCCTGGAGCTGGGCGTGGCGCGGGTCGTCATCGGCGACGCGCCCGTCACGGACCTGCTCACCGCCCGTACCGGAACCGTCATCACTCGAGACTGAGGGGCACACACGTGGCCGCCCGTCCCCGCGTCCTGCTGGTCGACAACGGAACCTTGTCGCTCCCGCGGCTGCGCGCACGCCTGGAAGAGCTGGGATCGGCCACGGAAACGGTGGACACGGCATCGGTGCCCTGCCGGCTTCGCGGGCGCTACCAGGCGATCGTGCTGAGCGGCACCAAGGTGCGCGCCCACGACCGCGCGCACTACGAACCCCTGGTCAACCTGATCCGGATCACCGACGTCCCCGTCCTCGGGATCTGCGGCGGGATGCAGCTCCTCGCGGTCGCCGCGGGCAGTCGGCTCTCACCGGGACCTCAGCGGGTCGGCCGCAGCGAGGTGCAGGTCGACGCCGAGGAACCGCTCTTCGCCCATGTGCGGCCGACGGTGACGCTCTTCCAGCGGCACACCCTGTACCTGCGGGAGGCACCCCCGGGCTTCCGCGTCATCGGCCGCTCCGCGCAGGCGCCCGTGGAGTTCCTCCGCTCCGACGACGGCCGGCTCGTCGGCTCCCAGGCACACCTGGAGTTTCGAACGGACGGACGGGACGTACTACGCGGATTCACCCAGTTCTACGCATAGGCAGTCGGATGGGAGGACCTGTCCGACTGGATTTCTATTAACCCCAACGAGTGGCTCGAATTCAGATTGTCGGGAGCGGACCACAAGAATGACGGACCTCACGGCTGTTGGAGGTCTCGTGTCCCGCTCCGCCTCGCCCCCGTCGAACATGACAACCCTGGGGTGTGCCCTCTTCGCGACCCGTTGGCTCCAAGCGCCCCTGTACTTCGGCCTGGTGGCCGCGCAGGGCGTGTACGTCTACAAGTTCTTCAACGAGTTGTGGCACCTCATCCACCACGTCATCAGCGGGCACGCGGACGAGACGCACGTCATGCTCGCCGTCCTCAAACTCGTCGACGTGGTGATGATCGCCAATCTGCTGATCATGGTGATCGTCGGGGGGTACGAGACCTTCGTCTCGCGGATCGGCCTGCAGGGCCACCGGGACCAGCCCGAGTGGCTGTCGCACGTCAATTCCAATGTCCTGAAGGTGAAGCTGGCCACGGCCATCGTGGGGATCTCGTCGGTGCATCTGCTCCAGATGTTCGTCGACGTGCACCACACGCCTCAGCACGATCTGCTGTGGGGGACGGTCATCCACATGGCGTTCATCGCCTCCGCCGCCATCCTCGCGTACATGTCCGGGCCGATGGCGGCGCACGAGACGAGGACGCGCACCGTGAAGGAGGGTCCCCACGCCCTGGTCATCCCCGCCCAGCGGGACGGCGGCGCCGCGGAGGACGGCGGGGCGGTGACGGAGCCGGGGTCCGGTGCCGAGGAGCGCATCGAGGCCGCCGGATTTCCGGCCAGGAAGGTCCTGGAGATGTTCGACGAGGGTCATCTGCGGGCGCCCGAGCCGCATGTGATCACCCGCCTCGGGAAGGTCGACTTCGTCACCCGCAAGGCGAACGTGGTGCTGCTCGGCGGCCCCGGCACCGGCAAGACGCACCTGGCGGTCGCCCTGGGCGTACGGGCCTGTCAGGCCGGCCACCAGGTGCTGTTCGCGACCGCCGCCGAGTGGGGCACCCGGCTCGCGGACGCCAAGGCCGCGGGGCGGCTGCGCAAGGAGCTGGCCCGGCTCGACGCGTACGCGGTGCTCGTCGTGGACGAGGTCGGTTACGTGCCCTTCGACTCCGAGGTCGCCCACCTCCTCTTCCAGCTCGTCTCGCACCGCTACGAACGGGCCTCGCTGATCGTCACCAGCAACCGTCCGCTCGGCCGCTGGGACGAGGTGTTCGGCGACAGCGCCATGGCTTCCGCGACGGTGGACCGTCTCGCCCATCACGCGGAGGTCGTCGCGCTCGACGCCGACAGCTACCGCACACGCCGCCTGGAGGGCGCGCCGGTCGCGGGCTGGGAGGGGACCGGTCCGGTCTTCTGACGGCACGCGGCACCACTCGGTAACGCCCGGTCGGGTCCCGGCTTTCGGGCGGCTATTCCCCGGGAGGACACCGATTCGTTGAACCAGCATCAAACCTCAAGCACAAATTCCACACATCCCCTCTCCATAGCCGTCGCGATGGTCTAGATTGACCGTGCTTCAGCTGTTCGCACCTGAAGCAACCGGTAATGATCTATGGGTTCGACGCTACAACCAGCCAGAAAGCGCGTCCCCGCGCCCGGCACAGGGTGATCAATTCCTTGTGGCCCGAGAGCGGGCCCTGATGCGGGGAGCATCCGGGGCTTCGACGGCGGGTTGACCAAAGAGCGCTTGAGTGGCCGGAATAGCGTGCGCGGAAGGCGGGGGCCTTCCGTGGGGGAGAACAGTGCGGCGCGGGGGACGGTCGTCTCCCGGGGGGAAGTGTGGGCGAACGTGCCCAACCATGGGGTATCTGGGGGGTTTTGTGCGGCAGGGGGGATTAGTCAGCCCGATTCCGTCGGCGCGCGGGCGTCTGACGGACGGGACGATCAGCCGGCCCGCGATCGACTGGGAGCAGCGGTACAGACGTACCGTGATCACCAGCGATACCGTTGCCACCGCCTTCGTGGTGGGGGCGATAGGTATCTTCTTCGGGGCCCGGGACGCGGCCAACTGGCATGAGAAGTGGGGAATTCTCGCATTCGGCACCGAGCTGCTCGTGCTGGGGGCGCTTGCGGTGAACCGGGCGTGGGCTCCGGCTGTTCTCGGCCAAGGAGCCGAGGAATTCCGCCGACTCGGACGTTCATTGTTTGCGGCGGTCGTCGTACTCGCGCTCGGTGGAATAGCCCTCACCTCGCGCAATATCAAACTCTGGATCTTCGTCGCGATCCCCGCGATCGCACTCGTCACCATGACCGCGCGGTATCTGCTCCGCCTCCGGCTGCACAGAGAGCGGAAGGAGGGGCGGTGCCTGATACCGGTGCTCGCCGCCGGGAGTCCGGCCACCGTGCGCGACCTGATCACCCGGTCCCGCAAGCTTCCGCACCTCGGCTGGCGGGTGGACGCGGTGTGCACGACGGACGGCGTCGGGCTCGACGGCGGTCACCTGGACGGAGTGCCGGTCGTCGGTGAGCTGTCGGACGTCGCGGGCCACGTCCGCCGCGACGGCTATCGCGTCGTCGCCGTCACACCGGACCCGCACTGGTCACCGGACCGGCTGCAGCGGCTCGCCTGGAACCTCGAGGGCAGTGATGCCGAGATGGTCGTTGCCCCCGTCCTGATGGAAGTGGCCGGACCGCGGCTGCACGTCGACGCGGTGCTCGGGATCCCGCTGCTGCGGGTGAGCATGCCGGCCTTCACCGGGGGCCGCCGGGCGGTCAAGGCAGTCGTCGACCGGTTGGGCGCGGCGATCCTGTTGCTGCTGTTCACGCCGCTGATGGTGCTCGTCGGGCTGCTCGTGCTCATGGACAGCCGGGGCGGGGCGTTCTACCGCCAGCGCAGGGTTGGCAAGGGCGGCAGCGAGTTCACCATCCTCAAGTTCCGCACCATGGTCTCCGGGGCCGACCGGGCGCGTGCCGAGCTGGTCGACCTCAACGAAGGCGCCGGCCTGTTGTTCAAGCTCCGCCGGGACCCGCGGGTGACCCGGGTGGGAGCGGTGCTGCGGCGGTACTCGATCGACGAACTCCCGCAGCTTTTCAACGTACTCACCGGATCGATGTCGCTCGTCGGTCCGCGGCCTCCGCTGCCGGAGGAGTCCGCCGCGTACGGCCCGGACATCCGGCGGCGGCTGCTCGTCAAGCCAGGGCTCACCGGTCTGTGGCAGATAAGCGGACGCAGCGACCTGCCGTGGGAGGAGGCGGTCCGCCTCGACCTGCGGTACGTGGAGGACTGGTCGCTCGCACTGGACGCGGTGATCTTGTGGAAGACGCTGCGCGCGGTGCTCTCCGGGCACGGGGCCTACTGATGCGCGGCGGGCGGCGGCCCGGCTGTCCGGCCGACGCGGGGACCGCAGGCCGCAAGGGCCTGCCAGGGGGGAGGGAGACGTCATGAAGGTCAGCGTTTTCGGGCTCGGCTACGTGGGCTGTGTTTCGGCCGCGTGCCTGGCCAGCATGGGGCACGAGGTCATCGGGGTGGACGTGAACCAGGTGAAGGTCGACCTGGTCAACGACGGCAAGGCACCCGTGGTCGAGGAGCGGATCGGCGAGCTCATCGCCGAGATGGTGCGGACCGGGGCGTTACACGCCACCGATGACGTCCGCGAGGCGATCATGGAGAGCGAGGTGTCGCTGGTCTGCGTGGGCACGCCCTCGGAGCCCAACGGCAGCCTGTGCACCACGTATTTAGAGCGGGTCACCGAGCAGATCGGCGCCGTGGTGGCCGAGCGGGGCGGCCGCCAGACCGTCGTGTTCCGCAGCACCATGCTGCCGGGCACCTGCCTGAACCTGCTGGTGCCGATCCTGGAGAAGTACGTCGGCGGCACGGCAGGGGTGGACTTCGGGGTCGCGGTCAACCCGGAGTTCCTGCGCGAGGGCACGAGCGTGCGGGACTTCTTCGACCCGCCCAAGACCGTCATCGGCGAGCTCGACCCGGCGAGCGGTGACGCGGTGGCGGCGCTGTACGACGGTCTTCCCGGCGAGGTGTTCCGGGTGCCGGTCCCGACGGCCGAGGCGATCAAGTACGCGGACAACGCGTTCCACGGCCTCAAGATCGGGTTCGCGAACGAGCTGGGCGCGGTGTGCCAGGCGCTCGGGGTGGACTCGCACCAGGTCATGGATGTGTTCCTGGCCGACCGCAAGCTGAACATAAGCCCCGCCTATCTGCGGCCCGGCTTCGCCTTCGGCGGCTCCTGCCTGCCCAAGGACCTGCGCAGCCTGGTCCACGCGGCGCAGCGGGCCGACGTCTCGGTCCCCATCCTGTCCCATGTGCTGCCCTCCAACTCCGATCATCTGCAGCGCGCGGTGGACCTGGTCGAGCGGACCGGCAAGCGGCGGGTCGGCATGTTCGGTCTCTCCTTCAAACCCGGCACCGACGACCTCCGCGAGAGCCCGCTCGTCGAACTGGCGGAGAGGCTCTTCGGCAAGGGGTACGACCTGCGGATCCACGATGCCAACGTGAGCCTCTCCCGGCTGCTCGGCGCGAACCGCGA
This sequence comes from Streptomyces sp. NPDC039480, assembly GCF_055597165.1. NCBI lineage: Bacteria > Bacillati > Actinomycetota > Actinomycetes > Kitasatosporales > Streptomycetaceae > Streptomyces > Streptomyces sp. NPDC039480. Next base: position 949,535 of record NZ_JBVITX010000001.1, on the reverse strand, counting down.
GTACATCGAGACCCGCCTTCCGCACCTCGCACAGCTGCTCGCGGGCTCCGTCGACGAGGTGCTCGAGCACGCCGAGGTGTGCCTGGTCGGCACCAAGGACCCGGCCGTGCTCTCCGCGTTGCCCCACGGTGACGAAGGACCTGTGCTCATCGATCTCATCCACCTTCCCGACGCCGACGCGCGCCGGACCGAATCGGGGTACGTGGGCCTTGCCTGGTGACATATCGCTCGGTGACATAACCGGCGGCGAACGGCCGAACCGACGCGCACTGATTCTCGTGGAGAACCTGTCGGTGCCCTTCGACCGGCGGGTGTGGCAGGAGTGCACGACGCTGCGTGACGCGGGCTGGCAGGTGGACGTCATCTGCCCGCAGGGGACCAAGCGGGACACGGAGCCGGAGGCGGAGATCGACGGGGTGCGGATCCACCGCTACCCGTTGCGCGCGGCCACCGGCGGCCCGGCCGGCTATCTGTGGGAGTACGGGGCGGCGCTGTGGCACACGGCCCGGCTGGCCCGCAAGGTCGGCCCGGTCCACGTGGTCCACGCCTGCAATCCGCCGGACCTGCTGTTCCTGCCGGCTCGGTGGCTGACGCGGCGCGGCGCGCGGTTCGTCTTCGACCAGCACGACCTGGTGCCCGAGCTGTACCTGTCCCGCTTCGACCGGGGCAAGGACCTGCTCTACCGCGGTGTGTGCGCCCTCGAACGGATGACGTACCGGGCCGCCGACATCGTGATCGCCACGAACGAGAGCTACCGGGACGTGGCGGTGAGCCGTGGCGGCAAGCGGCCGGAGGACGTCTTCGTGGTGCGCAGCGCACCCGCTGTCGACCGGTTCCGGCCGGTGGCGCCCGAGCCGGAGTTGAAGCGCGGCAGGCCTCATCTGCTGTGCTACCTCGGCGTCATGGGACCTCAGGACGGTGTCGACTACGCGCTGCGGGCCCTCGCGAAGCTGCGCGACGAGCTCGGTCGGACCGACTGGCACGCGGTGTTCGTCGGCTCCGGCGACGCATTCGACGCGATGGTGGAGCTGGCCGGGCGGCTCGGGCTCTCCGAGCAGGTGCAGTTCACCGGGCGCATTCCGGACGCCGACCTGGTGCGTTTTCTGTCCACGGCGGACGTGTGCCTCTCCCCCGACCCGCGCAATCCGCTGAACGACGTGTCGACGATGAACAAGGTCCTGGAGTACATGGCGATGGGCCGGCCGATCGTCTCGTTCGACCTCCGGGAGGCGCGCGTCTCCGCCGGTGACGCCGCCGTGTACGCGCCCGCCAACGACGAGGCCGCGTTCGCCAAGCTCATCACGGAGCTCCTCGACGATCCGGAGAAGCGGGCCCGGATGGGCGAGATCGGCCGGGAGCGGATCAGCGGGCAGCTCTCCTGGCGCAACTCGCAGGAGGCGCTGCTCGCCGCCTACGCCGCCGCCTGCCGCGGTCGGGCCGCGGTGTCGGCGGGCGGCCCGGGGCGGAAGCGGAGGAGGCCCCTCCGTTGAGCGATGACCCGATACGCCTGGTCACGGTCGGGCGGATCCTCCGTCGGCGCTGGCGGCTGCTCGCCGCCCTCGCCGTGGTCGGCGCGCTCGTCGGCTACGGCGTCTCCGTGGTGTTCCCGCCCCGGTACACGGCATCCGCGTCCGTGCTGCTGCCAGGGCAGTGGGAGGAGCGCGAGCTGCTCACCCAGGCGGAGATCGCCACCAGTTCCGCCGTGGTCGACCGTGCGGCCGCCTCGCTCGACTGGAACGACGTCAGCGGCGGCGACCTGCGGGACCGCGTGAGCGCCAAGGCCACCGACGGGAACATCATCAAGATCTCGGGTACGGCCGGCTCCCCGGAGCGCGCGCAGCGGCTCTCCGACCGGGTGGCCAAGGAGTTCGTCGCGTTCTCCGCGCGGATCGTGGGCGGAAGCACCGATTCCGAAGCCGCCGCGGGGCCCGAGGAACTGCGGCAGCAGGTGGTGGAGACCAACCGCCGCATCAGCGAACTGGCCGACGCGGCCGACCCGGGGCGGACCGTGGAGAGCGTGCAGGCCCGCACCTCGCTGGAGAAGCTGCGGACCTCGCTGGAGGACGCCATGAAGAAGCTGGACGAGGCCGACCCGGCGTCCGACACGGCCGGCATGGTCGTCATGGGTCCCGCGCCCCGGCCCACCGGCGAGGCTCCGCCGACGAGGGTGCAACTCATCGTCGCCGGGGCGCTGCTTGCCTTCCTGCTCACGGTCGTCGGCCATCTCGCCGCGGCGCGCCTGAACCGCCGGGTGCGCACCGAACCGGAGATCGCCGCGGCGCTGGGCTCGACGCTGCTCGGCACCGTCGACGTGCCCGAGGAACGGGCCGCGCGCCGGCCGACGGGCCAGGGCCCACGGGCATGGCTCCGCGGATTCCTCGGCCTCGACACCCGCTGGGACGTGCCGGCTCCGCAGGCCTCCGGCGACGAGGCCGGCCGACGGATCCGCTACCGGCGCGTGTGCGCCCGCCTCCGGAGCCGCCTGCCGGGCCCCCGGCGGCTGTTGGTCGTCGTCCCGGACGGCGACGACACCGCCCGCCGGGCCGCCGGTCAGCTCGTCACCGAGGCCAAGAGCGATCCGCTGCTGCGCGTGGTGGACGTACCGGTGGACCGTCCGATGGTGCCGGACCGCGACACCGAGAACGGCGCCCTGGTCGTGCTCAACGCGGGCAGTTGGACCGCGGGTGAGCTCGCCGGCCTCGCCGAGGCGTGCGCGGAAGCCGGACACGAGGTCGTCGGCTTCGTCGTCGCCGGCACGGTCCGGGCCCGTCCTTCGCGGTCCGCCGACCGTCCCGCCGAGAGCGCCACGCCGGCGCTCGCGGCGCGCGGCCACGCGACGGGAGGTGCGGAGTGACGACAAGCACGACTTCGGAGTCGTCCGCGGCCACCCCGCTGCTCGACCTGCACGCGCTGGTGGTCGCGGTGCGCAGGCGTCGCCGCCTCTGGTCCGTCATGGCGCTCCTCGGCCTGGTGGCCGGGGTGGCGGTGGCCGTCCTGCTGCCGCCCGCGCCGACCGCGGTGACCAAGGTGCTGGTCGTGCACCAGGACGATCAGCCCAACGACACCGGAACGCTGATACGCACCGACGTCGAGCTGCTCGGGACCACACGGATCGCCGGCAAGGCCCTGGAAGCCCTCAAGTCCCCGGAGAAACCCGAAGACTTCATGCAGGACTACCGGGGCACCGGCTTGACCAACAACCTGCTGCAGATCGAGGTGTCGGCCGACAGCGACGCGGCGGCGGTGGCCCGGGCCGAAGCACTGGCCGACGCGTTCGTCGCGGACCATGTGCGGCGGATGCGGGAGACCGCGAAGGCCGAGGCCAAAGCACTGCTCGACCAGCGTGACCGCATGCGGGACGAACTGGAGCAGGTCAACAAGGCGATCGGCGGCCGGTCGCCAGACAGCGACCCGACGGCGTCGGCGAGCATCGAGTCGCTCTTCGCCCGCCGGGCCGAACTCAACTCGCGGATCGCCGACTTCGACGAGCGCGCCGCCGAGGCGCGCACCGGCACGCCGAAACTCATCGCCGGCACGCAGATCGTGGACGCCCCGCGCGCGGTGCGGCACTCCCTGCCGAAGACCGCTGCCACCAACGCCGCGATCGGGCTCGTCCTCGGCCTCGTCCTCGGCCTCGTGCTCGCCGCGGTCGGCACGGTGGTCGCGGACCGGCCCGTGCTGCGCCGGGAGATAGCGGCGAACCTGGGGGCCTCGGTCGTCGCGGAGCTGCGCCGCACACCCCGCGGGCTTGCCGGGCGGTGGCAGCGCCGACGGACCCGGGCGGCGCGCGAACGGCTCACCGCGATGTTGGCCCGCACCGTGCGCGGCTCCTCGGAACCGATATCGCTGCTGGAACTGGGCTGCGCCCGCACCACCAGCGCGATCGCCCTCGACGTCGCCAGGGCGCTGGCGGCGGAGGAACCGGTGGTCGTCATCGACGGTCTGCCCGGCCCGGAGCTGGCCGACGGCCGCCGTGCACCGGGAGATCCGGACGTGGTCAGCGGAGAGCGAGCCGCGGCCGTGCCGCATCGCACGCGCCGGATCGGCGTCGGCTCGGTCGCGCCCGGCACGGCGTGGACCGACCTGCAGTACCTCGGCGGCCAGACCGTGCTCGTCGTGCGGGCCGGACACGGCAGCGCCGCATGGCTGCACACCGTGGCGCGGCAGCTCGCGGACCAGCTCATTCCGGTGATCGGTGTGGTGCTGGTCGACCCCGACCCGCGTGACAGGACCGACGGCACGCTGTGGGACGGGACGCGCACCGCGCTGCGCGGACGTCAGGAGCGGCCGGCCCGGCAGAACGTTGGGGGCACCTCCCACGCCGTTGAGGCAGTGGGGAAGGACCAGCCGCGGACGGAACGGCCGACGAGGCCGGCCGCACGGGTCCCGTACAGCGACCAGGAGGCGCGCTAGATCATGTGTGGCATCGCAGGAACCTACCGCTGGCCGGACGGGAAGGCCGTGACCGACCGGCTCACCGATGTCCTCGCCCACCGCGGCCCGGACGGTGCGGGCCGGTACGGCCACTCCGCCGGTGACGGCGAAGTGCAGCTGGGGCACCGGCGCCTCGCCATCATCGACCTGTCCGAGACCGGCGCCCAGCCGATGGTCTCCGACGGTCTCGCCCTGACGTACAACGGCGAGCTGTACAACGCGCCGGAGCTCCGCGCCGAGCTGGCGGCCGCCGGGGTGCGCTTCCGCGGCACCTCCGACACCGAGGTGCTCCTGGAGGCCTGGCGGCGCTGGGGCACGGACTGCCTGCCCCGGCTGCGCGGCATGTTCGCGTTCGCGGTCTTCGACGAGCGGACCGGTGACCTGGTGCTGGCCCGCGACCAGTTGGGCGTCAAGCCGCTGTTCCTGCTCCGGCGCGGCGGCGGCCTGATGTTCGCCTCCGAGCTCAAGGCGCTCGCCGCCGTGACCGGCGGGTCGCTGCGGGTGGACCACGCGGCGCTGGTGGCCTCGCTGCTCTACTACTGGGTACCGGACTCGCGCTGCGCGTTCAGCGAGGCGGAGAAGCTGCCGCCGGGGAGCTGGCTGCGGTGCAGGGCCGACGGCCGGGTCGAGCGCGGCCGGTACTGGAACCTCAAGGACGTCGCCCGCGAGGCGCAGGAGCGGGCCCGCGGCGGTGAACTGCCGGACGTGGCCGCCATTGTCGAGGAGTCGACCCGGCGGCACCTGCTCTCCGACGTACCGGTGGCGACGTTCCTCTCCGGCGGGCTCGACTCCAGCTATCTGACGGCGCTGGCGGCCCGCGACCGGCCCGGGATCTCCGCCTACACGATCGGGTTCCGCGCCGAGGACGCCAAGTTCGAGGCGATGCCGGACGACCTGCGCTATGCCCGGCAGGTCGCCGAGCGGTTCGGTGTCGACCTGCACGAGATCGAGATCGCGCCGAACGTGCTCGACCTGCTGCCGCGGATGACGCACCACCTGGACGAGCCGATCGGTGACCCCGCCGCGATCAACACGTTCCTGATCTGCGAGGCCGCCCGGGAGGCCGGGGTCAAGGTGATGCTCTCGGGCATGGGTGCCGACGAGCTGTTCGCCGGGTACCGCAAGCACCTCGCCAACCTGCTGGCGCTGCGCTACCAGCGCGTCCCGCGGCCCCTGCGGCGCGGCCTGGCCGCGGCCGTGGACCGGCTGCCGGTCGCCACGGCCCGCCGTGGGTACCGGTCGGTGCGCTTCGCGAAAAGGTTCCTCTCCTTCGCCGATCTGCCGGAGGAGACCGCGTTCCGCCGCAGCTACACCATGTACGACCAGGACGAGTTGCTCGCTCTGGTCGATCCGGACCTGGCGGGGACGGTCGACGACGTACTGACGGAGCACGCGGACGTCTATGAGGACAACGACCTCGACGACTTCGTCAACCGCATGTGCCTGGGCGACGCCCGGATGTTCCTGCCGGGCCTGAACCTCGCCTACACGGACCGCTCCAGCATGGCCGCGTCGACCGAGGTGCGGGTGCCGTACGTGGATGTCGAGGTGGTCAAGGCGGCGTTCACCGTGCCGGGCGACCGCAAGATCGCCGGACGGCAGGGCAAGGCCGTCCTCAAGGAGGCGGCCGGCTCGGTCCTGCCGCGGGAGATCGTCTACCGGCCCAAGGGCCTGTTCAGCGCCCCGCTGCGCGCCTGGATGAGCCGGGACCTGGCGCCGCTGGTGCGCGAGGTGGTGAACGACGGGGTGCTCGTCAGCTCCGGGATCCTGCGCCGCGACGCGCTGGCGCGGATGGTCGCCGAGGACGCCGCCGGGCAGCGGGACTTCTCCAAGCATCTGTGGCACGTGCTGACCCTGGAGTACTGGTACCGCGACGCGACCTCCGGCTCCGGCCGGAGCCGGGCGGCTTGACAGTGTGGAAACAAGAGGAGCTCGGGTGAAACAGGTCGTACAGAACTACAAGAGCGGCGAGTTGGCGCTGCTCGACGTGCCGGCACCGGGGTGCAAGCCGGACGGCGTGCTGGTCCGCAGCGCGTACTCGCTGATCTCCACCGGGACCGAGCTCATGAAGGTGTCCGAGGCCGGCATGTCGATGGTGGGCAAGGCCCGCTCCCGGCCCGACCAGGTCGCCAAGGTCATGCAGAGCGTGGCCACCAACGGAGTGCCCGCCACGTACCGCAAGGTGATGGGCAAGCTGGACTCCTACACGCCGCTGGGCTATTCGCTGTGCGGGGTGGTCGAGCAGGTCGGCGCCGGGATCGACGATGTGGCGGTCGGTGACCTCGTGGCCTGCGCGGGCAACGAGCACGCGCTGCACGCCGAGCTGAACTGGGTGCCGAAGAACCTCTACACCCCGGTGCCGGACGGCCTGGAGCCGCGGCACGCGGCCTTCGGCACCGTCGGGTCGATCGCGCTGCAGGGCGTCCGCCAGGGCGAGCCGCAGCTCGGCGAGGTGGCGCTGGTCATCGGCCTCGGCCTGATCGGACAGCTGGTGGTGCAGCTGCTCACCGCCTCGGGGGTCCGCGTCGTCGGTGCCGACCCCGATCCGGCGCGCTGCGAGCTCGCCGCGCGCCTGGGCGCGGCGGCCTGCGGCGATCCCGCGTCCCCGGCCGTGGAGGCCGCCGTCGCCGAACTCACCGGCGGGCACGGCGTGGACCAGGTGTATCTGGCCGCGGGCGGCGGCAGCAACCAGCCCGTCGAGCTGGCCGCCCACCTGAGCCGGGACCGGGGCCGGGTCGTCGACATCGGCAAGTGCCGTCTGGACCTGCCGTGGAACGCGTACTACGAGAAGGAGCTGGACGTCCGGTTCTCCCGCTCGTACGGCCCCGGGCGCTACGACCCGGCGTACGAGCTCGAAGGCCGGGACTACCCGATCGGCTATGTGCGCTGGACCGAGCGCCGCAACCTGGCGTGCTTCCTCGACCTCGTCGCCCGCGGCCGCGTCGACGTGGAGCCGCTGGTCTCCCACATCGCCGACTTCGACGACGCGGTCGACACGTACCAGCGACTGAAGGACGGCGACCTGAAGGCCGTGGCGGTCCTGTTCCGATACCCCGGCCGCACCGAGGACCCGGCGGAAGCGGTGGCCCCGACGGTGACCGTGCCCGCGGTGAAACGACGCGGCGACAAAGCGCCCGCCCCGGCCCGCACCGCCAAGACACCGGTGCGCCTCGCGTTCGTCGGCGCGGGAAACTACGCGACGTCGATGCTGCTGCCGCACCTGGTGGGACGCGACAGTGTCACCCTGTCGACCGTCGTCACCACGACGGCGCTGTCCGCGGCCAACGCCCGGCGGAAGTTCGGCTTCGACGAGGCGACCACCGATCTCGACGCCGTGCTCGGCGACAAGTCCATCGACGCGGTGTTCGTGGTCACCCGCCACAGTTCGCACGCCGACCTGACCCGGCGGGCACTCCTCGCCGGCAAGACGGTGTTCGTGGAGAAGCCCCTGGCCCTCTCCGAGGACGAGCTGGCCGGTGTGCTCGCGGCCGTGGAGGAGTCCGGCAACGACCGGCTGCAGGTGGGCTTCAACCGCCGGTTCGCGCCGCTGCTCCAGGAGGCGAAGCAGCGGTTCGGCGTCCGGACCGGCCCGGCGAGCCTGCGCTACCTGGTCAACGCGGGCCGGCTCCAGCAGGGCAGCTGGTACCTCCAACAGGGCACCGAGGGCTCGCGGTTCGCCGGTGAGGGCGGGCACTTCATCGACACGGCGAGCTGGCTGCTCGCGGCCGACCCGGTCTCCGTGTACGCGGTCGCCCCGTCCGGCAACGAAGACCTGCAGGTCGTCCTGCGCTATCCGGACGGGTCCACCGCCACCATCAGCTACGTCACCACGGGACCGGCCGGCTTCCCGAAGGAGACGCTGGACCTGGTCGCGGACGGCAAGGCGCTGCGGCTCGACGACTTCGTCCGCGCCTCGGTGTACGACGGCGGCCGCAGGCGGTGGGTCAGTTCGCGGCTGCCCAAGGCCAGGGACAAGGGGCAGAACGCCGAACTGGCCGCGTTCATCAGGGCCGTGCGGACCGGCGGTCCTATGCCGGTGCCGCTGGAGTCGCTGGTCGCCACCACGGCGGCCACCCTCGCCGTGCCGGCCGGTCTGGCCGGTGGCGCGCCGGTGACGTTGGCGGGCGCGCGATGACGATGAGCGCGGGCTGGTACCTGCGACGGCTGTCCCGGATGGGGCCGCGGGAGGCCGCGGGGCGGTTCGGTGACGCGGTGCGCAGGCGCCGGTGGCGGTCGGCGCCGCCGGACTGCCCGGACGTGAGCGGCGCCCGGTTCACCTCGGTGCTGCCCGTCGGGGCGCTCGCCGCGGTGCCGCCGGACGCCGCGAAGCGTCTCGTCGCCGAGGCGGACCGGCTGATGGCGGGGCACGCCGAGTTCTTCGGGGTCGTCCGCGACGATCTGGTCGACCCGGACTGGTGGTACGACCCGAAGACCGGGCGGCGGGCCCCGTGGGGCTACGCCTTCGGCCTGCCGTACCGGAACGAGGACACGGTCGGCGACATCAAGCAGATCTGGGAGCCCTCCCGGCACCAGTACCTCACCGTGCTCGCCGCCGCCTACGCGATCACCGGGAACGAACGGTACGCCGAGCGCGTGGCCGAGCACCTGCGGTCGTGGTGGTCGGCCAACGCGCCGCTGCACGGCGTGCACTGGATCAGCGGCATCGAGCTGGGCATCCGGCTGCTGTCCTGGGTGTGGATCCGCCGGCTCCTCGACGGCTGGCCGGGGGCGCCCGGCCTCTTCGAGGACAACCCGGTGGCCCGCAACCAGATCTGGCACCACCAGCGGTGGCTGGCCGCCTTCCCCAGCCGGGGCTCCTCGGCGAACAACCACGTCATCGCGGAGACCGCCGGACAGGCCGCCGCGGCCTGCGCGTTCGGCTGGTTCCCCGCCTCGGCGCGCTGGCGGGCCGACGCGCTGCGCTCCCTCGAACGGCAGTTGCGCGCCAACACCTTCCCCTCCGGCCTCAACCGCGAACTGGCCACCGAGTACCACGGACTCGTCCTCGAGCTCGGCCTGGCCGCGGTGGCCGAGGCGGACGCCGCCGGTGTGCCGGTCCCGCCGACCGTCCGCCTCGTGCTGCTCCGCATGACCGACGCGCTGGCGGCCGTGGTGGACAACCGGTTGCGGCCGCCGCGCCAGGGGGACGCGGACGACGGGCACGGGCTGGTCCTGGACGGCGCGGGCACCGACCGCTGGGCGTCGCTCCTCGCCACCGGGGACGCCGTGTTCGGGCGGCGGGCCTGGTGGCCGACGGTGACGGGCACCGATGTGCGTACCCCGCTCCTCGCGTCGCTCATCCAGCCGTACGCGAAGGACGGCACCGCACCGCGCGTGACCCGCCCCGCACACCGGCCGGTCCACTTCGCCGAAGCGGGCATGACCATTCTGCGCGGCCCGGAGGAGATCTGGTGCCGCTGCGACGGAGGTCCGCACGGCTTCCTGTCCATCGCCGCGCACGCCCACGCCGACGCGCTGTCCGTGGAGGTCCGGCACGACGGGGTGGACGTGCTCGCCGACCCGGGGACGTACTGCTACCACGGGCAGCCCGAGTGGCGGCAGTACTTCCGGTCGACCCTCGGCCACAACACCCTGCAACTGGACGGCGGTGACCAGTCCGTCTCCGGCGGGCCGTTCCTGTGGACCCGGCACGCCCGCAGCCGCGTCCTGGTCGCGGACACCTCCGACGCGCGTGTGGCCCGCTGGTGCGCCGAGCACGACGGCTACCAGCGGACCGTGCACCGCCGCCGGGTGGAGCTGACCGCCGAGCGCCGGGAGCTGCGCGTGGTCGACGAGGTGCGCGGCCCGCACCGGGCGGCGCGCCTGGCGTTCCACCTCGGGCCCGCGATCACCGCGGACCTGACGGGGAACCGGGCCGTGCTCACCTGGACCCGGGACGGCGAGGACCGCTCGGCGGAACTCGACCTGCCGGGACAGCTGACGTGGCGGGCGCACCGCGGCGAGACCGCCCCGCCACTGGGCTGGTACTCCGCGGGATTCGGCCGCAAGGAACCGTCCACCACGCTGATCGGCACCGGGTTCGCCGACGGCGCGGAGGGGTTCACCACCGTACTCAGGTTCCGGGGCTAGGGGGACGCGTGGGGATCACGTGGCGGAAGTGGGCGGTGCCGGCGGCGGCGCTGGCCCTCCTGGCGACCGGCTGCGAGAGCACGCCGAGCGCTCAGGCGGAGCCGACCGTCGCGCCGTCCACGTCCGCGGCCCGGCCGGTGGCCCGGATGTGCGCCAAACCGGCGGCCGGGCCGGCGGAGGCACCGGCGGGCGCGGTGCCGGTCGACCCCGCCGTCGTCGGTGACCTGGCCGCCAAGACCAAGAGCAACCCCTCGGGCACCACGTTCTGGCTCCGGCCCGGCAGGCACAGGCTCGAACCGGACCGGCACGCCCAGGTCATCCCCAAGAAGGGGAACCGCTACCTCGGCGCGCCGGGCGCGGTGTTCGACGGCAGGAAGACCAACCAGTACGCGTTCGGAGGCGCCGCCCGCGACGTCACCATCCGCCATCTGACCGTGCAGGGTTTCGTCGCGCCGCACGACGAGGGCGTGGTCAACCACGACTCGGCCGACGGCTGGGTGATCGAACACAGCAAGATCCAGTACAACTCCGGCGCCGGACTGATGGCCGGAGCCCGACAGCAGGTCCGCGCCAACTGCCTGCGCGACAACGGCCAGTACGGCATGAACGCCTACAAGGGCACCGGCCCCCTGCGCGACCTGGTGGTCGAGGGCAACGAGATCGTGGGCAACAACACCGGCGACTGGGAGCGGCGTCGGAAGGGCTGCGGCTGCACGGGAGGCGTCAAGTTCTGGGCCGTCGACGGCGCCGACATCCGCGGCAACTGGGTGCACGACAACCGCGGTGTCGGGCTGTGGGCGGACACCAACAACAACGACTTCCGCATCGAGGACAACGTACTGGAGGCGAACGACGGTGCCGCGCTGATCTACGAGACCAGCTACAACGCGGTCATCCGAAGGAACACGTTCCGGCGGAACAACTGGGTCGAGGGCCGCAAGTACGCCGCCCGCGGCGACAGCTTCCCGTTCGCGACCATCTACCTGTCCGAGTCCGGCGGCGAGCCACGGGTCGAGGCCCGCACGGACAAGATCGAGGTCTACCGGAACGTGCTGGAGAACAACTGGTCCGGGATCACCCTGTGGGAGAACGCCGACCGGTTCTGCAACAGCCCGGCCAACACCTCGTCCGGCGACTGCACGCTGCTGGTGCCGGACACCGACCGCTGTGCGCGGCCGGCGATCGCCACCGCGCCGCTCTACGCCGACTGCCGGTGGCGGACCCAGCGGGTGGACATCCACGCCAACCGCTTCGTGCTCGACAAGTCCGTCGTCAAGTGCACGGTGAAGTGCGACCGGATGGCGGTCCTCGCCAACTACGGCACCTATCCGAAGTGGTCGCCGTACAAGGGCGAGCGGGTGGCCGAGGCGATCACGCACAAGCAGCACAACCGCTGGCACGACAACGTCTACCGCGGCCCGTGGAAGTTCGTCGCCCACGACCCGAGCCGGGTGCTCGACTTCGGGCAGTGGCAGAGCACGCCCTATGAGCAGGACGCGGACAGCACCCTCGACCTGCGGGCCGGTGGTTGAGATGGCCGAAGACCCGCGCCCCGCCGGCGCGCCGAGACTCGTCGGGATCGTCTGGGGGCTGCTGATCCTCAACACGCTCGGCTCCGCCGGGGCGAAGACCATCGTCCCGCTGCCCCGCTCCCTCATCCAGCTCGTCACGATGGGCGCGCTCGTCGTCGCGTTCACGCTGGCGCTCGCGCTCAATCTCCGGCTGCGCGTCCGGGCCAGCGCCTTCGTGCTCCTGCTCACCCTGCTCCTGGTGCCGAGCCTCATCTCCAGCCTGCAGCTGGAGTCCGGGTTCGGCGCGCTGTTCCGCTGCACGCGGCTGGCTCTCTTCGTCGGCACGCTGTGGCTGCTCAGCCGCTGGTGGGACGGCGGAGTGACGTTCGTGCGGCACCACATCCGGATGTACTTCGCGGTGCTCGGGTCGGTCGCCGCGGGTGCGGTCATCTCACCGGGCGCGGCCATGCCCGATCTCTACGGCGGGCGTCTCGTCGGCGCGTTGTGGCCGCTCACCCCGCCGCAGATCGGGCAGTACGCGGCGGTGATCATCGGGCTCACCGTGCTGCTTGTCCTCGGCCGCAGGACCGACAAGGCCAGCGCGGCCGTCATCGTCGTGCCCTCGCTCGTCCTGCTGGCGCTGACCCATACGCGTACGGCCACGCTCGGCCTGCTCATCGGCCTTGCGCTGGCGATCGGCTCGCTTGTCCTGACCAGTGCGGCCGCCCGCCGGTTCTTCACCTGGGCGGTGCTGTGCGCCGCGGTGGCCGCGGTCGGGTTCGCCTCCGCGCTGCGCGCGTGGTTCCTGCGCGGGCAGAGCGAGGAGAACCTCACCAGCCTCACCGGCCGGGCCAAGGTCTGGGACGCCCTCCTCGCCGCGCCCCGGACGACCTCGGAGAAGTTGTTCGGCACGGGTCTCGGCGACAAGTCGTTCGGCGGGCTGCCGATCGACAACAGCTGGCTGGCTGTCTACCACGAACAGGGCTTGACCGGCATCACGTTGGTGGCGGCGATCATCGTCGTCCTCGCCGGCGTCGCGCTGCTGCGGCCGCCGTCGCTCGCGAGGGCCTGCGCGATCTTCCTGATCAGTTACTGCGGGATCGCGTCGTACACCGAGGCCGGTCTGGGCGACGCCTCGCCGTATCTGCTGCATCTGGCCGTGGCCGCCTCGCTCCTCGCGACGCCCGCCCCGGCCGCGCCCCTCACGGCGCCCGCACTCCCCCGACGACGTGTCCCGCGCTGGGCCCAGGAAAGGAGGTGACCCCCATCATGCGTGTGCTCGTGGTGCACAACCGCTACTCCTCGGCGCAGCCGAGCGGGGAGAACAAGGTCGTCGACCAGGAGGCGGGGCTGCTGCGCGCGGCCGGCCACCAGGTCGAGGTGTTCGAGCGGCGCAGCGACGACATCGCCGCCCGGTCCCTCGCCAGCAAGGTCGCGGTGCCGCTGCTCGTGCCATGGAATCCGGCGGTCCGCAAGGAGCTCACCGCCCGGCTCCGCGCCGAGCGGCCGGACGTGGTGCACGTCCACAACGTCTTCCCGCTCCTGTCGCCCGCGGTCCTCGCGGCCTGCGCCGACGCCGGGGCGCCCGCCGTCGCGACGCTGCACAACTACAGCCAGGTCTGTCCGCCCGGCACGTTGCAGCGGGACGGCCGGCCGTGCACCGAGTGCGTCGGCTCCGGGCCGCTGCCCGCCGTCCGGCACGGCTGCTACCGCGGTTCCCGGCTCGCGACGGTGCCGCTCGCGGTCAGCCTGTCGGTCAACCGGCGGCGGTGGTGGTCCGGCGTGGAGCGGTTCTTCTGCATCTCGGCGGCGCAGCGCGACGTCCTGGTGCGGGCCGGCATGCCCGCCGAGCGGCTGGCGGTCAAGCACAACTTCGTGCCCGACCCGGGCGCCCGCCGGACGGACGCCGGTGAGCACCTGCTCTACCTCGGGCGGCTCGCGGAAACCAAGGGTCTGCGGCTGCTCATGACCGCGTGGGACGAGCTCGCGGCGGACGGCGGGGTGGGCGTGCCGCTCGTGATCGCCGGTACGGGGCCGCTGGAACGGGAGGTGGCGGCCTGGGCGGCGGGCCGGGACGACGTGCGGTACGTCGGCCTGTACGACGCGGAGCAGTGCCGGCGGGCCGTCGCGCGGTCGGTCGCCGTGGTGGCGCCCTCGACGTGGCTGGAGACGTTCGGCCTGGTGGTCGCGGAGGCGATGGCGGCCGGGGTGCCGGCCGTCGCCGCCGGTCACGGCGCCTTCGTGGAGCTCGTCGAGGACGGGGTGACCGGGCTGCTGCACCGGCCGGGCGAGGCCGCTTCGCTCGCGTCCTGCCTGCGCCGGATCACGGCGGACACGGCCCGCAACCGGGAGATGGGACAGGCGGCCCGGCGCCGGTACGACCAGGACTTCAGCCCGGCCGTCGGCCTGGAGCGCCTGCTGGACGGCTACCGCACCGCGATCGCCGGGCGGACGGAATCAATGGGGGGCACCACATCAATGGGGGGCAACAAATGACACGATGCCGACTCTGCGGCTCGGAGGCGATGGCGAGCGTCGTCGACCTCGGGGCGACACCGCCGTGCGAGAGCTTTCTCGCCGCGGACCGACTGGACGATCCGGAGCCGGCGTACCCGTTGCACCTGCGGGTCTGCACGGAGTGCTGGCTGGCGCAGATCCCGCCGCTGATCACGCCGGAGGAGACGTTCAAGGAGTACGCGTACTTCTCCTCCTTCTCGACCTCCTGGGTGGAGCACGCGCGCACGTTCGTCGCCGACGCCGTCCAGCGGGTGGGTCTCGGCCCCGACGCCTTCGTGGTGGAGGTCGCGAGCAACGACGGGTATCTGCTGAAGCACGTGGTGGACCGGGGGATCCGCTGCCTGGGCATCGAGCCGTCGGTGAACGTCGGCGCCGCGGCACGGGAGGCGGGTGTGCCGACGCTCACCGAGTTCCTCTCCCCCGCCACCGGCACGGCCGTCCGCACCGAGCACGGCCCGGCGGACCTGGTCGTGGCCAACAACGTGTACGCGCACATCCCCGACGTCGTCGGGTTCACCGAGGGGCTGCGCGCCCTGGTCGCCGACGACGGCTGGGTCTCCATCGAGGTGCAGCACCTGCTGACCCTGATCGAGGAGAACCAGTACGACACGATCTACCACGAGCACTTCCAGTACTACACGGTCGCGTCCGCGATCCGCGCCCTCGCCCGCGGCGGACTCGCGCTCGTGGACGTCGAGTTGCTGCCCACGCACGGCGGCTCCATCCGGCTGTGGGCGCGGCCGGCCGAGGCGGCGGGCGAGCCGTCCCGCCGGGTGGCCGAGGTGCTCGACCGGGAGCGGGCCGCCGGGCTTCAGGAGCTGTCCGGGTACAACGAGTTCTCCGCCCGGGTGGCCAAGGTGCGCAGGGACCTCCTGAAGTTCCTCATCGAGGCGGCCGAGCGCGGCGAGACCGTCGTCGGCTACGGCGCCCCCGGCAAGGGCAACACCCTGCTCAACCACTGCGGCATCCGGCCCGACCTGCTCCCGTACACGGTCGACCGCAACCCCTACAAGCACGGCAGGTTCACCCCGGGCACCCGCATCCCGATCCTGCCGCCCGAGCAGATCGCCGCGGACCGGCCGGACTACGTCCTCGTCCTGCCGTGGAACCTGCGGGCCGAACTGGTCGAGCAGCTGTCGTTCGTGCACGAGTGGGGCGGCCGGCTCGTCTTCCCCATCCCGGAACTGAGCATCGTCGAGGTGACGTCATGAAGGTCGTTCTGTTCTGCGGCGGTTACGGGATGCGGATGCGGAGCGGCGCCGCGGACGACGTGCCGAAGCCGATGGCGATGGTCGGCCCGCGCCCGCTGATCTGGCATGTCATGCGCTACTACGCGCACTTCGGGCACACCGAGTTCATCCTGTGCCTGGGCTACGGGGCCCACCACATCAAGAACTTCTTCCTCAACTACGAAGAGACGACGTCCAACGACTTCGTGCTGCGGGGCGGACGGACCGAACTCCTCTCCACCGACATAGCCGACTGGACGATCACGTTCGCGCAGACCGGCATCGAGTCGCCGATCGGCGAACGCCTCCGCCGAGTGCGCCACCACCTGGACGGCGACGAGATGTTCCTCGCCAACTACGCCGACGTGCTCACCGACGCCCCGCTGCCGGAGATGGTCGAGAACTTCGCCCGGCGCGACGCCGGTGCGTCGATGATGGTGGTGCCGCCGCAGTCCTCCTTCCACTGCGTGGACCTGGGCGAGGACGGCCTGGTCGGCGGCATCACCGCGGTGAGCGATCTGCCCCTGTGGGAGAACGGCGGCTATTTCGTGCTCCGCCAGGAGGTCTTCGACCACATACCGGAGAACGGGGACCTGGTCGCCGACGGATGCACCGAACTGGCCAAGCGCGGCCGGCTGGTGGCACACCAGCACCGCGGCTTCTGGAAGCCGACGGACACCGTCAAGGAGCGGGCCGCGCTCGACGACGCGTACGCCCGCGGGGACCGCCCGTGGGCCGTGTGGGAGCGGGACGGCGCCGGGGTGGGCGCGTGATCCGGCTCGGCGCGGGCCGCCTGGAGGGGATCGCCGCGGTGGGCGCGCACTGCGACGACATCGCCATCGGCGCCGGCGGCACACTCCTCACGATGTGCCTCGCACACCCGGGCATCCGCGTCGACGCGCTGGTGCTCTCCGGTGGCGGCGGCGAGCGGGAGCAGGAGGAGCAGGCCGCGCTCGCCGCCTTCTGCCCCGGCGCCGACCTGCGCCTCACCGTGCTCAAGCTGCCGGACGGCCGGCTGCCCGTGCACTGGGACGAGGCCAAGGCCGCCGTCGAGGAGCTGCGCGAACGGACCGACCCTGATCTGGTCCTCGCCCCGCGCACCGACGACGCGCACCAGGACCACCGCGGCCTCGCCCAGCTGATCCCCACCGCGTTCCGCGACCATCTCGTCCTCGGCTACGAGATCGTCAAGTGGGACGGCGACCTCGGCCGCATGGCGGCGTACCAGCCGCTGTCGCCGGAGACCGCCGAACAGAAGGTGCGGCTGCTTCAGGAGCACTACCCCTCGCAGCGGCACCGGCCCTGGTACGACCGGGAGGCCTTCCTCGGCCTCGCACGGATCCGCGGCATCGAATGCCACGCCCGGTACGCCGAGGCGTTCGCCGTCACCAAACTCACGCTCGATCTCGGCACTTCCACTCTGGGGGAATGAACCTTGCGCGTACTGCTCACCGGACACCAGGGGTACCTGGGCACCGTGATGGCCCCGGTCCTCGCGGCCGCCGGACACGAGGTCGTCGGTCTCGACGCCGGCCTGTTCGCCGACTGCGTCCTCGGTCCGCCGCCCGCGGACCCGCCGGGGCACCGCGTGGACCTGCGCGACGTCACGGCCGAACACCTGGCCGGAGTGGACGCCGTGATCCACCTGGCCGCACTCTCCAACGACCCGCTGGGTTCCCTGGCACCGGAGCTCACCTACGACATCAACCATCACGCGTCCGTGCACCTCGCCCGGCTGGCCCACGACGCCGGAGTGCGGCGCTTCCTGTACGCGTCGACCTGCTCGGTGTACGGCGCCGCCGGCGGCGGCGACCTGGTGGGCGAGGACGCCCCGCTGCGCCCCGTGACGCCGTACGCGGAGTCCAAGGTGCGGGTGGAGGACGACCTGCACGCCCTGGCCGACGACGACTTCAGCCCGGTGTTCATGCGCAACGCCACCGCCTTCGGCTACTCGCCGAGGCTGCGCGCCGACATCGTGCTGAACAACCTGGTGGGCCACGCGCTGCTGTCCGGCGAGGTCCTCGTGATGTCCGACGGCACCCCGTGGCGTCCGCTGGTGCACGCCGCCGACATCGCACGGGCCTTCGCCGCGGCCCTGACCGCGCCGCGGGACGCGGTGCACGACCGGGCCTTCAACATCGGCAGCGAGACCAACAACGTCACGGTCGCCGAGATCGCCGAGCAGGTCGCCGAGGCGGTGTCAGGCTCGAAGGTCGTGATCACCGGGGAGACGGGCGCCGACCCGCGGTCCTACCGGGTCGACTTCTCCCGGTTCCGCACTGCGTTGGCGGGGGGTCCCGGCTTCGAATGCGAGTGGACGGTGAAGCGAGGCGCGCTCGAACTCGCCGACGCCTACCGCAAACACGGGCTGACGCGGGAGGACTTCGAGCAGCGCTTCACCCGCCTCGCCGTGCTGCGCGCGGCGTCCGAATCCGGCGCGGTCGACGACACCCTGCGGTGGCGCCCGTGACCGCGTCCGGCGAGGAGATGTACGACCTGGTGGAGCGGCTGTACCCGCTCTGCCGGAGCATCACGGGCGACGGTGTCCGCGCCACCCTGAGCATCGTCGACGAGTACATCCCGCTCCAGGTGCACGAGGTGCCGACCGGGACGCAGGTGCTCGACTGGACGGTGCCGCAGGAGTGGAACATCCGGGACGCGTATGTCGCCGACGCCGACGGCAACCGCGTCGTCGACTTCGCCGCGTCCAGCCTGCACGTGCTCGGCTACAGCGTGCCGGTGTCGACGACCATGCCGCTGGCCGAGCTGCGCGCACACCTGCACACCCTGCCCGACCACCCGGCCTGGGTGCCGTACCGCACCAGTTACTACAAGCCGGAGTGGGGATTCTGCCTGGCCCAGGAGACCTTGGACGCACTGCCGGACGGCGACTACGAAGTGCGCATCGACTCCACACTCGCCGACGGACACCTCACCTACGCCGAACACGTCGTCCCCGGGCAGGTCCCGGACGAGGTGATCGTCTCCTGCCACGTGTGCCACCCGTCGCTCGCCAACGACAACCTGGCCGGCATCGCGGTGGCGACGTTCCTGGCCCGGGCGCTCGCGGAGACGACGCCGTACCACACCTACCGGTTCGTCTTCGCGCCCGGCACCATCGGCGCGATCACCTGGCTGGCCCGCAACGCCGAGCGCATCGACCGGGTCAAGCACGGGGTGGTGCTGGCCTGCGCCGGTGACCGGGGAGACCTGACGTACAAGCGGAGCAGGCGCGGCGACGCGGAGATCGACCGGGTGATGCGGCACGTGCTCGCCTCGTCCGAACGCCCGCACCGCGTCACCGAGTTCACTCCGTACGGCTACGACGAGCGGCAGTACTGCTCCCCCGGCTTCGACCTCGGGGTGGGCTCGCTCACCCGCACCCCGTACGCCGGCTACCCCGAGTACCACACCTCGGCGGACAACCTGGACTTCGTCTCCCCGGAGGCGATGGCGGACACGCTCGCCGTCTGCCGCGAGGCGTTCGCCGTGCTCGACCGCAACCGGCGGTACGTCAACCTCAGCCCGTACGGCGAACCCCAGCTGGGCCGACGCGGGCTGTATGACGCGCTGGGCGGCCGCAGCGACACCAAGCAGGCCCAGATGGCCATGCTGTGGGTGCTCAACCTCTCCGACGGCGAGCACAGTCTGCTGGACGTCGCCGAGCGGTCCGGGCTGGCGTTCGACACCGTCGCCGGTGCGGCCGACGCCCTGCGCGGCGCCGGGCTGATCAAGGCATGACGCCGATGGTCACCGAGGGGAAGGATCCGGGTCCGACGGCGCCGACGCCGCGGGCCGGATCCGCCCGGCGGGCCCTCGCAGGCCGGCTGTCCTGGGGTCTTGCCGACCAGGCGGCGTCCAGCATGAGCAACTTCGTGGTGGGGGTCTACGTGGCCCGCTCGCTCGGGGTGACCGCGTTCGGCGTGTTCAGCCTGGCCTGGGTGACCTACGGCGTGGTGCTCAACGTCTCCCGCGGCATCGCCACCGACCCGCTCGTGGTGCGGTTCAGCGGCGTGCCGGACGCGTCCTGGCGCGGGGCGGTGGCCCGTGCGTCGGGTACGGCGCTCGGCGTCGGCGCCGCCCTCGGTGTGGTGTCCGTGGTGGCGGGGCTCGCTCTCGGCGGCCGCCTTGGGGCCGCGTTCGCCTGCCTCGGCGTCGTCCTGCCGGGGCTGTTGCTGCAGGACGCGTGGCGGTTCGCGTTCTTCGCCGCCGGGGCCGGGCGGAAGGCGTTCGTCAACGACCTCGTGTGGGGTGCCGCGCTCGTCCCCGCCATGGTGGTGGCGGCCCAGGTGGGGAGTGTGACCGCCTTCGTGCTCGCCTGGGGCGGGTCCGCCGCGGTGGCCGCGGGGTACGGCTGGTTCCAGTCCGGCATCCGGCCCCACCTGACCGGAGCGCGCGAGTGGGTGCGCGAGCACCGTGACCTCGGCTACCGGTACCTGGTCGAGAACGTCAGCAACAGCGGCGCGAGCCAACTGCGGGCGTACGGGCTCGGCGCGATCGTCGGGGTCGGCGCGGTCGGTGTGATCAGGGGCGCCGAGCTCCTGCTCGGCCCGTTCATGGCCGTGCTGATGGGTCTTTCCCTCGTCACGGTCGCGGAGGCGGCCCGGGTGCTGCGGCGGGCCCCGCACCGCCTCGGCCCGTTCTGTCTGCTGCTGGGCGGCGGACAGGCCGCCGCCGCGCTGCTGTGGGGCGGGGCGCTGCTCCTCGTGCCGGACCGGCTCGGCGCGCTCGTGCTCGGCGGCGTCTGGGGCGCCGCATCCGAACTCATCGTGCCCGTCACGCTCGGTGTCGCGGGCGCCGGGCTCGGCACCGGCGCGGCGGCCGGCCTTCGGGCGCTCGGCGCGGCCCGGCGCAGCCTGCGCAGCCAGCTCTTCGCCTCTGCCTGTTACGTGGGCGGCGGACTCGGCGGGGCGGCCGCGGGCGGCACGGTCGGCTCGGCCTGGGGCGTCGCCGCCGCCACCGTCGTCGGCTCGGCCGTGTGGTGGCTGCAACTGCGGACCGCCCTGCGTGAGCACCACCGCAACTCGATTCCCGAAGTGAGGACTTCATGACCGCGCAACCCCGGCTGAGCATCGGCCTGCCCGTCTACAACGGCGAGGAGTACCTCGCCGAGGCGCTCGACGCCCTGCTCGGCCAGACCTACGAGAACTTCGAGCTGGTCATCTCCGACAACGCCTCGACCGACGGGACCGAGGACATCTGCCGCAGGTACGCCGCGCTCGACCCGCGCATCCGGTATATCCGGCTGCTCCGGAACATCGGCGCCGCGCCGAACCACAACTACGTGTTCACCCAGTGCCGCGGCGAGCTGTTCAAGTGGGCCTCGCACGACGACCTGTACGCCCGGGACCTGCTGCGGCGCTGCGTGGCGGCGCTGGACGAGCGGCCCGAGCTGGTCCTCGCCCACTCCGGGCAGGCGGTCATCGACGGCGAAGGAAAGGTGAAGGTGGACTACGAGTACGGGCTCGCCACCGACTCGCCGCACGCGCCGGAGCGCTTCCGCAGTCTGCTGTTCGAGCCCGGTGGCGACGACTTCTACGGGGTGATGAGGGCCGACGTGCTGCGCCGGGTGAAGCCGCACGACAGCTACCACCACGCGGACCGCACGTTCGTCGCCGAGATCACCCTGCACGGCCCCTTCCACCAGGTGCCCGAGCTGCTGTACTTCCGCCGCGACCACCCCACCCGCGCCGAGCGGGCGAACCCTTCCAAGCGCTCCCGGTGCGTCAACCTGGACCCGCGCCGGGCGGGTCCGCTGCACCCGACGCCCCGGCTGCTCGCCGAGTACGTGTGGGGTTTCGTCGCGGCGATCCGGCGGGCGCCGCTGTCCCCGGCCGACCGGCGCGCCTGCTTCGGCCACTTGGCCGCTTGGATGACGAGCCGGGTCAGGCCGGGCGCCGGCGAGCGGGTCGAGGACCGCGCCCCGGTCGACCCGGCCCGGCTCACCGTCTCCGTCGACGCCCTCGTCGCGGGCCGCGAGGGGAGGCGGCCGTGACCCCGGTGCGGGTGGGGGTGTTCGGGCTGCTCGGCTCCGGCAACCTCGGCAACGACGGGTCACTGGAAGCCGTGCTCGGCTACCTCCGCGCCGAGCACCCGGAGGCGGTCGTGGACGCGCTCTGCGGTGGACCGGAGGTCGTCGCGTCCCGGTACGGCATCCCGGCGACGCGGCTGCACTGGTACCGCGGGGAGTACCGCACCGCCTCCCGTGCGGGCGCGATCGCGCGGAAGGGACTCGGCAAGCTCGTCGACGTCTTCCGCACCGCCGCCTGGGTGCGCCGGCACGACGTGGTGATCGTGCCGGGCATGGGCGTCCTGGAGGCCACGCTGCCGCTGCGGCCGTGGGGCTTCCCGTACTCGCTGTTCCTGCTCTGCGCGAGCGGCCGGTTGCTGGGGACCCGCGTCGCGCTGGTCGGGGTCGGCGCCGCTCCGATCGCGGACCGGCCGACCCGGGCCCTGGTGCGCTGGTCGGCGCGGCTCGCCGCCTACCGCTCGTACCGGGACACCCTGTCCCGCGACGCGATGGGGGCGATGGGCGTGGACACCGCGCGCGACGAGGTCCACCCGGACCTCGCGTTCGCCCTGCCCGCCCCTGCCGTCGCCGCGTCCCCGGGCACGGTCTGCGTCGGTGTCATGGACTTCCACGGCGGCAACGACGACCGCGCCAGAGCCGACGAGATCCACCGCCGCTACCTCGCAGGGACGACCGCTTTCGTGCGCGCCCTGGTCGAGGACGGCAGGACGGTCCGGCTGCTCACCGGCGACGCGTGCGACGCGCCGGTGGCCGACGCCATCCTTGCCGCGGTGGACTCGCCGCTGGTCACCGCCGCCGAAGCGGCCTCGCTCGCGGACCTGTTGCGGGAGACGTCGGCCGCCGACACCGTCGTCGCGACCCGCTACCACAATCTGGTCTGCGCGCTGAAGGCCGGCACCCCGACGCTCGCCGTCAGCTATGCGGCGAAGAGCGACGCGCTCATGGACCGGATGGGCCTCGGCGCGTACTGCCATCCGGCCCGCGAGGTCGACGCCGACCGGCTGCTCGAACAGTTCCGGGCCCTGGAGAAGAATGCGGCGGAACTGCGCCGCACCCTCGCCGAACGCAACGAGGCCGCCGCCCGCCAACTCGCCCGCCAGTTCGCCGCGTTGACCACGGCCTTGTTCCCGTCGACCGCCTCGCAGGAGACCCGATGAAAGCGACCGAAGTCCCGGCGATCGCCGGGGCCTACCTGTTCGAGCCGACGCCGTACGCCGACGAACGCGGCTTCTTCTGCCGCACCTTCGACAC
This sequence comes from Streptomyces sp. NPDC039480, assembly GCF_055597165.1. Classification (NCBI taxonomy): domain Bacteria; kingdom Bacillati; phylum Actinomycetota; class Actinomycetes; order Kitasatosporales; family Streptomycetaceae; genus Streptomyces; species Streptomyces sp. NPDC039480. The sequence continues at coordinate 926,472 of NZ_JBVITX010000001.1, read as the reverse complement.
CGACGTGCTCCGCTCGGTGGGCCTCGACCCGCACGCCTTCGTCCAGGACAGTCTGTCCCGCTCGGTCCGTGGCGTGCTGCGCGGCCTGCACCTGCGCTCCGGCGCCGGCGAGGCCAAGCTGGTGCGGTGCTCGTACGGGAAGGTCTTCGACGTCGTCGTGGACCTGCGGGCGGACTCGCCGACGTACCTGAGCCGCGCCTTCTTCGAGCTGTCCGGCGAGACGCAGACGACCCTGTACATCCCGGCGGGGTGCGCGCACGGTTTCCAGGCGCTGACCGAGACCGCCGACACCTCGTACCGGATCGACCGCCCACACGATCCGGCCGAGGACGTGACGATCGCCTTCGACGATCCGGAGCTCGCCATACCGTGGCCGTTGCCGGTCACCTCGATGTCCCAGCGGGACCGGGAGGCGCCGAGCCTCGCCGAGGTCCTGAAGCAGAAGGAGAGCTGAACCCACCGTGGACGACGAAGAGTTCTCCCTGCCCCGGTCGTGGGCGGCGAACGAGCGGCTGCACGCGCTGATCCCCGGGGGCGCGCACACATATGCCAAGGGCGACGACCAGTACCCCGAGAACCTGGCCCCGGTCATCAGCCACGGCCGCGGTGCCCATGTGTGGGACATCGACGGCAACCACTACATCGAGTATGGCTCCGGCCTGCGGTCGGTCAGCCTCGGCCACGCCCATCCTCGCGTACTCGAAGCGGTGCGGCGGGAGATCGACCGCGGCGGCAACTTCGTCCGGCCTTCCATCGTGGAGGTCGATGCCGCGGAGCGCTTCCTGGCCACCGTGCCGACCGCCGAGATGGTGAAGTTCGCGAAGAACGGCTCCGACGTCACCACCGCCGCGGTGCGTCTGGCCCGTGCCGTCACCGGGCGCCCGCGGGTGGCGATCTGCGGCGACCATCCGTTCTTCTCCGTCGACGACTGGTTCATCGGCACCACGCCGATGTCCGCCGGCATCCCGGCGACGACCACCGAACTCACGGTGTCGTTCCCCTACGGAGACCTGGCCGCGACAGAGGAGCTGCTCACCCGCCACCAGGACGAGGTCGCCTGCCTGATCCTCGAACCCGCAGGCCACACCGAGCCCCCGCCCGGTTACCTGGCGGGCCTGCGCGAACTGGCCGACCGGCACGGCTGCGTGCTGGTCTTCGACGAGATGATCACCGGCCTCCGCTGGTCGGAGGCGGGCGCGCAGGGTCTGTACGGCGTCGTGCCCGACCTGTCCACGTTCGGCAAGGCGCTGGGCAACGGTTTCGCCGTCTCCGCGCTCGCGGGGCGCCGCGAGCTGATGGAGCGGGGCGGACTGCGTCACTCCGGTGACCGGGTGTTCCTGCTGTCCACCACGCACGGCGCCGAGACGCACTCGCTGGCGGCCGCGATGGCCGTGCAGACCACTTACGTCGAAGAGGGCATCACCGCGCAGCTGCACGCGCTCGGCGAGCGGCTGGCCGCCGGTGTCCGCGAGGCCGCGGCCGGCATGGGCGTCGGCGACCACGTCGTCGTCCGGGGCCGGGCCAGCAACCTGGTCTTCGCCACCCTCGACGAGAACCGGCGGCCGTCGCAGGAGTACCGCACCCTGTTCCTGCGCCGGCTCCTCGCGGGCGGGGTGCTCGCCCCGTCGTTCGTGGTGAGCAGCGCGCTCGACGACGCCGACATCGACCGCACCGTCGAGGTGGTGGCCGAGGCGTGCGCGGTGTACCGGAAGGCGCTGGACGGCGCCGACCCCACGCCCTGGCTGGCCGGACGGCCGGTGAAGCCCGTGTTCCGCCGCTGGGCGTGACTCGACGTCAGCGGCGCTCGCGCCCACGGGTGTCGGCCACCCGGTCGACCAGCCACGCGGTCACGGGCACCACCGTCAGCGCGGTGCACCAACCGCCGAGGACGTCCGTCGGGTAGTGCGCGCCCAGGGCGACCTGCGCCCAGCCCATGGCGGCACCGGCGACCAGCGCCGCGGCGAGCACGAGCGCCAGGCCGGCCGCCCGGCCGAGGCCGAGCCGTCCAGCCGCGAGCAGCGCCATTACGACGGCGAGCGCGGTGAGGAAGGCGGTGTGCCCGCTCGGGTAGGACAGGTTGCCCTCACCGTGGATGGTCCGTCCCACCACGGGCTTGAGCAGCGTCGTCGTCCCCACGGTCAGGGCCGTCCCGGCGACGACGAGCACCGCCGCGCGCGGCCACCGAAGGAGCAGAAAGGCCGTCACGACGGCCACGACCAGCGTCGCCGCTCCCCCGGGCTCGCCCAGGAAGTCCGTGGCCAGAGCGGCGTACCGCCACGGCGGGCGCACGCTGTCCGCCGTCGGCTCGACGAACCACCTGTCCACCCTGCCGGGCTGCCCGTGACCGGCGTACAGAACCCCGAGCACGAGGGCTCCCAGCGCGGCAAGGCCCGCGACCAACCCGAGCCACACGCGCAGAGACGGCGGCAACACCGCGGACGCGGGCCGACCGGCCGACTCTCGCCCCGGACTTCCCGGGGCAAGGTGAGGCTGCGCGTCCTCGTCCGACCGGTGGACAGTCATGAACCAGCGCCTCCCTGGCGGCCCGGGCCCACGCCGCGCGTATCGCGTTCCGAGCACACCCTAACCAACAACGCATGGGCGGCACACGGGCGTTGAGCGGCCCGCTCGGCAGCACGCGGACCGGACGGGCGGAACCGGCCTGCCTATCCCTCGTCGGCCTCGTGGTCGGCGGCTTCGTTGGCGCGGTCGATCTCGGTCATGTGCTCCTCCGCCCAGTTCCGCAGCCCCGTGAGTGCGACTTCCAGAGACAGTCCGAGCCCGGTGAGCCGGTAGAAGACCCGCGGCGGCACCGTCGGTTCGACCCGGCGCGACACCAGCCCATCGCGGGTCAGGCTTCGCAGCGTCACGGACAGCATCTTCTGCGAGACGCCGGGCATCCGGCGCCTCAGCTCCGCGAAGCGCACCTCGTCCGGTGCGGCATCGGCGAGCGTCTTGACGACCATGGAGGTCCACTTCGTCCCTATGCGGTCCAGCAACTGCCGCGTCGGACACCCGGGATCGAAGAGATCGCCGCGCGCCCCGGGACCGGCGGTCCGGCCTTGCCGGGTGGTCACCTGTGGCTCACCACCTTCCCTGAAAGTGCCGTCTAGGCACCGACCGTGCAGTTACTTATCGTTTTCTGGTCACCGATGGTAACCACGAAGGAGCCGTCATGCCCACCACCACCGCACACCGGTTGCGCCGCATCACGACGAACGGCGTCCAACTCAACGTCACAGTCGCCGGGGACGGACCTGCTGTTCTCCTGCTGCACGGCTTTCCGCACACCTGGCGGCTCTGGAGCGGCATCATGGGCCGCCTGGCCGGGCAGTACCGGGTCATCGCCCCGGACCTGCGAGGCTTCGGTGCCAGTACACGAGCCGTCGAGGGTTACGACGCGGGGACCCTCGCCACCGACGCAGAAGGGCTGCTCGACGCACTCGGCGAGCCCTCGGCAGCAGTGGTGGGCATCGACGCGGGAACTGCCCCTGCCGTCCTGCTCGCGCTGCGCCGCCCCGGCCGGGTCCGGCGCCTGGTCGCGATGGAGGCACTGCTCGGCGGCCTTCCCGGAGCAGAACACGTCATCGCGGGCGGCGCCCCGTGGTGGTTCGGTTTCCACGCCGTCCCCGGCCTCGCCGAGAGCGTCCTGGACGGCAACGAGGCCCCGTACATCGACTGGTTCCTCGATTCGGGGACGCTCGGGCGAGGAGTGTCCGACGACATCCGTGCGGCCTTCGTCCACGCGTTCACCGGAAGGGAAGCCCTGCGCTGCGCGTTCTCCTATTACCGGGCGCTGCCCACCAGCGCGCGGCAACTGCGGGACGCCGTCGCGACGGCCCGGCTGACGATGCCCACCCTGGCCGTCGGCTCTCACCCCATCGGCACCGGGCTCGAACGCCAACTCCGCCCCATCGCCGATGACCTGACCGGACACCACCTCCAGGACTGCGGCCACATCATCCCCCTCGACCGCCCCGACGCACTGTTCGCGCTCCTCGCTCCCTTCCTCTCCGCCGACCTGCCGAAAAAGGGGCCGGGCCACGGGAAGTGTTCCCGTGGCCCGGCCTCATGACATGGCCGCTGGGCCTGTCAGGGGTGGAGGCGTCGTGGACCTCGTATCACGGGGCGAGCCGGTACGCGTTGGTGATCGTCTCGGTCACGGTGTTGCCCGCCGTGTCCTTCAGGTACACGCGGTACGACACGGCCTTGGCCGTCGCCGGGTGCTTGACGCTCGCCGTGCGCGCCCCCGTGGTGCCGGTCGTGACGGGGGCCGACTTCCATGTGCTGCCACCGTCGTAGGAGACCTTGACGGTCAGGGAGGCGATCCTGTCGGAGTCCGCCGCCGCGCCGGCCACCTTCAGCGGCACCTTGAGCGTGCTGCCGGCCGGGGCCGTGCCGTTCAGTGCCAGTTTCGGGGCGAGGCGGACGGTGGACAGGGGCAGCGTGGTGGGCGGCTCGTCGGGCGTCTTCGCCGACTTGAACGTCCAGACCGCGGCCACCTTGGTGCTGGTCGTGGCGACCTTGGCCGCGCGGGTGGCCTCCATGGTCAGCCGGTAGGAGGCGGAGGCGGCCGGGAGTTCGGCGCTCACCGCGCCGGGTTCACCCTCGGCGAGGACGCGGCCTCCCGACTCCAGCCGGGTGAAGCCACCGGTCGTCACGGAGCTGCCCGCGTGCCCCGCGCCGTCGCTGAAGAGCTGGACGTACGCGTCCATGGCGTTGCCCGCGCGGCGCGCGCCCTGCCCGTCGTCGGCGTCGAGGTCGGGGCCGACGACGCCGGTGTTGAAGTTCAGCGTGTAGCGCTTGCCCGCCTTGTACGCGACCGTGTCGGTGCCGTAGTCGATGGTGGACTGCCCCGCGTCGTCGAGCTGCGCCATGGACCAGGTCCAGCGGACGTCCTTGGTGCTGACGAAGCTCGTGCCGGAGGCCGGGAGCTTCAGCGCGGTCGCCGGCTGGAGAGGCGGGTAGTAGTCGTTCTTGCCGATCGGCAGGGCGGACAGCGTGCCCTTGCGCCCGGCGGCGGAGGAGCCGACGCCGTACTTCACCTCGGCGAGTTCGGCCTTGGTGGCGGCGTGCTTCAGGCCCGAGAACCAGCTGCCGCTGCGGCTGAAGGCCAGCCGGTAGTCGACCTTGTTCGCCGCCGTGCCCGAACCCTTCCAGACACCGTTGTACTGGGCGTTCAGGGTCGGCGATTCGGCGCCGATGCCCAGGGTGCGGATGACGGTGCCGTCGCCGAGGCTCCAGCTGTTCGCGATGCCGACTGCCGTGTCGTCGTAGCTGATCTGCGACTCCGTGAGACGCGCGCCGGCGTCCGGGGTGGTGACGGCGACCGGCTTGGCCTTGCGGGAGTCCAGTGTGACCGTCGCGTTCGCGCCGATCTTCAGCTTCGGCTGGACGAAGACGGAGAAGCTGCTGCCGGCGCCGTAGACGGAACTCTCCAGCGCGTACGTGCCCTTCGGCACCCGCACGGTGACGGGCCCCTCGCGGAAGGGCACCTCGATCTTCCGCTGTGTGCGGTCGGTGAGCGTGGTGGTGTAGTTGGACGAGTTCCTGCCGTTGACGTCCAGGTGCTTCAGCGTGAGGTCGTACGACTCGACCTCACGGTCGACGACGAGGCCGGTGCGCACCTCCTGGCCGTCACCGGTGGCCAGCAGTGTCCCGCCGTAGACGCCGTTGGTGGTGCCGAGCTTGGTGTCGGCGGTGACGGTGGTCTTCGCGGTGCCGCCCGCAGGGACGGTGAGCTTGGCGTCCTTGACGGTGAACATGCCCGCGGGGCCCGGGCGGCCCTTGGGGTCGAGGGCGGCGGCGGAGAGCGTGAGGGTGACGGGCGCGGTGCCGAGGTTGCGGTAGGTGACGGTCTTGGTGACCGGCTTGTCGTCGGTGTGCGGCCAGGCCTGCGTGCCGAAGGCGACCGTGCCGGGCTCGGGGACGACGGACGCGGTGACGGCGCGCGTCAGGTCGACGCGGCCCGCTCCCTGCTCATAGGCGTTGAGCTTGGGGTGGGGCTTGGCGGAGCCGGTCAGCGCGGCCTTGAGCTGCGGGCCTGTCCACTTCGGGTGCTGCTGGAGGAGCAGGGCGGCGGAACCGGCCACGTGCGGGGTCGCCATCGAGGTGCCCGACATGGCGACATAGGAGTCGCCCTCGGAGCCGTCGGACGTCAGCGTGGAGCGGGCGGCCGTGATGTCGTCGCCGGGCGCGGTGAGGTCGGGCTTGGCGACCCCGTCGGCCTGCGGGCCCCGGCTCGAGGTCTCCGCGATGTTGTCCTGCTTGTCGACGGAGCCGACGGTCAGGGCGTCGGGGGCGCTGCCGGGCGAGTTCAACGTACCGGCCTCGGGGCCGTCGTTGCCCGCCGCGATGACGAAGAGGGCCTTGCCGGAGAGCCGTGCGACGGCCTCCTCCAGCGGGTCGACCCCCGGCGAGTCGAGGCTGCCGAGGCTCAGGTTGACGATCTTCGCCTTGCTGTCGACCGCCCACTGCATGCCTGCGGCGATGCTGGACTCGGTGCCGGTGCCCTCCACTTCGGAGATGACCTTGCCGTCCAGGACCTGCACATCGGGCGCCACGCCCTTGTACTTGCCGCCCGACTTGGCGCCGGACCCCGCGAGGGTCGAGGCGACATGCGTGCCGTGGCCCATGCGGTCCTTGGCGTCGGGCGAGGACTCGGTGAAGTTCTTCTCGGTGACCTCGACGTTCTTGAGGTCCGGGTGCGTCTGGTCGACGCCGGTGTCCAGGACGGCGACCTTGACGCCCTTGCCGGTGTATCCGGCCCGCCACATGGTGGGGGCGCCGATCTGCGGCACGCTCTTGTCGAGGGCGGGGCGGACCTTGGCGTCCAGCCAGACGTGCGCGATGGACGGGGCGGCGATGGTGCGCGCGTTCGTACGGCTCCCCGCCCCGCTGCCCGTGCCGCCGGTGAGCTCCGCCCAGACCTTCTGCGCACCGGACTTGGGCGCGTCGAACGCCTCGCCGCCGATGGCGGGCAGCGTACGGCGGTCGCGGGCCGGGCCCCGGAAGGTGTCGCCGGAGCGGCTGTTGGCGCGGCCCGGCCGGTACTTGACGATCAGCGGCAGCGACGTGCGGTGGGCGTCGTCGTACTTGTCCCTGACGAGCCGCGTGACGTCGAAGAGACGCCGGTCCAGCCTGCCCGCGCTGATCAGCGACTGGGCGTCCTGCGGTACGACGTAGGTGTGCCCGGCCTCGCGCCGTACCGCGATCGAGACCCCCTCGCGGCCCTCGCCGCGGATCAGCCGGACGACCTGCTTGCCCCCTGCCCTCACGACCACCCGGTCGCCGGTCACCAGCGTGACGGTCTTCGTCTTCCCGCCCTGCGCGGCCCGACCGGTCTTGGTCTCCGCACCGGTACCGGCCCGTGTGTCCGCGGTGCGGTCCGGCCCCGCCCCGGAGTCGGCCGAGGCCACCCCCGCGACCAGTGCGCCGGACACCACGGCGGCTATCGCCGCCGTCCCCACCCTCGATATGACTGCCACCCGATTTGCCTGTCTTTTGAGCGTGCCTGATGTGGTCGCCCGTAACACGTGATCTTGCAGGGGTTTGGTTCTGGGGAGGCGGAAGATTCCTGAGATATTTTTGGGACGGGCCGGGCCAGGCCGTCAGCGGCGCAGTGTCAGCAGACCCGGACGGTAGGGCAGGAGGCCGTAGTCACCGCCGGAGTTGGGGCTGCGCCCCTGGTAGAGCAGCTGCAGATTGCAGGGGTCGACAGTCATGGTCTGGTCGGCGCCGGTGCGGAGCAGTTCGCCGTGGCTGATGTCGTTCGTCCAGGTGGCGCCGCTGTTGGCTTTGCCTGCGAAGGGGTTGCTCTCGGTCGCCGCCTGGGGTGTCCAGGTGCCGTTCAGACTCGTGGCCGTGAACGAGCGGAAGTAGCGGCCCTGCGAGCCGATCGCCTCGACGATCATGAGGTAGCGGTTCTGGCCCTGGAGCTTGTAGACCTGCGGGGCTTCGAAGAGGTTGTTCGTCGTATCGCTCATGACCACTGTCGAGGTCGTGCCGAAGCTCCCCGGGAAGTTCCCGATCGGCATGCTGGCCCGGTAGATCTTGCCGTTGTCACCGGCGAAGAACAGGTACATGTTCGTGCCGTCGCCGATGAGCGTCTGGTCGATGGGTCCGGTGCCGGAGCCGGGGATGCTGCCGGAGAAGAGCACCTGCTGGGACGACCAGCCGTTCGGGTTGGTGGGGTCGCTCGATGTCCGGTAGGAGAAGGCGGTCCCACCCCACTGGTAGGCGAGCACCCAGATGTTCTTCGGCGCGAAGTAGAAGAGCGTGGGCGCGACGGTGGACGTCGACATCGTGTTCTGGCGGGCCGAGCCCATCTCCGACCAGTTGGTGAACGGGCTGAAGTTCATCGAGCCCCAACGCGTCCCCGTATCGTGCGTCGTCGCGTAGACGAGTTGCCTGCCGTTGTACGGGACGACGGTGAAGTCCTTGAGCGAGACCCACCCCGGCTTGGGCTGCGCCAGCGCGCCCGTTGAGCTCCAGCGGTACGTCGACGGGAGATCGCAGGAGCTGGCCGGGGCGGCGGGTGGGGCGCCGAGGAACGTGGCTGCGAGCAGCAGGGGCGACAGGACGGCGAGTAAGCGTCTCGGGTGAGCCAGGGGCGGAGAGCGGAACCACATCGGAAGACCTCCCGAAAACTTTCGGAAAACTCTCGAATTGTTTGACGCCACAAGCTAGGAAGACGGGGCCTTCCGGTCAAGGGGTGTCGCAGACCTGTCTGCAAACAGCGGCTCTCACGGGGGCTTGGGCAGTACGCCAGGCCAACCGGAAAATTTTCGGAAGTTTGCGAGCAGGCAGCGCGCGGTCCTGGCCGTCACATCGCCAACTCCGGGTACACCCGCACCTGTTGACGACCGGCTCACGCCTCATTACTGTCCCGCTTCGAATCGCCGACGTACCGACCGCGGTTCGATATTTCGACTGGGAGCGCTCCCAGTTCCGATGCCGCGCCCTGGCGACGACCTCCGCCGACCGCGGCAGCAGCCCCTGCCCACCCGGACCCACTCGACCCGTTCACCACCCCCGACACCGGAGCCGCTCATGTCCCCCACCCCCGCCCCCACCCCCTCCTTACGCAAACCCAGAAACACCATCGCCACCCTGCTGTGTTCTCTCCTCGTGGCGCTGGTCGCCAGCACCCTCGGTGCGGCCGCACTGCCGACCGCACACGCCGCTGAGAGTGCGGCCGAGAGCACACTCGGCGCCGCGGCGGCGCAGAGCGGCCGCTACTTCGGCACCGCCATCGCCTCGGGCCGGCTCAACGACTCGACGTACACGACGATCGCGGCCCGCGAGTTCAACTCGGTGACGGCCGAGAACGAGATGAAGATCGACGCCACCGAACCCCAGCGGGGCCAGTTCGACTTCACCGCCGGTGACCGCGTCTACGACTGGGCGGTGCGGAACGGCAAGCAGGTGCGCGGCCACACCCTGGCCTGGCACTCCCAGCAGCCCGGCTGGATGCAGAGCCTCAGCGGCAGCGCGCTGCGCCAGGCGATGGTCGGCCACATCAACGGCGTGATGTCCCACTACAAGGGCAAGATCGCCCAGTGGGACGTCGTGAACGAGGCCTTCGCCGACGGCAGTTCGGGTGCCCGGCGCGACTCAAACCTGCAGCGCACCGGCAACGACTGGATCGAGGTCGCCTTCCGCACCGCGCGCGCCGCCGACCCTGCCGCCAAGCTCTGCTACAACGACTACAACGTCGAGAACTGGACCTGGGACAAGACCCAGGCCATGTACTCCATGGTCCGGGACTTCAAGCAGCGCGGCGTCCCCATCGACTGCGTCGGCTTCCAGGCGCACTTCAACAGCGGCAGCCCCTACAACAGCAACTTCCGCACCACGCTCCAGCAGTTCGCCGCTCTCGGCGTCGACGTGGCCATCACCGAGCTCGACATCCAGGGCGCCCCGGCCACAACGTACGCCGACGTGACCAAGGACTGCCTGGCCGTCGCGCGCTGCCTCGGCATCACCGTCTGGGGTGTGCGCGACACCGACTCCTGGCGACCGGAGCACTCGCCGCTGCTCTTCAACGGCGACGGCAGCAAGAAGCCCGCCTACACCACCGTCCTCAACGCACTCAACGCCGGCTCCCCCACACCCCCCGGTGATGCCGGACAAATCAAGGGCGTCGCCTCGGGCCGCTGCCTGGACGTGCCCGGATCCGGCCCCACCGACGGCACCCAACTCCAGCTGTGGGACTGCCACGACGGCACCAATCAACAGTGGACGCCCACCGCCGCGGGCGAGCTCAGGATCCACGGCGACAAGTGCCTGGACGCCGCCGGCACCGGCAACGGCGCCAAGGTACAGATCTACAGCTGCTGGGGCGGCGACAACCAGAAATGGCGCCTCAACTCCGACGGATCCATCGTCGGCGTCCAGTCCGGCCGCTGCCTCGACGCCACCGCGGCCGGCACAGCCAACGGCACCCTGATCCAGCTCTACGCCTGCTCGAACGGCAGCAACCAACGCTGGACCCGCACCTGAGGGGAGGCAGGGCGGCGCCGCGGGCGGTCAGACGGCGATCGTGGCGAGGTTGCCGGGTTCGTAGGCGCCGCCCTGGTTGTTGAGGATGACGCCGAGCCGGTTCGTCGCGTTGATCATGGCGATCAGGGAGACCAGCGCGATGGCCTGGTCGTCGTCGTAGTGCTTGCGTACTTGGGACCAGGTCTCGTCGGAGACGCCCTCGTAGCCGTCGATGATGCGCGTGCCCTCCTCGGTGAGGGCCAGCGCGGCCCGCTCGGCCTCGGTGAACACGGTGGAGTGGCGCCAGGCGGCCACCAGGTTCAGCCGGTCCGAGGCCTCGCCCGCGGCCGCGGCGTCCTTGGCGTGGATGTCGACGCAGAAGCCACAGCCGTTGATCTGGCTGGCGCGCAACTGGACCAGCTCCTGCGTCGGCTTGGGCAGCGGCGACTCCTGGATCACCTGGCTGACGGCGAAGATCCGTTTGCCGATCTTCGCGCCGATCTCGTGGGCGAACAGGTTCATACGGGGTTCCATGACAACGTCCTCGCTTGTGGAATCGTGTGCCGCGCGGATCGTCCGTGCAGCGCCCTGACGCCCATAAGGCGCCGGTCGCCGTGGAGCTGTGACAGTCCGGCCGTGTGACGAGGGCCACCGGGGTTCCGTGTCACAAGAGCGTGGCGGGCGGCGTCTTGTGCGCGACACGGACAAGACGCCGCGACAGGCAGGAGCCACCATGGACGAGGACACCCGGCGAGCGACCGGCGCGGCGGGGCACAGCCCTCGCGCCGAGGGGGCGGACTCCGCCACTGAGGTGTTCGTCGCCCATCGCAACCTGTTGTTCACCGTCGCCTACGAGATGCTCGGCTCCGCCGCCGACGCGGAGGACGTCCTTCAGGAGACCTGGCTGCGCTGGGCGGACGTCGACCATGACACGGTGCGGGACCCGCGCGCCTTCCTGGTGCGCATCACCACGCGCCAGGCGCTGACCCGGCTGCGTACACTGCGGCGGCGCAAGGAGTCGTACGTCGGTCCCTGGCTGCCCGAACCCCTGCTGACCGCGCCCGATGTCGCCGAGGACATCGAGCTTGCCGACAGCGTCTCCATGGCGATGCTGCTCGTACTGGAGACGCTCACGCCGACCGAGCGGGCCGTGTTCGTCCTGCGCGACGTCTTCGATCTCGGGTACGACGACATCGCGCAGGCCGTCGACAAGACCCCGGCCGCGGTCCGGCAGATCGCCCACCGCGCACGGGCCCATGTCGCGGCACGCCGACCGCGCGAAGCCGTCTCCCCGGCCCAGACCCGCGGTGTGCTCGCGGCATTCCAACAGGCCGTGGAAACCGGTGACTTGCGGCGCCTGCTCGACATGATCGCTCCGGACGTCGTACTGCTGACCGACGGCGGCGGAGTCGTCCGGGCCGCGCTGGAGCCCGTCGTGGGTGCCGAAGCGGTGGCCGGCGTGCTGAGCAGGCTCACGTCCGCGACCTTGCGGCCGGCCCAGGTCAACGGCCACCCCGCACTCATCCTGCGCACGGGCGGCGAGACCGACACCGTCCTCGCGGTACGCGTCGAGGGCGGCCTCATCACCGGGCTCTACGCCGTCCGCAACCCCGAGAAGCTGTCACGCATCAACCGGGAGACCGCGGTGGGCCGCTGAGGCGACTCGAACCCCGAAGAACTCTTCGCGGAGGATTCTTTGCGAAGAGCTCTTTGCGAAGAGTTCTTCGTGGAATACCGTGAGGCGCATGGCTGATGCAGTGGAGAGGCCGAACGGCCCGCACGAGGAAGACGATTCGGTGGTCCTGGATGCCAAGGGGCTGCGCGCCCTTGCGCATCCGGTGCGCGTGCAGTTGGTCGGGCTGCTGCGGAAGCACGGCCCGTCGACGGCCACCCGCCTCGCGGAGCGGCTGGAGGTGAATTCCGGTACGGCGAGCTACCACCTGCGCCAGCTCGCCGCGGCCGGCTTCGTGGCCGAGGACACGGAAAGAGGCAACGCGCGGGAACGGTGGTGGCGTTCGGTCCACCAGCTCACGCGCTTCAACCACGAGGACCTCGCCGAGCGCGAGCCGGAGGCGGCCCTCGCCTACCTCCGGTCGGTGCACAACGCGCACGTCCTGCGGACCCAGCAAGGACTCAACAGCTTGCAGACGTTCCCCCGGCCGTGGCGGGAAGTGTTCGACATGAGCGACGCCACGCTCCGGCTCACGCCCGCGCAGGCCCAGGAGTTGCGTACCGAGATCCTGTCGGTGATCGACCGATACCCGCGGGCTTCGGGTGACGAGGAATCCGAGGCGACCGAGGCCACCGAGCGGGTGTGGGTGAACTTCCAGGTGCTGCCGGAAGTCGACATACCCTCGCGGGAGGTGGACTGATGCGGTACGAGAAGACAGCGGAAGCCGACCGGGGCCGGTTACGGCCGCTCGCAGGGGTGCTCGCGGCGCTGCTCGTCGCGCACAGCGGCACCAGGATCTCCGCCATCGCCATCCCGTGGTTCGTGCTCGTGACGACGGGCAGCGCCACGCAGACCGGTCTTGTCGCGTTCTGCGAGATGGCGCCCTATGTGGTGGTCAAGGCCTTCGCCGGCCCGCTGGTCGACCGGATCGGTCCCCGCCGGATCTCCTGGATCGCGGACGTCGTCAGCGCGGCCGCCGCCCTGCTGATCCCTCTGTTGCACGCCGAAGGTTTGCTGTCCTTCGGTGTGTTGCTGGCCCTGGTGGCCGTCATCGGCACGGTCCGCAGCCCCGGGGATCTCGCGAAGGACGTCATGATCCCGGAGGCGGCCGAACGCAGCCGGGTGCCGCTGGAACGGGCGACGGGACTCCAGGGCGTGTTCGATCGCCTGGCAGGAACCGTGGGACCTGCCGCCGGTGGCACACTGGTGGGGCTGGTGGGCCCCATGGTCGGGCTGGGCGTCAACGCCGCTTGTTTCGCGCTGGGTTCGCTGATCATCGCCGTCGCGTTGCCCGGCGGCATGGGGCAACCGCAGAAGCACCCTGCAGGGGGCGGCACGGGAGAACCCGAAGAAGCAGCGGAAGCTGAAAAAACACCAGAGGCTACAGGAACCCACGATGCGCGGGACGGCTACTGGCACAGCCTGCGCCAGGGCTTCGCGTTCCTGCGCGGGCAGCCGATCCTGCTCACCCTCTACGCCATGCTCGGCATCACGAATCTGCTGGACGCCGCCTATGTGGCCGTCCTCGTTCCGGTCTGGGCCGCGGAGTCCGGTTACGGCCCCGGCACGATCGGACTGGTGCTGGCATCGTTCAGCGTCACGGCGACCGTGGGCAGCCTCGTCGCTGCGGCGGTGGCCCATCGGCTGCGGCGCCGGCCGGTGTTCTTCCTCGGCTGGCTCGTCACAGGGGCGCCGCGGTTCCTCATCCTGACGACGGAGGCGCCGCTGTGGTGCGTGGCGATGGTGATCGGTATGGGCGGCCTGGGCGGCGGCTTCATCAACCCGATCATCGGTGCCGTCACGTACGAACGCATACCCCCCGAAATGATGGGCCGGGCACAAGGCATCGGCGACGCCATCACCTGGGCCGGAATCCCCCTGGGCGGTCTCATCGCGGGTGCCGTCGTGGCGGGTATGGGCCTCACCCCCGCGCTGCTGATCGCGGGCGGCGTCTATTTCCTGACGACCAACCTCACGGGCCTGCGCCCGGAATGGCGTGAGATGGACCGCCATCGCGGCAAGGGGCGGGCCGGGCAAACCCCCCACGCCACCCCGGCGGAGCCCGCCTCGTCACCGTCCTAGAGACCGGGGTTTCGCCCCGTGTGACGGCGCCCGCCGACGCACGCGCGGCTCCTGTCCCCCACCGGGTGGAACCCAATGGGAACTTCCTCCCCCGGGAGGAGACAAAGTGACGCTGATCAGCGGACATGCCCCCGCCCGAAGAGGTCCGCAGCGCATGTGCGAGGCCGCTCACGAGTGCGGCGCCGACTCGTCGACACCTATATTCCACGCGTCCGCCGCGGCAGCTTCCCGCACCCGGCGCCGGCCGGGCTGCGCGAACGCGGGATTGAGTCAGATTTCGGCCGGTCAAAGCTTGGAGAAATGATGACGGAGTCCAGCGAGTCGACATCTCTGGTGCTATCGGCCGGGCCCGGCACGGCGGTGGCCACCCCCGCGGCGGAGGCCGGTGATCACGGGGCCCCGGCTCCCCAGGGCCTCCTCGCGGGATGGGCCCCGCGCCGGGTCATCAGGGCCAGGACGATCCACGGCGGGTTCGAGGCGCAGGCCTCGCGCGTTCCGCACAGCATCGCGGTACGCGCCCGGGGTCTGACCCTGACGTACGAGGAACTCAACACCCGGGCGAACGTCCTGGCACGCCAACTGCGCGCCCACGGCGTCAGCGCCGAGTCCCTGGTCGTCGTATGCCTGCCGCGCTCCGTGGAGTTGCTGGTCAGCTTTCTCGCGGTCATGAAGGCCGGTGGCGCGTACGTTCCCCTGTCGCCCGGTGACCCGGTTCGACGGCGGCGGCACATCGTGGAGGACGCGCGGCCCACGGTCGTCCTCACGGACGCCACCCACCGCGACGCCGAGGAGTTCGCCGACTCGACGGCCCTGTGCGTAGACGACCTGCTGGAGTCTGTCGCGACCGCGAGCCCCGCCGAGCGGAGCGACCTGGCCGAAGACGTCAGGCCTGAGCAACTGGCCTACGTCATCTACACCTCCGGTTCCAGTGGTCGACCGAAGGGCGTGCAGTGCCCGCACCACGGAGTGGCGAACTACCTGGACTGGGCTGTCGAGACCTACACCACTCTCGGCACCGACGGCGCTCCGCTCTTCTCCTCGGTCGGCTTCGACATGGTGGTGCCCAACATCTACGCGCCCCTGTGGTGCGGCCAGCCGGTGCGGCTCGTCCCCGACGACCAGGACCTGCCCGCGCAGATCTCCGAGGTGCTGTCCAGCGGCCCGTACGGCTTCATCAAACTGACGCCCGGTCAGCTCGACCTGATCACCTCGATGACCGATGCGGACGGGGCGCGGAGCCTTTCGGGGCTGCTCGCGGTGGGGGCGGACCTCTTCCCCGTGCAGTCGCTGCAGCGTTGGCGCGCCCTCGACACCACGACCCCCGTGCTGAACGAGTACGGGCCGACCGAGGCCTCCGT
Source organism: Streptomyces sp. NPDC039480 (assembly GCF_055597165.1). Classification (NCBI taxonomy): domain Bacteria; kingdom Bacillati; phylum Actinomycetota; class Actinomycetes; order Kitasatosporales; family Streptomycetaceae; genus Streptomyces; species Streptomyces sp. NPDC039480. The sequence goes on along the minus strand of NZ_JBVITX010000001.1, from coordinate 910,878 downwards.
GGCCAATGCCTTCTTCATGACCCCGCCCGGCTTCTCCGGGGAGACCATCCCGATCGGCAAGCCGATCGAGAACACCTCCATGTACGTCCTGGACGACGATTTCCAGCTGGTTCCCGAGGGCGCGGAGGGCGAGATCTTCATCGGCGGGGTGTGCTGTGCCCGCGGCTACCTGGGCCGGCCGGAGCTGACCGGGGAGAAGTTCGTTCCGGACCCCTACGCCCCCGAGCCCGGGGCCCGGATGTACCGCACCGGAGACCGGGCGACCCGGGACGACCAGGGCAACGTGGTCTTCCTCGGCAGGTCGGACCGCCAGCTGAAGATCCGCGGCTACCGCGTGGAACCCGGCGAGACCGAGTCGGCGCTCCGGCGCCACCCGGACATCCATGACGCAGCCGTCGTGGGCCACCGCACCGGCCCCGATGCGCCGCTCGTGCTCAAGGCCTACCTCGTCGTCGACGGGGCCGTGCCGGAGGACCTTGTCCCGTGGCTGGCCGAACAGCTCCCGGACTACGCCGTCCCGCGGCAGTACGCCGCTGTCGACGCGATACCGCTCGACGCGAACGGGAAGGTCGACCGCTCCGCTCTCGCCCGGCAGGACCCGGAGCCCAACGAGGCCCCCGAAGGACCGGGGACGGAAAGCGTCGAGGACGTGCTGCGCGAGGCGTGGAAGTCCGTCCTCGGCGTCACCTCGGTGGCACCCGATGCGAACTTCTTCGAGCTCGGCGGCGACTCGATCTCCACCGTCCGCCTCGCGTCGAAGCTGCGTGAGCAGGGTTACGAGCTGAGCCTCACCGATGTCTTCCGCTGTCCGACGCTGCACGACCTGGCGTCGTCGGTGGTGCGCTCGGACACGGTGGCCGAGACCGCGCTCGACGTCAGCGGGCCGCTGCCCCCGACACCGATCCAGCAGTGGTTCTTCGATCGCGAGCCGGTGGACCAGGACCACAACAACCAGTCGATCCTCCTGGAGTGGCAGGGCGAACCCGAGGTCTTCGCGCTGGAGTCGGCTCTTGAGGCGCTGGTCGACGCCCACGACGCGCTCCGGCTGCGCTTCACGCTCGTCGACGGCCGGTGGCAACAGGAGGCCGGCGAGGCACCGCCCGGTTTCGAGCTCCTGACCGAGGTCTTCCTCGATCAGGACGCCGGTGGCGACCGCGGGCTCCAGGAAGTCGCCACCGAGTTGCAGCGCTCGCTCGACATCGAGAACGGGCAGGTGCTGCGCGCCGCGCTGATCTCCGGCGCCGGACGCCCGAGCCTGCTGCTGATCGCTGTCCACCACCTCGCGGTCGACACCTTCTCGTGGCCGACGATCGTGCGCGACCTGGACGTCGCCTACACGAACCTCGTCGCCGGACGTGAGCCCGGACTGCCCGAAGACTCATACGCGTTCTCCCAATGGGCGAGCGCGTTGGCCGCCGTACGTCCGCGCGAGGCCGCACTGACCGGAGGCGCGCAAGACACGCCGCCCGAGCCGGTGTCCCTCCCTCGGGACACCGCGGACGGCCCCAACACCGTGGGGGGTGTCGCGTGCGTCGACATGCGGCTGTCGGCGTCCGCCACCCGACAGCTTCTGCGGGTGACACCGAGCGACTACAGCAGTCCTGTGGAGGCGGTGCTCCTGACGGCGCTCACCGACGCGCTGAGTGCGGCCCACGACATGCCGGCGGTCTCCTTCGACGTGGAACGGCACGGCCGCGACAGCCGCGTTCCCGGCCCCGACCGCTCCGAGGCGGTCGGCTGGTTCGCGGGGGTGCACCGAGTGACGCTCGGCTCCTTCACCCTGGACGCGGAGAGCGACCCCGGGCTGCGCGACGCGGTGCACCGCGTGAAACACGCGCTGGCCACCGGGCCTTCAGACCGGCTGGGGTGCGACATCGAGGCCGCCCCCGCCAACCCGGGCAGAATCATGTTCAATTACTCGGGCCATCTGGAGACCCAGTTCCAGGCGGAGAACTTCACCGCGGCACTGGGCGCCGCCGGCGAGGAGCGCTCGGCCCGCCAAGAACGCAGCCATGACATCGAGCTCGAAGTCGAGGTCATCGACGACCGGCTCACCTTCCGCTGGCTCTACGCCCCCACGCTGCACACACTGCCGACGATCGAGTCGGTCGCGCGGCGCTGCCTGAGCGCCGTCGAGCTTCTGGTCCTGCGGGGGGCGGGGGCACGCACGGCACGGGTGCCGTCGGACTTCCCGCTGGCGTCCGTCACGCGGGAGCAGTTGGACGCGATCCTCAAGGAGACCGGTCGCACGGACGACGTGTACGACCTCACGCCCCTGCAGAGCGGAATGCTCCTGCACAGCCTCATGGGCAGCGGCTACGGAGGATGCCACCTCATCGACTGCGCTCCCGGCCTCGACGAGTCCGTGGTGGTCGAGGTGTGGCGCGAGCTCGTCCGACGCCACCCGGTGCTGCGCAGCACCGCACACTGGCAGGGCCTGGACCGGCCGGTCCAGGTGGTGCATCCGGTGGAGTCGGTGGACGTCGCGATCGCCGACTGGTCCGAGGACCTCATCGACACGGCGAGCGACCCGGCCCGGGACTGGCGCCCGCTGGTGACGGTGGCACGCACCGGCGAGGGCCGGCTCAAGGTGGTGCTCAACTGCCACCACCTGTGGATCGACGGTTGGAGCGTCGGCGTGCTGACCGAGGAGGCGAGCCGCTTGTACGCGGCGCTGACAGGCGGCGGAGAAGAGCTGCCGGCGCCGGTGCCGTACCGCCGTTTCGTGGAATGGCTGAGCGACCCGCAGCGGCAGCACGCGGCCCGTACGTACTGGACGGACCGGCTCGCGGACAGCCGTGCCTGCTATCTCGACTCGCCCGGCCGGGCTGCCGGGGGCGAGGAGCGGCTGCTGACCGTCGATCTGTCGGCGGCCACCAGGACGCACTTCCAGCGTCTGGTGAGCAGGCACGGTGTGACGCCTGCCGTCGCCACTCTCGCGGCGTGGGCCGTCACGGTGTCGGCGGCCGTCGGCCGTGACGACGTCATGGTGGGCTGCGTGGTCGACGGGCGCACCTGGGACCTCGCGAAGATGGACCGCGTCGTGGGGCTGGTGATGAACACCGTGCCGGTCGTCTGGGATCCGGCCGGTGCGGCGACGGTGGCCACGGCGCTGGCCGGTCTCAGGGACCAGCTGAGCGACTCCGTGCGCCACGGCCACCACTCCCTGGCCGACCTCCAGCGGAGCGTGCCGGACGCGCAGGGTGAGCCCTTCGACACCATCTTCGTCGTCGAGGACGTGTCGGACGGGAGCTCCGCCCTGACGTTCCGGCGGGCGCTGGGGTACGAGGAGGTGCACTACCCGCTCTCACTCACCCTCCTGGTCGAGGACGGCCGGCCGGTCGCGCTCCGGTTCGCCTTCCACGAAGGGGGACTTGACCCGAAGTGGGTCCGGACGCTGGCCGACCGCGTTGTGGTGGCGCTCGAGTTGCTGGAGTCGCACGCTTCCGGGCCGGCGGCCGCGCTCCGGACGATGCTGTAGGGAAGCCGGGCAGAGGCGCCCCCGTGCGCGGTATTCGCGGGGGGACGCCTCCGCCCAAAAATGTGGGGCCGGGCGGGAATTGTGTCCCGGCCGGCCCCACCACGTTTCCGGCTATCGCGCGGGAAGCAGATCGGCGAAGTGGACGGCTTCGCCCGTGCACCCCCGGCGGAGTTTCGGTGAGTCGTGCCCGATGCCGAGCTCCAGCCGGTGTGCCCCGCGCTCGATGGCTGCCCGCAACGGGCCCAGCAGACAGCCGAAGTGGTAGACCGCTCCGCGGTCGAGGCCCGGTGTGTCGAGGATTCCCAGGGTGTGTGCGTCCATGGTGTCGTCGAACATCCGGCACAGCATGTGGGCGATCACCTTCCCCTGCCACCGGGTGCGGACGAAGAAGTGCTTCCCCGGGCGCCGGCGGTAGTTGCCGATCCGCCACCTGACGACGTCGGGGGATTCCTCCATGTCGTTGCGCCGGGAGACGCCGGCGATGCCCGTGGCGGCTTCCGCGACGACCTCGTCCGAGAAGGGCACGACGTCGTGGTCGAGGCCGAGTTCCTCGGCTTCGCGGATGTCCCGGATCCAGTGCCGTCGGCGCTTCGCCGGAAGGCGCTGCAGAAACTCCTCGATGCCGGTGGCCCCGCCGATCTCCAAGGTGCACCAGACGCCGTGCTCACGGAGGGCGGCCGACGGCGCGGCGTCCAGGTACGCCGGCAGATCGGTGGAGGTCAGGAACGGGGACAGGACCGCGTCGGAGGTCTGCGCCGCACGGTCGACGGCCTCGGCGACGAGTGCGGCCAGCAGCTCACGGCGCTCCTCGGGCCCGATGCCGGCGAGGGAGCTGCCGGACCGCAGGCGGGCCGGTCCTCCGCCGATGAAGGCCGCCGACCCCTGGTGCGAGGTCAGGCCGAGATACTGGCGGTAGTCGCCGTTGAGGGACTCGACCTGCTTGACCGTCACCACGGGCAGCCGTCCGCGCCCCCGCCCGGTTCGTGCCTGGACCTCGAAGTAGTCGAGCCTGACGTCCAGTGCGCAGAGCGCCCTGTCGTCCCTCATGGCGAGAGCGTTGCGGGCCAGGACGGGCTCGGTGACGACGTCGGGGAACGGGCTGGTCACCATGCCCTTCGCCCGTTCCACAACAACTCCCGTACGTCCTCGGGCCATTCGGCGGGGCGTGGGCCGTGGGCGGACACGAGCGCGAACGCGAGCCGTTCCAGGCCGAAGCCGACACAGGCGCTGTGGACCGGTTCCCCGTCCGCCGAGCGGATGTCGAAGATCCGGCCGAAGTGATCACGGTGGTAGTTGATCGACGCGACCGCGACGGGGTGATCGCCGATCGGGACGACCACCTCGGCCTTCATCCCCTCCTCCCGCTGGTTCTCGGCCATGACCTGGCCGCTCGTCCCGAAGAACGGGTCCGACGCGGCCTCGACCTCCACCTTGAGGCCGAGCCGCCGCACGAAGGCGGACGCGCGCTCGTACCACTGGCCGAACCAGGCGGAGGCCTCGGCCGGACTGCCGATCCGCACGAACTCGCGCAGCCGGAACGACACCAGGCGTCCCGGTTCGGTCGACGGCTCGTGCCGGAAGCAGAATCCGCTCGCGTCCACCGTCCGGCCCTCTTCCACCACGGTCCCGCCGAAGAGGGGGTACACGGAGTAGCACACGGCCGGGGCCAGGACGAAGTCGGTCAGTCGCGTATGCCCACTCCAGTCCTCGCCCGTGGTGACGGCCCGTTCCAGGCTCTCGTGTGCGCACTCGTCGCCCTGGAACGCGTGCACCGCGCCGAAGAGTTGGGGGAACGAGGCCACGTATTCGCTCTTCTCGAACACGGCACGCGGAATGACGGGCGGGAAATGGAGTTCGGTGGGCTCCATTTCCGTCACTTCCACGGAAAGTGCCTTCGTCAGGCCTGAATAGACTGATTCGAGTTCCGCACCCCATCCGTACAGTCCGGTGGCCGTGTTGACCAGGAGACCGTGGTTGCGCAGCTCATCCGGGAGGCTGGCCGGAACCCTCTCCCCGAGCCCCTTCATCGTCTCGTCCGTCATCTTTGCTCCATCCTGGAGGAGAGTTCGATCACTGACTGCCACCAGTTCCCAGTCGCACCTCGACTGGCGCCTGGAATATAGGCTCGTCCCGCCCGCCGCCGCACACGGCAGCGCCCTCCCGGAGGCTTTCCTTCGTCCGCCCCGGCACGACGTATGCGCAGATCACAGTGGTTGCGCCTCCTCCACGAAGATGAACTTTTCAACCAGTTCAGCCCGGTGGTGGATAGTGATCCGCCTCGCCCGGAAGCTAACTTCTCCACCGAATGGTTCGACTCCCCGCGAACAATGCGGGGTCTTCCCGCTTCTCGCTCAGAAATTCATGGAGTGGCCATGCCCATTGAGGAAAAGTTCACCGTGGTGGTCAACCACGAAGAGCAGTACTCGATTTGGTGGTCCCATCGACCGCTGCCGCCCGGTTGGGACGACGCCGGCTTCAGTGGAAGCCGGGAATCGTGCCTCTCCCACATCTCCGAGGTATGGACCGACATGCGTCCACTCAGCCTGCGGAAGCGTATGGACGGAGCGCCCGCGTGACGAACGGGAACAGCGTGTCGGTCACGGAGGAGCAGGCGCAACCGAGCACGCCTGCCACCGACATCGAGAAGGTCATCGGCGGAATCTTCCAGGACGTGCTCGCCACGGACGACCCCGTGGACGTCACACGCGACTTCTTCCGCATCGGCGGCACGTCCATCCTGGCCGCCAAGGTCGTCGCCCGTGTTTCGGCCCGCTACCGGGCCCAGTTGTCCCTGCGGACCATCTTCGAGTTCCCGACCGTCCGAGAGCTGGCGCAGGTGGTCGAAGCCGAGATCCGAAGTGACGTTTCCGGCCTCTCGGACGCCGAGGTCGTCGCACTGACGACACGTGAGAAGTGAGGACAGGCATGGCCGAGGACATTCAGGCCCTCCGAGACCACATCCTGAGAAGCCGCCTCGAAGGCACCGCGACAGCGGCGGCCCCCATCGCACCCCTGGCCGGACGCGGCGATCGCGTGCCCCTGTCGCCCAGCCAGCGCCGGCTCTGGTTCCTCGACTCGATCAACCCGGACAGCGACGAGTACCACGTGCCCATGGTGCTGCGGCTGCGCGGGGCGGTCGACGCCCCGGCCCTGCGGCGGGCCTGGGAGCGGGTCCTGGAGCGCCACGAGGTGCTGCGGACCCGCTACCGCATGGAGCGGGAAGAGCCGGTGCAGGAGGTGACCGGCGGTCCGGCAAACACCTTCGTCCACAGTGACCTCCGCGAGGAGGCCGCCGAACTGCGGGAGAGCCGCGCGCAGGAAGCGGTGCGGCGGCTGGCCCACTCCCCGATGTCCCTGGCCGAGGGCCTGGTGGCCCGTGCGGGCCTGGTCACGTTGGCGTCGGACGACCACTACCTTGTGGTGTCGATCCATCACATCGCCTTCGACGCCTGGTCCGAGCCGATCCTCTGGCGTGAACTGGCGCTGGCCTACCGGGCCGAGACGGGCGACAGCAGCGTGGAGTTCCCGCCCCTGCCCATGCAGTACGCCGACTACTCCGAGTGGCAGCGCACACGCCTTCTCGACGGCACGCTGGCGGAGTCCCTCGCGTTCTGGAAGCGGCAGCTCTCCGGTGTCACGCCCCTGGAGCTGCCGACGGACCGCCCGCGCCAGGCGGTGCGGTCCTCCGCGGGCGCCTCACTCCCGATCACCGTCCCGCCGGCCGTCGCGGAGGCCGTCCGGGCAGCCGCGGCGGAGCACGGCACCACTCCGTTCCTGGTGCTCCTGACGGCCTTCCAGATGCTCCTGAGCCGCTACACCGGCCAGCGGGACATCGCCGTGGGCGTGCCCATGGTCGGCCGGGACGAGCAGGCGACGCAGGAGCTGATCGGCTGCTTCGTCAACACGGTCGTCATCCGCACCGGCTGGTCCGACGACCCCGCCTTCGCCGATCTCCTGCGCCGCAACAAGTCGCGGTTCCTCGACGCGGTGGAGCACGCGCAGATCCCGTTCGACGTCCTCGTCAACGAGCTGGCGCCGGACCGCGACCTCTCCACGCCGCCCCTGGCCCAGGTGATGTTCAGCTACGGGAACGGAGACCCGGAGGGGATCGCGCTCGCGGGGGTCGAGGCCACCCGCGTGACGCCGCTCAGCGAGAGCTCCAAGCTGGACCTGACCCTGCAGATCGACTCCGCGGCCGACGGCACCATGTCCGGGGCCCTGGAGTACTCGACGGCGCTGTTCGACCCGGACACCGTGGGGCGGTTCGTCGGCAACTTCTTCGAGCTCCTGCGGAGCGCGACCAGCAGCCCCGACACGCCGCTGTCCGATCTCCCGTACATCACCGAGCAGGAGCTGGACGAGCTGCTCGCCGCGGCGGACGGCGGCACCGCCGACCGGCCCCGGGGAGCGCTGCACGAGTTCATCGCCGAACAGGCCCGGCTCGCGCCGGACGCGCCGGCCGTCCTGGCCGGTGACACGGCCCTGACCTTCGGTGAACTGGACGCCGCGGCGAACCGTCTCGCCCAGCACCTGCGGAGCCGCGGTGTCGGACCCGGCTCGGTCGTCGCCGTCCATCTGCCGAGGAACGCCGAACTCGTCGTCGCGCTCCTCGCGGTCCTCAAGGCCGGCGCCGCCTACGCCCCGCTGGACCCCGGTGACTCCGCGACGCGGCGCGGCTACATCCTGAGCGATGCCGGTGCCCGGGTCGTGGTGACCGACGAGCCCGGCGCCGACGCCCTTGCCGACGGCCTGGACGGGCTCACCGTCGTCCTGGTCGACCGCGACGCCCGGCTCATCGGCGTACAGCCGCCCGACGATCCGGGCCTTCCCTTCGCCCCTGACGCTCTCGCCTATCTCATCTACACCTCGGGAACGACCGGGCTGCCCAAGGGAGTCATGGTCACGCACCACGGGCTGATGAACTACCTGTGGTGGACGGTCGACACCTATCTGCGGGCGCCGGGCGGAACCGCGCTGTTCTCCTCCGCGGCCTTCGACCTGGGTGTCCCGAACCTCTACACCTCGCTCCTGCGGGGCCGCCCGGTCCACCTGCTGCCCGACGGCGAACCCGCGGAGCTGGGTGCGCGGCTCCTCGCGTGCGGGCCGCTGAGCTTCGTGAAAATGGCACCGGGGCACCTCGAACTCCTTGCGGAGCAGCTCGATCCGGAGCAGCGCCGAGCACTCGCGGGCCTCGTCATCGCGGCGGGCGACCGCTTCACCGGCACGCTGGCCAACAGCTGGCTGGCCGACGCCGGTCCGGGCAGTGTCGCCGCCGAATACGGTCCGACCGAGATCACGGTCGGCAACAGCGGCTGCCGCCTCGAACGGCCCGTCGACACGGAGCTCGTCTCGATCGGCACGGCCATGCCCAACACCACGATGTACGTCCTCGACGCGCACATGCGCCCCGTGCCCTTCGGCGTCGTCGGCGAGGTCTACATCGGCGGGGCCGGAGTCACCCGCGGCTATCTGGACAAGCCCCACCTCACGGCGGAGAAGTACCTGCCCGACCCGTTCTCCGCGGAGCCGGGCGCACGGCTGTACCGCACCGGCGACCTCGTGGCCCTGCGGCCCGACGGCGACGTGGACTTCGTGGGCCGCGTGGACAAGCAGGTCAAGATCCGCGGCTACCGGGTGGAGCCGGCCGAGGTGGAGAGCGCCATGGCCGCGCATCCCGGCGTACGGACCGCCGTCGTGGTGGCGCGGCAGACCGACGGCGGCCGGCCCGAGCTGGTCGGCTATGTGATGCCCGCGGCCGGGAATGACGCCCCCGGCCAGGCCGCGCTCCGCGCCTTCGTCGGCGAGCGGCTGCCCGAGTACATGGTGCCGTCCGCGATCGTCGTCCTGGACGCGCTCCCGCTGACCGACGTCGGGAAGATCGACACCGATGCGCTGCCTGCGCCCGACCGGCAGTCCCGCGGCATCAGCAGCGACCTCGTGGCACCCCGCTCCGACGCCGAGGCGGAGATCGCGGCGGTGTGGCGCGCGGTGCTCGGCACCGGCGACTTCGGAGTCCGTGACAACTTCTTCGTCATCGGCGGGGACTCGGTGCGCGCGGTGGCCGTGGTGGGCGCCCTGCGCAGGGAGGGGTACCACGTCACCGTGCGGGACGTCTTCGAGCACCGCACCGTCGAGGCCTTCGCCCGGATCCTGGGCCCTCGCTCCGCGGACAGTGTCGACGCGCCCGTGGTACAGCCGTTCGCGATGCTCGACCCGGCCGACCGGGCGCGCATACCTGACGGGGTGACGGACGCGTACCCGCTGTCCCGCATCCAGCTCGGGATGATCCTCGAAATGGAGTCCTCGGGCAACGAAGGCAACTACCACAACGTCACCTGCTATCTGGTCCGTGACGGCCGCCCCTACCGCCACGACCTCTTCCAGGCCGCCATCGACGCCACCGTCGCCCGGCACGAGGCCCTGCGCACCACGATGGACCTCACGACCTACAGCGAGCCGCTCCAGCTCGTGCACAGCGAGGCGTATCTGCCCGTGGGGTTCGCGGACGTCCGCCGGCTGTCGCCATCGGCGCAGCGGGACGAGGTGCGCGCCTACATGGCCGCCGAGCGCGACCGGCGGTTCGATCTGAACACCGCGCCGCTGTTCCGGTACTTCACCCACATGTGCGAGGACCAGTGGTGGGTGACCTTCACGGAGTTCCATCCCATCCTCGAGGGCTGGAGCTTCCACGTACTTCTCTCCGAGGTGTTCGGCCGGTACCACGCCCTGCACGACGGCACGGAGTACACGCCCCAGCCCCTGCCCCAGATCCGGTACGCCGACTTCATCGCCTTGGAGCGGAAGGACCTCGAGGACCCGGCGCACGCCGGTTACTGGCGCGACGTCGTGGCGCACCACGCCAAGCTGGAGCTGCCCTCCGCGTGGGGCGCCGGTTCGGGGCCCGTGAAGCAGCTGGTCGCGCCGTACGACGATCTGCTGGACGACTTGGCCAAGCTGGCCCGTACGGCGGACGCGTCGCTGAAGAACGTGATGCTGGCGGCCCATCTCTCGGTGATGAGCATGATCACCACAGAAGAGGCGTTCTCCACCGGCCTGGTGTGCGACACCCGGCCCGAGGCCGAGGGCGCGGACCGGGTCGCGGGCCTGTACGTCAACACGGTGCCCTTCCCCTTCCGCCGCGGCGCCCGGACCTGGCGGGAGCTGGTCCAGCAGGTGCGCGACACGGAGATCGAGATGTGGCCACACCGCCGGTATCCGCTCGGCGAGATCCAGGAGGGCAGCCGCCATGCCCGCATGATCGATGTCGCCTTCGTCTACCTGGACTTCCATGTCCTCGACTGGGACCTCATCGACGACGACGCCGTCGTCGACGAGAGCCCGAACGAGTTCCGGCTGATGGCCGTCGCCCAGACCGGCCAGCTGACGGTGTACAGCCGTCCGGGGGACGCGGGTCCGCACGCCCAGGCCATGCTGGGCTCCCTGTACCGCGCGGTCCTGGAAGCGATGGCGGCCGACCCGGACGGTGACACCGGCCAGGTGCTGACGCCTCCGGCGTACCACTCCGTGGCCTATGGGCCGGAGTCGACCGTGGCGCTCGGCGAGCGGGCGGGCGCGCCCGTCACCGCCGCTGACGAGGAGCCGTCCGTCCACGGACTCGTGGAACGCCAGGCCGACCGCACGCCGCACGCGCTCGCGGTGGTCTGCGGCGAGGACGAACTGACCTACCGCGAGCTGAATGCCCGCGCGAACCGGCTCGCACGCCGCCTGACCGCCACCGGCGTAGGGGCCGAAGCGGTCGTCGCCGTCCACCTGGAGCGCTCCGTCGACCTCGCCGTCGCCTATCTGGCCGTCCTGAAGGCCGGTGGTGCCATCCTCCCCGTCGATCCCGAATACCCACTCCAGTGGCGACGCGCGTTGCTGGCCCAGGCCGGGCCCGACGCGCTCGTCACCGAGGAGGCGTGGCTGCCCGATCTCGGCGACATCCGGATACCGGCCGTCTGTCTGGACGCCGATCCCGGTCCGCTGGCCCACGCGGCGGACTCCAATGTGCCGGGCAACGGTTGCGGAGGCGACCAGCTCGCGTACGTGATCTACACCTCCGGATCGACGGGGCGGCCCAAGGGCGTGGAGAACACCCACCGCGGGCTGGTCAACACGCTGGAGTGGGGGCAGCGGCGCATCCCGCTGGGGCCCGACGACGCGGTGCTGCAGATGGTCCCGATCAGCTTCGACGTATCGCTGTGGGAGATCTTCAGGCCGCTGACCGTGGGCAGCCGACTCGTGCTGGCGCGGCCCGGCGGGCACCGGGACACCCACTATCTCGCCGACCTGGTGGCCGACCAGCGGGTCACGGTGATCCACCCCGTGCCCTCGGTGCTCTCGATCTTCCTGGACACGCCCGGGGTGGCGGGCAAGTGCGCCGGTCTGCGCCACATCGTGCCGGCCGGCGAGGCGCTGCCGGTCGAGCTGCGGCAGCGGACGATGCGGGAGCTGCCGGGCGTCCGGCTCCACAACCACTACGGCCCGGCCGAGACCGCGATCATCGCCACCGCCTGGGAGTGCCGGTCGGACGACGGACGGACCACGGTGCCCATCGGCCGCCCCATCGGCCGCAGTTGGGCTCTCGTGTGCGACCGCGACCTCAATCCGGTGCCGACGGGCGCGACGGGTGAGCTCTGTCTGGCCGGCGACCTGATGGGACGCGGGTACCGGGGCGCCCCTGCGCTGACCGCCAACCGGTTCGTTCCCGCGCCGCTGGGCCTGCCGGGCGAGCGCATGTACCGGACCGGTGACCTGGCGAGGATGGGGCCGGACGGCGTCATCGAGTTCCTGGGCCGCATCGACCGGCAGGTGAAGCTGCACGGCGTACGCATCGAACCGGGCCAGATCGAGACGGTCCTGGTCGAGCACCCCGCGGTCCGCGACGCCGTCGTGGTGGTGGACGGTTCCGGCGGCGGGAAACGGCTCCTGGCGTACGTGGTGCCGCACACCGAGGTGCTCGTCGCGGATCTCCGCGGCTGGTGCCAGGAGCGGCTGCCCCAGGCGCTGGTGCCGAGTTCCGTGGTCCTCCTGGGATCCTTCCCCCTCTCGCACAACGGAAAGCTCGACCAGGCGGCGCTGCCCGCGCCCGCCGCGGTGCCGACCGGCCCGCAGTCGGCTCCTCGGAGCCGGACGGAGCTGGAGCTGCTGCACATCTGGGAGCGGATCCTGCGGACCCCCGGCATCGGTGTCGAGGACGACTTCTTCGAGGCCGGCGGGAACTCCCTGCTCGGTGTGCGTCTCATCTCGATGATCAGAAAGGAGCTGGGGATCAGCCTGCCGATGGCCAGCCTGCTGGAGGCCCCGACCGTGGCGGCCCAGGCCGCCTCCCTCGTCGCCCAGCGCCCCCGGCAGCCGCGGACCTTGCTCCCGCTGCGACTCGGCACCGGACGCCCCACGTTCTGTGTCGCGCCCGTCGGAGGCACCGCGTTCTGCTACCTCGACCTGGCACGGTCGCTGCCCGGCGACGGCCCGGTCCTCGGGTTGCAGTCGATCGGCGTCGAGCCGGGCGAGGAACCGCTGACCAGCGTCGCCGACATCGCCGCGGGCCATCTCGCCGTCGCCAGGGAGGCCCAGCCCGAGGGCCCGTTGCGGCTGGCCGGCTGGTCGTTCGGTGGTCTGGTGGCGTACGAGATGGCCCGGCAGTGCGCCGAGAAGGGCGAGGAGGTCGAGCTGCTGGCTCTGCTCGACCCGGCCCTGCCGCCCGCGCTCCTGCCGCACCCACCGGACGCGAACCGCCCCGACGACCAGGAACCGGACGTCATCGCGGCCTACCTGTCCTTCCTCGACCGGCTGCACGAGGTCGACCTGGCCGTCGAGGCGGAGACGCTGGCGGCGCTGCCGCCGGCAGCACGGCGCCAGGAGCTGGTGGCCCGGATGCGCGCCGCGCAACTCGTCCCGGCGGACGCTGCCACGGGTGAGGAGCTGCGTCTGTTCGAGGTCTTCCGTGCGAACTGGCGGGCTCTGAGGGACTTCCGGCCCCTGCCCTATCCGGGCCGCGCCCTGATCTTCAGCGCCGGCGACGCGGCCGAGGACGAGCAGGCCGCCGCGGCCGGCCGGCAGTGGCTGCGGCTGTGCACGGGCGATACGACGGCCCTCTCCCTCACCGGCGACCACTACGCGGCCGTGAAGGCCCCCAACACCGACGTCGTGGCCCGTGCTGTGGCGGCGTCCTGATGTCCCTCTCGGATCGCGCACTGGAGCAGAAATGACGGAGAACAGCCCTCTCACCACGACCCTGGAGAAGGACTCGATCTACCTCGACCTGGACGTACGACGGGAGGTCAAGCGGCTCGCCGAGCTTCTGGCGGAGAGCGCGCCGGGCCTGCTGGACGAGCCCCGCTGGCTGGCGGCGGCCCGTGATGTGTCCTGCGCCCTCCCGACCGCCCTGCGCACGGCACTGCGGAACTTCTCCGCCGACTCCGGCCAGGCGGGCGTACTGCAGATACACGGCCTGCCGGTCGGGCCCCTGCCCTCCACTCCCACCCGGCAGGAGTCCGTGGAGCGCCGGGCCACCGTCCCGGCGTCGGCACTCGTCCTCTGCGCCATGGCGCTGGGTGAGGTGGTCGGCTTCGAAGGCGAGAAGAGCGGCGCCCTGGTGCAGAACGTGGTTCCGGTGCCCGGTGAGGAGCGGAGCCAGAGCAACGCCGGGTCCGTGAACCTGGAGATGCACACCGAGAACGCGTTCCATCCCCACAGGCCCGACTTCGTCGCCCTGTTCTGCCTGCGCCAGGACCCCGACGGAGAGGCCGGACTGCGTATCGCCTCGCTGCGGCGGGCGATCGGTCTGCTCTCCGCCGAACAGCGGGAGATCCTCGCCGAGCCCCGCTTCAGGACCGATCCGCCGCCCTCCTTCAACGGATCGGGCTCGACGGTGGCGCACGGGGCCATCTCCGGTGCGTACGAGGATCCGGACGCCCAGGTGGACTTCCACGCCACCACTCCCCTGGACGCGAGTGCCGGGCGGGCCATGGCCGCTCTCCGTGAGGCCCTCGAAGCGGTCGTCGACACCGTCTACTTCGCCCCGGGCGACCTGGCGATCGTCGACAACCGGGTCGCCCTGCACGGACGTACGCCGTTCACCCCGCGGTACGACGGCCAGGACCGTTGGCTGCACCGCGCGTTCATCCACACCGACGCCCGCCGGTCCCGGGCCAGGCGCATGGGAGGCGGACATGTCGTCAGCTGAGCACCCGTCCGCACGGCGCACCCGAACACGGCACGTCCCGACCTCACCCTCCTCCTGGGCCGGCGCACGCCGCCGGAGCCTGATCGCCACGACAGGTGGTAACCATGCCTGATTCTTTGACCGTTGCCGGCACGTCCCGCTCCCGCACCTCTCCGCGGATCGACGGCGCGCGCCTGCTCGACCGGCTCGACCGCCTGGCCGCCATCGGCGGCGCCGAGGACGGCGGCGTCACCCGCATGGGCTTCAGCGACGCCGACCAGGAAGGGCGGGCCCATGTCGCCCGGCAGGCGGTGGAGGCCGGGCTGACCGCCACCGTCGACGCCGGCGGGAACCTGCTCATGCGGCGCCCCGGGGACCACCGCCGCTCCACCCGGCCCCCGGTCCTCGTCGGCTCCCATCTCGACACCGTCGCCAACGGCGGCCGGCTGGACGGGGCCTACGGCGTCATCGCGGCGCTGGAGGTGCTGCAGACCCTGCACGAGGCCGGTGCCGAAACGGACCACGAGACCGTCGCGGTGGGCTTCGCCAACGAGGAGGGCGCGCTCTTCCCCCAGCCGTTCTGGGGCTCCATGGTGCTCGCCGGGCGACTGGACGCCCTGCCCAGCGAGCCGGAGGACTACGCCGGCAGGCCGCTGCGGGAGGCCCTGGCCCGGGCGGGCGGCGATCTGTCCCGGCTCAAGACGGCCGCGTGGGCTCCGGGTTCCCTCACCGCGTACCTGGAACTCCACGTGGAGCAGGGGCCCGTCCTCGAACGGCTGGGCAGGTCCATCGGCGTGGTCGAGTCCATCACCGGACGGGTCCAGATGTCCGTACAGCTGCACGGCAAAGCCGGGCATGCGGGCACCACGCCCATGGAAGGGCGCCAGGACCCTCTCGTCGTGGCGGCGCGCCTGATCAGCGCCGTGCAGAGCCTGGGGCAGGAGGAGAAGCTGTGCCGCGTGGCCACCGTGGGCCGGATGGAGGTCCAGCCGAACTCCCCCAACACCATTCCGGATGTGGTGCGGCTCGACATCGACCTCCGGGACAGCGACCCCGCCCGGCTCGACGCGGCCGAGCAGACCGTGCGCACGGCACTCGCCGCCCTGGCACGCTCGGGGAACGTCCGCGCGGAGATCGAGTCGACCATGCGCAGCGCTCCCGTGCACACGGACCCGGCAATCCAGGAGGCCATCGCGGCGTCGGCGACCGAGCTCGGACACGCCCACGCGACGCTGCCCAGCGGAGCGGGGCACGACGCGCAGATCGTGGCCGATCTCGCCCCCGTCGGAATGATCTTCGTGCCGAGCATCGACGGCGTCAGCCACGTCCCCTCGGAACGCACCGCCCCCGAAGACCTGGTCGCAGGTGCCGAGGTGCTGCTGCGCACGGTGCTGAAGCTCTGACCGGCCCCCTTCCCGCGTCGCGCGGAGCGATCCGCACGGCGCGCTCCTCCTCAACGCTGTGAAAACGCTGTGAATCGGAGACACGAATGCCCGACATTCATCGACGTGCCGCGGTCATCGCCACGTTCTGCGGCGCACGTCCCGGCACGGACCCCGCGTATGTCGCTCTCGCCGAGGACTTCGGTGCCGCGCTGGGCCGCCGGGGCTGCGGACTGGTCTACGGCGCCGGGGGCGTCGGCGTGATGGGGGCGGTGGCCGGAGCGGCGCTGGCCCACGGCGCCTCCGTCACCGGAGTGGTCCCGCACGACCTGCACGAACGGGAGCGGTCCCAGAAGGCGCCGGGGCAGATCTTCGTCGTACAGAGCATGCACGAGCGCAAGGCGCTGATGTACCGGCTCGCCAGCGCCTTCGCGGTCCTGCCCGGTGGCTTCGGGACTCTGGACGAACTCATGGAGGTGGCCACCTGGAACCAGCTCGGCATGCATCGCAAGCGGGTGGTCCTGGTCAACGCGAAGGGCTACTTCGACTCGCTCCTGGGCTTTCTCGACATCGTGGCGCGGGAGGGCTTCATGACTTCCGAGGAACGCGACCTCATCCATGTCGCCGACCATGTCGACGAGGCCCTCGACCTGCTGACGGCGGAACCGTGGGAGTCCGTCGCGGCAGCCACCGTCCCCGCGGCAGAACGCCTCCCCCTCACGACGTGATCCTCCGGCACCCCGCACCCGGATGCGCCAGGCCTTCTTCGAGGCCTGGCGCATCCGGGTGCGTTCCGTCCGCTCAGGCCGCGGCCCTGCCGCGGGCCCTCTGCCGGAACACGGTGGAGGGTGCCGGGCGGCGGAGCGGAGCGTGGACGAGCATCACTACGTCGAGCCGGCTGGTCAGTCCGAGTTTCTTGAGGATTCCCCGCACATGTGTCTTCACCGTCGAGTGGGCCAGCGTGAGCGAGGCGGCGATCTCCATGTTGGACCGGCCGCGGGCGAGCAGATGGAAGACTTCCCGCTCCCTGGGGGTCAGGAGGCGGATGTGTGCCGCCTCACCCGCCCTCTCCTCCAGCGCGCGGTGGGCGAGCCGTTGTGCGAGGCGCCGCTCCACCGGGAGATAGCCGGCGGCGAGGAGCCTGACCGAGGAGACCAGGTCCGCGGAGCTCACGCGTGATCTCTCGAGGACGCACGCCCCCAGCCTGAGCAGTTCCGGGTCCAACTGGACACCGTCGTCGGCGAGAAGGACCAGCGGCCGGTCCGCCAGGTCGACGAGCGAGCGGATCCGCTGCGCGTGGACTTCACCGGCGCCCCGGAGCCCGGAGGCGTCGATGACGAAGAGATCCGGATCCCCTCGTCGTCGCACCTGCGGTATGTCGGCGAAATCCGCTGCTTCGCCCACCACGTCGACCGTCCGGTCGACCGACAGCATGGACCGGATCCCGTCCCTGACGAGTGCTTCGGCGGCGATGATGGCTGCCTTGGTGTGCATCACCCGACTCCCTTCTTGTCACCACAGGTGGCTTGTCGTCACAGCTCTCTTGTCGTCATGGCTCTTGGCGTCACAGCTCCTGTCGTCACAGGTCGACCAATGAGGACGACTGCCAGTCCGCGACGGCCGTGTCCGGCCCACCGCCGTGCACCAGGAACGCGAGGAGCGATTGGAGATCGTGGGCGAAGCGTTCCACGGACGCCGCGTCGAAGAGGTCGGTGGCGTAGGTGAACGAGCAGGAGATCTGCTCCTTCGACTCGACACAGGTCAGATCGAGGTCGAACTTCGACGAGGACATCGGCCAGTGCCGGTGCGTCGCCGTGGCGCGCGGCAGGGCCCAGTGCGGCATGTCGTCAGGCGTCTCGTGGGAGAAGAACACCTGGAAGACAGGGTTGCGGTCCAGATGCCGTTCGGGACGCAGCTCCTCGACGACTTGGTCGTAGGAGACCCGGTTGTACTTCATGGCGCCGAGGGTGGCCGCCCGTACCTCCCTCAGGAGGTCGCGGAAGGTCCGGTCACCGGAGACCGGGCAGCGCAGCACCATGGTGTCGGTCAGGAAGCCGACCAGCTGGTCGAGTTCGGGAAGGGAGCGGCCTCTCATCGCCGCGCCCACCGCGATGTCGTCCTGCCCGCTCCAGCGGGCCAGCACGGCCTGGAACGCGGCCAGCAGGACCATGAACGAGCTGGCGTTCTCCTCGCTGCCGAGCTTCCGCAGGCCGAGGACCACGTCCGGCGCCAGCGTGCACTCGACGGACGCGCCGTGTCCCGACCAGTAGGGAGGCCTCGGCCGGTCGGCGGGCAGTTCCAGGACAGCCAGGCCCTTCAACTGGTCGCGCCAGTACGCAAGATCGGCATCGCGCTCCTCGGCCGGCCGTCGCCGGGCCCACACGGCGTAGTCGAGGAACTGGAGTCGGGGCTCCGCGAGCCCGTCCTGCTGCTCGCCGGCCGCCCGCCGGTACAGGGCCTCCAGATCGCGCAGCGCTGTGGAGAGCGAACTGCCGTCGATGGCGATGTGGTGGAAGACCAGCAGGAACCACGCCTCGCCCGCATGGCGGTGGTCCGTGAAGAGCCCGGCCCGCAGGAGCGGTGCCATACCGAGGTCGAACGGCTCCTCGGCGAAGGCGCGCACCTTCTCGGGGATGCCGCCCCCGGCGAACTCCACGGAAGCCCGGGACAGTTGGAACCGACCCGCATCGCCTGGCCGGACGACCTGGCGGGGGCCGTCCTCCCCGGCGACGAACACGGTCCGCAGGATCTCGTGGCGCCGGACCAGCGCGTCGAGCGCCTCCTCGAGTACCGCGGGGTCCACCTCCCCCGACAGGTGCCACAGCGAGGGCACGTTGTAGTGGTAGCCCACGGGGTCGAGGCTCTGGATGATCCACAGCCTCTCCTGACCGGCCGAGAGCGGCCCCTCGGTCCGCCCCGCGCTGCGCGTGGGCCCCGGGGTGCCGGCCGCCGCCTCTTGGAGGGAACCGGTCGCGGCGGCCATGCCTGCGACCGTCGGGTGCTCGAAGACCACCTTGAGCGGTACGTCCCTCCCGGTTGCGGCGCTCGCCCGGGAAGCGAGCTGGAAGGCCAGCAGGGAGTGTCCACCGAGGTCGAAGAAGTTGTCGTGCACGCCCACGGCGTCAAGCTTCAGCACATCGGCCCAGATCGCCGCCAGCAGGGCCTCTGCCGGGTTCGCGGGCTCGGCGGCAGGTGTCGCGGAGGCGCGTGCCGGGGCCGGGTCGGGCAGTGCCTTGCGGTCGATCTTGCCGTTCGGCGTCATGGGGAAGGCGTCCAACTCCACAACGACAGCGGGCACCATGTGGGCCGGCTGCACCGCTTGGAGCGCCTTGCGCGGCTCGGCGCTCCCCCTGGCCCCGGCGGCCCTCGTCACGTACCCGACCAATTGGGCGTCGCCCGTGGCATCGGGGCGGGCGACGACGGCCGTACCGGTCACTCCGGGCAGTGCGGCCAGCGCCGCCTCGACCTCCCCCAGCGCAATTCGGAATCCGCGGATCTTCACCTGGTCGTCGACGCGTCCCAGGAATTCCAGCGCACCGCCGGGCAGCCGCCGGGCGAGGTCTCCGGTCCGGTAGAGACGGCCGCCCGGCGGGCCGAAGCGGTCCGGCACGAACTGCCGCTCCGTCAGCGCGGGTTGGTTGAGATACCCGCGGGCGACTCTGTCGCCGCCGATGACGATCTCCCCCACCTCGCCCGGTCCGACCTCTCTTCCGTCCTCGCCCAGCAGATGGACGCGGGTGCGGGACACGGGCCGCCCGATGGGAACGGTGTCCCCCTCCGCCACCGCGCCGACCTCCTGGACCATGGCGGTGATGGTCGTCTCGGTCGGGCCGTAGACGTTGAGGACGCGCTTTCCGGCGAGGCGGGTGCGGGCTGCCCGCACGATGCCGGAGCGGATCACGTCGCCGCCCGAGATCACCAACCGGACGGTGTCCAAGCCGGTGCTCTCGCGCAGCACCGCGTCCAGGTAGACCGGCGTCATGTTGAGGACGGTGACGGCATGCTCGTCCACGTACCGGATCACGTCCTGGGGCGCGACGACGTCGTCGGGCTGGATGACCGTGGTCGCCCCGCAGATGAGCGGTGTGAGCATCTGCTCGATGGACACGTCGAACGCGGCACTCACCGTGACGAGGGTCCGGTCGTCCTCGGTGTAGCCGAAGGCCTCCGCGATCGCGGCCAGATGACTGCTCAGGGCGGCGTGCTCGACCATCACGCCCTTCGGCTTCCCGGTCGAGCCGGACGTGTAGATGACGTACGCGAGATCTCGCGGACCGAGCGTCGGCCGGCCGGCCGTACGTGTCCTCTCCATTTCCGGCTCGTCGAGGACGACGGTCCGGGCCGGGCCGTCCGCGAGTCCGGGGGCGAGCGCCCGTGTGGTCAGGACCACCGGTGCCGCCGTGTCCCGCAGGACGAACGCGTTGCGGGCCGCGGGGTACTTCGGGTCGAGGGGCACATAGACTCCCCCCGCCTTCAACACGCCGAGCAGCGCCACCACCAGGTGCGGCGAACGCTCCACTCGGACCACCACGGGAACCTCCGGGCCGACGCCGGCGTCCCGCAGCCGCCCGGCCACCTCGTCGGCCCGCGCGTCCAGCTCGGCATAGGTGAGCGACTGCGTTCCGGAGAGCACCGCCGGGGCGTCCGGCCGGGCCTGGGCCCGGGCGGCTATCAACTCATGGACGAAGCCCTGATCGGGCATTGAGGTAGTCAACGCTCATTGCTCCAGACGTCATCGAGGGGTTACGGATGCGGAGTTACGGCGGCTGCGGGCCGTGCCGCGGTGGCCTCAGCTGTCCGGCAGCCGCCAGCGTGCGAGGCGGGGGGTGCGCTCGATCGCCCGCTGGCATGCCGCGCGGGCGACGAGCAGTGCCTCGGCCTCGTTGTCCGCGAGGAGGAAGAACGCCAGGTCGACGTTGCCCGTGGTGGGGCGGGTCCACAGGTGTTCGATGCGGTCGCCGGGAATGAAGTGGTCGCGAAGCAGCTCACCTATATCGGCTGCGGCGGCTTGCTCTCCGCGGGGGACGGTTAATCGAAAAGTGATCATGTGCATGGCGGTCTCCGTGGTGACTGCCGTGCTTCATGGGACGGATCAGGCCGGGTCACCGTCGGCGGGCGAGCTCCACCCGAATCCGTCGTCGGCGACGGTGTGCTGAGTGACCGGCGTGTCCTCGACCGCCACCACGGAGGTACCCGCACCGACGGCGACGAGCAGGACAGCGGGGGCAAGCAACAGTGCGGCGATCCGAGGCATGGCAGACTCCACCCGTTGAGGAAGCAAGGGATTTACCGCTTTTGGCGGCATTTACGCCCTGAAGGGCGTTGCGTTCGATGGGCAAAGCTTTGCCCACCCGGCCCGGCCATGTCACGAGCCCGGCACCGACACCAAGGTGCCTGGCACCTTCGAGACACGGCGGCACACGCTTCTGCGACCGCATGTCATCCAGCCAACCGGCGATGCCTTCCGGCCGCGGCCAACGCCCTCTTCAAATAAGGCTGGTGAATGAACAACAATCATTGGTCGCGATCAGAATCGGTCACGAGGAGGTCCGTCATGCTGCAGATTCTGGGACTGTCACAGCGATCGGAGACGGTGTACCGGGCCATGCTGCGTCGCCCCGACCACGGTGTGGCGGCTCTTGCCTCGGACACCGGACTGACCGAGAGCACGGTGCGCGAGGCCCTGAACGAGCTGGCGTCCTTGGAACTGCTCAAGCCGTCCGACCAGGAGGCGGGTGCGCTGCGGCCGGTCAGTCCCACGGTCGGCCTGACCGCACTCCTTGCCAACGCCGAGGCCCAGGCCGTCGCACAGCAGGCGCGGGTCGATTCCACGCGCGTCGCGATCGCCTCGATCGCCGCCGAACAGGACCGCCCGTACGACGACGACCGCGCCCTGCGGCTGGAGGGGCTCGACGCGGTGCGGGCCCGCCTCGAAGAGCTCCAGCAGGCCACCGCCTTCGAATGCCTGTCCCTCAACCCTGGTGGCGCCCACCGCCCCGACGCACGGCAGGCCGCCGCCCCGCTGAACGAGGAGGCGCTCAAGCGCGGTGTCACCATCCGGGCGGTGTGCCGCGAGAGCTTCCGCAACGACGCCGACACCCTCGCGTACGCGCGGTGGCTGACCGGGTACGGCGGCCAGATGCGCACCGTTCCTCTGGTGCCGATCCAGATGATCGTCGTCGACCGGAAAACCGCCATCGTGCCGATGGATCCCACCAACCCCAGAGCCGGCGCCCTGGAAATCCATACGCCCGGCACGGTGAGCGCCCTGTGCGCACTGTTCGAGCAGGTCTGGGAGCACGGAACTCCCTTCGGCGAACAGCCTCCCACCGACCCCAACGGCTGCACTCCCACCGAGCGGGTCCTCCTCCACATCATCGCCGCCGGAGACACCGACGAGACCGCCGCCCGCCAACTCGGCGTCTCCCTGCGCACCGTCCGCCGCATGATGTCCAGCCTGATGGAACGTCTCGACGCGACCAGCCGCTTCCAGGCCGGTCTGAACGCCGCGAAGCGCGGCTGGCTGTGACCGCGTACCTCTCAGGAGGTTGACGAGCCGCGGATGCCCTTGCTGCGTGTCGCCGTCACCGCGGCGACGGCCACCAGGGCGGGGAAGACCAGCATGGCCTGTACCGGGCCGAAGCGGGCCAGGAGGGCACCGGCCAGGGCGGGGGCCAGCGCGGCGGCCGAACCCGCGGCGAGCAGTACGCCGCTGACCACGCGGCCTTGCAGGTGGTCCGGTGTGACGGCGGCCTGGTGGGCGAAGAGCGCCGCGTTCGCCGTGGGGCCGAGGAACACGGCGGCGGCCAGCGGTATCGCGGCCGGCACACTGCCCGCAAGGAGCGTGCTCACCGCCATCAGCGCGGCGGTCGTCCAGCACAGCAGCCTCATCAGGACGGGCAGCCGCAGCCGCCGCTGCAGGGCGGGTGCCACGAGGGCGCCGAGGAAACCGCCGAGCGCGAAGATCGTACCGGCGAGACCCACCATGGCCGGGGAGACGCCCGCGTCGAGCAGGGCGAGTGTCATCGCGAAGATCATGCCGGTGAAGGCCATGTTCAGCGGCGCGGCGATCAGCAGCAGGGCGCGCAGGAAGGGGTGGCCGAGGAGGAAGCGCAGGCCCTGCACCGCGGAGACGAGGGCGGGCTGGGCCGCCTCCCGCCGGGCCTCCCGTCGGGTCTCCTGGAGAGGCCGCCGGATACAGGCGACGGCCACGAGGGAGAGCAGGTGGCTCAGCGCGTTGCCGAGGAAGGGCAGGGCGCGGCCGAGCCCGAACAGCAGGCCGCCCAGCGGCGGGCCGGTCAGCGAGACGGCGTACGCGCGCGCCTCGTTGCGGGCGACGGCCGAGGTGAGCTGATCGGGGCGGACCAGGCTGCGTATCGAGGCGTGCTCGGCCGTGCTGAAGACGGCCGTGGCGGCGGCACCGGCGATCACCACCGCGACGATCACCGGCAGGCTCGCGGTGCCCGCCGCCACTGCCCAGCCGAGCAGGGCATACCCCGTGAGCCGCAGTACGTCGCAGGTGATCATCAGGCGACGCCGGTCGAGGCGGTCGGCGAGGACACCGGCCGGGAGTCGGCACACCATCGTGGTGACGAGTCCGGCGGTGCCGACGAGCCCGGCCTGCGCAGGGGATCCGGTCTGTTGGAGCACCAGCAGCGGAAGCGCCAGTTCCACCATGGCGCCGCCGAGGTCGGACAGGCACTGCCCGGACCACAGCAGGTTGAAGTCGCGGTTGCGCCACAGCCCCGGCGGGCGGTCGCCGTCCGCCGTCGCGGCGCTGCCCTCGCCGACGGACGGCCGGCTCACACCGGGCCCCCGGCGGACGCGGTCCCGGCTGCCTCGTCCTGTACGGGCTCCGCGTCGTGCGGCCCCCCGGCGCTCCGCGCGTTGCCGGGCTCCGGGCGGTCAGGGGCGGCTGCCGCCTCCACCGGGTCCGGGCACGGAATGACCAGCATCTTCGTGACGGATCCGTCGTCGCCGACGACGTCCCGGACGTGGCGGAAGCCCAGGCGGCGGCAGAGCGCGAGGCTGGCGGTGTTCTCGGCGCCGACCATGCCGTAGGCCTCGCTGAGTCCGAGGTTGTCGGCGGCGTGCCGGAGCAGGCCTCGTACGGCCTCGCCGCCCAGTCCCTGCCCCCAGTACGCGGGGGCGAGGGCGGTGACGAGTTCATGGCCGTCGACGTTGCCGGTGGGCTTCACCTCCGCGTGTCCGACGTAGGCGCCCTTCAGCCACAGGCCCCACACGTCGAACCGGCGCGTGGGGTAGACATCGTTGAGGATGGCGCGGAACACCTCGCGCAACTGCGGTTCGGGCACGCGCTCTTGGCCCATCCAGCGGCACACCTCCTCGTCCCGCAGCAGCGCGACGAAGTGGTCCTCGTGTTCGGGTCGGTAGGGGAGGAAATCCAGGCGTTCGGTGTGCAGGGCGGGGGTCATGGCGGGCTCCTCGGGAGTGCGGTGCTGCCGTGCGGTGGTGGGCCGAGGGCGGTGGGGCGCCGGGACGGCGACGCGTGGGGGCGGGGGTGGGGCGCCGGGCCGGCGCGGGTGCGGGTGCGGCCGGCCCGGCGTGCGGGTGCGCAGGTGCGCGGGTGTTCGGGTGCGCGGGTTGTGCGGGCCGGTCAGGCCCCGGCGTTCTCCATGCGCTCGCGCAGGCTCTTGGGCCGCATGTCGGTCCAGACCTCGTCGACGTAGGCGGAGCACTCGGCCTCGGTGCCCTCCTTTCCGACGGGCTGCCAGCCTGCGGGCACCTCGATGTCGGCGGGCCAGAGGGAGTACTGCTCCTCGTCGTTGCGCAGCACCTGGTAGCGGGTGTTCTCGTCCATGTCGCCTTCTTTCGTAGTTCGATTCGGGTGGTCGATGAGTAGTCGGGGTGGGTGGTCGGAGCTCGGGGTGCGCGAGGGCCGTGCCGGGCGGTCTGCCGGTACGGTGCCTCGCGGGGGCGGAGTGTGGTCACCGGCCTCCCCGGGCGTCCCTGGCGAGGTGACGCAGGGCCTCGGCGAAGTCCTCGGCCGCCCGGCGCACGGTCGCCGTGTCGTGGCGGCCGGGCCGGTGGTGCCAGGTGAAGGCGAGCCGGCCGTGCTGCACCGCGCCCACCACCTCCACCGGGTGCGAGCCGGGGTCACGCGGGTCGTGGTCCCGTCCGAAGGAGCCGTGTTCGGCACGGATCAGGCTGCCGTCCGCCGCCTCCTCGGGCCGTGCGTCCCACTGCCCGAGATAGTTGAACACCACCTGGCTGTGGGCCTGGGCGCCGAGGCGTTCTCGGACGTCGGGCGGGCCGAACGTGCGGAGGGCGCCGTAGCCGATGCCGTTGCCGGGCACGGCGCGCAGCTGGCGGCGGACCGACTTGACGAGGGACCGCCAGTCGCGGTCCGGGCCGAGGCCGCCGGGGTCGGGCACCTGGATGGCGACGGGGTAGACGGTGGTGAACCAGCCGACGGTGTGCGAGAGATCGACACCGTCGAGCAGGTCCTCACGTCCGTGCCCCTCCAGGTCCAGGCGGACCCGGTCGTGGCCGGTCCAGCGGGCCAGGGCAAGGGCGAGTGCGGCGAGGAGTACGTCGTTGACGCGGGTGCGGTACGCGGTGGGCGCGGAGCGCAGCAGGGCGGTGGTGTCCTCCTCGTCGAGTTCCACGCTCACTGTTGCGGTCGCCGGCCCGTCCCCGGTGGCCTCGGCGGGTTCCGCCGGGGCGGGTTCGGCGCCAGTCGTCTCCTCCCAGTGCGGCAGTTCGTGGTCGAGGCCGCCCTCGGCGACATGTGCGGCCAGGCGCCGGGACCACTCACGGAAGCTGGTGCCGCGCTCGCCCAGCGCGACCGGATCGCCGTTCAGGGCCTGTCGGTAGGCGGTCTCCAGGTCGTCGCGCAGGACGCGCCAGGAGACGGCGTCCACCACCAGGTGGTGTGCGACGAGGAGGAGGTACGCGGGTCGGTCCGCGTCCCCCGTGAACAGGACCGCCCGCAGGTGCGGGCCGCGAGCGAGGTCGAAGCCCGCGTGGATTTCGTCGGCGGCCTTCGCCATCGCCGCGTCGGCGTCCTCGGCGGCGAGCCCTGTCAGGTCATGACGTACGAGGATGTCCTCGCCGGCGGCAGGCGGCGGGTTGAACTGCCGCCAGCCCCCCTGCTCGTCCCGGCTGAAGCGCATGCGCAGGGCGTCGTGGTGCTCGAGGAGGGCGTCGAGCGCGGCGCGCAGCGCCCGCGGGTCGGGGCGGCCGTCGAGTTCGAAGAGCGCCGACTGGTTGAAGTGGTGGTGGGCCGCGCGGGGCGTGGTCAGGAACCACTCCTGGATCGGGGTGAGCGGCACGTCGCCGGTCACCGGGCCCTCGGCGGAGCGCTGGGGCGCGGTGCGGACCACGGTGGCGAGTTCGGCGACGGTCTGGTGTGTGAACAGATCCCGGGTCGCCACGTGCAGTCCGTCGCGGCGCAGCCGGGAGACGACCTGCATGCTCAGGATGGAGTCGCCGCCGAGCGCGAAGAAGTTGTCGTCGGCGCCGACCTCCTCGATGCCGAGCACATCGGCCCAGATCCGGGCGATGCGCAGTTCGGTGTCGGTGCGCGGAGCGATCCGCGGGCCGTGGACGACCTGAGCGGGCCCGGGCGCGGGCAGCGCCCGCCGGTCGATCTTGCCGTTCGGGGTGAGCGGCAGCCGCTCGAGGGCCACGAAGACCGACGGCACCATGTGCGCCGGCAGCAACCCCGCCAGGTGCAGCCGCAGTTCGGCGACGGGTAGCGCGGTGACGGGCGGGGCGGTGTCCGGGGAGTCGGTGTCGGTCGGTTGGGGGTGGGTGGGGGTGGTGGTGGGCGGTTCGGTGTCCGGGGAGCCGGCGCCGGACGGTTCTGGGTGGGTGGATGGGGTGGTGGGCGGCTCGCTGCCCGGCGAACCAGTCCCCGGTAGTGCGGTGCCCGAGGCGCCGGGCGCGGACGGGCCGGGGTGGGGGGGCTCGGCAGCGGACGGCTCGTTGCCTGGCGAACCAGACCCGGGCAGTTCGGCGTCCGAGGCGCCAGGCCCGGATGGGCCGGGTTGGGCGGGTTCGGCAGCGGACAGCTGGCTGCCCGGCCCGGGTCGTACAGTGTCCGAGGCGCCAGACCCTGACGGGCCGGAGTGGGCGGGTTCGGCAGCGGACGGCTCGCCGCCCAGGGGATCAGCCCCGGGCAGTTCGGTGCCCGAGACGCCCGCCCCGGACGAGTCAGAGTCGGTGGGTACGGCAGCGGACGGATCGCCGTCCGGCGAACCAGTCCCGAGAAGTTCGGTGTTCGAGGCACCGGGCCCGGACGGGTCGCGGTGGGCGGGTGCGGCAGCGGACGGCTGGCTGCACGGGGAACCAGCCCCCGGTAGTTCGGTCTCCGAGGTCACGGGCCCGGACAGTTCCGGGTGGACGGACTCGGTGGCAGGCGGCTCGTTGCCGAAGGCGCCCTCGGACGAGTCGGGGTCGGCGGGTGCGGCAGCGGACGGCTCGCCGCCCAGGGAACCAGCCCCCGGTAGTTCGGTGCCCGACGCGCCGGACCCGGCTGGGCCGGGGTGGGCGGGCGCGGTGGCAGACGGCACGGTGCCCAAGGCGCCCGCCCCGGACGGATCGGGGTCCGTGGACGCGGCAGCGGACGGCTCACCGCCCGGGGAACCAGGCCCGGGAAGTTCGGTGTTCGAGGTGCCGGGCCCGGACGGGTCGGGGTGGGTGGGCGGGGTGGTGGGTGGCTGGGACGGTACGACGTACGCGACGAGGCGGGGCGGTGCGTCGGGGCCGTCCCCCGCGCGGACGACCACCGCCGCGTCCCGCACCAGCGGGCTGCGCCGCAGCGCGGTCTCGATCTCGCCGGGCTCGATTCGGAAGCCGCGTAGTTTGACCTGGTCGTCGGCGCGGCCCGCGAACCGCAGGCGGCCGTCGGCGGTCCAGCGGACCAGGTCCCCGGTGCGGTACATCCGCTCCCCCGGCGCGCCGAACGGGTCGGGCAGGAACCGCTGGGCGGTGAGCCGCGGCCGGCCCAGGTAGCCGCGGGCGAGGCCGGGCCCGGCTATGTACAGCTCGCCGGTCACGCCGGGCGGTACGGGGCGCAGGGCGGCGTCCAGTACGTACACACGCGTGGCACCGGACGGGCGGCCGATGGTCGGGGTGCCGGTGCCCGGGGTGAGCGGGCCGGTCCAGGTGGCGACGACGGTGGCCTCGGTGGGGCCGTAGGAGTTGACCATGCGGCGGCCGGGGGCCCACGTGTCGACGAGGTCGGCCGGGCAGGCCTCGGCGCCGACGATGAGGGTGCGCAGGTGGGGCAGGGCGGCGGCGGTCTCGGGCGGCAGCGTGGCCAGTGCCGCCGGTGGGATCAGCGTATGGCTGACGCGCCGTTCGGCGAGGACCTCCGCAAGGCGCTCCCCGACCAGTGGTCCTTCCTCGCCCGTGACCAGCGCGGCCCCGCTGAGCAGGGAGACGCACAGTTCGAGGATGGACGCGTCGAAGCTCGGGGAGGCGAATTGGAGCACCCGGTCGCCGGGTCCCGCCGCGTACTGTTCGGCGGCCGCCGCGGCGAAGGAGGCGAGGCCCCGGTGGGTGATCACGACGCCCTTGGGTGTGCCGGTGGAGCCGGAGGTGTAGATGACGTAGGCGGGGTGGGCGGGGGTGAGTGCGGTGGTGCGGTCGGCGTCCGTGGGTGCCGTGTCCGGCCCCTCGGTGGACCACACCTCGGCCGGGTCGTCGAGGACCAGGTGGGCGCCCGCGTCCCGGATCATGAACTCCCGTCGCTGCGGCGGGTAGTCGGGATCCACGGGCAGGAACGCGCCGCCTGCCTTGGCGACGGCGAGCTGTGCCACCACGGCCGCCGCCGAGCGCGGCAGCGCGAGGGCCACCACGCGCTCGGGTCCGACGCCGTCCCGTACGAGGCGGTGGGCCAGCCGGTTGGCGGCCCGGTCCACGTCCCCGTACGTCAGCTCCCGGTCGCCGTCGATCAGCGCCACGGCGTCCGGGGTGCGGGCCGCCTGCCGTTCGAAGAGGGCGGGCAGGGTGGCTTCGGGCACCGGGCGGAAGGTGCCCCGACCCTGCGCACGAAGGTTCTCCCGCTCGTCATCGGAAGCCAGCGGCAGCGCGCCGAGCGGGCGACACGGGTCCTCGGCGACGGCGTGCAGCAGGGTGCCGAGCTGTCCCGCCATCCGGTCGGCGGTGGCCGCGTCGAACAGGTCGGTGTTGTAGGTGAGCAGGGCGTGCAGTTCACCGGAGTCGGTCTCGGCGAACTCCAGGGTGAGGTCGAACGCGGCCTGCTCCGAGTCCGGTTCGACGTCGGCGACGTCCAAACCGGGCAGGTCGAGGTCGACGGCCGGGGTGTTCTGGAGGACGACCATGACCTGGAAGAGCGGGCTGCGGCTGGTGTCGCGGACGGGCTGCACCTCGTCCACGACGCGTTCGAAGGGCACATCCTGGTGGGCGAAGGCGTCCATGACGGTCTGCCGTACGTCACCGAGGAACGCGGTGAACGGCCGGTCGCCTTCGGCCCGGGACCGCAGCACCAAGGTGTTGACGAAGAAGCCGACGAGGGCCTGCGTCTCCGGCCGGTCGCGGCCGGCGTTGACGGTGCCGACGGCGATGTCCTCGGTACCGGAGAGCCGGGCGAGGTAACTCTGGGCGGCGGCCACGAGGGTGGTGAACAGGGTGGTGCCGTGGTCCCGGGCGAGCCGGGTGAGCCGCCGGGCGGTCGTGGCGGGCACCACAAGGCGGGTGGTGGCACCGGTGCTGGTGCGCACCGGCGGCCGGGGCCGGTCGGTGGGCAGCTCCAGCGGTGCGGTGTCGGCCAGTTGCTCCTTCCAGTACGCGAGATCCGCGGCGGCCTCGGTGTCGCCGGTGGTGCGCTGCCAGTGGGCGTAATCGGCGTACTGCACAGGCAGCGGCGCCAACTGCGCACTATCTACGCCGAGTTCGACGCGGTAGAAGTGCGCGAGGTCACCGAGCAGGACGGAGGTGGACCAGCCGTCGGTGATGATGTGGTGCAGAGCGAGGGAGAGTACGTGGTCGTCATCGGCGAGCCGGAGCAGGCAGGTGCGCAGCAGCGGGCCCTCGCGCAGGTCGAAGGGGCGGAGGCGTTCCTCGGCGAGCAGGCGGCGCACGGCCGTTTCCCACTCCGCCGCGCCGAGCCGGGTCAGGTCATGCACAGGCAAGGGCACGTCCTGGGGCGGATGGACGCACTGAATCCCATGCCCGTCGACGCTGTCGAAGGTGGTCCGCAACGACTCGTGCCGGGCCACGACGGCGCCGAGGGCGGCGCGCAGCGCGTCGGAGTCCAGGGGGCCGCGCAGCCGCAGGGCGAGCGTGGTGACGTACTCGGCGCCGTCGGGCTCGAACTCGTGCAGGAACCACAGGCGTTGCTGGGCGTGCGACATCGGCGCGACCGCGTCACGGGTGCCCGCGTCACGAGTGACCGCGTCACGGGCGACCGGGACGAGCCCCGGGCGGCCGGAGTCCCGCCGGTCGTCGCCGAGCAGACCGGCCAGGGCGGCCGGTGTCGGGTGGGTGAAGACAGCGCGCGGTGTGAGGCCGGTGTCGAAGGCCTCGGCGAGGCGGGACGCGAGCCGGATGCTGAGGATCGAGTCGCCGCCGAGCTGGAAGAAGTCGTCCTCCACACCGGGCGGTTCGATGCCCAGTACCTCGCCGAAGACGTCCGCCGTGCGGCGCTCGGCGTCGGTGCGGGGCTCGACCCGCTCGCGGCCCGGAACGGCGTCCGGCGCGGGCAGGGCGGCCCGGTCGACCTTGCCGTTGCGGCTGAGCGGGAGTGCGGTGAGCGGGACGACGGTGGTGGGCACGAGGTAGTCGGGCAGGGTGCGGGCGGCGAAGGCCCGCAGTTCCTCGCCGTCCTCGCCGGCCGGTCCGACGACGTAGGCGACGAGCCGCTTGGCGCCGGGGCGGTCCTCGCGGGCCAGGACGGCCACGTCGACGACGTCCGGGTGGGCGGCGAGCGCGGCCTCGACCTCGCCGGGCTCCACCCGGAAGCCCCGGATCTTCACCTGGTCGTCGGCGCGGCCGAGGAACTCGACGGTGCCGTCCGGGCGGCGCCGGGCCAGGTCGCCCGTACGGTACATGCGCGCACCGGGCGGGCCGAGCGGATCGGCGAGGAAGCGGGCGGCGGTGTCGCCGGGACGGCCCAGGTAGCCCCGGGCGACGCCCTCACCCGCCAGATACAGCTCGCCCGGGCAGCCCGGCGGCACGGGCCGCAGCCGGGCGTCGAGGACCAGCGCCCGCATGTCGTCCAACGGCCGCCCGATGGGAATCGTGCCGGGTACCGCAGCCGGGTCGGTGAGGGCGAAGGAGGTCGCGAAGGTGGTGGCCTCGGTGGGCCCGTACCCGTCCACGACGGTCAGTCCGGGGCAGGCCTTGAGCACCCGGCCTACGGCCTGTGCCGGTACGACGTCACCGCCGGTCCACAGCTGTTGGAGGCCGCGGAAGCAGTCGGGCGCGTCCTGCGCGAGCAGCCGGAACAGACCGGCGGTCAGCCACAGCGCCGTCAGCCCTCCACCGGCGGCGAGCCGCCGCAGCAGGGCCCCATCGAGGGTCCCGCCCGGGGCCACCACCACACACCCACCGTTGAGGAGCGGCGCCCACACCTCGAAGGTGGCGGCGTCGAACGCGACCGGCGAGTGCAGCAGCACGCGCTCACACACCCCACCGGCAAACCGACTGTCGGTGCCCAGCGCCGCCACGTCCCGATGCCGCACGGCAACCGCCTTGGGCAGGCCGGTGGACCCGGAGGTGAACATCACGTAGGCGAGTTGGTCGGGATCGGTGGGCGGCAACGGCTCCCCTGCGGGCGCCGTGGCGGCGGGCTGTGCGGGCTGTGCGGGCTGTGCCTGACCGTCCGTGGTCTCGAGGGCGTGCGTCGGCTGGTCGGGGTCTGCGGGGGTCGGCGGCTCCGCCACGGCGGGCGGCGTGTGCGGCTCCGGGGTTCCGGTGGCGTGCGCTGGCTGACCCCTGTCCGGCGTCCCGGGGGCCAGCGGGCCGAGCTGAGCGGGTGGGGCCGACTCCCGCGAGAGGCCCGCGCCGTGCGCGGATGCCTGCGGCTCCGCAGCGACGGGCTGTGCGGTCGACGCCTCACGCCCCGTGGCCCCGGCGTCGTACGCCGACCGGCCCGCATCCGGTGCCGGACCGCTCTCGGCGTGCCGTGCCGGCTTCTGCGCGGCTCCCGTGCCGTGCGCGGAGGGCTGTTCGTACAGCCCCGTGGTCCCGGGGCGGGCCGCCACCACCTGTGCGGCGGTGAGTTGGAGGGTCGCGCCCGCCTGGGTGAGCAAGGTGTGGCGGCGCTCCTCCGGGGCGCGGGGGTCGATGGGGACGTAGGCGCCGCCGGCCAGGAGTACCGCCAGCTGGGCCACGACCAGTTCGGCGGAGCGGTCGAGGAGCAGCGCTACTCGGTCCTCGGCGGCCAGGCCGTCGGATCGCAGGCGGGCGGCCAGCGCGTGCGCCCAGTCGTGGAGTTGGCGGTACGTCACATAGTGGTCGCCGTCGTGGATCGCGGGTGCGTCCGGGGTTCGGCGGGCCTGTTCCGTGAACAGGTCGACCGGGCTGCGCGGCGCGGTCCGGCGGGCGGTGGTGTTCCAGGCTGCCAGCAGCTCGCGGTCGGCCGGGGCGAGCATGTCCAGGTCGGTCAGGTCGGTGTCGAACCCGTCGGCGAGGGCGGTGAGCAGCCCGGCCAGACGGGCCGCCGCTCGCTCTGCGGTGGCGGGGTCGAACAGAGCGGGGTCGTAGGCCAGGTCGAAGCCGAGCCGTTCGGTCAGGTGGGCGCGGAGGCACCAGGGGAAGGTGGTCGCGTCGTCGGCGCGCACCTCCTCGACCTGGATCCCCGTGCGGGCCGTCGCCGACTCGTCCACGGGATAGTTCTCGAACACCACCATGCTGTCGAACAGCGCCTCGCCGGACGGGACTTCACTCACCGCCTGGATACGGGGCAGGGCGAGGAAGTCGAAGCGGCGGGCGTCGCTCTGCCGTTCCTGGAGGTCGCGCAGCCACGACAGCACCGGCCCGCCGGGGATACGGGCCCGGGTCGGCACCGTGTTGATGAACATGCCGATCATGCCTTCGACGCCGGGCAGTTCGGCCGGGCGCCCGGAGACGGTGGTACCGAAGACCACGTCATCGCGTCCGCCGGAGCGGGCGAGCAGCAGTGCCCACGCGCCCTCCACCACCGTGTTCACGGTGAGTCCGGCGCGGGCGGCACCCTCCCGCAGTCGCCGCGAGACCTCCCCGTCCAGCTCATGGTGGACGGCCGCCGCGGAACGGGCTCGGTGTGCCTCGGCGGGCGTCCGGTCGTACGGCAGCGGGGTCCGGGTGGTGAACCCGTCGAGGGCGTCGGCCCAGTACCGCTCCGCCGCCGCCTCGTCCTGTTCCCGCAGCCAATGCAGGAAGTCCGCGAAGGGTCGCCGGGCCGGGGGCGCCTGGTCCGGCCCGCCGGTGAGCGCGGCGTAACGCTCGCACACCTCGGTGAGCAGCTGCCCAGTGCTCCAGCCGTCGAGGACGATGTGGTGGGTGGACCAGACGAGCAACACCTCGTCGCCGGGCAGCGCGGCCAGGGCGAGCCGGGTGAGCGGCGCCGTACCGAGGTCCATGCCGGCGGCGCGGTCCTCGGCGAGCAGCCGCTCGGTGGCGTCGGCGCGCTCGGCGCGGGTGAGCGCGCGCCAGTCGAGGTGGCGTACGGGCAGTTCCGCCTGGCGGTGGACCACCTGGACCGGGTGCGGCAGGCCGTGCCAATGAACGCTGGTGCGCAGCGCCGGGGTACGGTCGGCGACCTGCTGCCAGGCAGCGGCGAAGGCCTGTGGGTCTGCGACGCCGGACAGGCGTACGGCCGTGCGGTCGAAGTAGGCGTGCTCGGTGTCCACGAGGCCGTGGAAGAGCATGCCGGACTGGAGCGGCGTGAGCGGCAGGACGTCCTCGACGTGCCGGCCCACACCCACGAGCCCGTCCAGCTGCTCCTGGCTCAGGTCAGCGAGCGGGAAGTCCGAGGGCGTGCGGCCGCCGGCGTCGGGGCGGGCGCAGTGCGCCACGATCTCCCGCAGGGCAGCCAGCATGTCCTCGGCGAGCCGCTCGACGGTGGCCTGGTCGTAGACGGCGGCCGGGTAGGTCCAGCCCAGTTCGAGTCGGCCCTCCTGAACCACGCCGGTGACGTCCAGGAGGTAGGGGCGTGGTTCGTCCGGGTCGGTGTCCCGACCCGCCGGGGGCAGGGCGTCGCGGAACAAGCCGTCGGCGGTGTCCGCGTCCCATTGACCGTGGTAGTTGAAGCCGACCTGCGGGGCGGGAGTCCCGGCGAGCGGGCTGCCGGGCACGAGGTGGCGCAGGGCGCCGTAACTCAGGCCGTGCAGCGGCACCGCCCGCAGCTGTTCCTTCACCGAGCGGAGCGTGTCGTGCCAGCCGCCGTCCGGGGCGACACGCAGGGCGAGCGGGAACTCGGCCGTGAACCAGCCCACGGTCCGCGACAGGTCCACGTCCGCGAACAGCTCCTCCCGGCCGTGGCCCTCCACGCCAAGCAGGACGGTGTCGCGTCCGCACCAGCGGGCCAGGGTGCGGCCGAGAGCGCTGAGCAGGGCGTCGTTGACCTGGGTGCGGTAGGCCCGGGGGACCTCGCGCAGCAGGGCGTCGGTGGTCCGGGCGTCCAGGGTGGCGCTGAGGGTGGTGGCGGTGCCGTGCGTGTTCTGGCCGGGGCGGCCTGCGGGCAGCTCGGCCGGTGCCGTGCCGGTACGTGTCCAGTACGACAGGTCGGCGTCGAACGCGCCGGAGCGTGTGTGCCGGTCGAGCCGGGTGGCCCAGCGGCCGTACGACGTGCCGGTGGGGGGCAGCTCCACGGGCCGGCCGACCGCCGCAGCCCGCTGGGCGGCCTCCAGGTCCGCTAGCAGGATGCGCCAGGACACGCCGTCGATGACCAAGTGGTGGGCGGTGACCACCAGTTGTCCGGGAAGCCCCGGACCACGATCGAAGAACAGGACGCGGATGACCCGCCCGTCGGTGGGATCGAGGGCAGCCTGCGCCTCGTCCGCCAGCCGCTGCACCTCACCTTCCAACGCCATGTCGTCCAGGCTTGCCACGTCGTGCCGGGTGAACACGCCGTCCGGCACCTCGGGCAGGACGTCCTGGCGCCAGCCGTCGGCGGCGGTGCGGCGGAACCGCGTACGCAGGGCTGCATGGTGGCGTACGAGAGCGTCGGTGGCCGCCCGGAGCGTCGGCCCTGGAGTGTCCGGGGCAAGTTCGAGGCGCTGGGTCATGGTGAACCGGAGCCGCTCCCCCGGGTCACGGCCGTCCAGGTACCAGTGCTGGATCGGAGTGAGCGGCGCCTCAACCGGCTCCTCGATGGCGTCGTCCTGCCCCGGGGAGGACTCCCGTACACACAAAGCGAGTTCGGCGATCGTCTGGTGACGGAACACATCCTTGGTGGCGAGGGCGAGCCCGGCCTGCCGGGCGCGGGAGACGATCTGGATGCTCAGGATGGAGTCGCCACCGAGCGTGAAGAAGTTGTCGCGGGC
Organism: Streptomyces sp. NPDC039480; assembly: GCF_055597165.1. NCBI lineage: Bacteria > Bacillati > Actinomycetota > Actinomycetes > Kitasatosporales > Streptomycetaceae > Streptomyces > Streptomyces sp. NPDC039480. The sequence goes on along the minus strand of NZ_JBVITX010000001.1, from coordinate 875,388 downwards.
GCCGACGCGTTCGACGCCGAGCACCTCCGCCCAGATCGCAGCCAGGCGTTCCTCCGCACCCGCCCGGGGGGCGACGTAGGGCGTGTCACTGTCGGGCTGTGCGGGCGGGGCGGGCAGGGCACGCCGATCCGTCTTGCCGCTGGTGGTGCGCGGAATGCGGGCCAGCGGCACGAACGCGGCGGGCACCATATGATCGGGCAGGGTGCGGCGCAGGGCGAGGCGCAGCGCGTCGGCAGAGGGGACGCGGTCGGCGGCAGGCACGACGTAACCGACGAGCATGAGACGACCCGCGTTCTCGCGGGCGGCGACCGCCGCGTCGGCGACGTCCGGGTGGTCGAGGAGAGCGGCCTCCACCTCGCCGGGTTCGACGCGGAATCCACGGATCTTGACCTGCTCGTCCGCCCGGCCCAGGAACTCAAGGAGTCCGTCGCGGTCCCAGCGGGCCCGGTCACCGGTGCGGTACATGCGCTCGCCGGGCGCCCCGAACGGGTCGGCGAGGAAGCGGGCGGCGGTGAGGCCGGGCCGGTTCAGATAGCCGCGCGCCACCTGCGTCCCGGCCAGATACAGCTCGCCGGGCGTGCCGGGCGGCACCGGGCGCAGGGCGCCGTCGAGGACGTACGCGCGCAGGTTGCCGCCGGGGCGGCCGATGACCGGGCGGTCGGGCTGGTCGGCGCAGCGGCCGTAGACGGCGTCGACGGTGGTCTCGGTGGGGCCGTACATGTTGTACACCGCCACGCCGAGGTCCTGTTCGGCGCGTACGAGGTCGCGCCAGCCGGCCGGGGTGACGGCCTCGCCGCCGACCAGCAGCAGGCGCGGATGGTGGCGGCCGGCGGCAAGCAGCCCGGCGGAGGTGAGTTCGCGCAGGTAGGACGGCGTAACGTTGACCACGTCGAGGCGGTGTTCGGTGACTTGGGTGCAGAACGCCTGCGGGTCCAGGCGTACGTCCTCGTCGATCAGGTGGACCTCGTGGCCGAGGGCGAGCAGCAGCGGTCCTTCCCAGGAGGTGTCGAACGAGAAGGAGGCGCTGAGCGCGGCCCGCAGCCGCCGTCCGCCGGCGGTGTGCGGGGCGAGCAGGCCCGCACGGTGGTCATGGCAGAGGTTGACCAGGTTGCGGTGTTCGACGGCGACGCCCTTGGGGCGGCCGGTCGAGCCCGAGGTGTAGATGATGTACGCGGTGTTGCCGGGCAGCAGGGGTCGGACGCGGTCGGCGTCGGTCGGGTCGTGGGCGGGCAGCCGGTCCCAGGGCGCCGCGTCGAGGCCGGTCAGCAGGGTGTGCGGGCGGGCGTCCGCGAGAAGGAAGTCCTGGCGCTCGGCGGGGAGTTCGGGGTCCAGGCAGAGCAGGGTGGCGCCCGCCTTGAGGACGGCGAGCACGGCCACCATCAAGTCGCTCGTACGCGGCAGGCGGACGGCAACCACGTCTTCGGGGCCTGCGCCCTGGGTGATGAGGTGATGGGCGAGCCGGTTGGCACGCTGGTTCAGCGCGGCGAAGTCGAGCGCGGCGTCTCGGGCGACGAGCGCGGTGTACCCAGGGGTGCAGGCAGCCTGCGCCTCGAACAGGGCGGGGAAGGTGGTGTCCGGCTCGGGCAGGCGGATGCCCTCGCCCTGGCGCAGCACGCGCTGCCGCTCGTCCTCACTCATCAGCGGCAGCCGGTCCACGCTCTGCCCCGGCTCTGCGGCGATGGATTCCAGCAGAACACGCAGCCGAGCGGCCAGGCCTTCGGCGGTCTCGGCGTCGAAAAGGCCGGTGTTGTACTCCAGGTGGGCGGTGAGCCCGTCGTCGCCCTCCACGAAGTCGAAGGCGAGGTCGTAGGTGGCGACGCGCACCGGCGGGGTCACCGGCTCCGCCGTCAGGCCGGGCAGCCGGGGCGGCTCGGCGCCGAGGTTGTGCAGGGCGACCATGACCTGGAACAGCGGGGTGCGGCTGGTGTCGCGCTCGGGCTGGAGGGCGTCCACCACACGCTCGAAGGGCACCTCCTGGTGGGCGAACGCGTCCAGGACGATGTCGCGCACCTCGGCGAGCAGTTCCCGGAAGGGCACGCCGGGGCGGATCCGGGCGCGCAGCACCAGCGTGTTGACGAACATGCCGACCACGTCGTGCAGTTCACCGCGCTCGCGACCTGCGGTGACGGTACCGACGGTGACGTCGTCCTGCCCCGCCCACCGGCCGAGCAGAACCTGACATGCCGTCACCAGTGTCATATAGAGGGTTGCGTCGGCCTCCCGTGCCCGTTCGCGCAGCCGCTCAGTGAGCGCGGCGCGCAGGGTGAAGGTCAGCAGGGCCCCGTCCCGGGTGCGGACGGCCGGGCGCGGCCGGTCGGTGGGCAGCTCCAGCGGGGTTACGCCATCCAAGGCCTGTCGCCAGTAGGCGAGTTCGGCATCGGCGCGGTCGGCGCGGGAACGCTGCCAGGCCGCGTAATCGACGTAACGGACGGGGAGTGCGGGCAGCTGCGGGCGGCGGTCCTCAAGGGCGGCCGCGTACAGCTCGCCCAGGTCCCGGGCCAATACGCCGACGGACCAGCCGTCGGTGACGATGTGGTGCACGGCCAGGACGAGGACGTGCTCGTCGGGAGTGAAGCGCGCCAGGTGGGCCCGCAACAGGGGGCCGGCCGCCAGGTCGAAGGGGGCGGCGGCGACCCCGTCCACGAGGGCGCCCAGGGCGGCGTCGTCCGGGAGGTCGAGCACCGGCAGGTCCACGTGCCGGGGCGGGTGGACGATCTGCCGGGCCTGACCGTCGTGCTCGGCGAACGTGGTGCGCAGCGCCTCGTGCCGGGCGACCAAGCCGTCCAAGGCGGTACGCAGGGCGGCATGCTCCAGCGGACCGCGCAGCCGCAGCACGGAGAGGGTCGTGAATTCGGTGCTGCCCGGCTCGAATCGGTCCAGGAACCAGAGGCGCTGCTGGGCGTACGACAGGGGTGCCGGGGTGTCCGGGTCGGCGACCGGGATGACGTCGGCGGCCTGCGCGTCGCCCGGCTCCCCCAGGGCGGTGGCGAGGTCGCGGAGGGTGGAGTGGGTGAACAGCATGCGGGGTGAGACGTCCGTGCCGAAGGCGGCGCGCAGCCGGGAGGTGACGCGGACGGCGAGGATCGAGTCGCCGCCGAGGGCGAAGAAGTCGTCATCGACGCCGACCTCGTCGATGTCCAGAACGTCCGTCCAGGCGGCGGCGACGAGCCGTTCGGCCGGCGTGCTCGGCGGGGTCCGCGTGCCGTCGGCGGCGAAGCCGTCGGGTCCTGGCGCGGGCAGGGCGCGCCGGTCGAGCTTGCCGTTGGCGGTGAGCGGGAGCGCGGCCATCGGCACGTAGGCGGCCGGCACCATGTGCGCGGGCAGCAGTCCTTCGAGGTACGTGCGGAGTTCGGCGGCGGACGGCGGCGTGACGCACTCCCCCGCACCGGTGCCGACCACGTGGGCCACAAGCCGTCGCGTCCCCGCAGTGTCCTCGTACACGCCGACCGCCGCCGCCCCCACGCCCGGATGGGCGTGCAGGGCGGCCTCGATCTCGCCGGGTTCGATGCGGTAGCCGCGGATCTTGACCTGCTGGTCGGCTCGGCCCACGTACTCCAGGGTGCCGTCGGCACGCCAACGGGCCCGGTCCCCGGTGCGGTACATACGGTTGCCCGGCCGCCCGAAGGGGTCGGCGAGGAAGCGGTTCGCTGTCAGCCCGGGCCGGTTCAGATAACCACGCGCCAAACCCTCGCCAGCCACGAACAGTTCACCCACGGCGCCCGGCGGCACCGGCTGGAGGGTGTCGTCGAGGATGTAGAGCCGCAGGTCGGGTATTCCGGTGCCGATGGGGCTGGCGGCGGTGCCGGGGCGATCGGCCAGGCCGCTGTCCAGAGCGGCGTAGGTGACGTGCACGGTGGTCTCGGTGATGCCGTACATGTTCACCAGGCGGGGCGCGGTGTCCGGGTGGCGGCGGTACCAGTCGGCGAGCCTGCCCACGTCCAGCGCCTCGCCACCGAAGACGACGGTGCGCAGCGCCAACCGGGCTCCCACGTCCGGCAGTTCGGCGTCCGCGCGGATCAGCGGATAGAACGCTGAGGGTGTCTGATTGAGGACGGTGACCCGTTCATCGGCGAGCAGGCGCAGGAAGTCCTCCGGGGAGCGGGCGGTGTCCTCGGGGACGATCACGAGCCGGCCGCCGTGCAGCAGTGGGCCCCAAAGCTCCCACACCGAGAAGTCGAAGGCGTACGAGTGGAACAGCGTCCACACGTCGTCTGCCCCGAAGTCGAGCCACTGCCGGGTGCGGGTGAACAGCCGGACCACGTTGGCGTGCGGGACGATCACGCCCTTGGGGCGGCCGGTGGAGCCGGAGGTGTAGATGGCGTAGGCGGGGCTCTCGGGTAGCGCACGCGCGGCCGGTCCCGTGGCCGGGCGGCGGGCCAGGTCGGCGCGCACCTCCGGGTCGTCGAGAAGCAGAAGGGTTACGTCATGGACGGCCGCGCTCTGCCGGGTGGCGGTGACAAGAGCGACCGGCCCGGCGTCGGCGATCAGCTGCCGCACACGTTCCTCGGGCAGCCGGGGGTCGATGGGCAGGTAGGCGGCGCCCGTCTTGAGGACGGCGAGGACCGCCACGACCAGGTCGGTGGAGCGGGGCAGCGCGAGGGCGACGAACGTCTCGGGCCCGGCACCGAGTTCGGCGAGCCGGTGGGCGAGGCGGCTCGCGCGTGCGTCCAGGGTGGCGTAGTCGAGCCGTTCGTCGCCGCAGGTGAGCGCCTCGGCGTCGGGCGTGCGGGCGGCTTGGGCCGCGAACAGCGCGTCCAGCGTGTCGGCGGGCCTGCCCTCCTCGGTGCCGTTCCAGTCGGTGAGCATCCGCCGCCGTTCCTCGGCGGTGGTCCAGGCGAGGGAGCGCACGGGCCGGTCCGGGTCGTCGGCCAGCTCCGTGAGCAGCAGGCAGAGCCGGTCGGCGACGGCGCGTACGGTCGTGGCGTCGAACAGCTCCGGGTCGTAGGCGAGGTCGAAGCCGAACCGCTCGCCCTGGTAAGCCCGCAGCACCAACGGGAAGTTGGTGGCGTCACGGGAGGAGACGTCGGCAAGCCGTATCCCGGTAGTGGCCGAACGCGCCTCGTCGAAGGGGTAGTTCTCGAAGGCCACCATGCTGTCGAAGAGCGGGCTGCCTGACGGGACGTCGCTCAGCGAGGTCAGTTCGGCGAGGGACACCGCCGCAAACCGCCGCGCCTGCGCCTGTTCCTCCTGGAGATCCCTCAGCCAGGCGGCAGCCGTACGGCCGCCGTCCACACGGATGCGCGTGGGCAGCGTGTTGATGAACATGCCCACCATCGACTCGGCGCCTGGCAGGTCGTCCGGCCGGCCGGAGACGGTGGTGCCGAACAGCACGTCCCGTTCGGCGCTGTAGCGCGACAGGAGCAGCGCCCAGGCCGCCTGCACCACGGTGCCGAGGGTGAGTCCGGCCGTCCGGGCGGTGTGCGCGAGGCGGGCGGAAACCTCGTCCGACAGGCCGCATGTGTGCACGTCGGCGGACCGGGTCTCGTGACCGGGGCGCCGGACGCGGTCGACGGGCAGCGGGGTGGGGGTGGCGAACCCGTCGAGGACCGTCCGCCAGTGCGCGTGGGCGGCCTCGGTGTCCCGGTCGGCCAACCAGCGTACGTAATCGCCGAACGGCCTGCGGGCCGGTGGCCGGGGCTCGGCGCCGGTGGTGAGCGCCCCGTACTCCTCGGACACCTCGGTGAGTACCTGGGCGAGGCTCCAGCCGTCCAGGATCAGGTGGTGGGAGGTCCACAGGAGGTGCAGCCGGGCGTCGGGGAGCCGGACGAGGGTGAGCCGCATCAGGGGTGCCGTGCCGAGGTCGAGGCCGCGAGCGAGGTCGTCGGCGCGCAGCCGGTCGAGGCGCTCGGCCCGCTCCGCCGCATCCAGCTCGCGCCAGTCCAACTGGACGACGGGGACCTCGACGCGGCGGTGCACGACCTGGAGCGGCACCGGGAAGCCCTCCCACACCACCGAGGTGCGCAGGGCGGGGGTGCGGTCGGTGACCCGCTGCCAGGCGAGGGCGAGGGCGTCCGGGTCGCTCACGCCTTCAAGGAGCAGTGCGGCCTGGTCGACGTACACGTCGTCCTCGCCGCCGACCAGCCGGTGGAAGAGCATGCCTTCCTGGAGCGGGGTGAGCGGCAGCAGGTCCTCGATGTCCCGGCCGTCGCCGACGATCCGGTCCACTCCGGCCTGGTCGAGGCGGGCCAGCGGGAAGTCGGAGGGCGTACGTCCGCCCGCGCCGGGGCGGGCGCAGTGCTCGGCGATGGCGGTGAGCGCCCGCACCATGCCGTCGGCCAAGTCCCGGACTGTTCCCTCCCGGTGGACCTGGTCGCTGTAGTGCCAGGTGATCTCCAGTTGGCCGTCGGTCACCAGGGCGGACACGTCGAGGAGGTGGTCCAGCGGCGCGTCGGGGTCCATGTCCCGGCCGGGCACGTCGGCGACGGGCGCGAAGTCGCCTCCGGCAGGTGCCTCCCACTGCCCGTGGTAGGTGAAGCACACGTCGGGCAGCGGCAGTTGGCCGAGCGCGCGGGCCTCGGGCGCGGGTGAGCCGAGATGGCCGAGCGCCTGATAGCCGAGGCCTCGGCGGGGCACGGCGCGCAGCCGTTCCTTGACGGACTTGAGGGTGGTCCCCCAGTCGTCCGGTCCGGCCGGGGTCAGGGTGACCGGGTACTGGGTGGTGAACCAGCCGACCGTGCGGGACAGGTCGGCGCCCTCGTCCAACTCCTCCTCGCGGCCGTGGCCCTCCAGGGCGACGGGCACCCGGTCGCCGCCCGTCCAGTCGGCCAGTACGCGGCTCAGCGCGCTCAGCAGCACGTCGTTGACCTGCGTGCGGTACGCGCCCGGTACCCGCCGCAGCAGCGCCTCGGTGGTGCCCCGGTCCACGCGCGTACGGACGGTGTGCACGGATCCGGCGAGCGGAGTGCCGGGCAGGTCGACGGGGAGCGGGATGCGCGGCGCCTCCGTCTCCTGCGTCCAGTGGGGCAGGTCGTCGTCGAGGTCGCCGGCCCGGACCCGTTCGGTCAGGGTCCGCGCCCAGTCGGCGAACGGGGTGTGCTCGGGCTCGGGCGCGGGTTCCTCACCGGCCGCCGCCTGCCGGTATGCGTGCTCCAGGTCGGCGAACAGGACGCGCCAGGAGACGCTGTCCACCGCCAAGTGGTGTGCGGCGAGGAAGAGTTGGGGCCGTTCGCCGCCGGTCAGCAGGGCCGCGCGCAGCAGGGCGCCGGTCGCCGGGTCCAGGGCGGCGCGGGCTGCTTCGGCGGCCTCGGCGGGCGGGGTACCGGGGTCGTGGCGGGTGAGCAGTCCGGTCGCGGGGCCGGTGCCGGGGTGCTGCCGCCAGGCGCCGTCGGCGCATATGTAGCGGGTGCGCAGGGCCGGGTGGCGGGCCACCACGGCGTGCAGTGCCCTGTCCAGGGCCCGTTCGTCGAGGTCGTACGGGAGGTCGAGCAGCATCGACATGGCGAAGTGCCGCAGCGGCCCGTGCGTGGCGAAGAACCACTCCTGTACGGGGGTGAGCGGCGCGGGCCCGTCCTTGTGAGGCCGACGGGGCGCGGGCACGGCGGCGGCACGGCCGGCCGCGGCGGCGGCCAGGTCGGCGACCGTCTGGTGGCGGAAGACGTCCTGTGAGCCGATGTGCAGGCCCGCCGCGCGGGCGCGGGAGACGGCCTGGATGCTCAGGATCGAGTCGCCGCCCAGCTCGAAGAAGTTGTCCGTGACACCGACTTGGGCGACCCCGAGCACCTCGGCCCAGATTCCGGCGAGGGTCTCCTCGGCGGAGGTGCGCGGGGCGACGAACTCCCTCTCGCTCGCGGTGTTTTCGGGCGTCGGCAGGGCGCGGCGGTCCAGTTTGCCGCTGGTGGTCAGCGGCAGCGCGTCCAGCGCGGTGAAGGAGGACGGCACAAGGGCGTCGGGCAGCACCTCGCGCAGGGCCGTCCGCAGGTCGGCGGGGGCGGGCCGGGGCGCGCCGGGTGCCGGGACGACGTAGGCGGCGAGACGGGCGTGGCCGTGCGCGTCGGGCAGGGCGACGACCGCGGCGGCGGCGACGGCGGGCAGCGCCAGCAGGGCGGCCTCGATCTCGCCGGGCTCGATGCGGTGGCCGCGTACCTTGACCTGGTCGTCGGCGCGCCCGAGGTAGTCGAGGCGGCCGTCGGCGGTCCAGCGGGCCAGGTCGCCGGTGCGGTACATCCGCTCCCCCGGCCCACCGAACGGGTCGGGCAGGAAGCGGGATGCGGTCAGGCCCGGCCGGCCGGCGTAGCCCCGGGCGAGCTGTCCGCCCGCGAGGTACAGCTCGCCGCCGACGCCGGGCGGCACCGGCCGGCGCCGGTCGTCCAGTACGTACGCCCGTACTCCGGGCAGGGGGCGGCCCACCAGCGGGCGGTCGCCGCCGTCGATACGGCAGGACAGCGCGTCGACCGTGCACTCGGTGGGGCCGTAGAAGTTGTGGGCGGTCACGTCCGGGTGGGCGGCGAGCTCGCGCCAGAGCGCGGGGCCGACCGCTTCGCCGCCGAGCATGAGGACGCGCGGGTGGTGCCGGGGGTCGGTGAGCAGTCCGGCGGGCAGCAGTTGCCGCAGGTAGGACGGGGTGACGTCGAGGAAGTCGACGCGGTGCTCCACGACGTACTCGACCAGCGCGGCCGGGTCCATCCGGGTGGCCTCGTCGACCAGGTGCAGCGGGTGGCCGTCGGCCATCAGGAGCACGCCTTCGAGGGAGGTGTCGAAGGAGAACGACGCGGTGAGCGCGACCCGCAGCGGGCCGCCGCCCGCCTCCGCGACGAAGCCGGCCCGGTGGGCGGCGAGGAGGTGCACCGCCGCGCGGTGGGTGACGGTGACGCCCTTGGGGCGGCCGGTGGAGCCGGAGGTGTAGATGACGTACGCGGTGTGGTCGGCCAGGAGTGGGGCGCACCGGTCGGCGTCGGTCGGGTCGGTGTCCGGGGCAGTCGCGGGCACGGCGCGCAGGGCGGCTTCGTCGAGGACCAGGGCCGGGTGGGCGTCGTCCAGCAGGAACCGGATCCGTTCCTCCGGGAGGGCCAGGTCCAAGGGTAGGTAGCCGGCGCCGGACTTCCAGACGGCGAGGATCGCGACGATCATGTCGGCGGTGCGCGGCAGCCGCAGGGCGACCAGCTGTTCGGGGCCTGCGCCGTGGGCGATGAGGTGGTGGGCGAGGCGGTTGGCGCGGGTGTTGAGCGTGGCGAAGTCCAGCCGTTCGCCGCCCGCGACGAGCGCGAGGGCGTCGGGGGTCCGGGCCGCCCGACGCTCGAACAGCTCGGGGTGGGTGGTGTCGGTGACGGGGAGCGGGGCGGGGTTCCAGTCGTGGACAAGGCGCCGGGTCTCGTCCTCGGACAGCAGGGGCAGGCTGCCAAGGGCCTGGTCCGGCGCGGCGCAGGCGCCCTCAAGGAGGCGTATGAGCTGGTCGGCCATCCGCCCGGCGGTGGCCGGGTCGAACAGGTCGGTGCGGTACTCGAGAAGACCCGTCAGGCCGTCACCGTCCGGAACGAACTCAATGCTCAGGTCGAAGGTGGCCGCCTGCCGGGGCACGGTGACCGGGGTAGTGGCGAGGCCGCGCGGGGCGGTCGCGGCGGGCGGGTCGGGGTGCAGGAGGACCAGCACGTCGAAGAGCGGGTTGCGGCCCGCCTCGCGGGGCGCGCCCACCGCCTCCACGATCCGTTCGAACGGGGTGTCGCCGTGGGCGAAGGCGTCACTCACCGTCTCGGCCGCACGGGCGAGGAGGTCACGGAAGGAACCGGACGCGTCCACCGGGGTGCGCAGCACGACGGTGTTCACGAAGAACCCGACGGCCCGTTCCAGATCGGTGCGGGAGCGGCCCGGCGTGAGGGAGCCGACGGTGATGTCGTCCTGCCCGGACCAGCGGGCGAGGAGGGCCTGGGCGGCGGCGACCAGGGCGGTGTGCAGGGTGGTGTGCTGCTCTCGCGCGAGGTCGCGCAGGCGGGCGGTCAGCGGGGCCGGGACGGCGAAGGCGCTCACGGCGCCCTCGCCCGCCTCCTCGCCGCGCCGCGGCCGGTCCAGGGGCAGCTCGGGCGCCACTGCGCCCGCCAACCGTTCACGCCAGTGGGCGAGTTCACTCTCCAGGCGGGCGCCTGAGAGCCGGGTGCGCTGCCACACCGCGAAGTCCGGGTACTGCGTGGCCACCGGCGGCAGCGCGGGTACGGCGCCCTGCGCGAGGGCGTCGTAGGCGGTGCACAGTTCGTCCAGGACGACGCCCATTGACCAGCCGTCCGTGACGATGTGATGAGCCGTCAGGAGCAGGACGTGGGAGGTGGCGGTCTCGCGCAGCAGCAGGGCGCGCAGCAGCGGTCCACTCCGCAGGTCGAAGGGCCGGGAGTACTCCGCCAGGAGGTCCTTGTCCAGATCGCCGACGTCCCGGACCGGCAGCGGTACCGGGCCCGCCGGGTGCACGCGCTGCACCGGGCGGCCGTCGGTCTCCTCGAAGGTGGTGCGCAGCGCCTCATGCCGGGTTACGACGGCGGTCAGTGCCGCACCAAGGGCCTCCTCGTCCAGAGCGCCGGTGAGGCGGAGTGCGACCGCGCTGTTGTAGCGGGCGTCGCCGGGTCGCAGCCGGTCCAGGAACCACAGTCGCTGCTGCGCGAAGGACAGCGGCAGCGGGCGGTCCCGGTCGGCACGCGGGATGCCCTGCCGGGCGGCCTGGGCAGAGCCGCCGGTCCGCCCGGCGAGCCGTCGGCGCAGCGCCTCCCGCATCTCCTCGGGCAGGGCCTCGGCGCGGGCCCGCCGGGACGGCCGTGCGGAGTCGGCGGGGCCCGAGCCCGGGTTCGAAGCCGAGTTCGAAGGGGTCGAAGACGTCATGGTCGTCGGATCCTCACCGTTCGTGGTCGTGGTCGTGGCCGCCGGACGCGGCGTCTTCGGAGTGGCGGTGGCCGGGCGTGGGGGCTTCGGTGGCGTGACCGCCGGACGCGGTGTCTTCGACCTCGTGGCCGTCATACGCGGCGTCTTCGTCGTAGTACGAGTACGCGCCCTGTTCGAGTTCGCTCAGCACCTGTTCCTCCACCAGCTCCGCCAGCGCGGCGACGGTGCGGGAGACCAGGACGTCGCGGGGGGTGAGCGTGACGGCGAACGCGTCGTTGGCGCGGGAGGCGATGAGCAGGGCGCGCAGCGAGTCGCCGCCGAGCAGGAAGTAGTCGTCCTCGGCGCCCACGGCCGTCTCCAGGGTCTCTTCCCAGATGGCCGCGACCGCCTCCTCGGTGGGGGTGCGGGGCGCCACGTACTCGGGCCGTTCCCGTTCCCCTTCCCGTTCCTCGGCCGGTGCCGGGGCGGGCAGGGCGGCCCGGTCGGTCTTGCCGTTCTCGGTGAGCGGGAAGCGGTCGAGGACCACGAACGCGGACGGCACCATGGAGGCGGGCAGCGAGCGCGCGGCCAGTTCCCGCAGCTCCGCCGGGGCCGCCGGTTCCGTGTCGGGGGCCGTGAGCAGGTGCGCGACCAGGCGCGGCAGGCCCGGTTCGTCCTCCCGTACGGTCACCACGGCGTCGAGGACGCCCGGATGGCGGACGAGGGTCGCCTCGACCTCACCGGCCTCGATGCGGTGGCCGCGCAGCTTGAGCTGGTGGTCCGTGCGGCCCAGATAGTGCAGTTCGCCCGCGCTGTCGCGGCGCACCAGGTCACCGGTGCGGTACATGCGGGTGCCGGGCGGCCCGAACGGGTCGGCGGTGAAGCGGGCCGCGGTCAGCCCGGGCCGGCCGAGGTAGCCGCGTGCCAACGCCGGTCCGCTCAGCCACAGTTCGCCGGTGACGCCGTCGGGGACGGGCCGCAGGCGGGCGTCGAGTGCGTAGGCGCCGGTGGCGGGCAGCGGGCGCCCGATGGGCGGCGCGCCGGCGTCCGCCGTGAGCGGCGCGGACCAGGTGGCGACGACGGTGGCCTCGGTGGGCCCGTAGGAGTTGACCATGCGGTGGTGCGGCGCCCAGCGGGCGACGAGTTCGGGGCCGCACGCGTCGGCGCCGACGATCAGGGTCTTCAGGTCCGGCAGCGTGTCGGGCGTGTCGGGCGGCAGCGTGGCGAGCGCGGCCGGCGGGAGCAGGGTGTGTGTGATGCGCCCGTCCCGCAGTACGTCGGCGAGTTCGGCGCCGAGCAGCGGTCCGGGCCGGGGTACGACGAGGCGCGCGCCGTGCGGCAGGGACGCGCACAGCTCGAGGACGCAGGCGTCGAAGCTGGGCGTGGCGAAGGCCAGCACCCGGTCCCCGGGGGCGACTTGATAGTGGTCCGCCTCGGCGGCACTGAACGCGGCGAGCCCGCGGTGGGTGACGACGACACCCTTGGGCGTACCGGTGGAGCCGGAGGTGTAGATGACGTACGCCGGGTCGTCCAGGTCGAGCGGGCGGGTCCGGTCGGCGTCGGTGGGCCGGTGCCCGGGAACGCCGTCCGGCGCGGCGGCGAGCAGCTCAGCGACCTCCTGGGCATCGAGGGTGAGGGCGGGGGCGGCGTCGCTCAGCATCAGGGCGATCCGCTCCTTCGGGTAGGCCGGATCCACGGGCAGGAACGCGGCACCGGCCTTCGCCACCGCCAGCTGCGCGAGCACCATGTCCGTGGAGCGGGGCAGAAGCAGCGCGACGAGGTCGCCGGGCCCGGCACCCCGGGCGATGAGCCGGTGCGCGAGCCGGTTGGCGCGGTCCTCGGCCTCGGCGAAGCTCAGCGGCGCACCGCCCGAGCCGCCCGACCCGCCCGACCCGCCCGCGTCGAGCTTTTCGAGCGCTTCGAGCGCTTCGAGCGCGGTCGCGGTCGGCCAGCGGTCGACGGCGGCCTCGACGAGGGCGGGCAGGGTGACGGCGGGCACCGGACCGGTCGCGGGGCGAGCCGGGCCGTGCAGCAGCCGGTCGCGCTGCGCCGACGGCAGGACGTCGATGTCGTCCAGACGGGCGGAGCCGTCCGAGGCAGCCAGGGCGTCCAGGGTGTGCAGCAGCTGCCCGGCCAGCGATTCGGCGCCGGCCTCGTCGAAGTACCGCGGGTCGTAGCCGAGTTCGACGGTCAGCCGGTCGCCGGGCGAGACGACCACGGTGAGCGGGTAGTTGGTCGCCTCCCGGGCGTCCAGGTCCCGCAGAGCGAGTCCGTGCGCGCCCGCGGTCGCGTCGCCGACGGGGTAGTTCTCGAAGACCACCAGGCTGTCGAACAGGGCGGTGCCCGGCGGCAGTTCACCGAGGGCGTGCAGGGTGGTGAGGGGAAGGTGGTCGTGGCGGCGGTCCTCGGCGCGGTCCTCCTGGAAGGCACGCAGCCAGGCGCCGCAGTCGGCGTCGCCGTCGATCTCGGTGCGGGCGGGCAGGGTGGTGATGAACAGGCCGGTGATGGTGTCGGCGCCGGGCAGGTCGGCGGGCCGCCCCGAGACGGTGGTGCCGAAGCAGACCTCCCGTTCACCGCTCCACCGTGCGAGGAGCAGCGCCCAGGCACCCTGCACCAGGGTGTTGAGGGTGAGGCGGTGCCTGCGGGCGAACTCCTGGAGCCGGCCGGTCCCTTCGGCGTCGAGCCGCCGGGACAGCCAGGTGCCGGAGCGCGCCGTGGCGTCCGGGGCGGGCCGCCGGTCGTACGGCAGCGGGGTCGGGCCGCGCAGTCCGGCCAGGGCTGCGCGCCAGTGCTCTTGCGCCTGCCGGGTCTCGCGGGCGGCGAGCCAGCCGGCGTAGTCCGCGAACGGCCTGCGTTCGGGCAGGTGGGGCCGTTCGCCGCGGGTGAGGGCGGCGTGCGCGGCCGTGACGTCGGACAGGACGTGGAAGACGCTCCAACCGTCCAGCAGGACGTGGTGGAACGTCCACACCACGCGGACGGCGCCCGGGCCGACCCTGACCAGAGCGAGCCGCATCAGCGGGGCACTCTCCAGGGCGACACCCCGAGCCCGCTCGTCGGCGAGCAGCCGTTCCAGCTCCGCGTCGTGCCGGTCCGCCGGAAGCGTGCTCCAGTCGTGCTCGGTGACCGGCAGGGTCACGTCGCGGTGGACCACTTGGAGCGGTACGGGTACGCCGCGCAGCGCGACGGAGGTGCGCAGCACAGGGGTGCGGTCGACGACGTGCTGCCAGGCGGCGGCGAGGGTCCGCGGGTCGTGGGCGCCGTCCGCGACGAACGTGATCTGCTCGACGTAGAGCCCGTGTTCCGCCTCGTCCAGACCGTGCATCACCATGCCGGTCTGGGTGGGCGTGAGGGGGTACACATCGGCGACATCGACTCCGTCGCCGACGAGCCGGTCGACGCCCGCCTGGTCCAGTGGGGCGAGCGGGAAGTCGGAAGGCGTGCGGCCGCCGGCGCCGGGCCCGGCGCAGTGCCGGACGATCGCGCGCAGTTCGTCGGTCAGCTCGTCCGCAAGGCGGGTGACGGTCTCCCGGTCGTGCACCGCGCGGGAGTACGACAAGGTGAACTCCAGCCGCTCCGCGCTTACTTGCCCGAGGACGTCGAGGACGTACGGCCGCTGCGCCGAGTGGTCCATGCCACCGGACAGACCGCCGTGGGGCGCGGGCAGCAGGCCGCCCGGTGTGCCGGTGCGGTCCTGTCGGCCCAGGTAGTTGAAGCACACCGGCGGCAGGGCGGGCAGCTCGCGGCCGGCCGTGGGGTGCAGGAAGCGCAGGGCGCCGTAGCCCAGTCCGCCGTGGGGCACGGCCCGCAGGTTCTCCTTGACGGCCTTCAGTACGGTGCCGGTGTCGGCGGTCCGGGGCACGTCCAGGGCGACGGGGTACATGGCGGTGAACCAGCCGGCGGTCCGGGCGAGGTCGGTGTCCTCGAACAGTTCCTCGCGGCCGTGCCCCTCCAAGGTCACCGCCACCCGGTCCTGTCCGGTCCACCGGGCAAGGACCCGGCCAAGGGCGCACAGCAGCACATCGTTGACGCGGGTGCGGTAGGCGTCCGGCACGTCCTGGAGCAGGCGTCGGGTCTCCTCGGCGTCGAGGCCGACGGTCACGCTCTCCTCGTCGGCGACGGTGTTCGCACCACCGGGTCGGTCGACGGGCAGCACGGCGGCAGCGCCGTCGAGGCCACGCCAGTGGGCGAGTTCACCGTCGAACCCGCCCGCCTCGGTGTGCTCGGCGAGCCGCCGCGCCCACGTCCGGAACGACGTGCTCTTCGCGGCGAGGTCGATCCTGGCACCGCCCCGCAGCGCGTGGTAGGCGGCGTCCAAGTCCTCCAGAACCACCCGCCAGGACACGGCGTCCACGACGAGGTGGTGGGCGGCGAGCAACAGCACAGGCCGCGTGCCGTCGCCCGGCCGGCACAGTGCGGCCCGCAGCAGCGGCCCGCGGGCCAGGTCGAAGCCGGCGCCCAGGGCGGCGGCCACCTCGTCCGGGGCCGTCCGGTCGTGCACCTCCAGATGTACGTCATGGTCGCCGACCGGGGTGCCGTACTGCCGCCACCGTCCGTCGCCGAGCGACTCGAAACGCATTCGCAGTACGTCGTGGTGTTCGAGTACGGCGGACAGGGCGTCGCGCAACAGCGCCTCGTCGGGGTCCTCGGCCAGTTCGAAGGAGACCGTCTGGCTGAAGTGGGCGGGGTCGCCCGTGAGGGTGTCCAGGAGCCAGTGCTGTACGGGAGTGAGGGGGGTGTCGCCGGTCACGGGCCCCTGCTCGGCGGTGGCTGTGGCGGTGTCGGGCACCGGCTCGGCCACGGCGGCGAGTTCGGCGAGCGTCTGGTGGGTGAACAGGTGCCGGGGGGTCAGGGCGAGCCCGGCCCGGCGGGCGGCGGAGACGATCTGGATGCCGAGGACGGAGTCGCCGCCGAGCGTGAAGTAGTTGTCGTCCGCGCCGACTTCGGGCAGTCCGAGCACCTCGCACCAGATGGCCGCGAGGGCCTGCTCGGCCTCGGTACGCGGCGCCCGGCTCCCCGTCCCGGCGGCCGACACCGCCCACTCGGGCACGGGCAGCGCCCGCCGGTCGAGCTTCCCGGTGGCCCCGAGCGGCAGCCGCTCCAGCGGAACGACGAGGGCGGGCAGCAGGTGGTCGGGAAGACTTTGGGCGAGGAAGACGCGGAGTTCGGCGGTGTCGGGGAGGGCAGGGCGGTGGTAGTGCTGCGGTGGGCCGGCGGGGCCCGACCGACTCGTCGGGCGGGACTCGGCGGAGCCAGCGGGGCCCGACAGGCCCGTCGGACCGGACTCAGCGGAACCAGCGGGGCCCGACAGGCCCCTCGGACCGGACTCAGCGGAACCAGCGGGGCCCGACAGGCCCCTCGGACCGGACTCAGCGGAACCAGCGGGAGCCGACAGGCCCCTCGGACCGGACTCAGCGGAACCAGCGGGAGCCGACAGGCCCCTCGGGCGGGACTCGGCGGAACCAGCGGGAGCCGACAGGCCCGCCGGGCCGGACTCAACGGAACCAGCGGGAGCCGACAGGCCCGCCGAGGCGTCCCCCACCTCACTGGGAAGTGCCGAACGGCCCGTCGGGACGCCCTCCACGTCACCGGCAGGAGCCGGACGGCCCGGCAGGTGACCCTCCGCGTGACCTGCGGGGTCCGCACG
Organism: Streptomyces sp. NPDC039480; assembly: GCF_055597165.1. NCBI lineage: Bacteria > Bacillati > Actinomycetota > Actinomycetes > Kitasatosporales > Streptomycetaceae > Streptomyces > Streptomyces sp. NPDC039480. Next base: position 858,968 of record NZ_JBVITX010000001.1, on the reverse strand, counting down.
GCCCGGCGGACAATTCCCCACGCCACCGGCAGAAGCCGGACCACCCGGCAGGTAGCCCTCCACCTCACCGGCAGGAGCCGGACCACCCGGCAGCTGGCCCTCCACGCCACCGGCGGGCACCGAACGGTCCGACGAGTGCCCCTCCAGCTCACCGGCGGCAGCCGGACCGGGCCGCGGATCGTCGGCCGAGCCGACGCCTCCCGCATCGTCGGCCGCCACGGGCCGGACCGTCACATCCCCAGCCACGCCCACTTCGCCGGCGGACCTCGACGTGACCGTCACATCCCCAGCCACGCCCACTTCACCGGCGGACCTCGACGTGACCGTCACATCCCCAGCCACGCCCACTTCGCCGACGGACCTCGACGTGACCGTCACATCCCCAGCCACGCCCGCCTCTTCGGCGGCCCCCGGCAGGCCCGTCGCGTGAGGCACCACGTACCCGATCAAGCGCCGATGCCCGTCCTGCTCCACCACACGGGCCGCTGCCGCCGCCACCCCCGGGTGGCGGGCCAACGCCGCCTCCACCTCGCCGAGTTCGATGCGGAAGCCCCGCACCTTGACCTGGTCGTCGCCGCGGCCGAGATAGACGAGGTCGCCGTCGGCCGTCCAGCGGACCAGGTCGCCGGTGCGATACATGCGGCTGCCAGGCGGGCCGAACGGGTCGGGCAGGAAACGGGCAGCGGTCAGGCCGGGGCGGTGCAGGTAGCCGCGGGCGACACCGGTTCCTGCGAGGAACAGTTCGCCGGGCGCGCCGGGCGGCACCGGGCGCATCCGTTCGTCCAGGACGTGGGCGCGGGCGCCGCCGAGCGGTCGGCCGATCGGCGGGTCGCGGTCCGGGTCGGCCGGGTCGCAGGTGAAGGCGGTGGCGTAGACGGTGGCCTCGGTGGGGCCGTAGATGTTGTGGATCCGGCTGCCGGCCACGGCCGCGCGCACCCGGTCGACGGTCCGGGCGGGCAGCCCCTCCCCCGCCAGGACGACGGTGTCCGCGGTGACGTGGACGGCGTCCTCGGCGAGCAGCCGGTCCAGGGCGGAAGGCACCGCGCTGAGCAGTCCGGCCCGCCAGGGCCCGGAGCGCTCGGCAAGGGCCAGCAGGTCGCGGACGATCTCCACGCAGCCACCCGACAGCAGCGGCGAGAAGATCTCGAACACCGATACGTCGAAGTTGAGCGAGGTGGAAGCCACCACATGCTCAAGGCCGCGCCCGGCGAACTCCGCAGCCGCCCAGTCGGTCAGGGCACACACGGACGCGTGGCTGACGACCACGCCCTTGGGGCGGCCCGTCGAGCCGGACGTGTGGATGACGTACGCCGGGTGCGCGGGCAGCAGGGGGGTGCGGCGTTCGGCGTCGCCCACGGGGGTGTCCAGCACATCCGTGCCGGGCTCTTCGTCGAGGAAGATCCGGGTGTACGCGCCCTCGGGCAGCCTGCCCGCCGTCTCGGACGCCGTGATCACCGCGTCCGGCCGTACGTCCTCGAAGAGGAACGCCACGCGCTCGGCGGGGTACTGCGGGTCGACCGGCAGGTACCCGGCGCCGCTCTTCAGCACCGCGAGGAGCGCCACGACCAGGTCGGCGGTGCGCGGCAGGCAGAGGGCGACGAAGCGCTCCGGTCCGGCTCCGGCGGCGATGAGCAGCCGGGCCAGCCTGCTGGAGCGGGCGTCGAGTTCGCGGTAGCTGAGGCAGGCGTCGGCGTGGCGGACGGCCGGGGCGTCGGGAGTGCGCTCGGCCTGCCGCCTGAACGCCTCGGGCAGGGTGTCGTACGGCGCCTCGGACGCGGCGTCATGCGGCGCCTCGGACGCGGCGTCATGCGGCGCCTCGGACACCCGCCCACCGAACCGGGCCACCAGCTCGCGCCCCTCGGCCGGGTCGAGGAGTGCCAAGTCGGCCAGGCGGCGGTCCGGCGCGTCGGCCATACCGGTCAGCAGGGTGCGCAGGCTCCCGCCCAGCGCCTCCACCGTGCCGGCGTCGAACGCGGCCGGGTCGTAGTCCAGGTTCACCGCCAGGCTCTCGCCGGGCGCGACGACGACGCTGAGCGGGTAGTTCGTCGGCTCCAGGTCCCGCTCGCCCTCCATCGCCAGACCGTGCCGGGCCATCGCGCCTTCGTCGAAGGGATAGTTCTCGAAGACCACGATGGAGTCGAACAGGCTGGTGCCGCCGGGCACGTCGCTCCACGACTGCACCTGCGCCAGCGAGACGAAGTCGTGGCGCCTCGCCTCCGCCTGGGCGTCCTGCAGTTCGCGCAGCCAGTCGACGAGCGCGCGCCGCCCGTCGACGCGGACCCGGGTGGGCAGGGTGTTGATGAACAGGCCGACCATCGAGGTGACGCCGGGCAGGTCGGCGGGCCGCCCGGAGACGGTCGTCCCGAACACCACGTCGTCACCGCCGCCGTAACGGGACAGAAGCAGCGCCCACGCGCCCTGCACGACCGTGTTGAGGGTCAGTCCGGCCTGTTGGGCGGTCTCCCGCAGCCGTGCCGAGACGTCCGCGTCGAGGGCCACCCGCACGGACCCGGAGGAGGAGGTGCGGTGGGCCTCGGTAGGCCGCCGGTCGCGGGGCAGCTCCGTGGGGGCCTGGAAGCCCGCGAGGGTGCTGCGCCAGTACCGCTCGGCGCGGTCGGCGTCCTGCTCGGACAGCCAGCGCAGGTAGTCGGCGAAGGGCCGCCGGTCGGGCAGTTCGGGGCGGTGCCCCGCGGTCAGGGCGGCGTACCGCTCACACACCTCTTCGAAGACCTGGGCGGCGCTCCAGCCGTCGAGCAGGACGTGGTGGAAGGTCCACACCACACGGACCCGGTCCGCCGTCAACCGGATCAACGTGAGCCGCATCAGGGGCGCGACGCCCAGATCGACGCCGGTCTCCCGGTCCTCGGCGAGCAGCCGGTCCAGTTCGCGTGCGCCGCGCTCGGCGGACCATCCGGACCAGTCGTGGTGGGTGACGGGCACGGTGGCCCGGTGCCGCACGACCTGGAGGGGTTCCGCGGTCTCCTGCCACACCAGGTGGGTGCGGAGCACCGGGTTGGCGTCGGCGGTGTGCTGCCATGCCTCGGCGAGCGCGTGCGGGTCGGTGACGCCGGACAGGACGAACTGCACCTGGTTGACGTAAGAACGGTTGTCGGCGTCGAGCAGGCTGTGGAAGAGCATGCCGGCCTGCATCGGTGTCAGCGGGTAGATGTCCGCGACGTCCCGGCCGTTGCCGACGATCCCGTCCACCGCGGCCTGGTCGAGACGGGCCAGCGGGAAGTCCGACGGGGTACGGCCGCCCGCGTCCGGCAGGGCGCAGTGCGCGACGACGTCGCCGAGCGCCCGCAGCATGGCATCGGCCAGTGCGGTGACGGTCTCCTCGCGGTGCCGTCCCGCGCTGTAGTACCAGGTGATCTCAAGGCGGTCGTCCTCCACCCGGGCGACGACATCGATGAGATGCGGCCGCTCGGTGTCGGGTGCCTCGGCTCCGCCCAGGCCACCGGGTACCGCCCCGACCAGGGTGCCGGCCTCGGCGGACCAGTCGAAGCGGCCCAGGTAGTTGAAGCTGATGCCGGGCTCGTTCGCGCCGGTGAGCCGTTCCTCGCGGGCCAGGTGGCGCAGCACGCCGTAACCGATCCCGCGGTCGGGTACGGCCCGCAGCTGCTCCTTCACGGATTTCAGCGCGGTGCCCCAGGAGCCGGCCGGGACGGACAGCGCGAAGGGGAACAGCGAGGTGAACCAGCCGACCGTGCGAGACAGGTCGACGTCCTCGAACAGCTGGTCCTCGCGGCCGTGCCCCTCCAGGCCGACGGCGACCGTGTCGCGTCCGGTCCAGTCGCCGAGGGCCCGGCCGAGGGCGGTGAGCAGCACGTCGTCGACGCGGGTGCGGTAGACGCCGGGGACGCGGCGCAGGAGGCCGTCGGTGTCGTCGCGGTCGAGGCGGACGGTGACCTCGCGGACGTCGGCTGTGGTGTTGCCGCCGTCGAGGTCGACGGGCAGCGGGTCGGCGCAGGCCCGGGCGGCGCGCTCCCAGTGGCCGAGCTGCGCGGCGAAGCGGTCGTCGTCGCGCAGCCGGTCGGCCCATTCGCGTACGGAGGTGGTGCGGGCGGGCAGCCGTACGGGTTCGCCGGAGGCGGCCTGCCGGTAGGCGGTCTCCAGGTCCTCCAGGAGGATGCGCCAGGAGACGCCGTCGACCACCAGGTGGTGGGCGACGAGGAGCAGCCGGGCGCCGTCGGCGGCGAACAGCCGGGCGGTGAACAACGGGCCGGCGTCGAGGCGGAGTCCGCTGTGCGCCTCCGCGGTGACGCGCTCCTCGTCCGCCGGGTCGTGCACCTGGAGCAGCTCGGGTATCGGTCCTTCGGCGGCGGCGATGTCCTGCCGCCAGGCGCCCTCGTCGTCGCCTTCGTCGTCAAGGAGGAACCGGGCGCGCAGGGCGTCGTGGTGCGTCCACAGGGCGGTGAGGGCGGTGCGCAGGGCGTCCTGGTCGACGGCGCCGGGCGTCTCGACGACGACGGACTGGTTGAAGAAGGCGGGGTGCGCGGGGCGCGGGTCGAGGAACCAGTGCTGGATCGGCAGGAGGTCCGCCGCCCCGGTGACGGGTCCGGTCCCGGCGACGGCGCGCGCGGCGCCCTCGGTGGCGGCGGCCAGTTCGGCCACGGTGGGGTGCCGGAAGAGGTCGCGGGGGCTGAGCGCGAGCCCTGCCGCGCGGGCGCGGGACACCACCTGGATGCTGAGGATGGAGTCGCCGCCCAGCATGAAGAAGTTGTCGTCCACGCCGACCCGTGCCACGCCGAGCAGCTCGGACCAGATCCCGGCGAGGACGCGTTCCGCCTCGGTGCGCGGGGCGCGGTGGGCCTGCTCGCCGCCCGCCGCCCACTCGGGGGCGGGCAGCCGCCGCCGGTCGACCTTGCCGTTGGCGGTCAGGGGCAGCTCGGGCACGGTGACGAACGCGGCGGGCAGCATGTAGTCGGGCAGCCCGGCCGCCAGGTGGGTGCGCAGCCCGGCGGCGGAGGGCAGTTCGGTGTCGCACGACGGCACGAGGTGGGCGGCGAGGCGCTTGCGTCCGCCGTCCTCGTACAGGGAGACGACGGCCTCGGCGACGGCCGGGTGGGCGGTGAGCCTGGCCTCGATCTCGGCGGGTTCGACGCGGAAGCCGCGGATCTTGATCTGGTCGTCCGCGCGGCCGACGAAGTGCAGTTCGCCGTCGGCGCTCCAGCGCACGACGTCGCCGGTGCGGTACATGCGGCTGCCGGGCGGCCCGTAGGGATCGGCGAGGTAGCGGGCGGCGGTCGCGCCGGGCCGACGCGCGTAGCCCCGGGCCAGTCCCGCGCCGGCGATGTACAGCTCGCCGGGGATGCCCGGGGGCTGCGGCTGGAGGGTGCCGTCTAGGACGTACACGCGGGTGTTGTCGAGCGGGCGTCCGATGGGCAGTACGGCGGGCAGCGGGTCGCCGGAGCGGAAGACGCGGCGGGTGGCGAAGGTGGTGGTCTCGGTGGGGCCGTAGCCGTCGACCACGGTCAGGCCGGGGCAGGCGTCGAGGACCCGGCGTACGACCGCCCCCGGCACCGCCTCGCCGCCGGTCCACACCTCGCGGACCCCGCGCAGGCAGGCGGGGTCCTCCTGGGCGAGCAGGCGGAACAGGCCCGCGGTCAGCCAAAGGCAGCTCACCCGCTGCTCGGTGACGGCGTGTCGGACATGGGCAGCGTCGAGATCGACGGGCGGGGCGAGGACGGCGGTGCCGCCGCGCAGCAGCGGCACCCAGACCTCGTAGGTGGCGGCGTCGAAGGCATGCGGCGAGTGCACGAGGACCCGGTCGTGCGCGGCGAAGGCCCGGTCGAGGGCGAGCGCGACGACGTCCCGCTGGCGGACCGCGACGCCCTTGGGGGTGCCGGTGGAGCCCGAAGTAAACATCAGGTACTGGACGTTGTCGGGGTGCACGGCCTGGTGGGGCACCGGGCCGGTGTGCGGCTCGAAGGTGCCGTCGGCGCGCAGGACGCGGTCGCCCGGCAGCACCTCGCGGGCCGTCGCCTCCCAGGCGGCATCGGTGAGCAGCAGCTCGGCCCCGGCCTCGGCCACGGTCCTGCGCAGCCGCTCGGCGGGTGCCCTGCCGTCCAGCGGTACGTACACGCCGCCCGTGCGCACAAGCGCCAGCTGAGCCACGATCAGGTCGACGGAACGATCCATGAGGACGCCGACCGGACGCTCCGGGCACACCCCGGCGCCAGCGAGGCTTGCCGCCAACTGGGCTGCCCGCGCGTCTAGTTCACGGTACGTGAGGTGCTCGCCCCCCGCTTCCAGGGCCACGGCGTCGGGTGTGCGGCGCACCTGGGCGGCGAAGAGGTCGGCGACGGTGGTGTCGGGCAGGTCGGTGGCGGTGTCGTTCCAGGCCCGCAGGACCTGTTCGCGGCGGTCCTCGCCGAGCAGCGGCAGCCGGGCGGGCGGCAGTGCCGAGCCGGTGGTCATGCCGGTGAGCAGGACGGTGAGGTACTCGGCCATACGCTCGGCCGTGTCGGTGTCGAACAGCTCGGGGTCGTAGCCGAGGCGCAGGCCCAGCTCCGTGCCCGGGTAAGCGGTCAGGCTCAGCGGGTAGTTGGTGGTCTCGACGCCTTCCAGGCCGCTAAGGCGGAGCCCGTGGGCGGCGGCGAGGTCGTCGTCCACCGGGTAGTTCTCGAAGACGACGATGCTGTCGAAAAGGCCGACGCGCTCGGGGAGTTCGGTGAACGTCTTCAGCCGGGTGAGCGGCAGGTGGTCGAAGCGCCGGTCCTCGCTCTGGTCGTGCTGGAGGGCGCGCAGCCAGTCGAGCAGGGTGCCGTCGCCGGGGACGGTGACCCGGGTGGGCAGGGTGGTGATGAACAGGCCGGTCATGGCCTCGGCGCCGGGCAGCTCGGCGGGACGGCCGGAGACGGTGGTGCCGAACACCACCTCGTCGCGGCCCGCCTGCCGGGCGAGCAGCAGCGCCCAGGCGCCCTGCACCAGGGTGTTCAGGGTGAGGCCCGAGGTGCGGGCGAGCTCTTCCAGCGCCCGCGTGTCGGCCGCGGGCAGCGTGCCGTGGACCGCGTGCGTGGACTCGGCGCGGTGCGCCTCGCGCGGTTCGCGGTCGTAGGGCGGCGGCGTGGCCTCGGTCAGGCCGGAGAGCCTGCGCTGCCAGTGCCGTTCGGCCGCTTCCCGGTCGCGCTGCCGCAGCCAGGCCACGTACTCCCGGTAGGACGGGCGGTGTGGGAGGGCGGCATCGTCGGGTCCGGCGTGGTGGGCGAAGACGTCCGAGAGCACCTGGAACATGCTCCAGCCGTCGAGGAGCAGGTGGTGGAAGGACCACACCACGCGCACGGCGGTGTCGGAGACGCGGGCGAGCAGGAGGCGTTGGAGCGGGGCCCGCCCGAGGTCGATGCCGTCGGCGCGGTCCCGGGTCAGCAGGTCGCCGAGGCGGGCGCGGCGCTCGTCCTCCGTCAGGTCGCGCCAGTCGACGTGGGTGACGGGCACCGCCGCATGGCGCTCCACCACAAGGAGCGGTTCGGGTACGTCCTGCCAGACGACCCGGCCGCGCAGCACCTCGGTGCGGTCGGTCACGTACTGCCAGGCCGCGGCGAGGGCCGCCGGGTCGGGCACGCCGTCCAGGACGAACGTCAACTGCTGGACGTACACGCCGCGGTCGTCCTGCGACAGGCCGTGGAAGAGCATGCCCGCCTGGGTGGGCGTGAGCGGCAGGACGTCGGCCACCGCGGCCGGGTCCTCGCCCGTGATCCGGTCCACGGCGGCCTGGTCGAGCCGGGCCAGCGGGAAGTCGGACGGGGTGCGCCCCGCGGCGCCCGGGCGGACGGCGTGCCGGGCCAGGTCGGTGAGCGCGTCACTGAAGCGCCCCGCGAGGTCCGCGACGGTGTCCTCACGGCCGGGCGATTCGGCGTAGAAGCAGGTGAACTCCAGCACGTCGCCGACCAGTTGGCCAACAACTTCAAGGGCGTGCGGGCGCTCGACCGTCGGGTCGGCGTCCAGTTCCAGCGGGCGTACGGTACCCCGGTAGAGGCTGTCGGGGTCATCCGGTGTGTCCATGCGGCCCAGGTAGTTGAAGCTGATCTGCGCGGCCGCGGTGCGCGGTGTCCCCGAGCCGGCCAGCCGGAGCAGCACGTCGTGGCCGAGGCCGTTGCGGGGTACGGCACGCAACTGCTCCTTGACCTGTTTCAGCACGGTGTCCCAGCCGGCGTCCTGGGGGACGGCGAGCGCGACGGGGTGCCGGGTCGTGAACCAGCCGACCGTGCGGCTGATGTCCAGTTCGTCGAAGAGCTCCTCGCGGCCGTGCCCCTCGACGTCCACCAGCACCCGCTCCGTGCCGCTCCAGCCGCACAGTGCCCGGCCGAGCGCGCCGAGCAGGACGTCGTTGGCCTGGGTGCGGTAGGTGTCGGGCAGGGTGCGTAGGAGGGCCGAGGTCGTCTCGGCGTCGAGGCGCACGGTATGCGACCTCTGCTCGGCGTAGGTGCCGGGCCCGTCCGTCAGGCCGGCGGGCAGCGCGGGCGCGGTGGCGGGGACCGCCTCGGCCCAGTACGCGCGCTCGTCGTCGAAGCCGCCGCCCGCCGCGTGGGCGGCCAGTCTGCGGGCCCACTGCCGCAGCGGCGAGGACTTCGCGGGCAGTGCCGCGGCGCCGTCCTCGCCCGCGTGGCGGGCCCGGTAGGCGCGGTCCAGGTCTTCGAGGAGCAGCCGCCAGGAGACGCCGTCGACCACCAGGTGGTGTACGGCGAGGTGCAGCAGGTGGGACACGCCGTCGTCGGGGGCGTGCAGCACCGCCCGCAGCAGCGGTCCACGGGTGAGGTCGAACGGCCCGAAGTGCGGGGTGTCCGTCTCCGGGCCGGTGTGGTGGGCCAGTTGGAGGCGGGGGGCCCGCTCGTCGATGTGCCAGCCCGCCGGCTCACCCGGGGTGAAGCGGGAGCGCAGGGCGTCGTGGTGGGCGACCAGGTCGTTCAGCGCGTCCTCCAGCGCCGCCGGGTCCAGGTCGGCGGGCATCCGCAGGGTCAGCGCCTGGGAGAAGTGGCCTGCGCGTTCTCCTGCGGTGTCGAACAGCCAGTGCTGGATGGGGGTGAGGGGGGCCGTGCCGGTCGGCGCCTCCGGTGCGGGGGCGGCTTCGCGCGGGCCCGCCGCGGCGTCCGCGCGGTGCGCGAGGGCGGCCACGGTCTGGTGCTGGTAGAGGTCCCGGGAGGTGAGCGGCAAACCCTCCTGCCGGGCGCGGGCCACCACCTGGATGCTGAGGATCGAGTCGCCGCCGAGTTCGAAGAAGTTGTCGTCGACGCCGACGCGTTCCTCCCGCAGCACCTCCGCCCAGATCCGGGCGAGGACGTGCTCGGTGGGGGTGCGCGGCGCGACGTGCCGTACCGCGCGCACGGCGGGGCCGGGACTGGGCAGCCGGGCGCGGTCGAGCTTGCCGTTGGGGTTGAGCGGGAGGGCGTCGAGGACGACGACGGTCGACGGGACCATGTAGTCGGGCAGCGTGCGGCCGAGGTCCCGGCGCACCGCCTCGGGATCGGTGCGGTGGCCGGCGGCCGGGACGACGTAGCCGACCAGGCGCCGGCTGCGGTCGCCGTCGGTGGCGGCGACGGCCGCCGCCTCGGCGACGCCCGCGCAGCCGCGCAACGCCTCCTCCACCTCCCCCAGTTCGATGCGGAAGCCGCGCACCTTCACCTGCTGGTCCGTGCGGCCCACGTATTCGAGTACGCCGTCGCGGCGCCGGCGCACCAGGTCGCCGGTGCGGTACATGCGCTCTCCCGGCGCGCCGAACGGGTCGGCGACGAACCGGGCGGAGGTCAGTCCTGGCCGGTTCAGGTAGCCGCGGGCCAGGCCGCCGCCCCCCAGATACAGCTCGCCGGGGACGCCGACGGGCTGCGGTCGCAGGGAGGTGTCCAGGACGTACGTGCGGGTGAGCGCCACCGGGTCGCCGATGGGCGGTGCCTGCTCCGGCGTCCCGTCGCCGGCGAACCAGGCGGTGGCGTACACGGTGGCCTCGGTGGGGCCGTAGACGTTGGCGATCCGGCAGCCGGGCATGGCGGCCCGCAGGTCCTGCACGGTCTGCGCGGGCAGGGCCTCGCCGGCGAGGACGACGGTGTCGGCGGTCAGCGGTGCCGTGCCGCCCGCGACGAGCCGGGAGACGACGGACGGCACGCCGCTGAGCAGCGTGGCGTGCCGGGGCCCGGTGCCGTCGGCGAGGGCCGGCAGATCGGCGACGACCTCGACGGTGCCGCCGGCCGTCAGGGGGCAGAGCAGTTCGAAGACGGAGACGTCGAAGTTGAGGGAGGTGGAGGCGATCACATGGGCCAGGCCCTCGGGCCCGAACCGCTCTCCCGCCCACTCGGCCAGCGCGGCGGCACTGCGGTGGCTGACCACCACGCCCTTGGGGCGGCCCGTGGAACCCGAGGTGTAGATGACGTACGCGGGATGGTCGGGCAGCAGCGGCCGCAGCCGGTCGGCGTCGGTCAGCGGGGCATCGGCCGACTGGGCGCCGGTCAGTTGCGGCTCGGGCTCGTCCGGCGCGGCGCAGTCCTCCAGAAGCAGCGGTACGCACTCCGGGGGCAGCGCGGAGGCGGTCTCCCGGGTGGCGAGGACGAGGGCGGGCCGGGCGTCGTCGAGCATGAAGCGGACCCGCTCGGCGGGGTAGGCCGGGTCGACCGGGAGGTAGCCGGCGCCCGAGGCGAGCACCGCCCACAGCACGGGCACGAGGTCGGCGGTGCGCGGCAGGCAGAGCGCGACGAGCGTCTCGGGTCCCGCGCCGCGCGCGACGAGCAGCCGGGCGAGACGGGACGCGCGCCGGGTGACTTCGGCGTAGGCGAGCCGGTCCGGGCCGCAGACGACGGCGGTACGGTCCGGGGTCCTCGCCGCCTGGGCGTGGAGCAGCGCGGGCAGCGTGCCGTACTCGTCCTTCCGCTGTGCGCGGGCGGGCGGATTCCAGCGGTCCACCAGCGTGCGCTGTTCCTCGGCGGCGAGCATGGGCAGTTCGGCGAGCCTGCGGCCGGGTCCTTCCGCCATGCCTTCCAGGAGCCGGTGCAGATGGGCGGTCATCCGGGTCACGGTCGCCGCGTCGAACAGGTCCCTGTTGAACTCGACGGTCAGCACGCAGCCGCCGTCCGAGTCCGGCGTGAACTCCAGGACGAGGTCGAAGCGGGCGGCAGGGCGGGGCAACGGATGGTCGGTGACGCGCAGCCCACCGGCGAGCGGCAGCGCGGGAGAGGCGGTCTGCTGCACGACGAGCACCTGCACCAGCGGGGTGCGGCTCGGGTCGCGGGGCGGAGCCAGCTCCTCCACCACCCGGTCGAACGGAACCCCGTCGTGGGCGAAGGCGTCAAGCACCGTCGTCCGCATCGTCTCCACGAAGCGGTCCACGGTCGCCCGTTCATCCACCTCGCCGCGGAGCACGACGGTGTTGGCGAAGAAGCCCGGCACATCCTCCAGGTCCCGGCGACCGCGTCCGGTGGTGACGGTGCCGAACGCGACGTCCCGCTGCCCCGAATAGCGGGAGAACAACAGCGCGGCGGCCCCCGCGAAGAGCGTGAACGCCGTGGTGCCGCGGCCCGCTGCTAGTTGCCGCAGCCGGGACGTCAACTCCGCGGACAGCACGTGCCGGTGGGTCGCGCCGACGGTGGTGCGCTCGGCGGGGCGGGGCCGGTCCGTGGGCAGCTCCAGGTGCTGGAGATCCGCCAAGTGCCGCTTCCAGTACGCCAGATCGGCGATGTCCGCGTCACCGGCCCGCTGCCGGCGCTCCCAGACCGCAAAGTCCGGGTACTGGACGGCGGGCCGCGTCAGCCCGTCCGGCTCACCGGTGGCCTCCGCGTGGTAGAGAGCGGCGAGTTCACGGGTGAGGATGCCGACCGACCAGCCGTCGGTGACGATGTGGTGCTGGGCCAGAAGCAGCAGGTGATCCTCGCTGGCGAACCGGACGAGGAGCGCCCGGGTGAGCGGTCCGGCCGCCAGGTCGAACGGGCGCCCCAGCTCCTCGGTGAGCACTTCCTCGATGGCCTCGTCGCGCCGCGCATCGGGTACGCCGGTGAGATCGGCGGTCAGCAGGGGAACATCCGGCTCCGGCGCGACAAGCTGCACACCCTGGCCGTCGACCGTGGGGAACGTGGTGCGCAGGGAGTCGTGCCGGGCCGCGAGCCGGAGCAGAGAGCGGTGCAGTGCGTCTCGGTCCAGGGCACCGCGCAGCCTGAGCGAGACACCGGTGTTGTACTCAGTGCCGCCCTCGGTCAGGTCATCCAGGTACCACAGCCTCCGCTGCGCGCTGGACAGTGGCAGCCCGCCCTCGCGCGGGGCCGGCGGGATCGGCTCCGGCGGCGCGGCGGCCGACGGATCGGCGAGCAGGGGCGCCAGCGCGGCGATCGTCCGTGCGGTGAACACGTCCCGCACGGTCAGCCGGACGCCCAGGTCGTCCCGGACCCGGGCGAGCACACGGGCGGCGAGGATCGACTCCCCGCCCAGATCGAAGAAGTCATCGGTCACCCCGACCTCGTCGACGCCGAGGGCATCCGCCCAGATCCTGGCGAGGACCCGCTCCTCGACCGTCCGCGGCGACACATGCCCGCCCGCCACCGACCGCTCCGGCACGGGCAGGGCCCGCCGGTCGATCTTGTGCTGCGGCGTGAGCGGCATCCGCTCGAGCACCACGATGGCGGACGGCACCATGTGCCCCGGCAACACGGCCGCGAGGGCGGCACGCAGGGCGGCGGGGTCGAGGGGCGACGCGGTGGGCCGCGGGGCGGGGGTGGAGGCGGTGGCGGTGGCGGTGGCGGTGGCGGGGAGGCTGCTGGGTGCCGCCGGGTCGTTCGGGGTGGGCGGGGCGTCGGTGGGCTCGTTCGGGCTGGCGGAGGCGCCGGTGAGCTCGTTCCCGCTGGCGGGGCCGGTGGACCCGGCAGGGTCGGGAGAACCGGTGGAGCCGGAGGAACTGGTAGAACCGGAGTAGCCGGCGGTGGAGCCCGTAGGGCCGCCGTTGGAGCCGGTAAGGCCGCTAAGGCCGTCGGTAGAACCGACGAGGCCGGTGGAGCCGCCGGTGAAACCGGCAAGGCCCGTGGAGCCGCCGGTGGAACCGGCAAGACCCGTGGAGCCGCCGGTGGAACCGGCAAGACCCGTGGAGCCGGTAGGCGGAGGCTGCGTAGTTGCGGTGACGTAGGCGACGAGGCGTTGATGGCCCGGTACGTCCTCGCGTACGACGACCACAGCCTCGTCGACCGCGCCCGCGCCGGCCCGGCGCAGCGCCGCCTCGACCTCGCCCGGCTCGATCCGGAAGCCGCGGATCTTCACCTGTCGGTCCAGCCGGCCCAGGAACTCCAGCTCTCCCTCGGCGGTCCACCGCACCCGGTCACCGGTCCGGTACAGACGTGCGCCCGGCGCGCCGAACGGATCGGCGACGAAACGCGCCGCCGTCAGCCCGGGACGTCCCAGGTAGCCGCGGGCCACCGCATCACCGCCCACGAACAACTCGCCGTCGACACCGGGCGGCACGGGCCGCATCGCGGCGTCCAGGACGTACACCCGGGTGTGCGGCAGAGCGCCGCCGATCGTCGGCGTACCGCTCCCCGCGGTGAGCGGCCCGGTCCACGTGGCGACGATGGTGGTCTCCGTCGGACCATACGAGTTGATCATGCGGCGGCCGGGTGCCCAGCGGTCCACGAGCCCGGCCGGGCAGGCCTCGGCTCCCACGATCAGCGTGCGCAGGTGCCGGGCGGTGCCCAGCGCCGGGTCGGGCAGAGAGGCCAGCGCCGCGGGCGGGATGAGGGTGTGGGTGATGCGGTGCTCGTCCAGGACCTCGGCGAGTTCGTCGCCCAACCAGGGCCCGTGCGGCGGTACGACGAGCGTGGCACCGGACAGGACGGAGATGAACAGCTCCAGGACGGAGGCGTCGAAGCTCGGCGACGAGAACTGGAGCACCCGGTCGCCGGGGCCCACCGCGTACCGTTCCCCGGCCGCCGCGGTAAAACCGCCGATGCCGCGGTGCGTCACCGTCACGCCCTTGGGGGTGCCGGTGGAACCGGAGGTGTAGATGACGTACGCCGCGTGATCGGCGTCGACGCCGGGGCCGGCCGCGTCCTCCGCCACCCCTTCGCTCTCCAGCAGTTCGCGCACCTGGCGCGGATCGTCCAGGGTCAGCGCGGGCGCGGCGTCGGCGAGCATCAGCGCACGGCGCTCGGCGGGGTAGGCCGGGTCCACCGGCAGGAAGGCGGCGCCCGCCCGCGCGACCGCCAGCTCCGCCGCGATCAGCTCCATGGAGCGCGGCAGGACAAGGGCCACCACCCGGTCCGGCCCCGCTCCCCGGCCCCGCAGGTGCGCGGCCAAACGCCCGGTGCGGGCGGCCAGTTCACGGTAGGTCCACGTCCGTCGGCCATCGGTGAGGGCCGGTGCGTCCGGGGTCCGGGCCACCCAGGCGGCGAAAAGCTCGACGAGCGTCGGATACGCCGAAGCCGCCCCGTTCTCGGATGCGTCGGCGGTGGGGCCGCCCTGCGGCAGGGAGGACGCCGGTGCGGGCTTGTCGTGCAGGTCCGTCATGGGTGAAGTCCTTCTTGAGAGCGGGGCGATGCGGCGCGGGCCACGCGGCCGGTCCGGCTCCGCCTGGTGGGCGGCGCGCTGGATCGGACGTGACACACCGGGTGTGCGCGGCGGTGCGGCGGAACGGGACGGTGACTCTGTGAGGGGGGCGAACCGTGTACGACGGGGTGGTGCGATGGCCGACGGGCAGGGACCGGTATCGGAGCCGCAGCCCGCACAGACGAACGACCCACTGGCTCGCTGGGCTTCGCAACCTGACCGCCGGGCCGGTGGCCGCCGCCCCAGAACCGGTGGGCCGAGCCGCCGAGCCCGGAGGCACGCCTCTGACCGGAAGCCGATCGGCGCCGACCCCCTCTGTGAACCCGGCCCTCGGTCCAGTGACCGGAGTCGCCGGATCCGACCGGTGCCACACGGCAAGGCGTCTACGCGCATCAGCCCCCAGGCAGCAGGCGGTGGGCCCCCAGCCGACCCCCGTGGGACCCGAACCCGACACACCATCAGCCCCCACCGGAAGCCACACCCGCCGGAGCCCACCCCAACGGCGACAGTCGCCCTCAGCCGTAGTCATCCCGGCGCGCAGTGCGCCCGGATATCTGCACCCGGTCGATCGTGCCGGTGGCCGGATCGCGATGGAACCGGCCACCGGGTTCGACACGCCCGGTGGCCGGATCTCGCAGATCGCAGGACAGATCGGCGTAGCAGACCAGCGGCAGGGCCAGGTCCCCGTCGACCGACAGGGCCGGCGTACCGTCCGGTCCTGGCGCGACGCGGTAGGTCGTGGTGCCGTTGCGGTAGGTGCCGACGCAGTCGGGCAGGCCGACGGGGCGCCCCCGATCCGCCGTGAGCACCTCGGCGGGCACCCGGACGCCGGTGAGCCGGGCCAGGTCCTCTGCGAGGTCGCGCCAGAGGGCGGTGGCGCCCCCGGCGTTGCCCGTGAAGCCCACCACGACCCCGCTCTCGGGGTCGGCCCGCAGGTGGCAGGACGTGCCCTGGGCGTTGCCGTCGTGGCCGCACCACACCCGGCCGTCCCGCTGGTAGAGGGCGACTCCGGCGCCCCAGCCGTCGGCGAGCGTCCCCGGATCGGCGGCGGTCTCGGCCCTGCGCATCTCCTTGGCGGCGGCGGGGGGCAGCAGATCGGAGCGGCCGGTCAGCGCGTTGCCGAACGCGACCAGGTCCAGGGCGCTGGCGGCCAGCGCGCCGGCCGGTGCCTCCAGCGGTGCCAGGTTCTGCCGGGCGGCGACCGGCTGCCCGGTGGCGGTGTTGACGGCGTGCCCCGCGGCCAATGGACGTCCGGGTGCGGTGTCGCCGATGAACGCGGGCACGACACCGAGCGGTTCGAGAAGCAGCACCCGCACGGCCTCGTGCCACTGCATGCCGGTGACCGCCTCCACCAGCCGTCCGGCGGCGACGTAGCCGGCGTTGGAGTAGGAGAAGTCGGTACCGGGCGCGAACAGCAGATCGCGGGCGGTGCAGACGGCCTTCAGGTAGCGCGCCGGGGTGGTCGCGGCGGCGGTGTCGGAGTCCGGCCCCGTGGGCAAACCGCCTGTGTGACCGAGCAGTTGACGGACCGTCACGTCCGGAGTGCCGGTCAGCTCGCCCAGGTGTTCGGCGGCCGGCTCGTCCAGGTCGAGGTCACCGTCGTCGGCCAGGAGCATGACGAGCGCGGCGGTGAAGGGCTTCGTCAGCGATCCCAGCGGAACCGCGGTGTCCGCGGTGAAGGGGCTGCCGGTGGTGACGTCGGCGGTACCGGTGTGCACGGCGACGACGTCGCTGCCGGTGTCCACGGCCAGTTGGGCGCCGGGCACCCGGTGGGTACGGGCCAGGTCGCCGAGCCGGTCCTGCAGCTCGCGGCGCAACAGCGACGGCGCCCGTAAGGCGACCGGAGCAGGAGAAATGGTGTAGGGCATGAGAAGGGGACTCCCGTTGGATGGGTCTCATGAGCGGGTGTGCCGATCCGGCCGGGGAACGAGCGGTGCGGACCGGCCGGAGGGGGCGCTGTGTACGCCGGTTGACTACGGTCTGCCGACCTCTACGGGCAGATGTCGTACGCCGATGAGCACGGCCGGGTTCTGGTGGACGATGTCCTCATAAGAGGGGATCACCAATTTGCGGAATCGTTCATGCAACATGTGAAGAGCGATCCGCGCTTCCAGCCTGGCCAGCGGCGCGCCGAAACAGAAGTGGATGCCGTGCCCGAAGGTCAAGTGCGGGTTGGGGCTTCGGGTCACGTCGAAGACGTCGGGCGCGGTGAAGCGGGCGGGGTCCCGGTTGGCGGCGCCGAGGTGGGCCATCACCATCGTGTCGGCCGGGATCTCGTGACCGCCGAGGACCACGGGCCGGGTGACCCTGCGGCCCAGTTCGGGGAAGGGCGGCAGCCAGCGCAGGACCTCCTCGACGGCGGCCGGGACGCGCGTGGGGTCGGCGCGCAGCGCGGCATCGACGTCGGGGCGCCGCTCGAAGGTGACGATCGCGTTGCCGAGCAGCGCGGTCGTGGTGATGTGCCCGGCCACAAGGAGCAGGGCCACGAAGCCGACCATCTCCTGGTCGGCGAGGCGCACACCGTCCACCTCGGCGGCTATGAGTCTGCTGGTGAGGTCGTCGCCGGGGTCGGCGCGACGGGCGCGGATGTGGTCCAGCATGTAGCCGTTCATCTCGCGCACGGTGGGAGCGATGGCTTCCAGCGCCCGCTCCAGGTCGGCCATGTCGGGCGCCTCGCCGAGCTGGTCGCCGCCGAAGAGGACGCTCGCCCACTCCTGGAAGAGCCGGTGCTCCTCCGCGGGGATGCCGAGCAGTTCGGCGATGACGATGATCGGCAGCGGGTAGGCCAGCGCGTCGACCAGGTCGAACCGGTCGCGGTCCGCCACGTCGTCGAGGAGCCGGGCGCACACCGCCTCGATGCGGGGTTCGAGTCCTTGTACGACACGCGGGGTGAACGCCTGGCTCACCAGGGTGCGGAGCTTCCGGTGCTCCGGCGGGTCCATGCCGACGAAGTTGCCCTGGGTGAAGGTCTCGAAGTCGGACTGGGTGGGTGCGAGCGTGGAGAGCTCCGAGGAGTACGTCGCCGGGTCGGCGAGCACGGCGGAGACGGTCTCGTGGTCGAGCACCTGCCAGACGTGCTGGATCTCGTCGTACCGCACCGGCCCTGTCTCGCGTAAGCTCCGCCAGCGGTCGGGTAACTCCTCCAAGAGGGGTCGCTCGCCGGTCGGTTGCTTGCTGGTCACCTTGTCTCCCTTGCTAGCGGCTGGCGCGTGCGGGCACGGTGGAGTCACGCGCACAGGGGTGTGGTGGGCCCGGCCGGGGCGGGGCGCCGGGCGCGGCTGCGCCACTGTCGCGTCGCCCGGACCTGAGCGAGAACAGCACGTGTCGCGAGGTCCTCGCGCGACGGGACAGTCGCTGTACGACGGGACAGTCGTTCGGCCTCAGTGCGACATCAGGGCGGGCTCACGGCCCTCAACACATGCGGCGCAGGATGCCTCGGCTGCTGTAGGGCCGGCCACGGCCCCGCAGTCGGCTCAGTCGTGCGGCGCGCCAAACAGCCATGACCCATCCCCCTCGGCGATACCTCCCGCGCACCGAGTGCGCGGAACCCTCCCGGCTCCTGGACGGACAGCGGACCCCCAGACCCGGCCGTTCGAAACGATGTGAGAGTACGCATGCGCAGCGTGTGTCTTGCCACGATTGGCATGATGCGACCCCCCGGAACGCCTTCGTTTCGATGGAACTCGGCCACAGTCTTCACGGCGAGTCACGTGCAAGCAACCCCCTGAGGTTGAACGGAGAGTGCTCTGTCGGTGCTTTTGCGTCACCACTCGGCCAGTTCGCCCGACCGACCGCGCGTTGCTGCCGCCCGTCGTATGTCGCATCGCCGCGTGTGCCCCGGCAACCCGTCCGCAAACCGGGCTGTGCGGAAAAGAACGCGGCCAGTGCACGGGCGGGCCCGCCGAACGCCGTCCGTCCGGGCCGGACGGACGCTCCACCGCGCCGTCGGCACCACGGCCGAGATCTCCCCTGAACTGGGGTGATGATTTGGCCAGTTGCCACTCGGGGCCCCTTCGACAGGCCGGTGGCTCAACACGCCGCGCCCTTGCCCGGTTCGCGGCCGAAGCGGACCGCTCGACAACGCGCCACCGCAACCTCGCTCGCCCACTCCGCGCCCGGACGGGCCGCCACTCCCGTATCACCGTACAGATTCCGCCAATTGGCGTGGTGTGCGTCCGGCACTCGCCTACGGCATGGGAGCGACCGACGCGTCGGCGGTCGGCGACGCGCCCGTCTCCGGTGAGGGACTCGCCGATCCGGACGGGCAGTCCTGCGGGGTGGGCGGGCAGGTGTTCGAGCTGGAGGGGTCGGGGGTCGGCGTGGGCGAGGGAGTCGGCGACGGGGAGGGCTCCGGTGACGGCGAGGGGCCCGGTCCCGTCGGGGACGGGGACGGCCGGGGTGACGGCGAGGGCGGCACGGGGCGCGAGGGAGACGGGGACGAGGTGGGCCTGGGGTCGGGGCCGATGATGATGCCGTCGTCGTCGCCCTTGCCGCCGGTGCCTCCGCCGCCCCCGCGGCCGCCCTTGTCGGACGGCTTCGTCGCCGGGGTGTCGCCACCGGCTCCGGGAGACTCCGGGATGACGCCCTTGCCGTCGGGCACGGCGTGCACGCCCCGCCGGTAGAAGTCCAGCCAGGAGCGGACCAGTTCGAGGTAGGCGCGGGAGTGGTTGTAGCTGAGGACCGCCCGGTCGAGATCGGCGGCCCGGCTCAGGTCGCGGTTCCCGGCACACAGGTAGTGCCCTGCGGCCAGGGCCGCGTCGAAGATGTTGTCGGGGTCGCGGCGGCCGTCCCCGTTGCCGTCCGCACCCCACCGCGCCCACGTCGACGGCAGGAACTGCATCGGCCCCACCGCCCGGTCGTACACCGTGTCGCCGTCGTGGACCCCGTCGTCGCTGTCCAGGATCAGGGCGAAGTTCCGGCCGTCGAGCGCCGGACCCGCGATCCGGCCGAGCGTGGTGCCGTGCCGGTCGACCGCGCCGCCGCGCGCCTGTCCGGACTCCACCTTGCCGATGGCGGCGAGCAGTTCCCAGGGCAGCGCGCAGCCGGGGTCCGTCCGGCCGACGGACCGCTCCGCGGAGCGGTAGGCGCGCAGCACCGCCCCCGGGATGCCGGACTCGGCACGTTCCCGGGCGGCCCGCTCGGTGCGCGGCGGGGCATCCGGGGTGACGAGCGGCGGGAGTTCGGTGTGGTACGAGCCGTCGTCGGGCGGGGCGGGTTCGGTGTTCGGGAGGTCCGCGGCCGGGGCGGTACGGTCGTCGGCGGCCGGGTGGGCGCTCGCCCGCTGCGGGAGTCCGGGGGCCTGGGAGGCCGTGAGCGCCGCCACCGCGGTCACGGCGATGGCGGTGGCCCGCAGACCCCGCCGGGTCCGGACGGGCAGGCGTCGGGCACGGTGTTCGGGCATGGCCTGTCACTCCCTGATGAGGCGCGTGCGGGGTTCAGCGGCTGAAGGTGTCGATGCCGGAGACGAGCCAACGGCCGTCGCGCCGCTGGAGGTCGACGGCGAACATCGCCCCGGCGTACGTGCCGTCGTCCTTGGCCTTCTTGCCGCCGGCCGTGCTGACGCTGCTCTGATCGGCGTAGACCAGGACGCGGGCCCGGTCCCCGTCGATGCGCTCGACGGCGCTGTCGGTGACCGTGGTGGTGATCACGGCCTTCTGCTGGTCCGCCCGCTTGCGGAGGTCGCCGAGCAGCTCCCGGTGCTGGGCGACGGCGCGTCCCGTCAGCCACTGCCGCGCGGCCTTGTCGAGGGCACGGGGTTCGGTGTGGTCGTACGAGAAGAGCCCGGCGACGGCCTTGGTCGACTGGCCCTTGATCTCGCTGGTGCGGGCGGTGTCGGAGAGGGCGGTGTTGCGTGCGGCCGGGGTGTCGCGGAGATCCTGTGCGCGGGCGTGCGCCCAGCCGGCGAAGCCGCCGAGGACGAGGGTCAGCAGGCAGAGCACCACGAGGGTGCGGCGGCGGGGCGCGGGTGGGCTCTTTCGGGCGGGCGCCGTCGTGGCACGGGTGGGGAGCAGAGTGCGCAGGGTGCCCCGAGACAGGGAGGCGCTGGTGGGCGGCGGCGTGCGTAGGGTTTCGCGGGGCCCGGGGGCGCCGGTCGCCGTCGGGGCGCGGAGGGCTTCGCGGGCCTGGCGGCGGCGTTGGTTGTTCAGGTGGTGGCGGGTCGTCGGCATCGTGTGTCGTCCTCTCCTGCTGCCGGTCAGCCGGCCGACGTGCCGCCGACCGGAGCCTGGCCCAGGGCGCTGAGTCTCCAGTGGCCGTCGGTGCGGGTCAGTTCGCCGAGCATGCGGCTGTCCTTGTCGGTGCTCTTGTCGCCGGGGGCCTTCACCGTCACCCGCAGGGCGACCAGCACGCGGGCCCGGCCCGCCCGGTCGTCGAGTTCGGTGAGCGCGCCGGCGAGCACCGTGGCCGTGGTCACGGTCTTCGCGGCCTTCACCTGGGTGGCGAACTCGTCCCTCCCGGACGCCAGTTGCTCGTGCAGCTCGCCGGTGGTGGAGGACTCCCAGAGGTCCAGGCCGCGGTCGAGGCTGCGGTGGTCGAGGGTGTTGAGGTTCTGCACGGCCTGCTCACCGGCGGCGAGTGCGGCGTCGCGCTGCTCGGCGTAGCCCGCGGTGTCCTCGTGGGCCGCGTCGTACCAGCCCCAGCCCGCCCACGCGGCGAAACCGCCCGCGAGCAGGGCGAGTACGAGGGCGAACGCCGTGACCGGCAGGGCCCTGAGCGGCCCGCCCCGGGCCGGTCCGCTTGTCCCGCGTCTCATCTGCGTTCCCCTCTCCCCGCGCCCGCTCAGCGGGTCCTGATGTCGACGATGCGCCACTGGTCGTTCTCCCGTCGCGCGGTCACCGTCAGCTGGGCCGCCGCGGCGGTGGTGCCGGCCTTTCCGCGGTGCGAGAGCTGGTCGAGGAAGACCAGCAACTGCGCGGTGTCACCGTCGAGTTCGATCACTCCGGTCCGTACGGCCTGTGTGCTGAGCGTGACCCGCTGCGCGGCGAGGTCCGCGCGGACCCGGCCCATCAGTTCCGTGTACTGGCGCTCCGCCCGCCCCGCGAGGACGGACCGTGCCGCACGCTCGGTCGTCGCCAGACCGTCCGGCGCGTACGAGAACACGCGGGCGAGGGCGTTGCCGACGTCACCGGCGACGCGAGTGGTCGCCTCGGCGTCGGTCAGCGCGTGGTTGCGGGCGGACGGAGTGGACTTCAGCTGATGGGCACCGTAGAAGAACCCGGACCCGGCGAGGACGAGCAGCGCGGCACACACGGCGGGGACGAGGCGCCGGACGCTGCGGCGGGTCTTCACCGGCTCTTCGTCCGGGGCCAGCCGCGTCACGAGATGGGGCAGCC
Source organism: Streptomyces sp. NPDC039480 (assembly GCF_055597165.1). NCBI lineage: Bacteria > Bacillati > Actinomycetota > Actinomycetes > Kitasatosporales > Streptomycetaceae > Streptomyces > Streptomyces sp. NPDC039480. Next base: position 837,132 of record NZ_JBVITX010000001.1, on the reverse strand, counting down.
GTGTCACGAGCTGCGGGAGGCGTGTCATCGGCTTTCGTCCTCCTTCGCCGTCCGTGGCAGCGGCACCGCACTCAGCGCCTTGACCTTCCACTCGCCCTCGCCCGTGCGGGCCAGAACCGCTTCCAGGCGCTTGCGGTCCGTGGTCGGCGGCTTCGATCCGGGGGGCGTGACCTCGACACGGACGGTGGCGACGAGTTTCGCCGTGCCCGTGCGCGTGTCGAGGGCGGTGAGCGCGGCCTCGGTGACCGTGCCCCGCGCCGAACTCCCCTTTCTGGGAGCCGTGTTGCCCAGCTCCTCCCGCAGCGGCCCTGTCGAGGCGGCACGCCAGTCCTGGATGCCCGCCCGCGCCCGCTGCCGGGACGAGGCGTCGAGGGTGTTCAGGACGGCGAGCCGCTCCCGGCCGTCGGTCAGCGCCTCGTCGCGTTCACGGCCGTACGCGAGCGAGTCGTCGCCCCGCGCCTGCGCGTACGTCCACACCCCGGTGCCGCAGAACGCCAGCGCCAGTGCCAGCCCCGCCCCGATGAGAACACGCGCCCGCCTCATCGGCCCGCTCCCTTGCCCGCGCCGAGCAGCCCCGGCAGTCCGGCCGCCCCGGTGCCGCCCGTGTCCGGCAGGGCCAGCGCGCCCGGCAGCGGTGCGGTGGCCTTCGACGGGGCCGACGCGGTGGCGCCGGTGCTGCTGCCCGAGGGCAGGGAGCCGGGCCTGGCGGGATCGGGGAGAGCGCCGCCTCGGGGGGCGTTGGCGGAGCCTCGTACGTTGACACCGCTCGCGGCGGGTGCCGTGCAGGAGGCGCCGGTGTTGAGGGCGGGGGCGGTGCCGAGGTCGAGGCCGGTGCGGTACCGGGTGGCGCCGTAGCCGTCGGTGCAGGGCAGGGGCTTGAAGAAGGTGACGGCCAGGCCGAGCTTCATCTTGCCTCCGTCGACGGCGGTGGCGCCGGCCGAGACGGCCGCCGGGTACTTCACGAGGAGTTCCTCGATGCCGCGCTGCCGGGTGACGGCGACCTCGGAGGTGGTGACCAGGTTGGCGAGGACCACGCCCAGGCTCGGGTCGAGGTCCCGGAGTAAGCCGCTGACCTGTGTCGCCGCGTCCGGCGTGACGGTGAGGAGCCGGCGCACGTCGGCGTCGGAGCCCTTGAGGGTGCGGGCGAGTTCGGTGGCGCCGTCGGCGAAGCCGCGGATGGCCTTCGCCTCCTCGGCCTGGGTGCGCAGCACGGTCTCGGCGTCGGAGAGCAGGCGGGTGGTGGAGGGCAGGTTGCGGTCGGCGGCCTCGATGAAGGCGCCGCCGTTGTCCAGCAGCGCCTGCAGGTCGTCGCCGTGTCCCTCGAAGGACTCGCCGAACTCGTCGACGACCGTCCGCAGGTCCTCCAGCGGCACGGACCGGACGAGGTCGTTCACGCTGGTGAGCACATCGGTGACGGGCGCGGGCACCTCGGTGTCGGCCTGGTCGATCCGGGTGCCGTCGGCGAGGTGGGGCCCGGCGTCGCTCTCGGGCCGCAGGTCGATGTACTGCTCGCCGACCGCGGAGAGCCCGGCCACCACGGCCCGGGTGTCGGAGGGGATGCGGGGTGCGGACTTCTTGATGCGCAGCTCCGCGACCACCCCGTCCGCGGTGAGGCCGATGGGGCCGACCCGGCCCACCGACACGCCGCGGTAGGTGACGTCGGAGTGGGTGAAGAGGCCGCCGGTGCGCGGGAGTTCGACCTCGACGGTGTAGTAGTCGGCGACGCCGACGTACCGGCCGAGGTCGGCGTAGCGGATGCCGAGGAAGCCGAGGACGAGGACGGCGATGACGAGGAAGGCGAGGTTCTTCAGGCGTACGGCGAGCGTGATCATCCGTGGGTGCCTCCGTCCCCGGAGGTCCCGGCAGATGTCGGTGCGGACGTGGGCGTCGGTGTCGACGTCGGTACGGAGGGCAGGGGCAGCGGCGCCGACGGGGACGCCGTGGCTCCGGCACCGGACCGCTTCGGAGGCGCGGCGCCCCGGGGCGTGGCGGTGGGTGAGGGCGGCTTGCTCTGCGGCATGAGGGGCGGGATGACCTGGGTGCCGGGGGCGGCCGTCATGTGCAGGTACACATTGAGGTAGTCGCCCTTGACGCCGTTCAGCACCTCGTCGGTGAACGGGTACGTGAGCAGCACCTGGAGGGAGTCGGGCAGGTCGCTCCCCGCGTCGGCGAGGGCCTTGAGGGTGGGGGCGATGGCTTTGAGGTCGGCGACCATGTCATCCTTGCTCGCTTCGACGGTGGAGACGGCGACACCGGACAGCGTGTCCAGGGAGCGGAGCATGGTCAGCAGTGAGCCGCGCTGTTCGTGCAGGGTGCGGAGGCCTGGCGAGAGGCCGGTCACGACGGTGCGTACGTCGTCCTTGCGGCCGGCGAGCGTCGTGGCGAGCCGGTTGACGCCGTCGAGGGCGTCGGTGATGTCACCGCGGTGGTCGTCCAGGTTTCCCACGAGCTTCTCGACCCGCTTCAGCATGGAGCGGACCTCGGGTTCGCGGCCGCCGAGTGCCTTGTTGAGTTCCCGCGTGATGGTCTTGAGCTGGTTGACGCCACCGCCGTTGAGCAGCAGGGACAGGGCGCCGAACACCTCCTCGACCTCGGTGTTGCGGCCGGTGCGGGCGAGCGGGATGACGGCGCCGTCGCCGAGCCGGCGCGCGGCGGAGGACGTGGCGGAGACCGCGGAGGACGCGGCGGACGAGGTGCCGGAAGGCTTGGCGGTGGGCGCGATGAGCTGGACGTACTTCTCACCGAGCAGGCTGGACTGTTCGAGGCGGGCACCGGCGTCGCGGGGCAGCCGGACGTCGCCGTTGATCTTCATGGTGACGCGGGCCGACCACGCGTCACCGTCCAGGCGGATGGCGGTGACCCGGCCGACGGCGACGTCGTTGACCTTGACCGCGGCGTGCGGCACCAGGCTGAGGGCGTCGTCGAATTCGGCGGTGACGGTGTAGGGGTGGGAGCCGAGGTCGGCACCGCCCGGCAGGGGCAGGTCCTCGATGCCGTCGAAGCTCGGGACGGGCACGGAGAACGCCCCCAGGGCGAGCGCGAAGCCGAGACCGAGCGCGAGGAGCCCGCCGAGACCGGCACCCGTGGTGGCTCCGGCGGTGAGGACACACCGCCGTACGACACGCTTCACCGCTCCCCCTCCCCCGCGGGCGACGAGGAGGGCGAGGGCGACGAGGAGGGCGAGGGTGTACCGGAAGGTGGGGAGCCGCCCGTCGCCGGCAGGGGCAGCAGCGGGCCGCCCATGCTGATCTCGTTGAGGTTGGCACGGCCGTCGATCCTGCCGGCGCCGGCGTCGTAGGCGCCGATGAGGTTGTCCGCGGCGAGCGGCGCGACATCCAGGGCCTCGGCCAGGGAGGTGCGCTGGCGGGCCAGTGTCCGGGTGATCGGGACGAGCCGATCGACGTTCTTCTTCAGCTCGCCCCGGTTGTCCTTGATGAACGTCTTCACCCGGCCGAGGGCGGTGCCGAGCTCCTTCAGGGCGCCCGCGAGGTCGTCCTTGTTGTCGGCGAAGTATCCGACGACCGTGTCCAGCCGCTCCTGTGCGGTGCGTACGTCGGTGTCCTTGTCCTTCAGCATGGTGGTGAAGGTCTGGAGGTTGCTGAGAGTGGTGAACAGATCGTCGCTGGAGCCGTCGAGGGTCTTGGTGGCCTTGCCGAACTCCTCGATGCTCTCGCCGATGGCCTTGCCGTTGCCGTCGAGGTTGGCTGCGCCGGTCCTCAGCAACTTCGACAGGGCCCCGGCGGAGTTGGCCCCCTCCGGCCCGAGTGCCTTGCCGAGGTCGGTGATCGAGGCGTACAGCTGGTCGATCTCGACCGGGGTGCGGTTGCGGGAGGCGGGCAGGACGGCGCCGTCGTCGAGGGCGGGCCCCGACCGGTAGGCCGGGGTGAGTTGGACGTACCGGTCGGCGACGACGCTGGGCGCGACCACCAGGGCCCGCGCCGACTTCGGTACGCGTACGCCGTCGTCCAGCTCCAGTTCGACCCGGACCCGGGTGCCCTCGGGGTGGACCGACGCCACCTCGCCGACCCGGACACCGAGGATGCGCAGGTCGGAACCGGCGTAGATGCCGACGGCACGGTCGAAGTAGGCGGTGACGCGAGTGCCCGCGGAGTCCAGGGCGCGCACCGTGACCAGTCCCGCGGCGACCACGGCGAGGGCGAGCGCGACCGCGAGGAGTCTTCTGCGCTTGCTCATCACTCACCACTCCCCTGGGCCGCCGTCCGCTGCTTGGGCGGCATGCACGACGTCTTGGGCTGGGACTGCGCGGGCAGGTAGTCGCGGGGCACCACCCCGCACAGGTAGCTGTCGAACCAGCGGCCGTTGCCGAGCGTGTTGCCGAGGAGCCGGTAGTAGGGGCCGACCAGGGCGAGCGTGCGGTCAAGGCGGGTGTTGTTCTCCTTGAGGACCGTGGTGACGCGGCCGAGCGCCTTCAGCGTGGGGCCGAGCTGCTTCTCGTTGTCGTCCACCAGGCCGGTCAGCTCGGTGCCGAGGAGGCGGCTGCCCTTCAGCAGGGCGGTGATGGCCTTGCGCCGGTTCTGGAGTTCGCCGAGCAGCGGCCCGGCGTCCTGGATGAGGGTCTCGAAGCTGGACTTCTTGTCCTTCAGCGTTTTGGAGAACTTGGCACTGCCCTTGAGGAGTTCGGACAGTTCACGGTCACGCTTGGAGACGGAACGCGACAGGTCGGACAGGCCGGTGGCGGCCTTGCGGACGTGCGGCGGCGAGTTCTCGAAGGTCTCCGAGATCGTCTCGAAGCTCTTCGCGAGCTGCTTGGTGTCGATGGCGTCGACGGTGGAGCCGAGGTCCTGGAACGCCTGGGTGACGTCGTACGGGGAGGTGGTCCTGGCCCGCGGGATGCGGTCGCCGGGGTCCTGCTCCGCGGTGCCGAGCGGGTCGAGGGCCAGGTACTTGTCGCCGAGCAGGGTCTTGATGGCGATGGCGGCGGTGGTGCGGTCGCCGACCCAGGCGTGCTCGACCTCGAAGGTGACCTTCACGCGGTCGCCGTCGAGGGCCACGCCGGTGACCTCGCCGACCTTGACCCCGGCGACGCGCACCTCGTCGCCGTCGTCCAGGCCCGCCGCCTCGGTGAAGTCGGCGTTGTAGGTGGTGCCGCCGCCGGTGAGGGACAGCCGGTCGGCGTTGTACGCGCCGACGGTGAGCAGCGCCAGCAGGAGCAGGCCGACGAGGGCCACGGTGATGGGGTTCCGGTCCTTGACCGGTTTCAGGCGCGGTGGGCGGAGGCGGCGGGGCGTGGGGGCGGCAGCGGGGGTGTCGCGGCGTTCGGGCCGCAGCAGCAGAGTCATGCGCCGCACCTCGCTTCGGTGACCGCGATGCCGGTCGGCGGCTTCGCGCCGGTGGAGGTGGTCACTCCGTCCACGCGGGCCTCGCAGAGGTAGAGGTTGAACCAGGAACCGTAGGAGGAGAGGCGGCCCAGGGCGGTCAGCTTGGCGGGGGACCGCTCCAGGAAGTCCTCGATCTGCGGGGTGGCGTCGCCGAGGTTGTCCGACAGGCGGCCCAGCTGGCGGATGTCCTTCTTCAGGGGCGCGCGGCCCTCGTCGAGGAGGTCGGCGGTCACGGTGGTCAGGTCGCCCATGGCCGTGACGGCCTTGCCGAGGGGCTTGCGGTCCGCGTTGAACCCGGTGACGAGCTTCTGGAGGGTGTCGACGAGCTCGTCGAAGTCGGCCTCGCGGTCGTTGAGGGTGGTCAGGACCGTGTTGAGGTTCTTCACCACCTTGCCGATGACCTCGTCCTTGGCGGCGATCGTCGTACTGACGGAGCCGATGTGCCGGATGAGGCCGTCGACGGTGCCGCCCTCGCCCTGGAGGATCTGCACGATGGAGCCGGCGAGTTCGTTGACGTCCTTGGGGTCGAGGCCCTCGAAGAGCGGCTTGAAACCGTTGAAGAGCAGGGTCAGATCGAGGGCGGGGGCGGTCCGGTCGGACGGAATGGTGTCGTCGGCGTCGAGGGTGCCGGACAGGTCGCCGCTGCCCCGGCCCAGGGCGATGTAGCGCTGCCCGACCATGTTGAGGTACTTCACGGCGGCGGTGGTCGACGCGGGCAGGGTGCGGTCGTCGCGGACGGTGAAGGTGACCTGGGCGGTGCGGCGGTCGACGACGCGGACGTCGGTGACCTCGCCGACCTGGACCCCGGAGATCCTGACGCTGTCGCCGTCGACGACTCCGGTGGCGTCGGTGAACAGTGCTTTGTAGGAGACGCTGTCGTCGCCGACCCGGGTGCCGGAGACGCTCAGTCCGAGGACGGCCGTGGCCAGTGCGGTGACCACGACGAAGGCGAGGGACTTGAGGACCGGGCCGGTCAGGGGGCGGCGCCGGGTGTGGGCGGCGCGCGGGGATGTCATCGCAGGGTCACCTCCGTGCCACGCAGCGCCGGGCCCGCGAGGAGGCTGCTCCACTCGGGGAGTTCGGCGGGGGCCTTTCCGGCGGCGGGTGCGAGGAGTTCGTTGACGAGGTCGTTCTCCTGCGGGGAGTTGGCGGGGCCCAGGCTCTGCCCGGCCGTCGCGGGGGCCTGGACGGCGGGTTTCGTGGCGAGGCCGAGGTAGGGCACGGGGTAGCAGCGGGGGCCGCCGCCTGCGCCGTACGAGGGGGTGTCGCGGCCGGGGCGGTAGGCGCCGCGCGAGGGCACGGTGGTGACGTCGACGCGCAGTCCTGGCCGGTCGGTGCCCTTGCCGAGGGCCTCGTCCATGGCGGGGACGGCGTCGGCGAGGGTGCGCAGGGTGCAGGGGAAGGCCGAGGAGTACTCGGCGAGCAGTTCCAGGGTGGGCCGGGAGGCGGCGGAGAGCCGGATGATGTTGTCCTCGTTCTGCCGCAGGAAGGCGGTCATGTCCTCGGCCGTCCTGGTGGTGGCGCCGAGGGTGCCGGCCAGCTCGCTCTCCTTCTCGGCCAGGGTGCCGCTGGTGGTGGTGAAGTCGGTGAGGGCCGTGAGGATGTCGGGGGCGGCGTCGGCGTAGACATGGCTGACCTTCACGAGCTCTTTCAAGTCGCGGTTGAGCGTGGGCAGTTGGGGGTTGAACTTCCGCAGGTGGGAGTCGAGGAGCGTGAGGGTGTCCCCGAGCCGGTCGCCGCGTCCGTCCAGGGCCTGGGAGACGGCGGAGAGGGTGGCGGAGAGCTTCTGCGGCTGGACGGCGGTGAGCATCGGCAGCACGTTGTCGAGGACCTGCTGGAGTTCCACGGCGCTGGCCGAGCGGTCCTGCGGGATGACGGCGCCGGGCGTCAGTGTCTGCGGGGAGGGTGAGGCGGGCGGGACGAGGGCGACGAAGCGTTCGCCGAACAGGGTGGTCGGCAGCATCTGGGCGCGTACGTCGGCCGGGATCCGGTCGAGGCTGCCGGGGCGCAGGGCGAGGGTGAGCCGGGCGCCGTCACTGGTGGCGTCGATCTCGCGGACCTCGCCGACGACGACGCCGCGCAGCTTCACCTCGGCGCCCAGGTGCATTTCGTTGCCGACGCTGCCGGTCTCGACGACCACCGGGTCGGAGTCGGTGAACCGCTTGTCGTAGACGGCGACCGCGAGCCACACCAGCAGGGCGGGGACCAGCAGGAAGGCCACTCCGGCGAGTCGGCGGCGCGCCGTCGCGCCTCGCGTTCCGCTCATGTCAGCCCGCCACCTTCACGGTCGTGGTGGCGCCCCACAGGGCCAGCGACAGAAAGAAGTCGGTGACGCTGATCAGCACGATGGCGTTGCGCACCGACCGGCCGACGGCGACGCCGACCCCGGCGGGGCCGCCGGAGGCGCGATAGCCGTAGTAGCAGTGGGCGACGATCACCATCACGCTGAAGATGAGCACCTTCAGGACGGAGAGCAGCACGTCCGTGGGCGACAGAAACAGATTGAAGTAGTGGTCGTACGTTCCCCGGGACTGGCCGTTGAAAAGGACCGTGACGTAGCGGGATGCCAGGTAGGAGGAGAGCAACCCGATCGCGTACAGCGGGATGATGGCGACGACACCCGCGATGATGCGGGTGGTCACCAGGTACGGCAGGGAGCGGATGCCCATGCCTTCGAGGGCGTCGACCTCCTCGTTGATGCGCATGGCGCCGAGCTGGGCGGTGAAGCCGGCGCCGACGGTCGCGGAGAGGGCGAGTCCGGCGACCAGCGGGGCGATCTCACGGGTGTTGAAGTACGCGGAGACGAACCCGGTGAAGGCGGCGGTGCCGATCTGGTCGAGGGCCGCGTATCCCTGGAGCCCCACGACGGTCCCCGTGAACAGGGTCATCGCGATCATCACGCCGATGGTGCCGCCGATGACCCCGAGGCCGCCGGTGCCGAAGGCGACCTCGGCGAGGAGGCGCTGCACTTCTTTGAGGTAGCGGCGCAGGGTGCGCGGGATCCAGAGCAAGGAGCGTACATAGAACAGGAGTTGGTCGCCCGATCGGTCGAGCCAGACGAACGGGGAGGACACGGGCCTCAGCCTCCCTTCGGCGGAACGAGTTGGAGGTAGACGCCCGTCATCACCATGTTCACGAAGAAGAGCAGCATGAAGGTGATGACGACGGACTGGTTGACGGCGTCGCCGACGCCCTTGGGGCCGCCGCGCGGGTTCAGGCCCCGGTAGGAGGCGACGACACCCGCGATGAACCCGAAGACGAGGGCCTTGAGTTCGCTGATGTAGAGGTCGGAGAGCTGGGCGAGGGCGGAGAAGCTGGAGAGGTAGGCGCCGGGGGTGCCGTCCTGGAGGAAGACGTTGAAGGCGTAGCCGCCGAGGATCCCGACCACGGAGACGAGGCCGTTGAGCAGGACCGCGACTCCCATGGCGGCGAGGACCCGGGGCACCACCAGGCGCTGCACGGGTGAGACTCCCATGACCTCCATCGCGTCGAGCTCCTCGCGGATGGTGCGCGAGCCGAGGTCGGCGCAGATGGCGGAGCCGGCGGCGCCCGCGATCAGGAGGGCGACGATCAGCGGGCTGGCCTGCTGTACGACGGCCAGCACGCTGGCGCCGCCCGTGAAGGACTGGGCGCCGAGCTGCTGGGTGAGCGAGCCGACCTGGAGGGCGATCACGGCGCCGAACGGAATCGACACGAGCGCCGCGGGCAGGATCGTGACACCGGCGATGAACCAGAACTGCTCCACGAACTCCCGGAACTGGAACGGCCGCCGAAAGATGGCACGGGCCACCTCGACAGCAAGCGCAAAGAGCCGCCCGGTCTGCCGCAGCCCTCCGGCAATCATGTGCTGCTCCGGCTGGTGGGTTTGGGGAGGGGGGTGGTGGGCGTGGTGGGTGGGGTGGTGGTGGTGGGGGTGGCAGGCGTGCCGGGAGCGCTGGGGGTAGCGGGAGTGCTGGGTGTGCCGTCCCCGGCGGGAGCGCCGGGGACGCCGGATGTGCCGGGGACACTGGGCGTCCCGGGGCCTCCGGATGGGCCAGGTACGCCGGGAACGCTGGGTGTGCCGGGACCGACGGGCGCACTGGGTGTGCCTGTGCCGCCGGGGCCGCCGGGTGTAGCGGGCGCGCCGGATGCGCCGGGGCCGCCGGGTTTACCGGGCGCGCCGGGTGCGCCGGGTGCGCCGGGTGCGCCGGGTGCAGCGTGGGTGGCGGGTGCAGCCTGGGTGGCGGGTGTGCCAGCGGCGGCGGACGTACCGTCGGCGGCAGGCAAGGCAGCGTACGTGCGTTCAATGGCGGTGCGGGCCGCGGGCGGTAGGCGGTCGAGCATGCCCAGGACCCGCTCCCGGCGGCGGGTGACCGCGCGGCGCGGCGGGAGCCCGGGGGACGGCTCCAGCTGCGGGATGATCTCCCGCGGCCCGCCGGCGCCCGCGCCACGGGACCCCGCCGCCTCGGCGGCGAGCGTCGCGGCGTCCTTCTCCTCCGACATCCCGATCGGCCCCTCGCGGCGGCCGGACAGGAACTGCGCCACGACCGGTTCCTCACTGGTGAGGAGCACCTCGCGCGGACCGAAGGTGACCAGCTCACGCCGGAAGAGCATGCCCATGTTGTCGGGCACCGTCGCCGCGATGTCGAGGTTGTGGGTGACGATCAGCATCGTCGCGTCGATCTGCGCGTTCAGGTCGATCAGCAGCTGGGAGAGGTAGGCGGTGCGGACGGGGTCGAGCCCGGAGTCGGGTTCGTCGCACAGGATGATCTGCGGGTCGAGCACCAGCGCGCGGGCGAGCCCTGCCCGCTTGCGCATGCCCCCGCTGATCTCCCCCGGCAGTTTCCCCTCGGCGCCCAGCAGCCCGACGACATCGATCCGCTCCATGACGATGCGGCGGATCTCCGACTCCTTCTTCCTGGTGTGCTCGCGCAGCGGAAAGGCGATGTTGTCGAAAAGGGACATGGAGCCGAAAAGGGCGCCGTCCTGGAACATGAGCCCAAATTTCTTGCGGGTCTCATAGATATGCCGTTCGGGACTGTTCACCATGTCGACGCCGTCGATGAGGACACGGCCACGCTCCGGCTTCAGCAGTCCGATGAGCGACTTGAGGAATACGGTCTTTCCGGTACCGGAAGGACCGAGCATGACGCTGACCTCTCCGGCGGGCAGAGTGAGGCTCACGTCCTGCCAGATCTTCTGCGTGCCGAAGGATTTGGTGAGGCCCTCGACCACCACTTCGATTCCCATATCACCTCCAAAGCGGGTGAGGGCAGGCAGTGCGGTCTGTATGCGGAGTGTGGGTGCGGCTGCCGTGCGGGGTGGGGCCCACCTGGGGGTCAGCGCTGTGTCCGGCACGCTACGGCTGAGTAACCTGGGCGGGCAAGAGAGGGATCGGTTTTTCCCTAAGTTTTGAGTCCGGCTCGCACTTCTTTGTCAGCCGGCGACAAACTTCCGCGTTCCACTTGTCATCGGGTGAGCAATCCGGGCCCCGGCGGGGCCCGTTTAGCAGCGGATGACTAAGCGGGACGCCGGACTACTCACCTGGGAAACAGGCATTTCCACTTCTCGAAAGAATCATGGTCTGCGCCATTGTTCGGCTAAGTTTCCCGCGAGTAGCGTCGTGGCTTGCGGTCGAGGATCTCCGGGCCGCGGACCGCTCGTTCTTCCGCTCCACGAGGACGACGCGGCCCCCTCTGCCGGTCAATCCACAAGGGAGTCCCACGTCATGAAGAAATCTCTGACAAGAATCGCCGTCGTGGCGGGCGCGGGCGCCGCCGCCTTCGTCGTGGCCGTCGCCCCCGCCTCGGCCGTCCCCTCCACGGTCTGGACCGTCACCCCGTCCCCGGCCAACTTCACGGCGGTCAACAGCGGCAACATCGTGCTGACCGCCAACATCCCGATGACCTGTACGACGTCCAGCGCCTCCGGCACGATGGCCAGCGCCACCGGCAACCCGGCGACAGTGGCCACCATCAACGCCATCAACTTCGGCACCAGCGCCTCGCCCTGCACCAGCGTCCTGGGCAACGTCACGACCATCGCGACCACTCCCTGGACCGTCGTCGCCCAGGACTACAACGCCTCGACCGGCGTGACCTCCGGCCACATCGGCAACGTCAAGGCGAAGGTGACCGCCGGCGCCTGCGTGTTCACCGTGCAGGGCAAGGCCACCGGCACGTACACCAACTCCACCGGCACCCTCGCGGTCACCAGCGTCAGCGGCGACTTGGCCGTCACCTCGGCCTCCGGCTGCGGCACCGTGGTCACCACCTCCACCAAGCCCACCTTCAAGGGCAAGTACACGGTCAAGGTCACGGGCACGAACACCATCCCGACGATCGTCGGCTCCAACCCGTAATCGGGACCCAACCCGTAATCGGATCCAACCCGTGAGCAGAGCACGGCTCGCCGCCGCCCGGCCGGCCCCCCGGCCGGGCGTGCGGGCCCCCGCACACGGCGGCCGCCGTCGGCCGTCCGGCCCGAGGAACCACTCGCGCAGAGCGACGAACGACCCGAGCGGAACGGCCGATGACCCGAGCGGAGCGACTGATGACAGCCCCCCGTACCACCACCGCCCCACGGGTGGCCCGCGGCCGCGCCCGGACCGCGGCGATCGCCGTGTTCGCCGTGCTGGTCGCCACGGTGCCCGCGGCCTCCGGGGCAGCAGGGGCGTCCGGCAAACAGCAGGTCGACGCCGCACTGCCCTACGTATGCCTGTTCCCCTCCGGGAAGCACTCCGCGACGGTACGGATCTCGGCGGCCTTCCCCGAGCGGGTGGCGGCCGGCGAGCCCATCGAACCCGCGGACGTGACCACGACGGTCGAGCTGCCCGAGCCGGCGGTGGCGGACCTCGTGAAGCTGGACGCGGCCGGCGTCCGGGCCGCGACCCGGCTCGACGTGGACGTCGCTCAGGGCAAGGCCACCGCCGAAGCGACCTGGCGCGGCAGTACCGAGCCCACGGCCCTGCCCTCGGCCGGACCGCTGACGCTGACCGCGACGGGCGACGTCCCCTCGGTGACCGGGCGGAGCGCGGGCGAACTGACCATGACGGCCGGGGGCTTCGCCCTGGATCTGGCTCTGACCACCGCGGACGGCGGAGCCACCGACCCCGCCTCGGTGACCGTCGACTGCACTCTCGCCGAGGACGCCCCGGACGGAGGCCGACTGGTCGGCGTCCGCGTCGGCACGGACGAGGAAGACGGCACGGACACTCCGAGCGGATCGCCCTCCGGCACACCGTCCGCCTCCGGCTCACCCGACCCGACGGGCAAGGACCCGGCGGGCCGGCAGGACGGGCGCACCCCGGAGATCGCCGAGCCGGGCCCGGGCCCGGGCGGTGGTGGCGGTGGCAGTGGAGGCCGTGCCGAACAGACCGCGCCGACCTGCAAGTACGACGACAAGTACCCGGCCGGGCCGATGTCGCTGAACGCCTACATCACCGGCTACTCCAACGTGAACAAGCTCGACGGGGCCGCGCTGATCCCGCCGCTCTGCACCCTCATCACCCAGGGCGAGCCCCAGTTCGTGTTCTTCCCCGACTACAGCGGCGCCACCATCACCCAGCACTCCACCGCCGACCTCTACCACCGGCAGCGCAAGCAGACCCCGCCCTTCGAAGCGACCTTCCTGACCTTCGACTTCACCCCGACGACGGCCACGATGGTGCTGGAGCAGACGGGTCCGATGACCATCGACTCGCACGGCACCACCGACTTCGTGTTCACCAGCACGGACACCCACGTCCGGGCACCGCTCGTGCTCCGGGTGACGTCGCTGAAGGTCAACGGCACACCCCTGGACGTAGGAACCAAGTGCCGGACCAAGACGTCCCTCGTGTCCCCGGAGCCGGACCCGGCGAAGCACCCCGGCGACCACGTGGTCCTGCACGGCCGGGGCGAACAGACCACCGGCCTGCCCGCCACCGGCTATCTGCTGCTGTCCGGCGGCCCGTTGACCGGCAAGGTCACCATCCCCGCCTTCACGGGCTGCGGCACCGCGGGCGGCGAGGACCTCGACCGCCTGCTCACCGCCTCGGTGTCCGGCCCCGACAACCACGTCAAACAGATCCAGGGACAGACCTGCTTCGTCTCGGCCGATGAGCTCAACCCCGCCGAGTGCACCGAGGACGCCCAGCCCCGCAAGATCCCCGTAGCCGAACGATGACCCTCTCCCTCCCCCACACGCCCCCAGCCCCTCTCCCCCTCCCCTCCCCTCCTGATCCGGAAGGCCACATGATGCGGTTCTCCCTCGGCGCCAGAGTCGCCGCCACCGCCACCGCCCTCGGCACCGCGTTCGGCGTCTTCGCCTCCATGGGCACCGCCACGGCGGCCACCGCCGCCGTGCCGAACGGCGAGTGGGCGCCCTTCACCCGCTGCCCCGTCGACGCCCCGGCGATGCTGGCCGCCGACGGCCTGGCCAAGACCCCGCAGTGCGTGGTCTCCACCTCGCCGAACGGCTCCATCAAGCTGGGCAAGACCACCGTGCCCACGGGCCGCACGAACCTCCAGATCGGGGTCGTCCAGAACTCCGACGGGACCAGCTCCGTGGTGGCGCCGCCCGGCGGTGCCCTGATCGCCGACTCCGCGACCGTCCCCGGCGGACTGCTGGGGCTGATGTGCCCGAGCGACATCCCCGCGATCACGGAGATCTGCAAGCAGCTCAGTGACAGCTCCCTCAACAAGATCACGGCGACGGTGGAGTCCGTCGGGGCCCCCTACGACTTCGACCAGACCGCCGGCATCCTCACCGACAAGCCGATCGTCGCCATACCGGTCCGCATCCACCTGGAGAACCCGTTCCTCGGCAAGAAGTGCTACATCGGCACCGCCGCCAAACCCATCGTCCTGCGCCCGAAGAACCTGCAGTTCCCCGAGTTCGGCATGTCGTTCTTCCACGGTGACGGCACGGCCGCCGACGACGGCGAGATGAGCCGCGTCAACCTCACCGGGGCGACACAGAACGACAGCACCTTCGCCGTGCCCGGCGCCAGCGGCTGCGGTCTCGGCCTGCTCGGTCTGATCGACGCGGCGGTCAACGCCAAGACGGGGCTGCCCTCCGCGGCCGGGAAGAACGACCTGACGCTCAACAGCACCCGGACCCACCTCGCCGGTCTGAACGCCCCGGGCACCTTCGCCCCCGACGCGGGCAAGCGCCTCGCACAGAACTGGCACTCCGCCGTCGACTGACGGGAGCGGCCCTCATCCGTCGACTAATGGCCGCGCGGCGGCGATTCTCAGCCGTCCCGGCAGCCATCCCCCGCCTCACCACACGTAAATGTGCACAGACTGTGTACGTCCCACCGAACTTGATTTAACTTCAACAGCCCGAACGCGCATCACCTCAAGTCCGGCCGTGTGCCTCTCCTGTGAAGATCCGAAGCACACGGCCGGCGCACCGTGGGCACCGAAGAGCTAGGGACGGCACTCATGCCTTCAACCACGCGACCGCCGGAAGTCGGTGAACCGCTGGAACCCCTCCCCAAGGAGTTCGCCGCCTTCATGAGGCCGGAGTTACCCGGCCTCATGAAGGAGATCGGCGCCGAGGTCACCCGGGCCTATCCCGTGTACGGGCGGCTGCTCAACGGCCCCAATGCCGAACCCATCCGCCAGGGCCTCGAACAGGCCCTGCACGCCTTCGTCGACCGCGTCGCCGACCCCGGCAAGAACGTCGTGCTCCGTGACGAACTGCTGCGCAAGTTCGGCCGCGTGGAAGCCTACGAGGGCCGCGAACTGGACACCCTCCAGGGGGCGTACCGGCTCGGCGCCCGCATCGCGCTGCGCCGCGCCAAGGCCGTCGGTCAGCAGTACCGGCTCTCGCCCGCGCTGATCCTCGCCTTCGCCGACGCCCTGTTCGCCTATGTCGACGAACTGGAGCAGATCTCCCGCGAGGGGTACGCCGAGGTGCAGTCGCGGGCCTTCTCGGAGGTTCCGGCGCGGCGCAGACGACTGCTCCACCTCATCCTCGCCGCCCCTCCGCTGCCCCAGTCCCTCCCCGGGCTCTGCGAGGCCGCCGCCTGGGACCCGCCCGCCGACGTCACCATGGTCGCCCTGCGCCCGCCGGTCCCCGAGCACCTGGAGGCGGGGCTGGCCGACGACGTCCTCTTCGACCTGGACATCCCGCAGCCGCACCTCCTGATTCCCGGCCCCCTCACCTCGGAGCGCCTCGCGATGCTCGACGCGGCGCTGGAGGGGGCGCACGCCGTGGTGGGGCTGACCGTGCCGCTGGCCCAGGCGGCCGACTCCATCCGCTGGGCACGCCGTGTGCTCCAGCTGATCGACGACGGCGTGGTGGCCGACACGCCCATGGTCCGCTGCGAGGACCACCTGGTGACGCTGTGGCTGTTGTCGGACGCGGCGCTCGTGACCCATCTCGCGGCCCGGGAGCTGAACCCGATCGACCGCCTGCCGGCCAACCGCCGCGACCGGCTCGTCGAAACGCTGCGCGTGCACGTCTCCACGCGGGCGCCGGCGGAGCAGGTCGGTGAAATGCTGGGCGTGCATGCCCAGACCGTCCGCTACCGCCTGCGCAACCTCGATGTCCTCCTGGGCGATCGCCTGGCCGACCCCGACCACCGCTTCGCCATGGAGGCCTCACTGCGGGCCCTGCACCTGCTGGCCCGCGGCACGGGGACGTAACCCTCACTCAGCCTCAGCGAGCTCGGTCACCGTGCGCACTCAGGGGTGCACACTCAAGGGTGCGCACTCGAAGGTGCGCAGGAGATCCGCGGCGACGCTCACGGCGATCGTCGCGGGTTCCTTGCCGGTGATGTCCGCCAGCCCTATCGGGGTCTTGATCCTGTCGATGGTGGCGTCGTCGTGGCCGCCCTCGGTGGAGAGGCGTTTGCGGAAGCGCGCCCACTTGGCCGCCGAGCCGATCAGGCCGATGGAGCCGAGGTGGGTGGTGCGCAGGGCCGCGTCGCACAGAGCCGCGTCCTCTGCGTGGTCATGGGTCATGATCAGGACGTGGGTGCCGTGCGGCAGGGTTTCAAGGACCTCCTCGGGCAGCAGCGGCGTGTGGTGTACGTGTATCTGCGCCACCGCGTCCGCCAGGGCGTCGAGCCGCTTCGGCGCGAGCATGTCCGCGCGGCTGTCGACCAGGTGGAGGTCGAGGTCCTGGCGGGCCAGGATGCGCGCGAGTTCGAGGCCGACGTGCCCCATGCCGAAGACGGCCACCGCCCGTACCACCGGCAGGGGTTCGAGCAGGACGGATACCGTGCCGCCGCAGCACTGCACGCCGTGCCGGTTGGTCACCTTGTCGTTCAGGGCGAAGTCCATCAGCTCCGGCTCCGCCGTGGCCGCGGCGAGCATCTCCCGGGCCCGGTCGATCGCGACGGCCTCGACATTGCCGCCGCCGATCGAGCCCCAGGTCTCGCCGCGCGCCACGACGAGTTTCGCGCCCGCGCCGCGCGGGGCGTGGCCGCGCACGGTCGCGACGGTGACCAGCACGCCGGGCTCCCGGCGTGCCCGCAACCGCGCGACCGCGGCGATCCACGTCATGTCAGGCACCGTTCAGCGCTGCGGCTTCGGCCGCCCGGTCCCGGCCGTCGGCGGTCCCGGCGCCGACCGGGACCTCGGATGCGTGACCGTTCGAGGTGGCAGCCGCCGCGCCGCGCGCCGCCTCGATCGCCCAGAACACGGCCTCCGGTGTCGCGGGCGAGGCCAGTTCGACGCTGACTCCGTCCGGCCCGAACGCGGCGGCGGCCTGGCGCAGCGCCTCGCGCACCGAGAACGCCAGCATCAGCGGCGGCTCGCCCACCGCCTTGGAGCCGTAGACCGCGCCCTCCTCGGTGGCGTGTTCGAGGAGCGTCACGTTGAACTCCTCGGGCATCTCCGAGAAGCTCGGCAGCTTGTAGGTGCTCGCCGCCTGGGTCAGGAGCCGGCCGCGGTGCGGGCCGTCACCGGTGTCCCAGCGCAGGTCCTCCAGCGTCAGCCAGCCCGCGCCCTGCACGAAGCCGCCCTCCACCTGACCGATGTCGATCATCGGCGAGAGGCTGTCGCCGACGTCGTGCACGATGTCCACGCGCCGGATGCGGTAGGCGCCGGTGAAGCCGTCGACCTCCACCTCGGTGGCGGCGGCCCCGTGGGCGAAGTACTTGAACGGCGAGCCACGGAACGTCTTCGCGTCCCAGTGCAGGCCCTCGGTCCGGTAGAAGCCCGCCGCCGACAGCTGGACCCGCTGGAAGTAGGCGGTGCGCACCAGGTCGTCCCAGGCCACCTCCTTGTCGCTGCCCAGGGCTCGTGCGACGCCCTCGACGATGCGTACGTCCGAGGCGTTCGTGCCCAGCTGGGTGGCGGCCACCTGCAACAGCCGCTCGCGCAGCTGCTCACAGGCGTTCTTGATCGCTCCGCCGTTGAGGTCGGTGCCCGCGCTCGCGGCGGTGGCGGAGGTGTTGGGCACCTTGTCGGTGCGGGTCGGGGCGAGGCGCACCTTGTGCAGCGGGATGCCCAGGGTGGTCGCGGCCACCTGCATCATCTTGGTGTGCAGGCCCTGGCCCATCTCGGTGCCGCCGTGGTTGATCAGGACCGAGCCGTCCTTGTAGATCAGCACCAGGGCGCCGCCCTGGTTGAAGGCGGTGAGGTTGAACGAGATGCCGAACTTGATGCCGGTGACGGCCAGCGCCCGCTTGGTGTGCGGGTGCGCGGTGTTGAACGCGTCGATCTCGCGTCGGCGGTCGGCGACACCGGCGCTGTCCTGCACCTGCCGCCAGACCGCGGAGATCCGCTCGGCCTGCGTGACGGGCTGTCCGTACGGCGTCGTCTGGCCCTGGCCAGGCCGGTAGAAGTTGCGTTCCCGCAGCACCATGGGGTCAAGCCCGAGCTTCGGCGCGCAGCGGCCCAGGATGTCCTCGATCACGAGCATGCCCTGGGGGCCGCCGAAGCCGCGGAAGGCGGTGTTGGAGACGGTGTTGGTCCTGGCGATGCGTCCCGCGACGCGCGCGTTGGGGATCCAGTAGGTGTTGTCGATGTGGCACAGCGCGCGGGCGAGGACGGGCTCTGACAGGTCGAGGCTCCAGCCGCCGTCGGCGACGAGGGTGGCGTCCAGCGCCTGGATACGTCCCTCCGCGTCGAAGCCGACCTTCCACGTGGCGTGGAATCCGTGCCGTTTCCCGGACATGGTCAGGTCCTGGGTCCGGTTGAGCCGGAAGCGGACCGGACGGCCGGTGAGCTTGGCGCCGAGCGCCGCGACGGCGGCGAACCCGTGCGGCTGCATCTCCTTGCCGCCGAAGCCACCGCCCATCCGCAGGCACTGCACGGTCACTTCGTGCGCGGGCACGCCGAGCACGTGCGAGACGATCTCCTGCGTCTCGGACGGGTGCTGGGTGCTGCTCTGGATGAACACCTGACCGTTCTCGTCGATCTGGGCCAGCGCCGCGTGCGTCTCCAGGTAGAAGTGCTCCTGTCCGGCGAACTGGAACTCTCCGCTGAGTACGTGCGCGGAGTCGGCGAAGCCCGCGTCGATGTCGCCGGTCTCCATCAGGGGCCGGGCCCCGTGATAGCTGCCGGCCTCGATCGCCTCCTGGAGCGTGACCAGGGAGGGCAGTTCCTCCAGGTCCACCTCGACGGCCGCCGCGCCGAGCCGGGCCGCTTCCAGGGTCTCGCCGAGCACCCAGGCGACCGCGTGGCCGTGGAACATGACTTCGTCGGGGAAGAGCGGCTCGTCGTGCTTCATGCCCGCGTCGTTGACGCCGGGCACGTCGGCACCGGTCAGCACGCGGACCACGCCGGGTACGGCGAGCGCGGGCGCGGTGCGCAGCGCGGTGATCCTGCCGCGGGCCTTCATGACCTGGACGGGGTAGGCGTGCAGTACGTCCTTGGTGCGCTGAACCAGGTCGTCGGTGTAGAGCGCGGCGCCGGTGACGTGCTGGACGGCGCTCTCGTGCGGCATCGAGATCCCGACGACGGGCTTCTCGGGACGCTGGGACAGTTGACTCATGACGACACCGCCTCGGTGGTCTGTGCGTGCAGCTTGAGCAGGCTCTGGCCGAGCATCGCGGAACGGTAGAGGGCGCTGGCGCGGTGATCGCTCATCGGCGTGCCCTCGCCGCGCAGCACCCGGGCCGCGGCCTCCACGGTCCGCGCCGACCACGGCTTGCCCTCCAGGGCGGCCTCGGTGGCCAGGGAGCGGATCGGCGTGGCGGCCACGCCGCCCAGACCGATACGTGCCTTGCGTACGACCCCATCCTCCATGTCCAGCGCGAAGGCGACCGCGACACTGGAGATGTCGTCGAAACGCCGCTTGGCGATCTTGTGGAAGGCCGTGACGGGTGCCAGCGGCAGCGGGACGCGCACCGCGCGGATCAGCTCCCCCGGACGGCGCACGCTCTGCCGGTAGCCGGTGAAGTAGTCCGCCAGCGGGACCACGCGCTCGCCGTCGGCGTCGGCGAGCACCAACGACGCGTCGAGCGCGAGCAGGACCGGCGCGCTGTCACCGATGGGCGAGCCGGTACCCAAATTTCCGCCGAGGGTCGCGCCGTTGCGGATGAGCCGGGAGGCGAACTGCGGGAAGAGGTCGGCGAGCAGCGGGACGTCGCCATCCAGGCGGCGCTCGATCTCCGTGAGCGTCAGGGCCGCGCCGATCTCGATGTGGCCGGACTCGACGCGCAGCTCCCGCAGTTCGGGCAGCCGGTCGACGGCGATGACGCAATCAGCGCGCCGGGAGCGGATGTTGACCTCGACACCCCAGTCGGTGGAGCCGGCGACCACGACGGCGTCGGGCCGCTCACGCAACACCCTCAGGGTCTCGGCAAGAGTGTTCTTACGCAGGAACACCGCGTCGCCGAGGGCGTATTCAGTGGCGACCGGCGCGGGCGGAGGCAGCTCGCGGCGCCGGGCCAGCGGGTCGTCACCGGTGGGCGCGCCGACGGCGAACGCGGCGTCACGGATGGGGCGGTAGCCGGTGCAACGGCACAGATTTCCGCTGAGGGCGTGCAGGTCGAAGCCGTTCGGCCCGTGCTCGGCGTCGGCGTGCGGGGCCACCTCCGTAGCAGTGTCGGTGGCGGTGGCGTGCTCGCAACGCCCAGGGCGGTAGTACTCCGCAGCCATGCTGCAGACGAATCCCGGCGTGCAGTAGCCGCACTGGGAGCCGCCGCGGACCGCCATCTCCTCCTGTACGGGGTGCAGGGAGGGCGCGGCGCCGGGCGCACCGGCCGCCGTCGCGAGTCCTTCGGAGGTGATGATCTCCTGGCCGTCGAGCGCCGCGGCCGGCACCAGGCAGGCGTTGACCGCCACCCAGTCGGTGGGCTTGTGCACTCCGGGACGGGCCACCATGACGGAACAGGCACCGCACTCGCCCTCCGCGCAGCCCTCCTTGGTCCCGGTGAGGCCGCGCTCGCGGAGGAAGTCCAACGCCGTGGTGTGGGGCGCGCACGGTGAGATCGGTGTCTCTGTCCCGTTCACCGTCATCCGCGCCCCGGTCGTACCCGGCATCGGTGCAGGTGTCTCAGGTGTCCGTTCCGGCGCGTGATCGGTCACATTCATGTTCGCCAATTTCAGGCAGCTTTCTGTGTTCAGACACGCCTCACCGGAACGGCGGGCGCAGCAGGGCACGGGACAGCGACGTGCCGGAAGGGGGTGAAGGGAAACCCGGAGAGTGCCGCGGAGGGGCACATCAGGACGGCGTACTCAGCAGCCGTGCGCGATCCGGCCCGGAACCCAGGCGGTGCACTGGGCGAGACGACCGAGGTCAGAGCTGGTGTACATCTGCTGGTCGCCTCCTTCCGAAACCACGGATCAGTGGCTTCGGAACGTAGTGGCTGCGTCGCCGCAGGTCAAGGGCCGACCGCGAAACCATGAGGAAACCGAGCGTGGCGCGGTCCCCCGCGCCACGGCATTGGACCTGAAACCGGCTACCCGGGTCATGCCCCCGGCAGGAAGAGGCAGAACAGATGACCGTGCGGATCCCGCAGCACCCGTACGTCCTTCTGCGGCTGGTGCTCCTCCAGCGTCGCGCCCAGAGCGAGGGCCCGCTCCGTCTCCGCCTCCAGATCGTCGACTTGGAGGTCCAAGTGGGCCTGCATCTGCTGTGTGCCCGGGCGTTGCGGCCAGACCGGGGACGTGTGGTCGGTCTCCAACTGGAAGCTGAGGCCGGGCCGTTCGCGCTCCGGATCGCGCAGGCGGACCCATTCCGGCTGGCGATCCACTTCGCCCCAGCCCAGCAGGGCCCGGTAGAAGTCGGCAAGGGCGGGCGGATCCGGAGTACCGAGAACAAAGGCACCAAGTGTCGTCGTCATGCTCCCACCTTGCCCGCGGCCGACCGGCGACACTCCGGCGATTGCGGTGTGGTGGTCAGCGGTACGCGGCGAGGAAGACGCGGGCGCCGGCGGCGGCGTAGTGGTCGAGGTCGGCGTCGGTGTGCCGGGGCCGGCCGGTGAACATGGCCTGGTTCACCGGGATCCACAACAGCAGGCCGGAGAAGTGGTTCGCGGCCAGGAGCGGGTCGTCGATGCGGAGCAGCCCCTGGTCGGCCAGGCGCTGGAAGGTGGCTGCCAGCGTGGCGAGTCCTCGTTCGAAACCCCGCTCGTACCACTCGGTTCCCAGCTCGGGGAAGGCATCGGCGTTGGCGATGATCAGGCGCCGCAGCTGGATCACTCGGGGGTCGGTGAGGGCGGTCAGGAACTGACGGGCGAGCCGGGTCAGGTTCTCTTCCAGGTTGGCGTCGTCGGTCGGAAGGTCCGCCAGCAGGTCGATCGTGGTGTCGAGTCGGTCGGTGGTGGCCAGAACGATCTCGGCGAACAGCTTTTCCTTGTCGGAGAAGTGCTTGTAGACGGTTTGCTTGGACACCGCGGCCAGCTTTGCGATGTCGTCCATGCTCGTCCCCGAGTACCCCTTGTCCAGGAAGACGCTGGTCGCAGCCTCCAGGATCGCCTCGTGCTTCCGCGCTGAACGGCTGTCCATCGTCGACTCCTTCTCCATCCGTCTCATTGCCCTCACAGGAGAGTACTGGACTGACCAGTACCCATGTGGGTACTGTACGGTCCAGTTCCGGGCGTGGGGGGTCCTACGCACCGCGTAGAGAGATGTGGAGTGGTTTCCCATGCACAAGGTGTTCTCCGCCGACGGCACGGCCATCGCGTACGAGCAGCAGGGCTCGGGCCCCGCGGTGGTGCTGGTGGGCGGTGCTTTCATGGCGCGCGGTGATTCCGCCGCCCTCGCCGCCCTGTTGGCCGAGCACTTCACCGTGGTCACCTATGACCGCCGGGGCCGCGGCGACAGCGGGGACAGCCCGGTCTACGACGTACAGCGCGAGGTCGAGGACCTGGACGCGCTGATCGAGCGGGTGGGCGGGGAGGCGATGGTCTTCGGTATGTCCTCCGGTGCCGTTCTGGCGCTGGAGGCCGTGGCCCGTGGCAGCGCCGTGACGCGTCTCGCCCTGTACGAGCCGCCGTTCGTCACCGACTCCAGCCGGCCTCCGCTGCCCGCCGACTATGTCGCTCATCTGGAGGAGCTCGTGCGGCAGGGGGCGTACGGCGATGCGGCCGCCTACTTCATGACCGCGGCCGTGGGCATGCCCGCCGAGGCCGTCGCGGGTATGAGGCAGGCCCCTTTCTGGGCCGGCATGGAAGCCGCCGCGCGCACCCTGCCCTACGACGGTCGGGTCATGGGCGACACCATGTCAGGGCGACCGCTGCCCGCCGACCGCTGGCAGTCCGTGCAGGTGCCTGTGTTCGTCGGCAGCGGCGACGCGGGCGCACCGCACATGCTCACCGGTGCCCGGGAACTCGCCGCACTGGCGGACAACTTCGCCCTCCACGTCTTCCCCGGCGAAGAGCACTCCATCGCCCCGGAAGTTCTCGCCCCCGCCCTGACCGGCTTCTTCACCGCCGTCAGTGAACGGAGTTGACCTGCTGGTCGATGCGGAGGGTCAGGCGCAGGGCGTCCAGGGCACTGGCCGGGGTGATCCGGTTGTCCGCCTCGCCGCGCAGGACTGCCAGGACGTGTTCGATCATCGCGGTGTACTGGTCGGCCGGGGGCAGTTCCACCTCGCGGGCGCCTTCGCCGGTGTAGGCGGTCAGGCTGGTGGTGGGTTTGCCGTCGTATCCCATGGTGGAGACCGACTCGAGGACGCCGTCGGTGAAGGCGGCGGTGTAGCCGCCGCGGCCGCCCCACGGCATCGGCCGCAGTGAGGAGACCGAGCTGCGGGCTATCGCCCCGTCGAAGGCCATGACCGCCTCGACCGCGCCGGCGTCCGCGTTCCGTTCGACCGAGGTGACGTGGACCTGGCCGGGCATGCCGAGGGTGCGGGTGATCAGGTCGAGGTCGCTGTGCATGGCCTCCATCGGCAGCACCTTCGCTCCCAGACTCGCGCCGGGCCACAGCGGCGCCATCGCCGCCCAGCAGGTCAGTTCCTCCAGCCGCCCGTACGTACCGTTTCGTACGGCGTCCTCGAGAACCTGGTTGGCGGGGATGAACCGCTCGAACATGTCCACGAACACGTGCCGGTCGCTCCCCTCGGCGGCGGTCACGAGCCTGCGGCCCTCCTCCAGGGAACCGGCCATGGGCAGTTCGGTCAGCACGTGCTTGCCTGCCTCCAGGGCGCGCAGCGCCATCGGGGTGTGCAGCGCGATGGGCAGGCAGAGGTCGACCAGGTCGAAGGAGTCGTCGGCGAAGGCGGCATCCAGGTCGGTGGCGGCGGTGAAGCCGAACTGGCCGGCCACCTGGGCGGTCTTGTCCGCGTCGCGGCCGAACATCACCACGTCCACGTCGTCGCGGGCCGCGTACACCGCGGCGTGCGCCTGGCCGAAGTTGGTTCCCAGCAGTGCGATCTTCATGAGTCTTCCTTTCGAAGGCAAAGAGAGTGGGGTCAGGAGGGCTGGGCCTGGCTGATGCACAGCGGCTGGCCGGAGGGGTCCAGGAGGACCGTCCAGTGCTCGCCGCCGGGCTGGAACTCGGGCTTGTGCGCGCCGAGTTCCAGCAGCCGCTCTTCGGCGGCGGCCACATCGGGGAACGACAGGTCCATGTGGAAGGGCAGCTCCTGCTGGGGCCAGGCGGGTGCGGTGAAGGAGCTGGAGGTCCAGAAGACATACATCGCGTTGCCGACGGTGACGGGGAAGGCGACCTCGTTGCCTTGCTCGTCGGGGTAGGGAGCGCCGACCTCGCTGCCCAGCGCGGCGGCGTAGAACTCGGCGAGCCGACGCCCGTCGTCGGCCCAGATCGCGTACGAGATCACCGAACCGTTGAGGGCGTCGGTGGAGGATGTGGTGCTCATGGTGGGGGTTCCTTACTTCGGTGCTGCGGCTACGTGTGTGCGGGTTGACGGGCCGTGGTGCGAGCCTTTCCCGCCGCGATGCGGGTGGCCCGTGGGGCGGGCCGTAGGAGTGAGGCGGCAGGGCCGGTCTGTCAGCCGGACTGTCGGCCGGTCAGAACCGGCTCGGCTCCCTGCTCTTGCTCCGGGGTGGCCTTGTCGGTGGGCCGTGGTGGCGTCGTGCCGACCCTGCGAGGCAGGGCGAACAGGACGGCGAACGCGGCCAGGAAGGCGGCGGCCACGTACCACAGGGAGCCGGCGAAGGCGTGCGGCATCTGCTCCGCCTGTGCGGTGGGGCTGCCGGGTCCGAGCCGGTCGAAGAAGACGACCGAGGACAGAGCCACGCCGACGGCCTGGCCGAGCTGCATCGTGGTGTTGGTCAGGCCGGAGGCGGAGCCCGCGTGCTCGTGGGGCACCTCGGAGAGGATGACGTCGGTCAGCGGGGCGATGATCAATCCCATGCCCAGGCCCATCGGGATCAGCGGCATCATGGTCTGCCACAGGGCGATGTCGGTGCCGTAATGACCGGCCAGACCGATGAACAGCACCATGCCCGCGGCGGCCAGCAGTCCGCCGCCCTGCAGCACCCGACGGCCGAAGTGCGGCACCAGTACCTGCATCGACAGTCCGGCCCCGGCCATCATGGCCGCGGACAGCGGCATTCCCGACAGCCCGGCCTTCAGCGGCGAGAAGCCAAGACCCAGCTGGAGGTACAGCGTCCAGGCCAGGAAGAAGACGCCCGAGGCCAGACCGAACAGCAGCTGCACGCCCTGTCCGCCGGAGAAGCTGCGCCGGGAGAACAGCGACAGCACCACCAGCGGCGATCCGCCACGCCGCGCGAGACGTCGTTCCCAGGCCACGAACGCTGCCAGGACGGGCACGGAGGCGGCCATCGACCCGTACGTCCAGGCAGGCCAGCCCAGCTCACGTCCCTGCGTGAGCGGCAGGACCAGCGCCAGCAGACCGGCCGTGGCAAGGACCACGCCCACCAGGTCCGGACGGGCCGCCCGCTCGGCCTTCGACTCGCTGATCACCAGGGCTCCGGCGATCAGTCCTGCGACGCCCAGCGGCAGGTTGACCAGGAAGATCGGCCGCCAGCCGAGCCCGAACAGGTCACCCTCGACCAGCAGCGCACCGACCAGGGGCCCGGCGAGCGTGCCGAGGGCCATGACCGCGCCGTAGATCCCGAACACCTTGCCCCGCTCATGCTCGGGGAAGGTGACGTGGATGATCGACAGCACCTGCGGCACCATCAGCGCGGCCATGGCGCCCTGCGCGACACGCCCGGCCAGCAGGATCTCCGGATTCCCTGCGACACCGCACACCAGCGAGGTGAGCGTGAAGCCGACGACGCCCAGCAGGAAGATCTTCTTGCGGCCGAACAGATCACCCAGCCGGCCGCCGGTGATCAGCCCGAGCGCGAACGCCAGCGCGTACCCACCGGTGATCCACTGAAGCTGTGCCGTGGACGCGCCGGTCTCGGCCTGGATGTCGGGCAGAGCGATGTGCACCACGGTGACGTCGACCGCGTCCATGAAGGAGGCGACCAGCACGACGACCAGCGCGGCCCACCGGTGCGAGGACGCCTGGCTCGTCATGGTTCGGGAGGTTTTGTTCTCGGGCATGCACCCACGCTAAGAGGCCTTTAGGACACCTCACGTCCTCAGAGCGCGGCATCCTGGAAAACATGACGACCGACCTTCCCGCCCGGATGCTCCGCCTGCTGTCCCTGCTGCAGACGCGCCGCGAGTGGTCCGGCACCGAGCTCGCCGAGCGGCTCGGCGTCACCGGCCGCACCGTCCGCCGCGACATCGAGCGCCTGCGCGACCTCGGCTACCCCGTCGAGGGCACCACCGGCCATGCCGGCGGCTACCGTCTGGCCTCCGGCGCCGCCATGCCGCCCCTGATCCTCGACGACGACGAAGCCACCGCCACCGCCGTCGCCCTGCGCACCGCCGCCGGGCACCTCACCGGCATGGAGGAGACCACCCTGCGCGCCCTCGCCAAACTCGAACAGGTCCTCCCCGCCCGCCTCCGGACCCAGGTGGCCGCCCTGCAGCAGTCGACCGCCACCATCGAGTGGGAGCGCCGGGGACCGCGAACCGACCCGGCGACCCTGACCGCGCTGGCAGCGGCCTGCCGCGACCAGGAGACCGTCACCTTCGCCTACACCACCCGCACCGGCGACAGTGCGGACCGCCGCGCCGACCCGCACCACCTCGTCGCCTCCGGCGGCCTGTGGTACCTCCTCGCCCACGACCACGCCCGCGACGACTGGCGCATCTACCGCCTCGACCGCATCACCGACCTGACCCCGACCCGCCACCACTTCACCCCCCGGCTCGTGCCCGGCCACGACCCAGCCGCGTACGTGGCCGGAAAGATCGCTGCCGCACCCGTGCGCCACCGGGCTGTCGCCACGGTCCGGGAACCCGCCGACGCAGTCCGCCGCCGCACCTGGGCCCTCGCCACCCGCATCCAGCCGGCCGGCCCCGACGCCTGCACGGTGGACTGCTCCGGCGACCACCTCCCCGGCATCGCCCAGCTCCTCGCCGGCCTCGACGCCGACTACACCCTGGACGCCGACGACGCCGTCCGCAGACACCTGCGCACTGCCGCGCGCCGCGCCTTGGACGCCACCGGATGAGCCGCAGGCGACCCTGCACCAGCTGGTACGTCAGCTGCACTAGCTGGTATGTCAGCTGCACCAGCTGGTACGTCAGCTGCGCCCCCGGTCCGTCAGCCGCGCCGGTACCTGGCTGCCATCGTGTGGAACACCTTCTTCGGTTCCCAGCGCCTCTCGTCCAGCATCCGGACGACGCCGTAGGAGCCGAGGTCCTGCCGACCGGGCCTGCTGTAACCGGCGAAGGTGAACCAGAGCGCGGTGTCCACGCCTTCCTCCTCGAAGATGTCCAGCAGTTCGGTGAGGTAGCGCGCCTGCTCGTCCTCGTCCGGGACCGCGCCGTCGGGCACCTGCCAGGCCATGCCGCCCCGTTCTCCCGCGCCCCGGTAGGCACAGGTTCCGTACTCGGTCACCGCGACGGGCTTGCCGTGGGCGAGGTGCCCGCGCAGTTCCTCCCGGAAGCTGTCGGCGTTGTAGGCGGCCCGGTAGGCATCGATGCCCACAAGGTCGAACACACCCCAGTCGACGAACTCCCAGGGAGCCGAGGCATAGGTGACCTGCCCGCCGAAGTGCGTACGGACGGTCGCGGCGATCTGCGGGAGGAAGTCGTTGAGGCGTTCCTGCACCGGTCCGAGGGAGGACCACCACTCCATGTCCGCGGCCGCCATGGCCCGCAAACGGTCGCCGTAGGTGTCGCCCGGAATGAACCCGCCGCAGAACGCGCTGATCTCGCATCCGGCGACGAACACCACATCGGCGCCGGCCCCCCGTACGGCTTCGGCCCGAGCGGCGCAGTCGGCGAAGAACGGGAGCAACCGGTCGCGGGGCAGGTCCACGGGAAAGGGGGCGAACCAGACCTCAAGGCCCGCGTCCGCAGCGTGCTTTGCAGCGATGCTCAACCGTTCGGGCTCCCGTCCCGAGATACGGACGGCGTCACAGTGGAGATCCCGGGAGATCACCGCCATGTCGTGCCGGACCGTCTCAGGGGTGAAGCTCTTGCGGGAGAGTTCTTCCCCTGGAAGGAACCCTGTGTCGTAGTTGATGCCCCGTGCGCGCACACCCCTGTCCCTTCACTTGAGCACTTGAGGTCAAGGCGCTCTCCTCGCGCACACATTGTGCACGCTGTCCGCCGTTGTCATGATGGTCTGGCCTCCGACTGACCCGGGACGGTGCGATGACCGGGCACTCCGCCGTGGACGACCCACCCCTCCCCCTCGTACTGGCCCAGGCATACGACGCCGCGCTCCTCGACCTCGACGGTGTCGTCTACGTAGGGCCGCACGCGGTGGAACACGCCGCCCACTCGCTCGTCCGCGCCGAGGCGCTCGGCATGCGCCTGGTCTACGTCACGAACAACGCCTACAGAACGCCCCGCGCGGTGGGCGAACACCTCCGTCGGCTCGGCCTGCCGGCGGCTGAGGACGATGTGGTCACGTCGGCCCAGGCCGCCGCCCGCCTGGCCGCGGAGCTGCGCCCACCCGTCGCCCGGGTCCTGGCCATCGGGGGCGAGGGACTGCTCGCCGCGCTGCGGGCGCACGGCCTGGAGCCGGTCCGTTCGGCCGACGACGACCCCGACTGCGTCGTCCAGGGCTTCGCGCCGACCGTCAGCTGGCGCGAACTGGCCGAGGCGGCCTACGCCGTGGGACGCGGAGTGCCCTGGATCGTCACCAACGCCGACCCGAACGCGCCCACGCACCGCGGCACGGCACCGGGCAACGGCGCTCTCGCCGGCGTGGTGCGGGCCGCCACCGGCGCCGTCCCCGTGGTGGCGGGCAAACCGTCCGCCGCGCTGCTGCGGGAGGGCGCGGACCGGACGGGTGCCCGGCGCCCCCTCATGGTCGGCGATCGGCTGGACACCGACGTGGAGGGCGCGCGGGCAGCGGGGTTCGACAGCCTCGTGGTGCTCACCGGTGCCACCACTCCGCAGGAACTGCTCACCGCCCCGGAACACCGGCGCCCCACTCATGTGGCGGCGGATCTGCGCGGCCTGCTGGCTCCCGCACGCCGCGTCGAGGAGGACGCCGGAGGCTATCGGTGTGGTGGCTGGCGGTGTGGCGTGCGCGACCGCGAACTGGTGCTGACGGGGCGGGGAGATTCCACGGACGCCTTGTGGGCGGCGTGCTGGGCGGCATGGTCGGCGCCCGAACCCCCTTCGACGGCAACGGCCTTGGCGACGCTGGCCGAATGCGCCCGGGTGTGACCCCAGTTAAGCGCGGGATGTGACGTCAGTACGTCTGGGAGGGCACTCCAGTACGCCCGGTAGGGGACTCCAGTACGTCCGGGAGGGCACCCCAGTACGCAGGCCCGTCACGCGGCAGGCGAGCCGTCGCCGAGCGCCGCCTCCCGCCGCACATGGTCGGCGACCTGAGCATGCGTCGCGTACCAGACGTCCTCGCGCCCGCAGACGTGCTCCAGCAACTGCTCCAGTACGACAGCCCGCGACCGGTGGCCGATGACGTGCGGGTGCATGGTGATCTCGAACAGCCCGCCCTCGGCGTAGGCGGCGTCGAACTCGTCCTGCCACAGCTCCAGCACATGGCGCGGCATCGTGTACGGGCGTACGGCGCTGTAGCGGTCCATGTTGAAGTAGACGGCGTCGTCCCGGATCCACTCGGGTGGGATCTCCACCAGCCCCGTCGGCTTCCCGTAGGACACGATCTCGTACGGATCGTCGTCGGCCATCAGGGAGGAGTCGTACGACAGGCCGAGTTCGAGGGTGATGTCCAGCGTGTGCTCGCTGAAGTCCCAGGACGGCGTGCGGATACCCACGGGCCGCTGCCCGGTGAGCCGTTCGAGAACCTCCGCGCAGCGGAAGGCCAGCTCCCGCTCGTCCTGGCGGCCGAGTTCCATGTTGCGTTCGTGGATCCAGCCGTGGATGGCGACCTCGTGACCGCTTTCCACGTAGCCCCTGGCCTCCTCCGGGCGGAGGAGGGCGCTCACGGCCGGCATGAAGAACGTCGCGGGCAGGGCGTGCCGTTCGAGCAGTCGGAGAATGCGCGGCACGCCCACCCGGGCCCCGTACTCGCCCTGGGACAGCTTCCCCGGCATCACCTCTCCGTCCCGCAGCGGGATCGTCTCGTGGTCGGGGTCGAAGGAGAACGCCACGGCGGCTCTCGCGCCGTGCGGCCACCGGGCCGGTTTGAGGCTGCGCCCCGCGCGCACCCGCTCGACGTGCCGGCGCCATTCCTCCTCCCGCCACTGCCAGGGGGCCCGTGGTGCCTTCCCGGTGTCTGCGCCCGACTCGGTCATGGCCGTCCCTCGCTCCCTCCGCCGCCCGGACGGGTGAACCACCCCATGGGCGTGCCACGACGAGCATGACAGCGCCCTGTACCTCGTACAGGAGCACGAACAGGACAACGCCACGCGGCATCGCCCTGACCGAAACGCGCGCCTCGACGCAGAGGCCATCTGCCCGGCGCCCGCCCGATTTCCCTACTGTTGTCGCGTCGACCCCACAGGCTTCGGCGGGCTGCGGCCCCCGGGGAGGAGAGTCACTCATGCGCCGCGGTGACGTGATCCTGGGCGAAGCCCGGCGGTTCCTGCCCGCCGCCGTGGCACTGCGCCGCTCCCTGCACGCCTGGCCGGAGACCGGCCTGCACCTGCCGAAGACCCAGCAGCGTGTCCTGGAGCAGCTGGACGGCCTGGGCCTGGACCTCCGCACCGGCCGGCAGCTGTCCTCGGTGACAGCGACGCTCGACGGCCGACGAGACGGTCCGGTGGTCCTGCTGCGCGCGGACATGGACGCCCTGCCCCTGTCCGAGGACACCGGCCTCGAGTTCGCCTCACGGGTCCCCGGTGCCATGCACGCCTGCGGGCACGACGCCCACACGGCCATGCTGGTCGGCGCGGCCCAGTTGCTCGCCGCGCGGCGCGACCAGCTCGCTGGCCGCGTGGTGTTCATGTTCCAGCCCGGCGAGGAGGGCCACCACGGCGCCCGCCACATGATCGACGAGGGGCTGCTCGACGGCGACGGCCGCGAGGTGGGCGCCGCGTTTGCCCTGCACGTGATGCCGGGACTGCCGAGCGGCACCCTGTGGCTGCGCCCAGGACCGCAGATGGCCGCCTCCGACAAGCTGCACATCGTCGTCCGCGGCCGGGGAGGTCACGCGTCATCGCCGCACACGGCGTGCGATCCCGTGCCCGTGGCGTGTGAAGTCGTCCTCGCCCTGCAGACGGCGGTGACCAGGACGGTCAGCGTGGCCGACCCGGCCGTCGTCACGGTGAGCTCCCTCACCGCGGGCTCGCTGCCGGGCATCATCCCGGAGACGGTCGGCCTCACCGGGACCGTGCGCACCTTGTCGCAGCAGACACGCGCCCAAGTGCACGAAACGATCACTCGGGTCGCCACGGGCGTGGCCGCGGCTCATGGGGCGACGGCGGAGGTGTCGTTCGCAGCGGGGTATCCGGTGACCCGCAACGATCCGGCGTTCACCGACTTCGTGCTGCGCACGGCGGCGGATGTGCTCGGCTCCGAGCACGTCAACACGCTGCCCGCGCCCGCGATGACCGCGGAGGACTTCTCCTACGTCCTGGACGCGGTACCGGGTGCCCTCGCCTTTCTGGGGGCGTGTCCGCCCGGCATCGAGCCCGAGCGCGCTCCCGCCCTGCACTCCGCACGGGCAGACATCGACGAAGACACCCTCGCGGCTGGGATCGCCTGTCACGCGGCCGTGGCGCTGCACCGTCTGGACGCCGGTACCGACGCACTGGACGCCGGTACCGACGCACGCGGCGAGCGTGCGTCATGACCGACCTGCGGATCCGTCCTGCACGCTCCGACGAACTGGACCGCGTGGAAGCCCTTTGGCTGGAGGCCAGCCACTGGCTCGCCGCCAAGGGGAGCGACCAGTGGCAGTACCCGCCCCGGCGTTGGCGCATGGAAGCAGCCGTCGGCGCCGGTGACTGTCATCTCGCCTTCCGTGACGGCCGACTGGTGGGGACGGTGACCGTCGAGCGGCACGGCGATCCCGAATGGTGGGCGGACGACGACCCGGATGCGGCTCTGTACGTCCATGACCTGGTGGTGAGCAGAGCGGCCGCCGGTCAGTCGGTGGGCGCACAGCTGCTGGACTGGGCGGGGCGTCGGGCAGCGCTGGGTGAGAAGCCCTGGCTCAGGCTGGAGGCGTGGAAGACCAACCGCCTGCTGCACCGCTACTACCTGAACCAGGGGTTCGAGCTGCTGCGCATCGTCGACCTGCCGCACCGCAATTCCGGCGCGCTGTTCCAACGGCCCACAGGGATCGCCGTCGGCCTGAGCCGCGACAGCTGACAACGCAAGCCGACGACGCACTCTTCGTACTGTCCCACTTGTTAACCCGTACTGATTCATCGACGAGTTGACGGAGTAACGGGAGACAGACTGGATGGAGCAAGGCTTGCTCGCGGCCGCAATTTGCCGCCGGGAATCCGGAGGGTTGGCCTCCGGCCGGCAGCCGCGGTGCGCTCCACCATAAGGAGCCGTCTCATGAGGCATTCGTATCGCGACCGGCCGGCCGTGGTGTCAGACGGAAGCGGTGACTTTGCGGACCCGATGGCGGTCGGTCTCGGCGATGACGAGGTCACCGTCCCGGGTCACGCGCACGGCCCGCGGATAGCGCAGCAGCACTCCGACGGCCGGGCCGCTCTCGCGGTCCTCACCGGGAGGGCCGCCGGCCACCGTCTCGATGGTCCCGTCGGGCAGGACGACGCGGACGCACTCGTTGAGGGAGTCGGCCACGTAGAGGTTGCCCTCGCCGTCCATGTCGACGCCCCGCGGCTGGTTGATCGGGCTGTCGGCGGCCCGGAGGCCACCGCTGTCGTAGCCGGGCTTCCCGGTTCCCGCCACGGTCGTGATCAGTCCGTCGGGCGACACCACGCGCACCCGGTGGGACCAGCAGTCGGCGATGTACAAGCAGCCCGCGGCATCCGTGACGAGATCTATGGGGTGGTGCAGGTCGCTGTCGGCGCCCGGCACGCCGTCCGGCCCGGAGCCCGGCGCTCCCGTGCCCGCGACGGTGGCGATACGGCCGTCGGCGCTGATGGCACGGACCCTGTGCCCCTTCCACTCGGCGACATAGAGAGTGCCCGCGCCGTCCAGGGCCAGCCCTCTGGGCTCGTTGAGCGTCGCCCGGGTGGCCGGGCCTCCGTCGCCGCCGTATCCGGGTTCCCCGGTTCCCGCGACGGTGGTGATGGAACCGTCCGGCGCGATCCGCCGGACCCGGTGGTTCCAGTAATCGGCGACGTACAGATGTCCCGCGGCGTCACAGACCAGGCCCCCCGGCTCGTTGAGTGCCGCTCGGACGGCCGGGCCCCCGTCGCCGCCGTATCCCGGCTCCCCGGTTCCCGCGACAGTGGTGATGGAACCGTCAGGCGCGATCCGCCGGACCCGGTGCCCCTTCCACTCGGCGACATACAGAGCACCCGACGCGTCGACCGTCAGGGCCCGGGGCTGGTTCAGTGCCGCCCGGCCGGCCGGCCCGCCGTCTCCTCGTGAGCCGGCCTCGCCGGTGCCGGCGACGGTGAGAATGACACGGTCCGCGAGGTGCCCGGCCCCCGTGCCCGTACGTGTGCTGCCCGTCATGCCCGCCTCCTGGCCAAGGGTGGGAACGCAATTCCGCGGAGTACAGCAAGCGGAGTGCATCAAGCGGTATTGCAGATCGTCGAATCACCGTAGAGACCATTCGGGGACATGGGTAGAGAGCCCCCGATCAGGTTCAGGTGCTTTTCGGTCACCGGTCATGCGACTCCCACGGTCCGATTTTCACCCCTCGGTATGGAAAAAGAGGTGCCCTGGTGCAGCCGAGAGGCTGTCGTTAGAATTGAGGAAATCGTGCAGTGACCGGCTCAGGGACCGTTGATGATGCCCCAGAAGATATGCCCCCCCGCTCTCGCCAGTACCACTCGTTCGCGGGCAATCCCTGGGACCGGCATGAAAACTCTCCGCGCCTACCGCAGCTTTCCGCTCGCGGTACGGCTACTGCTCGTCAATCAATTCGGGGTGGACGTCGGGTTCTACCTCCTCATCCCTTTTCTCGTGACGTATCTCGGCCACGATCTGGGGCTTTCGGCTGCCATGGTCGGGCTGATTCTCGGGGTACGGAACCTCAGTCAGCAGGGGCTGTTCGTGCTCGGCGGTTCCGCGGCCGACCGGCTCGGCCCTCGCGGTGTCATCATCTTCGGCTGCATGCTGCGCACCTTGGGGTTCGCCCTGTTCGCGGTCGGATCCACCCTGCCGCTCCTGCTCGCCGCCTCGGCGCTGAGCGGGCTGGCCGGCGCACTGTTCTACCCGGCGGTGCGGACCTTCCTCGCCCAGGAGGCCGGGCACCGCAGAGCCGAGGCTTTCGCGCTGCTCAACGTCTTCGCGACCGGTGGCTCGCTGCTGGGTCTTGCCCTGGGCAGCGTGCTGCTCCTGGTCGACTTCCGCATCTGCGCCCTCGTCGCGTCCGGCGTGTTCGCCGTCCTGTGCCTGGCCCAGATGTGCGCCCTGCCCGCCCGCAAGGCTCCCCGTTGCAGCACCACGGTCCGCAAGGACTGGCGGGAGGTCCTGAGCAACCGGGCCTTCGTCGCGTTCGCCGTGGCCATGGCAGGCATGACCACCTTGGAGAATCAGGTGTATCTGCTGCTGCCCGAGGGGGCCCGCCAGGCGACCGGACGCCAGGAGGCGGCAAGCGCGGTGCTGGTGATCGGGGCGCTGGCCAACATGGTCTGGCAACTGCGTGTCACCCGGGCGCTGGGACGACGCGGCGGCGGCCCGGTGTGG
Source organism: Streptomyces sp. NPDC039480 (assembly GCF_055597165.1). Lineage (NCBI taxonomy): Bacteria > Bacillati > Actinomycetota > Actinomycetes > Kitasatosporales > Streptomycetaceae > Streptomyces > Streptomyces sp. NPDC039480. The sequence goes on along the minus strand of NZ_JBVITX010000001.1, from coordinate 802,211 downwards.
ATCGCTCGCGGCATCGCCCTGACGGCCTTCGGTTTCGTGCCACCGCTCCTGGTGTGCGGATTCGGCGCGCCGGACGTCTGGGGTGCGGCGGTCCTGAACGCCTGCCCGGTGATCGCCGGAGCACTGTTGGTGTATTTCGGCATCATGATCGTGCATCCCCTGGCGATGGAACTCGTGCCGCGATTCGGCCCGGCCCGGCTGACCGGTACGTATTTCGGCATCTTCTACGTCTTCTCCGGGGTTGCCGCCGCCGGAGGCAACGCGCTCGTGGGCTGGACCCTGGACCTCGGCAGACACACCGGCCTGACCGCGCTGCCGTGGTTGTGCTGTCTGGCGATGGGGCTGGTCTCGGCGACGGCGGTCGCCTGGCTGCACCGCACAGGCGCGCTCCCCGCGCCCGGTGCCGCACCGGTGCCGCCGCAGTCGGCGGGGCACGACGCCGCGCCACGCGTGCCCAGGAGCCGACCGCACGGTCCACGGCGTTGCCTGTCGCCATGCCCCGCAGTGGCGTTGCGGCCCTGGGCGCCGGTGGGTCACCGGCACCGGTCGGTCGCCCACAGGCGGGCCCGAGCTGTGCAGCATGTGCCGCGCCACTGCACGACAGCCCGCCAGATCATCTGGTGCGAGGAGTGCTGCTGCGCGAGGTGCGGCTGCCGCCCGAGGCCCCGGGGCACCTCCTGGTGGACGTCGATGTCCCGGCGGCTCGGCCTGCGAACCCGCCGCACGTGCTGTCGTGCGCCCACGTCGGCCCGCCGTCAGGCGTAGACCAAGGACTGTAGACCAAAGACTCTGGAAGAACAGGTGACACAGCGGTTTCGCGGAGAAACCCCTTTTGGCATATGACGCCAATGAATGGCTCCGACACCGAGATGGCGCGTTCCGTTCCTTGTGCTGCCACTAACGGGGCCATAACCTGAGAAGCGTGCAACCTGTTCCAATAAGCTGTGGGAGCAGTTCTGTAAAAAAATAGGGTCTCGGTGAGACAGTGCCACGGAGGTGTCTTGGACATTTTTCCGGATCGGTTTCCTGACAGCTCGGAACCGGTGAGCAGCGCTTGTTCTCCCAGTCCGGTCGTACCTCTGAGCATGGTGTGCGACAACGTACCCAGGACGCTCTGGCTGAAGCTCGAGGCCCACAACCCCTACGGCTCCATAAAAGGGCGTACCGCATTTGCTCTCTGGCAGAGCGTAAAAGACACCATTGATCGCCGAGTCGGTTTGATCGAGTCGACATCGGGAAATCTCGGGCTGGCGCTGGCGGGCCTGGCGGCATCCTTACAGGTGCCCTTCACCGCCGTCGTGGATCCCCGGGTCAGCCCCTCGGTGCAGAACACCATGCGTGCCCTGGGTGCCCGAGTCGTCATGGTCGACGAACCGGACGGAGCCGGCGGGTTCCTGCTCAACCGTCTCGCCCATGTCGCGCAGCGGGTGCGCCGTGAACCGGGGCTCGTCTGGCCGAACCAGTACACCAATCCGGCCAACCCCGCTGTCCATGCCCAGTGGACGGCTCCGGAGCTGTGCGCGCAGCTGCCCGCCCGGCCGATGAGCGTCCTGGTCGCGGTGTCCACCGGCGGCACCCTGGCGGGTTTCCGCGACTACGTCCTCGCCCACGAACCGGACTGGGAGCTGATCGGGGTGGACGTCGTCGGCTCGGTGGCCCTCGGCGACGTACACGGTGAACGTGTGCTTTCGGGAATCGGGGCGAGCCGCAGATCGACCTTTCTGCCGCACGGGTACCGACCCGCCGTGCACATCGATCCGCCGGAAGCGGTCAGTGCATGCCTGTGGCTGAAGGAGACGACCGGCATCGCCGTGGGCTCCAGTTCCGGCGCGCTCGTCGCGGCCGCTCTGCGGCTGTTCCGCGAGAGCCCCGAACGCACCGACGTCGTCTGCCTGTGTCCGGACGGCGGTGACCGCTATCTCGACACCGTCTACTCCCCCCTGTGGCGCTCCCAGCACGCCTTGGCTCCCGTCGACATAGCCCGCGGGGTCACCTGCGGGGACCTCATGACCCCGTCCAGCACGGAGGGCCCTGCCCGAGGGGAGGTGACGCTGAGTTGAGTACGCAGGAACGGGACTGGTACCAGCGTGCCGGGGTCCGGAGCGGTCCCCGGCGCCACCTGGCGGACGAGCTGGGAACCGGGCGCGCCTTCTTCCCCCAGGCCCTGGTGCCCTACCTGGATCACCCACGAGTGGCGGAACTCGGCGAGGCGAAGCGGAGGGAACTCCTCGCCCGGCACCTCTTCCAGTACCTGGACTTCACGGCTCAATTCGAGACGCGCGTGGTGAACCGTGCCACGGAACGCATCGCCGGCAACCGGTGCGGAGTCGAGACGGACGCCGCCGTCCGCCTCGACGCGTACCGCATCTACTGCGACGAGGGCTACCACTCCCTCTACAGCTTCGACGTCATCCAGCAGGTCTCCCGCGCTTCGGGGGTGCCGCCGCTGCCCTACGACTTCGGTCCGTTCCTGCAGCGGCTCGACGCGATCGGGACCGAGGCCCTGCCGTACGAGCCGGCCCTGGCCCAACTGCTTCAGGTCGTGGTCTTCGAGACGCTGATCACCGCGGTGCTCAACGACATACCCAAGGACCCCGACGTACTGACCGTCGTCCGGGACATCGTCAGGGACCACGCCAAGGACGAGGGCTGGCACCACGCGTTCTTCGCCCGGTTCTTCCGGGAGTTGTGGGCCCAGGAGTCCGACCGGTCGCGTGGCCGCATCGCGCGGTGCCTGCCCGAGCTGATCCGGTGCAGCCTGCTCCCCGATCTGCGGCCCGTCCGCGCGTCGTTGGCCGCCACGGGACTGCTGCCTCCGGCCGTCGAGGACATCGTGCACGACTCCTATCCGTCGGCCGCGGTCGACCAAGGCATCCGCAGGGCGGCCCGGCACGCCGTGCGGCTCTTCGAGGAGGTCGGGGCCATGGCCGTGCCCGGCGGCGCCGAGGCGTTCGAGGACGCCGGCCTGCTGCCGTGAACCACACGGCGCGGTGCACCGCCCCGCCCTCCGCCTGGAACTGGCCCGGACACTGACCCTCTACTGAAAGGGACCGCATGGACAACCTCTCCTCCCCGCCCGGTCCTGCTCCCGAACGCGGCCTGTTCTCGCTCGCCGAGGTGGAGGCGGCCGAGATCAGAGAACTGGCCGCGAGATCGGTGGAGTTGTTCCGGGACCGGCACGCCCACGACCGGCCGTTGTCGGGCAGCGTCGCGGGCGTACTGTTCACGAAAACCTCCACCCGTACCCGTACGGCCTTCACCGTCGGCGCCATCCGGCTGGGCGCCGTCCCTGTCACCTACGGCCCACAGGACCTGCAGTTGAACACCGGTGAATCGGTGGCCGACACGGGCCGCGTCCTGGGCGGCATGCTCGACCTCCTGGTGGCGCGCACCTCCGGCCCCCTGGAGGAACTGCGTGAGCTCTCCTGTCACGGCGGTCTGCCCGTGATCAACGCGATGGCGGCCGAGGAGCACCCCAGTCAGGGAGTGACCGATCTCGCCACCCTGTACCTGGCGCTCGGAGATCCGGCCGGAGTGCGGGTGCTCTACCTGGGCGAGGGCAACAACACGGCCGTGGCCCTGGCCCATGCCCTATCGGTTGTGCCGGGGGCCCGGGTCACCTTCAGCACTCCGCCCGGCTACGGGCTACCGGAAGAGGAGTTGACGAGGGCGGCGCGCAGAGCCGCAGCCGTGGGCGCCAGCGTCGAGGAAGTGCACGATCCGGCGCAGCTGCCCGATCGTGTGGACGTCGTCTACACCACTCGTTGGCAGACGACAGGCACCTCGAAACCCGACGCCGACTGGCGTGAGACGTTCCGTCCGTTCCACGTGGACGCCGCGCTGCTGGCCCGCTGGCCCGAAGCCCTGTTCATGCACGACCTGCCCGCCCACCGCGGGGACGAGGTCGCCGGTGCGGTCCTGGACGGGCCCCGGTCCCTGGCCTGGACGCAGGCAGCCATGAAGCTCGCCGGAGCCATGGCCCTCCTGGAGTGGGTGAGCGCCCCTGACACCGACATGAAGCGCGGCCGAGGCCCCGACATGCAGTGACGTGCCACGCACCGCACCGCTTTCCTGCCCGCTTCCACACGGATCGAGGTCCTCCCATGAAACCGACCCGTGTCACCTCCTACCGGCATCTGACTCCCCGTGACCTGCTCCCGCCCTCGTCAGCACACGTCTTCTTCGAACCGGCCGACACCGAGATCGGCGTGTGGGTGGCGCAGGACCTCATCACCGAGGGCTGTGCCGTCCTGGACCTCGGGTCCGGCAGCGGAGCCGCCGCCGCGGCCATGGCCCGCGCGGGAGCGGCCCGGGTGCACGGCATCGATTCGGGAGAACACACCGTGGCGTGGGCTCGCGAGCACTACGCCTCGTCCAACGGCGACCGCCCCGTCACCTTCTCTCACGGCGACTTCACCTCGCTGTCCCCCACCGAACTGTTGGCCACCGCCCCCACCCCGCTCCGCCGCCCCCTGGTCGTCACCAGCAATCCGCCCTACGTCCCCCTCTCCCCCCGGGCCGACTCCCTGCGCCGCTCCGTCGGCGGGGGGACGGACGGCCTGAAACTGATACCTGCGGTCATCACGCACGGTCGTGCGCTGGGAGACGGCCTGGGGATCACGATCGGCAGCTACTCCAGCCCCAGGAAGGCGGTCGAGATGCTGGAATCGGCCGGCTTCACGGCGCACGCCGTCACCTTGTGCCCCCTGCCCTTCGGGGACTTCACCCTGGAGAACCCCGATCAGGTGTTCCTCCTGGAGGAGCAGGGCGAGGCGGTGATCTGGCGCTCGGGGCCCTGCCCGCTCGCGTACTTCATCATCGGCCTCGCCTGTCGCAAGAGCAGCGCCGACCGGCTGACCGGCGATGGGCTGATGGAGTTGCTGCGCACGGCAGCACGCTCCCGCACCACACGGCTGGAGGCCCTGGACGAGCCGGCCTCGCCCCACTGGGCGGGGCATCTGCGCGTCGTGGATCTGCCACAGCCCGCCGTCCGTCAGCACTGGTGACCCCGGTCCGCCGGCACTGGTGACCCCGCTCCCCCAGAGGGCATCCCGTCCCATCGAGCAGAGAGGCCGTTCATGAACACCGCTCGGACCGTGCCCGTCTCACCCGTCAGCGTCACCACCGGCGCCGTCGAGCACAGCGTCGACTTCATCCGCCCACGGCTGCTGGCGACCGGGCACGAGCGGGTCTCCCTGTACGCCGGCGTCCAGATCAACGGCGCCCCGCACCTGGGCACCAGCGTCATGCAGACCTCCGCGTTCCTCCTCGCCCGGACCGCCCGGGAGAGATTCGGCGTCGACGCGACCCTGCGCTTCGGCGCCCTGGACAACGCTGGCTGCGAGACGCGTCGGTGCGCGCGGACGAACACTCTCTATGAGCGCTCCTTCCGCCACGCCTTGGGCGGTGAGCGGATAGAGGAACTGATCCGGACGTACTACGGAGGCTTCTTCGACGCGCTGTCCGCGGCCACCGGCGTCACCTACGAGATCGAGACCTACACGCAGCAGCAGCGGCGGTGGGACTTCCGGCAGGAGTTCCTCGACTCGCTGACACGGATGGATGCCCTGCGGTGGGTGCTCGCGCCGTCGCACGGCAAGGTGCCCATGAGTCCTCCGTGCCCGCAGTGCGGCTGGGCGCAGAAGCAGGGCGAGCACACCGAACTGCTCGCAGCGGGGCCGGACCACGCGGAGCTCGCGGCGGTCTGCCTGGACCACGGCCGCTATGTGGTGCGGGTGCGGGCCGACGAGGCGGACGGGGCGTACATCGGGTCGGGCACGCTCCACCGCAACCTGCTCAAGGAGCGGGTGGCGGCGCGGGAAGACGCGCTTGCCGTGGTGGTCAAGGGAGCCGACTGGGCCGCGGGGTGCCGCCTGCTCGACGAGGCGTTCCTGTGCTACCCGGGGGCGGTTCTCCCGGTGCGCCTGTTCACCCCGGTGGTCCTTTCGACATCCGGGGCCAAGCTCTCCAAGTCACTCATCCGTGCGGGAAGGACGGAGGCCATGGCGGGCAGCGAGCCCTGGATGCTCGATGCGGGTGCCTGGCCCGGAACGGTCGAGGAGTACGCGCGGCTGCTGCTGGGCCTGGTCTCTCTGATGCTGTCCGAACCGTGCCACTTCGAGCGCGGCTACACCACGCTCGAAGTGGCACGGCTCATCGACGCGGCAGGTCTGCGGATCGGGGCACCGGTGTGATGTCCCGCTCGGCGAGGTAACCCGGACGTGGTTCGGCGGCCGCGTACGGCGTGGACAGCGGGTTGTCGACGCTGTTGTACACGACGAACAGGTTCGTCCTGGGAAAGGGTGAAACGTTTCCCCCGGAGGCGTGCAGACAGTTGCAGTCGAACATGACGGCGGAGCCGGCCGGTCCCGTGAACTGCCGGATGCCGTGCCGTTCGGCCAGTGTCGTGACGGCGGTGCGGTCGGCCGGTCCGGCCGGGAGGTTCTTCCCCAGCAGCGAAAGCCTGTGATAGCCGGGTGGAGTCCGCCCGACCGAGGGCACGAAGGTCCGCTGGGACCCGGGAATGATCATGAGCGGGCCGTTGAAGGGGAGGTTGTCCGTGAGAGCGACGGAGAAGCTCAGCGCGCGGGGTGCGGGCATGCCGTCCTCGGAGTGCCAGGTCTCGAAGTCCGAGTGCCAGCCGAACTTCGACCCGTCGAAGGCCGCCTTGTAGTTGACCCTGCTCTGGTGGACGTACACGTCCGAACCGAGGACCTGTCGAGCCCGGTCGGCGAGACGACCGGACTCGACCACGCGCCTGAAGACCTCACTGAGCCGGTGCACCTCGAAGAGCGAACGGATGTCGCCGGACTCCGAGTCCGGTTCGAAAGCCACTCGCTCCGAAGAACGCAGTGTGACGTCGGAGGACATGCGCCGCATTTCCGCGCGGCATTCTTGCACTTCAGCAGCGTCCAGGAGGGCGCCGAAGGAGAGGAAACCGTCCCGTCCGTAGGCTGCCACTTCATCGGCGGACAGCGGGCCCGGTATGCCGGCACCCCCGTCGTTCCACACCACCGGATGGCGTCGCTGAAAGGGCACCGACTCGGTCACGAGACGAGTCGGGTAGAGGTCGTCCACATATTCGACAGATTCGCTCATGTTGATTTCCTCCGATGCAGGCCATGGACAGGCCATGGATACGGACTCAATGCCCGTCGGCATCTTTGGAGAAACTCTCGCGGGATCGCGTGCGTCGCGGCCGCGCCATTCCGGTCATGGTCACCTGATAGCGCTGTCGAGGGCCGGACGGAGTGCTGTACGAATGGCGTGCCGCAAGGCGGCGGGCGACATACGAAAGAAGGAGACACGTGATGATGTAGAGCGAACCGACCACACAGAGAACGGGCAGGTAGGGATAGCCGGAAGGGGTCGCCGTGTTCTGTGCGAGGAGTTTCCCCGCATAGAGGAGTTCCTCGTACATGATGAAGAAGCCGAGTGAGGTGTCCTTCAGCGTCACCACCATTTGGCTGATTACGCTCGGCAGCATGGTCCGCAACGCCTGAGGCATGGCCACCGCCGTCATCACCTGTGTCTTACGCATCCCCAGTGCGTATCCGGCTTCGAACTGCCCCTTGGGTACGGCGCCGACCCCCGCCCGCAGGATCTCCGCCTGTGCCGCGCCGTTGTACAGGGCGATGCCGATGACCAGGGCCCACAGCGTGGGGCTGGCGAAATTCTCCGCTATCCACGCGCCAGGGCTCCCGAGATCCCTGAGAAAGTCGCCGACGGTCGTGACGTACGTGCGCAGCAGATCGGTGGCGTACAGGGCGAAGACCGTGATGATCACCGGCACAGCGCGGAAGAACTCCACCAGCGCACCGGCCGGCCAGCGCAGAATGCGGTGCGCCGAGAGCCGCCCTGCCGCGAAGAGGAAACCCAGCACCAGGGAGAGCAGCACCGAGAGGACAAACGCCTTGAAGGTGTCCACCATGCCGGTGAGGATGCGCAGCTGCACGCCGCGGTAGGTGAACGCCTCCCACATCCGCGCCTCGAACTGTCCGGCGTCCGAGAACCGGAGGAGGGCCCAGCAGACCGTGCCGCCGGTCACCGCCGCCACCAGCACCGTGTACCAGGCGTGGCGACGGCGGGCACGCGGGCCCGGCGCCTCGAACAGGGCGGACTTCATCCGGGCACCGCCAACCGACGCTCCAGCAACCGGAATCCGGTACTGATCACCGCGATCAGCAGCAAGTACGCGGCGGTCACCCACAGGAAGACGACCGCCACCGCGTAACCGCGCTCCACCAGGGTCTTCTCGGTGCTGAACAGCTCATAGACGCTGAAGCCGCCGGCGAGCGCGGAGTTCTTGACCAGGGTGATCACGACGTTGCCCAGCGGTGGGACCGCCGCTCGCCCGGCCTGGGGAAAGACGATCAGTACCGCTGTCTGCAGTGTCGACATGCCGAGGCTGCGGGCGGCCTCCGCCTGCCCTGTCTCCACCGTGTTGACGCCCGAGCGCAGCGCCTCGCACACGAACGCCGCCGCGTAGCCCCCCATCACGAGGACGGCCAGCGTGAAGTAGTCCGCTCCGGTGAGGCCCAGCATGGGCAGCCCGAGCGTCACACCGAAGAAGAGGACGGTGAGCGGGGTGTTGCAGAGCACTGTCACCACCGCCGAACCGAGCCCGCGGCACAGCGGCACCGGGCTGATCCGCAGGGAGACGAGCAGGAGCCCCAGGACGAACGCGAGCAACGTGCTCAGGAACATCAGTCGGACGGTGCCCACAAAGCCCTGCCAGAAGAGACCGGCATTGTCGGTCAACACCTCCATGGGCGCCTCCAGGCTGACGGGGCCGCACCGGTGAGCGGCCCGACGGGATGCCGTCGACGGACGGAACTCGCGGTTCAGTACCGCTGCACCGGTGGCGGTTCCGGCACCGGAGCGCCGGAGCGGCCGAGGGTGGCGCGGTAGGCCCGGAGCCAGTTTCCGTTGCGTACGTGGTGTTCGAGTGCGTCATTGACCGCGTCGCGAAGGGACGCGTCCTGCCGCGCGAGGCCCACCCCATAGGGCTCCTCCGAAAACGGCCGACCGACCACCCGCAGACGACCCTGATTCTGCGCCGCGTAGCCCTTCAGGATGGTGTCGTCGGCGGTGACGGCGTCCACCACGTTCATGATGAGATCCTGTACGCAGTGCGCATAGCTGTCGTGGGATACGACGGATACGCCGAATTCCGGTTGACGAATCCGCTGGAAAGGAGTGGATCCGGTCACCGTACAGACCTTCTTGCCACGCAATTCCTTCGGGCCGCCTATGCTCCGGTCCCCCTCGGCGACCAGCAGGTCCTGCCCGCCCAGGTAATAGGGTCCCGCGAACGAGACCTGCTTCTTCCGCTCATCGTTGATCGTATAGGCGCCCACGTAGAGGTCGACGTCCCCCTTGGATATCGAGAGCTCGCGCACCTGTGGCGCCACCGTCTTCCACTCGATCTCGCCCGGGCCGAATCCCAGATACGCCGCGACCATTTTCGCGATCTCGACGTCGAACCCCGAACGTTGCCCCGTCACCGGATCCTCGAACCCCATGAAAGGGTGGTCGGACTTGACGCCGATGGTTATGGTCTTTTTGGCGATCGCGCGGGAGAGACCTTTTGAACCGATACCGCGGGATTCATTCCCGATGGGATACTCGAGAGTGGGAGAATCAGCCGTCAGCGCTCCGACGCTACCTGGAACACTTCCCTCCCTGCCGCACCCGCCCAGAACAAGAGATGACAGCAGCACCAGGAAACCCAGGCGCCCGACCGGTGCTCGCACCTTCCCTCCTCAGGTCTCTGCGACCCCACCGGTAGAGACCCGAAAGGGCGTGCATCGGAGTGAATGAGAGTGGTATCCCGCCCAGTTTAGCGATGCTGATCTGCCGCGCTACCCGGCGTCCTTTTGGGAATGTCCCCGAAAGAGCCATCGGGGAGCAGGGAAGCCGGGGAGCCGGAGAGGAGCTGACTCCGGCCGCCCGTATGGTGCTGCGTCACGCGCGGTGTCTGCGTCAGCCTGTCTTCCGCCAGGTGCCTCCCTTCTCCAGCCGGTAGCTCCCGGTGAGCCGGCGCTCGCCGCCGCCGGCGCGGGGCGTGACGCTGCGCTCGCCGTTGTCGTCCGGCTGCTTCGCGGTGGCGCCGGACGGACGCACGCTCTGGCACTTGTCGGGGTTGGTGTAGGTCTGCGCCACGACGGTGGAGGAGTTCGTGGTCGACGGGCCGTCCACCGCGATGTCCTTGACCAGCTTGCCGGTGCCGTCCACGTGCAGGTCACCGACGATGCGGGACATGGAGTTGAGCGCACCGAACTGGATCTCGTCGTTGGGCTTCAGGGTGAAGCTGACCTCGGTCTCCTCGGAGTTGGTCATGCTCCAGGTGTGCTCCCAGGTCCCCTTGAACGCGGCGGTGAAAGCGCCACGCAGGGCGAGGTGGATGAGGCTCTTGAACGCGGCGGTCGTGCTGCCCTTCTCGGTCATTTGAGCCGTACCCGTCATCGTGTTCTCCACCGTGGCACTCGTGGAGGCCGTGCTCTCCGAGGTGGAGTCCTGGTTGGGGCCCTTGTCCTTGGGGGCCGTGTGCTGGGTCTCGCTGCTCTTGCTGGTGTTCTCGGTGGTGCCGCTGGCCTTGGAGGCGTCCTGCAAGGTCTGCTGCGACTGGACCTCGCCGGTGCCCGAGCCGCTGACCTCGTTGTCGGTCCAGGCCGTGCCCTCGATGGTGCCGCTCCCGGAGATCTCACCGCCGATGTTGTCGGAGCTCTCGGTCTCCAGCTTCACCGTGCGCTTGATGGTCATGTCGGCATTGGTGCAGTTGATGGCGCCGTTGGACACCGAATAGACGGCGCTGGTGAACTCGCGCTTGCGCTCGGGGTCCAGCTTGAACGAGCACTTGTAGCGTGCCGTGTGGCCGCACAGGGAGGTGACCTCCTGTACCGACTTCAGGGGCTTGTTCCCGTCGAGCGCCCGGGCCTTGGGCATCGCCTCGATGCCATAGGCGCCGGTCTTGTCGCCCTGGGGTGCCGCCGCGGAGGGGAGCGCGGCGGTCAGCGTGAGCGCCGACAGGGCCGGAAGCAGCACGAGCATGCGGCGGGCCACCCGCCGGTGCCGGGAGGAGTACGCGGTGTGAACCATGTCTGTGTCCTTTCGTTGCCGGATGAGAGAGGCGCGGTGTGTCCTCAGTCCCGGGCCGGGGGCTTGTCGACGGTCAGCGGAACGGTGCGGGTCTTGACGCTCTTGGGCGCCTCGCCCACCGGCACCAGGTGGGGAGCCGTCCGCAGGGTGGGCGCGCCGATGGTGTTGTCCGGGGTGCGGGCGTTGTCACGGGCGTCGGCGCACCGGGACAGTTCGACCTTGCTCATCGGGCCGGTGCGCTGGTAGAGACGGTCGCCGTAGGAGCCGGAGGGTACGTCGGCGAAGACATCCATCCGCTCGTTCTTGCTTTCGTGGATCAGCGTGCCGGCGAGCCGCTCCCGGGCCGCCTGGACCTCGACCCAGCTCACCTCACCCGGCTGCACGGTGACAGATACCGTCCGCTGTTCCTTGCGCCCGTAGAGCAGGGGGTTGTTCGTCTCCATCTCCAGCGGGTTGCCGTCGGCGCGAGTGAAGCCGGCCGCGATCTGGGCGGCGATGTTCTTGTGCTCCTCCCGGAGGTCGGTCTGGTGCTCCCGCTGCGGGGTCTTCTGCTGCTGCAGGCCCTGCGGACCGAGAGGCTGCTTCTGCGGCTTCTGCTCGTCGCCCTCGTGGCGTGCGAAGTACTGCGTGATGTTGTCGTAAGGCAACTCCTCCCAGTTCACCGGGCGTTGGTCGGTGATGGTGTTGCGGGTGCAGTTGATGTACGCCTGCCCGACCATGCGCGGCCGGTCGTAGTACCGGTAGGAGTAGCGGTCGTCCTTCACGAAGCGACAGGTCCTGGGACCCCCCAGGCAGTCCTGCGCCACCAGCCGGGGTTCGATCGGCTTGCGCCCCTGGTAGGCCTGGGGCATGGGCAGCCGCGCCTTCTTGAGGTCGTACGGCACCGGCGCCGGGTCCTGCGTGGCGCGGAAGTGCGTGACAAGTGGGCCGCACTTGGACGCCTTCGGGTAGGCCCAGTTGATCTGCGGGTTGTTCTCCTCCGCGGTGAAGGAGTACGAGCGTCCCTCGTGCCAGTTGGCCTTGCCCGACGTGGTGGTCTCCGTCTTGACGGTCTGCGCGGAGTTCTCCTCGCCTGCGACGGAGACGCGGTACTCCTGGCCCTTGGACGGGTCGTCCGTCCCGCAGTTCGTGAGCGGACTGGGGCTGTCGTCCCAGGTCACGGTCACCTTGGAGCCCTTCTGCACACGCCACAGGCGGGTGCTGAGCGTTCCCGCGGAGCCGTCGCCGAGCGCGGCCGCCTGCAATCCACCGTGGTCGGCCCGGTCGGCGGAGAACAGCTGGGTGTGCTCGCCGTCCCAACCGGCCGGTGCCCCCTTCTGGATGGTCCCGGCGGATACGGTGGGCCTGGCGAGATCCGGGTTCTCGATCGGGGCGTCGACCGGGTCCGCGGCGAGCGCGTCACCGGGCAGGGTGCTCAGGACGAGGGAGCTGCCGAGCAGTGCCGACAGGCAGTACGTCATGGTGCGTCGGGGCATGAAGGTCTCCTTGGGGGAAGTGAGCGGGTGGGGGCTTGGACCGCCTGGGGGTTCAACAGGCCCACCAGGAGGACTGCGGCACGATGACCTGGTCGTCGGAGAGCCGGTCGCGCATACCGGAGTTGGCGCCGCACTGCTGCGCCACCCCGTCACCGGGGGGCGCGGACCGCGAGACGTTCCCGAAGTCCGCCTGGTCCTTGACGTAGTTGTCCTGGTCGCTCTTCCAGGCGTCCTGGGCCTCGCCCGTGATGGGCCGACTGCATGAATGGAAGTTCTCCACCTGGCACTTGTCGTTCGCCTGCTGATTCTTTCCGACGCCCTTGCAGGATTCGCTCGACGGGATGCCGTTGATGCCCTCGGACGAACAGGGGTCGGTGCCCGGCGGGGACGGGACGGGTGACTTCTTGTCCACCTCGGGCGGCTCGGGCTTCGGGGCCGCCGGCGGCGGGGGCGCGGTCTGGGTGTCGGGCTTGGGGTCGAGGGCGGACACCGCCGAGGGGGGCTCAACCGCCTTGACCACCATGGCCGTGGGCTCGGTGGCTGCCGCCGGCGACAGGCTCAGGCCGACCAGGGCGGAGGTACCCGCCACGGTGACAATTCCGACCGCGAACAGGGCGCGGCACACAACGGGAGTACGCATGGGTCTCCTTCGGAGAGGGGGGGATTCGGCGGCCTCGGAGCCACAACTCGGGCCTTGGAGCCACACCTCGGTGGGGGCCGCCGCTCTCACATTCCGACACCCCGGCGATCCCCGCCACTCGGCCACCGGCCGAACGTGCGCCGATCACCGGCAGATGGCTCCAATTGGCGGCAGAGCGCCGGGCCTTGGCGTAGCCACGGTTCGCGGGCCGCCACCCGAAGGCGTGAACTCCGGTCCTTCCAGGCCGAAAAGCGATTCGAACGCGGCAGACATGTTGCTGGACGCCCCGATTCTGCTGGGCGGTCCTCCAACTCCGGTGCCGCGCTTACGTCGTGGTGCCCGAAAGAACGGAAATCCCATGAACGCAAAGACCCCTGGGCTGCGCCTGCGCGCTGCCCTGATCGCCATATCCACCGCGACCGCTCTGGGAGCGGCAGCGTCCCCGGCTCTTCCCGCCGAGGGACACGACCCGCTGGTGTACGCCTGGGGCGCCAACACCGGTGGACAGCTCGGCACTTCTTCGGTTCAGGACCGGTACGCTCCGGCGCCGATCCCTTCCCTGCCCAAGCAGGACGTCACGAAGATCGCCGCAGGTGGCGGCATCGACGACGGCTGGGGCTTCGGTGTGGCCCTGCGCAACGACGGGTCCGTCTGGTCCTGGGGCGAGAACGACAAAGGCCAACTCGGCACAGGGCCCAGCGTCGACACATTCGGCGGTCCCGGCAAGGTGCCGGGCCTCAACCAGATCGTGGATGTCGCCGCGGGCGGCCAGCACGCCCTCGCTCTGCGCGTCAACACCGGTAAGGCCGACGGTGTTTACGCCTGGGGCCTGAACGACAAGGGTCAGGTCGGCGATCACACGAACGAGAACCGCTCGGTGCCCAAGCTGGTCCAGAGCATGCACGGCGGCAAGCAGGTCGCGGCCGGCTGCAACCACAGCATGCTCCTCACCGACAAGAACACCGTGCAGACCTGGGGCAGCAACGACAAGGGTCAGCTCGGCATCGGTACCGGCAAGGACGACGAGGAGAACAAGGACCACAACACCCCGGTCGAGGTCCCGCACCTGACCAACGTGGTAAAGATCGCCGCCGGGTGCAACTACAGCCTCGCCGTGAAGGGCGACGGCACCGTCTGGGCATGGGGCGACAACTCCAAGGGCCAGCTCGGCGTCAACAAGGATGAAGCCGACCTGGGGCTCAGCAACAAGCCGGTCCAGGTCGAGGGTCTGCCCGGCCTGGCCGATCCGGCCGATCAGCCGAGTGGAACGGAGACCGGACCGGACACGGGAACGGAATCAGCCGACGGGACGGGGCCGAAGGTGCAGGACATCGTCGCCGGCTACGACCACGCGTACGCCCTCTACTCCGACGACAAGGTCTACGGCTGGGGCAACAACGAGAACGGGCAGCTCGCCGACGGCACGACGATCAACCGGACGAGCGCACACGAGGCCATCGAGTTGCCTTCGGTGAAGTCGATCTCGGCGGGACGCGGCTACGGCCTCGCCGTACGCACCGCCGGCAACGGCACCAGCAACGACATCATCGGCTGGGGTCTGAACAACCACGGCCAGCTCGGTGACGGCGGCACCAACAACCATGACCTCAACGACAACGACAAGTTCGTCACGATCTTCCCGCAGGAGGACGAGGAGGCCAACCCGTTCAACAACGTCACCGCGGGCAACAGCCAGTCCAGCTACGCCTACTGAGCCGGCCTGACCAGTCGCACACGGCGGCTGTCGGTCTCCGCCACACAGAGACTCCCGTCAGGAGTCAGGGCCCCGCGCCCGTGGCAGCCGCAGCCCCGACCGCACGCAGCACAGGCCCGCCCTCCACACCTCGTGGCAGGGCGGGCCACCGGTCACCGACCGAGATCCGTGCCGCCCGAGACCCCTCAGGCCGCGATCAGCGCCGCCAGGGCGCGGTCCATAGCGGCGTTGAACTCTTCAGGTACCAGCGGCAGTCGGGACTTGACGTCCCGGCTCCACTGGTCGGCGAGGACCTCGGCGGAGCCCGCCTCAACACCGTCGAGCGCCGCGTCGGCCAGATCGGACGGAGCGATCTTGTCCACTGGCCAGCCCGCCGCCATGTCGGTGTCGGCCAGGCCGAGATGTACCGCTGTGACGAGCGTGCCCTGCCCGGCGAGTTCCAGGCGGACCCCGTTGGTCATGGCCCAGGCGGCGGCCTTGGTCAGGTGATAGGCATTGGCGCCCTTGACCCCGAACCACGACATGGCGGAGAGTACGTTCACGATCGCACCCCCACCGTTTTCGGCAAGCACCGGCGCGAACTCCCGGACCATTCCCAGGTGCCCGAACATATTGGTCTCCAGCTCGAGCCGCACCTCGGCCAGCGAACCGGTCACCAGGCCGGCCCCCGTACTGATTCCCGCGTTGTTGATGAGCAGCGACACGTCCGGGGCAGCCTCGGCGGCGGCTCTGACGGACGCGGGATCGGTGATGTCCAGGGGCAGCACCTCGACCCCGGGCAGGTCCACGGTCTCCGGCCGGCGGGCCGTCGCGTAGACCTTGCGGGCACCGCGTTCGAGCAGGCGCTGGGCGAAGGCGCGACCCAGGCCGCGGTTGGCTCCGGTGACAAGGGCGACGGAGTTGTTGATGTCCATGACCGGTACGCTAAAACCTGACGCCAGCGTCAGAGGCAAGCACTGATCGGCAGGGCCAGGGGCGAGAGGAAACACCATGACTGTCACAGCGGCCCCAGCCGAACAGTTGATCCGCATCGGCGAAGTGGCACGAGGCGCCGGCGTCTCCGTGCGCGCCGTGCGCTACTACGAGCAGCAAGGCCTGCTCATCCCGGAGCGCAGCCCGTCCGGCCAGCGCCTGTACCGGCCGGACGCCATCCCTCTGGTCCGCTTCTTCCAGCAGATGTACGCCGCCGGCCTCACCAGCCGAAGGATCACCGAACTCCTCCCGTGCTGGGACTCCGGACACACCGACGCCGAACAACGAGCCATGCTCCGCGCCGAGCGGGAGCGCATCCAGGCCAAGATCGCCGACCTGCAGACTGCCCTGGACCACCTCGACAAGGTCATCGCAATCACGGACACACACTCATAGCCACGACCGACCGGTGGCGACCGCAACACAAGTTGCGCAAGGCGTCGCGGATTTGCTCGACGGCTCCGTCGTACGGGTTCCGGAACGTGACAATGAGCTCGTGCCCGATTCAGAGATCTGCGAGGCCTTGTGTGAACTGAATCGAATGCCTCTTGACACGCGCGGCCGGGCCCAGCGCCGACCAGCCCGCCCGGCGCCGATGGGCATGTGCATGTCGGCCAGGTGCTGAGCAGTACAGACCGGCGCCCAGTCAGCCCCAATGCGTCACGGCAGAGGGTCACTTATTACTCGAAGCGGAAGGGCATCTCGGTTTTCGTTTCGGCGATCCTCGGACCGGACTTGTTCAGAGCTGCCCCTGCCCCGTCGGTGCCAGCGGCCGACCAGGCGGTCGACTTCGCCCGCAACTTCACCTTGAGGTCGTGCGGTTTCCCGCCGAGACTGCGTGCCGCCGAGCCCGCCGTGCGAGGCGTCGATTGCGGCATCATCTGTGTCCAGCAGTCCGGCTTTGCGCAGCTCAGCCAGGAGTACTTCGAGCAGGCAGGGCCGGACACCGCCGCCGCGGTGGACGAGGCGGCAGCAGCGGAGCAATGCTTTCCCTCAAGTCATCAGGCTGCCAAGCCCCTGCAGCGACTCATTCTGGAACGGTCAATAGTCGAGAAGTTGCGTGTGCGCCAGTTCGCTGTAGAGGGCGTCATGCTTGATGAGTTCCCTGTGCGTGCCGATCGCTCGTACGCATCCGGCCTCCATGACGATGATCCGGTCGGCCGTGGTGACGGTGGAGAGCCGGTGGGCGATCACCATGACGGTCGTGCTGCGGGCGGCATCGGTGATCATGTTGCGCAATGCCGCCTCGTTGGCCGCGTCGAGTTGTGAGGTGACTTCGTCCATCAGCAGCAGTCTCGGGCGGCGCAGCAGAGCGCGGGCGATCGCCACCCGCTGTCGCTCGCCCCCGGAGAGACGGCTGCCTCGGTGGCCGACATTGGTGTCCAGTCCGTTGGGGAGGCGGTCCGTCAAGGTGTCCAGCCGCGCCATATGCAGCACTTGGGCGAGTTCTTCGCCGGAAGGGTCGGTGGCGCCGAGCGTCAGGTTGTCCCGCAGTGTGCCGGCAAGGACGGGGGTGTCCTGTTCGACGTAGCCGATGGATGCGCGGAGCTGGCTCAGGGGCCACTGCCGGGCGTCCTTGCCTCCCACGAGGATGGACCCGGCATCAGGTTCGTAGAAGCGCTCGATCAGAGAGAAGACGGTGGTCTTGCCCGCGCCGGAGGGACCCACGATTGCCGTCAGGCCGCGCCTGGGCACGGTGAAGGAGACCTCGTGGTGCACCCTGGGCAGTCCGGGCCGGTAAGAGAAGCGGACTTGACGGAACGTCACGTCGAGTGGTGATCGGTAGTCCTCGGCGGCCACGTCGGGTGAGTCGCCCCTCGCTGCCACTCCCCCCGTGCGCTTGGCCGCGTGCCCGGGTTCCACCTGTTCGGCCTCGAGCGTCTCAATGTGCTCGATGCGGGCAGCGGCCGCAGATCCGATCTGGAACTGGCTTACTCCTTCGACGAGTTGACCGATGCGAGGAGCGAGGGCGAAGAGATACAACAGAAAGGCGACCAGGGTGGAGACGCTGATTGTGCCGGAAGTGACCCGGGCGCCTCCCACCCCGAGCACGACGAGGAAGCACACCTGAACGACCACCGCCGAAGCTGTGGCCGACACCGCCTCCCACGCCGCGGCCCGCGTACCTCTGCGGCGGGCGTGTTCGGCCGCACGGTGCAGCGCTTGGGTCTCCCAGTGCTCGGCGCCCGATGCCTTGACTGTGCGAAAGGCTCCCAGGACGCGCTCCAGAGCGCCCCCTATGTGGCCCACCGCATCCTGCACCTGCCGGGTTGCGCGGCCGATGCGCGGCGCCACAACCGCGACGATGACACCGACGAACGCGATCACGCCGAGTGTGACGCAGAGCAGGACGGCGTCGAGGAAGCCCATGATGACGACGGTCGCAGCGGTGACCAGTGTGCCGGTGACGGCGGCGGACACCGCCTGGGGCGCGGTCTGGCGCAGCAACGTCGTATCGGAGGTGACGCGGGCGATCAGGTCGCCCGGTTCGGTGCGCTCCACCACGGGTACCCGCAGGCGCAGCAGCCGTTCGGTCAGTCGGCAGCGGGCGGCGCAGACCATGGACTCGGCCGACCGTTGCAGCACGTAGTGGCCCAGCCCCGCGAGTACCGCGCCGGTGACCACCAGCAGGCTGAGCACGAGGATGGGGCCGGTGGTCGGCCGGCCCTGGCTCATGTCGTCCATCACGCGCTTGGCCGCCAGGGGCTGGGCCAGGCCCATGACGCTGCCGACGAGCCCCAGCAGGACACCCGCGGCCATGCGCCAGCGCTGTGGGCTCAGATGGGTCATGAGCGCTCGTTGTGACGCCCAGGCGCGGTCGGGGCCCGTGTCCTCATCAGGTTCGTAGGAGCCGTCGGCGGGGCCGGTGAGGGGCCGGGGGCCCTCGACGCCGGGGGCCGTGGTCATCGGCTCACTCCACGGTGAAGAAGCGTTGGAAGTATGTGGGTGAGGCGTCTTCTCCGACGAGGACACCCTCGGCTTCCACCCAGGCGTGGGCGGCGAAGGGCGGTCGGCTGCGCACGCCCACGCACCAAGTGGGCCAGTGGCCGTACCACCGGCAGAGCAGCACGGTGGCCAGGGATCTCGGGAGGCAGCCCTTCTGCCCGCCGGCGGACAGGCTTACAGCGAGTACCGTCTCCCGGGCCTTCTCCGCCTCGCAGAGGGTGGCCGGCCGGGCGCCGCGCCGCAGCCTGGCCAGGATGGTGCGGATGCGGCCCGGTGGCAGGGTGGCCAGCACATGGGCACAGCCCACGGCTGCCCGGGCGGCGAAGCGGCGGCCCACCGGTACGGAACGCGGATCGTAGGGGAGAGCTTCCGGGGTCGTCATGCGTGCCTCTTCAGTCGGAGGAGGGCTGGGCGCAGGGAAACGCTGGGCGTGGAGAAGTGGGGCGTCGGGAGGCGTGCAGGAGTTTGGCTGCGGACCCGTGCCTGTCGCATGCGGGCGCTATGTGGTGAGGAGTCCGGCGGAACGCAGCTCCCCGACGATGGCGTCGACGTCCTTGGCTGCCTCGTCGGTGCCGATGTCGTCGTACTGCGTGGTCAGCGCCTCGACAGCCCGCTCCGCGCCACGGGCACGACCGTCC
The DNA here is from genome assembly GCF_055597165.1 of Streptomyces sp. NPDC039480. Lineage (NCBI taxonomy): Bacteria > Bacillati > Actinomycetota > Actinomycetes > Kitasatosporales > Streptomycetaceae > Streptomyces > Streptomyces sp. NPDC039480. The sequence continues at coordinate 782,726 of NZ_JBVITX010000001.1, read as the reverse complement.
AGCAGGGTGCGCAGGACAAGGGCCGCCGTCGGGTTGAGGGTCCAGTATTCGGCGCTCTTCTGATCGAGCAGCGCCACGCCGTATTCGGTCTCGGTCATCAGGACGCCAGGCCTCAAGGCGTACACCAAGATCATTCCTTTCGGTCGGCGACGGGCCGGGCGGGGACGGCGTTCCCCTGGCGCGGGGGCGTCATTTCGCGAGAGCGCAGCCAGACTTCGCAGGCGATCGTCGGGTGCAGCAGGTAGCTCTCCGTCTCCGCGGCGAGAGAGCGGCGGCACCATTCACGCAGCACGTTCTCGTCGATCAGGCCGAGCCGGGCCAGCCGCGAGTCGTCACACAGTGCCAGCAGCCGTCGGCGATGCTCGCGCAGGCCGACCTCCTCCTCGAACGTGGCGTTCGCCTTGGTGTTGCGCGTCCGGCTGGTCTCCGGCACGACGCCGCGCATGGCTTCGACAATCAGGGGTTTGTACCGCCAGGGGGTGATTCGTTCCTGTGGCCGCACGGCGAGGCAGGTCTCGATGACACGCGTGTCGTAGTAGGGGGCGGCGACGGTGACGCCCAGGGGCGCGGCCATCTGCCCGATGTGCCGGGTCCACTGGGAGATGCCGTCCATCGCGACCAGTTCGCGGTGCTCACCATGCCCCCTCCCCCGGGGTTCGATGCCGGACAGGCCGGCGCGCATCAGTTCGCGGGCGGCTGCGATGGCGTCGGGCGTGGCCCAGGGCGCCATCCTGGGTGGTACGGACCAGTCGAGCAGCGGTGTGTTCGTGCCGGGAGGCGGCCCGGTCAGGTCGCGGGCCACGCGGCCGAGCCAGCTCCGGTAGGAGCGCCGGTCCAGGAGCTGGCGCAGCGTTGCCCGCCGGGTCCACTGGTACTTGGCGGCGTATCCGCGGATGCTGCGAAGTGCGGTCTCGGGATGGGTCAATAACAGGGGATGCAGCCGGGCGGGCGTGCCGGCGAGGAGTTCGTCGCCGCCCAGTCCGGTCATGTGCAGGTTGGATCCGCGGGCCGCGGCCATTTCCACGATGCCCATCCGACGGTTGCGGTCGACGGTGATGATGCTGGGCGTGTCCAGGATGTCGTGGAGGGTGTCGACTCCGTCGAAGGTCATGGCCGTGTCCTCGGCCGGTACGACGTGGTGCTCGATGCCTTGGAGTTCCTGGACGGTGCGTCGGGCCCAGTACACGTCGTCGCCGGATTCGTCGTGGAGCGCGGCTGTGTATGCGACGACCTTGGTGTCGCCGTGGGCTGCTGTACAGCACACGGCGGTGGAGTCCAGTCCGCCCAGATCCGCCGTCACCAGCTCGCGCCCGCGGGTGCGTACACCGACCGCTTCGGCGAGCGCCTCTCTCAGGTGTCGGGCGCCCTCGGCGAGAGGGACGACGGAGTCGGGCGGCGACCACCACCGCCTCGTGGTGGTCCGACCCTCGGCGTCGAGGGTCAGGCAGTGGCCTGCGGGTACGGCTCGCAGGCCCCGCCACAGCGGGGATTCCGACAGCGGGTACGGCGCTCCTGAGGTGAGCAGTTCGAGGGCGATCCGGCGTTCGTCGAGATCAGCGTCAATCAGTTCAGCGAGCACGTCGGCCCGATCCGACGCCACGCTGACGGGGCCGGAGCCGAATGCTGCGGTTTCGGTGTGGAATACGCGCCGTAGGTTCACTACGCCACCCCGTACGTGCACCCGGCCGCCGGCGCTGGCCACCAGATGGAAGCTGCCGGGCCGGCGTGCAGCGCGGTCCAGAGCCGTCGTCAGGGAGGCGGAGCCGGTGGCCGCAGCGGCTTGTTCGAGATATCGCTCAGTGACGGCGTGCTCCCCGATCACCGCGATACGGGTTCCGCCACACCGCCCCAGTACGGTCGCATGCTCCTCCCAGCGGCCGACCAGCCACGGTCGTCCAGAGGCATGGAGCAGACTCCGGGTGGCACAGCGGTGCGCCCTGGCGGCAAAGGGCGCGGCCGCGGCGGTGTCGGGCAACGCGATGAACCAGGCAGGTGCTGCCTGGAGGGAGAGAAACGGAGCCATGAGCAACGGCCTTCGGTCGGCGGTGAGGTGACGCCCGGAGCAGAGGATCGGGTGGCGGCTGGACGCCACCACCCGATAGCCGGCCTGTTCAAGGGCCGGCGCAAACGTTCTGCGACTCATGACCGCTCAGCGGCCGGGGCCGCCCCCGATCAGAGGAACTGCTTGCCGCCGAGGACGTCCTTGGGCCCGGTGTTCTTGATCCCGGTCACCTTGCGGAAGCTTCCGGCCTTGGTGAGAGTGGGCCGCTCGTACGTCATAGTCGTTCTCCCTTTTTGAGGACGATACGCACAGAAAAATATGTGCGGCGAATTCAATTAGACCTCGTCTCAGAAATCGAGAGCGGTCAAATCCACGGGACCAACGTAAGTACGAAAAGGGCAACATCACAACACCCGCTCCGGCTTACGAGGCGGACACGGGGCGCAAGGGGGGCGCACAAGCGGCGCATCCAGTGAGGCAGTGAAAGCGGAAACAGGCGCCCCCTCCATGAGCCTTCTCGCGATGCTGAAAACGCAACAAAGGGGGCATTTTCTCTCCGTTGGGGAGCACTTGCTGTGCGGCCTCGTAGGGACCGTTCTGCTGCTCATCGAGCAAGGCCCGCACCTTCATCGCCGTACGGAAAACTGCCCTATGGGCATTACTGCACGATGGCGGGCTGCTTCAGTGAGTACTCCCGATAACCCAAAATGTGCGCGCCTTCGTAGTAAGGGCGCCCTGCCAGTCAAATTGAAACGTGGATAAAGCCGCAGGGCCTGAGCCGGGGCCGCCTCGGGCGCGAGCCTGTTTGTGGGACTTGTTGTGTGCCTGCTTCCAGTCCGGAGGTTCTTCGCTTGCGTGGCGCCGGCGGGGCATCAAGTTGGTACGCCGGGGCCAGGAGGGGCCGCCGTGCCGTCAACTACCTGACGTCGCACCGAGGTAACCAACTTGCCGAACAGGCGCGGTCTCAGCCCTCTGAAGCCCAGCATCGTCCCCATGTGCACCTCGACGAGGACCGTCACTTCCCCTTGATGGGGGCCTCTGTCATCCGGTGTGGACTTCCAGTGCTGTGCGGATCGCGGATTCGAGGGCTCCTTCGATCCATGCGGGCTTGAGGGAGGTGTGGCAGCCCGCGAAGTGCAAGGGGCCTTCGGAGGCAGGGATGTCGGGGAAGAGTTCGGTGTGCTGACCGGGCAGGAGGACGGATGCTTCCCCGTAGGCGTAGGGGTCGCGCATCCATGACTGGGTGCGGCCCTTTCCCGTGTAGAAGATTTCGGTGCGCTGGCCGTACACCTCCTGAACGCCGGTGAGTGCCAGGGGGTAGCGCTCATCGTCGTCGTAGGCGTCCCACTTCAGGGCGTCGTCGGACCAGCTGTAGGAAGCGAGCAGAACTCCCCCCGGACTGCCGGGAACGGGGTGGGAGGGTTCATAGATGAAGCGATTGGCATTGTCGGTGATCGAGCCGCCGCCGATGACCCGCGCCGCTTCGGGCTGGTTTCGCTGGGGGGAACGGTGCGCCGCGTAGTGGATGCGCTGGCGCTCGGAGACCTGGCCCTCGGGGACGGAGGGGTGGGCGCCGAGCAACGAGCCGTCCGTAGGCGCTTTCCCGGCACGGTACGCCGCGTACAGACCGGGGCGTACGGCGTCGAGTTCACGTTTCCAGTCCTGTTCGCTGAACTCCCACCAGCGGCGTGAGAACTCCAGGAGCACCTTGGTGGCCGCGTCGTAGTGGAGCTCGGTGATGGCACGCCGTTTCCGGTAGGAGATGGCGGGTGTGAAGGTGACGTGGCGCAGCCCGGAGAAGGGCACGGTGATGATCGCCTCGTCGCCGGTGAACTCTTCGGTCACGGGCCGGCTCGTGCGGCTCTCGGAGACGGTGTGCACAGTGACGCCGCCGCCGGGCCGGTAGTTGATGCGCACGACGCGCCGGTCCAGGTGCACGAGATCCCTCACCCGCTCGTAGAGGGCGTCCACGAGAGTGGCGGTGCCTCCGGGCAGTTCGTAAAAGGCGGTGCCCGGGCTGATCAATGCCGCGGAGAGGAAGCTGTGAAGGAAGGAGAGATGCAGGCGCGAGGTGAGGTTCTGGATGGTGCCGATCAGGTCGATGGTGTTCTCGTCGAGTCCGGCTCGTTCTTTGAGGTAGCGGTACATCGACCAGTGCCCGTACGTGCGGAGCACGTTCGCCCAGCCTTCGACGAGTTCGCGGCCGCTCTTGCCGTCGACCAGTGCCCTGGCCGGTGCCAGTGCGGCGCGCAGCAGGTCGGCCGCCGGGGTGTTCTCGTGTCGCGCGGGGACACCGAAGGAGCGGTTGATCCGCCGGGGCCTCTTCTGGTAGTCGGAGCGGCGGGCCCGGATGCCGTTGACGTGGATCCATGTACGGTTCGCGGGCTTCCCCGAGGCGTCGATGTCGATGAGGTGGAAACGGCGACGCTCGAGGCCGAGCGCTTCCATCAGCCCGGTGACCAATGGGTGGCTGCCGGGGATCCGCATCGCTCCGGCCTCCGCGTACTGAGCGGGGTCGGCGAACGGCTGGTCGGCGTTCTCATGGCCACCGGTGCGGAACGTCTTGATGCGCCCGCCGACCCGGTTGGCGTTGGCTTCGAGCACGGTGACGTCGTGCCCGGCCTCGCGCAGGAGGTGGGCGGCCACCATGCCGGCCGGGCCGGCCCCGATGACCAGAACCTTCCTTCTCACGCTCCCACGGGGCAGGCCCTTGCCGAGCAGGATGTCGGTGTACGCGGGGGTGAGGGGCCTGTTGTGCTTGTCAAGGACGAGGATGGCCCGGGCGACTGCCAGGCAGGTCTGCCAGTCGGCGCCCCTGGCCGGCGCGGAGGGTACGGCCGGGGGCGCGAGAGCGGACGCCGCGGCCGCCTGCGGGGCGGAGGCGACGAGGCCGGCAGTCAGGGTGGTGCTGCCGGCCGCGGCCATGACGGCGCGCCTGGAAGGCTGTTCGTTCATGGTCACAGCCTCGCCCGGCGACCGTGTTGTCCTGGCCGGGACACCGCGCCGGAGAGCGCGGATCACCCGGTCGGACACACGCCCTCCCCACGGGCCTGACTCCGGGCAGGCTCCTGCCCGGCACCGCCTCCCGGCGCTCAGGACTCGTCGTGTGTGCCGGGCGACAGGACGATGATCTGGTCATCCTTGGTGTAGCTGACGCGTTCCGCCTTGTCAGGGTTGATCAGAACCCCGTAGTCGGGAGGCAGTTGGGCCCGGGCGTGGATGCGGTGGCCGATGGCGATCTCACCGCACCGGGCGGCCGCGGCGGTCACCGTGAAGAAGTCGGTGTCCGCCCCGGTCCGTACATAGCCGGCCATGGGACGCAGGCTGATCTGGACGCCCCGCGGCCCGAACAGCTCGTCGAAGATCTGGCTCAGTCGGGGGTTCTCGGAGAGCTGGGCGAGGCACAGGCTCACCAGCTCGCTGCTCACGATGAAGTCGTCCGCCTTCGCCGCCCGGGCCAGGGCGCGGTTGCGGTCGTCGGCGATCTCCGTGGCCAGGGAGAAATCGTGGGAGTGCCGGGCCGCCAGATCGCGTAGCTTCAGCAAGGTGGTGAGGGTGCGGGCATCGGAGCCGCGGGGGTCCCGCTCGTTCGGGCAGACGACCATGACGTGGTCGTAGGCGCCGAGGCCGGCGGACTCCAGCACCTCCCGACGGGTGGTGTCGGCCTGGCGGAAGGACACTTCCGTGACGCTGTCGCCCGCGCCCGTAAGTACTTTCTCGGCGCCGGTGAGGTCGGTATCGGCGATCACGTCCACCCGGGACCCGGCAGGCAGCTGCGTCTGAAGCTGGCGGACGATGTCAGGCGCGTGTCGACTCCAGCCCACCATCAGTACCCGGCGGCCCGGCCGCTCGGGGACATCGGGTGGTGAGATCGCCGTCTCGTCGACGACGGGCACCGTTTCGGACAGCACCACTGTGCTGTCGTCCTCGCTGATGGCGACGATCTGGTCGTGCGCGCGGAGCACTGTGCCGTGGCGGGGGTTGAGCCGTACGCGGCCGGACGCGTCCATCAACCCGATCACGCACGAGGTCCGGTAGGCCGCCAGCGTCTCACCGAAGGTCCGTCCGACCAGTTCGGGCTGCGGCTGCATGTAGATCTCATCGCCTTCGAAGTCCAACAGGCCGGTATAGACCGCGGACAGCCCGCACTGAAGGCTCATCTGCACCATCAACCGGGAGATGAACCCCTGAGCGCTGATGACATGACAGGTGGCACCGCCGGCCAGGCGCGCCACGGACAGGTTCTGTGCCTCCTGGACGCTGGCCACGATCACCGGTGCGGCGCTGTCCCCGCCCCGCTCCCGCTCCGGCTCCGGCTCCGGCTCCGGCTCCCGCGGAGCCTGGCTACTCCCAACGGCCAGCAGTGATTTGACGACCGCGATGTCAGGATCGTCACCCCCCGGCGGGAGCACGATGATCGAGCGTGCGCTCGAAGGATTGACGATCGCGATGTCGACCGGGTCGGTGGGGTCACCGCTGCGGCACACGACTCTGGTGGTGGCGGTGTCCCCCACCCGCTCCCGGATCGCGGCTTCCATCTCCGGACGGTCCTTCTCCGCGAGGATGGCCACACAGGCACGGCGCCGGCTGCGATTGGCCTCCACCAACTCGCAGAGCACGGTATAGACATGGGGAGACCAGCCCAGCACGACCGTGTGCCCGCTCTCGGCGACGGCCGAACGGCCGCGGCGCAGGCGGGCCAGCTGGTTCTGGAGCCCCGCGCTGATCACCGGGATAAGCGTGCTCATCAGAAAGATCCCGCCGAAAGCCATCAGCGCCGCAACGGCCAGGAACGGAGCCGGACCCCTGTCCCTGGCAATCACCGCCGGGCTGATGACCCGCAGGAAACCGGACCACAGCCACGACTCCCCACCCTGCGAAGACACCCCCCTCGGAGCGAGTAACAACAACAGCGCCCCATTGAGCAACACGAGTACACAGCAGGCAATGGCCAGCACTCCGATGAGTGCCGGTGTTCCGCGCGCCATGACATTGTCGAATCTGTACCGCAACCGCTGAAGCAACGTCGCCCCTCGACCTCGGCCCCGGCCCGCGTCTCTTCCGCCACCCGAGCTCAGCCCAGCTTGCGCCCCGTCCCGAGGCTTGATCATTCGGCATGGGCACGATCGCCCGCTCGGACCATGTCGTTCATCCATCCGCCCCACAGCGACGACCGAGAGACCGACCGCGTGGCGACTTGTTGAAGCCGTGGGGGCAGGAGTGCGCTGGCCCGGCTGTCGGCGGACCCGTCAGAGTGAAGACGGCTCGCCCTCGGTGTCGCTGCCCGAGGCCCGCCCGTTCCTCCTTCGGCTCCCCATGGAGTGCTGGTTGCACGAGGCAGGCGATACGCCGGACATTTTGAGGAGCACGATGGCAAACGGAACCGTTCTGTTCGCTGTACCAGGTGGCGCGCAGAGCGCAAGCGCCGCCGCCGACCAACTCCGCAGGATCGCAAAGGAGTTGGAGTCCAGTGGGTTCGAGGTGCGCTGGGCGGCCACCGGCCCGCACGCCCGGGCGGTGCTTCAGACGCAGGCCAACCTGGCCGCCGCGGTGGTGGCCTGGGACCTGCCCACCGGTGAGGCCGGGCCGGTCGATCCCCATCCCACGGACGACGACGCGGATGACGCGCCGGGCGGCGGCGCGGTACTGCGCCTGATCGGCCGGCGCTTCCAGAAGCTGCCGGTCTTCCTCGTGACGGCCGAGGACGACATCGACGGACTGCCGCTGTGGGTGGCGGAGACCGTGATCGGCTACATCTGGCCGCTGGAGGACACTCCGTCCTTCGTCGCAGGACGGATCGCTCGCACCGCCCTCGACTATCAGGAGGGAGTGCTGCCCCCGTTCTTCAGGGCGCTGCGCCGTTTCGACGACGCGCACGAGTACTCCTGGCACACTCCCGCCCACTCCGGCGGCATCGCGTTCCTCAAGTCCCCGGTCGGACGGGCCTTCCACGACTACTTCGGAGAGCGGCTGCTGCGGAGCGACCTGTCCATCTCGGTCGGGGAACTCGGCTCGCTGTTCGAACACACCGGCCCGATCGGCGACGCCGAGCGCAATGCCGCGCGGATCTTCGGTGCCGAGCGCACCTACTTCGTTCTGGGCGGCGACTCGACCTGCGATCGTATGGTCGGGCACTTCAGCGTCACCCAGGACGAGATCGCCCTGGTGGACCGCAACTGTCACAAGTCGGTGCTGCACGGGTTGATCCTCTCCGGTGCCCACCCGGTGTACCTGGTGCCCACCCGCAATGGCTACGGGCTGGCCGGTCCGCTGCCCCCTGTCGAGATCGAAGCCCGTGCCGTCGCCGAGCGGGTCGCGCGCAACCCACTGACGGAGCGCGCCGTTTCGCCCCATGCCCAGTACGCGGTGCTGACCAACTCCACCTATGACGGTTTGTGCTACGACACCATCCAGGTGGCCGAGGCGCTTGCCCCGAGCACCCCACGCCTCCACTTCGACGAGGCATGGTTCGCGTACGCCCGCTTCCACCCCCTCTACGCGCGGCGCTACGGCATGGCCGTGGATTCCGGTTCCTTCCCCGGCACCGAGCGCCCCACCGTCTTCGCCACCCAGTCCACGCACAAGCTCCTCGCCGCCCTGTCGCAGAGTGCCATGGTCCACGTGCGGGAATCCCCACGGGCGCCCGTGACGCACGAGCGGTTCAACGAAACGTTCATGATGCACGGCACTACCTCGCCGCTGTACCCGATGATCGCCTCCTTGGACGTGGCCGGAGCGATGATGGACGGCCCGCAGGGCCGCTGGCTGATCGACGAAGCGGTCACCGAGGCGATCCGTTTCCGTCAGGCCGTGGTGCGTACCGGCCGACGCATCGAAGCCGCAGGCGACCGGCCCACCTGGTTCTTCGGTGTCTGGCAGCCCGCCACGGTGACCGACCCGAGCAGCGGGGACACCATCCCCTTCGCCGACGCGCCCACCGAGGTGCTCCGCTCCGACCCCTCCTGCTGGGAACTGGAACCCGGCGCCGCATGGCACGGCTTCTCCGACCTGACCCCGGGCTACTGCCAACTCGACCCGATCAAGGTCACCCTCACCTGCCCCGGCATCGACGCCACGGGACAGGTCGCGGATCGGGGCATCCCCGCCCGTGTGCTCACCTCCTACCTGGCCACCAGGAACATCGTGGTGGAGAAGACCGACAGCTACACCACGCTGATCCTCTTCTCCATGGGCATCACCAAGGGCAAGTGGGGGACCCTCCTCGACGCGCTGATGGACTTCAAGGCGCTCTACGACGAGGAGGCCCCCCTTGAGCAGGTGCTGCCCGATATCGTCGCCGCTCACCCCCAGCGCTACGCCGGCCAGAGCCTGCCGGAACTGTGCCAGTCGATGCACGACCACCTGCGGCAGGCTCGCCTTGTCGAACTGCTCGACGCCGCCTTCCAGAACCTGCCCAGGCCCGTCGAATCGCCACAGACCTGCTACCGGCAACTGATCCGCGGGGGCACCGAGCGCATCCCCCTGGCCGAGGCGGCCGACCGCGTCGCCGCCGCCATGATCACCGTCACGCCGCCCGGCATCCCCGTCCTGATGCCGGGCGAGGAGACGGGGCCTCCCGAAGGGCCCCTGATGCGCTACCTGACGGCTCTGGAAACGTTCGACCGGCACTTTCCCGGCTTCCGCAGCGAAACGCACGGGGTCGTCGTCGACCCACTCACCGGGAATTACCTCATCGAGTGTGTTCGCCGATGAGGTGAGGCCGGCACGAGGCCACAAGAGTGATTGTCACACCGCCACGGAGACGGCAGGCGCGTTCCTTTCCGTGTGAAATGCGGTCCTCGTCGAGCATGGCGGCATGCGTATCCGCTGGAGGAAGGCGTTGGTGTGGCCCTGGCACGTATCCGCACTGCTGATTCTGGCCTGCGCTGTCGCGGTGCCCGGTGGAGGACGCGCGAAGGCCGACGGCGCGGGGAACGGCGGCCTGGCACTGCAAGTGAACGTCAACTCCCGGCCGGGCACCGGGGCACTGCATCCCGGCATCCGGGTCGGTGACCCCGTTCACAAGGTCTACCGCCTGATCAATCGTACGGGGGCCGACCTGTTGAACGTGCGGGTGACCGACCCCGCCCTCCCTCGGGGCATGGCCGTCAACTGCGGGGGACGGGGCACGGTGGCGATGTTGCGTGGTCTCAGCTCGGCCACGTGCACGGCCGAGACGCGGGCCAACCCGGGCGTCCAGGCAACGGACGTCACCGCCGTCGGTGCTGTCCGTGCCATGAACACGGAGTCCCGGGCCCGCGCACGGGCGGGATACCGAGGGGTCGGAGGAGTCCTGGCCCTCACCCAGACGGTCGAGGTGGCCCCGCAGCGGGGCGTCATCCATTACACAGTGACGAATCGGGGAGACCTCACCGTTCACCAAGTCCGCGTCAGTGACGCGCTGCCGGAGGCGAAAGCCGTCGACTGCGGGGCCGGCCGCCCGGTGGTGCCACAGATCGCTCCCGGGCGCTCCGCTTCATGCCGTTCCATCGCTCATGCGGCGCCGGGCATCTACGAGAGCAGGGGCTTCGCCGAGGCCAACGACCTCACCCGGACGCTGGGACGTACCGGCGCGCTGGTCCCTCCCCCGCGCCTCACGGCACACTCCTCGGTGCGGTTCGCCCTGCGGGCCGCTGCTGCTCAGCCCCCGCCCCCGCCTCCCCCTCCGCCCAGAGCCCGGACCGGGCAGCGGACCGCTCCTCTTCCTCCTGGCGCGCGACCTGTCCCCGCGGTGCCCGCACCCGGCCCGCTCCCCTTTCCCCCGGAGGCCCGGCTCGCGCCACCGCGTCTCTACGTCGGGCCCCCGGGGATCCCACGCACCCCGCCGGGTCTCTTCCTCGCGCCACCAGCGCCGCCGCTCGCGCCACCGGGGCCGCCGGGGCCGCCGCTCGCGCCCCCGGGCCTCTTCCCCGCTCCCCCAGGTGCGGCCCCGTTCGCGCCGCCGGGTCTCTTCCCCCTACCTCCGGGCGCGGCCCCTTTCGCGCCACCGGGTCTCTTCCCCCTACCTCCGGGCACGGCCCCGTTCGCACCACCGGGCCTTGCGCGACCTCCAACCGCTGCGGTCCGGCCACCTCTGCTGCAGCCGGTGGTCCCGCCGCCTCTCCTGGACCCCGATACCTCCAGCGTGACACCGGTGCGTCCCGAACAAACCGCCCAAGATGTGGAGCTCCTGGACCGCCTCTATCGTCCAGGACACGGGCCCACCGGGACCGGCCTGGTGACCCTCCTGTTCCTGATCGTGTTTCCGGCGGTCCTGGCAGCAGTCCTGCTCGGCTCGCGCCTGAAGTGACACACGGACGCCCCGGTAGCCGCGCCGTACGCAGAAGGAGCGCTCATGACCGAAACGATCGCGCTGGTCCTGGGCGTGTCCATGCTCGCGGCCGCGAGCGTGCTCCTGCGTCACCGCTACTGGCCGAACGACGACGCCGAGCCGCGGGAGGACGTGGCCGAGTACATCGCGATGATGGTCGGCGTCCTGTACGCGTTGCTGCTGGGACTGTCGCTGGTGTCGGTCTGGGAAGGCCGGTCCAGCGCGGAGGAGCACGTCCAGAACGAGGCGAACGCGGCCCACGAGATCTACCAGCTCGCCGAGGGCCTGCCCGGGGCCGACGCGGTGCGCCTGCGCGAGAGCGTGACGCAGTACGTACACCACGCGGTGCGCACCGAGCTCCCGGCCATGGCGGCAGGAGAACCTCCGGGGCAGGAGGGCTGGCGTCTCCTGCAGAGTGTGCGCACTGCGAACCGGGCCCCCGCCGACGCGAAGGCGACGGAGCAGGTCACCGTGCAAGAAGTAGCCAACCGGGTCTGGGCCCTGGGGGACGCGCGCCGGGGCCGGGAAGCTGACGCACGTAACGGCCTGTCACCGGTCCTGTGGTTCGGCCTGCTGAGCGGCGGACTGCTCACCATCGCCTTCATGTTCATGTTCGGGATCCAGCGCAGCGTCTCCCATGTCGTCATGGTGATGGGTCTCACCGGCCTGATCACCCTGACTGTTCTGCTCGTCTACCAGTTGGACCAGCCTTTCACCGGCCTCATGGCGGTCGACTCCTCATCTTTCAACCGGTACTTCCCCGGCGCGTAGCCGATGCGCCGCCGGGGCGTCGCGAGGGTTCGCTGATCAGGCCGCCATAACCCCAGGTCAACGCACCCGACCCCGCGGCTTCAGCGTCACCGGCGGCAGTTCCGGGGCGGGCAGTGGCGCGCCCTCGTAGCCCTGCACCTCGCCGAAGCGGGAGCCCGTCATCCAGTCACCCCGTGCCTGCTCGATCTCCTCATGGCTGCGGCCCACGAAGTTCCACCACATCTCATACGTCTCGGGCGTTTACGCAGGTCAGGCGCCTAGCCTCCTGCAAGTGGTCAGCAAATCGTCAGCATCGGCACCTGATGACTCTTCAGTAGCACGGGACGGCGGCCAGTTCGGCCCAGGTGGCACTGGACCAGACGCGCACGGTGGAGTCCCTGCAGCCAGCCGCAAGCCTGCGTCCGTCGTCGACCAGGCCACGCCCTATATCCAGGCGCCGTCCCCTGCGAGCACCACCGGTTGGTCGTCATGCTCTGGACGCCACCCCGGGGGCCACGTCCAGGACGCCCCCGTCGCCGCCGGTAAGCAGGCGTCCGGTGACAAAGGCGTCAGCGACCTCCTGTTCCCGCGGGGTGAGGTCGCCACGGCGGACCCGGCGGCGGGTGGCTTCGTTGCGGTCGACGGTGACGAACCGCAACAGGGTGCCGCTCACGGATGCGCCCGCCAGCTCACCGGTGATCTGGTCGGCCCGCTCGGACAGACCCCGGCGACGCCACCGAGGGCGCGGAATGCCTCCTCGGTCACCGTTCTACCGGAGCCACCGGCACACAGGTACCGCTCTTGGAGCGGTGTAAGCAAGCAGCGGCACCGCGTCACCTCCGCCACATGCATCGACCATGCGGGCCACGACGCCGGGTGTGAAGGTCAGCCCGGCTTGCTAGGCCGGCATTTCGATGACCTCGTACAGCGCTTCCCGGACGAGCGCGCCGACGACGAGCAGGTTACGCACCAGCTCGGCGAACGCGGCGAGGAACGCTTACCGCTCCTCGCGGCCGGACAGGGCGAGCAACTCCTCCAGCTAATCGATCACCAGCAACGTCGGCTGTTCGTCGGCTAGTTGGGGCAGCTGGCGGTGCAGGTGCCGATCGGGTCCTCACCGGCCGAGAACGGTGGAGCGACCACCCAGCCCCCCCGCCCGCCCGCCAGGCCACGCCGGCAGCAGCCGCCCGCACACCAACGACGGCTTTCCGCTCCCTGACGGCCCGACCACGGTCACAAACCGCTGTGCCCACCCTGGCACCGCCGGATGCAGCCGCCCGACCAACTCGGCGCCTACTTCAGCGCACCCGCCTCGCGGCTTCAGCGGCACGTTCGGCAGTTCGGTAGCGGGCAGCTAATGCTGGGTTCCTCTTTGGTTGGGTATATGTCTTGTTGGCGGGGTAGTTGATGGTGCTCGGGGGCGGGTGCTGGGCGATGGTTTTACGGGCACGACCGGGGCGCGACAAGGACGAACGGGACGTCGCTCGCCGATTGTCGCGGGCACGGAAGGCTCCGCGTGATGCAGTGATGCGGGCCCGGATGATCGAGCTGAGCTGGTCGGGGCTGAGGGTGCCGGCGATCGCGGTGGAGTTGGGCTGCAGCCAAAAGACGGTCCGGTGCTGGCTGCACCGCTTCAACCGCTCGGGCCTGCAAGGGCTGGACGATCTGGGCGGGCAGGGCCGCAAACGGCGCATCACCGAGGAGGAACGCTCCAGGGTCATCGCCCTGGTCAAGACGGTGCCGCCGGGGCGGCTGCGGTGGGAGCCGGTCGGGCACCGGATCAAAGCGGAGCTCGACTACAGCCGCGGACCGGAGAAGACCTGGGTCTACGGCGGTCTGCGGCCAGCCGATGGCCAGGCAGTCACGATGACCGCACCCTCCCGCAACAGCGTGTTCTACCAGCAGTTCCTGCAGCTGCTCGAGGACGCCAACCCCGACGGGGAGATCTGGGTCGTCACCGACAATCTGTCCAGTCACAACAGCGTGTCTACCCGGACCTGGCTCGAGGACCATCCCCGCATTCACCATGCCTTCATCCCGGTGGGCGCGTGCTGGCTCAACCTGCAGGAAGGCTGGTGGCGCATCTTCCGCAAAGCCGCGCTCGCTGGCCAGTCATTCACCAACCGCGACGACATCGAATACGCCACCAACCTGGCGACCGGCCAGCTCAACGACCACGCCAGCCCCTGGATCTGGGGCAGACCCGCACCAGCAACTCGCCTACTACGACGCCGATATGTGTATACCGTTTGAGGAACCCAGCACTAGCTCGCATGGGCGGGCGAGGTGACGGGGTGGAAGACGTCCCACGCTCCGTGTTCGTGCCGGTAGGCCGGTTCAGCGTGGACGGGTTTCGTCGGGGCGGTAGCTGGCCTTGATGTGGACGCGTTCGCCTTGTGGACCGAGGATGCTGAGGAACTCCACGGGATGTTCGTCGGCGTTGCCGAACCAGTGCGGGAGGTGGGTGTCGAATTCGGCGACCTCGCCCTCGGTGAGGATGAAGTCGTTGTCGCCGAGAACGACGCGTAGGCGGCCTCGCAGGACATAAAGCCAGTGGTAGCCCTCGTGGGAGCGGGGCTCGGGTTCGCGACCGTCGCTCAGGCCGGCGGGCAGGATGTGCTTGAACGCCTGAAGTCCGCCGGGGGTGCGGGAGAGCGGGACGACGGTCATACCGTTCCGGGTGAAGGGCTGCGGATACACCCGGGGATCCAGGTCGGTGGGGGCTCCGATCAGCTCCTCGACCGGCATCCGGTAGGCCCGGGCCAGCGGCAGTAAGAGTTCCAGGCCCGGTTTGCGCTGCCCGGATTCGAGCCGGGACAGGATGCTGATCGGGATGCCGGTGGTCTCCGACAGGGCGGTCAGGGTGGCACCGCGGCGGCGGCGCAGCTCGCGCAGCCGGGGGCCGACGGCAGCCAGCACTGCCTCGAAGTCGTCGCTCATACGTCCACCCTGCCCGCACTTTTCACTTTCCGCAAAGAGCTTTGCCTGATCGTCGAAGCGGGTGCACCGTGACGATCGGAGGTGGTCATGATGACCCGAAACACCCAGGTCAACAGCGCGAGCCGGTACGACGTCGTGGTGGTCGGCGCAGGCCCGGCAGGCTTGAGCGCGGCGCTCATGCTCGGGCGCGCCCGCAGGTCGGTACTGGTGATCGACGAAGGCCGGCCCCGCAACGCGCCCGCGGCGCACATGCACGGCTTCCTGTCCCGTGACGGGATGGCGCCCGGTGACCTGTTGCAGGCGGGACGGCGCGAGGTGGAGGGCTACGGCGGCACCGTTCAGGCGGGGCAGGCGGTGAGCGTGGTGCGTGACGGCGACGGGTTCGCGATCGAGCTCGACACCGGCCGCTCGGTGCGGGCGCGGCGGCTGCTGGCCACCGCCGGAGTCGTCGACGAGCTGCCTGACGTGCCGGGGCTCGCCCCGCGGTGGGGGCGCGATGTGGTGCACTGCCCGTACTGCCACGGGTGGGAGATCCGTGACCAGCCGATCGGCGTTCTGGCCACCGGCCCGCTGGGGGTGAAGCAGGCCCTGCTGTTCCGGCAGTGGACCGACCGGCTGACTCTGCTGCTGCACACCGCCCCCCGTCCCACGGAAGAGGAGGCGGAGCAGCTGGCTGCCCGCCGGATCACGGTGGTGGACGGCGAGGTCACCGGCCTGGAGGTCGCCGAGGACCAGCTGACCGGGGTCCGCCTGGCGTCCGGCACGCGGATCCCGCTACGGGCCTTGGCCGTCGCGCCCCAGCCGTACCCCCGGGCGGCTTTCCTGACCGGGCTCGGGCTCGTCCCGACGGCACACCCCAGCGGGCTCGGCGCCTACATCGCCGCGGACATGACCGGCCTCACCGCGGTTCCCGGTGTGTGGGTCGCGGGCAACCTCACCGACCCGAACGCCAACGTTCTCGCCTCGGCCGCATCCGGCTCCACGGCCGCCGGAGCGATCAACGGCGACCTCATCGCCGAGGACACCAGCCACGCGGTCCGGGCCCACCGCGCTCCCTTCTCACCCGCGTCCGAGGCCCGCGTCTGCGAACAGGTCATGGGTGACCGGCGCCATGGCCTGTGACCCACAGCCGATACCGACATCGATGACCACTTTTCAGGCAGGATCGTCATGAGCCAACCAACAGCCACCATGAGTGCTGAAAGCACGAGCCCCTCCGGATCCCGTCACTGGTGGATCCTCACCGTACTGAGCCTGACCCAGCTGCTGCTGGTGCTCGACTCCACCGTCATGAACGTCGCCCTCCCCTCCGTACAGGCGGACCTGGGCTTCAGCAGCGCGGACCGGCAGTGGATCGTCACCGCCTACGCCCTCGTCTTCGGCGGCACACTCCTGGCCGGAGGCCGGTTGAGCGACATGCTCGGCCGCAAGCGCATGCTGCTGACGGCCACGTCCGGCTTTGTCCTCGCCTCCGTACTGGGCGGCCTCGCGAACGGCTTCGGCATGCTGGTCACCGCGCGGGGCCTACAGGGCTTCTTCGGGGCCCTGTAGGCCCCGGCGACCCTGTCGCTCATGGCCACCACCTTCACCGACCGGTCCACCCGCGGTAGGGCGTTCGGCGTCTTCGGCGCGGTCTCCAGCAGCGGCGCCGCGATCGGCCTGCTCCTGGGCGGGGCACTGACCCAGTACCTGGACTGGCGCTGGTGCCTGCTGGTCAACGTCGTGGCCGGCGCGGTGATCCTCGCGGCGGCAGCGGCCCTGATCCCCGTACAGGCCCCGGTCTCGTCGCGCCCGCGCATGGACCTGCCCGGCGCGATCACCTCCGTGCTCGGTGTCCTCGCCCTGGTCTACGGCTGCTCGACGGCGGAGCGCGACGGGTGGACCAGCCCGGTGACGCTGGGTTCCCTCGCTGCGGGCGTACTGCTCCTGGGAGTGTTCGTCCTCATCCAGACCCGGGTCTCCCAGCCCTTGCTGCCGATGCGGGTCGTACGCGACCGCAACCGCGGGGCCGCGTACCTCATGGTCGCGTTCGCCGGTATCGGCATGTTCGGCGTCTTCCTCTTCCTCGCCTACCACTTGCAGGAGGTGCTCGGCTTCTCCGCGCTGATGACTGGCGTCGCGTTCCTGCCCATGGTCATCTCCATGGTGGTGATGGCCATCGTGACCGGAGGCGTCCTGCTGCCCCGCACCGGCCCGCGCCCCATCGTCATCGGCGGCTTTCTGCTCACCGCCGTGGGCACCGCCCTGTTCACCGGGCTGAGCGTGCACAGCGGATACGCCGCCGGTATTCTGCCGGGCCTGCTGATCACCGGCTCCGGCTTCGGCCTGATCTTCGGACCGGCGATGAACCTCGCCACCGACCGGGTCGATGCCGCCGACGCAGGCGCCGCCTCCGCACTGGTCAACGCCGGACAGCAGATCGGAGCGGCCATCGGCACCGCCCTGCTCAACACCATCGCGGTCAGCGCCACTACCAGTTACCTCACCACCCACCCCAAGGCCCCCGACGCCGCCGCGCAGGCGTCCGTGCACGGCAACAGCGTCGCCTTCTGGGTGACCATCGCGGTGTTCGTCCTCGGCGCTCTCACCTGCGGACTCCTCGTCCGGCCCGGTAGGCAGCCCGAGCCGCAGGGCGACGACATCACAGCTCCGGCAGTGTTCTGAGCCCGCCGGCACACCGACCAATCGAGAGACCGAGGAGGCCCGAGCCCATGGACGCCCAGCACTGGGACGACATGTACCGCAGTCGAGATCACGTGTTCAGCGGCGAACCCAACCCCGTACTCGTCAGCGAGATCGCCGCCCTGACACCGGGCCAGGCGCTCGATGTCGGCTGCGGCGAAGGGGCCGACGCACTCTGGCTGGCCCGGCGAGGCTGGCAGGTCACCGCCGTCGACATCTCTGCCACCGCCCTACGACGCGCCGCAGCCGCCGCCACCGACCTCCAAGCCCGGGTGGCCTGGGCGCGGGCCGACCTCACCGTCACACCGCCCCCGGCGCGTAGCTTCGACCTGGTGTCCCTGCACTACTTCCCGCTCCGCCGTCAGCCCGGCCACCCCACGCTGTACCGCCTGCTCGACGCGGTCGCCCCCGGCGGCACCCTGCTCTTCACCACCCACGCCCGCACCGGCCTCACCCCGTCCGGCGACTTCGATTCCGCCGACTACTACCAGCCCGACGACATCGCCCCACTCCTTGCCCCCACCTGGAACGTCCTGGTCAACGAGGCCCGCCCGCGCACCGGCCCCGCCCCGGCCGGCACACACCACACCCACGACACCGTCCTGCGAGCCGTGCGCCCGTCGTAGGCCGCCGCCGAAATGGGCATCTCCCGTACGCCCACGAGACGACCCGTCGATGGCGAGTCGAACGCGAAGCCGGCCTGCACGGACGCCTCAGCTGGCACATGACGTCCACCGGCCAAACGCGGAGCGCAACGCACGTCTGTAGGCGCCCCATTGAACAGTGCAGCATGGAACCGTGCTGGACGTAGTGCAGAAGACCCTCGCGCCGCGCTGCCGGGCAGTCCGGGTTCGATGGCAAATGATCCAGCATCGATGTCACAGGACAGCAGTTCGCCGGGGCAGAAAGGAAAGATCACGGACAGACTGACCAATATCCGCGAGAGCATGTCAACGTAGACGGCCTTGCAAGAAACCTCAGCTCAGAGGGGTGATGTCCTGGTGCTCGCGGCGGACGGTGGCTTCACCGCCGCCACGATCCGCGGCGCAGGGAGCGCATACTCGACGCCGCACTGGACGTGCTCGTGGACGACGGGGTCGGCGGGATCACGCACCGCAAGGTCGCCGCTCGGGCGGACGTGCCGCTGGGCTCCGTCACGTATCACTTCGCAAGCCTGACCGAACTATGCACGTGGGCGTTCGCCCGGTACGTCGAGCAGCGGAGCGCCGAGTACGAGGCGCTCTTCACCGGCGTGGCCTCGCGCGAGGCCCTGGTCGATGTCCTGGTGGAGCAGGTACGGGGAGGGCCGTCCCGGCACCGCAGCGCGGTGCTCGGCTTCGAACTGCACCTCATCCCTCTACTGGTTCACCGGCACGATCTCCACGTCCTTCCGGCCGTATTACGAGTACGCGCACGAACTGACCCGGCGTGCACGGCGAGTGGACGTCCTCACCGCCCTCGCTCTGTTCCCCGCGGATCTCGCCCGACCGCCACGAAGCTGGGCCGAGCGCACCTACCACCTCACGCGCTACACCCACATGCCCCGCGGCGGACACTTCGCCGCGCACGAGGAACCCGCCAGCCGGCCACGCAGACGGGCGGGCGGGACAGCCTTGGCGTCGACGCCGTTGAAGCGCAGGAAAACGCGCATGGCGAGCCAAGCGGTGCGCTTGTTCCCGTCGTCAGCGCATGGTTCCGGGCAACGGAATGCAGCAGTGCCGCCGCATTCCCGAGCAGCGTGGGATACAGCTCGGCCCCGAACACGTTGGCCAGGGGCCGTTCGATTGCCGACACCAAAAAGGCCCATTTCACGCACGCTGTGCCCGGTACTGTAGACGCTGCGAGCGATAGCCAGACTCGTCGATCTCGATGCAGCGCATGCCGGTCGCTGGTAGTCCAAGATCTCCGCACCTCCGTCCATGGACTCGGGCGAGGCCCTCCTCGGTGACCTGCTCCAGCACGGTCCCAGCGTTCGCGAAAAGTGCGTCCAGGCCTCGGCCACGAGCGCGGTCGGGTCGGCAGGGGAAGGTACGTGACGGCAGCCGTCGCGTACCGGTCGTCAGTGGAACGGTCATCGGCGGAGGCGTGCCGGCCGGTGTCCGCGGCTGTCATCCGGTCGGGCTGTCCGACGGATGCGGCTCACCGAGCATCTGGCAGGCGGCCGCGTCGACGAGGGCCTTGTTCGCAGTCGCGGCGGCTTTGTCCTTGATGCCGAAGTTCGTGCTGGTCAGAACAGCGACGCTGCGCTTGCCCGCCGCGTCGGTGTAGACCTCGCTGGAGTAGCCGGGCAGGCCGCCGGTGTGCCCCCAGACGGTGCCGCAGGAGGTGTCCACCCGCATCAGGCCGAGTCCGTAGCCGCCGCCCTCCTCAGGAGCGTCGACTGTGGTGCGCATCTGCTTCATCTGTGCCTCGGGCAGCAGCTCGCCGGACATGAGCGCGGTCAGGAAGCGCTGCCACTCCTGTGCGGTGCTGACCATGCCGCCTGCCGCCCAGGACCAGCTCGGGTCGATGGCAGAGGTGTCGATGTTGTCCTCGGGGCGTTCGGGACCGGTGAATCCGACGCCTTCGGGCAGGTCCACGGTCCCGGAGAGGACGGCCTTCAGGCGCTCGGCGTCCGGTTCGTAGCCGGTCACGTGCCGCTTCCCGGTGGTCCCAGCGGTGTCCCAGTCGGCGTTCGTGGCCAGGAACGAGTCCTTCATGCCGAGTGGCCCGGTTATCTTTTTCTCGATCAGCTCGGCCAGGCCGGTGCCGGTGGCCTTCTCCAGGATGAGTCCGAGTGCCTCGTAGTTGGCGTTGCTGTAGGAGTTCGTCTCGCCGGGATCGGCCGGCGGGTTCTGCTCGGGCGTGATGGCGAGCAGCTCCTCGGGTGTCCAGGTGCGCTCCTCCTGGCCGGTGAGGGAGGGCAGGAACTCCGGGGTCAGTAGGAAGTCGCCCAGGCCGCTGGTGTGGTTGAGCAGCATCCGGACGGTGATGTCCTCGCCGCCCTTGACGAGGCCGGGCAGCCACTTCTCCACCGTGTCGTCGAGGCTGATCTTCTTCTCGGCGACCTGTTGCAGGACGAGGGTCGCGGTGACCGTCTTGGTGTTGGAGCCGACCCGGAACCGGTCGTCGGCGGCGATGCGGTGGTCGCCCTTCGTCCAGGCGGCCTGCCGGGCGATCTCGACGGGCTTCCCGTCGCCGGAGTCGACCCGGACGATGACGCCCAGGGAGCCGGAGTCCGCCGCCTTCTGAGCGAGGCCGGCCAGTGGCGCGTCGGCCGACGGGCTCGCCGCGCTCCGCCCGGCCGCCGCCCCGGCCCCGTCCGGCCCCTCGTCCGAGCAGCTCACGAGCGCCGCGCCCATGCAGGTCGCCAACGCCATGGTCAGCGCCCCCCGGCGGATCCGGTGACGGCGAAACAGCGTCTGTACGGACATGGCAAGTTCCCTTCGGCGCGTGACAGTTGACGCGTGCGTCGAGGAACCTGGCATACAGCCGTCGAGCGGCCTTCCGGTGGTCCCGCGCACAACAACCATTCAGTCAGTGGCGCGCACCGGGTACATCGCTCGATGGCGGGCTTCCCACCGGCTTGGGGTCACTCCAAGGAATGACCTCGCGGGGTACGTAGCCCCGTCGGCCCGGGTGCTCAGGACAGGGTGTTTCTGGCCAGCACCGCCGCCTGCGCTCTGCTCTGGCAGCCGGTCTTCGTGAGCACGCGGCTGACGTGCGTCTTGACCGTGTGCAGGCTGACGACGAGCCGGTCGGCGATCTCGGCGTTGCTCAGCCCGTCCCGGATCAGACGCAGCACGTCGACCTCCCGCCCGGTGAGGTCCCTCAGCCGGGACAGCTCCTGGTCGCTGGGCCGTCGTCGGCCGCTGAGATGGCCTTCGATGATCCGCTGGGTCACCGCAGGGCTCAGCGCGCTGTGCCCGGCCGCCGCGGCGCGGACGGCTCCGGTCAGCTCCTCGTACGAACTGTTCTTCAGCAGGAAGCCTGAGGCCCCGGCGGCCAGCGCGTCGTCGACGTATTCGTCGAGGTCGAACGTCGTCAGCATCAGTACCCGGCTGCGCCCCGGCCCGAGCAGTTCCCGGCGGCCCAGTTCGGCCAGTGCCCACAGGCCGTTGCGGCGCGGCATCCGGATGTCCATCAGCAGCACGTCCGGCCGCAGCCGCGCGCACGCCTCGACGGCTTGCTCACCGTCGTCCGCGGTGCCCGCCACGGTGATGTCCGCCTGGGTGTCCAGGATCGCGCTCAGCCCGGCGCGGATGATCGGCTCGTCGTCCACGACGAGGACGCTGATCTGCTCAGACACCCGCACGCTCCAACGGCATCGTGGCGACGACGCGAAAGCCACCGTCACTGGTCGAGCCCACGGTGAGATTGCCGCCCAGCGCGCCCACCCGTTCCTCCATGCTGACCAGACCGAGCCCGATGCCCGCGCCGGCCGCGCCGTGCCACGTCGCGCGGCCGTTCACGACCTCGCACCGCAGCTCTCCCGCGGAGCCGTCGACACTCACCCGGACCGGTGCTCCGGGCGCGTGACGACGAGCGTTGACCAGTGCTTCCTGCACGACGCGGTACCCCGCCACCTGCACAGGCCCCGGCACGGACTCCAACGCGCTGCCCATCGTCAGCTCGACCGTTCCTCCCGCGGCACGGTGACTCTCCAGCAAGGTCTCCAGCTCACCGAGGCCCGGTACGGGCTGGAGCGGGACCGCGTCCGCGGGATCGCGCAGCATCCGCAGCAGGTCACGCAGCTCACCGCTGCTCTGCCGGCCCGCCGCCGCCAGCCCGTCGACCTGGTCACGGGCCCAGCCGGGCAGTTCACCACCGCGGGCCCGCAGGGTCTCCGCGTGCACGACGAGCAGGGTCAGGGAGTGCGCGACCACATCGTGCATCTCGCCAGCGATCCGTGTCCGCTCGCGTTGTGTGGCCTGCGCCGCCTCCAAAACCTGTGCCCGGCGCGCGTCGGCCGCCCGCCGCTCCGCCGCGGCCAGCAGCGCCTGCCGGGTCCGCGCGGCGAATCCCATCGCCCACGCCAGCGGCATGGGGGCCAGCGCGGCGAGGACGTCCAGACCGCCCTGGAAGTCACCGGAGTCGGTCGTCAACCGGTTCAGCCACAGACCGGCCACGCTCAGCGCGATCACGCCCAGGACCGCCGACACGGTCCGCCTCCAGCCCGCGCAGCAGTTGCCCAGGTTGTAGAGCAGCACCGCCAGCGGCAGAAAGACTAGTGGCGACAGTTTGGCCCCTTCGCCCGCGCTCCCCACCAGCGCCGCCAGCAGGCCCCCGAACCCCACGACGAAGGTGGTGGCCGGCAGTCGCCGCCGCAACAGCAGGACCACCACGCCCACCGCCTCGTACACCATGAGCGACGCCCAAGCAGCCCCGGAGGTGTCCACGTACGGCTGCGACAGCAGCGGCGGCAGAAGCGTCAGCACGACCAACCCGGCATCGGCGCCCCAACCGGGCCACTTGCCGTCCATCACTCTCATCCCTCCGACATTACGACCTCACACTCCGGCCTTCATCACTCCAAAGAGCCACTCGCGCCCCGGTGCGGCACCACCGGTGCTCCATGCCCGTGGCGCAGGGCTGCGTGGCGCGGCTGAGGGCCTGGCTGGTGCCGGCCAGCGATCACGTCCCTCTTGCTCGGGGGTGAGAAGGTGGACGGCGAGAACGCGGATAGTTCTCTTCCGTACTCGCTCTCGGCGGCTCGACCCGTCTCACGAAGGATTGGAGGTGAGCGCCGGTCCGGCCGCGGTCAGCAGGTCTGCAACCTCGCCAGCGGTCGTCCGGACCGTCTCCTCGTCCACGGGGGCGGAGGGTTCGACTGCTGCCGCGACGCTACGTCCGAGCAGGTTCGCGCGATGTCTGTCGCGTTCACCGCCCACTTGCTCGAGGCCAGCATCGACGCCTCGATCGGCACCGTCGGTGACGCCCTGGACAACGCGCTCATGGAGTCCCCCGCCCGGCCTTCACAAGACGGAGCTGCTCAAGCCCCGCACGGTCTGGCACGGCCTGGCCGACGTCGAACTCGGCACCGCGGAATGGGTCGACTGGTTCAACAACCAGCGTCTTCACACAGCGACCGGGGACATCCCGCCTCACGAGCACGAGAGCAACTACTACGCTCAACAGCAGCCCCGACCGGCTGCTGGAGTCAACGCATAGAGCCTGCGCCGATCCCCGACGCGGTTCAGGTCTCACGGACGGCACCGCTGGGCTTCGGCCTTGGTACGAATCCTTCCCCTGCTGGTACCCCCAAAGTGGCCGGTGCCTGTGCCGTCGGAAGTGGTTCACGTTCCTCGGCCGACCTGGAGGGCCAACACCATGCGCAAGTCCGGCGTGCCCGGGGGCCTGAGACGTTGCAACCCACGCTGTCCCAGTGACCACCGCTGAACGAGGGCGACGGCATGCACTCGGCGTTCCAGCAGTTGAAGTCCCCGGCTGCTGCGGACGGCCGCGGCCGGCTCTGCGCGGCCCGGTCGCTTCGGCTTCACACGACTCCGCTGAGGTCCGGGGAGGGTCAGACCTTGGCGACGTAGGAGGAGATGTCGCCGAGGAGCGCGGCGAGCCGGGCGGGTGCGGACAGGAAGGGGCAGTGGCCGGTGTCGAGCCGTTCGACGCGCGTGGCCCGTAGCGACATCTTCGCCTGCAGCGCGGGCGGGAGGGCCTGGTCGCGTTCGCAGAGCACGTAGGTGGAGGGCACTGCCCGCCACGCGGCGCGAGTGATGTGCTCTCCGAAGGACCGCCGGCTCTGCTCGACGAGTTGACTCATGGCGTACTCGGCGCGGTGGCCGGGCATATCCCCGTACAGAGCTGAGCGGGGATCTTCGAAGACGACGGGAGCGATGCCGCTTAGCTCTTCGTCCTTGTCGATGGCGTGGCCGTGGACGCCGCCGACGGATTCGCCCTCGGCCGGCATGTAGGCCGCGAGGTAGACGAGGTGAGCGAGGCCCGGGAGGGTGACGGTCTGTGTGGCCGGGAAACCGCCGTAGGAGTGCGCGACGACGATCACGGGACCTTCCAGCTGCTCAAGGTGCGCGGCTATTTCCTCGGCGTCGTCGTACATACCGGCGCTTGGCGCGCGTCCCGCACTGGGCAGATCGACCGTGCGGGAGTGATGACCGTCGGCGGCGAGGGCGTCCTGGAGATCGGTCCAGCACTCCGAGCGGTGCCAGGCGCCATGGACGAGGAGGAAGGAGGGGCGTACTGCGGTCGTGGGCATGGCGGTGTTGCTCCTTGGTGGTGGGTGGTGGGTGGTGGGTCAGTGGTGGTTCGTCGGGGCTGTGGGCTCGGCGGCCCGTGCCCGCGCCGGGGCAACCGTGGTGGCCGCGGGGCTGTCCGGGCTGTCCTTGGGGGCCGGTGCAGCCGCCCGGCTAGGCGGTCGTACCAAGGCCAGGACGATCAGTCCACCGAGGGCTGCCGCAAGGGCCGAGAGCAGGAACACACTGTCGAGGCCGTCGGCGAATGCCTGGTGCACCAGGTGTTGTGCCTCCGCGCCGCGGGCGGCGGGCACCGCCTGTACCAGCTGCTGTGCCTGGCCCGCGGCGAGGGTGGCGGCAGCCTGGTCGGGGTCCGGAACCGCACCGGACGCGGTGAGTGCCTCGGCCGTCCGGCTGGTGAAGACCGCGCCGAGGACGGCGATGGCCAGGGTCATGCCCAGCTGGCGGAAGGTGTTGACGGCCCCGCCGGCCATCCCCGCCCGTTGCGGAGGTACGGCGGAGGTAGCGGCCGAGAGCAACACCGGGGTGGCCAGACCCACGCCGATCCCGGTGACCACGAAGCCCCCGGTCAGGGCGGCTGCCCCAGCGTCGGCCGTCATCTCCGCGCGTAGGAGGAGCATGCCCGCCGCGATGAAAAGGAGGCCCAAGCCGATGGGCAGACGCGGGACGAGCCGCTGGATGTGGCGGCCGGCCCCGGCGGCCACCAGGAACGACGCTCCCGCCAATGGGGTCAGGGCGAGGCCCGCTGCGACCGGGCTGAGGCCGAGTATGGATTGCAGCCACACGGAGACCAGCACCAGAGCGCCGAAGGCGCCGCCCTGGAGCAGCGGCGCGGCGCTCATCAGCCCCGCGAACGACGGGCTTCGCAGCAGTGCCAGATCGAGCATCGGGGTACCGCCGTGCCGTGCCGTACGGTGCTCGATCACCACGAACGCGGCCAGGGCCACGATGGTGAGGGCGAAGGACGCCAGGACCTCGGCCGAGGTCCAGGCCGCCTCGGGGCCACGGATGAGCCCGTAGGTGAGGGTGGTCGCCGCGACGGTGAAGGCCGTCGCGCCGGGGAGGTCAATGCGGGCCGGTGCGTCGGTACCGGACGGCCTGCCGGGCTGGTCGGCGCGTACCATCCGCAGCGACATGGCGATGGCGACGGCCGCGATGGGCAGGTTGACCCAGAAGATCGCCTGCCAGGTGAAGTGCTCGGTGAGCAGGCCGCCGAGCAGCGGACCCGCGGCTGCGGCGGCGCCGTTGGCGGCGCCCCATACGCCGAAGGCGGTCCCCCGGTCCCTGCCCTGGTAGGAGGAGATCAGCAGGGCAGGGGCCGTGGCGAACATGGCGGCGCCACCGGCGCCCTGCACCACGCGGGCGGCGATCAGTACGTTGGCATCGGGAGCGAGGCCGCACAGGAGGGAGGCCAGGCCGAAAAGTCCCAGGCCGTAAACGTAGAACCGCCGGTGCCCGAACCGGTCGGCCAGGGAACCGCAGGCCAGGAGCAGAGCGGCGAGGGCCAGGGCGTATCCGTCGATCACCCATTGCAATGAGGTGAAGGAGGCGCCGAGATCGTCGGCCATGCTGGGCAGGGCGACGTTCACGATGGTCACGTCCACCAGCAAGATGAAGGCGCCGAGGCAGACAGCCAGCAAGGGCCACCACTTGCGCATGTCGTTCTCCGTTCGGATCGTACGTGCTGTCCGGGACGACCGGTGAGCGCGTCGCCCTGGTGCCGTCCCTTCCATGGAGTGTGGAACGCTTTCGGACGATCCAATGAGTCAGAGATGCCCGACTGCGCAGATCCGACACAATGGAGGGCATGAAGACGTATCTCGACATACCTGATGATGCCGGTCGTGCGCTGTCGGACGAGGAGACGGCGCTCGCGCACGCCCTTCAGATCAACGGACGGGCCTCGTTCAAGGAGATCGCAGAGGTCCTGGGAGTGTCCGACCAGACCGCCGCGCGCCGCTGGTCACGGCTTCGCTCCGCAGGGAAGCTCCGGGTCCTGGGCCTGACCGATCCGCTGCGGCTCGGCGACTCCTCCTGGATCGTGCGTATCCGGTGCACGCCCGACGCGGCCGCCTCCATCGGGGAGGCGCTGGCACGACGCACGGACACCAACTGGGTCAGCCTCAGCTCCGGCGGCACCGAACTGGTCTGTGTGGTACGGACCCGGGGTCCGGGACTGCGGGAGCCGCTGCTTCTGCAGAAGCTGCCGCGCACACCGCAGGTGATGGACGTCTCGGCGCACAGCCTGCTACACGTCTTCTTCGGCAGGGACCTCAGCACGATCAACAAGAGTGGGCCGCTGACGCCCGCTCAGGCCGCGGCGCTCACGCCGCCGGCCGTACCGGAGCAGGCCATGGACGCGGCGCCGGTGAAGCTGGACGACTGCGACCGGCATCTGCTCGATCTGCTGGCCCGCGACGGCAGGGCGACGCCGGGGGAACTGGCTGCCGCGACGGGGCTTTCGCAGTCGACGGTGCGCCGACGGGTCACCGAGCTCAGAGCGGCCGGTGTCCTCTACTTCGACGTCGAGTACCACCTGGACGTTCTCCAGCAGAACTTCCGGGCGGCGCTGTGGCTGGAGATCGACCCGGCCCGTCTCGCCGAGGCGGGGAGAGCGCTGGCCGCCCATCCGGAGGTCCCTTTCGCCGCCGCCGTGACGGGCACGGCCAACCTGTACGCCAGCGTGGCTGTCACGAGCGCGCAGGAGTTCTACCGCTACCTGACCGGGTCGGTGGCCGCCCTGCCGGGTCTGCGTCATACGGCGACC
This sequence comes from Streptomyces sp. NPDC039480, assembly GCF_055597165.1. Lineage (NCBI taxonomy): Bacteria > Bacillati > Actinomycetota > Actinomycetes > Kitasatosporales > Streptomycetaceae > Streptomyces > Streptomyces sp. NPDC039480. The sequence goes on along the minus strand of NZ_JBVITX010000001.1, from coordinate 755,070 downwards.
GCGCCCGTCCACCGCACTCTGAAGGGCCCGGGCCCCTACCTCCCGGCCACAGCATGACTTTTCGCCCCCGCGCTCGGGGTGTTCACGAGTGGGGATGAGCTGCGACGCCGCCAACTGAGTTCCAAGATCTGTTCCCACCAACAGGAAGATCGTTCCCTCGTGAAGGCGGATCGATCGCCTCACCTACTGCGCGGACCTCGTGCGCGGCGTACCTCGGCCGGACCGCGTCCATCTGTATCTGTGTGACGCCGCAGACATCGCCGATCTGCCTGACCGGGAACGGCCCTACGACCTAGTGGTGGCCCGGGGAGTCATCACGCACCTCCCCCCCCGCAGGTGTACGAGGTGGCGACCGAGGCACTGGCCCGACGCATGGGGCCAGGGTCACTGCTCGTCGTCTCCGAGACCCTGTACAGCGAGGAGTTCCTGGCTCGTGAGCCGGGTATCCCCGCGGACGAGGACCATCTGGCGCTCACCGACGTCCTGCGGGACAGCGGATTCCGGATCCGGGACGACCGAGTGCTCCCCAGCCCGGAGGACGCCGCCCGGTGGGTGCTGGAGTTGAAGAGCAACATCGACGTCCACTTCCCCGAGAAGGCGAGCCCGCCCCTCGAGGCGATCCGGCGTATGGCCGCGGACCTCGCCGTCGCCCTGCTGCGGCAGGAGGCGTCGGTCCACAGCATCATCGCTGAAAGGGGCCCCGCGTAGAGCACTCGGTACCGGCGGCCCGCCGACCGGGTCGGCGGGCCGCCGCGAAGGGGCGAGATCGAGGAGGCGGGAGTGGGTCAGCCGCCAAGGACGTAGTCCCAGTACGTCGAGACACTCGACGCGAGCTGGCGAGCGAAGTCCACGATGCGTTCGGGTTCCTCGCCTTGCGCCAGGGCGTACGTCAGCACTGCGCGGGCGCCATCGGCGATCTCCGGCGGCGGTGGTCAAGCCCCCTCGACCAGGCAGCTTCAGGCGGCCAGCAAGCGAAGCGCGCGTCAGACGCAAAATCCCAGATCAGCGCACCCGACCCCGCGGTTTCAGCGGCACGTTCGGCAGTTCGGGGGCGGAGAGTGGGTCTCCGTCGTACCCCTTCACGACGCCGAAGCGGTCGCCTGTCATCCAGTCGTCGCGGGCCTGTGCGATGTCCTCGTGTGTGCGGCCGATGAAGTTCCACCACATCACGAGCTCCTCCTCGAACGGCTCGCCGCCCAGGAGCATCAGGGAGGCGTTCGATTCCGCGCGCAGGGGGAGTTCGGTGCGGCCGCAGCCCAGGTAGAGCATTGAGCCGGGGAGTACGGGGACGCCGTCGACCTGTGCCTCGCCGGACCCGGACATGGCGAGGACGGCGTACTCGAAGTCCGGGTTCAAGGGGAGGCGTACGTCCGTGCCGGCGGACAGGGTTAGGTCCGCGCCGACGATGGGGGTGTACGTCGTGCCGGGGGAGGTCGTTCCGTCCAGCGTTCCCAGGAGCAGAGTCGCCGTCAGCCCCGGTGCGGTGATCTGTGGCAGCTCCGCGTGGTGTTCGAAGCGTGGGGCCGTGTGCCGGTCGGTGTCGGGCAGGGCCACCCACAGTTGTGCGCCGTGCAGGAAGCGGGCGTGGGACCTGGGGCTCTCCTCTGAGTGGGAGATGGCCCGGCCGGAGGTCATGAGGCCCAGTTCGCGGGGGCGGATGGTCTGCAGGCTGCCGGTGGAGTCGCGGTGCAGCACTTCCCCGTCGTGCAGCCAGCTGACGGTCTGCAGGCCCATGTGCGGGTGCGGCGGCACCTGCATGCCGGGTTCGTCAGCGATGTCGTCGGGGCCGTAGTGATCGACGAAGCACCAGGCTCCGACCATGCGGCGGCCGAGATTCGGCAGCAGGCGACGGACCTCCGTGGACTCGCCGAGCTTGACCCGGCGGGGACTGAGGAGTTCCCGTACCGGTTCCGCGACGACGAACCCGCGCCCGCCGCACAAGGAAGGAACCGCCTCGCGATCAAGATTGCTCATGCCGCACAACCTAGCCCCGTGGGGCGCCGAACGGCAGCCGCTCGCCCCGGTGGGCACACGAAGGGAGCGTCGTGGAATATTCAACTAAGCCGGGTCGTTGCAGTCCCCGAAGGAGGCAGACAGTGGACATGATCTATTACGACCACGGGACCGCGGCGGAGCGGTGGGAGCGCGCGCGGCAGTTCTTCGACGCCAAGGAGTACGCGACGGCGGCGCGCATCCTCGACGCTCTGGCCGACGAGGTGCCCGAGCAGGTCGCCCCGCGTCTGCTGCTCGCCCGCGCCTACTACCACTCGGCCCAACTCGGGCGCGCCGAGGCGGAGTTGCGCAAGGTGCTCGACCTCGATCCGGTCGAGAGCTACGCCCGGCTCATGCTGGGCCGCACGCTGGAGCGGCAGAACCGTCCGGACGACGCGGCGCCCCATCTCCGCATGGCCGCCGCGCTGAACGGGGACTTCGCTCAGGTGTGAGTGGGTGCGAGTGGGTGTGAGTTACACGGTGTGCCGCACACCGTGTGACTCATAGCCACAGGGTCTCGGCCGCGGCCACCCCCGCACACGCCGCGCCGAGGCCCGCACCCACGCTCACCAGCACGTTCGCCACCGCGTGGCGCCGCGCGCCGCTCTCGGCGAGCCGCAGTGTCTCGTACGAGAACGTCGAGTACGTCGTCAGCGCCCCGCAGAGCCCCGTGCCGAGGAAGAGCTGGATGTGCGACGACGCGGCGCCCGCCGTGACGGCGCCGGTGAGCACTCCGAGGATCAGGCAGCCCATGATGTTGACGGTGAGGGTGCCCCAGGGGAAGGCGGTGCCGTGTCGGGCCTGCACGGCGCGGTCGGTCAGATAACGGAGCGGGGCGCCGATCATTCCGCCGGCGAGGACGAGCAGCCACGTCATGCCTGCCTCCTCCCCTGGACCGTGCGGCGCGTCGCCCACGTCGCGCCCCAGACCGCCGCGAGCGCCACGAGTGGCGTCAGGGCCAGGTAGAGCAGGGCCGTGCGGACGTGGTCGCCGCTCAGGAGCCGCTCGATGTCCACCGCGTACGTCGAGAACGTGGTGAAGCCGCCGAGGAGGCCCGGGCCGAAGAAGGGGCGCACCAAGGGGTGGACGGGGCGTGCCCGGGTGACCAGCACCATGAGGACGCCGATCGCGGCGCACCCCACGGCGTTCACCGCGAGGGTCGTCCAGGGAAATGCGCCGGGGGCCACCGGCCACCACAGCGACGCCGCGTACCGGGCCACCGCGCCGATGCCGCCGCCGACGGCGACCGCCGCGACGACCTGCCCTTCGTGCTGCGTCCGCGTCACCGCTCCTCCTACTCGCCGTCGCCCGTCCTCGGGCGCACTCGTGCGCAAGTAGGGACTGTTGGCGGCATCCTTCGCCGCGGTTCGGGTACGGCGAGCCCCACCGCCGCGCGGCGCCCCGGGAGTCCCTAGGAGCCCCTGGGAGTCCCTGGGAGTCCCTGGGAAAGATCACCGCTCGCTCCACATTAACCGGCCTGCACGGGCCCCGCGTCATCCCTCCCCCCTCCACCAATGGGGACGGTCACCGACGGGGGCAGGTCACAGCCGCGCCCCGTTCTCGCGGATCGCGCGCACCAGGCCGGTGACCAGATGTGCCCGCTCGGCCATCGCGTCGACCAGCACGTACTCGTGGTCGGCGTGCGCACCGCCGCCGACCGCGCCGAGACCGTCGAGCGTGAGCACGCCGAGCGCGGCCGTGAAGTTGCCGTCGCTGCCGCCGCCGACCGCCTCGCTCCCGATGCCGGGAAGCAGCCGCTCCGCCATCGCGAAGAGCCCGGCCGCCGCAGACTCGGGCATCGGGGGGCGGCCGACGGAACCCCGGACCGTGAGCTCCGCCCCCGCCAGATGCGGAGTCAGCGCGGCGAACGCGGTCTCGACGCGTTCCTTCTCCTCGGGCGACTCGACCCGGACGTCGACGACGACGGTCGCCTCCGCCGGAACCACGTTGTCCAAAGTCCCCGCGGACGCGACGGTCGGGGTGACGGTCGTGCCGATGTCCGGGCGGCCGAGCGCCGCAATGTCCAGGACCTGGTGTGCCGCTTCGACCAGGGCGTTGACGCCGGCTTCGGGCTCTAGGCCCGCGTGTGACGCGCGGCCCGCGACCACGACTTCGAACGTGCCGCAGCCCTTGCGGCCCGTCTTCAGCGCGCCGCCGTCAGCGGCGCCCTCGAACACCAGGACGGCACCGCAGGCGCGGGCCCGTTCCTCGATGAGGGCGCGGGAGGAGCGGGAGCCGACCTCTTCGTCGGCGGTCACCAGGATCTCGACGCCCGACCGGTCGTCGAGCGCCGCCAGGCCGTGCACGGCCTGCACCAGCCCGCCCAGCATGTCGAAGACGCCGGGACCGGTCGCGCGCCCGTCCTCGACCTTGAACGGGCGGCGTTCGAGGGTGCCGAGCGGGAACACCGTGTCGTGGTGGCCGAGGATCAGGACGCGGGGGTCGCCGCCGCCCGACCAGTGGACGTGCGGCCCGGCTTCGCTCGCGATGAGGGCGGCCCGCCCGCCGAGCCGGCTCTCGATCACCGCGGCGACGGTTTTCGCCGACTCCGTCAGGGCGTCGAGGTCGCGTGACGGCGACTCGACTTCGACGAGGGTCCTGAGGTCCTCGATCATCGCGTCGACACTCACGTCGCTCACGGTATGGACGTCACTTACGGGATGTACATCACTTACGGTACGTACGTCACTCACGTCGGCCGTCTCGCGCATCGTCACGCCGGAAGGATACGCGGGCCTGTCCGGAGCCCAAGGGCCCAGGGGCGTAGAGGCCTAGGCGCTCAGGGTCCGGTCCCGGCCCCGCCACCGCGGCGTCCGGCCGGCCCCGCCACCCGCGGCGGCCACGCCTCGGGGTCCAGGAGCCCGAGTACGTACGCCCTCGCCACCAGCGCCGTCCGGTTCGGGGCCCGCAGCCGGCGGCAGAGCCGGGTCAGGTGGTAGTTGACGCCGTCGACGCCGATTCCCACGGCGCGTGCCACGACCGATGTCGTGGCGCCGCCCGCGACCAGCCGCAGGATGCGGGCCTCCTGTGCGCTCAGCGCCGGGTGGGCGACCTCCTCCTTCGCGTCGGCGGCTCGGGCCGCCGTGTCGTTTCCCGGCGTCTCCGCTCGATCCTCCGCGACGCGCAGCGTCACCAGCAGGGGCGGTGTGTCCGCGAGCGGGTCGGTGACGGGTTCGACGGTGACCTGCCCGTGGCGGGCCGTTCCCCGTGCCGTCCAGCTCACTTCGACCGGGTAGCGGGACCTGCGGCCGGAGCGCATGGCCTCGTCGAGTTTGCGGAGCTGTTGTCGGTTGGTGGGGGTGAGCAGGTCGAGCAGGAGCTGGTTCGCCACCCGGCCCGGCTGGAGGCCGAGGGCCGTCGCAAAGGCGGGGTTGGCGACGGTGACGAGGCCGCCTGTGCTGGCGATGGCGGTCGGTGCGGGGGAACGGTCTAGCAGGGTGAGGAAGCGGCCGCGCCATATCGCCGCGTCCGCCTCCTCGGCCTCCCTCGGCTCGTTCACACCTCCAGCCCCCTTCACACCTCTGACCCGCTGCACACCCCACTCCTTCACACCCTCGGCCTCCTCCGCGCCGTCTCACACCTCGTCGCTCGTCGCGCAACCGGCGACGCGGAAAAGAGCCCTACAAGATTATGTAGTTCTCGCACGAGGGCGCCGCCCCGGGGAGGCCACCTTGGATGCGGCGCCCCGCGTACCGGGCGCTCAACTCCCCCGCGTCCATGGGAAGAGGCACTGCCCCGATGAGCGAAGAACACCCCGCCGAGATCTGCGGCCTCCGGGACTACCCGGACCTCGTACTGCCCACCGTCGATGTGACGGCGGCCGGGCCGACCAGCACGCCGGTCCAGCAGTCCGTGGAGCTCGCGCGGCGGCACGGACCTCTCTACGTCCGCCGTTACCACGGCCGTGAGACCGTCTGGGTCAGCTCACTGGAGCTGGTCGAGGAGCTGTCCGACGAGACGCGGTTCTCCAAGGGCGTCGGTCCTGCCCTGCAGAACGTCCGCGGCATCGCCGGTGACGGCCTGTTCACGGCGTACGACGAGGAACCCAACTGGGCCAAGGCGCACGACATCCTGCTCCCCGCGTTCGCCATGAACTCGATGCGGACGTACCACCCGCACATGCTGCGCGTGGCCCGGCGCCTCATCGCCTCCTGGGACGGCCGGTTCACGCCGGGTGCGGTCGAGTCCGCGCCGGTGGAGGTCTCCGAGGACATGACCAGGATGACGCTGGACACCATCGGCCTGTCCGGCTTCGGCTACGACTTCGAGTCGTTCGGCCGCACCGATCCGCACCCCTTCGTCCAGGCGCTCGTACGGGGTCTGGCGCACAGTCAGGCGAAGCTGGCGCGGGACCCCGCCGGTGACTACGCCGCCGACGACGCGGCGTTCGAGGCCGACGCCGCCTTCCTCGCGCGGGTCGTCGACGGGGTGATCGAGGCGCGCAAGGCGTCGGGCGACCCCTCAGCCGACGACCTGCTCGGCCTGATGCTCAACTCCCCGCACCCCGAGAGCGGGGAGACCCTGGACGAGGCGAACATCCGCAACCAGGTCATCACGTTCCTCATCGCCGGGCACGAGACGACCTCGGGCACGCTCGCCTTCGCCCTTCACCACCTGGTGAAGAACCCCGCGGTCCTGCACCTCGCGCAGGCCGAGGTGGACGCGCTGTGGGGCGACGATCCCGACCCCGAGCCGACGTACGAGGACGTGGGCAAGCTGCGCTACGTACGCCAGGTACTGAACGAGGCGCTTCGGCTGTGGCCCACCGCTCCCGCGTTCCAGCGCCGGGCGCGCGCCGACACCGTCATCGGCGGGCGGCATCCGATCAAGGCGGGGCAGTACGTGGTGGTGCTCACGCCGATGCTGCACCGGGACCCGGTCTGGGGCGACAACGTCGAGGAGTTCGACCCCGAGCGCTTCGCCCCCCAGGTGGAGGCGGCCCGCTCCCCGCACGCGTACAAGCCGTTCGGTACCGGTGAACGCGCCTGTATCGGGCGGCAGTTCGCGCTGCACGAGGCGACCATGCTGCTCGGCATGCTGGTGCACCGCTACCGGTTCATCGACCATGCCGACTACCGCCTGAAGGTCAAGGAGACTCTGACCCTCAAGCCCGACGGCTTCACCATGACGCTGGCCGCGCGCACCCCCGAGGACCGTGAGCGCAGCCGGTCCACCCTCGCGGGGTTGACCGCGCTCGGCGGGGCGTCGGGGCCCGGTTCCGCGGGCATGCGGCAGGGCGGGACCGACCTGCCGGCGAGCGACCTTCCCACCCGGGCCGTGCCGGGCACCGCCCTGACGCTGCTGCACGGCTCCAACTTCGGGACCTGCCGCGGATACGCCGAGCAACTCGGGGAGGCAGCAGCCGACTTGGGCTTCGACGTGCGCGTCACCCCTCTCGACGAGGCCGCCGACGCGCTGCCCGCCGACTCCCCCGTGGTGATCGTCGCCGCCTCCTACAACGGCAGTCCCACCGACGACGCGGGCGCGTTCGTGTCCTGGCTGGCCGGGGCCGCGCCGGACGCGGCCGACGGTGTGCGGTACGCGGTCCTCGGTGTCGGCGACCGCAACTGGGCGGCGACCTACCAGCAGGTGCCGACCCTTATCGACGACGGCCTCACGGCGGCGGGCGCGACCCGCCTACTGGAGCGCGCCGAGGCCGACGCCTCCGGGGACCTCGCCGGGTCGGTGCAACGCTTCGCCTCAGCACTCCGCAACACCCTGCTGCGGCAGTACGGGGACCCGACGAGCGTGGGAGTCGCCGCCGACAGCACGCCGCCCGCCAGGGCTTATGACGTCGTGGAGGTCTCCGGTGGTCCGCTGGACGCACTGGACGCCCGGCACGGCACGGTACCGATGACCGTGGCGGAGACCGCCGACCTGGCCGACCTCACCCATCCGCTCGCCCGCCCGAAGCGGTTCCTGCGCGTGGCGCTTCCCGACGGGATGACCTACCGCACCGCCGACCATCTCTCCGTACTGCCGGTCAACGACCCCGGCTCGGTGGAACGCGCGGCAGCGCTCCTCGGTGTCGACCTGGACGTGGTCCTCAACATCCGTGCGCACCGGCCCGGCCGGTCCACCCTGCCGCTCGACCGGCCGGTCACCGTACGTGAACTCCTCAGCCGGTACGTGGAGTTGCGGGACGCCCCGACCGCCGCACAGGTCGCCCTGCTCACCGAGCACAACCCGTGCCCGCCCGAGCGGGCCGCCCTGGAGCAACTGGCCGCCGACCCGGCGGCGTTGGCGGCACGGCATGGCAGCTTCCTCGACCTGTTCGAGGACCACCCGGCGCTGCGCGGCCAGGTCCCCTGGCCCGTTCTGCTCGAACTGCTGCCGGCGGTGCGCCCCCGCCACTACTCGATCTCTTCCTCACCCGCCGCCTCGCCGGGCCACGCCGATCTGATGGTCTCCCTCCTGTCGGCACCGGACCGCTCGGGGCGCGGGACGTTCCGCGGCACCGGTTCGTCGTACCTCCACGGCCTGCGGCCCGGCGACACGCTCCACGCGCGCGTGCAGCCCTGCCGCGACGTCTTCCGGATCCCCGCCGACGCGACGAGCCCGGTCATCATGATCGGCGCGGGCACGGGCCTCGCCCCGTTCCGGGGCGCGATCGCCGACCGCCTGGAACTCCTGCGAAACGGCACCCGGCTCTCCCCCGCCCTCTGCTACTTCGGCTGCGACCACCCCGACGTCGACTACCTCCACCGAGCGGAACTCGAAGCCGCGGAGCACGCGGGAGCGGTGTCCATGCGCCCGACGTTCTCCAAGTCCCCCGAGGGCGAACTCCTCTTCGTCCAGCACCGGATCGCGGCGGAGGCCGAGGAGATCTGGCACCTCATGGAGGCCGGGGCCCGGGTCTACGTCTGCGGCGACGGCGCCCGCATGGCACCCGGCGTCCGCGAGGCGTTCCAACACCTCCGCATGAAGCACATGGGCGGCGACGCATCGGAGGCGGAGGCGTGGTGGCGGGAGCTGGTCGCCGAGGGGCGGTATGTGGAGGACGTGTATGTGAGCGCCTGAGAGACAGCGGGCCGCCCCCGACCGGCCCGGGTGCTAGCGCGTGACGCTCCCGAGCCACAGGACGTCACGCGCTCGCGTCATCGCCACGAAAAGCTGGCTGCGCAGGAGCTCTTCGTGCTCCCGTAGCGTTTCGGGCGGGTCCGTGGACCCGGGGCCGGCTGGGGGCTCGTGCCGCAGGGCGGCATCGTGCTGGGGCAGGTATACGCGCTTGAACTCCAGGCCCTTGGCCCTGCGGTAGGTGCCGAGCTTGACCGCCTCCACTGGGTGGCCGTCGTAGTGCTCCAACGGACAGACCGGGATGGCGGCACGGGTGAGAAGGCGTTGATAGTGAATGATGGCCCGCTTCGAGGGGCACAACACCGCGGCATCGCCCCTCTCCGCGGCGGACAAGGCGCGCAGGGCGTCCAGCAGAGCCTCGTCGTGGTCGGCCAGAGTAGGTTTCGTGACGCGGACGACCTGCCCGTCGTGGTAGGTGAGATCGACGTCCCTGCGGCCCGGTGTGCGCAGGCCGTCGATGTCTTCGAAGGCGTCGTCGGCGACGACCGCGAGGGCGGTATCGAGGATCTGCTTGCTGTTGCGATAGTTGGTGCGCAGCACCTGCCCACGGTCGCCCCGGATGTCGATACCTGCGTCGGAGAGGCGGAAACCACCCGGATAGACGGCCTGTTGGCCGTCGCCGACCAGCAGCAGTCCGTTGGAGACGTCTCCGACCAGTGCGTGCAGCAGCCGCACTCCGACGAGGGTGAGGTCCTGAACCTCGTCCACGATCACGGCCGCGTACCGGCGCGAGCTCTTGTTCCGTGTCGCTTCCGCCAGGGCGAGGGAGAGGATGTCGTTGAAGTCGTGCACGCCCCGCTCGACACGCAAGGACTCGTACGCCTCGTACAGCTCCCACACCGCCTGCCGGTGCGGCCGGCGGAGGACGGTCCTGCGACGGCGCCGGGGCACGATGGCGTACTCCTCGAACGTGGTGATGCCGCGCCCCTTGATGACATGGTGGATCTCGTCGCGCCAGTAGGTCGGCGCGGCGTCTATCTGCGCCAGTCGGCTGTCGCGTCCGACGTGCTTCCAGGCGAGGCTGAACGCGGTCTCGGCTTTGTCCGGGTGCAGCCGGACCGGTACGCCGTGCTCCTGCAGGAACTCCTGCGCCCAGGAGTGCAGGCTGCTGAAGTCGACCCGGTCCGCGACCGCCGGGGACATGGTCCCGAGGAAGGTGCCCTGCACCCGGGGCAGGTTGTTGGCGAACGTGACGTACAGGATCCGGCCGCCGGTACGCCTGGCCAGGTGGGCCGCACGGTGCAGGCCGACGACCGTCTTGCCCGTGCCGGCCGGACCACTGATGCGGGCCGGGCCCGACCAGTTGCGGCGGACCAGTGCCACCTGGTCGGGGTGGAGGAAGGTCATCCACTGCTCGATCGGGGCACGCAGCGCCTCCTCCAGCGCCGCGTCCCGGAGTCCTTCAAGGTCGAACAGGCCGTCGGGTTCGGCCTGTTGGGGCGGGGACGGGGCGGAAGGCGGTCGGGCGACCGCCGAGCTCTCGTAGTCGGGGAAGACGCGCTCCAGATGGTCGGCGACCGCGCGGACCGACTCCGCACGGAGTCGGTGGCGCTCTGCCAGGAGGGCGGGCCCCACCTCGTGTTCGCCGAGGAGTCGTATCCTGCCGAGTCCGGCGTCGAGCCGCCTGCCCGCGAAGACCATGAGCGGCTGAACCGCCACGGGGGACATTCCCAGGGAGGCCACCGCACCCTCGGCCGCCTTCGTGACGGCCAGGAGCTTGGCGGCGTGTTCGTCACACGGCCGGCCTCCGGCACTCAGCTTGCCCTCCGACGTCTCGGGAGCGGCACGCCAGTTCTTGACGTCGATGACGAAGACCCCGCCGGGCCCCACGAGCAGCATGTCCACATTGGCGGCCCGCGTGCCCGGCCACCGCCGGTCCACCAACAGCCGCCACCCGCGCTCCGTCAGCACCAGCAGCTGGGCGGCGACCCGGCGTTCACCCTCGCTCGCCGCCTCCCACCGGTGCGCCTGGCGGCGGGCGGCCTGCCACTGTTCACGCAGCAGCCGCTCCTGACGCCTCGCCTCCTGCGCCCGTCGCGACGCCGACCAGCCTGCCGCCATACCCAGCCCCCTCCTACGCTGAGTGACGATCATAGGACCGCCCGCGACCGGAGCGGCAGGGTGCCGACAGGAGCGAGGGGGCCTCAGCCCCGATACGTCTCCAGCAGCCGCAGCCACACCTCGCTGATCGTCGGGTAGGCGGGGACCGCGTGCCACAGGCGGTCCAGGGGGATCTCGCCTGCGATCGCCATCGTCGCGGAGTGGATGAGTTCGCCGACTCCTGGGCCGACGAACGTGACGCCGAGGAGGATCTCTCGGTCCAGGTCGACGATCATGCGGGCGCGGCCGCGGTAGCCGTCGGCGTAGAGGCCGGCGCCCGCGACGCCGGACATGTCGTAGTCGACGGCGCGGACGCGGTGGCCGGCGGCTTCCGCCTCCGCGAGGGTGAGGCCGGCGGAGGCCGCCTCGGGGTCGGTGAAGACGACCTGCGGGACGGCGGCGTGGTCGGCGGTGGCGGAGTGGGCGCCCCAGCGGTCGGTTTCCAGGAGCGGGACGCCCTGGGCGCGGGCGGCGATGGCGGCGCCCGCGATGCGGGCCTGGTATTTGCCCTGGTGGGTGAGGAGCGCGCGGTGGTTCGCGTCGCCGACCGCGTACAGCCAGTCGCTGCCCTCCACGCGCAGGCTCTCGTCGACCGGCAGCCAGGAGCCGGGCTCCAGGCCGACGGTCTCCAAGCCGATGTCGTCCGTGCGCGGGGCGCGGCCCGTGGCGAAGAGGATTTCGTCGGCCTGGAGTGTGGAGCCGTCGTCCAGGGTCGCCGTCACGGTGCCGTTCTCGCGTTTCACCGCGGTGACCGACACTCCGGAGCGGACCTCTGCGCCCGCCTCCGTGAGGGCCTCCTGCACCAGCTCGCCCGCGAAGGGCTCCATACGGGGCAGCAGACCCCCACCCCGGACGAGGACCGTCACCTGTGAGCCGAGCGCCTGCCATGCGGTGGCCATCTCGACGGCGACGACGCCGCCGCCGACCACCAGGAGGCGGCCGGGCACGTGGTCGGCGGCGGTGGCCTCACGGCTGGTCCAGGGCTTGACGTCGGCGAGGCCCGGCAGGTCGGGCAGAGCGGCGCGGGTGCCGGTGCAGACGGCCACGGCGTGGCGGGCCTGGAGCGTGTGCTCCGTGCCGTCCGGGGCGGTGACCGTGACCTTGCGAGGGCCCGTGAGGCGGCCGTGGCCGCGGTGGAGGGCGACGCCGATGCCGTCCAGCCAGCCGACCTGGCCGTCGTCCTTCCAGTGCGAGGTGTAGTCGTCGCGGTGGGCGAGCACGGCCGGGGCGTCGAGGGGGCCCTGCACGGACTGGCGCAGGCCGGGGACCCGGCGGGCGTCGGCGCGGGCGATCACGGGGCGCAGCAGGGCCTTGCTGGGCATGCACGCCCAGTAGGAGCATTCGCCGCCGACCAGTTCGCTCTCCACGATCGCGGCGCTGAGCCCCGCGGCGCGGGCCCGGTCCGCCACGTTCTCCCCCACGGGACCTGCTCCGATGACTACTACGTCGTACGTGATGGCATCCGTCATGAGGACAGTCTGTCGGCAGGTGTGCGCCGTGGCCACACGGGTACGCGCGCGGAACACGCCCATGCGCGCCCGGCACCGTCCGTGCGTGCGGCGGGCGGAATACGTTCGCACCATCGGCCGTTGTGCACAGCGGCTACGCCCGACAGCAGGAAGTAGGGAACACCATGAGCAGCGCGACAGTGGAGCTCACCAAGGAGAACTTCGACCAGACGGTCACGGACAACGGATTCGTGCTGATCGATTTCTGGGCTGACTGGTGCGGGCCTTGCAAGCAGTTCGCCCCCGTTTACGAGCGGGCCGCCGAGGCCAATCCCGACCTGGTCTTCGCCAAGGTCGACACGGAGGCCCAGCCCGAGCTGGCCCAGGCCTTCGACATCCAGTCCATTCCGACGCTGATGATCGTCCGCGACCAGGTGGCGGTGTTCGCCCAGCCGGGCGCGCTGCCCGAGGCCGCCCTGACGGACGTCATCGGCCAGGCGAGGAACCTGGACATGGACGACGTGCGCCGGCAGGTCGCCGAGGAGCAGGCCAAGCAGCAGGGCCAGTGAGCGTAGAGCAGGACGGGCAGCAGGAAGGGCCGTAGCCGTCAGCTGGACTCGCGGTGCACGACGTCGGCCCCGAGCACGTCGTGCACCTCGGGTTCCGCGCCGGGGTCGCGCACCACTCGGTCGACGAGTTCCGCGAGGCCGCGGCCCGACGGCAGCTCGATGCGGACGGTGCTGAGCCGGGGCCTCAGGAGCCTGCCGAGCATCAGGTCGTCCGAGCCGACCACGGCGGTCTCGCCGGGTATGCCGATGCCCTCGTCCTGGAGGGCCCGCATCAGGAGCATGGCGTACTCGTCGTTGTAGGCGAAGACGGCGTCGATCCCGAGGGTGCGGCAGCGCGTCGCGAGCCGGGCGGCGGACTCCTCGTCGTACGCGAGGGGCAGCTCGGTGACGGAGGCGCCGGTGGTGCGCGCGCTCGTCACGGCCTGGCGGACCCCTTCGAGGCGGGGCTGTGAGAAGTGTTCCAGACCGCCTTCCGCGGGGACGACGACGCCGATGTTGCGTCGTCCGCGCGCGAGGAAGTGCAGGGCAGCGGCTTCGCCGACCCTGCGGCCGTCCATGAGCAGGGCGTGCGCGCCCTCGACACGGTGGGGACCGAGCGTGAAGACGGCCCTGGCGCCGGACCGCTTGAGGACCTCGACACCGCGCGGGTTGAGCGCGGACGCGTCGGGCGCGAGGACCGCCACGGGGCGCAGCTCGGCCCAGGCGCGGGCGGCGTCCTCGCCGGTGAGGCCGAGGCTGGCGTACTGCACGACGGTGTAGTCGAACCGGCTGAGCGCCCACTGCAGTTCGTTGAAGAACCGGCTGAAGAGCGGGCCCATCGGAATCTCCGACGTGGGCATGAGGACCATGCGGCTGTGTCCGGCACGGAGGCTGCGGGCGGCCGCGTGCGGGACGTAGCCGAGCTCCCTGGCCGCCTCGTGGACGCGGCGCCGGGTGGGTTCGCTGATGCGGACGGCACTGGTGTTGTTGAGGACGTACGAGACGGTCGCGCGGGAGACCCCCGCCAGGCGGGCGACGTCGGCGCTCGTCGGCACGGAGCGCTGCGTGGGCTGCTGCTTCGATATTTGTTGCTTGCGTCTCTGCTGCTTCGGTATCTGCGCCATGACACGGGCATCCTCGCAGACGGGCGCCGGGGCCCCGGAGGCGGGCGGAGCACCTTCGCGCGGGGCGCCATCGGGCGAGGCAACGCCCCCTGGCACATTCCGTGTTGGGCTACTCGCCGGTTAACGTTCGGGCATCCGTTCGTCGAGCGAAGGTGCCCCCACATGACTGCCGACCGTGCCGAGGGGTTGGCGCGCACCGCCCGCGCGCTGGCCGAGGGAGAGGTCTCCTCGCGTGCGCTGACCGAGCGGACGCTGGCCAGGATCGAGGCGTCGCAGCCCGTGCTCAACGCCTTCAAGCGGGTGCGGGCCGAGGCCGCGCTGGCCGAGGCGGACGCCGCCGACCGGGAGTTGGCGGCGGGCGGCGCCTCTCAGGAGCGGCCGCTGCTGGGGGTGCCGCTGGCCGTCAAGGACGACATGGACGTGGCGGGCGAGCCGACCGCGTTCGGATGCAGGGGTGAATTTCCGCCGAGCGCGCAGGACTCGGAGGCCGTACGCCGGCTGCGCGCCGCCGGGGCCGTGATCGTGGGCAAGACCAACACGTGCGAGCTGGGACAGTGGCCGTTCACGGAGGGGCCCGGTTTCGGGGACACCCGCAATCCGTGGAACACCGCTCACACGCCCGGGGGCTCGTCGGGCGGCTCGGCGGCGGCGGTCGCGGCGGGGCTCGTCCCCGCGGCGCTCGGCTCGGACGGTGCGGGCTCGGTGCGGATTCCCGCCGCCTGGACGCACCTGGTCGGCATCAAGCCGCAGCGCGGCCGCATATCGACGTGGCCGTGGCCGGAGGCCTTCCACGGCATCACTGTCAACGGACCGCTGGCCAGGACGGTCGAGGACGCCGCGCTGCTGCTCGACGCGGCGAGCGGCAGCCACGCGGGCGATCTGCACCGGCCGCCCGCCGTGCGGGCCGCCGAGGCCGCGACCCGCGATCCGGGGCGGCTGCGGATCGCCCTGTCGCTGCGGATGCCGTTCACGGCGACGCCCAAGCAGCTGCACCCCGTGGTGCGGGACCGGGTGGTGGCGCTCGCGGACCGGCTCGCCGCGCTCGGGCACGACGTGGCGGAGGCGGATCCGCGGTACGGGCAGATCGGCCTGGCGTTCGTGCCGCGGGCCACGGCGGGCATCGCGGAGTGGGCCCGGCAGGTGCCGGACGTCTCCCTCCTCGACCGGCGCACGCGGGAAGCGGCCCGCATGGGGCGGCTGCTGCAGGGCGCCCCGCTGCGTCTCGCGCGCCGCTCGGAGGCGGCGCTGCACCGCCGGGTGGGGGCCGTCTTCTCGACGTACGACGTGGTCGTCGCGCCCACGACGGCCGCTCCCCCGCCGCGCGTCGGCGCGCTGGCCGCCATGAGCGGCTGGCGCACCGACCGGGCGATGATCGCCGCGTGTCCCTACGCGTGGCCGTGGAACGTGCTCGGCTGGCCGGGCGTCAATGTCCCCGCGGGCCGCACTCCGGGCGGCCTGCCCGTCGGCGCCCAACTCCTCGGCCCAGCGGGCAGCGAGCCGCTGCTCATCTCTCTGGCGGCGCAGCTGGAGGCGGACCAGCGGTGGCACGCGGAATGGCCGAGTCCGGTCACGAACGCGTCGTGAGTCGCGTGCCGCGTGCCGCGCGTCAGAAATACCTGGTGCGGGAACGGCCTGAGGGGCACTCTTGTGCGGACGCCCGCGAAGGTTTTGGGTGTGACGAGCAGCATCGGAAGGAAGGATCCCGGCATGCCTGAGGGAGACTGTACGGAACACCGCGCCACGCGCCGCACGACGGCGCGCGACACGGTGTCGGAAGCCGAAGTGGAGGCGCTGGTCCGCGGCATCTGCTTCAAGACGGGACCACCTCGCACCACCGGTGTCGAGCTGGAGTGGCTCGTCCACGCGCCAGGTGCGCCCCACCTGCCCGTGCCCGCCGCCCGCCGTGAAGCGGCCTATGCCGCACTGCGGGCCCTGCCCCTGCACTCGTCCGTCACCGTCGAACCCGGCGGTCAGCTGGAGCTCAGCTCGCTGCCCGCCGCCTCGCTGACGGAGTGCATCTCGGCCATGCAGGCCGATCTCACCGTCGTACGCGACGTGTTACGTTCCCACCACCTCACCCTCAGCGGAGTCGGCGCCGACCCGTGGCGGCCGCCGTCGCGGGTGCTGCGCGAGCCCCGCTATGACGCACTGGAGTCCTGCCTCGACCGCGGGGGCCCGGCCGGCCGCCGCATGATGTGCTCGACGGCGTCCGTGCAGATCTGTCTCGACGCCGGCCACGAGGAGCCGGGCCCACTCGGTTACGCGCGGCGCTGGCGCCTGGCGCATCTGCTGGGGCCCGTCCTGGTCGCCGCGTTCGCCAACTCGCCGCTGCAGGACGGCCGCCCGACAGGCTGGCGTTCGACCCGGCAGGCCGTGTGGGCGGGCATCGAGCCCGGCAGATCCGGTGCCCCGCCGCTCGACGTGGAGCCGCGGGAGGCCTGGACCCGGCACGCACTGGACGCGCCGGTCATGTGTGTCAGGAGAGAGCCCGGCGAGGGGCCCTGGACCGTCCCGGAGGGGATGAGTTTCCGTACGTGGGCCCGTCGCGGCGCGCCGCGCAGACCCACCCGCGAGGACCTCGCCTACCACCTGACCACGCTGTTCCCGCCGGTCCGCCCGCGCGGTCACCTGGAGCTGCGGATGGTCGACGCGCAGCCCGGCGAGGACGGCTGGATCGTGCCGCTCGCCGTGACGAGCGCGCTGTTCGACGACCCGGAGGCGGCCGAGACCGCCTACCGCGCCGTGAAGCCGCTGGCCGAGCGGTCCGGGCCGCCGGGCTCGCCCGCCGCGCCGCACAGCCCGCTCTGGCTGGACGCGGCACGCCACGGACCCGCCGACCCCGAGCTGCGCGAGGCCGCCGTCGTCTGCTTCGCCGCCGCCGTCGACGCGCTGCCCCGGCTCGGGGCGCCCGCGTCCGTGCGGGACGCCGTGGCGACGTATGCCGCGCGGTACGTCGCGCGGGGCCGCTGCCCGGCCGACGACCTGCTGGACGGCCTGCGTGACGGCCGTCGCCCCCTCGACACACCTGGGAAGGACTCCCGCCGATGACAGGCCCCACCGCCGACCCGGAAGCCTTGCGGGAGCGCGCACTGGCCGCGCTCCTGGCCGCCCGGGACCGTACGACCCTCCTCACCAGCTGTGTGGAGGACGCCGAACTCACCGCGCAGCACTCCCCGTTGATGTCGCCGCTGGTCTGGGACCTCGCGCACATAGGCAACCAGGAGGAGCAGTGGCTGCTGCGCGCGGTCGCCGGCCGTGACGCCATGCGGCCCGAGATCGACCCGCTGTACGACGCCTTCGAGCATCCCCGCGCCGAGCGCCCGAGCCTGCCACTCCTTGCGCCCGCCGAGGCCCGCGGCTACGCGGCGGAGGTGCGCGGCCGCGCACTCGACGTGCTGGAGAAGACGCCGTTCCGCGGCACACCGCTCACCGACGCGGGCTTCGCCTTCGGCATGATCGCGCAGCACGAGCAGCAGCACGACGAGACGATGCTGATCACCCATCAGCTGAGGTCGGGCCCGACCGCTCTCACCGCGCCGGAACCCCCCGCCGGGGAGCCCTTCGCCGGACCCGCCGAAGTCCTCGTGCCGGGCGGCCCGTTCACGATGGGCACGTCCACCGAGCCGTGGGCCCTCGACAACGAACGTCCGGCGCACCGCCGCCTCGTCCCGCCGTTCTTCATCGACACGACTCCGGTGACGAACGCCGCGTACCAGCGTTTCATCGAGGACGGCGGCTACGAACGCATCCAGTGGTGGGACCCGGCCGGCTGGGCGATGGTCCGGCGACACGAGCTCCGGGCGCCGCTGTTCTGGCGGCGCGAGGGCGGCCAGTGGCTGCGGCGGCACTTCGGCACGGTCGAGCCGGTGCCCGCCGACGAGCCGGTGCTGCACGTCAGCTGGTACGAGGCGGACGCCTACGCGCGCTGGGCGGGCCGGCGTCTGCCCAGTGAGGTGGAGTGGGAGAAGGCGGCCCGGCACGACCCGGTGGCCGACCGGTCGATGCGCTACCCGTGGGGCGACGCGGACCCCACGCCCGAGCGGGCCAACCTGGGGCAGCGCCATCTTCGCCCCGCCCCCGCCGGAAGCTACCCGGCGGGCGAATCTGCTTATGGTGTGCGGCAGTTGATCGGGGACGTGTGGGAGTGGACGGCGAGTGACTTCCTGCCCTACCCGGGCTTCTCCGCCTTCCCCTACCGCGAGTACTCGGACGTCTTCTTCGGCGGTGACTACAAGGTGCTGCGCGGCGGCGCCTTCTCCGTCGACGCGGTGGCCTGCCGCGGCACGTTCCGCAACTGGGACCACCCGGTGCGGCGGCAGATATTCGCCGGGTTCCGCACGGCGCGGGACGCCGGGCCCGCCGACGCGCCGGAACCGGAGACCGCCTGATGTGCCGTCACCTCGCCTATCTCGGGCCGCCGGAGCCGCTGGGCAGCGTCCTCGTGACGCCCGCCCACAGCCTGTTCCGGCAGTCGTGGGCGCCCCGCAGACAGCGCTACGGCACCGTCAACGCCGACGGTTTCGGGGTGGGCTGGTACGCCGAAGGGGACCCGGTCCCCGGACGGTACCGCCGCTCCGGGCCCATCTGGGGCGACGCGTCGTTCGCCGATCTGGCCCGGGTCGTGCGCTCCGGGGCGTTGCTCGGCGCGGTGCGCGACGCGACCCTGGCGGGCGCGGACGGGGAGGCCGCGGCCGCGCCGTTCGCCTCCGGGCCGTGGCTGTTCAGCCACAACGGCGCGGTCACCGGCTGGCCCCGCTCGCTCGCCCCGCTCACCGCGACCCTGCCGCCCGAAGAGCTGCTGTCGATGGAGGCGCGCTGCGACTCCGCGCTGGTGTGGGCGCTCGTCCTGCACCGGCTGCGCCACGGCGACGAGGAGGGCCAGGCCCTCGCCGACACCGTCCTGGAGGTCGCCGGGGCGGCCCCCGGGTCACGCCTCAACCTCCTGCTCACCAACGGCGACTCGATCACCGCGACCGCCTGGGGCGACACCCTCTGGTATCTCGCGGAGCCCGGCCGCCGCACCGTCGTGGCCTCCGAGCCCTACGACGACGACCCGCACTGGCGCGAGGTGCCCGACCGCACCCTGCTCGCCGCCAGCCGCACCGACGTACTGCTGACCCCGCTCAAGGAGCCCCCTGCGTGAGCCCGTTCCTGCTGACCCGCACCCTGCCCGAGGACGCCACCGACGCCGCACTGCGCGCCGACGTCCTGCACGGCCTCACCCGCACCCCGAAGACCCTGCCGCCCAAGTGGTTCTACGACGCGCGCGGCAGCGCCCTCTTCGAGGAGATCACCACCCTGCCCGAGTACTACCCCACGCGCGCCGAGCGCGAGATCCTGGTCACCCGCTCGGAGCTGATCGCCGAGATCACGAAGGCGCGCACGCTGATCGAGCTGGGTTCGGGATCCTCGGAGAAGACCCGCCACCTGATCGACGCCCTCGCCGACCTGCACACCTACGTCCCCGTGGACGTGAGCGAGAGCGCGCTGACCGGTGCCGCGAACGCCCTGCTCGCGCAGCGGCCCGCGCTCGAAGTGCACGCCCTGATCGCCGACTTCACCCGAGGTCTCGCGCTTCCGGGCACGCCGGGACCGCGCCTGGTCGCGTTCCTCGGCGGCACCATCGGCAACCTGCTGCCCGCCGAACGCGCCACGTTCCTGGCCTCGGTACGCGACCTCCTAGCACCCGGCGACGCGCTGCTCCTCGGCACGGACCTCGTCAAGGACGAGTCGGTGCTCGTCTCGGCGTACGACGACGCGACGGGCGTGACGGGCGCGTTCAACAAGAACGTCCTGGCGGTGATCAACCGCGAACTGGCCGGGGACTTCGACCCGGACGCCTTCGAGCACATCGCCGTCTGGAACCGCGAGCGCGAATGGATCGAGATGCGGCTGCGCTCCACATCCGACCAGACAGTGAAGATCCACGCGCTCGACCTGGCGGTCGACTTCGCCGCGGGCGAGGAGCTCCGCACGGAGATCTCGGCCAAGTTCCGCGAGGACGGCGTACGCGCCGAACTGGCCGCGTCCGGCCTGGAAATGACGCACTGGTGGACGGACGAGAGGGCACGCTTCGCGCTGTCGCTGAGCACAGTGGCGTAGGTCGCTGACGAACGGCTGTCCCGACGGGTGCCCGGCCCCGCCCCCCTGCGGCGGGGCCGGGCACCCGTCACAGGCCGCCGACGTCCAGCGCCTCGGTGATCCGGCGCGACGCCTCGCGGGCCTCAGTCGCCGGGTCGCCGCCCGTCAGGACCTTCGTCATGTAGCCCTTGATGGGGTTGTCCGCCTCGACGGCCGCCCAGCGCGGCGAGTTGGGCGTCGCCCGGCCGTTCGCGGCGCCGACGGCCATCGCCGCGACGCCGGCCTCACCGGTGACCGCGGGGGCCAGCTTCGCCTTGTTCGGGACGTAGTTCATGGTCCGGGCGAGATCGGTCTGCCACTTCTTGCCCGCCAGCGCCTCGATGACCTCGACCGCGCCCTTGTGGTCGTCGCTGTGCTCGGGCACGACGAGGTCCGAGCCGCCAGTGAAGACCGCGCCCGGCTTGCCTGCCTTCTTGCCGGGGATGGGGAAGTAGCCGAGTTTCCCCTTCAGTTCGGGGTTCTTCTCCTCGATGGCGCGGGCCGCGCCGGGCACCGCGACGATCTGGGCGACGTCGCCGCCCGCGAACACGCCGGCCTGCGACGGATGCTCCTCGTCAGCGTCGCGCGGGCCCTCGCCGAGCGCCTGCAGCCGCTGGTAGAACTCCATGCCGCGCAGCGCCGCGGGCGTGTGCAGGGCGCCGCGCCAGTCACCGGACGACTCCTTGGTCTCCTTGGCGAGGTCGCCGCCCTCGTCCCAGACGAACCCGGCGAGGGTGTACCAGTCCTGGCCGGCAAGGTAGATGCCCTGCTTGCCGCCGGTGTTGAGCTTTTCGGTGACCGTGATCCACTCCTCGCGGGTGCGGGGCGGCTCGGTGATGCCCGCCTGCGCGAAGAGGTCCTTGTTGTAGATGACGACGCGGTTCGCCGCGTACCAGGGGATGCCGTACTGCGCGCCGCGGTAGCGGCCGGGCTCGGCGAGGCCGGGCAGCCAGTCGTCCATGCCGAGGTCGCGTGCGGACTCCAGGGTGAGGTCGTAGAGGCCGCCCTCGTCGACGTACTGCGCCACCTGGGTGTTGCCGACCTCGATCACCTCGGGCCCGTCGCCGCCCTCCTCCTTCAGCGCCTTCTTCACCTTGGCGCCGATGCCGGTCCACTCCTGGACGCGGATGTCCAGGTCGATGCCGTCGTGCTCCTTCTCGAAGTCCGCCGTGAAGCGCTCCACGAACTCGGGCGACGCGCTGCCCCGCATCAGCCAGACCGTGACGGTCCTGCTGTCGTCCCCGCCGGGGAGCACGCCGCAGCCGGCGAGCAGGACGGTGGAGGAGAGGGTGAGCGCCAGGGACACGGCGGCGCGGCGGTGCGGGTTCACGTGGGTCACTTTCTGCCTGCGGACAGGGAAGGTCAGCCCGACGCGGGGGGTGAGCACGTGGCTCGAACGGGTCACTGGCTTGGAGTTTGGTCCGTACCAATGCGCTGGTCAAGGGGCAGCGGTCATCTTGCGTGCCATCTCGCGCTCCTGGGCGGGTTGGGGCACGGTGGAGTGACGGTACTGCACGGAGTCGTACGACATCGGTCGTACGACCTCACTTCCGACGGCCCGGAGGAATCACCCTGATGTCGAACCACACCTACCGTGTCACCGAGATCGTCGGCACGTCCCACGAGGGCGTCGACCAGGCGATCCGCAACGGCGTCGCGCGCGCCGCGCAGACGCTGCGCTCGCTGGACTGGTTCGAGGTCACGCAGGTGCGGGGCCATATCGAGGACGGGGAGATCAAGCACTATCAGGTGGGGCTCAAGGTTGGGTTCCGTCTGGAGGACGGGGAGTAGGGCTGGGTGGGGCGGGGGTCGACGGCGCGTTGTTTGCTGCGCGTGCGTTGCGGTGCTCGCGCAGTTCCCCGCGCCCCTGATCGGGGCTCTTTCGGTGCGTCGTCTGCTGCGGGTGCGTTCGTGGTTTTCGCGCCGTTCCCCGCGCCCCTGATCGGGGCTCTTCCCGTGCGTCGTCTGCTGCGGGTGCGTTCGTGGTTTTCGCGCCGTTCCCCGCGCCCCTGATCGGGGCTCTTCCCGTGCGTCGTCTGCTGCGGGTGCGT
>NZ_JBVITX010000001.1:0-732510 GCF_055597165.1 Streptomyces sp. NPDC039480 | reverse complement strand
TCGTGGTTTTCGCGCCGTTCCCCGCGCCCCTGGTAGGGGCGCCCCCCAGCTGGGTGGTTAGGTGCGGCCCTCTCGTTCTTGGGCGTCTTTCAGGGGGGCCGAGGGGGGTGCCCAGTCGGCTCTGTGGGCGGGGAAGCCTGCTCGTTTTGCCTCTTCGCAGACCAGTTCGTCGTCGTCCACCAGGACGCGGATCTCGCGCTTGCGGGAGATCCTGCGGAGGATCTCCAGCTTGGTGCGGCGGGCGGGGCGGCGGTCGTCGTTGCGGCGCATCCAGATGCGCCCGGCAGGCAGGCCGTGGCGGGCCAGCCACTCCTCCGTGTCCGCGCGGCAGCGCTCGGGGCGTCCGGTGAGGTAGACGATCTCGCACTCCTCCGCGCTCGCCAGGGCCAGTTCGACGCCGCGGGCCAGCGGCGGATCCTGCGGCGCCGCCGCGAAGAACGCGTCCCAGTCGCGGGGCTTGCGCTCCAGGTACCGCTGCCGGTGCGCGGTGTCCGCGAGGGTGCCGTCCAGGTCGAACACGGCCAGAGGTTTGTTCTCTTCGGTCACGTGGACAGCGTAGAACGCGGGTATAGCGCAGTGGAGCAGTGTGTCTGGGTGGGCGTGAGGGAAGTGGGGGGAAGAGCTGTGGGCGTATTGGATCGGGCCGCCTTCAGGGGGGTCGTGCGAGGGAGTCTCGCGTTGAGCGTGGCGCTCGTGCCTGCCGTGTTCTGCGGGCCGGCGCGCGCTGCGGTGCCCGTCTGTCCCATCGTGTACTTCGACCTGGGCGAGACCCTCGTGCACACCGCCGACGACGGCGGCATCAGCTACCGGCCCGGGACGGACTCCTACCTGCGTGAACTGCGCGAACGGCACATCCGGGTCGGCCTGATCACCAATGTGCCGTCCGCCTGGGGCTCGACAGACGCCGAGCGTGCCGCCCGGCTGAAGCAAGAGGTCGACGCCACCTGGCGCGGATCCACGCCCTTCGCGTGGAAGGACTTCGGCGACCGTATTCTCACCCCGCGCACCGAGGCGGAGCGCAAACCGGCCCCCGCCCTCTGGCAGCGGGCGAAGGCCGGTTCGGGCGATTGCCGGGTCGTCCATCAGGCGGAGACCGCCGAGGAGGTCAGAGCCGCTTCCGCGGTCGGCTTCGTGCCGTATCAGGTGGGCCGACCGCACCGGCCCGCGTTTCTTCCGGTCCGGCTGGTGGAACTGCTCGGGGACCGGCACCACTCCCCTGCTTGACCATCCCGCTGCGCAGGAGCAGTTGGAAGACGCCGAGCAGCACCGCCGTCGCGAGCGCGCTGTGCCACAGCAGCGCGTCCAGGCGCCCGGCGGCGAGATAGGCGCCCACGGCGATCGCGGCCAGCGCGCACACCGCGCGGTCCACGATGCTCTCGACGGAGAGCAGGGTGGCGCGCGGGGCGTGCGCGGGCACCGCGTCGTTCACCAGCTTGCGCTGGATGGGGTACGCGAAGCCGGTCGCGGCGGCGAAGAGGCAGAGCAGCGCGACGACGGCCCAGGGTCCGCCGAGCGTCATGGCCGCCAGGCTGCCCGCGAGGGCGAGGCTGAGGATCGAGACCCAGGCGACCGGCGGCAGGCGGCGGCTCAGCCACTGCGGGCGGGCCGAGGCCACCGCCTCCGCCACCGTCATCGCCGCCATCACGCCGCCGTGCGAGGCCTCCGCGATGCCGTGGTCGAGGAGGATCGGCTGGAAGAGGTTGACCTGGCAGATCCGGGAGAGCGTGAAGATCGCCACGCCCTGCACCATCACCAGGGCCAGCCACCGCGAGGCGGCGACGCAGCGGAGCGCCGTGCCCGCGTCCCGCAGGAACGCGCCTCCCCCGCCCACCCTCTTCCCCGTGCCGCCGTCCGGCCCCGCGAGGCGCGGCAGCGCGATCGCGCAGGCGAGTGAGCCCGCCGCGCTCGCGGCGCTGAGCACGTACGGGGTCGGGTGCGCCACGGCCATCAGGGGGCCGACCAGTGGCCAGCACACGACCTTCGCCACCAGGCCCAGGGCCCGCGCGGTGCCCTCCGCCTTCAGGTAGTGGTCGTCGCACTTCTCGGAGCGCAGCCCGTCGTACAGGTAGGCGCTGGCCGCGCCCGAGGTGAGGGAGCGGCCCGCGGCGATGGCCAGGAAGTGGACGAGGAAGCCGGTGTAGGAGGCGCTGAACACCGGAGCCAGGTTCGCCGCCGTCATGACCACCGCGCCGGCCCGCAGGCAGTTGCGGGTGCCGATCCGGTCGGCGATCAGGCCGGTCGGGATCTCGAACAGGCAGAAGGCCACGTAGTAGATGCTCTGGATGCCGAAGATCTGCCCGTCGGAGAGCCCGGCCTCCTTCTGGTAGGCGTAGAAGACGGGCATCCACCACAGCAGGTTGAACAGCAGCTGGAAGCCGTAGTTGAGCCGGATGATCCGGTGGGCGGTGGGCGTGAGGCTGGTTGGCGCCGCCTTGCCGGAGGGCGCCCTCACAGCGCGTACGGGCGGATCTGGACCAGCCGGAAGTCGCCCCGGTCGGTCATCAGCCACTCGATGTCCAGCGGCCTGTCCACGTCGTCCGCGCTGAAGTGGGACTGGAGGAGCCGCCCGGTCAGGGACAGGTCGGCGAGCCGGGCGCGGGTGGCGGCGGAGAGCGCGTCGCCCCAGGAGCCCAGGGCGACGGTGCGGCCGCCGCCCTCCACGGTGTTGTAAAGGTACTGCTGCGGCAGGACCGAGCCCTCGACCACCTGTTCCGGGGAGCCGGGGGAACAGTTGAGGTAGACGTTGCGGAAGTCCTCGCGGCGGGTGGGGTTGCAGGTCACCAGGACGCCGCCGAGGGCTGCGGGCACGTACTCCTGGATGATGACGCCCATGTAGGTGTCGTCCAGGGAGATGCCGACCTGGTGGCGGAGGCGCACGCTGCGGGGCGAAAGCAGCGAGGCCCACACCTGGCGTACGGCCTCCAGGAGTTCGCCGGTGCCGTGGACGGTGGTGACGGAGTCGTAGACGCCCGCGGCGGAGAAGCCCGGCAGGTCCTCGGCATTGGACGAGGAGCGCACCACCAGGCGGCCGCGCGACCCGGCGGGGGCCGGGAAGGCCTGGCTGATCTGCCGGGTGACCGACTCGGGGACGGGGGTCTGCCGGATCAGGTGCTGGAGTTGCAGGCAGAGCGAGTCCAGGACGTCGGTCGCGTCGAGTTCGAGTGCCATCTTCAGCTTGCCGATGCCCTGTTGGAGTGCGGGCGAGGAGGCGAGGAAGTGCTGCTGGAGCGCGAAGGGCAGCGCGACGCCGTCCGGGGCGCCGACCGTCCGGGACACGAACTCGGCGGCACGCGTGCGGAGTTCCCCTTCTGAGGGTGCGGTCAGGCCGAGGCGGGTCGCGAGGTGTCCGCAGAGGTGCTCGCGCGGCGGGCGGGGCCGTCCGTAGAAGGCGGTCAGGTCGGCCGTACGGCTGTCGAGCACGTGGTGCAGCTCGCCGAGGTTCGCCGCCTTGGTGCCGTAGCGGTCGCGGTCGGCTGCGCGCAGCCGGTGCAGGGCGAGGACGGGGGTGTCGTCGAGCAGGGGCGGTTCGAGGCGGATGCGCTGCTGGTGCCAGGCCGGGGCCCGCAGGCCGGGGTCGTGGTCGAGCCGCTCCAGGGATATCTCGTCCTCGCGGACGCGGTAGCGGACCCACGCGCCGTCCAGGCCGTCCTTCTCGACGAGCTGTTCGAGGTCGCGCACGATCGCGTTGGGGATGCCCCAGCCGGAGGCGAGGACGTTGGTGTGGGAGAGCGGGGTGATCGGCGCGGTGTTGAGGAATCCTGCCACCCGGGGCACGTCGTCCGGCAGGCACGGCATGGCCACGATGTCCGCCCAGCCGAGCTGAGCTGCCGCCGCCTCGTACTCCTCGGTCGTGCGGAAGAACCGCAGCCGGCCGGTGGCCTCGCCGGGGTTGAGCGGCGTCCGGGTCCGGGAGCCGAAGAGTTCGTGGCTGAGAACGCGCGGCACGCGCTGCTCGCTGATCGCCGCCAGCTCCTCCTCCTGGCCGTGGTTGGCGGGTTTGAGGAGCAGCGGCAGCCTGCCGTCGACCCGGGAGCGCACGAACTCGTAGAAGAGGACGAGCAGTTCGCCGTGCATGGTGTCGGCCTCGGTCGTCTCCAGGACGAGGAAGGTGCGTTCGCGGCCGTCGGGCTCCTCGTCGGTGTGCAGGGAGAGCACACCGAGCAGGAAGCGGCGCTCGGGGTCCATGTAGACGGAGGCGTTGAACGCGTCGAGGTCCGCGTCGAGGGCGGTGAGGTCCATGCCCAGGACGCGCGTGGCGATGTAGTCGACGTGGAAGGGGTGCGCGGCGGTGTCGAGCAGGTGCCAGGTGTTCTCGGCGCGGTCGACGACGACTTTGAGGTACGGGTGTCCCGCGAGGACTCCGGAGAGGGTGCGGAAGAGCGGCAGGGAGAGGTTCTGGCCGATGACCGTGCGGTCCGTGGCCGGTTCGGCGGCGCCGGTGAGCAGGTGGGCGGTCATGCCGAGACCTCCTCGGGTGCCACGAGAGAGGGCCGGGCGGCGGGCAGGACCCGGGGCAGGGCGTCCACCAGGGTCTCGAAGTCGCGGAGCACGGTCCGCGCGTCGGTGGCGGAGAGCAGGCACAGGGCCGCCATGGTGTTGGCGCCCGCGGCCGGTTCGTACACCGGCACGACACTCCCGTCGGGCAGCGAGCTCTCCGCGACCACCGACAGGCGGCTGCCTCGGCTGAGAGGTGTGTCCGCCGAGACGGCGGGGAAGTCCCAGATCCTGCGGTCCTGCCAGGCGCGGCCGCTCCCGTCGACCGCGAGGACGACGAGGGAGCCCGCCGCGCCGCGCGCCTGCGCGGGGGTGAGTGCCTGCGCGGGCCAGTGCACCTCGCGTCCGAGGAGGTGGTCGACGAGCATGCCGACGAGGTCGAGTCCGAAGACCTCCTCGATCTGCGGCACGGTCATCGCGCCGCCGAACCGCGCGGCCGTCTCGATCAGCCACATGCTCCCGCCGGCGCCGAGCTTGATCTCGGTGTGGGTCCCGCAGTCGCGCAGGCCGAGGGCGTCGACCGCGCGCCGGGCCAGCTCCACGATCCGGTCCTGGGCGTCCCGGTCCAGGAGGGCGGGGGTGATGCTCGCGCGTTCGGTGAACGGCTCGACCGTGGGCATCCGGCCGCTGAGGCAGACCGGGTGGAAGGTGCCGTCCGTGACGACGCCCTCGACGCTGACGTAGTCGCCCCAGCCCGGCTCGTCGAACCAGTCGGACGCGGTGCCGGTGACGATCTGCTCGACCACGTAGTCCGCTGCGGCCTCGGCGACATGCAGCTCCGCGTAGCCCAGCTGGGCCGATTCGGCCATCACGTCGCGGGAGCGGGCCCAGGCGGCCGGCGCCTCGTGCGGGGAGCGGATGATCTGGTGTGCGGTGGAACCGGCGCTCCAGGCGGCCTTGAGCAGCAGCGGTCCCGGCAGGGAGCGGGCCGCCGCGCGCAGGTCCGCCTCGGTGGCGACGGGGCGGAACTCGGGCTGCGGCAGGCCGTGTCGGCGCCAGGTGTGCCGCATCAGCCGCTTGTCGCGGGCGAGCGCGGCGGCGCCGCCCGCCCCCGCGAGTCCGAGCGCCTCGCACGCCTCGGCGACGGCCACGACCGCGTACTCGGAGAAGGTGAGCACCGCGTCGGCGCCCACGGCTCGGGCCCGCGAGACGATCAGGGACACGAGGTCGGGGTGGTGTGCGTCGTCGGGTGTCACGACCGAGGCGCACAGTCTGCGGGCGGAGCCTGCCACGGCGGGCGGAAGAGCGCTGAGCGCCAGCAGGTGCACTTCCGCCTTCGCGGCCGTCCGGGAGAGGACGTGACCGAGGGGCGGGCCACCCTTGGCATGCACTAACAGCACCTTGCTCACGGAAGTTCGTCTCCATTCGTGTGGGTTGCCACGGATCGCCGTATCCGTGCGGGATGTGGGACGAGGCCGTGGGAATCAGCCGGTCCACATCGCGGGGCGTGTTCACCCGCTCACTCAAGGGGACCAGGCCACAGACGCCCGTGACGCCTCGATGGGCGCCCACGACTCAGGCAAATGCCTGAGTGACCGCGCGTCGGAGAGTCTGAGACGGACGGAGACCGCTGTGGACGATTCCAGCCTCAAGGCGCTGCCCCCGAGCGAGAGCCGGGCCCACAGCTTCGCGGACCTGGTGGATCTCGCCCCGGCCGCCGCCTTCATACGGGACAGCGACGGCCGCTACCTGTGGGCCAATCACGCCTACGCGCACCTCTACGGCACGGTCCCGGAGGACGTCGTCGGCAAGTACATCGAGGATCTCGACGCGCCCGCCGAAGCCGGCCGGTTCCGCGCCCTGGACCAGGAAGTCCTCAGCAGGGGCGCGCCGGTGCGGCACACGCTCGGCTACCGGCGCAGGGACGGCAGCGCGGGCCGGGCCGTGGGGCACCGCTTCCCCGTCCGGGAGAACGCGCGGACCTGCGTCGCCGGGATCTACGTGGACGTCACGGACCATGTGCGCGTCACGGTGCGGTGGCAGGAGGCGGAGGAGAATCTGCAGGCACTGCGCGACCACAGCGGGCTGCCCTGCGCGCTGCTCTCGGCGAACGGGCGCGTCGTCGAGGCGAGCGCGGCGGCCGCGGAGCTGTTCCGCCTCGACCCGCACGACCTGGTCGGCCGCCGGGCGCACACGCTGCTCGCCCCGGAGCCCGGCCTCGATCTGCTGCACCGCCGCTGGCAGGACCTGCTGTCCCGCCGCACCAGACGGATGGAGACGTCCGCGGTGCTCGTGGACGCCCAGGGGCTGAGGCGCCGCGCGCGGCTGCATCTGACGACGATCGGTCACTCCGCCGTACGGGCCAGGTACGTGTGGGCCGTCGTGACCCACCAGAGCCTCGCGCACGAGGCCCATCCGTCGCTCACCGCCGCGCAGATCCGCATCCTCTCCCTCCTGGCGGAGGGCAGCAGCAACGGGGACATCGCCACGTCGCTGAAGCTGTCCCGGCAGACGGTCGACTACCACCTCAGCCGGCTGCGGCAGCTCCTGGGCGCGGCGACCCGGCCGGCTCTCGTCGCCCGCGCCTATGTTCTCGGCATTCTGGCGCCGTGCGCCTGGCCGCCGCGCTCCGCCACGGCGGCCCATCCGCTCAGCGCTGTCTGACGGGTCCTCCGGTCAGCGGATGTTGACGTCGATGCAGGCGTAGAAGGCGTTGGAGGTGTCGCCGATGTTCCACACCGCGAGGACCTTGTGCCTGCCGGTGAAGTTGCCGAGATTGACCTGGTGCGAGACGGTCGACGGAGGCTGCTGGTTGCCGCCGTCGATGGTGGCGACCTTGGTGCCGTCGACGAAGTACTCGTAGTTCGCGGTGCGGTGCCGTGCGGTGAACGTCCAGGTGAAGGTCTGCGTCCTGCTGACGTCGCTGACCTTCCAGCCCTTGCTGTCGTTGTCCAGCTCCGCGAACCGGGCGTTGCCGCCGCTGCAGCTGCGCAGGCCCTTGGGCCCCTCGACGCTCTGCGGTTCGTACTTGATGTCGCCGCAGGGCACCGTGCGCGCGGCGCACTGGGCCTGGCGGCTCGCCGGGGAGTTGACGTAGCCGTGCGCGCTGGCCGAACCGGTCGGCAGGGTGAGGGCGAGGACGGGTGCCAGGCCGGCGCCGATCGCCGCGGCGATCTTCCGCTTCTTGTCCATGCGTACTCCTTCACGGGGCGGTGCTTCATGGGGGGGTGCGGCGTGAAGTGCTCTCGTGGGGCGAGTGAGGGGGTGGGGAATGGTGGGGGTGATGAGGGTGTTGCGGTCGAGCAGGGCCGGGGGTTCGCGGCTGCTGATTAGTCCAGACCATAGACTTCGGCCAGACGCGGTCAAGGTTGGTTTCCGGCCAGGTGAAGGGGTCTCCTGTGGAAGCAGTCCGGTTCTCTGTCCTCGACCGTTCACGCACCCGTGAGGGGCACGACGGTCCGGAGGCCCTGCGCGACACCGTGCGCCTCGCCCAGGACCTGGAAGCTCTCGGATATCACCGTTTTTGGGTCTCGGAGCACCACGGTGTGCCCGGTGTCGCGGGGTCGGCGCCGACGGTCCTCGCGGCGGCCGTCGCTGCGGCCACCCGCACCATCCGGGTCGGCACGGGCGGCGTGATGCTGCCGAACCATCAGTCGCTCGTCGTGGCCGAGCAGTTCGGGGTGCTCGAATCGCTCTTCCCCGGCCGGATCGACATGGGACTCGGCCGGTCGGTCGGCTTCACCGACGGGGTGCGCAAGGCGCTGGGGCGCGACAAGCACGACGCCGAGGACTTCGCGGACCAGCTGGCCGAGCTGCTCGACTGGTTCCGTGGCACGTCCGGCACGGGGGTGCGGGCCCGCCCCGCCGAGGGCCTGAGCGTCCCGCCATACATTTTGGCCGTGGGCGAGGGCGCGGCGATCGCCGCCGAGGCGGGTCTTCCGCTGGTCATCGGTGACATCCGGGGCCGCGAGAAGATGATGCGCGGCATCGAGCGGTACCGCGACGGGTTCCGGCCCTCGCCGTGGCTTGCCGAGCCGTACGTCATGATCTCGGGCACCGTCGCGGTGGCGGAGACCGAGGAGGCCGCCCGTCGCCTGCTGCTTCCGGAGGCCTGGTCGATGGCGTACTCCCGCACGCACGGCACGTTCCCGCCGCTCCCGCCGGCCGAGCGCGTGGAGGCGCTGGCCATGACGGAGAAGGAGCGCGGCTTCTACGAGTCGGGGCTGAGCGGCCACATCCACGGCACCGAGGAGCAGGTGGCGGACGCGTTGGGGCGGGTGATCAAGGAGAGTGCCGCGCAGGAGGTGCTTGTGACGACCAGTACGTACGACCGGGCGGGCCTGCTGGACTCCTTCCGGCGGCTGGCGCGGGTGGCGGGCCTGACTCCGGGCGGGCGCGCGTAGAGCAGGGCGCGCGTAGAGCAGGGCGCACAGGGCGGGGTCCGGGGTCCCGTTTCTCGGGTCCCGCCCGCGTCGCGGTCCGGGATCGGCCCGGAGGCGGCGCGGACGGGCGCGGTGCCCCCGTGGCACGGGGGACGGTTCCAGCGGAAGCACCGCGGTCCCAGTGGCCCTTGCGGTCGCTCCCCCAGGGCCCTCGGGGGTGGGTCGGGCGAAGGCGCTCACGTGGTCGCCAGCGCCTCCGTCGGGGGCAGCCGGGCCGCTCGTACGGCCGGGTAGAACCCCGCGAGGCCGCCGATGACCAGCGTGGCTCCGACGCCGCCCGCCATCGCCCAGAACGGGACCACGGACGGCCAGCCCTGGTAGGCGGAGTACCCGCCGGTGACGGCGATGCCGAGCAGGACGCCGCCGAGGCCGCCGAGGGCGGACAGGAGCAGCGCCTCGGCCAGGAACTGGGTGCGGATCTGGCCCCGCGTCGCGCCGAGCGAGCGGCGCAGGCCGATCTCGGAGCGGCGTTCCAGGACGGAGATGACCATGGTGTTGGCCACCCCGACGCCACCCACGAGCAGGGCCACTCCGCCGAGGCCGAGCAGCAGTCCGCTGAGGGTGTCGTCGGTGGCTTCCTTGGCGGCCAGCGCGTCCGAGGGGCGCGAGACGTTCGCCTCGTTGGGGCTCTCGGGGTTGGTGGTGGCCCCGAGGACGGCCTGTACGTCGTTGACGGCCGACTCCTCGGCCCGCGTGAAGATGGCGGTCGGTGAGCCGTCGAAGCCCAGTTCGCGCTCCGCCGCGGTCCAGCCCACGAGGGCCGACGAGTCGAGCGAGGGCACGAGTTCGTTGGGTGCGAGCAGGCCGACGACGGTGAACCAGCGGCCGCCGAGCCAGACCTTCACGTCCTCCCCCGCCTGGTGCACACCGAGCTGTTCGGCGGCCTTGGGGCCGAGGACGACGGACGGATAGCGGCTGTTGGCTGCGTTGAGCCAGCGGCCGTCGACGATCTCGGCGCCGACCGACTGCGGCAGGTCCGTCCTGGCGGCCGAGACGTTGAGGCCGCCGGTCTCCTCCTCGGGCGTGTGGTCGCTGCGGTAGACCTTGGCGTCGGTCTTGCCGATGGCGGAGACCGACTCGACGTCGTCCATGTTGGCGATCATGTCGACCGACTCCACGGGGAGATGGGCCTCCCCGCCGCTGAAGTTCTGCCCGGGGGTGACGGTCAGAAGATTGGTGCCGAGGGCCTGCAGCCTGCGGTTGAGGTCCTCGGTGGACGAGGTGGAGATGCCGACCACGCCGACCATCGCGGCGATGCCGATGGCGATGCCGAGCGCCGAGAGGAAGACCCGCATGGGACGGGAGCGCAGGCCGGAGCCGCCCACCCGCAGCACGTCGGCGGGGTTCATCCGGGCCGGCCGGGGCCGCCGCACGGGCTCGGGGGGTTCGGGAGCGGCGGACCGCTCCAGTTCCTTGATGCCGGTCATCGCACGGCCTCCTGGTGGGGAACGAGGGAGGAGGTGCTCCCGCCCGCGGCGACCGAGTCGTGCTCGATCCGGCCGTCCTTGAGGCGCACCTCGCGGGGCAGGGTCGCGGCGATGTCCCGGTCGTGGGTGATGACCACCACGGTCGTCCCGGCCTCGTGCAGCTCGTGGAGGAGCTCGATGACGACCGCTCCGGACCGCGAGTCAAGGGCGCCGGTCGGCTCGTCGGCGAGCAGCAGCGGCGGGTCGCCGAGCACCGCGCGGGCGATGGCCACGCGCTGCTTCTCGCCGCCGGACAGCTGGTGCGGCTCGTGGTAGAGCCGGTGGCCGAGGCCGACCCTGCGCAGCGCGCGCTCGGCGAGGCGGCGGCGTTCGCCGCGCGGCCTGCCGCTGTAGAGCAGCCCGTCCGCCACGCTGTCCAGGGCCGGTACGCCGTACGCCAGATGGAACTGCTGGAAGACGAAGCCGATGGTGTCGGCCCGCAGCGCGGACAGTTCACGGTCGGACAGTTCGGCCACGTCGTGTCCGTCGATGCGTACCCGCCCGGACGAGGGGCGGTCCAGGGTGCCCATGATGTTGAGCATCGTGGACTTGCCCGACCCCGAGGGGCCGACGATGGCGAGGAGTTCGCCGCGCCGGATGACGAGGTCCGCGCCGCGCAGGGCGGCGACGTCCTCGTACGTCTTGGAGACCCCGGTCAGCTCGACCACCGGCCGGTCCTGCCGGCCTGTCGCGGGCGCGGGGATCTCGCGGATGGGCAGGTTCACTTGGGAACCCCCACGACGGTGCCTTCCTTGATGCCCTCTCCGGACACCTCGACCTTGCTGTCGGCGAACATGCCGAGCTTGACCGGGCGGTACTCGGTGCCGTCGGCGGTGACGACCTCCACGGCGTACCCTCCGCCGCGCTGTGCCACCAGGGCGGCCACCGGGACGACGAGGACGTCCTTGCGGGACTCCGCCTTCAGCGTGACCTCGACGGCGGCGGCCTGGTAGCGGCCGAGGCCCTTCTGGTCCTTCACCGTCAGCTCGACGGGCAGCGTGGCCTTGTCGTCGGACTCCCCGGAGCCTGCGTCGCCGGAACCGCCCGCGGAGTCGTCGCTCTGCGCGGTGGACGGCGTTCCGATGTCCGTCACCTCGGCCTCGACCGTGTTGTCGTCCGGGAGTTGGACGGTGGCCTTGGTGCCCTTCTCGACGAGGTCCTCGAACTGCACGTCGAGGTCGACGCTGACGATCCGCTCGGTGCCGGTCCAGGAGAGCACGTCGCCGCTCAGGGCGGCGCCCGGCGCCGCCTTCACGTCCGCGACGCGCCGGGCGTCGGGGGCGACCACGGCGTCCCCGGCCCGTACCGTGCCGGTCTCCTCGCGGTTCAGGTCGTCCTGCCAGTCCTTCACGGCTTCGGCCGTGGCGGAGTTGTACGTCTCGTCGACAGTGAACCCCTTGTAGCCGAGGGCGCGGAGGTTCTTCTCCAGCATCTCGACGTCGTCCCCCTCGCTGCCCGAATGCAGGGTGCGGTAAAGGGGGAACGAGCCGTACAGGAGCGGGACCCGCTGCTGGTCGACGCGGTAGACGGTCTCGCCGCGCTCGACGACGGTGCCCTCCTCGGGCACCCAGGTGACGATGCCGTCGCCCGCGCTCCCGCCTGAAGCCCCGTCCTGGCCCGACTGACCGGACTGCCCCGACTGTCCTGACTGCGAGGACTGTCCGTCGCCCGTGCCGGACGCCGAGGCCGGGGCCTGCACGGTGGTGGCGTCGCCGTAGCCGAGGTTGCCGTCGACGCTCTCGGTGTCGGTCAGCGTCGTGCGCTCCACCTTCGCGGTGGCCGGCGGACCCGCGGGCGCGGAGCCCCCCGAGTCACCGCCGTCGCCGCCGATGGTGCCGGTGGCGGCGACACCGGCCGCCGCGGTCACGGTGATCGCGGCGAGCGCGATCAGCGAGGTGCGCAGCGGGCGGCGCCTGCGGCCGCTGCCGGACGCCGGCTCCTCCTCGTCCGCACCCGCCGCGGAGACGCGGTTCTCCGTGGAGACGGTCTCCAGCTCGGAGGCGGTGTCCGGCGCCGCGGTCGTGTCGAGCGCGGCGCCGCCGGTCCGGTTCGCCGGCACCTCGCCGGACCCGTGGCGTTCCAGCGCGCCGGACGGCTCGCCGGAGAGGGGCGGTGCTTCGGTCTCGTCGCGGCCGGTCACTGCGGGACGCCTCCCCCTTGACCGTTGTTCATCATCATGCCGCCACCGGGGTACTTGCTCTGGCAGGCGCCCATGGCCTTGGTGAACTCCGGGCCGCCCGGGGTGATGCCGGTGCCGTTGATGTCGATCTTCATGTTGCTGCCCTCGATCTCCGGGTCGGGGAACTTGGTCAGCCCGTTCTCGCGCAGGCACTTGGCCCACGCCGAGACCTTCTTCGAGTCGAGGGCCGCGCCCCCGCCCCCGCCGCCGCCCAGGCCCTGCGGGGCCTTGTCCCGGCAGGCCTCCTCGGCCTTCTTGTACGACTCCGAGTTCATGTCGACCCCGTCTCCGGGGGTGAGCCTGACGCCGCCCGTGTCCTGCTGCGGGTCGGGGTAGTCGGCCGCCCCGTTCTCGCGCATGCACTTCGAGTACGCGAGGCCCTGGTCGAACGGGCTGGTCGGGGAGGCGGACGAGTCCTTGTCCGACGAGGCGGCGGAGGAGTCTCCCGAGCAGCCGGTCAGGAGGGACCCGGTGACGAGGGCGGATGCGGCGACGAGTACGGGTGCGATGGTTCGCTTGCGGGCGAATGCCCGCTTCTGTGTGGTGAACATGGACCCAACTTCTACGCGGCGGGCGGTCACACGGCGGGCACAAAGCCGGGCGTCCGCACAGTGCCGCCATGGGTGGCGCAGAGCGCGCCGGGGCAGGCCGGAACGGCCGCGTGCCGAGGGCGCGCGGCCGTTCCGCTTCGCCCCTGGTGCGCGGGGGCGCGGGGTGCCGGTCAGGGGGCGGGTGCCGGTCAGGGTTCGGCGCGCTCCGGGCTGCCCCGGACCTGTGGTGTGCCGCACCACGCCGTGCGCCGGTGCTCCTCCTCCTGCGTGGAGTCGATCCGCTTCATGGCCGCCTTGAGCAGCGGTGGCGCCATGACGGAGGTGACCACCGCGACCAGCACGATGATCGTGTACGTCCTGGTGTCGAGGATGCCGAGCCGCAGTCCGACCATCGCGACGATCACCTCGATGACGCCGCGCGCGTTCATCCCCGCGCCGAGTGCCAGCGCCTCCCAGCGGCTCAGTCTGCTCAGCCGCGCCCCGATGTAGGCGCCCGCGAACTTGCCGAGGACCGCGATCGTGAGGACGAGCAGCGCGGCCGCGAGCACCGGCGGATGGCGCAGTGCCCGCAGGTCGATGCGGAGGCCCGCGGTCGCGAAGAAGACGGGGGCCAGGACGGCGAGGACCACCATGCGCAGCGACACCGTGCGCGCCCGGTCGAACTCCCCGCTCGAGCCGATGAGCATGCCGCAGAGGTACGCCCCGAAGACCGCTTCGAGGCCGAGCGCCTGGGTGCCGGCCGACGCGAGCAGGATCATCGCGGCGGCCGCCGAGACGGTCCGCTCGTCCGATCCCCTGCACAGCCGCAGGGCTCTGCGGACGACCGGGCGGCCGATCAGCAGCGCGAGCAGGAGGACCAGCAGGAGCGAGCCGATGGCCTCGGCGAACACGCCCGCGGTCAGCCCGCCGACGGTCATCGCGGACACCACGGAGAGCATGAGCCAGCCGAAGGTGTCGTCGATCATCCCGGCGGCCAGGGTCAGCTGGCCCACGTCGCGGTGGATGAGGTTCATGTCCATCAGCGTCTTGGCGATGACGGGGATGGCGCTGACGCACATCGCCACGCCGAGGAAGAGCGCGAACATCTGCCGGTCGGCCGCGCCGATGCCGAGCATCCGCGCGAGCGGGTAGCCGAGCCCGATCCCGAGGGCGAGGGGCACGAGGAGCCCCGCGAGGCTGACGCGCAGTGCTGTGGCGCCCCTGCGCCGGATCATCCGCAGGTCCATCTCGATGCCGGTGAGCCCGACGAGGAGGAGCACCGCGAGCTGGCCGACCGCGTCGAGGAGGTGGACCTGCCCGGGGTCGGAGGGCAGCAGCCAGGCCGCGGCGTCCGGCGCCACCCAGCCGAAGAGCGAGGGCCCGAGGAGGACGCCGGCGCTCAGCTCCCCCACGATCGCGGGGAGCCCGCAGCGGGCCGCCAGCCTGCCGAGCATGATGGCGAGCAGCAGCAGCACGCCGACCTGCAGCAGGAAGATCAGCAGGGCGTGCGCCGCGATCGGCGGCACGGGCGCGGCCGCCCACACCAGGTCGGCGGCCGCGGTCGGCCCGGTGCTGTGCACCGTGGTCACCTCCCGGGTCTGGATCCGGCGCCCCGCTCACCGGCCACGGCCGGTACCCCGGGGGAGAGTTCGCTGTACCGGCGGAAGCCGTAGAGGAGCGCGCTCTCGTGGCGGAAGCGCTCGACGGAACGCACCGCCCCGACGACGATCACGTGGTCGCCGGAGGGGTGGGTGCGCTCGACGGTGCATTCCGCGACCGCGTGCGCGGCCTCGATCAGGGCGGGGCTGCGGGTGCGGCCCGACGGACGCCAGGCGACGCGCTCGAACCGGTCGGGCGCGCCGGAGGCGAAGAGCGCGGCGACCCAGTCGGCCTCCCCATGCAGCAGGTTGACCGCGAACGCGCCGCTGGCGAGCACCGCGCCCAGCGTCGGGCTGCCGCTGCGCAGGCACGTCAGGAGCGTCGGCGGGTTCACACTGAGGCTGCACAGCGAGGAGCATGTCATCCCGCGGGGCTCCGCGCTGTCGTCCCGGGCCGTCACGACCGACACGCCGGTCGGGAACGACGCCATCATGTCGCGGAACTCGGTGTCCATGTGCCTCGCTCACACCCCGTCGCGCATGCGCTTGAAGTACTCGTTCTGCGTCGGCAGGGTGCGCACCAGCGACCGCGCCTTGTCCTTGATCGCCTGGAACTCGGCGAGCGCCTCCTTCTCGTCGACCAGGTCGAGCGCGGGCGACGGCTTCACGGGGATGCCGCCGGTGCCGAGCAGGATGCAGTTGTACGAGTACGGCGGCAGGCCGTGGTAGCGCGGGTAGACCGTGCCGGTGTCGGGGATCTTGCTCTCCCACAGTTCGAGGCGCTCGGCCAGCGAGTCGGGCACCTTCCGGGTCTTGGTGTCGCGCCAGTACTGGTTGTCGGCGCGCTTCGCGCCCCGGTAGTGCAGGACGAGGAATTCGCGTACGCCGTCCATCACATGGGTCAGGGCGCTGTTGTACTGCTCGCGCAGCGAACGGTCCCAGTCGGCCGCCGGGTAGTACTTGACCAGCTGCTCGATGGCGTAGTGGATGAAGAAGATCCCGGTGGACTCCAGTGGCTCGACGAAGCCGCTGGACAGGCCGATGGCCACGCAGTTGTTGACCCAGGAGCGGCGGCTGCGGCCGATCCGCATCCGGATGTGGTTGGCGGGCACGTCGGCGGCGGCGGGTCCGACGAACTCGCGCAGGGTGCGCTCGGCCTCGTCGGGGTCGATGTAGTCGCGCGCGTAGACGTATCCGGTGCCGATGCGGCTGATCAGCGGGATGGTCCAGATCCAGCCCGCGTCCTGGGCGGTGGCCGTCGTGCAGGGGCGGATCGGGTCCTTGTCCATGTCCATGGGGACCTGCAGGGCGACCGCGCTGTCGTTGGGCAGGGTGTCCTGGTACGGCACGAACGGTTCCTCGAGCGCCTTGTTCAGGAGCAGGCCGCGGAAGCCGGTGCAGTCGACGAAGAGGTCGCCCTCCAGCAGACCGTGCTCGGCGGTCCGCACGTGGGAAAGCCAGCCGCGCTCGTCGAGGCCGACGTCCACCACGTTGTCGACGACGTGCCGCACGCCGCGCTGCGTGGCGTACTTCGTGAGGTACTTGGCCAGCAGGTGCGCCTCGAAGTGGTAGGCGTACGGGAACTGCGCGCCCTGGTACTCGGCGATCGTGTTCGGCGGCGTCTCGCCCTCGACGAAGTCCTGTTCGAGGAGGCGGTTGTCGAGGTAGCGGGGGCTGCGGTCGGCGTCGATCACCGAGGCCAT
Source organism: Streptomyces sp. NPDC039480 (assembly GCF_055597165.1). Classification (NCBI taxonomy): domain Bacteria; kingdom Bacillati; phylum Actinomycetota; class Actinomycetes; order Kitasatosporales; family Streptomycetaceae; genus Streptomyces; species Streptomyces sp. NPDC039480. Next base: position 716,158 of record NZ_JBVITX010000001.1, on the reverse strand, counting down.
CACGAAGCAGTCCACGTCGAACCGCGCGGTGGTGGGGTGGCGCAGCCACCAGTCGGTGAGGGGGAAGCCCTTGACCGACCTGAGCTGCTCGAAGGGGTGGTAGAAGTGGTGCCCCGGCTCGCGCCAGTCCTCGAAGCGGACGGCGAGTTTGTACGTGGCGTTGCAGGCGGGCATCCAGTCCCGCTCGGCCAGGCCGAGGAACTCGAAGAAGTGCCTGATGTCGCTGAACGTGGCCTCGCCGACGCCGATGGTGCCGACGTCCGCAGACTCCACCAGTGTGATCTTGATCCGGTCGCCGAAGGCCGCCGTCAGATACGCGGCGGTCATCCAGCCGGCCGTGCCCCCGCCGACGATGACGACGTTGCGTACAGGAGCATGCGTCATTTCCCCCACCCCACTTTGATGATTGACCACCGATGCGCCGATGCACCGATGCCGGTGTGTCGGCGCACCGACGCACCCGCCGCGGCCTACCGGCCGCGTTCGTCCTGACCGCTCAGCGTGATCGCGCCGGCCGGGCACCTCGCGGCCGCGCCGCGTACCGCGGCGGCCGCACCGGGCCCGGGCCGTGCCGCTAGGAGCAGCACTTTCCCGTCGTCCTCCGACTGGTCGAACACAGCGGGTACGTAGCTCATGCACAGGCCGGAGCCCGCGCACCTGCCGCGGTCGACACGTACCTCCATCTCTCGCCCCTCCCTCCCCTCTCGCCCCTCTCGCTCCTTCGCCGGGTCGCCCCGGGCTCACCAGGTGACCGGCAGCCGCTCCACGCCGTATGCGGTCGACCGGACGCGGAACTCGACGTCCCGCACGGGCACCGCGAGCCGCAGGCCGGGGAAGCGCCGCAGCAGCGCCGCGTAGGCGATGCGCAGCTCCATCCGGGCCAGCGCGGCGCCGATGCAGTGGTGGATGCCGTGCCCGAACGCGACGTGCGGCACGGGTTCCCTGGTCACGTCGAGCCGGTCGGGCTCGGGCGTCAGTGCCGGGTCGCGGTTGGCCAGCGGGATCGAGCAGACGACGGTGTCGCCGGCCCTGATCAGCCTGCCGCCGAGCGTGACGTCCTCGACGGCGGTGCGGGGCGTCGGCGCGTGCGGCACGGACAGATAGCGGAGCAGTTCCTCGACGGCGCGGTCGAGGGCCGCCGGGTCGTCGCGCACCAGGGCGAGCTGACCGGGGTTCTCCAGGAGCGCGAGGGCGCCGAGGCCCAGCATGCCGGAGATGTTGTCGAGTCCGGCGAGCATCAGCAGGATGCAGATGCCCCGCAGTTCCTTGTCGGTGAACTCGGCGCCGTGGTCGCGCACCAGCATGCCGAGGAAGCCCTCGTCGGGGTCCTTTCGCTGCCGGGCGACCAGGGCGGCGAGGTAGCGGGTGAACGCCGATCCCGCGGCGGTGCGCTCCTGGCGTCCGCCGCCGGTGGCCAGGTGGGCGTGGCAGCGGCGCAGGAAGTCGTCGCGGTCGTCGCGGGGCACGCCGATCAGTTCGCACAGCACCGGTCCCGGGATCGCCGACGCGAACAGCTCGGCGAGGTCCGCGGGGCGCCCGGCGCGCTCCATGGCGTCGAGGCGCTCGGCGACGATGCCCTCGATGCGCGGCTGGAGTCTGCGCATCCGCCGGACCGTGAACTCCGGTGTCAGCATCTTCCGCAGCCGGGTGTGCTCGGGCGGGTCGTAGTCCATCAGGAGCCCGACTCCCTCGTCGGGCCGCCGGTCGTCGTCGGCCGGTGCGTGCGAGCCGAAGCGGCGGCGGGTGGAGAACCGGACGTGGTCGCCGAGTACCTTGCGCACCTCTTCGTGGCCCGTGACCAGCCACAGGGGCTCGCCGCCCGCGCCGGGGGCCAGGCCGGCGCGGGTGACGGGCCCGTCGGCGGCGAGCCGGCGCAGGTCGTCGGCCGGGTCGAAGCGGGTGCGGCGGGTGTGCAGCGGCACGGCTGCGGTCTCGTGCGGCATGTCGCCCCTCACCAGGCCACCGGCAGCGTCTCCACGGCCTTCGACGTGAAGCGGAGTTGGTCGCGCGGCACGGCGAGCCGCACCTCGGGGAACCTGCGCAGCAGTTCCGCTATGGCGATGCGCAGTTCCATCCTGGTCAGCGGCGCGCCGAGGCAGTAGTGGATGCCGTGCCCGAATGCCATGTGGCGGCTGTTGTCGCGGGTGATGTCGATGGGCTCCTGCGGCTCTCCCGGCGAGTTGGTGTTGTTGGCGCCGAGCAGGGAACAGGCGATGGACTCCCCCGCCTTGACCGTCTTGCCCGCGAGGGTGACGTCTTCCAGGGCGGTGCGGGGCGAGGCGTGCGAGATGATCGACACGCTCCGGATCAGCTCCTCCACCGCGTGGTCGATGAGCTCGGGACGCTTCTTGAGCAGGGCGAGCTGGTCGGGGTGCTCCAGGAGGGCGAGGATGCCGAGGCCCAGGGTGCCGCCCACGTTCTGGATGAAGGAGGCGAGGAGCGTCGCGGCGGTGCCCGTCAGTTCGGCGGGGCTGAGGTCGGCGCCGTGCCGTTGGATGAGCCGGCCGAGCATGTCCTCGCCCGGGTCGCGGCGCTTCCGCGCGGTGAACTTGCTCAGGTAGATCAGGTACGAGTTGCCCGCCGCGTCCCGCTGCTCCCTGTCCGGGTTGTCGATGCGGTTGGTGTCGAGGTGGCGGGCCAGTTCGGCCTGGTCGTCCCGGGGTATGCCGAGCAGCTCGCAGCCGATCAGGCTGGTGGTGGGCCACACGAAGTGCGGTACGAGGTCGATGGGCTGCTCGGCGCCCTCCATGGCGTCGAGGCGCTCGGTCACGATCTTCTCGACGAGTGGTTCCAGGGTGCGCACCCGCCGCAGTGTGAACTCGCCGGTGAGCATCTTCCGCAGCCGGGTGTGCTCGGGCGGGTCGTAGTGCAGCAGATTGCCGGGCTGGACGAGGCGTCGGGAGTCCTCGATGGTGTCCGCGGGCGGCAGCGTGGTGAACCGCTCCGTGTCGCCGAGCACCGCCCGCACCTCGTCGTACCCGGTGGCGAGCCAGGCGCGTTCCATGGTCCCCGGCGGGGTGGTCTCGACGAGCGGCGACTGTTCGGTTTCGTCCAATGGCTTGGGCATTCTCGGAATCCTTTCGCCCTTTCCTACGAGTCTGAATTCGGTGCCGCACACCCGTCAAGGATGTCCAAGTGTCACCAGCGGACGAGGAGTTCGTCTATTCCGTAGTTCGGCGTCCAGGTGCGGAAACGGATTTCCTCCGCGGGTACCGCGACGCTGAGTTCGGGGAACCGGCGGAACAGGGCCGCGATCGCGATGCGCAGCTCGACCCGGGCCAGTACGGCACCCAGGCAGTGGTGGACGCCGTGCCCGAAGGCGAGGTGCCCGGAGTTGTCGCGGGTGATGTCGAGGGTGTCCTGCGGCACGCCGTCGACCGGGGAGCGGCTCACCGCGAGCAGGGAGCAGATCACGGACTCGCCCGCCCGGATCAGGTGCCCGCCGACGGTCACGTCCACCAGGGCGGTACGGGGTGTGGCGTTCTGCACGGACGAGACGTAGCGGATGAGCTCCTCCACCGCCGAGGTGATCAGGTCCGGCCGCTCCTGGAGCAGGGCGAGCTGGTCGGGGTGGTCGAGCAGGGCCAGCGGGCCGAGGCCGAGCATGCCGCCGATGTCCTCCAGGCCCGAGCCCATGATGGCGGCGGCCATGCCGGTCAGTTCCTCGTCGGTGAGCTCCGCGCCGTGCCGGCGGATCACCATGCCCAGCAGGTCGTCGCCGGGGGCGCGGCGCTTCTGCCGGATGAGCCTGCGCATGTAGACCATGTACGCGTTCACGGCCGCCCGCTGCCGTTCCCGTTCCTCGCGGCTGGTGTGCCGGCCGAAGCCGGTGCCGGTCCTGCTGATGTTCAGGTTGCGGGCGAGTTCGGCCGCGTCGTCGCGGGGCACGCCGAGCAGCGCGCAGCCCACCAGGCCGGGGGTGGGCCAGGCGAAGTGCCGTACGAGGTCGGCGGGTTGTCCCGCGCCCTCCAGCGCGTCGAGGCAGTGCGCCACGGTCTCCTCGATGAAGGGTTCCAGCCTGCGGATGCGCCGGAGGGTGAACTCGGGGGTGAGCGTCTTGCGCAGCCGGCTGTGCTCGGGCGGGTCGTACTGGCGCAGGTTGCCGACCTCGATCTGGGGTTTCCCGCCCCTGCCGTCGTCGGGCGGCAGCATGCTGAACCTGTCGTCGCCGAGGATCGCCCGCACCTCTTCGTAGCCGGTGGCGAGCCAGTGCCGGGTCGGGGCGCGCCCGCCGGTGTCCAGTTCGACGAGCGGTGTGCGGGCGCCGAGTTCCGTCAGTTCGGGAACGGGTTCTATTCCGTTCCTGCGTGTGTGCGCGGAGGTGCTCACTGCCTTCGACATTCAGGGTCCCTTTCGCCCTGTGAAATCCGGAGAGCAATTCACGATTCCAGCTTTTCCGCGACGACTTCGCCGATCTGTGCCGAAGGCGCGGGCTGCAGCATGGTGTAGTGGCTGGCGGCGATTTCGTGGGACTCGATGGCGCCGCCGATGTACGGCCGCCAGCTCTCGCCGGAGACGGCTGCCGGGGTGTCCGCGGGCCGGTCCTCGGCCGCGACGAAGAGCAGCAGGTCGCCCTGGAAGCGGCGGGGCGTGTGGTGCGGGGTGAGCCGTCCCACGTTGTCGATGACCTGACGCATGTTCGCCCTGAGTCCTTCGTCCATGTCCTGGCCGATGTTCTCGTCGGGCGGCAGCCCGAGGTCGCTCGCCCTGGGCGTGGACGTGTCGTCCTGGCCCGCCGCGGGCTCGACGTTGCTGTACTGGGCTCCGCCGAATCCTTCGGGGTAGCCGTCGATCACCGCGAGCAGTGCGACCTGTTCGCCCTGTTCCTCCAGGTGGGTGGCGACCGCCTGGGCGATGAGGCCGCCGAGGGACCAGCCGAGCAGGTGGTAGGGGCCGGTGGGCTGGACGGTCCTGATGCGCTCCGCGTAGTCGGCCGCCATCTCCGCGAGGCTCTGCGGCAGCGGTTCCGGTGCGGCGAGTCCGCGGGCCTGCACGCCGTACACGGGCCGGTCCTGCGGCAGGTGCCGCAGGAGGGCGGCGTACGCCCAGCTCAGTCCCGTACCGGTGTGCATGCAGAACAGCGGCGGGAGGTCGCCCTTGGGCCGTAGCGGCAGCAGCATCTCCAGGTCGCCGTGGTCGCCGCCCGCGCGCCGCCCGGCGGTGCGGGTGCCTTCGCGGCCCTTGCCGCGGAGGGCGAGGAGGCCGTCGGCGGTCCGCCTGGCCCGTTCGCCCGTGCGCAGCATCCGTTCGCCCTCGGTCCCGTACGGGCAGGCGACGAACCGTTCACCGGTCGGCGCCGGCGCCTCGGCGTAGCCGCGGGCGAGGGACGGTCCTGCGACGTACAGGTCTCCCGTGGCGCCCGGCGGGACCGGTCGCAGGAAGTCGTCGAGGACGAGGGCTCGGGTGTTGGGCACGGGCCTGCCGGCGGGGGCGAGGCCGGGCAGGGACTCGCCGGGCTCGGTCCGGTGGCCGAGCCAGGGGCCGCCGGTCTCCGCGGCGCCGTGCGCGCTGACCAGGGTGGTCCCGGGGTGGTCCGCCAGCCATGCCCGGGTGTCGTCGACGGCCGCGGGGCCGCCGGTGTCGACGACCGTCACCTCCGCGAACGGCGCCTCTCCGGCCGCCCTGTCCGGCGCGGCCGGCAGCAACTCCCGTGTGGTGACGAGGTGTTGCGTTCCGCCGGGGCCCGCGGTCGGCACGGCGTCCTCGCCGGGTGCGCCGAGACGGACGCCGCCGCCCGCGCACAGGGCGGAGAGCAGCGGTGTCAGCAGGGCGGACACCGGGGCCCGTACGTCGAGGAGCGTCACCCCGTGGTGTGCGGGTGCGGTGTGCTGGTGGTGCACCGCGTGGTCGACGAGCGTGCGGTGCTCGACGACGGCGCCCGCGACGGTCCCGTCGCCGCTGTCCGCCGCCGTGGCGCCGAGCACGAGTGCCGCCTGCCGGGGCAGGGGCGGCGCCGGCGGTGGGCCGGTCTGCGGGGAGGCGCCGTTGGTCGCGGCGAGCCGCGGGTCGTCGAGCAGCAGGACCGGCACCGTCACGCCGTCGCCGAGCAGCGGTGCCAGGGCTGTCGCGCAGATCAGCGCGGCGGGGGTGACCTGCCGCAGACAGGAGGCGACGTCCTCCATGGGCCGGTTCGGGTCGGCGATCAGGCAGGCGGCACCGGACTTGAGCACGCCGAGCAGCGCGACGACGAGGCCGGTGGTGGGCGGCAGCGCCAGAACGACCACGTCCTCGGCGCCGATGCCCCGCTCGGCGAGGCGCCGGGCGAGCCGGCCGGACGCGTCGTCCAGCGCGCCGTGGGTGAGCAGCCCGTCGTGGTCCATGACGGCGACGGCGTCGGGGGCCAGCGCCGCCTGCTCGGCGAGCAGCTCGACGACGGTTCCGTCCGGGACCCGCGCCGCCGTGGCGTCGTGGGTCTCCAGCACCAGGCGGCGCTCCACCTCGTCCAGGAGGATTTCCACCTGGCTGAGCCGCAGTTCGGGATCGTCCGCGACCTGTTGGAGGACGCGGGTGAGCCGCTGGGCGAGGGCGGTGGCGGTGGTCCGGTCGAACAGTTCGGCGGCGTAGCGGAGCGTGCCGTCGACGCCGTTCGGACCGCTGTCGGAGCCGTGCCGTTCGGTGAGGCCGACGACGAGGTCGGCCTCGGCCGCCGGTGTTCCGACGGGCAGGCGGGTGGTGCGCAGGCCCGGCAGCTCCGGCGACTCCCACATCTCGGCGGAGTCGCCGAGGATTTCGAGGACCGCCTGGAACACGGGGTGATGACCCGCCTGGGGCAGCGCCAGCGCGTCCACGAGCCGGCCGAAGGGCACGTCGGGGTTCTGGACCGCGCGCTGGTAGGCGTCGCGTGCGCGCCGCAGCAGTTCGCGGTACGTGGGGTCGCCGGAGGTGTCCGTGCGCAGGGCCAGCGGGTCGGCGAACGGGCCGACGAGACCGTCCAGGTCGCCTTCCTCGTCCCGGCGCGGCAGCACCGTGCCGAGCGTGACGTCCGTGCCGGCGCCGAGCCCGGAGAGGAGCAGCGCGAGCGCGGCCTGCACGACCATGAAGAAGGTCGCGCCGTCGGCCTCCGCGATCTCCGTGAGCCGGATGTGCGTGGCGCTGTCGAGGGCCAGCGGCACCTCGTCGGCGCGGTGGGACGGCAGGGGCGGCCGTGGCCTGTCGGCCGGCAGCTCCAGTTCGGTGGCGGCGTCCGCCAGGGCCTTCTTCCAGTAGGCGAACTGCTCGCCGATCAGGCTGTCGCGGTCCTCCTCGTCCCGGAGCATCTCCTGCTCCCATAGCGCGTAGTCGGCGAACTGCAGGGGCAGCGGTGCCCGTTCGGGCACGCGGCCCTCCCTGCGTGCGCCGTACGCGGCCGCCAGGTCGCGGACCAGGACGATCAGCGACGCGTCGTCCGTGGCGATGCGGTGCACGACGAGGAGCAGCACGTGGTCGGTCTCCGCGAGCGCGAACAGGCGCGCCGTCCAGGGCGTCTCCCTGGCGAGGTCGAACTCGTGCGCCGCGTGGTCGGTGAGGAGACCCGGCAGGTCGTCCTCGGTGGTGTCGGTCACGGGCAGGACGGGACGGGCGGCTTCGGCGTCCAGGACACGTTGGCGCACACCGTCTTGCTTTATGTCCTCGGGGCGCACGTCGTCTTGACTCATGTGCTCGGGGCGTACGTCGTCTTCGCGTACGTCCTCGGGGCGTACGTCGTCTTCGCGTACGTCCTCGGGGCCCACGTCATCGCCCGCACTCTCGGCACCTGCGCCGACGAACGTCGTCCGCAGGATGTCGTGCCGTGCCGCGACGTCGCCCAGCGCGGCCTCCAGCGCCTCCCGGTCGAGCCTGCCGCCGAGGCGCAGCGCGATCGAGGTCCGCTGGGCGGTGGAGCCGGGGTTGGCTTTGGCGAGCCGCCAGGTGCGCAACTGGCCCGCAGTGACGGGGATCTCGTCGGGGTGGTCGACCGGCCGCAGCTCCGGGAGCTCCTTCGACGTCAGCATCCGGGCCACGCCCAGCGGGGTGGACTCACCGAAGAACCGCCGCATGCTCAGTTCGAGGCCGAGCTCCTCGCGGATCCGCGCGGAGAGGCGCATCGCGAGGCCCGAGTCGCCGCCCAGGTCGAAGAAGTTGTTGTCGACGCCGACCCGCTCCAGGCCGAGGACCTCGGCGAACAGCGCGCACAGGGTCGCTTCGAGCTCGGTCTCCGGCTCCCGGCCCGAGATGCGGCCCGCGAAGTCGGGCCGGGGCAGCGCGCCGCGGTCGATCTTGCCGTTGGCGGTGAGCGGCAGTGTCTCCAGGACCACGACGGCGGGCCGCATGTACTCGGGCAGCTCCTTCGCGAGGTGGTCGTGCACGGACTGGATCTCCAGGTCCTTGGACTCCGGCACGATGTAGCCGACGAGGCGTTTGTCGCCGGGCCGGTCCTCACGGGCCACCACCACGGCCTGCCGTACGCCGGGGTGCGCCGCGAGTGCCGCCTCCACCTCGCCCGGCTCGACGCGGAACCCGCGGACCTTCACCTGCTCGTCCGCCCGGCCGGCAAAGGTGAGCTGCCCGTCGGCCGTCCAACGGGCCAGGTCACCGGTGCGGTACATCCGGCCGCCGTCCTCGCCGAAGGGGCACGCCACGAAGCGTTCCGCCGTCAGGTCGGGGCGGCCCACATATCCACGGGCCACGCCCGGCCCCGCGACGTACAACTCGCCCGTCGCTCCGGCCGGGACCGGGTGCAGGAAGCCGTCCAGGACGTACGTCCGTACGTTGTCCAGCGGGCGCCCGATCGCGGGGGGCTTGTCCTGCGGCCTGATGTCGTCGTCGACGGGTCCCGCGGTGGCCATGACGGTGGCTTCGGTGGGCCCGTAGGTGTTCCAGACCCGTGCCTGCGTGGTCCAGCGGCTCGCGAGGCCGGCGGTCATCAGCTCGGCGCCGAGGACCCAGTTCCGCACTCCGGGGACGGAGGCGGGGTCGAGCATCGTGAGCAGGGAGGGCACGACGCTGGCCGTGCTCACCCCGGCCGACTCGATCATCTCCGCCAGCGCCGAAGGCTCCGCACGCTCCTCGGACGAGGCGATCGCCAACGTACCGCCCCCGGACAGTGTCACCGCCACATCCAGCACCGCCGCGTCAAAACTGAACGACGCGAACTGCAAGGCAGTGATCCCCTCGGACACACCAAGCACCGGACGCATCGCCGCCGCGAGATTCGCCACGCCACCATGCGCCACCCCCACACCCTTGGGACGCCCCGTCGAACCCGACGTGTAGATCACGTAGGCGAGTCGATCCGGTCCTGCGGTCGCACCCAGCGGTTCGGCGGACTCGGCCGCCACGGCCTCCACGATGTCCGCCGCGTCCAGCGGGACGGCCCGCGCCTCGCCGACCGACACCTCCGCCAGGCTCTCCGCCACACCCAGCACGACGGCCGCACCACTGTCGGCCACCATGAACGACAACCGGTCCACCGGATATTCGGGGTCCAGCGGGACGAAAGCGCCCCCCGCCTTCCACACCGCGAACTCCGCCGCCACCATGTCGACGCCGCGCGGCAGGCACAGACCCACCCGCGACTCCGGACCCACCCCGAGCCCGACCAGATAGCGCGCCAGCCGATTCGCCCGCGCCTCCAACTCCCCGTACGTCACAGCGTCCGCACCACACCGGACCGCCACCGCCTCCGGCGTGCGCACCGCCTGCGCGGCGAACAGTTCGGGCACGGAGGTGTCGGGGTGGGAGACGTCCGTGGTGTTCCAGGTCTCCAGGACGCGGGTGCGTTCCGCGGCGTCCGAGAGCTGGAGCCTGCCGACGGGGGACTGCGGGTCGGCGGCCATCTGGCGGAGGGCGCGCAGCAGCCGGTCGAGGAGGGCGTGGGCCGTCTCCTCGTCGAAGGCGTCCGGGCGGTAGGTGAGCCGCATCCGCAGCCCGTTGAGGGGGTCCACCACCAGGCCGAGCGGGTAGTTGATGGACTCGCGCATGCCGGCTTCGGTGAGCTCCACTCCGGCCGGTCCCGGCTCACGGGTGCTCCCGTCGTCCTCCGTCGCCGCGTCCACTCCGGTGGGGAAGCTCTCGAACGCCATGAGCGTGTCGAAGGTCGCCCCGCGTCCGGCCACGCGCTGGATGTCGCCCAGGCTCAGGTACTGGTGGTCCATCAGGACGGACTGCCGGGTCTGTACGTCCGTGAGGACGTCGGCGACGGTCGTCGCCGGGTCGAACCGCACCCGTACCGGGGCGGTGTTGATGAAGAGTCCGAGCATGTTCTCCATGCCGGGCAGGTCCGCGGGCCGGCCGGCCACGGAGGCGCCGAACACCACGTCCTGACGCCCCGCCAGCTGGCCTACCACCAGCGCCCACGCGGTCTGGACGACAGTGTTCAGGGTGACGCCGCGGGTGCGGGCCAGCTCGCCGAGCGCACGGTCGAGCGCGGGGCCCGCCACGGCGAAGACCTCGCCGGACGTCGCGTTCGGGTCCGTCCCCGCGACCGCGCCCGGGGCCATGGGGACAACCTGCGTCGGCTCGTCCGTGCCGGCCAGCTCCGTCCGCCAGGCCTCCTGGGCCGCCTCCTTGTCCTGCTGCGCCAGCCAGGCCAGGTACGCGCGGTAGGGCGTCACGGGCGGCAGCCCGGCCGCGGTGCCGCCGGCTTCGTAGCACGCCCACAGTTCGCGCCGCAGGACGGGCAACGACCAGCCGTCGAGCACGATGTGATGGAGCGTCACCATCATCCGGTAGCGGTCCTCACCGGTCCGGGCGAGGAACACCTTCACCAGCGGCGGCTTCGCCAGGTCGAAGCCCTTGGCCCGCTCCTCCCTGCCGATGCGCTCGGACTCCTCCCACGCCGCGTCGTCGTCGAGCCCGCAGAGGTCCTCCTCGCGCCACGGCAGGGCCGCGCGGTCGGCGACGACCTGCACGGACTGTCCGGAGCCCGCCACCTGCCGGAACCCCACGCGCAGGCTGGCGTGCCGGTCGACGACCGCCTGCCAGGAGGCGCGCAGGCGTGCCGTGTCGAGGGGGCCTTCGAGGCCGACGATCATCTGCTCGACGTACACGTCGGTGCTCTGCCGGTCGAACAGGGCGTGGAAGAGGAGGCCTTCCTGCAGCGGCGACAGCGGCCAGATGTCCACCAGGTCCGGGGCCGCCGTCTCCAGCTTCTCGATCTGTGCCTGGTCGAGGGTGACCAGCGGGAAGTCGGAGGGGGTGTGGCCGCCGGCGGTGGGCTCGTCGACGTGTGCGGCGAGGCCGGTCAGCATCGCCGCCCAGGCCTCGACGAGTGCCCGTGCCGCCGTCTCGTCGAGCAGCCGCCGCGGCCAGGCCAGGCTCAGCGTGAGCCGTGGCCCGCCGGTGGCGTCGTGGACCACACCGGTGACCTCCAGCGGATGCGCCACGGGGAACCGGCCGCCCGCGGGGTCGCCCGCCTGTGCCTCACCGGCGTCGTCCGGTGCGCCGCCGGGGATCCGGCCGAGGTAGGTGAAGCCGATCCGGGCGGTGGGCAGGGCCGCGAGGCCGGCGGCGGTGTCCGCGTTGAGCCGGCGCAGCAGGCCGTGGCCGAGTCCGTCGCCGGGCACGGCGCGCAGTTGTTCCTTGACGCGTTTCACGGCGTCGCCCGCGGCCGGGCCGCCGTCGCGGAGGTCTTCGAGGTCGTCGGCGTCGGCCGTTCCCACGTCGATGCGTACCGGGTGGGTGCCGGTGAACCAGCCGATGGTGCGCGAGAGGTCCATGGTCTCGGTGAGGGCCTCGCGGCCGTGGCCCTCCACGTCGACGAGGAACCCGCCGTCCGGCGTGCCGCCGTCGCACCACTCCGCCACGGCGGCGGCGAGCCCGGTCAGGAGCACGTCGTCGACGCCCGCGTGGAACGCCTCGGGCACGCCGGTCAGAAGCGCGGACGTGACGTCGGCGGGGACGGTCACGGACACTCGCCGCACGGTGTCGGCGAGGTCGAGGGCCGGGTCCATGGGCACCGCGGTGAGCTGCGGGTCGGGTCCCTGGAGCAGCTCGGTCCACGCGTCGAGCTCCGCCGTCCGTGCCGCGCTCGTCGCCTGCTCCGCCAGGGCGCGCGCCCAGTGCCGGAACGAGGTGGGGACCGGCTCCAGTTCGGGCTCGCGGCCCGCGGCTGTCGCGGCGCACGCCTGCTCCAGGTCGGGCAGCAGGATCCGCCACGACACGGCGTCCATCACGAGGTGGTCCACGACCAGGACGAGGCGTCCGGCGGTGTCGGGGCCCAGGTCGAGCCAGACCACCTGCAGCATGACGCCGGCCCGCGGGTCGAGCCGCTCCACGGCGGCCCGGGTCTCCTCGGCGATCGTGTGCGGCAGGTCGTCGGGGGCCGTACCGGTCGCGTCGAAGCGGCGGACGAACGATCCGGCGGGCACGGTGCCGGGCCCGGACACCACGAGGCGGCGCTCCGGGTCGGTCTCCAGGCGGGCCCGCAGCGCGTCGTGGTGGTCGACCAGCGCCCGCACCGCGTCGGCCAGGGTTTCGGTGTACAGGCCCGCGGGGGCCTCGACCACGGCGGACTGGACGACCCGGCCCACCGCGTCGGCGCCGACCCGGTCGATCAGTTCGTGCATCACGGGCGTCAGCGGCACCTCGCCGATGCCGGAGTCGCCGCCGCCGGTGTCCGCGGTGCCGGACGGGACGGCGACGAGTGCGAGGGCCGCCGGGGTGCGGTGTTCGAAGACCTGCCGTGCGGTGATCGCGAGGCCCGCGCGCCGGGCGCCGGACACCAGCATCATCGATGAGATCGAGTCGCCGCCGAGCGCGAAGAACGAGTCCTCGGCACCGGCCCGCTCGACGCCGAGCACCTCGGCGAACAGGTCGCACAGGACGGCCTCGACGGGTGTCCGCGGGTCGCGGCCGCCGGGCACGGCGAGTTCGGGGGCGGGCAGCGCGGAGCGGTCGAGCTTGCCGTTGACGGTGAGCGGCAGCGCGTCGAGCACGACCACGGTGGCCGGGACCATGTACTCGGGGAGCCGGGTGGCTGCGAAGGCGCGCAGCGCCTCGGTGTCGAGGGCGGGGCCTTGGGCTGCGTCCTGGCCCCGCGCGGGGTGGGCAGGGCTCTCGGCACCGTCCTGCCCCCGCGCGGGGTGCGGGGTGTCCGTCGCCGGGACGACGTACGCGACGAGGCGTTTGTCGCCGGGCAGGTCCTCGCGGGCGATCACCGCCGCCTCGCGCACGGCCGCGTGTCCGGCGAGGACGGCTTCGATCTCGCCCGGCTCGATCCGGAAGCCGCGCAGCTTCACCTGCTCGTCCGCGCGCCCCGCGAACGACAGCTGTCCGTCAGCGGTCCAGCGGGCCAGGTCCCCGGTGCGGTACATGCGCCCGGCGTCCCCGAAGGGGCACGCCACGAAGCGTTCCGCCGTCAGGTCGGGCCGTCCCACGTAGCCGCGCGCGACGCCCGGCCCTGCGACGTACAGCTCGCCGGTCACGCCGGGGGGCACCGGACGCAGGAAGCCGTCGAGGACGTAGGTCCGCATGTTGCCGAGCGGGCGGCCGATGGACGGCGGGGCGTCCACCGGTTTGATGCCCTCGTCGACCCGGCCGACGGTCGCCATCACGGTGGCCTCGGTGGGCCCGTAGGTGTTCCACACCCGGGCCCGCGTGGTCCACCGGCTCGCGAGGTCGGCGGTCAGCCACTCGCCTCCGAGGACCCAGTTCCGTACGCCCGGAACCGTCTCGGGGTCCAGGGCGCGCAGCACCGACGGCACGACGCTTGCGGCCTCGACACCGGTGGTGCGGATCATGTCCGCGAGGGCGGTGGGCTCGGTGCGCTGTTCCGTGGTGGCGATGGCGAGCGTGCCGCCTGCCGCCAGGGTGACGGCGACGTCCAGGACCGCTCCGTCGAAGCTGAAGGACGCGAACTGCAGCATCACGACGCCGTCGCGCAGGTCCAGTGCGGGCCGCATCGCCTCGGCGAGGTTCAGCAGGCCGTGGTGGGCGAGGGCGACGCCCTTGGGGCGGCCGGTCGAGCCGGACGTGTAGATGACGTAGGCGAGTTGGTCGGGGGTGACCGGGATGCCCAGCGGCTCGGCGGGCTCCGCCGCGATGGTCCGCGCGGTCCCCGGCTCGTCGAGGAGGACCACACGGGCGGTGCCCACGGGTACTTCGGCGACGGCGGTGCCGGTGGCCAGGACGACGTCGGTGCCGCTGTCGGCGATCATGTAGCCGAGCCGGTCGGCGGGGTGGTCGGGGTCGAGCGGGACGAAGGCGCCGCCCGCCTTCCACACCGCGAGCTCCGCCACGATCATGTCGGTGCCGCGCGGCAGGCAGAGGCCCACGCGGTCTTCACGGCCGACGCCGAGTCCGGTCAGGTGCCGGGCGAGCCGGTTCGCCCGCTCCTCCAACTCGCGGTAGGTGAGGGTGTCTTCGTCGCATCGCACGGCTGCCGCGTCCGGCGCCCGGCGGGCCCGTCCCTCGAACGCCTCGACGACCGAGCCCGCCGGCAGGGGGCGGCCGGTCGCGTTCCACTGCTCGACCACCGAGGCCCGTTCGGCCTGTTCCAGTACGTCGATGTCTCCCACGCGGGCCGACGGGTCGCCCACGACTTGCTCGAGGACGCGTACGAACCGCTGGACGACGGACTCCGCGGCGGCCCGGTCGAACAGGTCGGGCCGGTAGTCCAGCTTGAAGCGCATGCGGTCGCCGCCCGGCACGGCGACGAGGGTGAGCGGGTAGTGCGAGGCGTCGCGCGACGCCCCCGAGGGCCTGATGGTCACGGCGTCCGGGCCGGGCTCTGGTCCTGCGGGCGGCAGCGGGTAGTTCTCGTACAGGACGAGCGTGTCGAAGACCGCGGCGGGCCCTGCGAGCTTCTGCACCTCGGCGAGGCCGACGTGCTGGTGGGCGATCAGGCCGGACTGGGCGGCCTGCAGACGCGCCAGGAGGTCGGCCACGGGCTGCGCCCCGTCGAGGCGTACGCGCACGGGAAGCGTGTTGATGAACAGGCCGACCATCGATTCCACGCCCGGCAGCTCCGCCGGGCGGCCCGCGACGGTCGCGCCGAAGACGACGTCGGTGCGCCCGGCGAGCCGGGCGAGGACCAGCGCCCACGCGCCCTGCACCACGGTGTTCACGGTCAGGCCGTGACCGCGCGCCAACTCGACCAGGCCGGCGGTGAGTTCCTCCGGGAGGTCGGTGAGCACGTGGTCGGGCAGCACCGGGGCGCGGCTCGGGTCCGTCGGTGCGACGAGCGTCGATCCGTCGGCGCCCGCCAGCTCGGCGCGCCAGGCGGTGCGGGCCGCGTCCTTGTCCTGACGGGCCAGCCACGCCACGTACTCGCCGTAGGGTGCCACGCGCCCGAGGACGGAGGCGTCGCCGCCAGCCTCGTACACCTGCGAGAGCTCGGTGAGGAGGACCGGCATCGACCAGCCGTCGAGCAGGATGTGATGGAACGTCATGACGAGCCGGTGCCGCCGGTCGCCGAGCCGCACGAGCAGGAGCCGCAGCAGCGGCGGGACGGCGAGGTCGAACCGCTGGGCGCGTTCGCGCGCCGCGAGGCGGTCGATCTCGGCGAGGGCCTCGGGCTCCACGAGCCCGCTGACGTCCGCCTCCTGCCAGGGCAGTACGACCTCGCGCGGGATGACCTGCACCATCCGGGCGCCGGTCACCGGGCGGAAGCAGGCCCGCAGCGCGGCGTGCCGGGCCAGCAGCGCCTCCCACGACGCCCGCAGCCGATCCGTGTCCAAGGGCCCGTCGATGTCGAGGCCCGACTGCACGGTGTAGACGTCCGGGCCCTGGTCGTCGTAGGAGGCGTGGAAGAGCATCCCCTCCTGCAGCGGCGAGAGGGGCCACACGTCCTCGACGAGGGAGCGGGATCGGGTCGTCATCGGTCTGTCTCCTCAGTACGGCTGGTGGCTGTGGGCCATGGCTTCTCGCCGGCGAATCCGGCTTCTAGTTCCTCGATCTGGTGTTGTGCGAGGTTGAGGAGGTGGAAGTCGGATGGGGTGTGTCCGCCTGCCGCGGGGTCGGCGGTGTGGTCCGCGAGGCCGGCCAGCATCGCCAGCCAGGCCCTGCCGAGCTGTTCGGCGTCGGCCTCCTCCAGCAGCCGGCTCGCCCAGCTCAGCGTGATGGTCAGTGCGGGTCCGTCGGCGGTGTCCCTGACGACGGCGCTCGCGTCCAGTGCGTGGGTGGCGGGCATGTCCGGGTCGACCGAGCCGCCGATCGCGGTCTCACCGGCCATCTCCCACGGCCCCGGCGGTCCCGCGGCGCGGCCGCCGCCCGCGGCGAACCGGCCCAGGTAGTTGAAGCCGATCTGCGCGGCCGGCGCGGCCTCGAAGACGGGACGTGTCCCGGGGTTGAGGTGGCGCAGCAGTTCATGGCCGAGTCCGTCGCCGGGCACTGCCCTGGCCTGCTCCTTCACGGCCTTCACCAACGTACCGGCAGCGGACCCGCCGGCCCTAGCGGCGTCCAGGTCGGCGCCGGTCACCTCGAGCCGCACAGGGTGCACACCGGTGAACCAGCCCACCGTCCGCAACAGGTCGACGTCGCCGAGGGGTTGGCGGCCGTGGCTCTCGATGTCGACAAGCAGCCCGGACGCGGTCTGCGGCCGCCACTGTCCGACCGCGCCCGCGAGGGTCGCGAGCAGCACGTCGTCGACGCCGCAGTGGAAGGCGGTGGGCGTGCGGCCCACGAGGGTGGCGGCGTGTTCGGACGGCACGGTCCACGAGCGGTGGCGCAGGGTGCGTACGGTGTCGACGGCCGGGTCCAACGCCCGGTCGGCGACGGCCTGTTCGTCCTTACCGAGGAGGGCGAGCCAGTCGTCCGTCTCCGCGGTCCGCCGTTCGTCGGCCGCCTCGGCGGTCAACAGCTCCGCCCAGCGGCGGAACGACGTGCCGACGGGCTCCAGTCGGGGCGCGCGGCCCGCCGCTGCCGCCTCGCACGCGGCGCGCAGGTCGGGGACGAGAACGCGCCACGACACACCGTCGACGACGAGGTGGTGCACCACCAGCACGATGCGGCCGGTGCGGCCGGGGCCTGCGTCGACCCACACTGCTCGGGCCAGCACCCCGGCGGACGGGTCGAGCCGGCGCGCCGCTTCCTGCGCCGCCCGGCCGGCGATCTCGTCGAGGGTGGCGGTGGCGGTGGTGGTCGTCGCGTCGACGCGTGTCACCAGGGGCGCCGCGTCGACCGACCCTCGCTCCCCGACGACCAGCTTCGGCTCGCCGGGCACGGTACGGGCGCGCAGCATGTCGTGCGTGTCCAGGACGGCGGCGAGGCCCGCCGAGAGGACGTCGAGGCCGAGCCCGGCCGGGGCGCCGACGACCACCCACTGCGCGAACGCGGGGCTCGTCGCCCGCTCGCCCAGCGCGTGCATCACGGGGGTCCAGGGCACCTCGCCGACGCCGATGTCGTCGGGTGCGGTCTGCGGTTCAGCGGTCACCGTCACCTGCGCGAGGCGTGCGGGGGTCTTCTCGTCGAAGACCTGCCGCGAGGTGAGTGTCAGTCCTGCCCTGCGCGCCCGTGACGCGAGCTGCATCGACATGATCGAGTCGCCGCCGAGCTCGAAGAAGCTGTCGTCGACGCCGACCCGCTCCAAGCCGAGCACTTCGGCGAACAGGTCGCACAGGGTCCGCTCGGTCGCCGTCCGCGGCGCACGGCCGGTGACCCGCCCGGCGAAGTCGGGCGCGGGGAGCGCGGCCCGGTCCACCTTGCCGTTGGGGGTGAGCGGCAGCCGCTCCAGGGGGACGAAGGCGGTAGGGACCATGTACTCGGGCAGCCGGTCGCGTACGTACGCGGGGAGCCCGGGGGGTTCGGAGGGCACGGAGGGCTCGGGGAGCCCGTCGGAGCCAGGAGGCTCGGAGGGCTTGGTGAGCTCATCGGAACCAAGAGGCTCGGAGGGCTTGGCGAGCCCGTCGGAACCAGGAGGCTCGGGAGGCTGCTCGCCGTCGGTGACCACGTACGCCACGAGGCGGTGGGTGTCGTCGGGGCCGTCGCGGCGCGCGACGACCGCGGCCTGCGCGATGTCCGGGTGCGCGGCGAGGACCGCCTCGATCTCGCCCGGCTCGATCCGGTGGCCCCGGATCTTCACCTGGTCGTCGGCGCGGCCCACGAAGCGCAGTTCGCCCCGGTCGGTCCACCGGGCCAGGTCGCCCGTGCGGTACATCCGCTCCCCCGCGCCGAACGGGCAGGCCACGAACCGCCGCGCCGACAGACCCACGCGCGCCAGGTAGCCGCGGGCGAGCCCCGCGCCGGTCACGTACAGCTCACCGGTCACTCCCGGAGGCACGGGCAGCAGGAACTCATCCAGGACGAAGACCTGTACGCCGGTCATCGGCCGCCCCAGCGGAACGTTGACGTTGTCGCGGCCTGGCGTCAGCGGTTCGCTCATCGCCGCGCAGACCGTGGTCTCGGTCGGCCCGTACGCGTTGACCATGCGCCGGCCCGCCGACCACCGGTCCACCAGGGCGGGCGGGCACGCCTCCCCGGCCACCACCAGCGTCTCCAGCTCGGCGGGCAGGGCGTCCTCGGCCGCCAGTACGCTCGGCGGCACCGTCACATGTGTCGCGCGCGTCTCCCGCAGCGCCGCGTCCAGCGACACGCGCGGCGGCAGTTCGTCGGCCCCCGCGACGATCAGCGTCCCGCCCGAGAGCAGCGCCATGCACAGCTCGGAGACGGCGGCGTCGAAGCTCAGCGACGCGAACTGCAGCACGCGTGAGTCCGCCCGCACGCCGAAGCGGTCGATCTGGGCCCGAGCGAGATTCTCCAGCCCCGCGTGGGTGACGACGACACCTTTGGGCGCGCCGGTGGAGCCCGAGGTGTAGATGACGTACGCGGCGTGGGCGGCCGTCAACGGCACCGACCGCTCGGCGTCCCGCACCGGACCGGCCGGAAGCCGCCCGATCTCGCCGACCACCACCGGGTCGTCCACCACCACGACCCGCCCGGCGAACCCGTCGGGCACGGCGCCCCGCGAGGCCGTCGTGCACACCACCACCGAGGGGTCCGCGTCACGCAGCACGTACGCGACCCGCTCCGCCGGATATCCCGCGTCCACCGGTACGAACACGCCGCCCGCCAGCGACACCGCGAGCAGCGACACGAGCAGGGACACGGACCGCTCCCCCACCACGGCCACCCGGACCTCGGGCCCCACCCCCGCGGCCACCAAGTACCGGGCGAGACGACTCGCCTCCGCGCTCAACTGGTCATAGGAGAGCCGCTGTTCACCGGCCTCCAGCGCCACCGCATGCGGCGAGGCCGCCGCCTGTCGGGCGAACAGCTCCGGAAGCGGCGCAGGGGCGGGGGGTTTTCCTGTGGCGTTCCACTGGCGCAGGACCCGGTCGCGCACGTCGGTGTCGGCGACGTCGACCCGGCCCACAGGTACCGACGGATCCGCGACCAGCTGCTCAAGGACCCGCACCAGTGAGGTGACCATCTGCTCGGCGCGGGCGCGGTCGCACACGTCCGGCCGGAAGACGAAGTCGCCCTGCATGCGTTCGCCCGGCGAGACGACGAAGGTCAGCGGGTAGTGTCCCATGTCCTGCGGCAGGCCCGCCGGGCGGATGGTGAGGGCTCCTGGGGAGGCGTCGCCCGCGGGCGGGTGGGGGTAGTTCTCGTAGACGACGAGGGTGTCGAAGTCCGCGCCCGCCCCGGCGAGTTGGCGGATCTCGGAGAGGCCCACGTGCTGGTGGGCCATGAGGGCGACCTGGCGTTCCTGGAGTCCGGCCAGCATCTCGGCGGCCGGCTGCCGGGCGTCGAGGCTGACCCGCACCGGGAGGGTGTTGATGAAGAGGCCGATCGCCGATTCCGCGCCCGGCAGGTCGGGGGGCCGTCCCGCCACGGTGGCGCCGAACACCACGTCGGTGCGTCCGGCGAGGCGCGCGAGCAGCAGCGCCCACGCGCCCTGCACCAGCGTGTTCACCGTCAGTCCGCGGTCGCGGGCCAGTGCGGCGACACCCCGTGACAGTTCCTCGGGGAACGCGAAGCGCACCCGGTCGGGCACCACGGGCACCCGCACCGAGTCCGCGGGCACGACGAGCGTCGGCTCGTCCAGGCCCGCCAGTTCCGTGCGCCATGCCTGCCGCGCTTTCTCCTTGTCCTGACGGTCGAGCCAGGCCAGGTGTTCGCGGTACGACGTCACCGCCGGCAGGTCCCGTTCGTCGCCGCCCGTCGCCAGGGCCTCGTATGCGGCGGTCAGGTCGCCGATCAGGACGGGCAGGGACCAGCCGTCCATGATGATGTGGTGGCTGGTGATGACCAGGTGGTGACGGTTCTCGCCGAGGCGGATCAGGAGCAGCCGCATCAGCGGCGCCCGCGTGACGTCGATCCGTTCCGCGCGTTCGCTCGCGGCGAGGCGCTCTGTCTCGGCCTCCGCCTCGCCCGGGGCAGAATCGGTCAAGTCGGCCTCACGCCAAGGCAGTTCGACGTCGCGCGCCACGGCTTGCGCGGCCTCGCCCGAGGCCAGGCGGTGGAAGCTCGCGCGCAGAATCGGATGCCGGCGCAGCAGGACCCGCCACGCTTCGCGCAGCCGGGCCGCGTCCAACGGCCCTTCGAGTTCGAGGGCCCGCTGTCCTTCGTAGACGTCGGGGCCGTCCTCGTCGTAGGTGGCGTGGAACAGCATGCCTTCCTGCAACGGTGACAGCGGCCATACGTCGGTCAGCCCCGGCACCGCGGCGGCCAGGTCTTCCACATCGCCCTGTGTCATGGCGGAGCCGAGGAGAGGGAAGTCGGAGGGTGTGTGCCCGCCTGCGGCGGGGTCGGCGGTGGTGTGCGCGGCAAGACCGTCCAGCATCGCCACCCAGGTATGGCCGAGCTGCTCGGCTTCCGCCTTCGGTATCAGTTCGCCCGCCCAGCTCAGCGTGAGCGTCAGCTCCGGTCCTTCCGGGGTGTCGCGCACCGCGGCCCCGGCGTCCAGGGAGTGTTGCAGGGGCATGTCGGGGGCGACGGTTCCGCCGATGGCGGTCTCGCCGGTCAACTGCCAGGCGTGGGAAGGGGCTTGGGGTCCCTTGGGCGCGCCCCCAGTGAACCGGCCCATGTAGTTGAAGCCGATGTCGGGGGCGGGACGGACACGGAGCAGGGGGGCCGTTTCCGGGTTGAGGTGGCGGAGGAGTTCGTAGCCGAGGCCGTCGCCCGGGACGGCGCGCAGGTGCTCCTTGACTGTCTTCAGCAGTGTCCCGGCTGCGGGGCCGCCCGCCTTGACCTGGGTGAGATCGATACCGGTCGTGTCCACCCTGACCGGGTGCGCGCTGGTGAACCAGCCCACCGTGCGTGACAGGTCCACATCGCCGATCGGTTCGCGACCGTGACCCTCGACGTTGATGAGGAGGCCGGACGCCGCCGCCGTTTCTGGCCGGCAGTGCGTGACGGCGGCCGCCAGTGTCGCCAGCAGGACGTCGTCGGCGCCGCAGTGGAAGGCGGTCGCCGTGCGGCCAAGCAGCACGTCGGCCTGCTGCGGTGGGACCACCCAGGTGCGGCGGCGGGCGGTCCGGGCGGTGTCGACGGCAGGGTCCAACGCGCGTCGGCCGAGGGGTTTTTGGTTCTGCTGAGTCTCCCCTAGTAGGGCCAGCCAGTCTTCCAGCTCCGCGACTCGGCTCTCGTCGGTCGCTTGCGCGGCCAGCAGCTCCGCCCAGCGGCGGAACGAGGTGCCGACGGGGTCGAGCCGGGGCGCCCGCCCGTCGGCCGCCGCCTCGCACGCGGCCCGCAGGTCCGGGACAAGGACGCGCCAGGATACGCCGTCCGTGACCAAGTGGTGCGCCACGAGTACCAGTTGACCGGTCTGGTCGGGGCCTGCGTCGACCCAGGTCGCCCCCAGCATCACACCCGAGGCCGGGTCGAGCCGGCCCGCTGCCGACCGGGTCAGTTCGCCCAGGTCCAGGCCGCCTTGGCCGTCCGTGCCGCCCGGGCCGCCCGGGTTGTCCGAGCCCAGGCCCGGATCGTCCGCGCGGATGGCCGACGCGTCCACGCGGACGATCAGGCTCTCGGCGTCCAGCGATCCCGGCTCGCCGACGATCAGCTTCGGCTCGCCCGGGACGGTGCGGGCCCGGAGCATGTCGTGCGTATCGAGTAGGGCGTTCAGGCCCGCCGTCAGGACGTCCGGGCGCAGCCCGGCCGGGGTGGTCAACACCACCCACTGGGCGAATTCCGCGCTGGTGACGCGGTCGCCGAGCGCCCTCATGACCGGTGTCCACGGCACCTCGCCCACGCCGACATCGGCGGCCGCGACCTCGCGGGCCGCCGTCTCCACGACGAGCGCCAGCCGTTCCGCGGTCTTCTCCTCGAACACCTGGCGAGGTGTGAGGACGAGGCCTGCCTGGCGGGCCCGGGAGGCCAGCTGCATGGAGCTGATCGAGTCACCGCCCAGCTCGAAGAACCCGTCCTCGACCCCGACCCGCTCCAGCCCCAGCACCTCGGCGAACAGGCCGCAGAGGACCCGCTCCGCCTCCGTGCGCGGCTCACGCCCGGACACGCGTTCCGCGAAGTCCGGCGCGGGAAGAGCCGCCCGATCCACCTTCCCGTTCACCGTCAACGGCAGCGCATCCAGAACCACGACCGCCACCGGCACCATGTACTCCGGCAGCATTTTCGCCACGTACGCGCGCAGCTGCTCGGGATCGGGGTCCTCTTGGCCATGAGGCGCGACGTAACCGACAAGGCGTTTCTCGCCGGGGCGGTCCTCGCGGGCCACCACCGCCGCCTGACCGACCGACTCGTGTCCGGCGAGTACCGCCTCGACCTCGCCCAGCTCCACCCGGAACCCACGCACCTTGACCTGCGCGTCCGCCCGCCCCACGAACAACAGCTCACCCTCGGCGGACCAGCGCACGAGGTCACCGGTCCGATACATCCGCCCGCCCCCGCCGAAGGGACACGCCACGAAACGCTCCGCCGTCAGACCGGGCCGGTGCAGGTAGCCGCGCGCGAGGCCGGGCCCCGCGACGTACAGCTCGCCCACGGCCCCCGGGGCGACGGGCTTCAGGAAGTCGTCGAGCGCGTAGGCACGGGTGTTGACCAAGGGGCGGCCGACCGGCACGGGGCTCTCCTCCGCCGCCGGTCGCAAGGGCTCGCTCATCGCCGCGCAGACGGTCACCTCGGTGGGTCCGTACGCGTTGACCAGGCGACGGTCCGACCAGCGCCGCGCCAGCCAGGAAGGGCACTCCTCACCCGCCACCACCAGTGTCTCCACGGTGTCCGGCAGGGCGTCGACGGTCCCGAGGACCGACGGGGGCACGGTCATGTGGGTGACGCCGAACTCGGCGGCGACCTCCTCCAGCCTCCCGTGCGGCGGCAGCCGTTCGCCGTCGACCACCACCAGTGCCGCACCGGACAGCAGGGCCATGCACATTTCTGAGACGGCGGCGTCGAAGCTCCACGAGGCCAGTTGCAGGACGCGTGAGTCCTGTCGTACGGCGAAGCGTTCGATCTGGCCGGTGGCGAGGTTGCCGATGCCGCCGTGGGTGACGACCACGCCCTTGGGCGTGCCCGTCGAACCGGACGTGTAGATCACGTACGCGGGGTCCTCCACGCGGCATGCGGACCGAGCCGGCCGGGTCGCGCTCCCGGTGAGCGCGGAGACGGACAGGGGGGCGTCCAGCACCCAGCGGGCGGTTCGGGTGGGGCGGGTGGCGTGGGTGGCGCTCGTGGGGGTCTTGGGGATGTCGGGGATCGCCGGCTCGGTCGCCGTCGTGCACACGACCAGTGCGGGGTCCGCGTCGGCGAGCACGTGCGCGATCCGCTCCGCCGGGTACGCGGGATCGACCGGTACGAACGCCGCCCCGGCCCGGGCCACGCCCAGCAGCACCGCGACCACGTCCACGGAACGCTCCATGACCACGCCGACCAGGTGCCCCCGGCGCACACCGCGCGTCACCAGCCCGTGCGCCACGCGGTCGGCCGCCCGGCCGAGTTCGGCGTACGTCCACTGCCGGTCGGCGCCGATCACGGCCGGCGCGTCCGGGGAGCGGCGCACCTGCTCGTCGAAGAGCTCACCCAAAGTCCCTGTGCGGACCGGGCCGGCCGTGTCGTTCCACCGCTCCACGACCGAGGTGCGCTCGACCGTCTCCAGTACGTCGATGTCGCACACCCGCAGCGACGGGTCGGCCGCGAGCTGTTCGAGCACCCGCATGAGCTGCCGGCCCACCTGAAGGGCCCGCTGCCCGTCGAACACGTCCGGCCGGTACGTCACCCTGACCTCGATGCGGTCGTCCGGGACGACGCCGATGGCCAGCGGGTAGTGGGTTCCCGCCTGGCTGCTGAGCTGGGTGAGGGTGACCGGTGTGGGGGTGGGGCTGGTGGCGGCGGTGCCGACGCTGGTGGCGGTGTCGGTGAGCCGGGAGGTGTTCCGTGGGTAGTTCTCGACCATCAGCATCGTGTCGAAGACCGCGCCGGGCCCGCCGAGCGCCTGGATCTCGGCGAGGCCTGTGTGCTGGTGGGGGAGCAACGCGGCCTGGCGCTCCTGCAGCGCGGTGAGCAGCTCCGCGACGGGCTGTGCGGCGTCGAGGCGTACGCGTACCGGCAGGGTGTTGATGAACAGGCCGATCATCGACTCGATGCCGGGGATCTCCGGTGGCCGCCCCGCCACCGTCGTACCGAACACGACGTCCGTACGCCGGGCGAGGCGGGCGAGGACCAGCGCCCACGCGCCCTGCACGACGGTGTTGACGGTCAGCCCCTGGGAACGGGCCCATTCAGTGATGGCCCGCGTCGCCTCCCTGGACAGCCGTACCGAACGTTCCTCGGACAGGACCAGGCCGCCGCCGAGGTCGGCGGGCGCCACGAGCGTCGGCTCGTCGGCCCCGGCGAGCTCCGCCCGCCAGGCGGCCCGCCCGGCCTCCTTGTCCTGCTTGCCCAGCCAGGAGAGGTAGTCGCCGTAGGAGGCCGAACGGGTCTGGGGCAAGGCGGTCATGACGGCAGGGACGGCAGTGGTGGCTGCCGCTGTGGCGCTCGCGGTGGCCGCCGCGTAGGTCGCCGAGACCTCGTTGAGCATGACCGGCGTCGACCATCCGTCGGCCACGATGTGGTGGCTGGTGACGACGAGCCGGTACTGGTCCGCGCCGAGGCGGATCAGCAGCAGGCGCAGCAGTGGCGCGGCGGTCAGGTCCAGCCGCTGTGCCGCCTCGTTCTCGGCGAGTCGGTCCGCTTCGGCGAGGGCGTCGTCCCGGGAGAGCCCCGCCAAGTCAACCTGTCGCCAAGGGAGTTCGACACTGCCAGCCACGGCCTGCACGGCCTCGCCCGAGGCGAGACGGTGGAAGCCGGCACGCAGCGCGTCGTGCCGGGCGACCAGCGCTTCCCAGGCCGCCCGCAGCCGCCCGGCGTCCAGCGGGCCGTCGACGGCGAGCACACGCTGACTCTGGTAGGCGTCAGGGCCTTCTCGGTCGTACGTGGCGTGGAACAGCATGCCTTCCTGCAACGGCGACAACGGCCATACGTCGGCCAGACCCGGCACCGCCGCCTCCACCCTGTCGACGTCGGCCTGCGTCAGGGCGGCGCCGAGGAAAGGGAAGTCGGAGGGTGTGTGTCCGCCCGCAGCGGGGTCGGTGGTGGTGTGCGCGGCCAGTCCGGCCAGCATCGCCACCCAGGTACGGCCGAATTGCTCGGCCTCGCCCTGCGTCAGCACTCCGCCCGGCCAGCTGAGGCGGATCTCCAGCTCGGACCCGTCGGCCGTGTCGCGAACGGTCGCGTTCGCCTCCAAGGCGTGTGGCAGGGGCAGGTCCGGGGCGACGGTGCCGCCGATGGGGGTCACCCCTGCCAACTGCCAGGCGCGAGATGCCCCTTGGGACTCCCTTGGTGCGCCGCCCGTGAACCGGCCCATGTAGTTGAAGCCGATCTCGGGGGCGGGTCGGGCGTGTAGCTGGGGGGCCGTTTCCGGGTTGAGGTGGCGGAGCAATTCGTAGCCGAGGCCGTCGCCCGGGACGGCGCGCAGGTGCTCCTTGACTGTCTTCAACAGTGTCCCGGCTGCGGGGCCGCCCGCCATGACCTGGGCCAGGTCGATCCCGCTCGGGTCCGTCCGCACCGGGTGCGCACTCGTGAACCAGCCCACCGTGCGCGACAGATCCACGTCACCGACCGGCTCGCGACCGTGTCCCTCGACATCCACCAGAAGGCCGGACGCCACCGCCTCCGGTCGGCAGTGCGCGACGGCGGCCGTCAGCGCCGCCAGCAGGACGTCGTCGACGCCGCAGTGGAACGCGGCCGGCACCGGGCCCAGCAAGGCCTCGGCCTGCTCCGGCGGCACCACCCAGGTGTGCTGGCGCAGGGACCGGGCCGTGTCGACGTCGGGGTCGACCGCCCGCCGCCCGATGGGGTTTCGGTCCTCGCCCAGGAGTTCCAGCCACGCTTCCAGTTCCGCGACCCGGCTCTCGTCGGTCGCCTGCGTCGCCAGCAGTTCCGCCCAACGCCGGAACGACGTGCCCACCGGCTCCAGCTTCGGCGCCCGCCCCTCAGCCACCGCCTCACACGCGGCCCGCAGGTCCGGCACCAACACCCGCCACGACACACCATCAACCACCAAGTGATGCGCTACGACAATGAGTCGCCCGGCACGGCCGGGTCCCGCATCCACCCACACCGCCCGCACCATCACCCCGGACACCGGATCCAACCGCCCCGCCGCCTCCTGCGCAGCCCGCCCAGCGATCCCCTCCAACTCACCCGCAGCAGCACCCGTCGCATCGACACGAGAAACCACAGCCCCGGCATCGACCGACCCCGGCTCACCCACCACCAGCCTCGCCTCACCAGGAACGGCCCGCGCCCGCAACATGTCGTGCGTATCAAGGACAGCGCTCAGACCCGCCGCAAGAACATTCAGACCAAGGCCGGCCGGGGCACCCAGCACCACCCACTGCGCAAACCCCGGCCGCGCGGCCCGCTCACCCAGCGCCCGCATGACCGGCGTCCACGGAACTGGACCGGTACCGACGTCGGCAGTCCGCACCTCGCGGTCGGCCACCGTCTCCATGACCAGCGCCAGCCGTTCCGGGCTCTTCTCCGTGAAGACTTGCCGGGGTGTGATGACGAGCCCGGCGCGGCGGGCCCGGGAGGCCAACTGCATCGAGCTGATCGAGTCACCACCCAGCTCGAAGAACCCGTCCTCGACACCAACCCGCTCCAACCCCAACACCTCGGCGAACAGGCCGCACAGGACCCGCTCCACCTCCGTACGCGGCTCACGCCCCGACACCCGCTCCGCGAAGTCCGGCGCCGGAAGAGCCGCCCGATCCACCTTCCCGTTCACCGTCAACGGCAAGGCATCCAGAACCACGACCGCCACCGGCACCATGTACTCCGGCAACACCCCCGCCACATACGCACGCAACAGCTCGGGATCGGCGTCCCGACGACCATCGGGCACGACGTAACCGACAAGGCGCTTCTCGCCACCCGGGATGTCTTGGCGGGCCACCACCACTGCCTGCCCCACGGACTCGTGTCCGGCAAGTACAGCCTCGACCTCGCCCAGCTCCACCCGGAACCCACGGACCTTCACCTGCTCATCCGCGCGCCCCACGAACAACAACTCACCCTCGGCGGACCAGCGCACGAGGTCACCGGTCCGATACATGCGCCCGCCCCCGCCGAAGGGGCACGCCACGAAACGCTCCGCCGTCAGGGCAGGCCGCCGCAGATATCCGCGTGCCAGGCCGGACCCAGCGATGTACAACTCACCCACCACACCGGGCGGGACCGGGCGCAGGAAGGCGTCCAGGACATACGTGTGGCGATTGGTGAGCGGACGCCCGATCGGCAGGGCAGGCCGGTTGGGTGCCCCTACCGGCAGCGCATGCCATGTCGCGCAGAGCGTGATCTCGGTAGGGCCATACAGATGCCGTACCGCCACGCCCGGGCACGCCTCCCGCACCCGCGCCACCGCCCCGACCGGCACCACATCGCCGCCGGTCAACACCTCCTTGAGACCGGCGAAACACTCCGGGGACTCCTCCGCAAGCACCCGGAACATCCCCGCCGTCACATGCAGCACCGACACACCGCCCGCAACAGCGGCACGAACACGACCGGCATCCACCACACCCGGCCCCGCCACCACCACACGGCCACCCGCCGCCAACGGCACCCACACCTCAAAAAGCGACACATCAAAGGCATGCGGCGCATGCATCAACACCGCATCCTCCGGACCCACCGACCAGCCCGAATCCCCCACCAGCCCCGCCACACTCCCGTGCGGAACCGCCACACCCTTCGGCACACCCGACGACCCGGACGTATACATCACATACGCCACGTCCTCCGCCCCGATACCGACAACCGAGCGGCCAACCGGGCACCGCTCAACATCCGCGCGAACCCCCGGGTCATCCAGCACCACCAGCCGCGCCCCTACACCCGCAGGAACCACACCCCGATAGGTCTCCGTGCAGACGACCGCCACCGGCGCCGAGTCCTCCAGCAGATACGCCACCCGCTCCGCCGGATACTCCACATCCACCGGCACATACGCCGCCCCCGCACGCCACACCGCCAACAGCGCAACAACCAGGTCGACCGAGCGCTCCATCACCACCGCGACACGATCACCACGCCCCACCCCCACACCCGCCAGGTAGGACGCCAGCCGACCCGCCGCCGCATCCAACTCCCCGTAGAGAATGGACCGGTCACCATCCGCCACGGCGACCGCAGCCGGTGCGCGCTCCACCTGACGCGCAATCAGTTCAGGGACCGTCCCCGCCGGTGTCGGCCGTCGTGTCGCGTTCCATGCCTCCACCACCAGCGACCGCTCCGCCGGGCCCGCCACGTCGACGCGTCCCACGGGAAGCGACGGATCGGCCACCAGTTGTTCGAGGACCCGTGTGAGCCGGTCGATGACCGACTGGGCTGCGGGACGGTCGAACAGGTCGGGGCGGTAGTCGAGCTTGAAGCCCATCCGGTCGGCCTCGGGCGCCACGACCAGCGTGAGCGGGTAGTGCGCCGCCTCCTCGCCGCCGAGGAACCGGATGGCGAAGGTGCCGGGTGCGGGCTCCTCCTCCGGGGGGCGCGGGTAGTTCTCGTACACGACGATCGTGTCGAAGACCGCTCCGGGGCCCGCGAGCTTCTGGATCTCGGGCAGCCCGAGGTGCTGGTGGGCCATGAGGCCGGCCTGTCGTTCCTGGAGGGCGGTGAGCAGCTCCGCGACGGGCTGCGCGCCGTCGAGGCGTACGCGCACCGGGAGCGTGTTGATGAACAGGCCGATCATCGATTCCACGCCCGGCAGTTCGGCAGGGCGACCGGCCGCCGTGGCGCCGAAGACGACGTCGGTACGCCCGGCCAGGCGGGCCAGGACCAGCGCCCACGCGCCCTGGATCACCGTGTTCACCGTGACTCCGACGGTCCGGGCCGTCCGTGCGAGGCCCTGCGTCAGCTCCTCGGAGACGTGGGTGATGAGGCTTTCGGGGGCCACGGGTGTCCGGCCCGGGTCCGCCGGTGCCACCAGCGTCGGCTCGTCGGCCCCGGCGAGCTCCGCCCGCCAGGCGGCCCGTGCGGCACCCTTGTCCTGCCGGTTCAGCCAGGCCAGGTACTCGCGGTAGGACGTCGTGCGGGGCAGGCCGCGGGTGTGGCCGCCCGCCGCGTACACGGCCGGCAATTCGTTGAAGAGCACCGCCATGGACCAGCCGTCCATCACGACGTGGTGGCTGGTGACGACCAGCCGGTGCCGTTCCTCGCCCAGCCGGACGAGGAGGAGCCGGAGCAGCGGGGCGTTCGCCGGGTCGAAGCGTTGCGTCCGCTCCCGGGCCGCCAGCCGCTCGGTCTCGGCGAGGGCCGCGTCCTCC
The DNA here is from genome assembly GCF_055597165.1 of Streptomyces sp. NPDC039480. Classification (NCBI taxonomy): domain Bacteria; kingdom Bacillati; phylum Actinomycetota; class Actinomycetes; order Kitasatosporales; family Streptomycetaceae; genus Streptomyces; species Streptomyces sp. NPDC039480. Next base: position 686,504 of record NZ_JBVITX010000001.1, on the reverse strand, counting down.
GGAAGGCCGGAAGCGTCCACGATGTTCCACGGCAGCGCGGCCTCGCGCGCGATGACCTGCACCGCCTCCCCGGACTTGCGGCCCCGGAAACTCGCCCGCAGCGCGCCGTGCCTGGCCAGCAGCGCCTGCCACGACCGGCGCAGCCGTTCCACGTCCAGAGGTCCGACCAGCTCCAGCATGCGCTGCCCCTGGTAGACGTCCGGCCCCTGGTCGTCGAAGGCGGCGTGGAACAGCAGCCCCTCCTGCAATGGCGACAGCGGCCAGACATCCTCGACAAGGGATCGGGTCATCGTCTCTGTCTCCTCATAGCGGTCATAGCGGCAACAGCGCAGCGGCAACAGCGGAAGGGTCGGTCGGGGTCAGTGGCCTTCGAACTCGTCGACTTCGTCCTGCGCGAGGTCGAGGAGAGGGAAGTCGGAGGGCGTATGGCCGCCCGCGGCGGGAGCGTCGGTGTGGTCGGCGAGGCCGCCCAGCAGCTCCACCCAGGTCCGGCCGACGCGCTCGGCCTCGGCGTCCGTCACGAGGTGACCCGGCCAGCTCAGGGTGACCGTCAGCTCCGGCCCGCCCGGCGTGTCCCGAACCATCGCGCCCGCCTCAAGGAGGTGGTGCAGCGGCATGTCCGGATCGATCGAGCCGCCGATGGCGGTCTCGCCCGTCAATTGCCATGCCTCGAAACGCCCTTGGTCCGCGTCGGACGCGAAGCGGCCCATGTAGTTGAAGCCGACCTCGGGGGCGGGCCGGGCGCGCAGTACCGGCCCGGTCTCCGGGTTGAGATGGCGCAGCAGCTCGTAGCCGAGGCCGTCGCCCGGTATCGCGCGCACCTGCTCCTTGACCGTCTTCAGGAGCGCGCCGGCCGCGGGCCCGCCCGCCTTGACCTGCGTGAGGTCGATACCGGTCGTGTCCACCCTGACCGGGTGGGTGCTGGCGAACCAGCCGACCGTGCGTGACAGATCGACTTCCCCGATCGGCTCGCGGCCGTGTCCCTCGACGTCCACCAGGAACCCGGAAGCCGCTGGTCCGGGGGCTGCCGGTGCTGCCACCTCGGGTCGCCAGTGCGTGACGGCTCCGGCCAGGGCCGCCAGCAGGATGTCGTCGACACCACAGTGGAACGCGGTCGCCGTGCCGCCCAGCAACGTCGCGACCTGCGCCGACGGCACGGACCACGCCTTGTGGCGCAGCGTGCCCACAGTGTCGATGTATGAGTCCAACCCCCGGCGCGCCAGGGTGGTTTGTGTGTCGCCGAGCAGCGTCAGCCAGGAGTCGAGCTCCGCGACCCGGCGCCCCTCCGTCGCCTCCGTTGCCAGCAGTTCCGCCCAGCGCCGGAACGACGTGCCCACCGGCTCCAGCTTCGGCGCCCGCCCCTCGGCCACCGCCTCACACGCGGCCCGCAGATCCGGCACCAACACTCGCCACGACACACCATCAACCACCAAGTGATGCGCTACGACAATGAGTCGCCCGGCACGGTCGGGTCCCGCATCCACCCACACCGCCCGCACCATCACCCCGGACACCGGATCCAACCGCCCCGCCGCCTCCTGCGCAGCCCGCCCCGCGATCTCCTCCAACGCATCCGCAGCGGCACCCGCCGCGTCGACACGAGAGACCACAGCCCCGGCATCGACCGACCTCGGCTCACCCACCACCAGCCTCGCCTCACCAGGAACGGCCCGCGCGCGCAACATGTCGTGCGTATCAAGGACAGCGCTCAGACCCGCCGCAAGAACATCCAGGCCAAGGCCGGCCGGGGCACCCAGCACCACCCACTGCGCGAACCCCGGCCGCGCGGCCCGCTCACCCAGCGCCCGCATGACCGGCGTCCAGGGCACCTCGCCCACGCCGACGTCGACTGCGGGGCGCGCCTCGCCGGGCGTCTGCACCACAGCCGCCAGCCGTTCCGGTGTCTTCTCCTCGAACACCTGGCGGGGTGTGATGACGAGCCCGGCGCGGCGGGCCCGGGAGGCCAACTGCATCGAACTGATCGAGTCACCGCCCAGCTCGAAGAACCCGTCCTCGACCCCGACCCGCTCCAACCCCAACACCTCGGCGAACAGGTCACTCAGAATCCGCTCCGCCTCCGTGCGCGGCTCACGCCCCGACACGCGTTCCGCGAAGTCCGGCGCGGGAAGAGCCACCCGATCCACCTTCCCGTTCACCGTCAACGGCAAGGCGTCCAGAACCACGACCGCCACCGGCACCATGTACTCCGGCAACACCCCCGCCACATACGCGCGCAACAGCTCCGGATCCACAACCTGCCGGCCATCGGGCACGACGTAACCGACCAGGCGCCGGTCTCCGGGGCGGTCCTCGCGGGCCACCACCACGGCCTGCCGTACGCCGGGGTGTGCCGCGAGTGCCGCCTCCACCTCGCCCGGCTCGACGCGGAACCCGCGGACCTTCACCTGCTCGTCCGCCCGGCCGGCAAAGGTGAGCTGCCCGTCGGCCGTCCAGCGGGCCAGGTCGCCGGTGCGGTACATCCGGCCGCCGCCACCCTCACCGAACGGGCACGCCACGAAGCGTTCTGCCGTCAGCCCAGGGCGGCCCACATACCCCCGGGCCACTCCGGGTCCCGCGACGTACAACTCACCCGTCACGCCCATAGGGGCCGGGCGCAGAAAAGCGTCCAGGACGTACGTCCGCATGTTCCCGAGCGGGCGGCCTATCGGAGGTGGGGCGTCGGACTGGCCGGTCGTGGCGTCCACCGGTCCGGCGGTGGACATGACGGTGGCTTCGGTGGGGCCGTAGGTGTTCCACAGCCGCGTCCGGCCGGCCCAACGGCTTGCCAGTTCGCCGGTCAGGAGTTCCGCGCCGAGGACCCAGTTGCGTACGCCTCGCACCGCCGACGGGTCCAGCACCCCCAGCAGGGAGGGCACGACGCTGGCCGTGCTCACCCCGGCCGACTCGATCATCTCCGCCAGCGCCGAGGGCTCCGCACGCTCCTCGGACGAGGCGATCGCCAAGGTACCGCCCCCGGACAGCGTCACCGCCACATCCAGCACCGCCGCGTCAAAACTGAACGACGCGAACTGCAGGACAGTGGTCCCCTCGGACACACCAAGCACCGGACGCATCGCCGCCGCGAGGTTCGCCACGCCACCATGCGCCACCCCCACACCCTTGGGGCGTCCCGTCGAACCGGACGTGTAGATCACATAGGCCAGTTGCTCCCGTGCCACGCGCGAGTCCAAGGGAGTTGCCGCCAGCGTGGTGAGCGTTCGAGCGACCTCCGGGTCGTCCAGTCGCACTGCCCGCGCCTCGCCGACCGACACCTCCGCCAGGCTCTCCGCGACACCCAGCACCACAGCCGCGCCACTGTCGGCCACCATGAACGACAACCGGTCCACCGGGTACTCGGGATCCAGCGGGACGAAGGCGCCACCCGCCTTCCACACCGCGAGCTCCCCCACGACCATGTCGACACCGCGCGGCAGACACAGACCCACCCGCGACTCCGGCCCCACCCCGAGCCCGACCAGATAGCGCGCCAGCCGATTCGCCCGCGCCTCCAACTCCCCGTACGCCACAGCATCCGCACCACACCGCACCGCCACCGCCTCCGGCGTGCGCACCGCCTGCGCGGCGAACAGCTCGGGGACGGAGGCCCCCGGGACTGCGGCCGCCGTGTCATTCCAGCGGTCCACGACCAGTTCGCGCTCCGGAGCGCCGAGTACGTCGATGCGGGCCACCGGCGTCGACGGGTCGGCGACGATCTGCTGGAGGACCCGTATCAGCCGTCGGCCCATCGCGGCGGCGTCCTCCCGGGCGATCAGGTCCGGCCGGGACGTCACGCGGAGGTGGAGGCGGTCGGTCGTGAGGACGCCGAGCGTCACCGGGTAGTTGGTCGCCTGGTGGCCCGCGGTGGCGGAGAAAGTGGGCACGTCGCCGGTCGTCGGCCGGGCGGGTGGCGCGGGGTAGTTCTCGTAGACCACGAGGGTGTCGAAGACCGCTCCGGGGCCCGTGACCCGCTGGATCTCGGCGAGGCCCAGATGCTGGTGGGCGATCAGGCCGGACTGGCGTTCCTGCAGTCGGGTCAGCATGTCGGCGACGGGCTGCGTGCCGTCGAGGCGTACGCGGACCGGGAGCGTGTTGATGAGCAGGCCGATCATCGACTCCGCGCCCGGCAGTTCGGCCGGGCGGCCCGCGACGGTCGCGCCGAAGACGACGTCCGTGCGGCCGGCGAGACGGGCGAGTACGAGTGCCCACGCGCCCTGGACCAGCGTGTTCACCGTGAGCCCGAGGGAGCGGCCCGCCTCCGTCAGCGCCCGCGTCTCCTCTTCGGAGAGCCACAGGGAGGTCTCCTCCGGCAGGACGAGGGCGCCGCTCGGGTTCGCCGGTGCCACCAGCGTCGACTCGTCGGCCCCGGCGAGCTCGGCCCGCCAGGCGACACGCGCGGCTTCCTTGTCCTGGCGGCCCAGCCACGCCAGGTAATCGCCGTAGGAGGCCGCGCGCCCGAGTACCGAGGGGTCGCCGCCCGCCTCGTAGATCTGGGAGAGCTCGTTCAGGAGGACCGGCATGGACCAGCCGTCCATCAGGAGGTGGTGGGACGTCACGACGAGGCGGTGCCGTCGCTCGCCGAGCCGTACGAGGAGGAGGCGGAGCAGCGGGGGCACTGTCAGGTCGAGCCGATGGGCCCGTTCCTGTGCGGCCAGCTTCTCCGCCTGGTCGGTCATGTCGGGTTCGGCGAGACCCGAGAGGTCGACGTCGCGCCAGGGCAGGGTCACCGTCCGGGTGATGAGCTGCACCGCCTCGCCGGACTTCCTGCGGTGGAAGCTGGCCCGCAGTGCCGCGTGCCTGCCGAGCAGCGCCTCCCACGAGGCGCGCAGGCGGCCGGCGTCCAACGGTCCTGTCACGTCCAGCAGGAACTGGACGGCGTAGACGTCGGGGCCCCGGTCGTCGAAATCCGCGTGGAACAGCATCCCTTCCTGCAGCGGGGACAGCGGCCACACTTCGGCCAGGGCCGAGCCGTGCGCGGCGGTTGAAGACTTCACCGGGACAGACCTCCCTCGAGGTTCGCTGCTATCGCTTGGAACTGGTCGACCTCGTCCTGCTCCAGGTGGAGGAGGTGGAAGTCGGACGGGGTGTGCCCGCCCGCGGTGGGGTCGTCGGTGTGCGCGGCCAGGCCGGTCAGCATGCGCACCCAGGTCCGGCCGAGACGTTCCGCGTCGGCCTCGGTCAGGAGCCGGCCCGGCCAGCTGAGCGTGACGGTGAGTTCGGGGCCTTCCGCTGTGTCCCGGACGGCCGCGATTCCTTCCAGGGCGTGCGGTGCGGGGGTGTCCGAGGCGTCGGTGCCGCCGGCTGCCTCGGGTCCTGCCTGCTGCCAGGCTCCTACGTGCCCGGGCTGCCCGGGCTGCCCGGGCTGCCCGGGCTGCCCGGCCTGAGTCGCGGATTCCTGCTGCGGCTCCGCCTCTGTTTCTGCCTCTGTTCCCGCTCCCGTCCCTGTGGCGAACCGGCCGAGGTAGTTGAAGCCGATCTGTGCCGTCGGAGCGGCTTCGAGAACCGGAGCCGTACGAGGGTTGAGGTGACGCAGCAGGCCGTAGCCGAGTCCGTCGCCGGGGACCGCCCTCACCTGCTCCTTGACGGCCTTCACCAACGTACCGGCAGCCCGGCCGCCCGCCATAGCGTCGTCCAGGTCGGCGCCGGTCACGTCGAGCCGCACCGGGTGCGCGCTCGTGAACCAGCCCACCGTCCGCAACAGGTCGGTCCCGTGCAGGGGTTCGCGTCCGTGCCGCTCGATGTCGAGCAGCAGCCCCGCTGCCTGCTCGGGGCGCCAGTGCGCCACCGCGCCCGCCAGGGTGGCGAGGAGCACCTCGTGCAGTCCGCAGTGGAAGGCGGCCGGTGTCCGGCTCACCAGGGTCTCCACGTGTTCGGAGGGGACGGTCCACGACCGGCGGCGGAGGGTGCGCGCGGTGTCGATGGTCGGGTTCAACGCGCGGTGGGTCAGGGGCGGTTGGTGGTTCCCCAGCAGGTTCAGCCAGTCCGGCAGCTCGGCGACGCGCTGCTCGTCGGTCGCCTCCTGGGCCAGCAGTTCCGACCAGCGGCGGAACGACGTCCCCACTGGGTCGAGTCGCGGTGTCCGCCCCGCGGCCACGGCCTCGCACGCGGCCCGCAGGTCCGGGATCAGCACGCGCCAGGACACGCCGTCGACCACGAGGTGGTGGGCCACCAGGATCACCCGTCCCATGCGTCCGGGGCCTGCGTCGATCCACACGGCCCGCACCATTTCCCCTGCCGCCGGATCGATCCGCCGCGCCGCCTCCCGTGCCGCCCTGCCCGCGGTCACGTCCAGCGCTTCAGCGGCGGTGGCGTTCGTCAGTGTCTCGGCGGCGGTGGCGTTCATCAGTGTCTCGGCGTCGGTGGCGTTCCCCGGGCCCGTCGCCGTGACCGTCACCTCGACGCACGACACCAGTCCAGCCGCGTCGACCGACCCCGGCTCGCCGACGATCAGTTTGGGCTCGCCCGGCACGGTGCGGGCCCGCAGCATGTCGTGCGTGTCGAGGAGGGCGTTCAGTCCCGCCACGAGAACGTCCAGGCCCAGCCCGGCCGGCGCGCCCACCGTCATCCACTGGGTGAACCCCGGACCCGCGACCTTCTCGCCGAAGGCCCGCATCACCGGTGTCCACGGCACCTCGCCGACGCCGTTGTCGTCCGCCGCGGCCTCGTCCCCGGCGGGCTCCGCCACCTCCGCGAGGCGTTCGGGGGTCTTCTCCTCGAAGACCTGCCGGGGCGTCACGACGAGACCTGCCCGGCGGGCCCGCGACACCAGCTGCATCGAGCTGATCGAGTCGCCGCCCAGCTCGAAGAAGCTGTCCTCGGCGCCCACCCGGTCGAGTCCCAGCATGTCGGCGAAGAGGTCGCACAGGATCCGCTCGGTCGCCGTCCGCGGGTCCCGGCTCGTGGCGCGCCCTGCGAAGTCGGGGGCGGGCAGCGCGGCCCGGTCGACCTTGCCGTGCGCGGTGCGCGGCAGGGCGTCGAGGACCAGCACCGCCGTCGGCACCATGTACTCCGGCAGCACACCGGCGACGTACTCGCGGACCGTCCCGCCGTCGACCGTCCGCCCGTCGGCGGCCACATAGCCGATGAGGCGGCGCTCGCCGGGCCGGTCCTCCCTGATCGTCACCGCGGCGTGGCGTACGCCGGGGCAGGCCGCGAGGGCCGCCTCGACCTCGCCGGGTTCGACGCGGTGCCCGCGGATCTTGAGCTGGTCGTCGGCGCGGCCCGCGAAGACCAGTCGGCCGTCGTTGGTCCAGCGGACGACGTCGCCGGTGCGGTACATCCGCCGGCCGGGTTCGAAGGGGTCCGGCGCGAAGGGGTTCGCCACGAAGCGCTGGGCGGAGAGTCCCGGTCGTCCGAGGTAGCCGCGGGCGAGGCCGGCACCGGCGACGTACAGCTCCCCCGGGACGCCCACCGGCACCGGGCGCAGGGATGCGTCCAGTACGTACGCCTGGGTGTTGGTGACCGGGGCGCCGATCGGCGGTGGTCCTTCGCCGTCGGGGGCGCCGTGCCGGATCAGGCCGGCCGTGGAGATGATCGTCGACTCGGTGACCCCGTACTGGTTGTACATGGCGCGGCCCTTCGCCCACCGCCGTCGCACCTCCGCGGGCATGGCCTCGCCGCCGGTGATCAGCAGGCGGAGGTCCGGCAGTTCCTCCGGGGGCATCTGCGAGAGGAAGGTGGGCGGGATCGCGGCGTGGGTGATGCGCCGGGTGCGCACCAGGCGGGCCAGTTCCTCGCCGGAGATGTCGAGCCGTGTCGGGGCGAGCACGAGTCGGCCGCCCGCGCACAGGGTGGGCCAGATGTCCGCGAGCGAGACGTCGAAGCTCGGCGATACCAGTTGCAGGACGCGGCTGTCCGGGTCGATCGCGTACCGCCGCACGTTCTCCGCGACGAGATTCCGCAGCCCGTGGTGCGACACGGTGACGCCTTTGGGCGCGCCGGTGGAGCCCGAGGTGTAGATGACGTACGCGGCGTGGGCGGCCGTCAGCGGCACCGACCGCTCGGCGTCACGCACCGGACCGGCCGGGAGCCGCCCGATCTCGCCGGCCACCACCGGGTCGTCCACCACCACGACCCGACCGGCGAACCCGTCGGGCACGGCACCCCGCGAGGCCGCCGTACACACCACCACCGACGGATCCACGTCACCCACCACATACGCGAGCCGCTCCGCCGGATATCCCGCGTCCACCGGCACGAACACACCCCCCGCCGACGACACCGCCAGCAGTGACACGACCAACTCCGTCGACCGCTCACCCACCACGGCCACCCTGACCTCGGGCCCCACCCCGACGCCCATCAGATACCGGGCGAGACGGCTCACCCTGCCGCCCAACTCGCCGTAGGTGAGCCGCTGTTCGCCTGCCACCAACGCCACCGCGCTCGGGGACTCCGCCACCCGTCGGCCGAACTGTTCGGGTGCCAGCGCGTCCGGGACCGGGGACGCCGTGTCGTTCCAGTGCTCGACGATGCGGACCCGTTCGGCGGGCGTCAGGATGTCGATCTCGCTGAGGCGGAGGCGCGGATCGGCCGCGACCTGTTCGAGTACGTGGGCCAGGCGTTCCGCGAGTGCCCGCGCGGTGTGTTCGTCGAAGAGGTCGGTCGCGTAGAGGATCTCGCCGTCGAGGCCGGCGGGTGCGCCGCGCTCGTCGCGCCGCTCGACCATGGACACCGCCAGGTCGAAGCGGGCGGAGAGTTCGGGGGGCAGCGGTGCGGGCCGGACGTCGACGCCGGGAAGTTCCCAGGCGACTTCGGGGACGTTCTGGAGGGCGAGCATCACCTGGAAGAGCGGGTTGCGGGAGAGCGAGCGGGTCGGGTTCAGCTCTTCGACCAGGCGCTCGAAGGGGACGTCCTGGTGCGCGTACGCCGCCAGGTCCGCGGCCCGGACGCGCTCCAGGAGTTCGGCGAAGGTCGGATCACCACTCACATCGGCACGCAGGACGAGAGTGTTGACGAAGAACCCGGCCAGCTGCTCCAGCGCCGCGTCCCCGCGGCCGGCCGCCGGGGTTCCCACAGCGATGTCGTCCCCCGCTCCCAGACGGGACAGCAGCAGCGCCACCGCCGTGTGCACGACCATGAACATCGTCGCCCGGCCCTGCCCCGCCACCTCCACCAGCCGCCCATGCGTGAACGCATCGGCCGCCACCGGCACCAGCCGCCCCTGGAAGGACGGCACCACAGGCCGCACCCGGTCCACCGGCAGCACCAACTCCTGCGGAACGCCCGCCAACGCGTCCCGCCAGTAAGCCAGTTGGCCGCTCAGCACACTCGCCGGGTCGTCCAGCTCCCCCAGCACCTCACGCTGCCACAACGCGTAATCCGCGTACTGCACCGGCAACGCATCCCAACCCGGCGCCCGCCCCTCACACCGCGCCGCATACGCCACCTCCAGATCCCGCGCCAGCACACCCATCGACCAGCCGTCCACCGCCACGTGATGCGCCACCACCGACAACACGTACTCACCCGCGCCCACCACCACCAGGCACACCCGCCACGGCAGATCCGTACGCAGGTCGAAGCCGGTTGCCAGTTGCCCGGCGAGGGTCCGGTCGAGGTCGGTCTCGTCGGCGCGCACCACGGTCAGCGGCGGCCGCCCCGCATCTCCGTGCCGTACCTGCTGATGCGGAACACCGTCGACGTCGGGCAGGACGGTACGCAGGCTCTCGTGCCGGTCGGCCACATCACCCAAGGCGGCCTCCAGCGCTGCCACGTCCAGCACACCCGAAATCCGCAACGCCAAGGGCAAGTTGTACGCGGACGACGCGCCCGGGACCGTCTCCTCAAGCCGGTTCAGGAACCACATCCGCTGCTGCGCGAACGACAACGGCACCACGTCCGGCCGCACCCACGGCCGCAACTCCAGCCGCCCCTCTCCCACGCCCGCACGCCCGCCGATCAGTCCGGCAAGCCCCGCCACCGTCGGCGCGCCGAACAACTCACCGATCCCCACCTCCACATCCAGCACCGCACGCACCCGCGCCACCAACCGCATCCCCGACAGCGAATCCCCGCCCAGGTCGAAGAAGCCGTCCTCGATCCCGATCCACTCCAGGCCGAGCACCTCGGCGAACAGGCCGCACAGGATCTCCTCGGTCTGCGTGCGCGGCTCGCGCCGGGAGCCCCGGGCGGTGAAGTCCGGTGCCGGGAGGGCGGCGCGGTCGAGCTTGCCGTTGGCCGTTATCGGCAGGGCGTCGAGGAGCAGGACGGCGGCCGGGACCATGTACTCGGGCAGCGTCCTCGCCGCGTAGTCCCGGACCTTCCTGGGGTCGAGGCTCCGCCGTGTGGCGGGCACGACGTAGGCGACCAGCCGTTTGTCGCCGGGGCGGTCCTCGCGGGCCACGACCGCCACCTGGCCGACCGACGCGTGCCCGGCGAGCACCGACTCGACCTCGCCCGGCTCCACCCGGAAGCCGCGCACCTTGACCTGCTCGTCCGCGCGCCCCACGAACAGCAGCTCGCCGTCGGCCGTCCACCGGACGAGGTCGCCGGTCCGGTACATCCGCCGTCCGCCGCCGTCACCGTCACGGCCGCCGTCACCGCCGCCGTCACCGTCGCCCTCGCCGAACGGGCAGGCCACGAAACGTTCGGCCGTCAGGGCCGGCCGTCGCAGGTACCCGCGCGCCAAGCCGGACCCGGCGATGTACAGCTCGCCCGTGACGCCGGGCGGGACCGGCTGCAGCGCCGCGTCCAGGACGTACACCTGCCGGTTGGCGAGCGGCCGTCCGATGGGGAGCACCCGACCCGCCTCATCCTGGGGCCGCAGCAGGTGTGTCGTCGCGCAGAGGGTGATCTCGGTGGGGCCGTAGAGGTGCCGTACGGCGACCCCGGGGCATGCCTCCCGCACCCGCGCCACGGCACCGGTCGGCACCACATCGCCGCCGGTCAGCACCTCCTTGAGACCGGCGAAACACTCCGGGGACTCCTCCGCAAGCACCCGGAACATCCCCGCCGTCACATGCAGCACCGACACCCCGACGGCAATGGCGGCACGTATCCGGCCGGCATCCACGACACCCGGCTCCGCCACCACTACCTGGCCACCGGCCACCAGCGGCACCCACACCTCGAACAGCGACACATCAAAGGCATGCGGGGCATGCATCAACACCGCATCCTCCGGGCCCACCGACCAACCCCGGTCTGCCACCAGCCCGGTGACACTGCCGTGTGGCACCGCCACACCCTTCGGCACACCCGACGACCCGGACGTATACATCACATACGCCACGTCCTCGGAACCGATACCGACGGCTGAACGGTCGACCGGGCACCCCGCGACAGCCGCACGGCCCCCCGGATCGTCCAGCACCACGACCTGCGCCCCCATACCCGCAGGGATCGCGTCCCGGTGTGCCCTGGTGCACACCACCGCCGCAGGGGCCGAGTCGTCCAGCAGAAACGCCACCCGCTCCGCCGGATACTCCACATCCACCGGCACATACGCCGCCCCCGCACGCCACACCGCCAGCAACGCGACCACCAGGTCGACCGACCGCTCCATCACCACCGCGACACGATCACCACGCCCCACCCCCACACTCCCCAGGTAGGACGCCAGCCGACCCGCCGCCCCAGCCAACTCCCCGTAGGACAGGGCATCCGAGCCACAGCGCACCGCCACGGCGTCGGGCGTGCGCCTCACGTGTGCGGCGAGCAGTTCCGGCACCGACGCGTCCGGGACAGCGGCCGCCGTATCGTTCCAGCGCTCCACGGTCTGCGTGCGCTCGGCGGGCGTCAGGATGTCGATCTGACTGAGGCGGAGGTCCGGGTCGGCGGCGACCTGGGCGAGGACGCGGCCCAGCCGGTCCGCCAGCGCCTGCGCGGTACGGTCGTCGAAGAGGTCGGTCGCGTAGAGGATCTCACCGTCGAGGCCGGCGGGCGCGCCGCGCTCGTCGCGCCGCTCCGCCAGGGTCACCTCTAGGTCGAAGCGGGCAACCGGGGAGACCATCGACGCGGAGCGCACCTCAGCGCCGCGGAACCGCCACTGCGGTTCGGGCACGGTGTCCAGGGCGAGCATCACCTGGAAGAGCGGGTTGCGGGACACCGAACGGGCCGGGTTGACCTCCTCGACCAGGCGCTCGAAGGGAACGTCCTGGTGGGCGTACGCCCCCAGATCCGCGGCCCGCACCCGCTCAAGGAGCTCGGCGAAGGTCGGATCACCGCTCACATCGGCACGCAGGACGAGAGTGTTGACGAAGAACCCGGCCAGCTCCTCCAGCGCCGCGTCCCCGCGGCCCGCGATCGGCGTGCCCAGCGGGATGTCATCCCCCGCTCCCAGGCGGGACAGCAGCAGCGCCACTGCCGCGTGCACGACCATGAACATCGTCGCCCGGCCCTGCCCCGCCACCTCCACCAACCGGCCATGCGCCTCCGCGTCCGCCGTCACCGGCACCAACCGCCCCTGGAACGACGGCACCACAGGCCGCACCCGGTCCACCGGCAGCTCCAACTCCTGCGGGACACCAATCAACACATCGCGCCAGTACGCCAGTTGGCCACTCAGCACACTCGCCGGATCGCCCAGCTCCCCCAGCACCTCACGCTGCCACAACGCGTAATCCGCGTACTGCACCGGCAACGCATCCCAACCCGGCACCCGCCCCTCACACCGCGCCGCATACGCCACCTCCAGATCCCGCGCCAGCACACCCATCGACCAGCCGTCCACCGCCACGTGATGCGCCACCACCGACAACACGTACTCACCCGCGCCGACAGCTATCAGGCACACCCGCCACGGCAGGTCGGCGCGCAGGTCGAAGCCGCGTGCCGCCTGCTCCGCCAGTACCTCGTCGACCCGCTGCTCGGTGCACTCCCTGGTCAGCAGGGGTGGCCGGCCCGCTTCACCGTCCAGGACACGCTGGCGGGGTACGCCATTCACGTCGGGCAGGACGGTGCGCAGGCTCTCGTGCCGGTCGGCCACATCACCCAACGCGGCCTCCAGCACGGCCACATCCAGCACACCCGAGATCCGTATGGCCCACGGCAGGTTGTACGCCGATGACGCCCCCGGAACCGTCTCCTCAAGCCGGTTCAGGAACCACATCCGCTGCTGCGCGAACGACAACGGCACCACAGCCGGCCGCACCCACGGCCGCAACTCCGACCGCTCCCCCACCACGCCCGCGCGCTCACCGATCAACCCCGCGAGCCCCGCCACCGTCGGTGCCCCGAACAACTCCCCGATCCCCACCTCCACATCCAGCACCGCACGCACCCGCGCCACCAACCGCATGCCCAGCAGCGAATCCCCGCCCAGGTCGAAGAACGACGCGTCGGTGCCGACCCGCCCCAGGCCGAGGACCTCGCCGTACAGGCCGCACAGCACCTCCTCCACAGGTGTCGCCGGACCACGGGCAGCGCCCGCGCCCGCGAAGTCGGGGGACGGCAGAGCGGCGCGGTCGAGCTTGCCGTTGGCCGTGATCGGAAGGGCGTCCAGGACCAGCACGGCGGCCGGGACCATGTACTCCGGCAGGTGGTCCGCCACGTATCCGCGTACCGCTCGGGGGTCGAGGGCACCCCGCTCCCGCTGCCGTTCGTCCGGCACGACGTAGCCGACCAGCCGCATGTCGCCGGTCGAAGCGCCGTCCTGCCGGGCCACCACGCCGGCCTGCCCGACCCCCGCGTACCCGGCGAGCACCGACTCGATCTCACCCGGCTCCACCCGGAACCCGCGCACCTTCACCTGCTCGTCCGCACGCCCCACGAACAGCAGCTCGCCCTCGGCCGACCACCGGGCCAGGTCACCCGTGCGGTACATGCGCCCCTCGCCGAACGGGCACGCCACGAAACGTTCCGCCGTCAGGCCCGGCCGCCTCAGATACCCACGCGCCAGGCCGGACCCCGCCACGTACAACTCCCCCACCACACCGGGCGGGACCGGCTGCAGCGCCGCGTCCAAGACGTACACCTGCCGGTTGGCGAGCGGGCGGCCGATGGGGAGGGCCAACCGGTCGGGTGCCCCTACCGGCAGCGCATGCCATGTCGCACAGAGCGTGATCTCGGTAGGGCCATACAGATGCCGTACCGCCACACCCGGGCACGCCTCCCGCACCCGCGCCACCGCCCCGACCGGCACCACATCACCGCCGGTCAGCACCTCCTTGAGACCGGCGAAACACTCCGGGGACTCCTCCGCAAGCACCCGGAACATCCCCGCCGTCACATGCAGCACCGACACACCGCCCGCAACAGCGGCACGAATCCGACCGGCATCCACCACACCCGGCCCCGCCACCACCACACGGCCACCCGCCGCCAACGGCACCCACACCTCAAAAAGCGACACATCAAAGGCATGCGGCGCATGCATCAACACCGCATCCTCCGGACCCACCGACCAGCCCGAATCCCCCACCAGCCCGGCGACACTGCCGTGTGGCACCGCCACACCCTTCGGCACACCCGACGACCCGGACGTATACATCACATACGCCACGTCCTCAGCACCCACCGACACCGCCGGCCCGTCGGCGTGGCACGCCGCGACCTCCGCACGGACCCTCGGGTCGTCCAGCACCACGACATCCGCGCCCATACCCGCAGGGACCGCGTCCCGGTGTTTCCCGGTGCACACCACCGCTACCGGCGCCGAGTCCTCCAGCAGAAACGTCACCCGCTCCGGCGGATACTCCACATCCACCGGCACATACGCCGCCCCCGCACGCCACACCGCCAACAGCGCGACAACAAGGTCGGCCGACCGCTCCATCACCACCGCGACGCGATCACCACGCCCCACCCCTAAATCCGCCAGGTGCGACGCCAGGCGACCCGCCTCGGAGTCCAACTGGCCATGGGTGATGGAGCGTTCGCCGTCCTCGACCGCCACCGCGTCCGCCGACCAGCCGAGCTGGCGGGCCAGCAGCTTCGGCACCGTGTCCGCCACGGTCGGGCGCGCGGTGGCGTTCCACGCGGCGAGCAGCATGCCTCGCTCGGGCTCGGCCATCAGCGGCACATGTCCCACCGGCTGTGACGGGTCGGCCGTCAGCTGCTCCAGGAAGTGCAGGAAGGAGCGGTGGCTGCCGCGGAGCCAGTCGCGGTCGTAGGTGTGCGCGTCGGCCTCGAAGGTGATCTCCATGCCCCGGTCGGCGGACGCGCCGCTCACCAGTACGCCCAACTCCTCGACGCGGCGGCTGGAGAGGTCGCGCACGACGGCCCGTCGGCCTCCGAAGGACAGGGTTTCGCCGGCCATCGGCATGACGTTCACGTACGGGCCGAAGTACCAGCGGTCGCCGGTGGGCCAGTTGAGCTCGCGGCGCAGCCGCTCGCCTCGGAAGTTCTGGTGGTCGACGAGGTCGCCGATCTCGCCGGCCGCCGTCCGCGCGAGGTCGAGGAGGTTCGTTTCGGCGGTCACGGGGAGGCGGAGCGGCAGGATGTTCGCCATCGTGCACGGGGTGCGCCGGGCCTGGTCACTCGTGCGGCCGGCCACCGGGAGGCTCAGGATCGCCTCGTCGGAGCCGCTGAGCCGGCCCACGAAGGCGGCGACCGCCGCGACGACGAGGCGGGGCCAGCTCACGTCGGCGCGGGTGGCCGCCGCACGCAGTGCCGCGACGGCGCGGGGCGGCAGGTGCCCTGTCTCGCGCAGCACCGTTGTCGACGTGTCGGATGTGTGGGGGGCTTCGGGGGCGGCCGGGGCGGGCGTCGTCCGGTGGCCAGGGACGACGGTCAGGTCGGGGCGGTCCGCGAAGTGCTCGTGCCAGTAGCGCCGGTCGGCCTCGTGCCGCCCTGAGTCGCGGTGGGCGGACTCCTGCTCCATCAGTTCGCGCAGCGGGGCATGGTCCGCCGGGGCGAAGGGCTTGCCTTCGAGGAGCGCCGTGTAGACGTCGGCGGCGCGGCGGGCCAGCAGGGAGCAACCGTAGGCGTCCATCAGGAGGTGGTCGTAGCGCTGGTACCAGATGTGGTGGTCGGGTGCCAGGCGGATGAGGGCGTGCGAGAAGGGGCGGTCGGCGTGGGCCGTGATCTCTTGGTTCAGTTCCGCCCGCATCCACGCTTCGGCGGCCGCCCTCGGGTCCTGCTCGGCGGTGAGGTCGACGAATTCGGTGGGCGGACGGTTCGCCTCTTCGGTTTCTTTCGAGGTGTTGCTCTCGATGTTCTCAGTGTTCTCAGTGTTCTCAAGGACAGGAAAGATCATCCGCGATCCGCCGGCGCCGTCGTCCTCGAATCGCGCGTGCAGGATTTCCGTCTCGTCCGTCAACTGCCGCAGTACGCGCGCGAACAAGTTCTCGTCGACGGGCCCGAATATCTCGACGTACTGCCCGACGCTGTACAACCGGCGCGAGCCCGCCACGTGTTGTGCCAGCCATATTCCCTCCTGGGCGTCGAGGAGGGGCAGAGCATGAGCAGCGTTGCCGTTCATCATTCCCCCTGGCCGAGTAATCCCCCTCGGCTAACCAGCTATGTCTGTCAAGGCCGTACGAGTGTGTCCGGCAAGGCCGTACGAGCCGTCCAACCGCGCACTTTCCGCACTTGGACAGGGATTTGGATACGCGCTCAGGCATGCCGGACGGGCACGCAAAGCAAAAGGCGCGTGGTCTCGTACGGATAATTAAATGCTATGGCCCAGAGGGGAAGGGGCGCGACCGTCTGCGGTGGGAATTCCTGGCTGTTCCGCCGGTGCCTGGTGCGGGAGCGGCGGTGCCGGTGTCCGCAGGGGGAAGTCCACCTCGACGACGAGGCCGCCCTGGGGCCGCGCGTGCGCGTTCAGGGTTGCTTCGTGGGCCGCCGCGATGGAGCGGACGATGGAGAGGCCGAGGCCGTGGTGTCCGTTGTCGGCCGTCCGGCCGAGGCGCTGGAACGGCTCGAAGAGGCGGCTCACTCCGGCGGGCGGGATCTGCGGGCCGGTGTTGGAGACGCGGACGAAGGCGCGCCCGTTCCTGACGCCGGTCACGACTGCCACCCAGCCGTCGGGCGTGTTGTAACCCATGGCGTTGTCCAGGAGGTTGGCGACGAGTCGCTCGACGAGCGCGTCGTCGCCCCAGATGAAGGCCGGTTCGATGTGCGGCTCCACGCGCAGCCCGCGCCGGTCGGCCTCCGGCCGGGACGCGAGGACGACGTCACCGGTGAGCTCCGCGAGGTCCAGCGGGTCCCTGCGGTCGAGGCCGCGCTCGCTGCTCGACAGGGTCAGCAGCGACTCCAGGAGGCGGGCCTGCTGTTCGCTGAGGGTCAGCAGCCGCTCGAAGTTGGCGCGGAAGGAGTCGACGGTCGCCTCGCGGTCGATCAGGGACTCCTCCAGCAGGGCGTGTTCGACGGTCAGGGGGGTGCGCAGTTCGTGCGCGGCGTTGGCGACGAAGCGTTTGTGGGAGTCCAGCGCGGCCTCCAGCCGGCCGAGGAGGCCGTCGACGGTGTCGGCCAGGTCCTTCAGCTCGTCGCCGGGCCCGTCGACGGCGAGGCGCTCGTGCACGTTGTGCGCGGAGATGCGCTGGACGGTGGTGGTGATGGTGCGCAGCGGCCGCAGTACGCGCCCCGCGACCAGCCAGCCGAGGCCTATGGCGAGCACCGCCATGAACGCCAGCGCGATGCCGGACTGGGTCAGCAGGTGCTGCATCTCGGCGGCGTGCTGGCGCATCGCCTGTTGCTGCTGTGCGTGGGCGAAGCTGTCGACGGCTCCCGGCACCTGGTCGCGGCGGTACATGTGGACGCCGGCGTCGCCGGGTGAGCCGGAGCCGCCGCGGCGGCTGACGAGCACGGTGTTGTCGGGGCGGTTGACCAGGAGGTAGGTGATCGTGAGCAGGACGGCGCCGGACACGACGAACAGCAGGCCGTACAGCAGGGTGAGCCGCATGCGGACCCGTCGGGGCATGAGGCGCGAGACGAGTCCGGCTCGGGACAGGGCCGCGCGGGCCGCACTTCGCAGACGCATCGGCATCTCGCTCCGCATCGTCAGGTCATCGTCGGATCCGGTACCCGCCGCGGGGCACGGTCTCGATCACCGGTGGTGAACCGAGCTTCGGCCGCAGCCTGTTGATGGTCGCCTTGACCGTCGTGGTGAACGGGTCGGTCGCCTCGTCCCACACCCGTTCGAGGAGTTCCTCTGCGGACACGACGCGGCCGTGGGCCGCCATCAGGTATTCGAGGACCGCGAACTCCTTGGGGGTGAGCGAGAGCCGCTGCCCGGCGCGGGTCGCGATCCGCTGGGCCGGGTCGAGCCGCAGATCGCCGTGGACGAGGACCGGTGGTACGGCCGGCTGGGCGCGGCGGGCCACCGCCCGGATGCGGGCGACCAGTTCGGCGTACGCGAAGGGCTTGGGGAGGTAGTCGTCGGCGCCGAGGCTGAGTCCTTCCACCCGGTCCGCGATCGTCCCGGACGCCGTGAGCATGAGGACTCTGGTGCGGGCGGGTTCCGCCATCAGGGCGCCGCACACCTCGTCGCCGTGCACGGTGGGCAGGTCGCGGTCGAGTACGACCACGTCGTAGTCGACGACGGAGGTGCGCTCCAGCGCGCCCTCTCCGTCGTAGACGACGTCGACCGCCATTCCTTCGCGGCGCAGCACTCTGGCCACGGAATCCGCGAGTTCGGCCTGGTCCTCTACCACCAGCACCCTCACAGCCCCACCCCCCGATGGATCATGGCTGACAGGATCTCCGAGCGGGGGTCACACACTGGTCACAGCCCGCCGCCACGGTTCAGCGTACCGGCGGGGCGCCGCGTGCGGGCCGGTGTGACGGAACGGCATCCGCGATGCGGGGTGCCGCATCGCGGATGCCGTGGGAGGGGCAGGGCTCATCTCATCCGTGGCCCGGGGTCATGCGCGGCCCGGGGTTCATCCGTGGCCGGGAGGCGGTGGGCCTCCGGGGCCGCCTGGTCCACCCGGCCCGCCGGGTCCACCGGGTCCGCCCGGGCCACCGGGGCCGGCCAGGAAGACTCCCGGGCCGCCGGGGAAGGCTCCGTGCGGGCCGCCCGGCATCGGTCCACCGGGGCCGCCGGGTCCGCCGGTCAGGACCGGGCCGGGGCCGTGCGGGCCGCCGACCGGCTCGGGCACGGGACCGTCGCCGTTCTTCGAGGGCTGGCGGGAGAACTGCGTGCGGTACAACTCCGCGTACATCCCGTCCAGTCGCATCAGTTCCTCGTGTGTGCCGCGTTCCTGGACGCGGCCCTTGTCGATGACGAGGATCTGGTCGGCGTCCCTGATGGTGGACAGGCGGTGCGCGATCACCAGGGAGGTGCGGCCCTTCAGCGCCGTCTTCAGGGCCCGTTGCAGTGCCGCCTCGGACTCCGAGTCGAGGTGGGCGGTGGCCTCGTCGAGTACGACGATAGGCGGGGCCTTGAGCAGCAGCCGCGCCATGGCCACGCGCTGTTTCTCACCGCCGGAGAAGCGGTAGCCGCGGTCGCCGACCACGGTGTCGAAGCCGTCGGGCAGCGACTCGATCAGGTCCCAGATCTGCGCGGCCTTGCACGCGTCGATCAGTTCCTGCTCGGTGGCGTCGGGCCGCGCGTAGGTGAGGTTGTCGCGGATCGTCGCGTGGAAGAGGTGCGCGTCCTGCGTGACCATGCCGACGGTGTCGTTCAGCGACTTCAGCGTCACGTCGCGGATGTCGTGGCCGCCGATGCGGATGACGCCCTCGACGGGGTCGTAGAGCCGCGGCACCAGGTGGGTGATGGTGGTCTTGCCCGCGCCCGACGGGCCGACCAGGGCGGTGAGTTTGCCCGCGGGCACGGTGAAGTTCAGGTCGCGCAGGGTCCAGGTGTTCTGGGCGCGCTCCTGCGAGGGCAGCGCGATGGACTCCAGCGAGGCGAGGGAGACGTCCGCGGCCTTCGGGTAGCGGAACGACACGTTCTCGAACGTGACCTCGGGTGCCCGGGAGCTCCCGTCGGCGGCGGCCGTGGCCGCGGCGGCCGGCAGCGGCACCGCGTCGGGCTTCTCGGAGATCAGCGGCTTGAGGTCGAGGATCTCGAAGAGCCGGTCGAAGCTGACGAGGGCGGTCAGTACGCTCGTCTGCGCGCTCGACAGCTGGTTGATGGGGCCCATCAGCCGGGTGAGCAGCGTGGCGAGGGCCACCAGTGTGCCGATCTGGAACGTGCCCTCGATGACGAGGGCGCCGCCGATGCCGTAGACGAGGGCGGTGGCGATGGCGCCGACGAGCGTCATCGTCAGGAAGAGCATCTTGCCGTAGACGGAGGTCAGGACGCCCAGGTCGCGTCCCTTGCGGGCCAGCCGGGAGAACATGCCCGTCTCGGTCGCGGGGCGGCCGTACAGCTTGCTCAGCAGGGCGCCGGTCACGTTGAAGCGCTCGTTCATGAACGAGCCGACCTCGGCGTTGACCTGCATGTGCTCCCGCATGATCCGCTGCAGCCTGCGGCCGACGACCCGGCCCGGCAGGATGAAGAGCGGGATCACCACGAGGGAGACGAGGGTGACCACCCAGGAGAGGTAGAACATCGCGCCGAGGACGAGGAGCAGGGTCAGCCCGGCGGACACCACCGTGGACAGCAGTGCCGTGACCGCCTGTTGGGCACCGACGACGTCGGTGTTGAGGCGGCTGACGAGGGACCCGGTCTGGGCGCGGGTGAAGAACGCCAGCGGCTGGCGCTGCACATGGTCGAAGATCTTGGTGCGCAGGTCGTAGATGAGCCCCTCGCTGACCCGGCCCGAGTACCAGGCCTCCGCGAAGCCGAAGCCGGTGCTCAGCAGGGCGAGGACGGCGACGATCACGGAGATCCACACGACCACCGAGGTGTCGCCCTCGACGATGCCGTCGTCGATGAGGTACTTGAAGAGAAGGGGCGTGGCCACCACGTTGCCCGCGTTGAGCACGGTGACGACCAGGAGAACGCCTATGTTGAAGCGATACGGTTTCGTATAGGGGAGGATTCGCTTGGCCGTGCCAGGCTTTATCTTCTGCTTGGTCACCGACTCGTCAGGACCCATCCCCCGCATCAGTACCGGCCCCGGGCCGCCGATCATGGCCACGAAAACCTCCTGTTTCCGTTGTCGTTTCGGTCGGGGAGCGCCTAGCCGGCGG
Organism: Streptomyces sp. NPDC039480; assembly: GCF_055597165.1. Classification (NCBI taxonomy): domain Bacteria; kingdom Bacillati; phylum Actinomycetota; class Actinomycetes; order Kitasatosporales; family Streptomycetaceae; genus Streptomyces; species Streptomyces sp. NPDC039480. Next base: position 665,540 of record NZ_JBVITX010000001.1, on the reverse strand, counting down.
CTTCGAACTTCTCCATCTCGTCGATGAGACTCTTGGGACGCATGTCCGTCCAGTTCTCCTCGATGTAGTCCAGGCAGGCCTTGCGGGTGTCTTCTCCGAAGACGGCCTTCCAGCCGGCCGGCACCTCGGCGAAGGCGGGCCAGAGCGAATGCTGGTTCTCGTCGTTCATGAGAACGAGGAAGGTGCCGTTTTCGTCGTCGAACGGGTTCGGCATAACCACTCCGATCAATTTCCGTCGGCTCAATTTCCGTCGGCAGGACGTGTTTCACGCTAGCGGGGTGATTCGGGGCCTACAAGGTTGTCCAGGCGGCCTGCGAAGAATTCGGTGATCGCCGAATTCACCGCCGCGGGCCGCTCCAGATATCCGTAGTGGCCGCAGCCCGGGATCTCCGTGTAGGAGCCGCCGGGAATGCTCCGCGCGACCTCGCGGGACAGGTGCGGGCGGATGACGAGGTCGTCCTGGAACCCGATGACCAGGCACGGCCTGTCGATACGGCGGTAGGCGGTCAGCCGGTCCGGGATGAGCTGGAGTCCGAGCTGGCCACGGGCGCCCGCCGCCGTGGTGTCCACGGCCGACATCTCGAAGACCGCGAGCCAGTCCCGCAGGCGTTCCTCGTCGTTGAGCGTGCGCGGCGAGAGGTTCTGCAAGGCCTGTACGTAGGCCGCGAAGCGGGGCGGGAGTTTGCCTCCGCCGTCGGCGAGCTCCACGTCGGCGGCCGTCATCGCGGCGGTGAGGGCGTCGGTGCGTCCGCTGGTCGCCATCAGGACGGCCCGGCTCACGAGGTCGGGCCGGGCCAGCAGCAGTTCCTGGACCACGATCGCGCCCAGTGAGTAGCCGACGACCCGGCACGCGCCGTCGCCCGCGCTCACGTGCTCGATGAGTCCGGCGACGTCCGCGACCATGTCGACGAGGGTGAACCCGTCGGGGCACGGGTCGCTCGGCGGGATCCCCCGGTTGTCGAGCGTGATCACCCGGTAGCCCGCGCCGGTGAGGGCGGGCACCTGGTGGGTCCGCCACATGCGGCCGGGGGCACCGGTGCCGGTGACCATGACGACCGGCTCTCCGGTGCCGTACTCGTCGTAACCGAGGCTGGTCCCGTTGATGCGGGCGATCGGCATCGCGGTGTCCCCTCAGCCGTGCGGTGTCGCACCGAAGCGGCCGACCTTGTCGATGACGTCCTGGCCGTAGATGCGGAGGGCCTGTTGGAGGGCGAACTCCGCCATGTACGCGCGGAAGGCGTCCGGCGGTTCCTCGGCGAGGTTGAGCATCCGCCGGTTGGCGAGCACCGCGGCGCCGTCGAGCCGGGCCAGGCTCGCCTCGACGGCGGCGTCCATGTCCTCCGGCTCCACGACCTCGTCGACGAGCAGCCGCGCGTCGGGCTCGGCGGCCCTGATCCTGCGGCCCTCCAGGATCACCTGCCGGGACAGGCGCGGCCCCACGTACCGGCTGAAGCGGAAGTTGGCGACGCCGGGGATGATCCCCTCCTTCGCGGCGGGCAGGCTGAGGTACGCGTCCGACGCGGCGAGCACGTGGTCGCAGACCAGCAGGAGCTGGGCGCCGCCCCCGATGGCGAAGCCGTCGACGGCCGCGACCCACGGCTTCTCCACGAGGGGCGAGTGCCACTGGCCGGGGTGGTCGGCGCGCACACCGCGCACGATCTTCTGCAGATAGCCGAGTTCGCGGCGCAGCAGGAACCCGACGAGCGGGATGTCGCCGGCGCTCAGGCTCTTGAGGTTGATGCCCGCGCTGAACACGCGCCGGCCACGGTAACGGGGGTGCGTCATCTCCCCGCCGCGCAGCAGCCCGACCCGGACCGCCGGGTCGAGCAGGGCGAGGTCGACGGCGGTCTCCATGTCGTCGACCTGGCGGACGTCCTCGGCGTTCAGGCAGTCGTCCCTGCACATGGTCAGCCGCGCCACACCGTCGGCACGCCGTTCGACGCGCACCGACTCCATCTCCACCACGCCGGTACGGGTGAACTCCTCGATGAGCCCCAGCGCGCGGGGAGTCGGCCGCAGCATGGCGTCGAGCAGGTGCGGGCCCGCGGACGGGGAGCGGAGCACGGCCCGCAGGAAGATGCCCTGGTCGATCTCATCCCCCTCCTTGGCGGCCTGCGTCCTGCTCCGCTCGGCCGCGAGGCGGGCTTCGCCGGGCACCAGGCCCGGGAAGACGACGGCCGCGGCGGCGAGGAGTTCCTCGATGCGCGGGGACTCGGTGCGGTCCGCGGTCAACCGGTCGTAGACGGCGTCCGCGTACGTGTCGAGAAAGGCGACCCGCAGTGCGCGCGCCGCGTCCTTGGCCGCGGCGACGTCGGCGCGCTGCTCGGCGGTACGGGCGGGGGGCTCCGGCAGACCGGCCACCAGTTCGTCGACGCGGGCCATGACGCCGGCCCCCGCGACGAGCTTCACCCAGGCGTCCCGCACGTCGGCGGAGCCGGGCGGGGACGGTGGCGCCGACTGCGCCTGTGCTGACGGCTGCCCCGGTCGGCCGGGCAGGGGCGGTTGGTTCGGGAGCGTGGTCGTCACGAGGCCTCCTCCGCCGCGCCGGCCCCCTGCCGCAAGGCGCGGTCGCAGGCCGCGAGGTGGGCGCCGAGTGCGTCCTCGAAGCCGGTGGTCGCCGCGTCGAACATCAACTGCCGGCGGATCGCGACCTCCTTGCCGGACAGCCCGCCGACCAGCTCGGCGACGTCCGCGAGCGCGGCCGCCGGGTCGTCCGTCAGCTCGTCGACGATGCCAAGCGCCAGTGCCTCGGCGGCTTCGATCGTCCGGCCGAACAGGACGGCCTTGCGGATCCTGGCGACCCCGGCGAGCCGGACCAGGCGGTAGCCGGCCATCCCGGGCCAGGTGGCCGCGGTGTCGCGCGGGAGGAGCAGCCGCGTGTCCGGGAAGGCCACGCGGACGTCGGCGGCCAGGAACGCTTCGAGCGCGGTCCCTCCGCAGTCGCCGCGCGCCACCGCGACCGTGGCCGCGGGCAGCCGCTCCAGGCGGCGCAGCGCGCGCTCCCACTTGGTGACCAGCATGACGTCGAGCCCGTCGGCCCAGCCGTCCCGCGGCGCCCCGGTGACGTGCAGGGCGACGACAGGGCGGCCCGCCCCGTCCTCGGTCCGGTCGCAGAGGGCGCCGACGTCCTTGACCGCCGTGGCCGACAGGGGTTCGGATCCGTCCAACTCCAGTGCGTACATGGTCCGTTCCGTCCTCACCATCGGATCAGCGCCGTCTCGATCGTGGAGCCCGGTCCCATGGTCATGAGCACTCCGTACTCGCCGGGCCGGGTGACCTCCTCGTCGAGGAGGCGTTCGTACGAGAACAGGAACGAGCCGCTGGACACGTTCCCGTGGTCGCGCAGCACACCGACGGTGTGGCGGACGTCGTGGCGGGTCAGTCCGAGGTTGACGACGACCGCGTCGATGACCTTCTTGCCGCCGGAGTGCACCAGCCAGTGCCGGATGTCGCTCCTGCGCAGCCCGGTGCCCGCCAGGAGCCGGTCGACGACCAGTTCGGCGTGCGCGCCCACCACGTAGGGGATCTGCGGGTCGAGGAAGAAGCTGAACCGGCCCTGGACGCGGTCCCAGTCGTAGCGCATGGCATCGACCGCTTCGGGGATGACGCAGCTCGCGAACTTCAGGACGGCCGGCGCCTCGGCGTCCACGTCCGGGTCCATGACTGTGCCGGTGCCCGGCCCCGTGAGCAGGGCGACGGCCGCCGCGCCGTCGCCGAACAGGCTGTTCACGACCGCCGTCCGCATCGTCGAGTCCACGGTGTACGCGGCCGAGCACGCCTCCACGCAGAGCACGACGGCGAGTTCTCCGGGGTGGGCCGCCGACCAGCCGGCCACCACGCCCAGGGCGTTGAGCCCCGCGTTGCAGCCCATGCCGACGATGTCGGTCCTGCTGCAATGGCGGTCGATGCCCAACTCACGTATGAGGAGGGCGCTGAGGCCGGGCGTGAGCAGCCCCGTGGAGGTCACGCAGCACAGGTGGCGCAGGTCCGCGAGGTCGGCGCCGGCCTTCTTCAGGCAGGCGCGCAGGGCCTCGCCGCCCATCTCCAGGGCGAGTGCCTTGTGTTTGTCGAGGAGGTCGCCCTGGGACTCGGGGGCGCGGACACCGTGGGTGTCCTCCGGAGGGAGGGCGAGGTTGCGCCGTTCGATCGCGCTGTTGAGGAACACCGAGCGCACTTTGGGGTCGGTGATCCCGAAGGCGTCGAGCACCTCCAGCTGCGAGTAGGACGCGGCGGTCACGGCCGTGCCCACGCCGACGATGCGGGGGTGAGCGAGGTCCGTGGTCGTCGATGCTGCTGTCCCCGTGGTCATGGTCATCGGAAGGTCCACCCCCACATACGTGGCTTGCTGCGCAGGTGCCGCATGGTCTCGGTGCCGGTCACTGTCCTGCCCTCCTTGTCAGGTCGTGGCTCGCGCTCAGGTCATGGCTCGCGCTCAGGTCGTGGCTCGCGCGCTCTCCGATTCGATGAACCGCACGAGCCTCGCCGTGCCCTCCCGGATCTGGGCGGGCGTCAGATAGCTGGTCGACAGGCGGATGCCGTCAAGGCCTCCGCCGCCGGGATGGAAGTACGTCATCGGCGTCCAGATGACGCCGAAGTCCTGTGCCGAGCGGATCAGCGCGGCGTTGTCCGCGCGGAAGGGCACCCGCAGGGTGAGGAAGAACCCGCCGGTGGGCTCGTTCCACCGCACGCCCAGGGCCTCCCGCCGGTCCGCGGGCAGGTGGGTGTCGAGCTCCCTGAGCGTGGCCCGCATCGCGTCGCCGTAATACGTGGCCGCCGCCGCGTTCAGCTCCGAGACCCGGCCGCCCGCCGCGAGGAGCGTGCCCGCCACGGCGGCCTGGCTGAGCGAAGAGGTGTTGACCGTCACCATGCTCTTGATCTTGGAGAGTTCGTCCGCGAGCAGGCCGGTGTGCCCGGAGTCGTCGACGACGGGCTGGTCGGCGACGACGAAGCCGACGCGGGCGCCGGGGAACACGGTCTTGGAGAAGGAGCCCAGGTGGACGACCGTGTGCGCGCGGTCCTGGGACTTCAGCGTCGGCAGCGGCGGGCCGGGGCTGACCAGGCGGTAGGGGCTGTCCTCCAGGATGAGGATGCCGTGCCGGGCGGCGAGGTCGAGGAGTTCGGCCCGCGTCCGCGGACTCATCGTGGTCCCCGACGGGTTGGAGTGGTCGGGGACGACGTAGAAGGCGCGGGGGCGGCGCCCGCGGGCCCGCTCGTTCCTGATCGCCGCTTCCAGGTCGGCGCAGGAGACGCCGTCCTCGTGTTCCTCGACGGGGGTCACGGCGATGTCCAGGAGGCGGGCCGCTCCGGTGATGCCCACGTAACAGGGGCTGGAGACCAGGAGCACGTCGTCCGGGCCGGTGATCAGGGCGCGCAGGACGAGGAGCATGGCCTCCTGCGCGCCGACGGTCACCACGATCGACTCGGCCGGGACGTCGATGTTCTCGTCGGCGCGCAGCGAGTCGGCGATGATCTCGCGGATCTGTCCCGCGGTGGGCCCGTACTGGTACATCGCGGTGCGCACCTGCTGCGGCGAGAACCCCTGCTCCTCGAGGTGGTCCAGGTACCGGCGGAGGTGGGTGAAGATCTGTTCGGTGTCGAAGAAGCCGTCGTGGGGGCGCCCCGGTGCGAAGGAGATCGCCTCCGGGTAGCGGGAGGTGATCTCGTTGAGGAAGGTCATCGTGTCCAGGACCGGGGCGGAGACGCTGGCGTGCAGCTCGGCCTTCCGCAGCGGCCGCGCGGCCGCGGGCGGTGCCGTGTCCGCGGCGGGCGGCCCGGTGCGGACCAGGCCGGGGCCGAGGTCCGCGACGGTGGCGGTGCCGGTGAACGTCATCGCGTCGCTCAGCTCCCGGACTAGGCCGTTCAGCGCCTCCGCCACCCCGGCGCGCCCGTCGGCCCGCAGCCCGTCGAGGACGGGACGCCCGGCGAACACCGCGTCGGCACCGGCCGCGAGCGACACGAGGATGTCCGCGCCGCGCCGGACCCCGCCGCTCAGGAGGACCGGGCAGCGGCCCGCCACGGTCTCCGCGATCGCGGGAAGCGCGTCGAGGGAGGCGACCACGATGCCGTCGGCGCCGCTGTCCACGGCGCGAAGCGCGTCGGATGCGGTGCGCACGCCCGCGACGAGGAGCGGCAGCGCGGTGGCAGCGCGCAGCTCGGCCACGTCGGTCCAGTCGGCGTGGGTGCCGAGCAGGGTGCGGACGTCGCTCGACGGTGCGTGCCGCGCGAGGTTGGCGGGGGCGGCGACCTTCCTGAGGCGGATGTCGTCGCGGCTGCCCAGCGCGAGGAGCACCGCTCCGAATCCGGCGTCCTCGGCGCGCGCGGCGAGCCGGTGGCCGGTGTCGCGGTCCCGGAAGGCGTAGGTGCGCAGCCACGGCGGGACGTCGGTGGCCGAGGAGAGTTCGCTGAAGGTGCGTTCGGCGAAGGCGCCGACCACGGCGGGGAGTTGGGCGGTTCCCGCGGCGCGGACCACGGCGAGCTCGCCGCCGGGGCGGGCCGGGGCGGAGAGCGGCCCCACGGCCAGGGGCGCCGCCCAGACGCGGCCGAGGATCTTCACGGTGGTGTCGGGGGGCCCGGGGTTGCCCGGTGGGCCCTGGCGCAGTCCCCTGCGGTCGAACGCCGCTCGGTTGGCGGCGGAGTGTTCGGAGCCGTCGGCCGTCAGTTCCGCCATGGATTTCCCCCAGGCGTCCGGAAGTTATCGGGAAAGTGTCATCCGTCGCTCAGAGTCACACGGTTCCCGACGGTCCACCACCGCGTCCAACCGGCCGATTCGCACACTTGGACAGGCGTGGACACGCTTCAACACGCCGGGCGGCGGTCACGCGGGGCGACGGCCCGGCCGGGTCGCCGCGACGGTCACGTCCCGTACGACGACGACATCCCATCCCCTGGCGCCGAGCACGGCCACGAGCCGGTCCGCGGTGCGCGGCGGGACGGTGAAGCCTACGGCGAACCCTCCGCCGTCCGCGTCACCTCCGGGCATGGTGTCCCTGCCGCCCGCTGCCTTCGAGCTCGCCGTCTCGACCCGGGCGTCGTCCGCCGCGATGCCGAGGTCCGCCACGGCGTCGAGGAGCCGCGCCAGTTCGCCGGGGCGGTCCGAGACGGCGACCCGTACGCGCGGGTCCTCGGGCGAGGCGCCGGGCCGGGCGTCCGGGATCTCCGCGAGGCCGGAGATGCCCCGGTCGAGCAGGTCCACCAGCGTCCGCATGCCGAGGTCCCGCTCCTGCCCGCCGCCGGGCGCGGCGAGCGCGTCCAGCGCCGGCACGAGGCGGGAGAGATCCATGTGCAGGTCCTTGAGAACGCCGGCGATCGCCGGGGCGTTGGCCTGGAGGATGTCGCCCCAGAGCCGTGAGTCGCCACCCGCGATCCGGGTGGCGTCGCGCAGTCCCTGCCCGGCGAGGCGGGGCAGGTCGGCCGGGCCCTCTCGCAGCCGTGCGGCCATCAGGCTGGCCATGAGGTGGGGCACGTGGGAGGTCACGGCCACGGCGGCGTCGTGTTCCTTGCTGCCCATCACGACCGGGACGGCACCGCACAGGGCGACCAGTTCCAGAGCCCGGTCGAGGGTGTCGTCCGTGGTCAGCGGGGACGGCGTCAGCACCCAGGTACGGCCACGGAACAGGTCGGCGCGGGCGGCGAGCGGACCCGAGCGCTCCCGCCCCGCCAAGGGGTGGCCGCCGACGTACCGGTCCGGGTCGGGGGCGTGGCTCAGCGCGGCGCGCTCCGGCTCGGCCTTCACTGACGCCACGTCGGTGTAGCTGTCGGCGAGGCGGCGTTCCTGTGCCTCGCCGAGCACGGCGCCCACCTGGCTGGGCGGCACGGCGAGCACGGCCAGGTCCACCCGTTCGGCGGGTGTCCTCGCGAGTCCGGCGCCGAGCGCTGCGGCCGTCCGGGCCGCCGCGGGGTCACGGTCGGCCAGGTACACCGTCACGCCCCGCCGGCTCACGGCCAGCGCGACGGAGGTGCCGATCAGGCCCGTACCGATGACGGCCATGGTGCGCATCACAAGTCATCACCCGTCCAAAAGGCCATCGACCATAAACCGAAAGCTGAAGGATAAAGGACCTCCTGTTTTATGCGCGGCCCCGCGAAGTCGCCGTCCTGGACGGCGGAGTTCGGCGTCCATATCGGCCGTAGCCAGATTCGCGACCGGGCTCGTACAGTCCCAGGAGCTCATTTCTCTCCGGATCTGGAGACACTCATGAGGGATTTATCAGAATCACCGGAATCAGCAGAATCAACGGATCCGCTCGCGGATCTCTCCATCGACTACGTGGAGATGTACGTCGAGGACCTGGACGCGGCGGTGGCCCACTGGACCGACCGGTACGCCTTCACCGTAGTCGGCACCAGCACCTCCGCGGAGCACCGCGGCGTCGCCGTGCGCCACGGGGAGATCACGCTCGTCCTGACCCAGGCGACGTCCGAGCTGCACCCCGCGTCCGCGTACGTGATGGCCCACGGCGACGGCGTCGCGGACATCGCGCTGCGCACCGCCGACCCGGAAGGGGCCTTCCACGCGGCGCTCGCGCGCGGCGCCCTGGCCCACCGGCACCCGACGCCGCGGACCGAGGCCGGGCCCGGCACCACCGCGGCGCTCCGCGGCTTCGGGGACCTGGTCCACACACTCGTCCGGCGCGCACCCGGGGAAGGTCCCGGACTGCCCGTCGGCCATGTCCCGGTGGCGGCGCCGGGCGGCGAACGGTCCGACGCGGTGGGCCTGTTGGAGCTCGACCACGTCGCCGTGTGCCTGCCGGCGGGTGACCTCGACGCGATGGTCGCCTACTACCGCGACGCCCTCGGCTTCCGGTTCGTCTTCGAGGAGCACATCGTCGTGGGCACGCAGGCCATGGAGTCGAAGGTCGTGCAGAGCCGTTCGGGGACCGTGACGCTGACCCTGATCGAGCCCGACACCTCGGCCGCCACCGGCCAGATCGACGAGTTCCTGAAGGGGCACCAGGGGGCGGGCGTCCAGCACCTGGCGTTCTCCTCGCGGGACGCGGTGCGTTCAGTGCGGGCCCTGTCCGAGCGCGGCGTCACGTTCCTGCGCACCCCGTCGTCGTACTACGACCTGCTCGGCCAACGCGTCGAGCTGGGCGAGAAGCGGCTGGCCGACCTGCGTGCGACGCACGTGCTCGCCGACGAGGACCACGACGGCCGGCTCTTCCAGATCTTCACGGCGTCGACCCACCCGCGGAAGACCCTGTTCTTCGAGGTCATCGAACGCCAGGGAGCGGCGACCTTCGGCAGCGCGAACATCAAGGCGCTCTACGAAGCGGTGGAGCTGGAGCGGACGAAGCAGCGTGGCTTCGACCAGCGCTGAGGCGGATCCCCCGACGTCGGCCACGACCCCGGACACGGGCCCGGCCGACGGGCTCCACTGTCTCGCCGACGCGGAACGCGCCGCCGAGGCGGTCCTGCCCGCCGCCGTCCGGGACTTCGTGGCCGGGGGCAGTGGCGCGGAGGTGACGCTCGACGCCAACCGTGCCGCCCTCGACCGGGTCTTCGTCGTGCCGCGCGTCCTGCGGGACGTGTCGCGGTGCACGACGGAGACCACCCTGCTCGGGCGCCCGGCCCGGCTGCCGCTCGCGGTCGCGCCGGTCGCCTACCAGCGGCTGCTGCACCCCGAGGGAGAGCTGGCCGCCGCCCGTGCCGCGAAGGCGGTGGGGGTGCCGTTCACCGCGAGCACCCTCAGCAGCGTCCCGGTGGAGCGGCTCACCGCGGTCGGCGGTGCCGTCTGGTTCCAGCTGTACTGGCTGCGGGAGCCGGGGCGCTCCCTCGACCTGGTCCGGCGGGCCGAGGACGCCGGCGCGGAGGCGATCGTGCTCACGGTCGACGTGCCGTGGATGGGGCGCAGGCCGCGCGACGTACGCAACCGGTTCGCGCTGCCCGACCACGTGCGCGCCGCCCACCTGACGGCAGGGCCCTCCGCGGCGCACCGGCCGCCTTCCGGCGCCGCCTCCGCGCTGGCCGCGCACACCCGGGCGGCGTTCTCGCCGGCGCTGACGTGGTCGTCGGTGGTGGCGCTGCGGGAGCAGACCCGGCTGCCGCTGGTGCTGAAGGGTGTCCTCGCGGCCGAGGACGCGGTGCGGGCCGCCGAGTGCGGGGTCGACGCCGTGGTGGTCTCGAACCACGGCGGCCGCCAGCTGGACGGCGCCGTGCCGAGCGTCGACGCGCTGCCGGACGTGGTGGCGGCGCTGGCCGGCCGGTGCGAGGTCCTGCTGGACAGCGGCATCCGCAGCGGTACGGACGTGCTCAGGGCGCTGGCTCTCGGCGCGTCCGGCGTCCTGGTGGGGCGCCCGGCGCTCTGGGGTCTGGCGGTCGCCGGTGAGGACGGGGTGCGGCGGGTACTCGAACTCCTGTCGGACGAGTTCCGGGACGCTCTGGGGCTCGCGGGATGCGCGGACGTGGCTGCGGCGCGCGCACTGCGGGCGGTACGCCGGGAGTGGTGAATACGTGGCGGGCGCGCTGTCCAATTCTTGAGGCGCCGCACGAAGGAACACGTAGGGACGCACGAAGGGGCGCACGAAGAACGCCCCGCACAATATTTCCGGACGTGTTCCCGACGCTTTTCAGAAGCCGCTCGCATCGACTGCCGGCGCCGCCGCACCACAATTGCGACCCCCTATTGCGACACCCCTCATCACCCCTACCGGGTCGCGCGGCGGCCCGCGGCCTAGAATCGTGGGGTTTGCCCCCGAGCCGCGTTCGGAGCCCCACCATGCACAGCCCCCACGATCCGTTCGTACGCGTCCGGGGTGCCCGGGAGCACAACCTCCGGGGCGTCGACGTGGACATCCCGCGCGACGTCCTCGCGGTCTTCACGGGCGTCTCCGGCTCGGGCAAGTCCTCGCTCGCGTTCGGCACGATCTACGCCGAGGCCCAGCGGCGCTACTTCGAATCCGTCGCGCCCTACGCCAGGCGGCTCATCCACCAGGTGGGCGCCCCGAAGGTCGGCGAGATCACCGGGCTGCCGCCCGCCGTCTCCCTCCAGCAGCGCCGCTCGGCGCCGACATCCCGCTCCTCCGTCGGCACGGTCACCACGCTCTCCAACTCCCTGCGGATGCTCTTCTCCCGCGCGGGCCGCTACCCGGAGGGCGCCGAACGGCTCGACTCGGACGCCTTCTCACCCAACACCACGGCCGGCGCGTGCCCCGAGTGCCACGGTCTGGGCCGCGTCCACCGGACCACCGAGGAACTGCTGGTCCCCGACCCCTCGCTGTCCATCCGCGAGGGCGCCATCGCCGCCTGGCCCGGCGCCTGGCAGGGCAAGAACCTGCGGGACGTCCTCGACGCCCTCGGCCACGACGTGGACCGCCCGTGGCGCGAGCTGCCGCAGGAGGACCGCGACTGGATCCTGTTCACGGACGAGCAGCCGGTCGTGACGGTGCACCCGGTGCGGGAGGCCGGCCGCATCCACCGCCCCTACCAGGGCACCTACATGAGCGCCCGCCGCTATGTGCTGAAGACCTTCGCGGACTCCAAGAGCCAGCCGCTGCGCGCCAGGGCCGAGCGGTTCCTGGCGAGTGCGCCGTGCCCGGCGTGCGGCGGGAGCAGGCTGCGGCCGGAGGCGATGGCGGTGACGTTCGCAGGCCGTACGATCGCCGAGCTCGCCGCGCTGCCGCTCTCCGAGCTCGCCGACGTCCTCGCGGGCGCGGCCGACTCCTCGGAGACGGCGCGCGTCCTGACCGACGACCTGCTGGCCCGCATCGCGACCGTCACCGAGCTCGGACTCGGCTACCTCAGCCCGGACCGCGCCACGCCCACCCTGTCGGCGGGCGAACTGCAGCGCCTGCGCCTGGCGACCCAGCTGCGCTCGGGGCTCTTCGGTGTGGTGTACGTCCTGGACGAGCCGTCGGCGGGCCTCCATCCGGCGGACACGGAAGCCCTGTTGACGGTCCTCGACCGGCTCAAGGAGGCCGGCAACTCCGTCTTCGTCGTCGAGCACCACCTCGATGTCATGCGGCACGCGGACTGGCTCGTCGACGTCGGCCCGCAGGCGGGCGAGCACGGCGGGCGGGTCCTGCACAGCGGCCCGGTGGCGGAGCTCGCGGGCGTCCGGGAGTCGGCGACGGCCCGCTTCCTCTTCGACGAGTCACCCGCCCCCGTACGCGAAGTCCGCGCCCCGCAGGGCTGGTTGAAGGTCGGCCCGGTCACCCGGCACAACCTGCGCGAGGTGACGGCGGAGATCCCGCTGGGCGCCTTCACAGCGGTCACCGGCGTGTCGGGCTCGGGCAAGTCCACGCTCGTCGGCGAGATCACCGAGGAGCTGCCGGGCGTCGGCAGGCTGGTCCGCGTCGACCAGAAGCCGATCGGACGCACACCCCGCTCCAACCTCGCCACCTACACCGGCCTCTTCGACGTCGTCCGCAAGGTCTTCGCGGCCACGGACACGGCGAAGGAGCGCGGTTACGGCGTGGGCCGGTTCTCCTTCAACGTGGCGGGCGGGCGGTGCGAGACCTGCCAGGGCGAGGGGTTCGTCAGCGTCGAGCTGCTCTTCCTGCCGAGCACGTACGCGCCGTGCCCCGACTGCGCGGGCGCCCGGTACAACCCCGAGACGCTCGACGTGACGTACCGGGGCAGGAACATCGCGGAGGTCCTCGACCTGACCGTGGAGTCCGCCGCGGACTTCTTCGCCGACACCCCGCCCGTCGTACGCAGCCTGCGCACACTCCTCGACGTCGGCCTCGGCTATCTGCGGCTCGGCCAGCCGGCCACGGAGCTGTCGGGCGGCGAGGCCCAACGCATCAAGCTGGCGGGCGAGTTGCAGCGCGTCCGGCGGGGCCACACGCTCTACCTCCTGGACGAGCCGACGACGGGCCTGCACCCGGCCGACGCCGAACTCCTCACCCACCGCCTGCACGAGCTGGTCGACGCGGGCAACTCCGTGGTCGTCGTCGAGCACGACATGGCGATGGTGGCGGTCGCGGACCATGTGATCGACCTGGGCCCGGGCGGCGGCGACCGGGGCGGCCGGATCGTCGCGACGGGCACCCCGGCGGAGGTCTCCCGCGCGGAGAACAGCCGGACCGCGCCCTACCTGGCCCGCGCACTGGGCGGGTCGGGCGGCTGACCGGCAGCACGGCACCGGAAGCGCAAACCCGGCCCGTCACCCGTTCCGATACGCGTCGCGCAGCCGAGACTTCGCCAGTTTGCCGGTCGGGGTGCGCGGCAGGGACGCGGTGAAGTCGACGGTGCGAGGAGCCTTGTAGTGCGCGAGGCGGTCCCGGGCGAAGGCGATGAGTTCGCGCTCCAGTCCGGGGCCGGGCTCGATGCCCGGCTCGACCTGGACGACCGCCTTGACCGCCTCGCCCATCTCCGGGTCGGGAACCCCGACGACCGCGACATCGGCGACGGCCGGGTGCAGCACGAGGACGTCCTCGGCCTCCTGCGGGTAGACGTTCACACCACCCGAGATGATCATGAAGGCCTTGCGGTCGGTGAGGAAGAGGTAGCCGTCGTCGTCGACGTGCCCGACGTCGCCGGTGGTCGTCCAGTTCGGGCGCTCGGGGTGCTGCGCCTCGCGGGTGCGGGTCTCGTCCTTGTGGTAGCGGAAGGACGGTTCGTCGCGCTCGAAGTAGACCGTTCCGGTCTCGCCGGGCGGCAGGACGCGCCCCTCCTCGTCACAGATCCGCAGGGTCCCGAGGAACCCGTCGCGGCCGACCGACCCCGGCTTGCGCAGCCACTCCTGCGGGGAGATGAAGGTGATGCCGTTGCCCTCCGTCGACGAGTAGTACTCGTACAGGACGGGCCCCCACCACTCCATCATCCGCCGCTTGACCTCGACGGGGCAGGGCGCGGCGGCGTGGATGGCGACCTTCATCGACGACAGGTCGTATCGCTCACGCACGGCCTCGGGCAGCTTCAGCATGCGGACGAACATGGTCGGCACCCACTGACTGTGCGTCACCCGGTGCCGCTGCACGGCCGCGAGGGCCGCCTCGGCGTCGAAGGACTCCATCAGGACGACGGTGCCGCCGAGCGCGATCACCACACCGCAGAAGCGCAGGGGCGCCGCGTGGTAGATCGGCGCGGGACAGAGGTAGACGGTGTCCTCACCGAAGCCGTACATCGCCTGGAAGACCACGGTGTACGTCGTGGGCCCGTCCCGCACGTCCCCTTCTGGGAGGACCGGCTCGATGCCCTTCGGCCGTCCTGTGGTGCCGGAGGAGTAGAGCATGTCGGTGCCGAGCGGCTGCCGGTCGGGCGGCACGGCGGAGGCGGCGTCCAGCGCCTTCTCGTACGACCCGTCGTCGAGCCCGAGCACGAGTGGCGGCCCGCCCGCCAACTCCCTTACCTGGTCGCCCAGTTCGGCGAGCGACCCGGCGACGATCAGCGCGCCCGCCCCGCAGTCGCGCACGATGTAGGCGGCCTCCTCCGCCGTCAAGTGGTGGTTGACGGCGGTGAGATAGAGCCCGGACCGCATGGCAGCCCAGTAGACCTCCATGGCGCGCGGGTCGTTGTCGCAGAGCAGGGCGAGGTGGTCGCCCCGACGCAGACCCGCGGCCCGCAGATGGTCCGCGAGCCGCAGGGAGCGTTCTTCGAGCTGTCCGTAGGTGAGGGCCCGTGTGCCGTCGGCGCTGACGACGGCCGTCCTCGCGGGGTCGTACGCTCCCGGATGCATAGGGCGCAAGGTACGCGCCCCTCAGGGGCGCGGGGAACCGCGCGACCGGCCACATCGGACCCACACATCCCACGCCCCACGGCCGGAGCTACCGGCTCACCTTCCGGGTGGCCCGCAGCCACTCCTTGTTCATCGCGGCGATGGACGGCAGCGGAATGCCCTTCGGGCAGGCGGTCGCGCACTCGCCGGTCAGCGTGCAGCCGCCGAACCCCTCCGCGTCCATCTGCGCGACCATGTCCAGGACCCGGGTCTCCCGCTCGGGTGCGCCCTGCGGCAGCACGTTGAGGTGGTTGACCTTGGCCGAGGTGAAGAGCATGGCCGACCCGTTGGGGCAGGCCGCCACGCAGGCCCCGCAGCCGATGCACTCGGCGTGTTCGAAGGCGAAGTCGGCGTCCGGCTTCGGCACCGGGGCGGCGTGCGCCTCGGGCGCGGAGCCGGTGTTGGCGCTGATGTAGCCGCCGGACTGGATGATGCGGTCGAAGGCGGAGCGGTCCACCACCAGGTCCTTGACGACCGGGAAGGCGGCGGCGCGCCACGGCTCGATGTCGATCGTGTCGCCGTCCTCGAAGGACCGCATGTGGAGCTGGCAGGTGGTGGTGCGCTCGGGCCCGTGCGCGTCGCCGTTGATGACGAGCGAGCAGGCGCCGCAGATGCCCTCGCGGCAGTCGTGGTCGAAGGCGACGGGGTCCTCGCCCTTGACGATGAGCTCTTCGTTGAGGGTGTCGAGCATCTCTAGGAAGGACATGTCGGAGGAGATGCCGTCCACTTCGTAGGTGGACATCGCGCCGTCGGCGTCGGCGTTCTTCTGGCGCCAGACGCGCAGGGTGAGCTTCATGCGTAGCTCCGCTGAGTGGGGTGGACGTACTCGAAGACGAGGTCTTCTTTATGAAGGACGGGGGCCTCGCCGGTGGCGGTGAACTCCCAGGCTGCGGCGTAGGAGAACTCCTCGTCGCGGCGGGCGGCCTCGCCGTCGGGCGTCTGGGACTCCTCGCGGAAGTGGCCGCCGCAGGACTCGGCGCGGTGCAGGGCGTCGAGGCACATCAGCTCGGCGAGTTCGAGGTAGTCGACGATGCGGTTGGCCTTCTCCAGGGACTGGTTGAACTCCTCGCCGGTGCCGGGCACCTTGATGCGGCGCCAGAACTCCTCGCGGATCTGCGGGATGCGCTCCAGGGCCTTGCGCAGCCCCGCCTCCGTGCGGGCCATGCCGCAGAACTCCCACATGACCTCGCCCAGTTCGCGGTGGAAGGAGTCGGGGGTACGGTCGCCGTCGACGGACAGGAGGAGGTTCAGCCGGTCCTCGGTCTCGGCGATGGCCTCCTGGACGACGGGGTGCTCGTCGCTCACCTCGTCCTTGTGCGGGTTGCGTGCGAGGTAGTCGTTGATGGTGGCCGGCAGGACGAAGTAGCCGTCGGCGAGGCCCTGCATGAGGGCGCTCGCGCCGAGCCGGTTGGCGCCGTGGTCGGAGAAGTTGGCCTCGCCGACCGCGAAGAGGCCGGGGACGGTGGTCTGGAGGTCGTAGTCGACCCAGAGGCCGCCCATCGTGTAGTGCACGGCGGGATAGATCCGCATCGGCACCTCGTACGGGTTCTCCGCGGTGATCCGCTCGTACATGTCGAAGAGGTTGCCGTACTTCTCCTCGACCTTCTTCTTGCCCATGCGCCGGATGGCGTCGGCGAAGTCGAGGTAGACGCCCTGCCCGCCGGGGCCCACTCCCCTGCCCTCGTCGCAGACGTTCTTCGCGGCGCGGGACGCGATGTCGCGGGGCACGAGGTTGCCGAAGGAGGGGTAGATGCGCTCCAGGTAGTAGTCGCGCTCGTCCTCGGGGATCTCGTTCGGCGGCCGCTGGTCGCCGCGCGCCTTCGGTACCCAGATGCGGCCGTCGTTGCGCAGCGACTCGCTCATCAGCGTGAGCTTGGACTGGTGGTCGCCGGTGCGCGGGATGCAGGTGGGGTGGATCTGGGTGAAGCAGGGGTTGGCGAAATAGGCGCCGCGCCGGTGGGCCCGCCAGACGGCGGTGGCGTTGGAGTTCATGGCGTTCGTCGACAGATAGAAGACGTTGCCGTAGCCGCCGGAGGCGAGGACGACGGCGTCCGCGAAATACGTGTCGATCTTGCCGGTGATCAGGTCGCGGGCGACGATGCCGCGCGCCCGCCCGTCGACGACGATGACGTCGAGCATCTCCGTACGCGGATGCATCTCCACGTTCCCCGCGGCGATCTGCCGGCTGAGCGCCTGGTAGGCGCCGAGGAGCAGCTGCTGCCCTGTCTGGCCGCGCGCGTAGAAGGTGCGGGACACCTGGACGCCGCCGAAGGAGCGGGTGTCGAGGAGCCCGCCGTACTCGCGGGCGAAGGGGACGCCCTGTGCGACGCACTGGTCGATGATCTCGACGGAGATCTGTGCGAGGCGGTGCACGTTGGACTCGCGGGCGCGGAAGTCGCCGCCCTTGACGGTGTCGTAGAAGAGGCGGTGGATGGAGTCGCCGTCGTTGCGGTAGTTCTTCGCGGCGTTGATGCCGCCCTGTGCGGCGATGGAGTGGGCGCGGCGCGGGGAGTCCTGGTAGCAGAACTGGACGACGTGGTAGCCCTGTTCGGCGAGGGTGGCGCCGGCGGAGCCGCCGGCCAGGCCGGTGCCGACGACGATCACGGTCTGCTTGCGGCGGTTGGCCGGGTTGACCAGCTTCGCCTCGAAGCGGCGGGTGTCCCAGCGCTCTGCGATCGGCCCGGTGGGGGCCTTGGTGTCGACGAGCGGCTCTCCCGTCGTGTACGCGGAGTACTCACTGGAGTAGTTCATGGGTCAGCTCACCAGTCCGGTCATGACGGCCACGGGTACGGAGACGAAGCCCACGGTCAGCACCGCGGCGAGGATATTGGCCAGGGGCTTGAGGACGCGGTCGCGGGTCGCGGTGCCCACGCCCAGGGTCTGTGCGGCGCTCCACAGTCCGTGCCGCACGTGGAGGCCGACGGCGACCACGGCGACGATGTAGATGACGTTGCCGTACCAGGTGGAGAAGGTGTCGATGATGTTCTGGTACGGGTGCAGGTGCTCGTACTCCCCCGGGTGCACGGTGCCGGTCGTCAGGTCGAGGATGTGCCAGACGATGAACAGGGCGAGGATGATGCCGCCCCAGCGCATGGTGCGGGTCGCGAAGCTCGCCTCGCGCCGCTTGTGCACGTACTTGGTGGGGCGCGCCCTGATGTCGCGGCGGCTCAGCTGGTAGGCGGCGGTGGCGTGCGCGACGACGGCGGCGACGAGCACCACGCGGAGCAGCCAGAGCGTCCACTCGTAGTGCATGAAGGGCTCGCCGACCGTGCGGAGCCAGTGCGCGTAGTGGTTGATCTCCGCCGGGCCGAAGAAGATCTTCAGGTTCCCGATCATGTGCAGGAACAGGTAGAGCAGCATGATCAGGCCGCTCACCGCCATCACCGTCTTCTTGCCGATGGTGGAGTCCCACAGCGTGCGGGTCATGGACGGTCGTTTGTCCGTCCGCGTTGCCAGAGCCATGTCAGAGACGCTACGGCCGAAAGTCCCCATCGGTCCAAGAGATGGTTCGGCTCATCTCCATAGCCTTTCCCTATCGACCCCTCTATGCTGCGGGTATGCAATTCCAGCAGCTGCACTACTTCGTCGCGGTCGCTGAGACCCGGCACTTCACGCGGGCCGCGGAGGCGGTGCACGTGTCCCAGCCGTCGCTGTCGCAGCAGATCCGGGCGCTGGAGAAGGAGCTGGGCGCGGAGCTCTTCAGCCGGGCCCGCGGGAACATCACCCTCACCGACGCGGGCGAGGCGCTGCTTCCGCTGGCCCGCCGGATCCTCGCCGACGCGGACACCGCCCGGATCGAGGTGCAGGAGCTCGTGCAGCTGCGCCGCGGCCGCATCCGCCTCGGCGCCACCCCGAGTGTGTGCACGGGTCTGCTGCCCGACGTGCTCCGCGCCTTCCACGACCGCCATCCGGGCATTCAGCTGCTCATCGAGGAGGGCGGCTCCCACGATCTCGTACGGGAACTGGCGCGCGGCGCCCTGGACCTGGCGCTGGTCGTGCTGCCGCTGCCGTCGCCGTCACCCGCCCTGACGACCGTGGAGCTGCTTCGCGAGGATCTGGTCGTGGTGTCCTCGCCGGACTGGCGGGGCCTCGGCGGAGCGGTCCGGATCGCGGATCTCCAGGGCGAGCGCCTCGTGATGTTCCGGCACGGCTACGACCTGCGGGAGCTCACCGTCACTGCCTGCCGCGCCGCGGGGTTCGAGCCCGAGTTCGCGGTGGAGGGCGGCGAGATGGACGCGGTGCTCGGCTTCGTGCGGGCCGGGCTCGGGGTGGCGGTCGTCCCGCGCATGGTCGCGGAGCGCTCCGGACCCGACCTGCGGATGACGCCCCTGGCCAGCCCGAGCCTGCACCGCACGATCGCGCTCGCCCACCGCAGTGACGTGGCCCCGCCGCGGGCGGCGCGCGAACTCCAGCGGATGCTGCTGGCCCGCTGAGGCTCCCGGCAGGCCGAGGCGGCCCTAACGTGCCTCTTTCCGGGGCGGCAGTGTGCCCGTCGAAGGGTCACGGCCCGTCAGGCAGTACGTGCCGCCCGCCGGGTCCCGCATCACGAGCCAGTGCGCGCCGCGCGACACGAAGGCCGCTCCGTGGCTCTCGTGCCACGCACGCACCACGTCCGGGTCCGAACACGCCAGGTCGAGGTGGGCCCCGGTGCTCCCGTCCGGGCCGAGACGCTGCAACAGGAGCCGGACCGGGAGGTCCGGAGGCGGCTGCACGACGTGGAATTCGGAGCGGCTGCCCGCCACGGACTTCCACCCCGTGAGCGCCACCCAGAAAGCGACTTCCCTCTCGTACGCCTCCGGGGTCACGTCCAGGCACACCTGGTCCAGGCGGCTGGTGGCACCGCCGGGCGCCGCGACCGGTGCAGGGCGGGCCTTCTCCCCCGCCCAGGGCACGACGCAGAACAGCTGCCCGCCCGGCGAGCGCAGAACCTCTAGGCCCTCCTCCGCGTGCACCGAGGCGGCGCCGAGGCCGCGGGCCTCCCGCGCCGTCGCGGCGATGTCGTCCACCGCGAGGTCGAGGTGCGCGCCGGCGGACCCGGCCACGGCCTGCGCCTTCACACACGCGTCGGCGGGTGCGTGCGGCAGCAGCGTCGCGAACTCGGCGCCGGTGCCCCGGAGTTCGGACAGCCGTGTGCCGGTGACCGCGGTCCAGAAGGAGCAGGCCCCGGGGAAACGGTCACGCGGTCGGTCGATGAAGGCGTACGTCCAGCGGATCACGGGTCAGCCCGTCGCGTCGGCGAGAGCCAGCTCATGCAGCCGGTCGGGCGGGCCCGGACGGGCGTAGTACCAGCCCTGCGCGGTGTCGCAGCCGAGCTCCCGCAGCTGGTCCGCCTGCGCGCCCGTCTCGACGCCCTCGACGGTGACCGCGAGGTCGAGGCTGTGCGCGAGCGCGACGATCCCCTCGACGATCTTCAGATCGACGGGGTCGGCGGGGAAGTGCTGCATGCCCTGGGTGAACGAGCGGTCGAGCTTGAGCACGCTCACCGGCAGGCGGCGCAGGTTGGCGAGGTTGGAGTAGCCCGTGCCGAAGTCGTCGAGCGCGATGTCCACGCCCATCTCGGCGAGCCTGCGCAGCGGCTTGAGCAGGTCGTCGTCGGCCCCTATCAGAGCGGACTCGGTGACCTCCAGGCAGAGCGCGCCCGGCTCCAGGCCCTCGCGCTCCAGGATGTCGACCGTGTCGGAGACCAGGCCGGGGTGGGTCAGCTGCATGGGTGAGAGGTTGACGTTGACGCGCAGGGGCCCGGCGGCGGCCGCCCCGTCGAGGGTGCGTGCCTCCCACAGGCGGGCCTGGCGCACGGACTCCGCGAGGACCCAGCGGCCGAGCGGCACGATCAGGCCGGTGTGCTCGGCGAGCGGAATGAAGCGGTCCGGGCCGATGACGCCGTGCTGCGGATGCAGCCAGCGCACCAGCGCCTCGGCGCCGCGCACGCTGCCGTCGGCGAGGTGCACGAGCGGCTGGTACTCGATGAAGAACTCGCCGCGCTCCAGGGCGGCGGGCAGCGCGGTGGTCAGCCCGTGGCGGGTGATGGCGCGCGCGTCGGCCTCGGGGTCGGCGAGTTCGTAGCGGTTGCCGCCCGCGGACTTGGCGCGGTACATCGTGATGTCGGCGCTGCGCAGGACCTCCGCGGCGCCCCGCTCGCCCGCGGGGCCCTCCACGATGCCGATGCTGCCGCGCACGGTCAGCTCGCGGCCGTCGACGCGGATGGGGGCGGCGAGCGCGTTCATGATGCGGCCCGCGAGCTCGTCCACCTCGGTCTCGGTGTCGGGTCCCGTGGTGAGCGCCACGAACTCGTCGCCGCCGAGCCGGGCCACCATCTCGCCGGGGGCGGTCGCGCAGGACTGCAGCCGGTCGGCGACCTCGACGAGCAGCCGGTCGCCCGCCGCGTGCCCGAGGCTGTCGTTGACGGTCTTGAAGCCGTCGAGGTCGAGGTAGCAGAGCCCGAAGCGGGCGTCCGCGCCCGCCGCGAGCGCCTTCTCCAGACGCTCGAAGAACAGGGTGCGGTTGGGCAGGCCGGTGAGGGCGTCGTGCGTCGCCTCGTACCGCAGGCGGAGGTTGAGCAGACGGCGCTCGGTGGTGTCCTCCATCAGCGCCAGCTGGTACTGCGGGACTCCGTCCGCGTCACGCAGCAGCGACACGGTCAGATTGGTCCACAGGACCGTGCCGTCGGGGCGGTAGAAGGCCTTCTCCACGCGGTAGTGCTCGCGCTCGCCGCGCACGAGCTCCTCGTACAGCTTCCAGACGTGCGGGGAGTCGTCGGGGTGGGTCCACTCCCCTACGTTGCGCCCCCGGAGCTGGTGCTCCAGGCCGCCGAACATGCGGATCAGCGCGTCGTTGACCTCGAGGATCCGGCCTTCGAGGTCCGCGATCCCGATGCCGATCGCGGCGCCGTGGAAGACGGCGCGGAAGCGGGCCTCGCTGGCGTGCAGGGCCTCGGCGACGGCGCTGCGCGCGCTCAGGGCGGCGCGGGAGATCGCCTCCTGCTCGGCGAGGGTGCGCTCCCGCAGCGCCTGCGCGAAGCCCGCGGCCATGGCGTGCTGGATGCGCGCGGAGCGGGCCCGCAGCGCTTCCTGGGGCCCTTCGCCGCCGCAGTAGAGGACCAGATAGGCGTCGACGCAGTCGAGGGTGCGGCTGAGGGCCTCGGGGTCGGTGCAGTGCGTGCCGATGAGCGCGGCACCGACGGCCTGGCTCTCCGCGGCGTCGAAGACGCGCTCCTGGAGCGCGTCGTTCAACCGCCTGGCGAGCGGCACCAGTTGCTGCTCGAACTCGGGACGGGTCAGCGAGGTGGCTGTCACGGGGAAGATGGCACGGCTCCAGATGGTGGCGAACCTGCGGAGTCTTCCCTCGGGTCCGTCCTGCTCGCCGCTCAACGCTTCCGTCCCACGCCCGCGAATCCCGAGAAGGAGTACGGGTCCTCCTCCTCGGGCGCGGTGTCGGGCCGCCAGTGCGGCATCGGCACCAGGCCGGGTTCCACCATGTCGTATCCCTCGAAGAACCGCGCGATCTCGTCGCGCGAGCGCATGATCAGTGGATTGCGGATGTTCTTGTATACACCGACCGTCCGGCCGGCCTGCTCGGGGGGAACGGGGATCCCTTCGTACGAGGCGTGACTGAGGATGACGAGGCTGCCGGGCGCCATCGCGTCCCGCAGCTCGGCGATCGCCGCGTAAGGATCGTACGCGTCCTCGACGAAGTGCAGGACGGCGACGAGGAGGAGAGCCACCGGGCGGTCCAGGTCGAGGACCGAGGCGACCTCCGAACTGCCCAGAATGTCCCGGGGCTTGCGCAGGTCGGCGGCGAGGGCCGCGGTGCCCTCGGTGCCGTCGAGCACGCTGCGGCTGTGCGCGACGGCGACCGGGTCGTGGTCCACGTACACGACGCGCGCCTCGGGGCTGGCCTGCCGCGCCACCTCGTGGACGTTGCCGAACGTCGGGATGCCGGAGCCGATGTCGAGGAACTGGGTGACGCCCCCGGCGACCGCGTGGCGCACCGCGCGCCGCATGAAGGCGCGGTTGGCCTGCATGATCTTCGGGAGCCCCGGCATGTGCTCCATGGCCTCGCGGGCCGCCTCGCGGTCCACCTCGAAGTTGTGCGAACCGCCCAGGTAGTAGTCGTAGATGCGGGACACGCTGGGCATCGAGATGTCGATGCCCGGCGGTGCCCAGGCGGGACGCTCCATCAAGACTCCAAGACGTAGGGGGCGGCACGGGCGATCCGGTGTTCGAGGGTGAGGCTACTGATCGTCCGCCAAGGGAGCGAGTCAAACCGGAAATTGGTCGTCCGTTCTCGGTCACTGCCTTTGGCAAGTGCCGTATCCCACACGTAGGACCGGCCCGCCCCCTCCCTGTGATATGGGAGGGGACGGGCCGGTCTGTCCGAATGCCGTGCGGGCCGGCTAGGGAGCGCCCACCGTCTTCCCCGTGGGGCTCGCGGCGAACCAAGTGCCGCCCACGCCCTGGCCGTTGGTGTCGCCGGGCTTCTTGTCACCGGCGAAGGTGTACAGCGGCCAGCAGTCGATCGTCTGCTGCTTCTTGCCGTCGGGCCGGTCGAAGACGGTAAAGCCTTTCTTGAGGATCCCTCGAGTGGTGTTCTTGTCCACGGGCTCCACGACGGGCCACTTGTCGAGGCAGGCGCCGGTGCAGGCCGACTTCATCGGCCAGGCGGAGTCCTTCGTGAAGCGGTAGACGGTCATGCCGTTCTTGTCGACGACGATCTCGCCGAGCTTCGGGTCCTTGCGGGTGGACAGGCCCGCGGGGTCGACGGGAGCGGTGTCGGCCGCAGGTGCGGCCTTATTGCCGTCGGGGGCCGCAGCGAACCAAGTGCCGCCCACGCCCTGCCCCTTGGCGTCGCCGGGCTCGGCGTCCTTCGCGTACCGGTACATCGGCCAGCCGTCGATGGTGAGCTGCTTGCTGCCGTCGGCGGCGGTGACCTCGCCGAGCAGGGACGCGTCGACTCCCGGCGGGGCCTTGGAGCCGTCGGCAGCGACGACGGGCCAGGCCTTCAGGCAGGCCGCGTCACAGTTGGACTTGGGCGGCTGGGCGGTGTCCTTGTCGAAGCGGTAGAGGGTGAAGCCCGCGCTGTCGGTGACGACCTTGCCGAGCTTCTTGCTGTCCCACACGGCGAGTTGGCCCGCGGACTTCGCCTTGGCGCCCGCGCCCTTGTCCGCGGCGCCGGAGTCCTCGCCGTAACCGTCGCCCGCGCCGTATCCGTCGCTCTTCGCGGGCGCTTCGTTGCCCACGTTCTGCCCGTTCGGAGACTGGTCGCCCTTCTCCTGACCGCACGCCGTCGTCAGCGCCAGCAGGGCCGCGGCTGTCGCTACGAGCGAGGCGTTCCGCCTGGCCCGGGGGGAACCCCCACTTGGATGCAGCATCCTTGACTCCCAGTGTCAGAACAGGTGTTGTGGCGCCCGGTTGCGTCACACATGGCCCTAGGTACGGGCCGGGACGGCCGTCGCGTTCAACCCCGCCGCAAGATTCTTTGCGCGCCGGGCGGGAGCGGCAGGGCCGGGGCGCCCCGGTCGAACCCCTGTCGGGGGCGGGTCCTTCCTTCGGGTCATTCCTGGGGCTCGTGGGCGTGCCGAGGGCGTAGGCGGCTCATGCTCCCCGTCGTGCACGGAACTCCACGAGCCTTGTCGCCTCTGGTCGCCCGCGCGTTGGCGCTCGTCGCGCTGGCGCTGCTCCTCGCCGCGTCGACGGCCGTCGGCTCCGCCTCCGCCGACAACTGCGGGTACGCGTCGATCAATCAGAACGGCGGCGACAACGTGGCCGTCTCGGGCAACGGCGCCGACTGCTGGGCCGGACCCACCCACCACCCGAAGCCCCCACCACCGCCACCGCCTCCCCCGCCACCGCCCCCACCACTACCGAAGCCGCCCGCCCCTGAGCCACCCCCGCCGCCGGCTCCGGCACCACCGCCCGAGCCGTCCGTACGGCCCGCGGCACCGCCGCCCCCGCCGCCCTCGCCCGCGGCCCCGGCACCCGCCCCGAAGCCCGAACCCACGCCCAAGCCCAAGCCGCCCTCCGCCCGCCCCCCGAAGCCCCCCGCACCGGTGAACTATCCGGAGTACAAGGCCCCGCCCCGCAAGCAGCCGCCCCGTCACGGCCCGTCCCTCGTCTCGCTCACCCTGCTCATCACGGCGCCCGCAGTGCTCGCCGTCGCCGCGCTCCGCCCGCGCTGACCGCCGGAGGTTTCCATGTCGGAATGGCTTGTTCTCACCCTCGCGATGGTGGCCGCTTGCGGTGTTGTGCTCATCGTGACTCTCCTGCGCCACCGCAGGACCGGCGCGGACTACGACGCGTCCGAGACCCCGGACGTCATCGAGTACATGACGATGATGATCGGTGTCGTGTACGCCATCGTCCTCGGTCTGGCCATCGCGGGAGTCTGGGAGGCGCGCGGCGCCGCCCAGGAACACGTACGGCTCGAGGCCCAGGCGCTGCACGAGGTGTCGGAGCGGGCGCGGATCTATCCCGAGGAGATCCGGGACCGTATCCGCGACGATGTCCACACCTATGTCAGCCATGTCGTCACCACCGAGTGGGACACCATGAGGTCCAAGAACGAACTCACCGACCGCGGCGCGGAGCTCCTGGCCCGCATCCGGCACGACGTGACGGACTACGAACCGAAGTCGGACTTCGAGGCGCAGGCCTATCAGCCGCTGGTCGACTCCGTGGCGGCCGCGGACGACGCGCGCAGCGCCCGCGCGGACAGCGTCGGGGCGACCATGCCCGCGGTGGTGTGGTTCGGTCTGATCACCGGCGGCCTCGTCACCATCGGCATGCTCTTCGCCCTGCAGATCCGCCGCACACCACGCGAACTGGTCCTCGCCGGACTCTTCTCCGCCCTCTTCGCCTTCCTGCTCTTCCTCATCTGGGACTTCGACGCGCCCTACAGCCGGGGCGTCGCCGCGACGGCGGAACCGTTCCGGGCGCTGTTCCCGGATCTCGGGGGCTGACCGGCTGCCGTCCCTCGGCGTGGGGAGCCTGGCCGGCTCCCGTCAGCTCCCCGCGCCCCGGCGGCCGAACCGCAGCTTCCACGGGGTGATCGCCGACTCCGCCTGCACCCGGAGGCTGAGCTTCGACTCGCCGCTGGCACGCTCCTCGAAGGTGATCGGCACCTCGACGATCCGCAGCCCGCGACGGATCGCGCGGTAGTTCGTCTCGACCTGGAAGGAGTAGCCGTTGCTCCGCACCGACGGCAGGTCGATCGCTGCCAGCGCGGTGGCCCGCCACGCCTTGAAGCCCGCCGTGGCGTCCTTGACGCCGAGCCGCAGGACGGCGTTGACGTAGAAGTTCGCCCAGGCGGACAGCGCCTTGCGGTGCCAGGCCCACTCCGTGGCGAGCGCGCCGCCCGCCACGTACCGCGAGCCCAGCACGACGGCCAGGTCGTCGCCGCCCGCGAGCAGCGTGCGCACCATGAGCGGGAGCGCCTGTGCCGGGTGCGAGAGGTCGGCGTCCATCTGGACGACCACGTCGGCGCCGTCGGCGAGGGCGCGGGTCATGCCGGCGACGTACGCACGGCCGAGGCCGTCCTTCTCGGTGCGGTGCAGGACGGTGACCGTCCCCGCCGACTCCGCCGCGATCCCGTCCGCGACGTCGCCGGTGCCGTCGGGCGAATTGTCGTCGACCACGAGAACGTGCAGGTTCGCCAGCTCCAGCTCCTTGAGCAGGCCGACGAGGAGGGGCAGATTCTCCCGTTCGTCGTACGTGGGGACGACCACCACGACCTTCGGGGAGGCCGCGTCAGCGGCTCGGGACGCCTGTTCCACGATCATTCCCCCGTGCGATTCTCCGTGCGGTCGGCACCACACTACGACAGGGATCTTGAAAGTACGCCAACGGCCGGGCCTGGGCGGCCTGTTGGCGCGTTGGCCGTGAACCGCGCTGCGCCGCGCCTCCGCAGGGCGCACTCTGGTGTCATGGCCTGGCAGTCACCGATCGTCGTCCATCCGCCCGCCGCCGACGGCGGGCGGCACGTCACCGTGCGCGGACGGGAGGCCGGCGTCGCACGCAGCGACCACGAGCTGACGGAGCTGCTGCGACAGGCGGGGCTCGGCGAGGCCGACATGGCGCTCGACGACCCGCACCTCGTCGAGTGGCGGGGCGGCCCGCACGTGTGGACGAAGACATGAAGCCGCCACGCCGTCCCCGTCCCCCGACCGGCCCACACGATTGCCCCGTTCGCGCGACACGGATCGCGCGGACCTGGGCCACTCTCTAGCGTTTCGGGCATCGAGGTGCATTTCCGGCAACAGCGGAAGAAGGTCCGCAGCTGCTCCTCGTGGACCCGGAGGATTGATCATGCGCGCGATACGCGTCGCTTCGGCCGCCCTGCTCACCGCTTCCGCCCTCGCCCTCACCGCCCCGACCGCGTCCGCGTCCGCACCCATGGGTGAGGAGAACGTGACCGCGTTCGGCTTCAGCATCACCCCCAAGACGGTCGCCGCCGGCGGGCAGGTGACCCTCAACGTCGACGGCTGCGACGGCGAGACCAAGGTCACCTCCGGCGTCTTCGACGACACGACGATCCCCAAGGGGCAGAAGTCCGCCACCGCCCACGTGTTCTGGGACGCGAAGCCCGGCGCGATGTACGAGGTGACGTTCACCTGCAACGGCAGCAACCCCGGCAGCGACAAGACCGACCTCACCATCGCCACCGGCCGCCCCGACGGCAACACCCGCCCTGACGGCAACACGCACCACAACCCGCACAAGGGCGTCAAGGCCGGCGTCGGCGGCAGCCTGGGCGGACTCGACCTGCACGAGATCGCCCTCGGCGGCGCCCTGATCCTGGGCACCCTGGGTGCCGCGTACTACAAGACGCGCCGCCGCACCGGCGAGGGCAACTCCTGAGCCGCGCACCGCGGCGCTTCGCCCCCGGGCGTCTCCAGGTCCCGGGGGCGAAGGGCGGTCACCTGCCGTGCGAGCAGGGTGTACGTCAGATCTTGTTCTCGGCGCGGCGGCGCATCCAGAAGACGCCGCCACCGACGAGGGCCGCCGTGACCAGGGCGCCGCCGATGGCCATGTCGGTGCCGGTGGCCCCGGAGTTCGTGCTGCCGCCGAAGCCGCCGCGCACACCGCCGTGGATGACGGTGAACGCCGCGGGACGGGTCAGGGTCTTGCCCCCGCAGTGAGCGGTGATGTCGTACGCGCCGGGGTGGGCGTGCGAGTGGACGATCGCGGTGGCGCTCGCCGTGGTGCCGCCCCCGATGCTGTGCAGCTTCGTGTCGGGGAAGGCGTGCGACGTGATCTTGCTGCCGGGCGACTGGCAGGAGGATCCGTCGACGGTGACCGTCAGGTGGCCGCCTCTCGGGATCACGCTGGGCATCGCCACGATGTTGGTCGGGTCGGCCCACGCGGACGCGGTCGGGGCGGCGAGCCCGACGGCCCCGACGGCCACGGCGGCGACCGCGAGGGCACGAGTGGTCCGCATACGAGAAGTACGCATGGCAATCCTCCGCGGAAGGCGCCCCGGGGATACCGTCCCCGGTCGATCGGCGAGAGCGCCTCCCAGACTGACCCTCAGATGCCGAGGTCAGGCCCGCATTTCGGCGCTCGGCCGTCCCGGTGAGACGACACGCCGGGGCACGTCCGCGCAACCCGACATCACCGCAGGTCACGGACCGTCAGAAATTTCCTGCCGGGGGCGACTCGGATGGCGCACCCCGGCCCCGGAGCCACCCGTTCGCTCCCGCCCTTTCGCACGCCGCGCGCCCCGCGCTTAGCGTTTTGGATACGCGCTACGGACGCGGCGCTTCTGCCGCGTCGAGAGGGGATAGAGAATGCCTTCGCCCCAGCCGGCCGACGAGTTCGAATTCCAGGATCTCCAGGGTCTCCAGGAGGACGAAAAGCAGCGGAAGCGCGCCCCGTGGGGTGTGATGGCGCTTGTCCTGCTGACCGGTCTCGCGCTGATCCGCAATGGTTCCGGGGAATTCGACGTGGGTCCGCCGCAGCCCGCGTCCGCGGCTGCCGCGGACCGCGCGCCCGAGGCGGGCGACGGCGCTCCGGCGCCCCTGACGTTCTCGCCCGCGGAGCGCATCCGCATCAAGGGCATCCAGGTGGACGCGCCGATCATGCAGGTGGGGCTGGACTCCGAGGGCTGGGTGGACGCGCCGCCGCCGGGGGACCCGAATCTCGCCGGCTGGTTCACGGGCGCCGTGTCGCCGGGCGAGACGGGCACCGCCGTGGTGGTCGGCCATGTGGACAATCAGCAGGGGCCTGCCGTCTTCTACGGCCTCGGTTCGCTGAAGAAGGGGCAGCGCGTCGAGGTCGAGCGCAGGGACAAGAAGACGGCCACTTTCGAGATCTACGGCGTCGAAGTGTTCGACAAGGACAATTTCCCGGGCGAGCGGGTCTACGGAAACAGCGGAACTCCGGAATTGCGCGTCATCACCTGCGGCGGCGGTTTCTCGCAGCAGGCGGGCTACGACGGAAATGTCGTGGTGTTCGCCCGCCTGGTCGCCGGGAGCTGACGCGAGGCGGGGCGGGGCGGGGCGGGGCCGGGCCGATGTGCCGGTCCGCAGGTCAGGTCAGGTGAGGGTGCGGCAGCGTGATGCGGTACCCGGAGTCCAGGAGTTCCGGAAGGTAGCTGCGCAGCGCCTCGACGCTGCCCGAGCGGTCGCCCCCCGCGTCGTGCGAGAGCACCACGACGCCCGGCCCGGCGCCCGCGCGGACGCGCCGCACGATGGTCCTCGCGCCGGGTTCGGTCCAGTCGAGGGTGTCGACCGTCCAGGCGAGCGGCTCCATGCCGAGTTGGGCGCCCAGCTGGAAGGCGTTGCGGTTCCACGCGCCGTAGGGGGCCCGGAACCACTCCGGGGGCGTGCCGGTCACGTCCTCGATGACGTCGCAGGTGCGCTCGATCTCCTCGCGCATCGTGGCCCTGCCGAGGCGAGGCAGCAGCGGGTGGCTCCAGGTGTGGTTGCCGATCACATGCCCGTCGTCGACCATCTCGCGCAGCAGGTCCGGGCTCTCGGCGGCCATCTCGCCGCACACGAAGAACATCGCGCGGACGTCGTGCCGGCGCAGGGTCCGCAGGATGCCGGGGGTGTAGCGCGGGTCGGGCCCGTCGTCGAACGTGAGCACCATCGACCGGTCGCGGCCCGGCATGCGCAGGATCGGCGCCTTGCGCACGTGGGGCAGGGCCCTCGTGTGGCGCTGCGGTCCGCTTCCCGTGAGGGGCCGCAGGCGGTACGCGGAGGGCTTGAGGGCGCGTGCGGCCTGCGGGCCCTTGGCCGGCGCCCGGCCGGTGGCGGTGGGTCCGGGCGTGGCCGGTCCTTCCGCGCCCGCGCAGCCCGCGGTCGTGGCGATCCCGAGGACCGCGGCGGCGCGGAGCAGCGCCCGACGCCCTGGCGACAGCTGATCGTCTTTCATGACTAATCCGTCGCACGGGCGACAGTCCACCCGGGACATCAACACCCGCGGCGGGCCCGGAAAGCACCCGTTCAGACGCGGCGGACGAGGGGGAAGGGGAGGGTCTCCCGGATGGTCAGGCCGGTGAGGAACATGACGAGCCGGTCGACGCCGATGCCGAGGCCGCCGGTGGGCGGCATCGCGTACTCCAGGGCGTCGAGGAAGTCCTCGTCGAGCTCCATGGCCTCGGGGTCTCCCCCGGCGGCGAGCAGTGACTGCGCGGTGAGGCGGCGGCGCTGCTCCACGGGGTCGGTCAACTCGGAGTAGGCGGTGCCCAGTTCGGTGCCGAAGGCGACGAGGTCCCAGCGTTCGGCCAGGCGCGGGTCGGTGCGGTGCTGGCGGGTGAGCGGGGAGACGTCGGTCGGGAAGTCCTTGTAGAAGGTGGGCAGCTTCGTCTTCTCCTCGACGAGCCGCTCGTACATTTCGAGGACGATGTCGCCGCGGCCGTCGTCCGCCGTGTACGGGACGGCGGCCCGGTCGCAGAGCCGGTGCAGGGCCGCCGTCGGGGTGTCCGCGTCGATCTCCTCGCCGAGCGCCTCGGAGATCGCGCCGTACACGGTCTTGACCGGCCAGGGCCCGGAGATGTCGTGCTCGACGCCGTCCTTGTGTGCCACGGGTCTGCCGAAGGCGGCGGTCGCGGCGCCCTGGATGAGTTCGCGGGTGAGGTCGAGCATCACGTCGTAGTCGGCGAAGGCCTGGTAGGCCTCCAGCATCGTGAATTCGGGGTTGTGTTTGTAGGAGACGCCTTCGTTGCGGAAGGTGCGGCCCATCTCGAAGACCTTCTCCATGCCGCCGACGCAGAGCCGCTTCAGATACAGCTCGGGGGCGATGCGCAGGTAGAGGTCGAGGTCGTAGGCGTTGATGTGGGTGGTGAAGGGGCGGGCATTGGCGCCGCCGTGGATCTGCTGGAGCATCGGCGTCTCGACCTCCAGGTAGCCGCGGTCGAGGAGACCCTGGCGCAGCGCCTGGACGGCGGTGGAGCGGGCCCGGACCGCGTCGCGTGCGCCGGGGCTCGCGACGAGGTCGAGGTAGCGGCGGCGCACCTTGGCCTCGGGGTCCGTCAGGCCCCGGCGCTTGTCGGGCAGCGGGCGCAGGCACTTGCCGGTGAGCCGCCAGTCGGTGACGAAGACGGTGAGCTCGCCCCGGTCGCTGGTGCCGACGGTGCCGGTGGCGGTGATGTGGTCGCCGATGTCGGTGCCGGTGGTGAAGCGGTGCAGGGTGTCGGGGCCCGAGGTGTCGCGGGTGAGGGCGAGCTGGCGGTCGCCGGACCAGTCGCGCAGGAGGGCGAAGACGATGCCCCCGAAGTCGCGTACGAGCATGACGCGGCCGGCGACGGCGACCTGATCGCCCGTCATGCCGGGGTGGATGTCGGCGAGTTCGTGGGTGCGTGGGGGCAGACCGACCGGGTAGGGGTCGATGCCCGCGGAGCGCAGTCGGTCGAGTTTGCGGTGGCGGATGCGGATCTGTTCCGGGAGCTTCGACGTGGGGTCGGCGTCGGCGGTGTCGTCCCGGCCCGCGAGGCCGAGTGCGGCGATGGAGGGGAGGCCCTCGGTGGTGGCGGGCCGGTTGACGCCGCGGGGCTTGTGGCCGTTGCCCCACAGCTTGCGCAGGGACGGCACGGAGACGAAGCCCTCGGCGATGCCGGAGGCCAGGCTGATGCGGGCGAGGGCGCCGCTGTCGCCGTAGCAGATGAAGCGCGGATACCACTCGGGGTGGTACTTGGCGTTCGACCGGTAGAGCGCTTCGAGCTGCCACCACTTGGAGAAGAACAGGAGCAGTCTGCGCCACAGCCGCAGCACAGGGCCCGCGCCGATGCGGCCGCCCTCCTCGAAGACCGAGCGGAACACCGCGAAGTTCAGGGAGATGCGGCGCACGCCGGACCTGGGCGCCGCCGCGCACAGTTCGGCGACCATGAACTCCATGACGCCGTTGGGCGCGGCGCGGTCGCGGCGCATCAGGTCCAGGGAGATGCCGTCCCTGCCCCACGGGACGAGGGAGAGCAGCGCGAGGAGCCTGCCGTCGGCGTCCAGGGCCTCGACGAGGAGGCAGTCGCCGTCCTCGGGGTCGCCGAGCCGGTCGAGGGCCATGGAGAAGCCGCGCTCGGTCTCGGTGTCCCGCCAGGCGTCGGCCTTGTCGACGATCTCCTCCATCTCCTCGTCGGTGAGCATGGAGTGGCGGCGGATGCGGGCGGTGGCGCCGGTGCGGCGGACGCGGTTCACGGCCTGGCGGGTGACGCGCATGTCGCGGCCGTCCAGGTCGAAGTCGGCGACGTGCAGGATCGCCTCGTCGCCGAGTTGCAGCGCGCCGAGCCCGGCGCGGGCGTACGCGGTCGCGCCGTCCTCGGAGGCGCCCATCACCGCGGGGGCCCAGGCGTACCGCCGGGCCACGTCGAGCCAGGCGGCGATGGCGTGCGGCCAGGCCTCGCGGTCGCCGACGGGGTCGCCGCTGGCCAGGCAGACGCCGGCCTCGACACGGTAGGTGACGGCGGCCTTGCCGCTGGGCGAGAAGACGACGGCCTTGTCGCGCCGGGTGGCGAAGTAGCCGAGCGAGTCCTGGTCGCCGTAGGCGCCGAGGAGGGCGCGGATGCGGGGTTCCTCGTCGCCGTGCAGGGCCGCTTCCATGCGCTGGGAGCGGAAGAGCGTGGCGGCGGCGTTGAGCAGGGCGAGGGCGCCGAACAGGCCGAGCCAGAAGTAGAGGGTGCGCGAGGGGGTGCCGTCGAAGTAGTCGTGGCCGTGGATCAGCCCGCCGCAGACCCGGTTCGCCGCCCAGAGCAGGCGCTCGCCGCGCACCAGCGTGCCGGGGAACAGCTCCACCAGGCCCCAGCCGAGCAGGATGGCGAGGCCGAGGCCCGCGACGAGGACCGCGAGGGCCCGCCGGACGGCGCCGCGCCGGGAGTCCGCGGAGAACTCCTTGCGGGCCAGGAGGAGCAGGACGAAGGCGGCGCCGCAGACGACGAAGGAGGGCAGGGACTCGGCCCAGTAGCCGAGGGCCGCGCCGAGCACGTCGAAGGCGAGGAGCAGGCCCAGATAGGTGACGATGAGCCACCAGGTGACCTTCTTGCGGGCGGCGGTGGCGGCGGCGAGCAGGAAGAGGAAGACGGCGTACGCGAGGTTCGCGCTGACCGGGACGGTGACGAGGTCCAGGAAGCGGATGACGGGCATCAGGAGGCGGCGCAGCGGCGCGATGACGGCGAGGACCGCGCAGAAGACGCCGAGGGCTCCGAAGAAGGCGGCAAACCCCTCGGGGACGCGGCCGAGGAAACCGTCTCGGGAGCGTATCCGCCCACCGGACGCGGGCGCCTCCGTGCTGACAGTCATGGGCACGACTCTAGGAAGAGGTGCGCCGGGGCGCGCGCCGAGATCGGCGGTAGGGGGCACGGCCGCCCGGACCACAGGCGGTACGACTGCCTCCGCTAACCTCTCGGCGTGAGTGCAGACCAGTCCCAGCAGTTCGAACGCGGCACCGACGGGCCCAAGGTGATCGTGGTCGGAGTCGATGGCTCCGATTCATCGCTCCGCGCGGCGGCATATGCCGGAGGCCTGGCCCGGCGGCAGCGGGCCCTGCTCGCCGTCGTGTACATCCAGCCGGTGCTCGCCGCCGGCGCCGCGTTCGGTGTGCCGGTCGCCGAGACCACCGACGAGATCGCCGAGGGGCTGATCGCGGAGATCCGGGCCGCGACGGAGCGGGTGAAGGACATATTCGACGTCCGGTGGGAGTTCCACACGTTCCGCGGCGACCCCTACACCGGCCTGGTCACCGCCGCGGACGACCTGAAGGCCGACGCCGTCGTCGTCGGCGCGTCCGAGCAGGCGGGCCACCGCATCGTCGGTTCGGTCGCCGTCCGCCTGGTGAAGGCCGGCCGGTGGCCGGTGACCGTCGTTCCGTAACCCACGCACCTGAATGGCCCCCGCCGTGACGGCCCCGCGGACGCCCGGGGTGTGGCGTCTTCCGTCGCGCCCCCGGCTGGGCCATCATGATCCGCCATCAGCCGACTGCCGTCTGCGAAGAGGTGGAGATCATGTCGGGACTCCGGATGGGACAGGGCGTGCTGCGCCGCAAGCCCATCGAGCACATCGACGAGACGGAGACGGGGGCGGGCGGCGGGCTCGCGAAGACCCTCGGACTCTGGCAGCTCACCGCGATCGGTGTCGGCGGCATCATCGGTGCCGGCATCTTCAGCCTCGCCGGCGCCGTGGCGAACGGCACGGCGGGCCCCGCGGTGCTGATCTCCTTCCTGATCGCGGGGGTCGCGAGCGCGGCCGCCGCCTTCTCGTACGCCGAGTTCGCGGGCATGATCCCGAAGGCCGGGTCGGCGTACACCTACGGCTATGTGGTGCTCGGCGAGCTGACCGGCTGGTTCATCGGCTGGGACCTGCTGCTGGAGTACACCGCCATCGTCGCGGTCGTCGCGATCGGCATCTCCGGCTACTTCGGCTTCCTGGTGGAGGAGATGGGGGCCGAGCTGCCGAGCTGGATGATGGGCGCGCCAGGCACCGGCGACGGGCACAAGGTCGACCTCTTCGCCGCGGTGCTGTGTCTGTTCATCGCGTATCTGCTGACACTCGGCATCAAGAACGCCGCACGCTTCGAGATGATCGTGGTCGTGCTGAAGGTGATCGTGGTGCTCGTCGTGATCGCGGTCGGCTTCTTCCACATCGAGACCGGCAACTACGAACCCTTCTTCCCGTACGGGGTCAGCGGCGCGTTCACGGGTGCGGCGACCGTCTTCTTCGCCGTCTTCGGTTACGACGCGATGAGTACGGCGGCGGAGGAGTCCAAGGACGCGCAGCGGCACATGCCGAAGGCGATCCTCTACTCCCTCGCCATCTCGATGGTGCTGTACGTGCTCGCCTGCCTGGTCCTGACGGGCATGCAGAGCTACAAGGACGTCGACCCGGAGAGCGGTTTCTCCACGGCGTTCAAGTCGGTGGGGCTCGGCGGTCTGGCGGACGTCATCGCGGTGGGCGCGATCATCGGCATCCTCACGGTGATGTTCACGTTCATGCTGGGCTGCACCCGGGTGTGGTTCAGCATGTCGCGCGACGGCCTCCTTCCCAAGTGGTTCGCCAAGACGCACCCGACCCGGCACGTGCCGACGCGCGTGACGTGGATCGTGGGGATCGCGTCGGCCGCCATCGCCGGGTTCCTGCCGATCGGCGAGGCGGCCGAACTGACCAACATCGGCATCCTGCTGGCGTTCGTCGTGGTGTGCATCGCGGTGATCGTGCTGCGCTACAAGCGCCCCGATCTGCCGCGCACCTTCCGCTGCCCGGGGATGCCGGTGGTACCCGCGATCGGAGTGGTCTTCTCCATCTGGCTGATCACGTTCCTGCAGTGGCAGACCTGGGCGCGGTTCGCCGTGTGGTTCGCGCTCGGTCTCGTCGTGTACTTCGGATACTCCTACCGCAAGTCGGAGCTGGCGAAGGCAGAACGCCGCTCCGAGACGTGACGCGGGCCTACTTCCCCATGACCAGGCCGTGCTTGCCCGCGCCGCGGCTGAGGACGACGCGGCGGATGCGGTCGCGTAGGTCACGCACGTCCGCGCCGCGGTCCAGCGCCCGGTTGAGGTTGACGACGCGCATGTCGTCCGGGTCGAACCACATCGGCAGGAACTCGGCCTTCGTCACCTGCCAGCGGGCGCCGGGACGCGCGGGCGGAGCGAAGGTGAAGCGGCCGATGGTGCCCTGGTTGCCACGCGGGTCGTCGTCGCCCTCGTGGTTGACCATCTCACCGGCGATCTGGTCGCCCATGCCGTAGATCACCCAGGTGCCGTTCACCTTCTCGTAGGCCTGCGGGACGTGGGCGTGCGTGCCGAGGATGAGGTCGATGTCCGGGCGCCCGCCCGTCCGCGACGCCGTGAGCTGCTTGCCGAGCCGCAGCTGCTGCCGGTCGGGCTCGTCCTGCCACTCCGTTCCCCAGTGCAGGCTGACGACCACGACGTCGGCGCCCGCCTTACGGGCCCGCCGGGCATCCGCGACGATCTTGTCGCGGTCGATGAGGTCGACCGACCAGGGCTTGCCCTTCGGAAGCGGATAGCCGTTCGTGCCGTAGGTGTACGCGAGCTGCGCGACCTTGGCGTCACCCGCCCGGAGCCACGCCGGGGTCTTGTCCTCGGCGGCCGAGCGGGCCGAACCCACGTGCTCGACGCCCGCCTTGTCGAGCGCGTCGAGGGTGCGGCGCACTCCTGCCGCGCCGTCGTCGAGGGTGTGGTTGGAGGCGGTGGAGCACGAGTCGTACCCGGTGGCCTTGAGGGCGCGGGCCACCTGGGGCGGTGACTTGAAGGCGGGGTAGCCGCTGTAGTCGCCGTCCGCCCCGTAGACGGTCTCCATGTGGCAGATCGCCAGATCGGCCTTGCGGATGACGGGCTTGGCACCCGCGAGCATCGGCGCGAAGTCGTAGCCGTCGCCGTCCGCGTCGGCGCGGGCCTTGCGGATGACCGAGGCGTGCGGCAGGACGTCTCCGGAGGCGGCGAGCGTGAAGCCGCGCCGGTCGGCCGCGACCCCGGCCGGGGAGTGCGCCGGGGCCGGGCCCGAGGAGCACGCCGTGGTGCCCGCGGCGCCCGCGATCAGGAGGGCCGCCGCGGCGGCTGTCGCGGGGCGCGGACGCAGGGCCCGGGGCCCGTTTCTCGAGGTGACGGTGGTTCGGGTGTGCCGTGTGGTCCGTGCGGGCTGCTTCATGCTCGGGCTCCGTGGGTGGGGGAGATATCCAGCCAGACGAATCCACATACGGAATTATCGGATAATCAAGGAGCAAGGCCGCCGGAGTCGCTGAAACGGCGTCAAACGGCTCCGCCTGTGACGCGAACAACACACAGCGGCTCACCTGCGGTGAAACCGGGGCCCGGGTCAAGCCTCCGTAAAGCGCCTTGCTCCGCACCCCTTCCGGGTAATCCGCTGTCCTCACCGTGTGCCGGATTGGGGGGCCAGAGCCGGAGCGCGCGCGGACCGGAGGAAGGCGGAACGGATGCGGCACGAGAGCAGAGGGAACACGGACGGCCCGCAGGAGGGCGGCCTCGCCGTCCCGATGGCGTGGTTGTACGCCGAGTACATCGCCGACGAGCTGCTGCGCACCGGCGATCTGATGCCGCCCACGTCCTTCGAGTACCGGGCGGGGCGCGACGCCCTCGCGCTGACGATCTTCCTTTCGGACAGCGAGGGCGAGCTGTCCGGCATCCGTGTGATCTCCCAGCTGGAGACCTGGCTGAGCCTGACCGCGTACGGCCAGCCGTGGCAGGACTGGGTCCGGGAGCGGATGGCCATCCGCACGGCGGACGCCGTCGCGGCGGGCGGCCCCCGGCCCGACCTGGAGCTCGCCGACCGGGCGTGGCGCTGGCTGCAGGAGACCGAGCTGCTCGCCCCCGACCTGGACGCGGTGCCCGGCCGCGGCGGGCAGGGCGAGGAGGACGGACCGAAGGTGTGGACGCCCGCGTGGCGGCTCGGGCTGCCGCTGAGCCACCTGGCGATCCATCTGTTCTGAGCGGGCTGTGGCCCTTGAACGATTCGGCCGTCCGCTGCGTACCGGAGGAGGAACAGCACCCGGCAGCGACACCGAACGGCAGGATCGCCATGAGGCCCCTGGAGCGGCACCGTGACGCGGGCGCCTACGCGCTCGGCGTACTGGACGAGGCGGACGCCTTCCGCTTCGAGGATCACCTCGTGGGCTGCCCCGCCTGCCTCTTCTCGCTCGACGAACTCCGAGCGGCCGGACACCAGTTGGAGCTGTACGGACGGGTGACTCCGGCCCCCGTGGAGCCGTTCGCCGCGCCCTCTCCGGGCCTGCTGGACCGCCTCCTGCGGCAGGCGGGGCGGCTGCACGGCGCGCGGCGCAGGCGGCGGCTGTGCGTGGCCGCCGTCGCGGCCGTCCTGGCCGTCGGCGGCCCCACCGCCACCCTCGTGACGGCGCCCGGGCCGACCCCGGTGCGGATCAGCGCGCGGGACGCCCGCAGCGGAGTGTCGGCCACGCTGACCGCACGGGACCGGGCCTGGGGCGCGGAGATCGGGCTCACGGTGCGGGACGCGGCGGCCGACGGGCGGGTCTGCGAACTGGTCGCCGTCGGCGCCGACGGCTCCGAGCAGACCGTCACGACGTGGCGGGTCCCCGCGCCGACCGTGCGCACCCGGGGCACCGCGGCCCTGCGCACCGGGCAGACCGAGCGATACGAAGTGCGCACCGCCGACGGGGAACCGCTCCTGACGCTGCCGCGCCCCTGACCGGCGCCGCTATTTCAGCAGCCGGGACAGCCGCCGGTCCGCGAGCAGCTTCCCGCCCGTCTGGCACGTCGGGCAGTACTGCAGCGAGGAGTCGGCGAAGGAGACCTCCCTGATCGTGTCACCGCACACCGGGCACGGCTCGCCGGTACGGCCGTGCACGCGCAGACCGCTCTTCTTCTCCGACTTGAGGCGGCCCGCCGCGACCCCGCGCGAGCGCTCCACCGCCTCGGTCAGCGTAGCCAGCAGCGCCACATGCAGCCCATGGACTTCCTCCTCGGTGAGGCTCGACGTGAGCCGGAACGGGGACATGCGGGCCGCGTGCAGGATCTCGTCGCTGTACGCGTTCCCGATGCCCGCGATCAGGCTCTGATCGCGCAACGCCCCCTTGATCTGCCGCCGTTCACCCGCGAGGAGACGCGCGAACCGCTCCTCGTCGAAGTCGGCGGCCAGCGGGTCGGGCCCGAGCCGCGCGATGCCCGGCAGCTCCCCCGGCGCCCGCGTGACGTACACCGCCAGGCGCTTCTGGGTGCCCGCCTCCGTGAGGTCGAAGCCCTCCCCCGTCTCCAGGGCCACGCGAAGCGCCAGCGGGCCCTTGCCGGGGCGCGGAACGCCGTCGGGGAGCCGGTCGTGCCACCGCAGCCAGCCCGCCCGGGCGAGGTGCGTGACGAGGTGGGTGCCGTCGGCGTCGATGTCCAGGAACTTGCCGTGCCGCTCCACGGCGGTGACGGTGCGCCCTTCGAGGGCGGTGAGCGGTGGGTCGTACGTCTTGAGGACGCTGATGGCGGTGGGCAGGACGCGCACGATCTCCCGGCCGACCAGATGGTCCGTCAGGAACTCGCGCAGGGCTTCCACTTCGGGCAGTTCCGGCATCGTTCTCCCTCACCTCCGCGCTCTGCCCGCGGGCACGACGAACTCGCACCACACGCACTTGCCGCTGCCGCGCGCGTCCACGCCCCACACGTCCGCGAGCCGGTCCACCAGGAGCAGGCCGCGGCCCGACACCCCGGACTCGCCGGCGTCGCGGCGGCGCGGCAGAGCGCTGGACGAGTCCTCCACGTCGACGCGCAGCCGCCGGTCGGTACCGCTCAGGACGCGCACGGTCACCACCGCGGAGCCGTCGGTGTGCATCAGGGCGTTGGTGATCATCTCGTCGGCGACCAGCTCGATCTCGTCGGCCCGCTCGCCCGCGCCCCAGGCCCGCACGGCCGCCCGGATCATGTGGCGGGCCTCGGCGAGCGCCTCCGGGTCGCTCGGCGCGACGTGCTGCCGCAGGCGGCCGCCGGACCGGGGGGCTTCGGCCGGGCGGCGGCGCAGCAGGAGGAGCGCGGCGTCGTCGTCCCCGCCGCGGCCGTCGACGATGCCGCAGAGCCGGTCGGCGAGCCGTTGCAGGTCCCGGGGGCCGACGGCGGCGAGCTCCGCCAGGACCCGCATGCCGTCGTCGAGGTCGGCGCCCGGCACTTCCACGAGCCCGTCGGTGCAGAGCAACAGGGTCTCCTCCGCGTCGAGTTCGAGCGTGGTGACCGGATAGTCGAGCTGCCCGAACTCGGCGGACAGGCCGAGCGGCAGGCCGCCGTCGACCGGCACCCGCCGGCACGATCCGTCGGCGAGCAGGACGAGCGGGTCGAGGTGTCCCGCCCTGACCAGCTGCACCACACCGGTCGACAGGTCGGCCTCCGCGTACAGGCAGGTGGCGAAGCGTTCGGTGTCCAGCTCGTGCAGGAAGCCGGAGGCGCGGGCCATGACGGTGGCGGGCGTGTGCCCTTCGGCGGCGTACGCGCGCAGGACGATGCGGAGCTGGCCCATGACGGCGGCCGCGTGCGTGTCGTGGCCCTGCACGTCGCCGATGACGGCGCCGACGCGGCCCCCGGGCAGCGGGATCACGTCGTACCAGTCGCCGCCGATGTCCCGGCCGAGCGCCGCGGAGCGGTACCGGACGGCGATCTCCGCGCCCCGCACGCCGGGGATGGTGCGCGGCAGCATGGCCTGCTGGAGGCCCTGGGCGAGGTCCTTCTCCTGCTCGTAGAACATGGCGCGCTGCAGGCTCTGCGCGATGCTGCTGCTGAGTGCCACCAGGACGTTGCGCTCCTCGTCGGTGAAGCCGGTCTTGTCCTGGTAGAGCAGGCCGAGCGCGCCGATGGGGCGGGCCTGCGCGATCAGCGGGAGGTAGGCGGCCGCGGTGATGCCGAGCTCGTCGATGTGCGGCCAGAGCAGCGGGTAGGACTCTGCGAAGTCGTCGGCCGTCTCGATGTAGCGCGGCGCGAGGGTGCGGACGACCTCGCTCATCGGGTACTCCTCGTCGATGCCTGTGAGGCGGGTGCCGGGCACGAAGCTGCCCGCGGGGCCCTCGGCGACGAGGCGGATGCGGCCCGCCTCGACGAGACCCATGACGAGGTTCGATGCGCCCAGGTGGGCGAGGCCGTGGGTGTCCCGGAGCACGTCGATGACGTCCCGTACCGTGCGGGCGTGCGCGAGGGCCGCCGTGGTGCCCTGGACGAGGCTGGTGGTGCGGCGCCGCTCGGCCTCCTCGTCGGCCCGCTCACGCAGGGCGGCGGGGCTGTCGCCCAGCTCCCGGGTGGCGTCCCTGACGATGCCGACGATGCGGCGGGGCCGGCCGGTGGCGTCCCGCTGGATGCAGCCCTGCGTGTGGGTCCAGCGCAGCGCGCCGGTGTGGCAGCGGATCCGGAAGTACGCGCCGTATGTGTCGCTGCCGTCCTTCAGGGCGTGCGACACGATCTGGTCCAGGCGGTGGCCCTCGACGGTCGGGACGCGGAAGGCGAGGGTCTCGGGCCGGTTGTCGTACTCCTCGGGGCGCACGTCGAAGACCTCGTGGGCGGTGGCGTCCATGGTCATCAGGCCCGTGTCCAGGTCCCAGTCGAAGCGGCCCATGCGGAGCGCGGCCCCGTACAGCGCGAGGAAACAGCCGACCGGCTCCCCGGCCGGCTGTCCGCAGCGGCATTGCCCCGCCGGGTCGTGCTCCATGGGCCCACGCTAGGCGGAGGCCTCCGGGCGCGCATGTGGGAGAGGCGGTGCCCCACTGGTGAGCACCGCTCCCGCTACGTGTCGGGCACCGCCCTTGCTACGTGTGAGCACCGCCCCCGCTACGCCGACTCGGCGACCTTGCTCTGGACCCGTACCGCGACCTCCGTCCACATCTCGGCGCTCTCACCCGCGAGGTAGGCCACGACGCCCCTGCAGTGCGGCGGGACCTTGTCGATGATCTGGTCCCACTCCTCCCTGCTGATGGTGTGGATGCTGAGCAGCCGCAGCAGGGTGCGGCCGATCTCGCTGAAGCGCAGCGCCGGGTCCGCCTTGAGCCGCTTGACGGCGGTGGCCCGGTCCTGGGCCGCGTCCCGGTCGGGCACGGCCGAGGGCCTGCCGACCCGGGCGGTGCCGCGGTCCTCGCGGTGCGCCTGTTTCCCGCGCTGCGGCACGGGGTCCTCACCCCGCATCATGCGGTTGCGCACATCGCGCACCGTCTCCGGCGAGATGGCCGCGACCCTGGCCACCTGGCGCAGCGAAAGGCCCGGGTTCTGGGCGATCAGCTCACCGGCGAGCCTGCGCCCCTCCGCGCCGTTGATGGGCCGGACCCGGCCGTCGTGGCCGATCCGGCTCTCGTCGCCCTGCCGGCCGCCCGGGGCGCGCCTGCGGAGGTCCGCGACGGTGCCGGGCGCGATGCCGCTGACCGACGCGATCATCCGGTCCGACCACTGCGGGTGGGAGGCGATGATGCGCGCCGCCGCCCGTTTGCGGTCCGCCGTCGTCAGCGGCAGACCGTGTGTGACGTTCGATTCGACGGCGAGCACGAAGGCGTCGTCCTCCGCGCCGTCGAAGTACTTCACCGCGATCTTGCTGCGCCCCTGGAGTTCGGCGGCGCGCAAGCGGTGCAGGCCGTCGATGACCCGCATCGTCGGACGGTGCACGGTGATCGGCGGCAGCGGCGTCTGTACGACCGCGAGTGCCTGCACGTGCTCCGGATCGACTCCGGTCGTCCGCGGTGAGTCCGTCGTCGACAGCGAGCCGATCTCGACCTCGACGACCATGAGCCGGTCGATCTCTGCGTGCTCAGGTGTTGCCAACTCAACTCCCCCTCAAGCTCTGTTGTCCCCCGTGCGCGCGTCCCGGCACACCGCCCGGCCGCGCCCCAGCGCCGAGTCCCCCTGCCGCCTTCGGTCCGCTTCGCTGTGCGTCACGTACGCATTCGCCCTTGGTCGAGGGCCCCTGAAGTGAATGCGTCGCGTGCCCCGCAGGTGTGTTCTCCCGGATTACAGAATTCACCCGCGCTCGGCACCCCGGACCCTTCGGCGGGAATCCGCGCGCCCGACCGCGGGAGAATTTCCCCGGCCGGGCACTTTCACCCTAACAACGCCCTTTCCGCCCTGGAACCCCTCACTAATAGCGCGCCACGGGTTCCGCCACCCCTATTCACCCCTACCGGACCGCGCACCGGCCACCGGCTGCGCGAGGGTGCGGCCCATCAGCGGCGTCAGCGTGTCGACGGCGTGCGCCACCGAGCCGATCTCCGTCCGGGTCAGGGCCTGGTCGCCGTCGCAGAGGGCCCGCCCCGGCTCGGGGTGCACGTCGATCATGACGCCGTCCGCGCCGACCGCGAGGGCGGCACGGGTCAGCGGCAGGACGAGGTCCTTGCGGCCGCCCGAGTGCGAGGGGTCCACGATCACGGGGAGGTGGGACAGGCGCTGGACCACCGGCACGGCGCTGATGTCCAGCGTGTTGCGGGTGGCGGTCTCGAAGGTGCGGATGCCGCGCTCGCACAGCACGATGTCGAGGTTGCCGCGCTGCGCGATGTACTCGGCGGCCATCAGCCACTCCTCGATCGTGGCCCCGAAGCCGCGTTTGAGGAGCACGGGCCGGCCGGCCGCGCCCACCTCCTGGAGCAGCGCGAAGTTGTGCATGTTGCGGGTGCCGATCTGCAGCATGTCCGCGTAGGGGGCGACCAGTTCGACGCTGGCCGGGTCGATGACCTCGGTGACGACCGGCAGCCCCGTCTCCTCCCGCACGTCGGCGAGGATGCGCAGTCCGGTCTCGCCGAGCCCCTGGTACGCGTACGGCGACGTGCGCGGCTTGAAGGCCCCGCCCCGCAGCAGCGCGGCCCCTGCCGTCTGTGCCATCCGCGCGGCGGCCAGGGTCTGCGAGTGGGT
The DNA here is from genome assembly GCF_055597165.1 of Streptomyces sp. NPDC039480. Classification (NCBI taxonomy): domain Bacteria; kingdom Bacillati; phylum Actinomycetota; class Actinomycetes; order Kitasatosporales; family Streptomycetaceae; genus Streptomyces; species Streptomyces sp. NPDC039480. The sequence goes on along the minus strand of NZ_JBVITX010000001.1, from coordinate 622,111 downwards.
CTCGACCGCACAGGGCCCGGCGATCACGGTCAGGGTGTCGGGGCCGATGGGCACGCCCCCGACGGTCACGACGGAGCGGTCGAGGTGGTGTTCCCTGCTGACCAGTTTGTACGGCACCGAGATGCGCACGACGTCCAGGACCCCGCGCAGGTGGGAGAGGTTGAGGGCGCCGAACGCCGCCACGTCTCCCACCAGGCCGACGATGGTGCGGGTGACGCCTCGGCTGACGAAGGCGTCCCCGCCGGCCGTGCGGACCAGGTCGACGACCGCGTCGACATCTTCCTGCGTGGCCTCCGGGGCCATCACGACAACCAAGGGGTTCCTCCCGTGAACGGTGTCCCGGCGATGCGGGACTGATCGCGAATACGTGATATTCCTCGACGGACCGAAATCCGCCCGCGCTCCGGAAACTCGCGGAAAGTGCGGGGACCCGTCGGGGAAATACGTCGGGCGACCACGGTAGAAGCGCCGGTGTCATTTACTCAACGAAGTCCGGCACCCTTGTCCAACTGCGCAATATCGCTGATTTCCCCGCCCGACCCGTGCGATTCACCGGACTCACCGAACCCACCGAACCCCCCGATCCCGGCGAACTCATCGTGCTCGTCGTGCTCGTCGTGCTCGTCGTGCTCGTCGCGCTCTCCGGGGCAGAGCGGAAAGGCGACCTCCACCGCGAGCCCGCCGCCCGGCCGCGCTCGGGCGCTGATCACAGCGTCGTGGGCAAGGGCGATGGCGTGCACGAGGGAGAGGCCGAGGCCGTGGTGGCCGTCGCCCGCCGTGCGGCCGAGGCGCTGGAAGGGTTCGAAGAGCCGTTCCACCGCGTCCGGCGGCACCCGCGTGCCGGTGTTGGCCACGGAGAGGACCGCGCGCCCGCCCCGGCCGCCGGTGGTGATCCGCACCTGCCCGCCCGGGGTGTTGTGGTCCACCGCGTTGTCCACGAGGTCGGACACCAGGCGCTGGACGAGGGCCGGGTCGCCCAGCACGGCCGCGGAACGGATGGCGGTCTCCACGCGCAGCCCGCGCTCCTCGAACCGCGGGAGCGAGGCGTGCAGGGCCCCCTCGGTGACGCGGGCGAGGTCCAGCCGCTCCCGGTGCCCGAGGCCCCGCTGACTGCCCGCGAGTGCGAGCAGTGACTCCAGGAGCCGGGCCTGCTGTTCGCTGATCTCCAGCAGCCGCTCGAAGTGGGCGCGGAACGTTTCCGCGGTGGCGTCGCGGTCGGTGAGCGCCTCCTCCAGCAGCGCGTGTTCCAGGGTGAGCGGGGTGCGCAGTTCGTGGGCGGCGTTGGCGACGAAGCGCCGGTGGGAGTCGAGCGCCGTGTCCAGGCGGCCGAGGAGCCCGTCCACGGTGTCGGCGAGGTCCTTGATCTCGTCACCAGGTCCCTGGACGGCGAGCCGCTCGTGGAGGGTGTGCGCCGAGATGCGCCGGATGGCGCCGGTCAACGTGCGCAGCGGGCGCAGCGCGCGCCGGGCGACAAGTCGGCCGAGGACGGCGGAGACCACGACCATGACGGCCAGGGCGGTCCCGGACTGCACGAGCACCTCCCGGAGCTGGTCGGCGTGCTGGCGTACCGCCTGTTCGTGCAGCAGGCCGGCGAGGTCGCCGGTCCTGGTGGCGGTGTGGACGCCGGGCCCGGCCCCGGGACCCGCTCCGGTTCCGGTCGCGGTCCCGTCGACGACCGCTCGGTCCGCGGGGAACCGGGCGACGAGCAGATACGTGATGGCCAGCAGGACCGCCCCCGAGACGACGAACAGCGCGCCGTACAGCAGCGAGAGGCGTGTGGTGAGCGAGGGCAGACGCATGGGCCCCTCAAATCCGGTAGCCGCCCCGAGGAATGGTCTCGATGACGGGCGGGGTGCCGAGCTTCGGCCGCAGGCGGTTGATCGTCGCCTTGACCGTGGTGGTGAACGGATCCGTCGCCTCGTCCCACACCCGCTCGAGGAGCTCCTCGGCCGACACGACCCGGCCCCGGGCCGCGAGCAGGTACTCCAGGACCGCGAACTCCTTGGGCGTGAGCGCGAGACGCTCCCCGGCGCGCGACGCGACCCGCTGCGCCGGGTCGAGTCTGAGGTCGCCGCGTACGAGGACCGGGGGCAGCGCCGTCCGCGCGCGGCGGCCGAGCGTCCGGATGCGGGCCACCAGCTCGGCGTAGGCGAACGGCTTGGGGAGGTAGTCGTCCGCGCCGAGGCCGAAGCCCGCCACGCGGTGGGTGATCGTGCCGGACGCCGTCAGCACCAACACCCGGGCGTGCGCGGCCTGTCCGGCAAGGCGGCGGCACACCTCGTCGCCGGGTACGCCGGGCAGGTCCCGGTCGAGCAGGACCACGTCGTAGTCGACGACGGAAGTGCGTTCGAGGGCGTCCGCGCCGTCGAGGGCGACGTCGACCGCCATGCCCTCGCGGCGCAGCACCCGCGCCACCGACTGCGCGAGCTCGGCGTGGTCCTCGACCACCAGGACCCTCGTCACGGGGGCCTCATCGGGGAGCTGATCATGAAGTCCACGGTGCCCGAACCGTCGTCACGCACCGGTCACAGCCCGCCGTGCCCGGGCGTGCCCGGACTTCCTGTGAGCCGGTCACAGATCTTCGGACCGCCGTGTGACCGCCCGCCGCGTAGAAACGGAACCGCACCACCGCGACTGTGCCAGGGCCTCGCGACACCTCGCGACACCTCGACAAGGAGATGCCGGCCGTGCTCACCAACGGGGAGACGGACATGACCGACGTCCGGTCGTCAGCCCACGTGCAGCCGGTCACAGGCGTCGTGCGTCGCGTCCCCCTCGCGGTCCTCCTCCCCCGGCCCCGCGAGGGGGTTCAGCTTGGCCGCGAGGTCCGCCCGCCGCTGGACGGCGAGCTTGCGGTACGCCCGGGTCAGATGCTGCTCGACGGTGCTGATCGTGATGCAGAGCTTGTCGGCGATCTGGCGGTTGGTGTGGCCGCGGACGGCGAGCGTGGCCACACGCAGTTCGGCGTTGCTGAGTTCGTCGGGATGTCGGCGGTTCCCGGCCGACCACGGCTGTTCGGCGGGGTGCGGGCTGTCGGCGTCGGCCGGCATGCTGGGCACGGGCACTCCGCACTCCCCCGCGAGCCGCTGCGCCTTCCTGGCCAGGGCGCGCGCCTGGCCGACCTTGCCGAGCTCGCGCTGCGCGCGGGCCGATTCGTCGGTGGCGCGGACCAGTTCGAGGCGGTGCCCGTGGTCCTGAAGGATGTCGATGGCCTCGCCGAGCAGCGGCGGCCGGTGTGCGGCGTCCAGTGTGCCGGCGAGCATCCGCAGCGAGACGGCTCGCGCGCAGTCCTTCTTCCGTCCGCTCAGGGCAAGTTGCTCCTCGGCCAGGGCCCGGGCGCGGTCGCGGTCGCCGAGCGACAGGTGGGCCTCGGCCGCGTCGGTGCGCCAGGGCACCAGCGCGGGCAGGTCGAAGTCCCAGCGCCGCATGAGGTCCCCGCAGGTGAGGAAGTCGTCGAGGGCGGCGTAGGGGCGTCCGGCGGCGAGGTAGTAGTGGCCGCGGGCGCGCAGGTAGAGCAGGCCGTCGGCGGTCTGGAACGCGGCGTCCGGCACGGGGACGCTGAGGTGGGCGGCGGCCTCGTCGAGCCGGCCCATGACGGTCCTGGTGAACACGGCGGTGGCCATGGGCGAGACGACGGCCACGCCCCAGCCGTCCGCGGGGACCAGGGCGAGCGCGGAGCGCGCCGACTCCCGAGCGGCGACGAGTGCGCCCGTCCTGAGCTCGATGCGTGCCTTGGCCGCGGCGAGCAGCGCCTGCCACATGGGGGCGCGCCGCTCGACGGCCTCCTTCAGGAGCGTCTCGCACCAGAAGCCCGCCGCGTCCAGGCGGTCGGCGAGCAGCAGGGAGTTGAGCGCGACCAGGAGGGGCGTCAGCGTGCCGTCGTCGAGGCGGGTGCTCTGCAGGATCTGCTCGGCCCGGACCACCACGTCGTCGCCCGGCCCGTCGAGGAGGGCCTTCATCAGGGTGGCCGCCCGCCGGTGGGGGCTGCGCGCCAGCGCCGCCGCGTGCTGCGGGCTCGTGTCCTCCGCCGTCGTGTGCTCCGGCGTCCCGCCCAGGCAGGCCCCTGCGGATGCGGGCAGTCCCGGATAGGCGTACGTCATCCAGCGGCGCGGGCAGTCGTGCCGGTCCCGGACGCCGGGGCCGGACCGCCCCGACGGCGCGGTGCTCTGCCGCTCGACGGCGCCGAGTACGTCGAGGGCGCGCTCCGCCCGGCCGAACCAGAGGAGGTGGCCGACGAGTTCGTCGGCGTGCCGCGTGCCGAGGCGTCCGTCCAGTGCCGCGGCGGTGAGCTCGGGCAGGTGCTGGGCGACACCGGCCGGGTTGACGCGCCAGCCCGCCCGGGTGAGCGCGGCGCGGATCTCCAGGGTCTGGTCCGGGTCGGTGCTGCTGTCGCGGGCGATGCGCAGGCAGGTGAGGGCGAGGTCGACCTCGTCGTCGGCGAGGGCGCGCTCCGCCGCCTCGATCAGGGTGCGCCGCGCCCAGGGCGTGTCGGCCGTCTCCGCCGCGATGAGGTGCCGCACGACGACGGCCGAGGCCGCCCCGTGCTCGTGCAGCACCTGGGCGCAGCGGGCCTCGACGCGGGCCCGGTCGGCGGGCTCCAGGCTCCTGAGCACCGCGGCGCGCCCGGCGTCGTGGCGGAACCAGCCGGCGTCGAGGAGGCCCGCCTCGTTCAGTGCCCGCAGGCTGCGCAGAAGCGATTCCCTGCTGGTCCCGAGGACCTCCACCAGTTCGGCGAGGGACATGTCGGCGCCCGCCACCGCCAGGGCCCAGGCGGTGCGCCGCGTGGCGAGATCGCTGCGGTACAGAATGGTCGCGACGGCCCGTACGAACGACTCGCCCGGCGCCAGAGCTGCGGACGGTGTGGTTCCGGGGCCCGCGGCGCGGTGGTCCTCGATGAGCGCGCGGGTCAGCAGCGGGCTGCCGCCGCCCATGTGGTGGAGCTCCGAGACCAGCTTGCGCGTCCGCCACCCCGGATCGCCGAATACGGAGATCATCTCCGCGACTCCGGAGCGCCTGAGCGGGCCGAGCCTGATATTTCGGCAGCCCGGCAGACGCAGCAAATCAACGCGCAATCTCGCGTGTCCCGCCAGGAAGCCACTGTTCTCGCCCAGCACGACCAGAATGCGGCTGACGGCCAGCCTGCGGGCGAGGAAGAGGAGGCATTCCAGCGAGTGTTCGTCGGCATGCCGTGCGTCGTCAATACTGAGCGCCAGGGGCCTTTCCCTGGCTTTTTCGAGTAGAATCCCGCAGAGCTCCGGAATCTCGTTCATGGCCACGGCGGGCAGTTCCCCCGCTGCCCGCCGCGACTGGGCCGAGCCGGCGATGAGCTCCACGAGCCGTGCCGCGCGCCGGGCGTCGGCGGCCGGCAGATCGGCGCCGAGGAGCAGTTGCCCCATCACCCCGAGGGGCAGGTCGCTCTCCGCATCCGACGCTGTGGCCTGCAGGTGCAGTGCGCCCGAGGCGCTGACGCGCGTCTCGAAAGCGCGCAGCAGCGCGGTCTTGCCACTGGCCACCGCGCCGCTGACCAGAATGACTCCGCCATGCCCGCTCGCAGTCGAGTCGAGCATGTGCTCCATGATCGAAAGTTCTTCACCGCGTTCCACCAAGTTCATGAGCCGACTTCTCCCCCGCGGCTGACGGCTGATCCGTGAGCGGCCGTAAGACCAGCTGGATCAATTTCATCGACTGAACCGGCCACCCGACGCACGACTCTGCCATATCTGAAAATCAACTACCAGCGCTATTTGACTCAATGCCGCGCCATTACCGTCACGAATGCGCCACATCCACGGCAATCGGACGCGGCCGCTCCATATCATTCGGAAACTCTTGCGTATTTGCCTGATGACGGAACTCGGCGAATTTCGGGAAGGCGGCCGTGGGCCGGGCGAAAAGACCGCCGTGGCGAACGGGACGGCAGCGACGGGAGGGCCGGGGAACGATTGGCCCGTTCCGCATGGCCCCCTCACCCGCCGTCTGACCGGTTCGACTCGTCGGCCGGCGGCACAATGGGCACGTGGAGTGGTTCACCGCGGACGCGTACTGGTTGAGCCGGCTGATCTTCCAGCGGGCCCTGGCCGCGCTGTATCTCGTGGCGTTCCTCGGGGCCGCCCTGCAGTTCCGGGCGCTCATCGGCGAGCGCGGAATACTGCCCGTGCCGCGGTACGTCGCACAGGTGCCGTTCCGGCGGGCGCCGAGCCTCTTCCAGCTCCACTACTCGGACCGCTTCTTCGCGCTCTGCGCCTGGGCGGGCTGCGCGGTCGCGGTGGCACTGCTGGCCGGTGCGGACGGGCTGCTGCCGCTGTGGGGCGCGATGCTGCTGTGGCTGGTGCCCTGGGCGCTGTACCTCTCCATCGTGAACGTGGGCCAGACCTGGTACGGCTTCGGCTGGGAGTCGCTGCTCCTGGAGGTGGGCTTCCTCGCCGTCTTCCTCGGCAACGACCAGGTGGCGCCACCCATTCTCGTGCTCCTTCTTCTGCGCTGGGTGCTCTTCCGCGTGGAGTTCGGCGCCGGGCTGATCAAGATGCGCGGGGACGCGTGCTGGCGCAAGCTCACCTGTCTGTACTTCCACCACGAGACGCAGCCGATGCCTGGCCCGCTGAGCTGGTTCTTCCACCATCTGCCGAAGCCCGTGCACCGGGTGGAGGTCGCGGCCAACCACGTCACCCAACTGGCCGTGCCGGTCCTGCTGTTCACGCCGCAGCCGGTGGCGACGGGCGCGGCCTCCCTCATGATCGTGACCCAGCTGTGGCTGGTCCTTTCGGGCAACTTCGCCTGGCTGAACTGGCTCACGATCGTGCTCGCGGTCTCCGCACTCGACCTGTCCGCATGGCATGCGGCACCCCCTGTCGGGGCGGCACCCCTCTGGTACGTGGTGGTGGTGACCACCGTCTCCGCGCTGCTCCTGGCGTTGAGCTACCGTCCGGTGCGCAATCTGCTGTCCCGGCGGCAGGTCATGAACTGCTCGTTCGACCCGCTGCACCTCGTCAACGCGTACGGCGCGTTCGGCAGCGTCAGCCGCGTCCGCCAGGAGGTCGTCGTCGAGGGCACGGCGGACGAGGCGCCGCGCGAGGACGGCGACTGGCGGGCGTACGAGTTCAAGGGAAAACCCGGTGACGTGCGCCGCCGGCCGCGCCAGTTCGCCCCGTACCACCTGCGGCTCGACTGGATGATGTGGTTCGCCGGGCTCTCCCCCGCGTATGCCCGTTCGTGGTTCGGGCCGCTCGTGGAGCGCCTTCTGGACGGTGACCGGGACACCCTGCGGCTGCTGCGGAGCTCGCCGTTCCCGCCCGACGCCCCGCCCGCGTACATCCGCGCCCGGCTCTACCGCTACCGGTACACGACCCGGCGCGAGCTGCGCGAGACGGGCGCCTGCTGGGAGCGTACGTACGTCCGTGAGTTCCTGTCGCCGACGCGGCTCGCCCCGCCCGCTCAGAAGCCGTAGACGCGCCGGGCCGTGCCACCGAACACCTCGGCGCGCTCGGCCGCCTCCAAGTGGCCCGTCAACAACCGTGCGGCGTCCAGGACTTCGCCGTAACGGGCCGCGAGCGTGCTGACGGGCCAGTCGGAGCCGAACATCAGCCGCCGGGGGCCGAACGCCTCGACCACGGTGTCCACGAAGGGCCGCAGGTCGTCCACGGTCCACGTCGCGTGGTCGGCCTCGGTGACCATGCCGGAGAGCTTGCACACGGTGTTGGGGCGCGCGGCGAGCGCACGGACCGCGGACGCCCAGGGTTCGAGCGCCCCCGACGCGATGGGCGGCTTGCCCAAGTGGTCCAGTACGAAGGTGAGTTCAGGCAGGTCCGCGGCCGCCTTGGCGCAGGCGGGCAGCTGATGCGGCAGGACGACGAGGTCGTGGGCGAGACCGGCCGCGGCGACTGCCACCAGGCCCCTGCGGACGTCGGGGCGCAGCAGCCACTCCGGCTCGGGCTCGCCCTGCACCTGGTGGCGGATACCCACCAAGCGCTGCCCTCCTGGCAGTTCACGGAGTGCGGCCAGCGTGTCGGCCACGTCCGGACGGGTGAGGTCCGTCCATCCGACGACACCCGCGACGAGGTCGCTGTCCGCCGCGAGGGCGAGCAGCTCCGGGGTCTCGTCCGGGACGGTCACGGTCTGGACGAGGACCGTGACGCCGACACCCGCCGCGCGGGCCTCGGGCGCGAGGTCGGCCAGGGTGAAGTTCCTGCGGAGCGGCGCGAGGGTGTCGCCGGTGATCCACTCCTGGTCGCGCACGGAGAGGTCCCACACGTGGTGGTGGGCGTCGACGAGGAGCGGCCCGGTCCCGGTCACGGCAGCTCCCATACGACGGGCAGTCCGGCGTCGGCGCCCTCGGCGGAGTAGTCGTGCGCCACGTCGAGCAGCTCGGCCATCCGCGCCTGCCAGGCGATGTTGACCGGAAGCCGCTCCAGCTCGGCGAGCATGCGCCCGTAGTCCTCGCACTCCAGGACGTGGAAGAGGTCGGTGCCGCTGCGCCAGATCGTCCAGGACGACACGCCCGCGGCCCGGATCGCGGCGGTGAGTTCGGCGGGCACCTCGCGGTGCGCGGCGTCGTAGGCGTCGACTCGGTCGGCGCGGACCTTGGTGTGCAGGGCGACTCTCACAGCCGGCCCCTTCCCCGTACGCCTCCCGGTATGTCTTCCGGCGCGGCTTCCCGTGTCCCTCCGGGGACCGGCACATCCGGCGGCAGCAGCCCGGTCTCCTTCGCCTCCTGCCAGAACCCGGCGGGCACCTCGGCGGCGAACTGTTCGGCGGCGTCGGTGACCTGCTCCGGCGCGCGGATGCCGACCAGCACGCTGGCGACGGCCGGATGGCCGGTGGGGAAGGCGAGCGCGGCGGCCCGGAGCGTGGTGCCGTGCCGTTCGGCGACCGCCCGCAGGGCCTGGGCGCGCGCCAGCAGTTCAGATGGCGCCTCGGTGTAGTCGTACCGAGCCCCGGGCCTGGGGTCGGCGAGCAGGCCGGAGTTGAAGACGCCGCCGATGACGACCGTCGTGCCGCGCTCGCTCGCCGCGGGCAGCAGTTCGGTGAGGGCCCGGTGGTCGAGGAGTGTGTAGCGGCCGGCGCAGAGCACGGCGTCGACGTCGGTCTTGCGGACGAAGCGGGTGAGCATCTCCGCCTGGTTCATGCCCACGCCGATCGCGCCGACGACGCCTTCGGAGCGCAGCTTCTCCAGCGCCGGGTAGCCCTCGCGGAAGGCCTCTTCGGCGTGGTCGTCGGGGTCGTGCAGGAAGACGACGTCGACACGGTCGACGCCGAGGCGGGTGAGGCTGGACTCCAGCGAGCGGCGCACGCCGTCCGCGCTGAAGTCCCAGATCCTGCGGTGCGTGCGCGGCACCGCGAAGCCGCCGTCGGCGAGGTCGTCGCCGGTCACCTCGTCGGCCGGCGCCAGGATTCTGCCGACCTTCGTCGAGATGACGTAGGCGGAGCGGTCCCGGCCGCGCAGCGCCTCGCCCAGCCTGCGCTCGGACAGGCCGAGGCCGTAGTGCGGGGCGGTGTCGAAGTAGCGGATGCCCGCGCTCCAGGCACGGTCGAGGGCGGTGGCCGCCTGTTCGTCGGTGACCGGCGCGTAGAGGTTGCCGATGCCGGCGGCGCCGAAGGACAGCTCGGTCACCTCGACACCACTGTGTCCGAGGGCGCGCCGCGCCGGGCCGCTCACCGGTTCACCGGCCGGAGCCGCAGGCCCTGCATGCCGCCGTCGACGGCGAGTGCGGTGCCCGTGGTGGCTCCGGACAGGGGGCTCGCCAAGTAGGCGATGGCGCCCGCGACCTCCTCCGCGGTGACGAGGCGGCCGGTGGGCTGGCGGGCCGCCAGCGCGGCCCGTTCGGCGGCCGGGTCGGGGGCGGCGTCCAGGAGCCGGCCGACCCACGGCGTGTCGACGGTGCCGGGGTTGACGCAGTTGACGCGGACCCCTTCGCGCACGTGGTCGGCGGCCATGGCGAGGGTGAGGGAGAGCACCGCTCCCTTCGACGCCGCGTACAGGGCGCGTCGCGGGAGGCCGGCGGTCGCGGCGATGGAGCAGGTGTTGACGACGGCCGCGCTCGTCGAGAGGCGCAGGTGGGGCAGGGCGGCGCGGGTGGTGCGGACGATCCCGAGGACGTTGACGTCGAGGACGGTGTGCCACTGGGCGTCGTCGTTGTCCTCGACGGTGCCCTGCGCGCCGATGCCCGCGTTGTTGACCAGGACGTCGAGGCCGCCGAGGTCGGCCGCCGCCGCGGCGACGGCCTCCCGTACGGACACGTCGTCGCTGACATCTCCGGCGTACGCGCGCAGGGGCTTGTGCACCCCGCTCGGGTCGAGGTCGAGGACGGCCACCTCTGCTCCGCGTGCGGTGAGGAGGTCGGCGGTGGCCCGGCCGATGCCGGACGCCCCGCCGGTGACCAGGGCCTTGAGCCCCTGGAAGTCGGTCATGCGGCTGCTCCCTTGTCCTGTGCGAGGTGGTCGTGTGCGGGGTCGTCCTGTGCGAGGTCGGCGGCCCAGAACGTGCCGTCCGGATAGGTGAACTCGGCGACGGACTCGGCCCGCATGGTCGCCGAGAAGCCCGGTGCGGTCGGGGCCGTGTAGTGGCCCGCGCGGATCACCACCGGGTCGGTGAAGTGCTCGTGGAGGTGGTCGACGTACTCGATGACGCGGTTCTCGGTGGTGCCCGCGAGCGCCACGTAGTCGAACATCGACAGGTGCTGGACGAGCTCGCAGAGGCCGACGCCGCCCGCGTGCGGGCAGACGGGAACGCCGAACTTGGCGGCGAGCAGCAGGATGGCGAGGTTCTCGTTGACCCCGCCGACCCGTGCCGCGTCTATCTGGAGGACGTCGATGGCGTCGGCCTGGAGGAGCTGTTTGAAGACGATGCGGTTCTGCACGTGTTCGCCGGTGGCGACCTTGACGGGGGCGACGGCCGTGCGGATCGCGGCGTGGCCGAGGACGTCGTCGGGGCTGGTGGGTTCCTCGACCCAGTAGGGGTCGAACTCGGCGAGGGCGCGCGTCCACCGGACGGCCTCGTCGACGTTCCAGCGCTGGTTGGCGTCGACGGCCATGCGGATGTCGGGGCCGATGGCCTCGCGGGCGGTGCGGCAGCGGCGGATGTCGTCGGCGAGATCGGCGCCGACCTTCAGTTTGATCTGGGTGAAGCCGTCGGCGACGGCCTGGCGGGCGAGCCGGGTGAGCTTCTCGTCGCTGTAGCCGAGCCAGCCGGGTGAGGTGGTGTAGCCGGGGAAGCCGTGTCTCTTGAGCCGGGCCGTGCGGTCCGCCGCGCCCGTGCGGCCGGACCGCAGCAGTTCAAGGGCCTCCTGCGGGGTGAGGGCGTCGGCGATGTAGCGGAAGTCGACCTGGGAGACGAGCCATTCGGGCGTGGCGTCGGCGAGCAGCTGCCACAGCGGCTTGCGGGCCCGCTTGGCCGCCAGGTCCCAGACGGCGTTGACGACGGCGCCGATGGCCATGTGCATCACGCCCTTCTCGGGGCCGAGCCAGCGCAGCTGGCTGTCGCCGACGAGGTCGCGGTTGACCGTGCCGGGGTCGGCGCAGAGCTCGTCGACGGGGCGGCCGATCAGGTGGTGGCGCAGGGAGCGGATCGCGGCGACCTGGACGTCGTTGCCGCGGCCGATGGTGAAGGTGAAGCCGTGCCCCGCCAGGCCGTCGCCGGCGTCGGTGCGGAGCACCACGTAGGCGGCGGAGTAGTCGGGGTCGGGGTTCATCGCGTCGGACCCGTCCAGTTCCCGTGAGGTCGGGAACCGTATGTCGTAGGTGTCGACCGCGGTGATGCGGGAGGGGGTCGGGGACACAGGAGGCCTTTCCGGAAGGGGCGTGTCGCGCAGGCAGAGGGCGGCGGACCGGTGCGGGGCCGGTGCGGACGGTGCGGGGTCAGTCCTGTGCGCGGCCCGTGGTGACGCGCGCGATCATCAGGGCGACCAGGATGATTCCGCCGTAGATGGCCTGGATCCAGAAGGACGGCACCTGGGCGAGGGTGAGCAGGTTCTGTACGACACCGAGGAGCAGGACGCCGGTGAGGGCGCCGGACATGGTGCCCTTGCCGCCGTCGAGGCTGATGCCTCCGATGACGGCGGCGGCGAACACCGTGAAGATCATGTTCTGGCCCTGGTTGGCGTTGATGGCGCCCACGTAGCCGGTCTGCATGAGCCCGCCGATCGCGGCGAGGGCCCCCGCGGCGACGAACACGCCGAGCATGACGCGTTCGACGCGGATGCCGGCGGCCCGGGCCGCTTCCGGGTTGCCGCCGATCGCGTACAGGGCACGGCCCACGCGGTGGTACTTGAGCACGAAGCCCGCGCTGCCGAAGGCGGCCGCGGCGAGCCACACCGACAGGGGGATGTGCAGGAAGGTGGAGGTGGCGAGGGTGTAGAAGGCCTCGGGCATGCCGAAGAGGGTCTTGCCCTCGGTGGCGCCGACGAGCAGCCCGCGCAGCACGATGAGCATGGCGAGCGTCACGATGAACGCGTTGAGCTTGAGCTTGACGACGAGAACGCCGTTGAAGGCGCCGATGGCCGCGCCGACGAGCAGGATGGCGAGGATGCCGACGGCGGCGGGCAGGTCCGTGCCGAATCCGGCCTGGGCGGCCGGTAGCACGAGGAGCGCGCCGACGGCGGGCGCGATGCCGACGACCGACTCCAGGGACAGGTCGAACTTGCCGGTGATGAGGACGAGCGACTCGGCGAGGACGACCATCGCGAGTGCGGCGGACGCGCCGAGGACGGAGATGAGGTTCCGCTCGGTCAGGAACGAGTCGTTGAGCAGCGCGCCCAGCAGCATGAGCAGCAACAGGGCGGGGACCAGAGCCAGTTCGCGGGCACGGCACAGGAGTACGGATTGGGCCGGGGCCGCGCCCCGGTCCGGTGGTCCGGGGGTGGCCGCCGTCGCGGCCGGGGCCTTGAGGTCAGCCATGGTGGTCTCCTTGTGGTTCGCCTGAGGGGGCGTTGCGGCTGGTCGCGCAGTTCCCCGCGCCCCTGACGGGGCTCGTCCGGTCCACGCCCTCGATGGACGCGATCAGGTCGTGTTCGTCGAAGCCCGCCGCGTGCTCCGCGACGATCCGGCCGTGGAAGAGGACCAGCACGCGGTCGCAGCGGCGCAGGTCGTCCAGTTCGTCGGAGACGACGAGCACGGCGGTGCCGTCCTCGCGGGCGTGGTCCACGCGGGCGAGCAGGGACTCCTTGGATCTCACGTCGACGCCCGCGGTCGGGTTGATGAGGACCAGGAGACGCGGGTCGGAGGCGAGGGCGCGGGCCATCACGACCTTCTGGGCGTTGCCGCCGGAGAGGTCGGAGACGGGCTGGTCGGGGCCGTCGGCGTGGATGTCGAGGCGCTCGATGAGGTCGTCGGCGAAGCGGCGTCTGGCGCCGGTGCCGACGAAGCCGTGGCGGCCGAGCCGGTCGAGGACGCTCATCGTGGCGTTGTCCCCGATGGTCATGCCGGGGACGAGGCCCTGGCCGTGGCGGTCGCGCGGGACGCAGCCCACTCCGGCCCGCAGGGCGGCGGTCACATCTCCGAACGGCAGCCGCTCCCCGCCGAGTTGGGCGGCCCCTGCGGTCGGGGTGTGGAGTCCGGCGAAGCTCTCCGCGAGGTGGATCTTGCCGCTGGCGCTGGATCCCGCGAGGCCGACGACCTCGCCCTCGCGCACGGTGAGGTCGATGTCGGTGTACGACTCCCCGGTCAGGCCCTTGACGTCGAGCATGACGGGGGCGTCGGCGGGGACCCCGGCGCGTGCCACGGCCTCCTCGGCGTCGGCCTGCCGCGCGATGACCTCGCCGGCCATGGCCGCCACCAGGGCGGCGCGCGGCAGCTCGGCGACGGGTGCGCTGGTGATCCAGCGGGCGTCGCGCAGCACGGTGACGGTCTGGCACACCTCGTACACCTCTTGGAGGTGGTGCGAGATGAACAGGAAGGTGACGCCGGAGTCCTGGAGGGCGCGCATGCGGGTGAAGAGGCGTTCGATCTCGCGGTTGTCGAGCTGCGCGGTCGGCTCGTCGAGGACGATGAACCGCGCGCCGAAGCTCAACGCCCGCGCGATCTCGACCATTTGGCGGTCCTCGACCTTGAGGTCGGCGGTGCGCGCCTCGGGGTCGACGCGCACGTCCCAGGTGTCGAGGACCCGCGCCGCCTCGGCGCGCAGCCGCCGCCAGCTGATGAAGCCGCCGCGGCCCTGCGGCTGCCGGTTGATGAAGAGGTTCTCGGCGACCGTCAGGTCGGGTACGACGGTGGGTTTCTGGTAGACGCAGGCCACCTTGCGGCGCCAGGCGTCGCGGTCGGTGAGCGGCGGCGCGGGTTCCCCGTCGAAGCGGACGGTGCCCGCGTCGGGTGCCTGGAGGCCGGTGAGGACGGTGACGAGGGTGGATTTGCCCGCGCCGTTGCGGCCGACGAGGGCGTGCGACTCGCCCGGCAGGACGGTCAGGCGGCCGTCCCGCAGGGCAACGGTGGGCCCGTACCGTTTGACGATGCCGGCCGCCTCGACGAGCGGGATGTTCGTCGTGTGCGCGCTCATCCGACCGTGTTGCCCCACAGCTCGGCGTCGTCGACGTTCTTCTCGGTGACGAGCGGGGCGGGCAGCTGGTCCTCGAGGATGCCGCTGGGCAGCTTGACGATGGTCGAGTCGTGGTCGGTCGGGCCCGGCTCGAACTTCTCGCCGTTCATCGCGGCCTTGATGTAGTGCATGCCGTACTTGGCGTAGGCGTCGGCGGGCTGCGAGACGGTGGCGTCGATGTGGCCCTTGCGGATGGCGTCGAACTCCTGCGGGATGCCGTCGTTCGAGATGACGGTGATGTGCCCCTTCTCGCCCGCCTTCTTCAGCATTCCCTTCGACTTGAGGGTCTGCAGGGTGGGCGCGAGGTAGACGCCGCCCGCCTGGAGGTAGATGCCCTTGATGTCGGGGTGGGAGTTCAGCAGCGTGTCCAGCTTGGCGGCGGCCGTGTCGGACTCCCACTTGGCGGGGATCTCCAGGACCTTCAGCTTCGGGTACTTCTTCCGCACGCAGTCACGGAAGGCCTTGGACCGCTCGCGGCCGTTGACGGACGCGAGGTCCCCCATGACCTGCACGACCTTGCCGGTCTTGACCCGGCCGCCGAGGTAGTCGCAGGCCTTCTCGCCGTACGCGACGTTGTTCGCCCGCACCACCATCGCGACCTTGCCCTTCTCGGGCGCGACGTCCACGGCGACGACGGGCACGCCCTTGCGCTCGGCCTGGTCGAGGCCAGCGGCGATCGCGGCGCTGTCGAGCGGCGCGACGACGAGGCCCCGCACGCCCTGGTTCAGCTGGTTGTTGATGTCGGTGATCTGCTGCGATGGGTCGCTGTTGGAGTTGACCGTCTTCATCGCGTCGACGTCCTCGGACTTGGCCATCTTCGGGACATAGTCGTTGTACGACTGCCAGAACGGCGAGGTCAGCAGGGGCAGGATCACTCCGACCTTCCCCTCGCCGCCACCTCCGCCGCCGGGCGACGCGGTGTCCTTCGTACTGCCGCACGCGGCGAGGACGAGGGACGCGCAGGCGGCCGCGGCGGCGGCGCGCACCGCCCGTGAAGTCCGCGTGCTGCTGGGCCTGTTGCGCACTTTCCTGCCGGCCATCTGACGGCTCCTCATCGAAGATGAACGAAGAAGGGTGGAGCGTGATCGAGACTGATCGAGAGTGATCGAGCGGGTCTGCAGGGCCTGATGACGCGAATATTTATCAGACCACTTGTCGCCCACAACACCCCTCGACGCCAACTATTCGCGCTTTCCGGCCGTGGTGGTAGGACCACATCTCTGGCTAGACTGCGGCGCACTCGGCCAGCAGAGGAGCGTTACGTGGACCAGCCGGAGCAGTCCGCCCCGCAGAAGGGCACCGTGACGCAGCGGGCCATCGAACAGATCAAGGCGATGATCGGCGAGGGCCGCCTCGAGCCGGGTCAACGACTGCCCACTGAACGGGACTTGGCGGTCCAGCTGGGCATATCGCGCAGCTCCATGCGGGAGGCGATCCGCGCGCTGACGGTGCTCGGCGTCCTCGAAGCGCGGCACGGCTCCGGCATCTACGTCACGCAGCTGGAGGCCGGGGACCTCCTGGAGACCTTCGGCGTGGTGGCGGACCTGTCCCGCGGACCGCAACTCGTCGAGCTCCTGGAAGTGCGCCGGGTCCTGGAGTCCACGGCGACCGCGCTGGCGGCGGCCCGGATCACAGAGACCCAACTCGCCGACGTGGAAAAGCATTTGGAGGCCATGAACGCCACCGACGACCCGGAGGAGATCCTCTCCCACGATCTGGCGTTCCACCGCACGATCGCCTTCGCGGCGGGCAACGACACGATGGCCGCGATACTGGAGGGCCTCTCCTCGCGCACGTTCCGCGCCCGGGTGTGGCGGGGCTACCAGGAGGAAGGCGCCTTCGAACGCACCCGCCGCGAACACGCCCGCATCCACCGGGCGCTCGTGGCACGGGATCCGGAGGCGGCGCGGGCCGCGGCGGCGGCTCATGTGGGCGAGGTGGAGGACTGGCTGCGGGCGCAGTGGGAGGGGTGAACTGCGGGCGGAGTGGGAGGGGTGAACCCGGCTGGTCGACGCGGTCAGTCGGCGGCCAGGGTCCGCTCGATCCGCCCGACGAACGCCCGGGTCAGCTCTTCGAGCTGCGCCTCGTATCCGGGCAGGTCGCCCACCTCTCCGAGCCGCAGCCACGCCACGGTGCTGCCCACCCGGACGACGGCCATGGCGTTCGTGCTGTCCTCGGGCTCCTTGTAGTACGTGAAGGTCGAGCTCTCGTCGCCGAGGGGCGGCAGCGAGAGCGGTGTCGTCCTGTCGTATCCGGACTGGTCCTCGACGAGCTGCTGGTGCGCGCGACCCGCCTGGGTGGGCGAAGCGCAGGCGAAGATCCGGAACTCTGCGCGGACGTGGCCGGACTCCGGCGACGCCAACGCGTACAGCACGCCACCCTCGTGACAGCCGCCGGACCGCTCGGCCTTCTTGGCGCCAGCCCTCCCCTGCAGGGCCCAGCCGGGCCGCAGGTCCTGCCGGGCGGGCAGGGCGTCACGCGTCTGCGCCACGGTCAGCGCGCGGGTGCGGTCGGCCGCAGCGCTGCCGGTGCCCGCGCCGGCGGCCCCCTTCTCCTCCGACGCGCCCTTGCCGCCTGTCTCACCGCTCCGCTGCGCCGCGGTGTCCCGGGGGCCGTCGTCGGTGAGAAGCCGCGTTCCCCCGTACACGCCGAGCGCGACCAGGGCCAGCAGCAGTACGCCGGTCAGCGCGAGGACCGCGAGGGGACCCGGGGACTTCGTGATGGTCAGGGGGCCGAACGAGATCTGGCTGCGCGAGATCGTGCTGCGGTCGATGACCATGGAGTCGCGGTAGTAGGTCGTGGGCGCGTGGAGGTGGAAGGCCAGCTGCCGCTCCAGCTCCGGGTCGCCCTCGATCTCCTCCCGCAGGACCGCCTGCGCCTCCGCCCCCGCACGTCCGGAGTCGCCCACCCCCGCGCGTCCCGAGTCGCCCACCCCCGCACGTCCGGAGTCACCGGCCCCCGCGTCGTCGAGCCCGGCCAGCGCCGCCCGCCCCCGCTCGGTCCTGGCGAGCCGGGACCGCACCAGCTCGGTGACGGCGACCCCCGCCCCCTCCCCGACGCCGCTTGCCGCCCCCGTCGCCACGGCGGTGACCACGCCCACCGCCATGGCCGCGAGCTCCGTCGACCCCATGCCGTACCCCCCAGCTCGACAGCCTCAGGGCCTCATCATGTTCCACCTGCCCGCCGCCCGGGCACCCCTCGGCGGCAAGGCGGCGGAAAGAAAAGCGCGCGACGGGCGCGAGGTGTTCTGGCACCATCCCCCCAGTGATCACCGACTCGCGCGCCACCCCGCTCCTCACTGCGGCCGTCCGCAACAACGCCGACTGGTGCGACGCCGTCTGCCGCTCCCACGGAGTGCAGGGCTCCGTCGAAGAGGGCGTGTGGGCCGCCGCCTCGCGGACTCCCCCGCTGTATCCGGACGCGGTGACGCTCTCGCCCACCGCGACACCCGACGACGTGCTCCCCCGCATCGATCTCACCTCGCCCGGCGCCACCGTCAAGGACAGCTTCGGCTCGCTGGACCTCTCCGCGGCCGGTTTCGAGGTGCTGTTCGAGGCGCGGTGGATCCACCGTGCCCCCGCGGTCCCCGCACCGCGCGGCGGAGGCTGGGAGCCGGTCGAGAGCGACGCCCGGCTGTCCGCATGGGAGGCCGCGTGGAGCGGCGACGGGGAAGGAGAGGGAGAAGGCGAAGGGGCGGACGGGGGGCTCTTCCGGCCCTCCCTGCTCGACGACGGAGCGGTGTTCCCGGCGGCCACGGCCGAGGGCCGCATCCGCGCGGGCGCCATCGCCTACCCGAGCGCCGGCGTCGTCGGCATCTCCAACCTCTTCGCCGCCGACGACGACCTGGACACCGCGTGGCGCTCCTGCCTGGCCGCCACGGCCCGGCTCTGGCCCGGCGTGCCGGTCGTCGGCTATGAGCACGGGGACGACCTGGCGGCCGCGCTCCGCCACGGCTTCGAGCCCGTCGGCCCGCTGCGCGTGTGGCTGCGGACCGACGGGTGAGGGACTGCCCGGCGGGCGTCAGCCCCGGGTGAACCGCAGCGTCACCAGCTCGAACGGCCGGAGCCTCACCGACACCGCGTCATCCGTGAGCTCCGGTGCCACCGCCCCGTCGAGCGGCCGCTCCAGCAGGTCGGTCACGGTGACCGAGCCGACCGGGAAGCCCGCCGTCAGGGTGGGGCGGGCGCGGCCGCCGTGTGCCTCGTGGAAGCGGACGACCACGTCACCGCTCCCGTCGTCGGCGAGCTTGACCGCCGTGACGACCACGGCGTCGTCGTCGACGGTCACCAGCGGCGCCACCTCGGAGCCACCGGTGAGCCGGCGCTCGGGCAGGTTGACGCGGTAGCCCTCGCGCACCGCGTCGCCGATCCCCGCGCCCGGCACCAGCGCGTGCCGGAAGCGGTGCACGCCCTGGTCCGTCTCGGGGTCGGGGAAGCGCGGGGCGCGCAGCAGCGAGACGCGGACCGTCGTGGTCGTGCCGGAGTCCTCGGCGCGGACGGTGCGGGTCACGTCGTGGCCGTACGTCGAGTCGTTGACCAGGGCGACGCCCCAGCCCGGCTCCTCGATGTGCACGAAGCGGTGGTTGCACGCCTCGAACTTGGCGGCCTCCCAGCTCGTGTTGGTGTGCGTGGCGCGGTAGAAGTGGCCGAACTGGGTCTCTGACGCGTACCGCTCCGCGTGGATGTCCAGGGGGAAGGCGAGCTTGAGGAACTTCTCCGTCTCGTGCCAGTCGACCTCGGTGTCGATGTCGAGGCGCCGGGCACCAGGGGCGAGCGAGAGCACCTGCGTGAGGCGCGAGTCGCCGAAGGTGCGCACGACGCGGACCGACGCGCCCGCGCCCTCGCCCTCGCCCTCGCCCTCGCCCTCGCCCGCCACGACCTCGTCGGCGTCCGTCAGGTCACTGACGGTGTTGCGGTAGAACTCGTCGACGTCCCACGCGTCCCACATGTTCGGGAAGTCGGCGTGGAGCTGCGGCAGGTTCGCCGCCTGCCCGGGCGGGACGGTCTCCCGGCCGGCCACGAGGTCGTACGCGGAGACGACCAGGCCGCGCCCGTCGATCTCCACCCGCAGCAGACCGTTGTCGAGGACGAAGCCGCCCTCCTCGCGCGGGGCGAGCGCCGCCTCATCGTCGGTCTGGGCGGCTCCGGCACCGCCCGCGGGGACGCCGTCGCGGGTGTGCGGCGTGGAGTTGAAGTGCAGTTCGCCGGTGCCTTCACCGGCGAGTGCGCGCTGCGCCTCGTCGATGATGCCGTCGAGTTCCCGGGCGAGCGCCGCGTAGGTCGCGCGGGCCTCGCGGTGCACCCAGGCGATGGACGAGCCGGGCAGGATGTCGTGGAACTGGTGGAGCAGCACCGTCTTCCAGATGCGGTCCAACTGCTCGTAGGGGTACGTGAATTCCTCGCACCGAACGGCGGCCGTCGCGGTCCACAGCTCCGCCTCGCGCAGCAGGTGTTCGCTGCGGCGGTTGCCCTGCTTGGTGCCCGCCTGACTGGTGAGGGTCGCGCGGTGCAGTTCGAGGTAGAGCTCACCGACCCACACGGGGGCGTTCGGGTACTCGGCCTCCGCCTTCTCGAAGAACTCCTGCGGCGTCTCCCACCGAACGGTCGCCGAGCCCTCCAGGTCCCGCATCCGGGCGGCCTTCGCGATCATCTCGCGGGTGGTGCCGCCGCCTCCGTCGCCCCATCCGGTGGGTGCGAGGGAGTGCCGGGCGACGCCCTTGTCCTTGAAGTTCTTCGCCGCGTGGGCGATCTCGCTGCCCTTCATCGAGCAGTTGTAGGTGTCGACGGGCGGGAAGTGCGTGAAGATGCGGGTGCCGTCGATGCCCTCCCAGTTGAAGGTGTGGTGCGGGAAGCGGTTGGTCTGCGACCAGGAGATCTTCTGCGTGAGCAGCCACTTGGAACCCGCCGCCTTGATGATCTGCGGGAGCCCGGCGGCGAAACCGAAGGTGTCGGGCAGCCACGCCTCGTCGTTCTCGACGCCGAACTCGTCGAGGAAGAACCGCTTGCCGTGCACGAACTGACGGGCCATCGCCTCCGAGCCCGGCATGTTCGTGTCCGACTCGACCCACATGCCGCCCGCCGGCACGAACCGGCCGTCCGCGACCGCCTTCTTGACCTTCGCCCACACCTCGGGCCGGTGCTCCTTGATCCAGGCCCACTGCTGCGCCTGTGACATGGCGAAGACGAAGTCGGGCTCGTCCTCGATGAGCGCCGTCATGTTCGACGTCGTCCGCGCCACCTTGCGCACCGTCTCGCGCAGCGGCCACAGCCAGGCGGAGTCGATGTGGGCGTGGCCGACGGCGCTGATGCGGTGGGCGGAGGGCTCGGCGGGGGTGGTCAGCACGGCGTGGAGCTCGGCCCGTGCGGCGGCGGCCGAGCCGTTCACGTCCTGGAGGTCGACGGCGTCGAGGGCACGGCCGACCGCGCGCACGACGGCGTAGCGCCGCCCGGAGTCCTCGGGCAGCTCCTGCATCAGCTCACCGAGGACCTCCAGGTCGATGACGAGCTGCCACACCGTCTCGTCGAAGACGGCGAGGTCCATGCGCTCCAGCTTGTACTGGGGTTCGCTGCCCGCGGTCTCCTTGTCACCCAGCTGGGTGGGCAGGAAGGGGTGGTAGTCGAGGATGACGGGGTTGGACGCGGCCTCGATGTGCAGCCGCACCTCTTCGCCGCCCTCGGCGGGCGCGGCGATCCGCACCCACTGGTTGCGCGGGTTGAGGCCCTTCACCGGGGTCCCGTCGGGGCGGTAGACGAGGCCCTCGCACTGGAACCCGGGCATGTTCTCGTCGAAGCCGAGGTCGAGGATCGCCTCGACGGTCTTCCCCGCCCACTCCTTCGGCACGGTCCCGGTCACCCGGAACCAGCTGGTCCCCCAGGGCGCGCCCCACTTCTCGCCCACCGAGGTGGGCGACGGCTCGGCGGCAAGCCCTTCGGCGACCGGCACGGGCTCCCCCGGCGCGTTCCACACCGCGACGTCCAGCGGCACGGAGGCGGGGTACACGGCGGGCCGGATGCGCTCGTCCAGCACACGCTTGAGTCGGGCTTCGACCAGGGTGCGGTCGTCATGCATGAGGGGTCTCCCAGGAGGGTTGGTCGGTGGAGGGGGGGCAAGTTCAGCCCCTCCTGCGTTTGAGGAGCGGGGTCCGGGGCGGAGCCCCGTGTGCGACAGGGCGCGGTCCGAGTAGGCGCCCCGTGCGTGGCGGGGCGCGGTCCGGGTACGCGCCCCGCGCGTGACGGGGCGCCTACCCGACGACGTCCGCCGGCAGCACCACATCGCTGATGCCTCGCGCAGCGAGGTACTCGGCGTCCCCCGCCCGTCCGGCGAGGACCACCGCGGGGCGCACCCCGTCCGCGACAAGGCGGGCGAACGCCTCGAAGACCGCTCCCCCGGGGGCACACGCGGACCGCCGCCCCAACGCGTCGTCGACGACGAGCGCGGTCGTCCGGGCCGCCGGAGCGTACGCCCGCCCCCGCCACTCCTTCGCCACGCGGGCGATCGCGGCCCCGGCCGGCTTGACCTCACCGGCGTTGGTCAACAGGCCGAGGCTGTACTCCAGTTCGGGAAAGTCCGCGAGGTCCCGTGACACGTCGTGGGAGCACCACCACGTCACGCCCCACACGTCCTGGCAGTCGAGCGCGGCGGCGACGGTCTCCTCGGTGAACTCCGCGGCGTGCTCCGCCGGAATCAGCGGTGCGGGCGCGCCGACCTCCTGGAGCCAGACGGGGCGGCGCGGGTCGTCCGCCCAGGCCTTGGACAGCTCGATCATGTACGCCGCGTGGGTCCTGGTGGCCGTGCCGGTGCGCCCGTGGCGCTGGGCCGTGCCGTTGAACACCCAGGAGTGCACGGCGGTGACGGCGCCGAGCCGGGCGGCCTGCGCCGGGGTGAAGGGCTGGTCGTCCTGGTACCAGGCGGCGTCGTACTCGGCGTGCAGGTGCAGCTTGCCGGGCGCACCCTCCTCGCAGGCGGCGAGGACGGTGCGCAGCCAGCTCTCCGCCTGCTCCGGGGTGATGCGGTCGGGGTCGGGGTGCGGGCCCGCGGAGAACTGGTTGATCTCGTTGCCGATGGTCATGCCGATGAAGTTCGGCCGGTCGGCGAGTGCCGCGGCCAGCGTGCGCAGGTACGCGGCCTGCCCGGACACCACGTCCGGGTCGGTGAAGATGTTGCGCCGGTGCCAGGTCTGCGTCCACGCGGGCAGGAAGTCGAAGCTGGACAGGTGCCCCTGGAGGCCGTCGACGTTCACGTCGAGCCCGCGTTCGGCGGCGGCGTCGGCGAGCTGGACCAGCTGGTCGACGGCGCGCGGCCGGATCAGGGTGCGGTTGGGCTGGAAGTACGGCCAGATCGGGAAGACCCGGATGTGGTCGAGGCCCAGCGAGGCGATGGCGTCGAGGTCGGCGCGTACGGCGTCGATGTCGAAGTCGAGCCAGTGGTGGAACCACCCCTGGGAGGGCGTGTAGTTGGCGCCGAAGCGCGGCGTGCCCGAAGGCGATGCGGAAGGCAAGTGCGGATCCTGGTTCTGGTGAGGCCGTCGAGGAGGAGCGCCGTCGAGGGGCGCGGGGTCAGCCCTTGACCGCGCCTTCGCCGACCCCGCGGAAGAAGTACCGCTGGAGGCAGGCGAAGAGGACGATCAGCGGGAGCACGGCGATGACCGTGCCCGCGGCGACGAGACGCTCGTCGTTGGCGAAGGTGCCGTGCAGATAGTTCAGGCCGATGGTGAGGGTGAACCGCTCCGGGTCGCTGAGCACGATGAGCGGCCACAGGAAGTCGTCCCAGGCCCCCATGAAGGCGAAGATCGCGACGACCGCGAGGGTGCCCTTGACGGCGGGCAGCGCGATGCGCAGGAACCGCTGCCAGACGTTGGCGCCGTCCACGAACGCGGCTTCCTCGATCTCGTAGGGCACGTTCAGGAAGGCGTTGCGCATCAGCAGGACGTTGAGCGCGGAGACGCAGCCGGGCAGCAGTACGCCGACGAGGGTGTTGTTCAGGCCGAGCTCACGCATGGTGGTGAACTGGGCGATGATGATGCCTTCGACGGGGACCAGCATGGCCAGGATGAAGACGACGGTCGCCGCTTTGCGGCCGCGGTAGCGCAGCCGCGCGAGCGCGTATCCGGCGAGCGTCGCGCCCACGCAGTTGGTGACGACGTTGGCGGCCGCCACCTTCAGGGAGTTGAGGGCGTAGTCCCAGACGGGGATGGTGTCGGCGACCCGCTCGTAGTTGTGGAAGGTGGGGTCGGAGGGCAGGAACTTCGGCGGGGAGCTGAAGATGTCCTCGTGCGGCCCCTTCAGGGACGTGGACAGCTGCCAGAGGAACGGGCCGATCATCAACGCCAGTACGGCGAGGAGGAGTCCGTAGCGCAGGACGATCTCCCACACGGGCATCCGGCGCCCGTTCTCGTCGGTGATCCGGCGCCGCCGGGGCCCACGGGCCGCGGCGCGTTCGGCGGTCGTCGGGGGGATCTTGTCGACGGTGGTCACGCGTCCTCCTTCCGGTCCGCCCGCAGCACGAGCAGCATCAGCGCGACGGTGACGACGAAGACGACGACCGAGATGGCCGAGGCGTAGCCGACCCGTCCGGTCAGGCCGGTGCCGACGCGCTGCACCAGCATCACGAGCGTGGTGTCCTCGCCGGCCGGGCCGCCGGTGGGCCCGGCCATCAGATAGACCTCGGAGAACACCTTGAAGGCGGCGACCGAGGAGAGCGCGCCGACCAGGACCATGGTGGAGCGCACGGCGGGCACGGTGACGGTGAGGAAGCGGCGGAACGCTCCGGCGCCGTCGACCGCCGCCGCCTCGTGGAGCTCGCGCGGCACGTTGGCGAGCGCCGCGAGATAGATGATCATGTAGTAGCCGAGGCCCTTCCAGACCGTGACGGCCATCGCGCTGAACAGCAGCAGCCACTGGTCGCTGAGGAAGCCGACCTTCCCGACGCCGACCGCTTCGAGGACGGCGTTGACCAGGCCGCGCTCGTCCAGCATCCACACCCAGATCAGGCCCACGACGACGATCGAGGCGACCACCGGGGTGTAGAAGGCGGACCGGAAGAAGGTGATGCCGGGGATGTGCTTCTGGACGAGCATCGCGAGGAGCAGGGGCAGCAGGACGAGCGCCGGGACGACCACGAGGACGTAGATCGTGCTGTTGCGCAGGCCGATCCAGAACATGTCGTCGTGCAGCAGCTCCGAGAAGTTGGCGAGGCCGACGTACTCGCCCGGCATCAGCGTCCGCTTGTCCGTGAAGGCGTTGTTGAGGGTGCTGACGAACGGATAGAGGATGAAGACCGCGACGATCACGAGCCCCGGGGCGGCGAACAGCCAGGGACTGGTGGGCAGTTGGCGGCGGATGCGGCGGCGGCCGCCGCGCCCGTCGGGGCCGGGCCCCTTGAGCGCGGGGTCGGCGGCGCCGGTGTCGGATGAGGTCGCCTTGGCGGCGGTGGGGCTCTTCATGGTCGTACGGGTCCCTGGCCTCAGCTGGTCTTCAGCAGCCGGTCACAGTTCTTGACAGCGTTGTCAAGCGCTTCCTTCGGGCTCTCCTTGCCCTGCAGCGCCCTCGCGACGGCGTTGCGCAGCTCGACCTTCATCTGCTCGCTGAACAGCACGGGCGTGTAGTTCACCGCGGTCTTGATGGACTTCGCGGCGGCGACGCGGACGCGGGTCTCCTCCTTGCCGTCCTGCTTCGTGAAGTACGGGTCGTCGAGGGAGCCCTCGGTACTGGGGAAGATCGCGACCTTCTTGGCGAACTCCATCTGGTGCTTGGCGTCGGTGACGAAGTGCGCGAAGGCGACGGCGGCCGGCGTCTGCTTGGTGCGGGCGTTCACCATCACGCCCATCACGTACATGTTGTCCTTGCCGGTGCTGCTGATCTGCGGGGTGATGCCGATGTTCTTGTAGAGCTTCGGCGCGTCCTTCTTGAACTTCTCCAGGTCGAGCGCGCTGCCGGGGTTCATGGCGACGGCCTCGGTGAGGAACTTCTTGCCGGTCGACTCGGGCGTGGCGGTCAGCGCCTGTCCGTCGAGCGCCTTGGCGTCGTACAACTTCTTGTACTTCGTGAGGAGTTCGACGCCCTTGGTGTCGTTGAAGGTGAAGCCGGTGCCTTCCTTGTTCATGAGCGGCACGCCGTAGCGGCCGAAGTCCTCGATGGTGGGGACGTTGGCGAGGGTGGCGACCTTGCCGTCGCTCTTCTCGGCGAGCTCCAGGGCGTTGTCGAAGAGCTGGTCGTACGTCTTCGGGGGCTTGTTCTCGTCGAGTCCCGCGTCCTTGAAAAGGCGCTTGTTGTAGAACAGCGGGCCGGTGTTGAGGTACCAGGGGAAGGCGTACGTCCCGTCCATGCCCGGTATCTGGTGGCTCTTCCAGGCGCCCGGCAGGTACTCCTTCTCGTACTTCCCCGCTGCCTTGCCGAGGTCCAGGGCGAGGCCGGCCTTGGCGAGCGGGGCGACCAGGTCGGGCGAGACGTTGACGACGTCGGGGAGCGTGCCCGCCGCGGCGTCGGCGCTGATCTTGTCGGCGTAGCCCTCGCCGGGCTGGTCGACCCACTTCACCTCGGTACCGGGGTACTTCTTCTCGAACTCGTCGACGAGGCCCTCGAAGTAGGGCTTGAAGTTGGCCTTCAGGTTCCAGGTCTGGAAGGTGATCTTGCCTTCGATCTTCCCCGACGCGTCCGTGGAACCGCTGTCGTCACCTCCGTCGCCACAGGCGCTCAGCGGCAGCAGGACGGCGAGGACGGCGCCTGCGGCGACCGCTCTGCGGGGGATACGGGAGATACGCACGGTGAAACGGCTCCTTTGCTCGGCCCAGCGTGAGACGGCGGTGACTGCGACCGTCCGAACTGGGCAATCCACGCCGAGGCAGACCCTGCACGGAACGGTGGCGCAAAGTCAATGGATTTGGGGAACCGAATTCGAAGATCGGGCGACCGGCGGGATAACTCCCCAGGTCAGACGGGTGTGTTGAAAGCCTTGCGGTCGCTGACTAATGCGCTTTAGAGTCTCACCGCTCAAGCGCATTAGTATCCGGCAGCCAGGAAAGGGGCAACGGGTGCAAGGCAAGCGGTCACCGGCGCGCCGGCCGACCATGAAGGACATCGCGCGCCGGGCCGGGGTCTCCGAGAGCGCCGTCTCCTTCGCGCTCAACGACCGGCCCGGCGTCTCCGACATCACCCGGGACCGGGTGCGCCGGGTCGCGGAGCAGCTGGGCTGGCGGCCCAGCACGGCGGCGCGCGCCCTGTCCGGCGAGGGCTCGGCGACGGTGGGGCTTGTGGTGGCGCGCCCGGCGGCGACGCTGGGCGTCGACTCGTTCTTCCTGCAGCTGATCTCGGGCATCCAGGAGGTGCTGGCCGAGCGGCACTTGGGGCTGCTCTTCCAGGTGGTGGAGGACGTGGCCGCCGAGTGCGCGGTCTACCGCCGCTGGTGGGCCGAGCACCGGGTGGACGGTGTCCTGGTGGTGGACCCGCGCACGGACGACCCGCGGCCCGCGCTCCTCGACGAGCTGGGGCTGCCCGCGGTGGTGACGGGCGGCGTGCCGGATCCGAAGGCCGGCCATCCGGGCCTGTCGACGGTGTGGGCGGACGACGCGGGCGCGATGGCCTCGGTGGTGGGCCATCTGTATGCGCTCGGGCACCGCCGCATCGTCCACATCGCGGGCCTGGAGGGGCTGGCGCACACCGAGCGGCGCATCAGGACGCTGCGCGTCGAGGCGGCGGGCCGCGGTCTGTCGGGCGTGCGTTCGGTGACGACGGACTACTCCGACGCCGAGGGCGCCGCGGTCACCCGGCGGGTGCTGGAGTCCGCGGAGCCGCCGACGGCGCTCGTGTACGACAACGACGTGATGGCCGTCGCCGGTGTCGCCGCCGCGAGCTCCCTGGGTTTCGCGGTCCCGGACGACGTCTCGGTCGTCGCCTGGGAGGACTCGGCGCTGTGCCGCATGGTGCATCCGTGGCTGACGGCCCTGTCCCGGGACACGCTGTCGTTCGGCCGGACGGCGGCCCGCGAACTCCTCGCCCTACTCGACGACGGCCCCGCGGCGACGGTTCAGGTGCCGTTGCCGCGGCTCATCGAACGGGAGAGCACGGGGCCTGCGCGGGCCTGAGACCGGGTGGGCCCGCGCAGGCCCGGCGTGGGCTCACTCCCCGCCCGGGGCCACGGGAGGCCACGGGAGCGCGGCGAGGACCGGCAGCAGCACCTCCTCCTCGTAGTCGAGGTGGGCGGTCAACTCAGCTGCCATCCGGGCGAGTTCGGCGCGGAACCGCTCGGGATCCGCGCCCCCGACGGCCGCGAGAAGCGCGGCCAGCTCCCCCTGGACGCGGCCGATCGTCCGGTGTTCCTCGGCGAGCCGGTCGAAGGTCTCGCGCAGTTCGGGGTGGTGGCCCGCCATGACGGGGAAGAGGTGGGCGTCCTCGCCGGTGTGGTGGAACTCCAGGGCGTCGCAGAACGCCAGGCAGTGCTGGCGGATCTGCAGCCCGAGGCCCGGTGCCGGCGGCGCCCCCGGCCCTCGGTGTGCGGCGAGCGCGGCGAAGTACGCGTCCGTCTCGTCGCGTACGTGTCCCAGCTGGCCGCGGAGCCATCGGTGGACCTGGACCATCTTGTCCGCGAAGGTGGCCGCCTCTTCGGGGATGTCGGCCGCGTGCGCGGGCCGTTCCAGGGCGACGACCGGCAGGGTACGGCTGGTGCGTGCCTGGTAGTCGCCGTATCCGGGTTCGGCGGCGACCACGCGCTCGAAGAGCCGATCGCGCCGCTCCCCTTCGGCCGGGACGGCGATCGCCTCGAACGCGTCGGTGCCGAGCTCGACGGTCACCGTGGGGTGGGCGAGGACGTTGTGGTACCAGTCCGGGTGCCTGGGGCCGCCGAGGTTCGACCCGATGACCAGGAGAGCTTCGCCGTCACGGACGAAGCCGAGCGGGGTGGTGTGCTCCTTGCCGGACTTCGCGCCGGTGGTGGTGAGAAGCAGGAGGTCGCCGCCCTCGAAGGGGCCGCCGACTTTGCCGCCGTTGGCGCGGAACTCGTCGATGACGGACTGGTTGAAGGGTGTGGGCATGACGGTGTCTGATCTCCGTACGGGTGTTCAAGTCCGCGCCGGGCGCGGTGAAGTGAGGGGGGGTCACGCGGCGAAGGCGTGGCCGGGGCGCGCGAGGGCGCGCGGATCGGGCGGAAGCCCTGGGGCGCGAAGGCCGCGAACGGCATGGGCCGTTACGAGCGGTGTGAACTCACGACGTGGTCATCGGCGTCGTCCTTGAGTGATGGTGCTCGCCCGATCGCCGACCTGCCCACTGCTCTTTGGTCGGCGCCACGCGGCACGAGCACCATTACAGACACTCACTCCCTCACATGTCAACGCGGAACGATCAGTCGAAGTGGCGGACGAAGACGTCCGACTTGCCGTTGGTGTCGCCGGGCACGAGGTCGTCGGCCGCGGACTGGAAGACCACGTCGCGCCCGTCGGCGCTGACCGCGTCGGTGCCGGCCGAGGCGGGCCGGTCCGAGACGACCTTGTCGGTGCCGCTGCTCAGGTCGCGCAGCATGAGCGACGGTCCGGTCGCGTCGTGCGGGGCGTACAGCAGGTGGCGGCCGGTGGGGTCGATGGCTGCGCCCCGGACGTTCGGCACCTGTTGCGCGGTGCCGGAGGCCACGTCGTGGACGTAGGTGTCGGAGCCCGAGAGGTAGAGGACCGTGCCGCCGTCCTCGCTGAGGTGGACGAGGGTCGCCTCCTTGGCCGGGCCCTCGATCGGCCCTGAGGTGGTGCCGGCGGT
The DNA here is from genome assembly GCF_055597165.1 of Streptomyces sp. NPDC039480. Classification (NCBI taxonomy): domain Bacteria; kingdom Bacillati; phylum Actinomycetota; class Actinomycetes; order Kitasatosporales; family Streptomycetaceae; genus Streptomyces; species Streptomyces sp. NPDC039480. The sequence goes on along the minus strand of NZ_JBVITX010000001.1, from coordinate 592,855 downwards.
CCTGTCCCGTACGAAGACGTCCTGCGCCTTGCCGTCCTGGTAGGCGATATGGCGGCCGTCACCGCTGAGGGACGGCCGGGAGGGGGTGGTGTGGTCGAAGGTGGCGACGGTCTCGACGGTATTGGTGTCCCAGTTCTCGACCTGGACGCGCTGTCCGTACGTCGCTTGCCGGTAGGAGATGCTGGCATACGAGGTGAGGCGGCCGTTCGCGTTCATCGACGGCTGATTGCAGGTGAAGAGCGAGCAACTGCCCGAGGCCGTCCTTCCGGTGCTGACCTCGTAGTGGCGTATCCGTACGTTGTTCATCCACTGCACCGGATAGGCGACGTACTCCCCGTTGCCGCTGATCACCGGGGGCTGGACCGGCGGCAGATGCCCCATGCGATGGGTCTGCCCCGCCTGCCGGTCACGGACGTACACCTTGTCGCCCTCGGACGGGGTGTCGGAGGTGAGGTTCTTCGCCGCCGACGAGAAGACGACGCGGCGGCCGTCGGGCGTGATCGAGGCGCCGGCGGAGTCCCCGTCGGCCTGAGTGCCGTCACCCGCGACACTGACCCTCTCGACACCCGCGGTGCTCATGGACTCGGCCGCGGTGGTCTTGGACTCGGCCGCCATGGTCACGGGCTCGGCCGCGGCGGCTCCGGGCAGGACCGCGGTGACCGCGCAGACCACGATCACCGCGCTCAGCGCGCTCAGCGCGGTCCGCACACGTCTGGTGGTGCTCCGGTTCACGTTTCCACTCATGTTCCCCCCAGCTGAGACACGGTCTCTCCCCCTGCTCCCCACCGGAGGACCACAAGCATGCAACCGTGCTGCCACTGCGGAGGTCAATGCGTCTCACGTCGAAGGGCCCGGACACACCGGCGCCCCCTGCCGTCGACGGCAGGGGGCACAGGGCGAAGAGCGAAGTGCACCGGTGCGACACCGGGCCCGGCGGTGGCTCAGTCGATGCCGGGGAGGATGTGCGGCTCGGCGAGGTCGTCCTCGTAGCCGGCCAGGCGGATGGGGGCCGCCTTGGACCATGCCTCCAGGTTGCGGAGCTTCTTGGGCCTGCCGGCCCGTTCGCCGCCGCGTTCCGCCGGTCGCTTTTCGTGCTTCGTCAGATCTGGTGTCACCGCGCACTCCTTTGTGTCGCGTAACGGAAGGACAAGGGCAGTTCGGTCGCGGTGGCGCCGTTCTCTGGCGGGACCGCGGCCGTGGTGCCGGCCTGTCCCCGGAGCGGCCGAGGATGCTTGTGGATCTCTCGTGGCCGCCCGTTCGCCCTACATTAACCAAATGAGCGGCGCGGCGCTCGATGGGGAGCTGAGTCGGAGTGGATTCCGGACAAGGAAGCCCGTGCGACGGCATGCGGCGCCGGGGGCCGCAGGTGCGGAGCGGGCCACGACTGGCGAGAAACAGACAGCCGGCCCGGGCCGCGCACCGCGCGACACCCGAACCGGCTGTCCAAAAGCTGAGACGACTCTCGGCTACGGCCTGCGGACTACCACTTGCCCTGCGCGTAGTCCTTCAGGAAGACGCCGTACAGGTCCTCCCCCGCCTCGCCGCGCACGACGGGGTCGTACACGCGGGCGGCGCCGTCGATCAGGTCGAGCGGGGCGTGGAAGCCCTCCTCGGCCAGGCGCAGCTTGTCGTAGTGCGGGCGCTCGTCGGTGATCCAGCCGGTGTCCACCGAGGTCATGAGGATGCCGTCGGTCTGGAACATCTCCTGGGCGCTGGTCCGCGTCACCATGTTCATCGCGGCCTTCGCGGCGTTGGTGTTCGGGTGGCCCGCACCCTTGTAGCCGCGGCCGAAGACGCCCTCCATCGCCGAGACGTTGACGACGTAGGAGCGGCCGCTCGACGCCTTCTTCGCCGCGTCGGCCATGGCCTGCCGCAGCGCGCTGATCAGGATGAACGGGGAGGTGTAGTTGCACAGTTGGGTCTCGAGCAGCTCCACCGGGGAGATCTGCTCGATGGTCTGCACCCAGGTGTTGCTGTCGACGACGTCCGGGACCAGGCCGCCCGCGTCGATCGCGGTGCCGTCGAGGTGCCGGGCGACGCTGGCGTTGCCCGCGACGAGAGCGAGGTCGGCGACCTGCTGCGCGTCCAGACCGCTGGTGCCGACGGGCAGCGCGGCCAGGCCGTCCACCGCTCCGGAGTTGAAGGCGCCGATCACGGAGTGGGCGGGCAGCTCCCCGGCGGGCAGCGGCGCGCTCTCGCCGTCGACCAGCGCGGCGTACGCGGAGGGCAGGCGGCGCACGGTCTGCGTGGCGTTGTTGATCAGGATGTCGAGCGGGCCCGCCGCGGCGACCCGCTCGGCGAGTGCCACGGACTGCGCCGGGTCGCGCAGGTCGATGCCGACGACCTCCAGGCGGTGGATCCAGTCGGCCGAGTCGTCCATCGCCTTGAAGCGGCGGATGGCGTCCTTGGGGAACCGCGTCGTGATGGTGGTGTGGGCACCGTCACGCAACAGCCGCAGCGCGATGTACATGCCGATCTTGGCGCGGCCGCCGGTGAGCAGGGCGCGCTTGCCGGTGAGGTCGGCGCGGGCGTCGCGCTTGGTGCGGTTCAGGTGGGCGCACTCCGGACAGAGCTGGTGGTAGAAGTAGTCGACTTCCACGTACCGGGTCTTGCAGGTGTAGCAGGAGCGCGGGCGCTGGAGTATTCCCGCGATCCTGCCCTCCTCGGTCCGCGACGAGGGCAGCAGGCCCTCGGTCTCGTCGTCGATGCGCTGCGCGGAGCCGGTGGCGGTGGCCTCGGTGACGGCCTTGTCGTGAGCGGTCTTGGCGGCGCGACGCTCCTGGCGGCGGCGCTGCTTCACCGTCCGGTAGATCCCGGCCGTGGCCCGGCGCACGGCGATCGCGTCCGGGTGGTCGACGTCGAGCTTGTCGAGTTCGTCGAGCACGCTGAGGCAGACGGCGAGACGGTCCGGGTCGATGCCCGGGCCGTGGGATACGGTCTCCTCCTGGCTTTCGTCTGTCACCGTCATCGCCGCTGTCCTCATGTCATTCCGTGCCGCGGTGCGTCTGGTCGTCCGCGGAAGCTCCAAAAGCGGAACTTTACGTAGCGGCGGGCCCTGTCACCAAACCCGCCTGCTGGGCGCAGGCCGCGACGAGGCCGTCGATCTCGTCCCGCACGCTCCGCGCGAGCAGCTCCAGATCGGGTACGGCGGCGGCGTCCGCGACCAGTCCGTAGTGGACCCGGCCCCGGTAGGTGGAGACGGCGACGGCGAGTGACTGGCCCCGGGCGAGGGGCGCGAAGGGGTAGACCTCGGTGAGCCGGCAGCCGCCGAGCCGCAGGCCGACGCCGGGCAGCGGGACGCTGGTGACGAGGATGTCGAAGAGCAGCCGCGCGGCCTGGGCGACGACGGGGCCGCCGATGCGGTGCCCGAGCGGCGGCACGTGCTCGGCGAGCAGCGCCACGGCTCCGGCGCCCCGCTCCGGCCCCGCCTCCTTGTTCCGGTCCATGGCGGCGCGTACGGCGCGCAGCCTGTCCAGGGGGTCCTCGTGGCCGACGGGGAGCCGGACCAGATAGCCGGAGAGCCGGTTGCCCGGGGGCTGCGCGGAACGGGGGCGGCGCCGCGAGACCGGGATGAGGGCGCGCGGCTCGACGCCCTCACTGCAGTCGCCCCGCTCGTCGAGCCAGCGGCGCAGGGCGCCGGCGACCACCGCGATCAGCACGTCGTTGACGGTGCCGCCCACGGCCTTGCGCACCAGGTGCACGTCGTCCAGGTCGAGGACGACCCCGGCGGTGCGGCGGGTGCCGGTGGCGGCTGCGGTGAGCGCGGCGCAGGAGCGTACGCCCAAGGTGGCGCGGGCGACGGACGTGCCGATACCGATGGCCTGGCCCACGTCGGCGACCGTGCCGCGGACGCGGTCGGGCAGGGTGCGCGGGTCGAGGACCGACCAGCGGGAGGTCGCGGGGGCCGGTGGCCGCTCACGGGAGGCGGGGAGGTCGACGGGGTCGAGGAGGGCGGCGCCGAGCGTCAGCGCGCGCAGCCCGTCGGCGAGCGCGTGGTGGAACTTGAAGAGGACCGCGAAGGACGTGCCGTCCGCACCCGGCAGCACGTGCGCCTCCCACGGTGGCCGCCCGCGCTCCACCGGCCGCCGCATCAGCTCCCCCGCGGCGGCGTGGAAGTCCGCCACGGGCGCCGCGAGGCGTATGTGCTCCAGCGGGTCGAAGGCGGACGCCGGTACGCGCACCGCCCCGCCGACGGGCACCAGGACGGACCGTATGCGCAGGCGCAGTCCGGGGACGTCCGCGGCACGGGTCGCGAGGAGGTCGACGGCACGGTCGGCCGCGCCGGGCCCGGCGGCCTCGAAGACGCCGAGTGCGCCCAGATGCATGGGGTGTTCGGCGGTCTCGATGTTCCAGAAAGCCAGATCGAGAGGTACGAGCAGGTCAGAGCTCTGCACAGTCGATGAAGTCACGGACTCGCTCTCGCGTCGAGGACGGGGCGGGGCGGTGCGGTGTGGGGCCGTGCGGTGCCGTGCGGGGCTGGCGAACGAGAAGTCAACCGCTCCGGGCAACTACGGTCAAGTATGGTCACGTTACGCAGAGTTAAGAACGGATTAAGACCCCGCCCCCGGGAGCACCCGGCGCACGCCCTTCAAAAAACCTGCACACCGAATGCGCAGTCCGGTCACGCAATTCGGACCTCGTCCCGCGTGAATTTCCCTGCACGGACCAAAGAACCAACATTCCGGCGCGCGCATGTCCGTTTTGTTGAAGGGAGTACCGCAGTGCCCTCGATTTCCTTCTGTGAATCTTGTGAAGGAGCTGCCGCCACGCGGTGAAACCGCCTGCACGCAGCGGTGATTCAGCGCCGCAACCGTGCCCGGGCAGCACTCCGTCGATTGGATGTACGAGCTGCGAACGTGCTTTGATCCTGGCTCGCCGCGGAATTCGAATCCCCAGGTTCCGCGGAGTGGGAAACACCTATGCACATTCATTGAGAAGGGCAGCTCACACCATGAACAACGTCCCCCAGGTCGAGACCCTCGAGATTTCCGACGCCGACCTCGACAACGTCTCCGGTGGCCTCGTCGCCGGTGTCGTGGGCAACGTCACCAGCACCGTCGACTCCGTCGCCCCCGTCTCGGGCGTCGTCGCCGGCGTCGTCGGCACGGTCGAGGGTGCCACCGGCCTCAACACCGGTGCCGTCACCGGCCTGGCCTCCGGCCTCACCGCCGGTCTCTGAGCCTTCGCTCACTGAGACGCCATGATTCGTGAGCCCCGGAACCTCTGGTTCCGGGGCTCACGGACGCCACAGGCACCGTCGCCACAGGTTCCGGCACAGGCACAGCCGCCACAGGCACAGTAAGGGAAGCGTTCCGTGCAGTTCCGCCAGCAGGCCCTGTCCAAGCTGCAGTCGCCCGAGGAACTCGACCTTCCGGTGCGCTACGCCCGTCCCCAGGGCCTGCTCGTCCTCACCGTCACCCTCGTCGTCATGGCCGCCGCGAGCGTCTGGGCCGTGACCGGCTCGGTCTCCTCCACGCTCCGCGCGCCGGGCATCCTCACGCACGGCCAGGGCAGTTACGTCCTGCAGAGCCCCGTCACCGGTCAGGTGACCCGCGTCCTGGCCGAGGAGGGCAAGCGCCTCGCCGCCGGCGCTCCCGTGCTCAAGGTCCGCACGGAACAGGGCGACAAGGTCGTGCGTGCGATCGCCGCGGGCCGTGTGACCTCACTCGTCGCCAGGATCGGCACCGTCGTCACCACCGGCGCCGACGTCGCGACCCTGGAGCGGGTGGCGGGCGGCGACGACCCGCTGCTCGCGACGGTCTACGTACCCGCCGACAGCGCGGCCACCGTCCCCGTCGGCGCATCGGTGGACCTCACCGTCCAGTCCGTGCCCACGCAGGAGTACGGGACGCTGCGCGGCCGGGTGAAGGCGGTCGGACGCGCCGCGCAGACCCGGCAGAAGATCGCCGGGTTCCTCGGCGACAAGGAGCTGGCCGGGCAGTTCACGAAGGACGGGCCGCCCATCGCCGTCCTCGTACGGCTCGACGAGTCCTCCGGCACCAAGTCCGGCTACGCCTGGTCCACCGCCGACGGACCGCCCTTCGCGCTCGACTCCATGACCCTGGCCACCGGCGCCTTCCACCTCGCCGAGCAGCGCCCGATCGATTGGCTGCTTCCGTGACCGCAGCACCGCACCCCTCCCCCGCGCACCAGCAGCAGCTGCCGCCCCCCGGCGGCCGCCGCAGGCACCGCCCCGAGCCCCCGCACCGCGGCCGCCGCCGCGCGGCACCGCGCCCCGCGCCGAAGGGCAGGCGGCCGCGGACCGTCCGCACGCCCACCGTCCTGCAGATGGAGGCCGTGGAGTGCGGCGCCGCCGCCCTCGCCATGGTCCTCGCCCACCACGGCCGGCGCGTCCCCCTGGAGGAGCTGCGCATCGCGTGCGGCGTCTCCCGCGACGGCTCACGCGCCAGCAACGTCCTGAAGGCGGCGCGCGGTTACGGCCTGACGGCCAAGGGCATGCAGATGGAGCCTGCCGCGCTCGCCGAGGTCGCGGCGCCCGCGATCCTCTTCTGGGAGTTCAACCACTACGTCGTGTACGACGGCATGGGGCGCCGCCTCGGCCGCCGGGGCGTGTACATCAACGACCCCGACAAGGGCCGCCGCTTCGTGCCCTCGGAGGACTTCGACACCAGCTTCACCGGGGTCGTCCTGGTCCTCGAACCCGGCGCAGACTTCCGCCCCGGCGGCCGCAGGCCCGGCGTGCTGAAGGCTATGCCCGCCCGGCTGCGCGGCACCACCGGCACGATGCTCGCCGCGCTCCTGGCCAGCCTGCTGCTCGTCGCGGTCGGCGCGGCGCTGCCCGCGCTCAGCCGGACGTACATCGATCTGTTCCTGATCGGCCATCAGACCTCGTTGCTGGGCGCGCTGTTCGCCTCGATGGGCGCCATGGTCGCGCTCACCGTCGTCCTGACCTGGCTGCAACAGGCCAACCTGCTGCGCGGCCGCATCATCTCCTCCACCCTCGGCAGCGCCCGCTTCTTCCGCCATCTGCTGCGCCTGCCCGTCACGTTCTACGCCCAGCGCAGCCCCGCCGACCTCGTGCAGCGCCTCGCCTCCAACGACGCGGTCGCCGAGACCCTGGCCCGCGACCTCACCGCGGCCGGGGTCGACGGTGTCGTCGTACTCCTCTACGCGGCCCTGCTGTGGACGTACGACCCGCAGCTCACCCTCGTCGGCGTCGGCATCGCGCTGCTGAACATCGTGGCGATGCGCGTCGTCATCCGGCTGCGCGCCACCGGCACCCAGAAGCTGCGCGCCAACAGCGCCAAGCTCACCAACACGTCGTACACCGGCCTCCAGTTGATCGAGACGATGAAGGCCACCGGAGGTGAGAACGGCTACTTCCGGCGCTGGGCCGGCCAGCACGCCACCACCCTGGAGGAGCAGCAGCGCCTCGGCGTGCCGAGCGCCTGGCTCGGTGTCGTCGCGCCGACGCTCGCGACCCTCAACAGCGCGCTGATCCTGTGGATCGGCGGTCTGCGCGCGGTCGAGGGGCATCTGTCGATCGGGCTGCTCGTCGCCTTCCAGGCCCTCGTCACCCGCTTCACCGCGCCGATCACCCGCCTGAACGGTGTCGCGGGCCGCATCCAGGACTTCGCCGCCGACGTCGCCCGCCTCAAGGACGTCGAGAACTTCCCCGTCGACCCGCTCTACTCCCGCCCCGAGCCGGCCGCGAGCACCCGCCGCCTCAAGGGCCACGTCACCCTCGACGACATCACCTTCGGCTACAGCCCGCTCGACAAGCCGCTCCTCACCGGGTTCTCGCTGTCGGTCGGGCCGGGGCAGCAGGTGGCGCTGGTCGGCGGTTCCGGCAGCGGCAAGTCGACGGTGTCCCGGCTGATATCGGGGCTCTACAGCCCCTGGGAGGGCACGATCCGCATCGACGGACAGCGCCTGGAGGACATTCCGCGCGGCGCGCTCGCCGCCTCCGTCTCCTTCGTCGACCAGGACGTCTTCCTCTTCGAGGGCACCATCCGCGACAACGTGGCCCTGTGGGACCCGTCGATCCCCGACGACGCCGTCGTCGCCGCCCTCCAGGACGCCTGCCTGTACGAGGTCGTGGCCCGCAGGCCCGGCGGCATCCACGGCCGCGTGGAGCAGGACGGGCGCAACTTCTCCGGCGGGCAGCGCCAGCGCCTGGAGATCGCGCGGGCCCTGGTCCGGCGCCCGAGCATCCTCGTGCTCGACGAGGTGACCAGCGCCCTGGACGCCGAGACCGAGCAGGTCATCATCGACAACCTGCGCCGCCGCGGCTGCGCCTGCGTGGTCATCGCCCACCGGCTGAGCACCGTGCGCGACAGCGACGAGATCGTCGTGCTCGACCACGGCCGGATCGTGGAGCGCGGCCGTCACGAACACCTCGTCGCCGCCGGCGGTCCCTACGCCGACCTGGTCAAGGAGCACTGAGGTGACGTCGTCCGTACCGCGACAGCACGGCGAGTACACCCCTGACCCGGTCGCCGCCGCCTTCGGCGCGCTCGGCACCCCGGCCGACTGCACCGGGCTGCGCAGCGTGCACCTGGAGGGTCCGCAGGTGCTGTGGTTCGTCGTGGCCGGCGCGCTCGACCTGTTCGCGGTCGACGCCGCGCAGCAGGGCCACTGGCACTACCTCGGCCGCCTCGAACCGGGCGCGCTGCTCCTCGGCCCGGTCGAAGGACCCCAGCACACCCTCGTCGGCCGCCCCCTCCAGGGCTGCGAGCTGCGCCGCATCCCGCTGCGGGAGCTCTACCGACCCGACTACGGCGACACCTGGTCGTACGAACAGCAGTACCCCTCCCAGTACGACACGCAGGACGCGGCCCTGAGCCTCCTGGAGCACGCCTTCGCGCTCGGCATCGGCCGCGGCCACCGGGTCCTGTTCGAGGCGCCGCTGGACGGCCGCACGGTGGGCGACGACGCGGCGGCCGACGGCGTGGTGGCCGACGACGACATCCTCTGGATGCCGGTCGCGCCGGGCAGCGTGCAGTACGGCTCCGCCTACAGCGCGGAGGCGGCGGGGGACCTGCTCGTGGACGCCGCGATGTGGCAGCGCATGGTCAACCAGCAGTACCGGCTGCTTGCCACCCTCGACCGCTGGATCGAACGCCTGGAGCGGGCCCACGAGGACCGCACGGCGGCCGGCATCAAGGCGGGCGAGAGCGTCCGCGAGCAGGCCGACCGCACGCTGATCGCCTCCATCGGCCGCTCGGGCGGGCGCGGCGCGCGCCGTACGCAGTCCGGGAGCACGCACGACGCGACGTACGCCGCCTGCCGGCTGGTCGCCGACGCGGCGGGCATCACGCTGTCCGACGCCGCTGAAGGCGGTGCGGTGAGCGACCGGATCGATCCGGTGGAGCAGGTCGCGGTGGCCTCGGGCATCCGCACCCGCGCCGTCCGGCTCGACGGACGGTGGTGGCGCGAGAACGCGGGACCGCTGGTGGGGCACAGGGCCGCGAGCGGCACACCGGTGGCGCTGCTGTGGCGGCGCGGCGGATACGAGGCAGTGCACCCCACGTCCGGGCGGCGCACCCGCGTCGACGCGGCCAACGCCGACGAGTTCGAACCGCAGGGCGTCATGTTCTACCGGCCCCTGCCCGACCGGCCGTTGACGCCCTGGCGGCTGTTCCGCTTCAGCCTGCGCGGCACCGGCGGCGACGTGCGCAACCTCGTGCTCGCCGGTCTGGTGACGGTCGTGATCGGCGCGCTGGTGCCGATCGCGACGGGGCAGGTGCTCGGCGTGTTCGTGCCCAACGGCGAGCAGAGCCTCATCGTCCAGGTCTCCCTGGCCGTGATGATCACCAGCGTCGTGTCGGCGGCGTTCATGCTGCTCCAGAACCTCACCGTCCTGCGGATGGAGGGCCGCATGGAGAGCACGCTCCAACCCGCCGTCTGGGACCGGCTGTTGCGGCTCCCCACGCGGTTCTTCGCGTCCCGCTCCACCGGTGAGCTGGCGAGCGCGGCGATGGGGGTCAGCGCGATCCGCCGGGTCCTGTCGGGGATCGGTCCCGTCGCCCTGCAGGCCGGGTCGGTCGGCGCGATGAACCTCGTCCTGCTGCTGCTCTACAGCGTCCCTCTCGCCCTGGCCGCCCTCGCGATGCTGGCCGTCATCGCCGGTGTGTTCCTCACGCTCGGCCTGTGGGAGCTGCGCTGGCAGCGGCGCCTCGTGGAGCTCGCCAACAAGCTGAACAACCAGGCGTTCCAGAGCCTGCGCGGGCTGCCCAAACTCCGCGTGGCGGGCGCGGAGAGCTTCGCGTACGCGGCGTGGGCCGGGGAGTTCGCGCGCAGCCGGGAGCTGCAGCGGCGGGCCGGCCGCATCAAGAACATCACGACGGTCCTGAACTCGGTGTACCTGCCGCTCTGCACGCTCGTCATGTTCGTGCTGCTCGCGGGCCCGGCCCGGGGCAGCCTGACCGCGGGCGAGTTCCTCACCTTCAGCACCGCCGTGACGATGCTCCTGACGTCCGTCACCCAGCTCACCGGCGCGCTGATCTCGGCGGCCGCCGTGCTCCCGATGTTCGAGCAGATCAAGCCGGTGCTCGACGCGGCGCCCGAGGTGCGGGCCGGGAGCACGCAGCCGGGCGAGCTGCGGGGCGGCATCGAGGCACGCGGCGTCTCCTTCCGCTACACCGACGACGGCCCGCTGGTCCTGGACGACGTCTCACTGACGGTCCGGCCCGGCGAGTTCGTGGCCGTCGTCGGCCCGAGCGGCTGCGGCAAGTCGACGTTGCTGCGCCTCCTGATCGGCTTCGACGAACCGGTCTCGGGCAGTGTGCTCTACGACGGGCAGGACCTGGCGGCGCTCGACCAGTCGGCGGTCCGCCGGCAGTGCGGTGTGGTCCTGCAGAACGCGCAGCCGCTCACCGGCTCGATCCTGGACTGCATCTGCGGCGCCGAGTCGTTCACGCAGGAGGAGGCGTGGGAGGCCGCCGCGATGGCGGGTCTCGCCGAGGACATCAAGCGCATGCCGATGGGCCTGCACACGATGATCTCCGGCGGCGGGGCGGTCTCCGGCGGCCAGCGCCAGCGCCTGATGATCGCCCAGGCGCTGATCCGCCGTCCCCGCGTCCTCTTCTTCGACGAGGCGACGAGCGCCCTGGACAACGAGACGCAGCGCACGGTCATCGACAGCACCCGCGCCCTGAACGCCACCCGCGTCGTCATAGCCCACCGCCTCTCCACCGTCCTGGACGCCGACCGTGTCGTCGTCATGTCGGAGGGCCGCATCGTGCAACAGGGCCCGCCCGCACAGCTGTTGGCCGACGCGGGCGGGCGGCTGCACGAACTGGTGCGGCGGCAGCTGCGGTGAGCGTGTCTAACGGCCCTCGCCCGGCGGTGTGCCGCAGCTCGGACCGCCCGGCCCGCCGAACTGCACCGAACTGAAGAAGTCCTGGTACGTGGGGAAGAAGTTGCCCTTGCCCGTCGGGCCCGCGGAGGTCACCGCCGTACAGCCGGTGTAGTGCGCGTCGGACCAGAGGTAGATGGTCGAGGGCGTGCGGTTCCAGTCCGACTTGGCCCGGTCGTCCATGCCCAGTGCCGCGAGGTCCGGGGTGTTTCCCCTGAGCTTGATCATGTCGCCGGTGCCGTCGAGGCCCGAGAACATGCAGTAGTAGCCGTCCGGGCACCGGTCGTACCCGTCGGCCGCGTGCGCCGTCGAGACCGGTACGACGGTGGCGGCCGCGGCGGCCACCGCCACGAGCGCCATAGAGAGCCTTTTCCTCATCACAGTCGCCTTCCACCTGCAGATCAACCTTTGTGACCCAAAGCTTGTTGATCTGTTCGGTGAGCCGCCATCCCCCACACGAGGGACACCCGCAGGAGTCTCCGGTCCGCCCGCCGCCAGAGACCGGCGGACCGGAGACCTTCGGATCAGGAGCCGCCGCAACCCGGCACCGTGGCCTGTGAAGCGTCACGGATCAGCGCTTCGTGGGCCGCCTTCACCCGCTTCACATCGGGTTTGACGACCTTGCGGTCGTAGGTGAGCAGACCGTTCAGCTCGCCTTCCACGTCGGTGATCTGGGTGTAGACCGCGCCGTTGCCGCCCTTGCACGCGAGCGCGCGGACCTCGGCGAGCTTGGCGATGTAGTCGTCCGTGTACGTCGCCGGGTCCACGTCGACGTAGCTCTGCTGGACGGCCCAGGCATGGCCGGGCACCGCGAGGCCGAGGCCGCCGTATTCGCCGCTCACCAGGGCCCGTTCGCCGTCTGGGCGCGGCGGAAGCGCGGGGCTCGGGTAGCCGTGCTCGTCCATGATGTCACCGGCGCCTCCGTCGGCCCCGAGGTTGAGCCCCGACTGGTTGTTGACCAGCCGGGTGGGGTCCCAGGCCTTCGCCTGCCGCGCGACGCGGCCCACGTCGTACTGGCCCCAGCCCTCGTTGAAGGTGACCCACATGACGATCGAGGGGCTGCTCGCGTGCTCGTCGATCATCTCCTTCATCTCGTGCTCGTACTGGGCGCGGGCGGCCGCGTCCGGGGTGCGTCCCGCCTCCATCGACGGCATGTCCTGCCAGACGAGGAGCCCCAGCTTGTCCGCCCAGTAGAACCAGCGGTCGGGTTCGACCTTGATGTGCTTGCGGACCGAGTTGAAGCCCATCTCCTTGTGCGCCTTGAGGTCGTACGCGAGGGCTTCGTCGCTCGGCGCGGTGTGCAGACCGTCCGGCCAGAAGCCCTGGTCGAGGGTGGCCATCAGGAAGACGGGCTTGCCGTTGAGGAGGGTGCGGGGAGTGCCGTTCACCTTGTCGACGGCGATGGACCGCATGCCGAAGTAGCTGGTGACGCGGTCGGCGCCGACGCGCACCTTGAGGTCGTAGAGGAAGGGGTCGTCGGGCGACCAGAGGCGCGGGTCGGCGATCTTGATCTTCAGTGGCTTTCCGGTGCGTCCGCTGACTTCGGCGACCTTCTTGCGGCCTTCGTACGCGGCGGCCGTGACCGGCACGCCGTCGCGCACGCCGCGCGTCTCGACGGTGACCTGCTCGTTCCGCACGTCCGGGGTGATCTTGAGGGAGTCCGCGTGGTCGGCGGCCACGGGCTCCATCCACACGGTCTGCCAGATGCCGGACGACGGCGTGTACCAGATGCCGCTGGGGTCCAGGCGCTGCTTGCCGACGGGCGGGTTCGCGCCGTCGTCGGCGTCGGTCGGGTCGTGGACGCCGACGATGAGTTCCTGGGTGCGTCCTGGCTTCAGCGCGTCGGTCACGTCGGCGCTGAACTTGTCGTAGCCGCCCTTGTGTTCGGTGACCTTGCGGCCGTTGACGTACACCTCGGAGTGCCAGTCGACGGCGCCGAAGTTCAGGTTGAGCCGCTTGCCTGCGCCGATGCGCCAGTTCTCGGGGACGGTGAAGGTACGGCGGTACCACATGCGGTCCTCGCGCCGTTCGATGCCGGAGAGCTGGGACTCCACGGGGTAGGGGACGAGGATCTTCTCCTTGAGCGTCTTGCCTACCGGGGGCTTCTCGCCCGCTTCGGCGGCGGCAAACTGCCAGGAGCCGTTGAGGTTGCGCCAGTTGTCGCGCTTCAGCTGTGGCCGGGGGTACTCCCGGTGGGCGTTGCCGGGTGTGACGTCGTCGGCCCACTCGGTGCGCAGCTGATACTCGGAGTGGTTGGGCCCGCTGGTCCAGAACTGGCCGACGGCGTCGCCGTCCGTGCCGCTGAGGCCGCCCTCGCCGTCGTAGCGGATGTCGGCGAGGCCCGGGGCGTTGCCTGCCTTGTTGCCGACGACGGGTTCCTTCAGGCCGACGAGGAGGCTGCGGTCGTCGGCGGGGTCGGCCTTGACCGTGCCGAGCGGCCACTTGGCGCCGCCTATGACGGCGTCGAGGTGGTCGGTGAGGCCGGCCGGCGGGGCGGCGAGCTTCTGGGCGAAGTCGAGTTTCAGGCTGCGGCCGTCCTTGAGGACGGTGGCGGCGATGGCGCCGTCGTAGTCGAAGTCCTCGGGGATGCGGAGGGCGGAGCGCGGGACCGGTTTCTTCTCGCCGCCCGGCGGGGTCCACCGCAGGCGCAGGTTGGAGCCGCCGTAGTGCTCGAAGTACTCGACCTTGATGTCGTGGGCCTTGCCGGCCGTCAACTCGACGGGGGCGGAGGTCTGTTCCTTGTCCCAGTCGTCCTGCCAGTGGTCGATGGCGATCCTGCCGTCCACCCAGAGGCGGAAGCCGTTGTCACCGATCATCGAGAAGGTGGTCGCGCCGCTCTTCTCGGGGATGATGCGGCCGGTCCAGCGGACGCTGACGTCGTCGGTCTGTCCGGTGGTGGCCTTGAGCCGTGATTCGAGGTTGCCGAAGTCGATGTTCGGGTCGAGTCCGGTGGCCTTGAGCTCGTCGAAGTCGAAGGCTCCGGGGGCGGACTGGGTGTAGTACTCGCCCTTGAGTCCCTGGATCTCGACGGGTTCGTCGGCCGCGGTGGCGGCGGGGACCGCGGTGAGTCCCGCGATGCCGAGGGCCCCCGCGAGCAGCACGGCGAGGTGTCTGCCGAGTCGTCCGGGGCGGCCGGTGCTTCTTCCGGGATGTCGTCTGATGCGCACGGATCCTCCTTGGTGAGGAAGGGTGGCGGCTCGTCGCTGCAGTCGGTACAACGAATCTGTACAACGTTGGAAGGAACGGCAGTTGGCATGACAGCACGCCCTCCGCGCGCTGTCCAGGGTCACGACATCCGCCCCGGGCGTCCGGTGCGGCCACCGACGCAGGGAGAAGCAGTGCGGGTAAGCCTCAAGGACGTCGCGGAGCGCGCGGGCGTCTCGATCAAGACCGTCTCGAACGTGGTGAACAAGTACCAGCACGTCACCCCGGCGATGCGGGCCCGCGTCCAGGAAGCCATCGACGAGCTGGGCTACCGCCCGAACCTGACGGCACGTCACCTGCGCAAGGGCCGCACAGGCATCATCGCGCTCGCCGTCCCCGAGCTGGGCAATCCGTACTTCGCCGAGCTCGCGGGCGCCGTCATCGACGCGGCGGCCGAGCACGACTTCACGGTGCTCCTCGACCACACCCGCGGCGACCGCGAGCAGGAGGTCCTGGTCAGCCAGGGGTTCCGGGCCCGGGTGATCGACGGGCTCATCCTCAGCCCGCTGGAGCTGGAGGCGGAGGACCTGCGCGAGCGCGAGGACGACGTGCCGCTCGTGCTGCTCGGCGAGCGCCAGTACGACCTGCCCCACGACCACATCGCGATCGACAACATCGCCGCGAGCCGCGCGGCGGTACGGCACCTCGTCGGGCGCGGCCGCACCACCATCGCCTATCTCGGCGCCCGTACGGACTCCGCGAACCGCCCCGCCCACCTCCGACTCCAGGGCTGGCGCGAGGAGTTGACGGCGGCCGGGATTCCCGCGCCGGAGTCTCTGGTGGGGCCGGTCGGCGGCTGGGACCGGTGGGACGGCGCGAAGGCGATGGCGCGGATGCTGGACGCGGGGGTGCGGCCCGACGCGGTGTTCGCGTACAACGACCTGGTGGCGATCGGCGCGATGCGGGTGCTGCACGAGCGCGGCCTGCGGGTGCCGTGGGACGTGGCGGTGGTCGGCTTCGACGACATCGCGGAGGGGCAGTTCGGGGCGGTCACGCTCACCACGGTGGCGCCGGACAAGCAGGCCATCGCGCGCCTCGCGGTCGAGTCGCTCCTCGGCAGCCTGGCGCATCCGGAGCGGCCCGGGGGACGCGAACTCACCGCCGATTTCCGGCTGGTGGAGCGGGAGAGCACACTCGGTCGGCGCTGAACCGGGGAGTCGTCGGCCGCTGCGCGGAGGGTTTACAGCCCTCTTTCAACGATGTAAAAAGCTCCCCGTAACGCGAGTTGACCGCAAGTGCCGATCCTGCCGTGAGCGCTCTCAGCGCCGGGGCCGTGCCGTTTTGGGGACTCCATGAAGCCGATCACCCTCCGCACCTCCGTCAGGACCCTGCTCGCCGTCGGCCTCGGCGCCAGCCTCGCCCTCACCGCCGGGTGCGCCAAGTCGGAGGACGACGCATCCGACGGCAAGAGCGGCGACGGCGGCGGCGCGGGACAGGCCGTCTCGGAGACGAAGGGCGGCAAGACCTGCGCGATCGACGCCTACGGCGCAAAGAAGCTCGACCTCGAGACGGCCACCGTGGGCTTCTCGCAGTCCGAGAAGGAGGCCAACCCCTTCCGGATCGCCGAGACGGCCTCCATCAAGGCCGAGGCCGAGAAGCGCGGCGTGAAACTCCTCACCGCCAACGCCCAGTCGCAGTTCTCCAAGCAGATCAGCGACGTCCAGGACCTCATCGCCAAGGGCGCCGACCTGCTCGTCATCGCGCCGCTCAACTCCGACGGCTGGGAGCCGGTGCTGCGCGCGGCGGGCGCCAAGCACATCCCGATCGTCACCGTCGACCGCAAGATCAACGCGACCGCCTGCAAGGACTACGTGAGCTTCATCGGCTCCGACTTCGTCGCCCAGGGCAGGCGCGCGGCGGACCGGATGATCGAGACGACCGGCGGCAAGGGCAAGATCGCGATCCTGCTCGGCGCCGCGGGCAACAACGTCACCACCGAGCGCACCAAGGGCTTCGAGGAGCGCCTGAAGGAGAAGGCCCCGGACCTCCGGGTCGTCTTCAAGCAGACCGGCGAGTTCGCCCGCGAGAAGGGCCAGCAGGTCACCGAGCAGCTGATCCAGTCCAAGCCCGACATCACCGGGATCTACGCCGAGAACGACGAGATGGGCCTCGGCGCCGTGAACGCGCTCAAGGGCGCGGGCAAGAAGGCCGGCGACGTGAAGATCGTGACGATCGACGGCACGAAGGGCGCCGTGCGGGGCATCGTCGACGGCTGGATCGACGGCGTCATCGAGTCCAACCCCCGCTTCGGCCCGCTCGCCTTCAAGACGCTGGACGCGTTCACCAAGGGCGAGAAGGTCTCCCAGGACATCGTCATCAAGGACAGCGCGTACACGAAGGACAACGCAAAGGCCGACCTCGGCAAGGCCTACTGACATGCTGTCGGTGACCGGCCTGACCAAGACGTTCCCGGGCGTGCGCGCCCTGGACGCGGTCGACTTCACCGCACGCGCGGGCGAGGTGCACGCGCTGATCGGCGAGAACGGCGCGGGCAAGTCCACCCTCATCAAGGTGCTGACGGGCGTGTACGAGCCGGATGCGGGCGAGGTGACGTACGACGGCCGCGCGGTCCGCTTCGCCACCCCCCTCGAAGCACAGCACGCGGGCATCTCCACCATCTATCAGGAGGTCAACCTCGTCCCCCTGATGAGCGTGGCCCGCAACCTCTTCCTCGGCCGTGAGCCCCGCGGCCGGCTCGGCCTGATCGACTTCCCGCGGCTGCACCGCGAGGCCGACGAGGCGCTGCGGGGGCTCGGCGTCCGCGTCGACGTCCGCCGCCCGCTGCGCGAACTCGGGCTCGGCGCCCAGCAGATGGTGGCGCTGGCCCGCGCGGTCGCGGTCGACGCGCGGGTCGTCGTGATGGACGAGCCGACGTCGTCCCTCGAACCACGTGAGGTGCAAACCCTGTTCGGGGTGATCCGCATGCTGCGGGAGCGCGGCATCGCGGTCGTCTACGTCAGTCACCGCCTGGACGAGCTGTACGAGGTCTGCGACGCGGTCACCGTGCTGCGCGACGGCAAGGTGGTCCACACGGGCGCCCTCGCCGACCTCGACCGGCTGCGCCTGGTCGCGCTGATGCTGGGCCGCGAGATCGACGACGTGCAGGACGAGGGCCTCACCCGCTTCGCGGGAGCGCACGACACCGCCACCGAACCTGTGTTGCTGGCGCAGGAGTTGAGCGTCCGCCACCGAATTCACGGGGTGTCGGTCACCATCCGGCCCGGGGAGGTGGTGGGTCTTGGCGGGTTGCTCGGCTCGGGGCGCAGCGAGACGGCGAAGGCCATCGCCGGGGCCCTGCCGGTGGACTCCGGGACCGTCGCGATCGGCGGCACCCGCGTTCGTGCGGGCTCCACGCCCGCCGCCGTCCGGGCCGGCATCAGCCTCCTCCCGGAGGACCGCAAGGCGGAGGGTATCGTCCCGGGCCTCTCGGTCCGCGACAACATCGCGCTCGCCGCGCTCCCCCGCCTCTCCCGGCTCGGCCTGGTGAACGAACGGAGCATCGACGCGATCGTGGACACCTTCGTCCGGCGCCTCCGCATCAAGGCGTCGAGCCCCCACCAGAAGGTGGGCGAGCTGTCCGGCGGCAACCAGCAGAAGGTGCTCCTCGCCCGCTGGCTCGCGATGCACCCGAAGGTGCTGCTGCTCGACGAGCCCACGCGCGGCATCGACATCGGCGCGAAGGCCGAAGTCCAGTCGCTCGTCGACGAGTTGGCTGCCGACGGGCTCGGTGTCCTCCTCATCTCCTCGGACATGGAGGAGCTCGTCGAGGGCTCGGACCGGGTGATCGTCCTCAAGGACGGCACGGCCGTCGCGGAGCTCACCGGCGCCTCGGTGACGGAGGAGAACCTGCTGCGCGCCATGGCGGCGGCCCCCGCGAAGCCGGGCCCATGACCCACCACGAACGGCAGGCCCCGCACCCACGGAGCTCCCCATGACCGACCTCGCCCTCGGCCGCACGGCCACCGACCGCGACCGTCTCCTGCGCCTCCTCCAGAACTACGGCGTCTACGCGGGCGTCGCCGTCCTCCTCCTCGTCAACATCCTCTTCACCCCGCACTTCCTGTCCGGCGAGAACTTCCGCACCCAGGCAGTCCAGGTCGCCCCCGTCCTCGTCGTGGCGCTCGGCATGGCGCTGGCCATCGGCAGCGAGGGCGTCGACCTGTCCGTCGGCTCGGTGATGGCGCTCTCCACCTCCCTCGTCTCGCTCTACCTCGGCTACGGCATGGGGATCGCCTTGGCCGTGGCGCTGCTCGGCGGGATGGCGGTCGGCGCGGCCAACGGCTCACTCGTCGCGTTCATCGGCGTCCAGCCCATCGTCGCGACGCTCGCGCTGATGGTCGCGGGCCGGGGCCTCGCCCTGGTCCTCCTCCCCCAGCTCAAGGACGTCCGCGACCCGGCGATGGCGTCACTCGGCTCCGGTGCCGTGCTCGGGATCCCGTACCTGGTCCTGATCGCGGCGGCCCTCGCGCTGCTGATCGCGTTCGTCGTGCGGCGCACCACGTTCGGCCGACAGCTCCTCGCCATCGGCGACAGCCGCCCGGCCGCGCTCCTCGCGGGCCTGCCGGTGCGCCGCGTGCTCATCGTCGTGTACGTCGTCTGCGGCGCACTCGCCGCACTAGCCGGAGTCCTCGCGACCGCCCGCCTGTCCGCCAGCGACCCGACGTCGCTCGGCAACCTGATGGAGCTCTCCGCGATCACCGCCGTGGTCGTCGGCGGCACCCCGCTCAGCGGCGGCCGCATCAGGATCGGCGGCACCGTGGCGGGCGCGGTCCTCATCCAGCTGCTCACGGCCACGCTCATCAAGCACGACCTGCCGCCGTCATGGACACAGATCGCCCAGGCCGTGGTGATCGTCATTGCGGTGTACGCGGCACGCGAGAGGGGCAAGCGATGACCATCGACACCCGGAGTCCGGCGGATCCCATGAGGCAGGCCGTCCAGGAGGAGCGGACCGCGGGCCCGTCCCGCTCCGAGCGGCTCAGCGCGCTGGCCCAGCAGCACGGCGCGCTCGTCACGCTGACCGTCGCGGTGCTCGTCGCGTCGCTGAGCTTCGACACGTTCCTGACCGGCGACAACCTACAGAACATGGCGGTGTCCTCCGCTTTCCTTGCGGTCGTCGCGCTCGGCATGACGTTCGTGATCGTGACCGGCGGCATCGATCTGTCGGTCGGCTCGCTCTTCGCCCTCGGCGGGGTGCTCGCCGCCTGGGGCTCCCGGTACGGCACGGCCGTGGCGCTGCTCCTGCCCCTCGCGGTCTGCGGGCTCATCGGCCTCGTCAACGGCCTGCTGATCGCCCGCGCGCGGCTCGCGCCGTTCATCGTCACGCTCGCGGCGATGCTGGCGGCCCGCGGCATCCTCCTCTCGGTCACCGACGAGGGGTCCCGGACGTACCTCGTCGACAAGGACTCCTTCTTCGCCACGCTCGGGCAGGGCAAGGTGCTCGGCATCGGCGCCCCGGTGTGGATCACGGTCGCGCTCTTCGTGGCGGGCGCGGTCGTGCTGCGCCGCACCCGGTTCGGCCAGTACGTGTACGCGGTCGGCGGGAACGAGGACGCGGCGGCGCTGATGGGCGCCCCTGTGGCCCGTACGAAGATCGCCGTCTACACGGTCTCCGGGCTCTGCGCGGGGCTCGCCGGGGCCCTCAACGCGGCCTGGCTGGTCTCCGGGGTGACGATCCTCGGCTCCGGCATGGAGCTGGAGGCGATCTCCGCGGTCGTCATCGGCGGCACGCTGCTCACCGGCGGGTTCGGCTTCATCAGCGGGTCGTTGGTGGGCGTACTGCTCCTCAAGGTCATCCAGAACGTCATCAACCAGATCGGCTCGCTCGACTCCGCCTACCAGCAGGTGGTCAGCGGCGCCTTCCTGGCGATGGTGGTGATCGCGCAGACCTGGCTCGGCCGCAGACGCCGCGTGCTGTGAGCACGGGCCTCACATCGGGACGATCTGCCCCTTCCCCAGGGCGATCACCCCACCGTCGGACACCGTGTACAGCTCCTCGTCCCGCTCCGGATTCACCCCGATGGTGGCGCCCGGCGGCACGTCGACGTTCTTGTCGAGGACCGCGCCGCGCACCACCGCGCCCCGCCCGATCCGTACGTTGTCGTGCAGCACGGAGCCCTGGACGACCGCGCCCTCCTCGACGGTCACACCGGGCGACAGGACGGAGCGGGTGACCTGGCCGCGGATGACGCAGCCGGGGCTGACGATCGACTCGCCCGCTATGCCGCCCGCGCAGAACTTGGCGGGCGGCAGGCCGCCGGAATGGGTGTAGATGGGCCAGCGCCGGTTGTCCAGGTTGAAGACGGGCTGGTCCGATATGAGGTCCATGTGGGCTTCGTAGTACGAGTCGAGGGTGCCGACGTCGCGCCAGTAGCCGTGGTCGCGCGGGGTCTCGCCGGGTACGTGGTTGTCGTCGAAGTCGTACACCTGCGCCATGCCGCGCTCGGTGAGCAGGGGCAGGATGGAGCCGCCCATGTCGTGTGCGGACTCCTCGTCCTCGGCGTCCTGCTGGAGGGCGTCGACGAGGGTCTTGGTGGTGAAGAGGTAGTTGCCCATCGAGGCGAAGACCCGGTCCGGATCGTCGGGCAGCCCCGGGGGGTCGGTCGGCTTCTCCAGGAAGCGCTCCACCTTCGTGCCGTCGCGCCCGGGCGTGATGATGCCGAACGACGGCGCCTCGGCGCGCGGCACCCTGATCCCCGCGACGGTCACCGCCGCGCCGTTCTCGATGTGCTGCTGGAGCATCTGCCGCGGGTCCATGCGGTAGACGTGGTCGGCGCCGAACACGGCGATGTAGTCGGGCTGTTCGTCGTGGACGAGGTTGAGCGACTGCAGGATGGCGTCGGCGCTGCCCAAGTACCAGCGGGGGCCGAGGCGTTGCTGAGCGGGCACGGGCGTGACGTAGTTGCCGAGGAGGCTCGACATGCGCCAGGTCGTCGTCACGTGCCGGTCCAGGGAGTGCGACTTGTACTGCGTGAGGACGCAGACGCGCAGGATGTCGGCGTTGACGAGGTTGGAGAGCACGAAGTCGACGAGGCGGTAGGTGCCGCCGAACGTGACCGCTGGTTTGGCCCGGTCGGCGGTGAGCGGCTGGAGCCGCTTCCCCTCCCCGCCGGCGAGGACGATTCCGAGCACCGAAGGTCCACCGCGCATCCCAGCCCCCTGATTTGGTCGGCTATCGGCTATCTGTCGGCGTGCAGGATCTTCTCGTACACCTCGACCGTGCGCCGGGCCACCGCTCCCCAGCCGAACTCGCCGAGCGCACGCTCGCGCCCGGCCGCGCCCATCGCCGCGGCCCGTCCCGGGTCGGTCGCCACTTCGTTCAGGAGCAGTCCCAGTTCGCGCTCGAAGCCTTCGGGGTCGCTTTCGTCGTACGGGACGAGTACCCCCGTCGTGCCGTCCCGAACGACTTCCGGGATGCCGCCGACCCGGGAGGCGACGACGGCCGTGCCGCACGCCATCGCCTCCAGGTTGACGATGCCCAGCGGCTCGTACACGGAAGGGCAGACGAACACGGCGGCATGCGTCAGGAGTTGGACGACCTGAGGGCGAGGCAGCATCTCGGGGATCCACTGGACGCCCGCCCGGGTCCTGCTCAGCTCCTCGAAGAGGGTGCGGAATTCGAGGTCGATGCCGGGGGTGTCGGGTGCTCCTGCGCACAGGACGAGCTGGATGTCGGCGTCCAACTTCCGTGCGGCCCGCAGCAGATGGGGCACGCCTTTCTGGCGGGTGATGCGTCCGACGAACAGGACGTACGGCCGTCCCGGGTCGATGCCGAGCCGCTCGATGACGTCGGTGCCGGGGTCGGGGCGGTACAGGTCGGTGTCAATGCCGTTGTGCACGACGTGGACCTTCGCCGGGTCGACGGCCGGATAGCAGGCGAGGATGTCCTCGCGCATCGCGCCGGACACCGCGATCACGGCGTCGGCGGCCTCGGCCGCGGTGCGCTCGGCCCAGCTCGACAGGGTGTATCCGCCGCCCAGTTGCTCGGCCTTCCAGGGGCGCAGCGGCTCCAGGGAGTGCGAGGTCATGACGTGCGGGATGCCGTGCAGCAGCTTGCCGACGTGGCCGGCGAGGCTCGTGTACCAGGTGTGGGAGTGGATGAGCTCGCGGTCGGCGAGCGCCGCCGCCATGGCGAGGTCCACGGAGAAGGTGCGCAGCGCGTCGTTGGCGCCGTCGAGCGCGGGCCACGCGCCGTGCCGCACGAGCCCGTCGGCCGCGCCCTCTCCCCAGCAGTGCACGTCGAGGTCCGTGAGGGACCGCAACTCCCGTGCCAGGAACTCGACATGCACGCCGGCGCCGCCATAGACGTCCGGCGGATACTCCCGGGTGAGCAGGCCCACCTTCACGTAGCACCCTCCGTCGTCCGTCCGATGCCCGGCCGCGCCACCTCATGGTCACCCAGACGCGGCCCCGGGGGAAGACCGCTGCGGCGGGCGGTCGAAGCAGCAGTCGCCGCACAGCCCGCCGCCGGGGCACCGGTAGTAGAGGCAGCAGCTGCGGCGCCGGAACGCCGTGCCGCGCAGGGTGCCGGTGCCGCGCAGGTCGGGGTGGTCGAAGAGCTCGGCGGCCAGGCTCAGGGCCCGCTCACCCACGTCCGGGCGCCCCGATCGCGCGGCCCAGCCGTGCAGTTCGCGGGCCGCACCCGCGAGCGCGGATCCGGCGTTGCCCCACAGCAGCCCGGCGGAGATCCGGTACCGGGCCCGCAACGCCTCGGACAGCGGCGCCAGATGGCCGTACTGCACGACGTCCCGGATGGTCCCGGCATCACCGGGCAGCGGGTCTACGCGGGTCAGCCACAGGTCGTCGGGCGAGGTGCCGTCGGCGTCCCAGCCGAGCAGTTCGGGGTCGAGGTCGGGCACCCGGCCGTACAGTGCGGCGGAGCCGAGCGCCACGGACCAGAGCCGGGCGGCGAGCCCCAGCTGCGCCACGGACACCGCGATGCGGTCCTCCGGGGCGCCGAGCCGCCGCGCGACCTTGTCGACCCGGAAACCGATCGGATCACCGGATTCCGAACCGGTCGGATCACCGGGTTCCGGAACCCTGTACACCGCTGCCAGCGGCCGGACTCCGCGGTCGTGCGCCGGGCTCACGCGCAGGGCGAAGAAACCGCCGACGGAGCCGAGTTCTGCCAGGTCAATGTGGGTGGTCACGGGAGAAGTACAGCAAGCCGCGCGGCGCCGTCCGCCCTCGGGGTGCCCATGGGGGTCACTCTCCGCGCCCAAGAGGTAACCCCTCCTGGGGAGGACACGGCAAAGGCAGTACTCCATCGGCAGTAGGACCAATTGCCTGCTCAGGTACGACGACTTAAAGGGATTCCCGCGTCATCGTTGTCAGTATGGAAGCAGACCGTTCGTCCGGCCGGGATCACCGGGAGCACCGCACCCCGCGGAGCACGTCATGAGTGCTCTGGCGCTTTCCGTGGTGCTGTCCCTCGTCTCAGCCGTGGCGTACGCCGGCGGGGCGATCCTGCAGGAGCGCGTGGCGGCGACGACGCCGGACCAGTACGCGCCGCTGCGCCGCGGCGCCTGGTGGGCCGCGATCGCCCTGAACGGTCTCGGCGCGCTGCTGCACGTGGTGGCGCTCGCCTACGGCCCGCTCAGCCTGGTCCAGCCACTGGGCGCCCTGACCATCGTGTTCGCCCTGCCGATGGCGGCCGTGTTCGTACGGCGCCGGGCCGGGGCCACCGCCTGGCGGGGCGCGCTGATGGCGACGGTGGGGCTCGTCGGGCTCCTGTCGCTCACCTCGACGTCCGACTCGCAGACGCTGGCCGACACGGAGCGCGTCATGCTCGGGCTCGTCACGGGCGGCGGCGTGGTCGCGCTGATGCTGGCGGCGCACGCGGTACACCGGCACCCGGTGGTGCGCAGCGTGCTGCTGGCCTGCGCGGCCGGTGCGGCCTTCGGTATCGCGTCGGTGTTCACGAAGACGGTGGCGGTGGACTGGGACCGCCGCGTCGGGCTCGTCGAGCAGCTGCCCACGCTCGGGGCGATCGCCGTACTCGCGGCGGCCGGTCTGCTGCTCTCGCAGGCCTCTTACCGGGGTGCGGGGCTCGCGGCACCGCTGTCGACGGTGACCGTGGTGAACCCGGTGGTGGCGGCCGCGGTCGGTCTGACCCTCTTCGGAGAATCCTTCCAGCACGGCGCGACGGGCACCGTCCTGGCGCTCGGCAGCGGTGTCGTGGCCGCCTGCGGTCTGATCCTGCTGACGACCGAGCGGATCGCCCGG
This sequence comes from Streptomyces sp. NPDC039480, assembly GCF_055597165.1. Classification (NCBI taxonomy): domain Bacteria; kingdom Bacillati; phylum Actinomycetota; class Actinomycetes; order Kitasatosporales; family Streptomycetaceae; genus Streptomyces; species Streptomyces sp. NPDC039480. Next base: position 568,107 of record NZ_JBVITX010000001.1, on the reverse strand, counting down.
GAGGCGGCGAGCAGCACCCCCGTGGCCGAGGGCGGCCCGGTGGCGCGGGGCGGCCCGTCCGCGCCGCGGCCGGACGCCGCCGAGACCGCGGCGGACGCGGGGGACGACCCTGGCCCCGGCCCGTGCCCCGCCGACGCGCTGCCCGCGGTGCCCTCGCAGCAGCCGACGGCGGCCCACCGCAGGACGCGCCCGCGGCAGCCGAGGCGCCGCGAGCGCATGGTGTCCTGACGGTTTGGGTCGGGACGGGGCGTGTGAGGCCCGCACGGAGCGTGTCAGACCGACACGCCGCGTGTCAGATCCGTACGCCGCGTGCCCGCAGGTAGGCGAGCGGGTCGATGTCGGAACCGAAGCCGGGCCCCGTCCGCACCTCGAAGTGCAGATGCGGGCCCGTGCTGTTCCCGGTGGAGCCTGAGCGGCCGATGCGCTGTCCGGCGCCGACCTGCTGCCCCGCCTTCACGGAGAGCGCCGACAGGTGCCCGTACTGGCTGTACTTGCCGTCGGTGTGGCGGATGACCACCTGGTAGCCGTAGCTGCCGCCCCAGCCCGCGGAGACGACCCGGCCCGTCGCGACGGCCTTCACGGCCGTCCCGGTGGGCACGGCGAAGTCGACGCCCGTGTGGTAGCCCTTCGACCAGGAGCGGCCCGCGGCGCGGTACGGCGTGCTGGGTGAGGCGGCGACGGGGGCGGAGGCGCCGGACGTGGCCCGCTCCGCCTGCGGGGCCGTGGCCCGCTGCTTCTCGCGCTTCTTCTGGGCGGCCGCCTTGTCGGCCGCCTGCTTTTCGGCGGCCCTCTTCTCGGCGGCTTTTCTCTCGGCGGCTTTTCTCTCGGCCGCCTTCCTCTCGGCCGCCCTGCTCTCGGTGGCCTTCCGGTCCTCCGCAGCCTTCTCCGGGGCCCGCCCCTTGGTGCCGCCGCCCTGACCGTGGACGGAGAGGCGCTGCCCCGGTGTGATCAGGTCGGGGTCGCCGCCGATGACGCGCCGGTTGGCTTCGTACAGGCGCTGCCAGCCGCCCCGGACCCGGCGTTCTTCGGCGATGCCGGAGAGGGTGTCGCCGTGGATCACGGTGTACATCTCGGCGCTGCCCGCGGTGGACTGCGGGGTCGTCTCGGGCTTGACGTCCCTGACGTGGCGTCCGGGCCGCTCGGGCTTGCTCGGGGCCTTGGCCGGTGCCGCCTTGCCGGGGCTGACGTCGGGTGTGCCGCCGCCCCGGGTGAGGCCGGCCTTCGCCGAGCAGACCGGCCAGGCGCCGGGGCCCTGCGCGTCGAGGACCTTCTCGGCGACGGCTATCTGCTGGGCCTTGGTGGCGCGGTCGGCCCGCGAGGCATAGGCCGTGCCGCCGTACGCCTCCCAGGTGGACTGCTTGAACTGGAGGCCGCCGTAGTAGCCGTTGCCGGTGTTGATGCTCCAGTTGTTGCTGGACTCGCAGGCCGCCACCTTGTTCCAGGTGTCGACGTCGGCGGCGCCCGCGGTGCCCGTGACGGTCAGCGGGAGCGCCATGCCCGCGCCGCCCGCCGTGACGGTCAGCGACGCACGGTTGATGCGGTTCGGCTGATACCGGCGATGCCGGCCCCGTACGGCCATTGGGAGCCCCCTCGGACACACGTCATCACGGATTGCACACGGCGGACACACGACAAGCCCGCAAGTTAGCCGGTCGGCCAATCCGTGACAAGGGCGTGGAGCCGAGGGGGAGTTGAACAGCCGGTGGTACTCGTCAGCCCCTCAAGTGCTCCTGAAGCCACCGGAGTTGCACGCCCTGCTGGTAGGGGCCGCCACCCTCGTGATCGTTGAAGGCGTACACCTCCATCGAACGCTCGCTCCCCGCATACGTGTTGAAGGCGGCGAACACCGTGGACGGCGGGCAGGTCAGATCCTGCAGGGCCGCGGAGAAGAGGGCGGGCGCCCGCCCCCGGGCGGCGAAGTGGACGCCGTCGAAGTACGACAGGGTCTGGAAGACACGTTCCGGGCCGTCCCTGCGGGCCTTCAGGTAGGACGCGATCTCGCTGTAGGGGGGCCGGTCCGTGAGGGTCGTCGCGCGCGGGAAGTCGCAGAGGAAGGGGACGTCGGGCAGTACGGCGGCCAGGTCCGGCACGAGTCCGCCGACGGCGAGGGCGAGTCCGCCGCCCTGGCTGACGCCGAGCACGGCGACCCGTGCGGCGTCCACGAGCGGATGGGCGCGGGCGGCCTCGACGGCGCGCACCGCGTCGACGTACAGGCGCCGGTAGTAGTAGTCGTGCGGGTCCTCGATGCCGCGCGTCATGAAGCCGGGGTGCGCGGGTCCGCTGCCCACCGGGTCCGGGGTGTCGCCCTGCGCCCATCCCCCGCTGCCCTGCCCGCGGGTGTCCATCACGAAGTGCGCGAAGCCGGCCGCGGCCCACAGCAGGTGCATGTGGGGCAGGCCGCGGCCGCCGCCGTACCCGATGTACTCGACGACGGCGGGCAGCGGCTCGCCGTCCTCGGCGCCGGCGGGCAGAACCAGCCACCCCTTGATGGGATGGCCCCCGAACCCGGCATACGTGACATCGAAGACCCGCACGCCGGTCAGCGGCAGCTCCACCGCCTCGAACCGCACGTCCAGCTCGTGCTCCCGCGCCTCCAGCAACGTCTTCTCCCAGAAGGCGTCGAAGTCGTCGGGCTCGGGCACGTCGGGGCGGTATCGGCGCAGTTCATCAAGGGGCAGGTCGAACTGTGGCACGGGCGACTCCTCCTGGGCTCATGTCCTGGGAGGGTTCACGCTATGCCAGCGGATCTCCGCCCGACAGGGAGTATTCCCGGCCAGGGGGTGTGAGGGTGGGGCTGCTGCCGGGGGGGCGGTCGGGAGGGCCGGTAGGGAGCACCGGCGCGGGGTGAGGCCCGGGCGGGAGCGGGGTGAGGCCCGGGCGGGAACGCGGGCGGGCGCAGGCCCATCGGCCCACGCCCACCCGCGCGCCCACCCTCTGCGCTTGTCTGCGCTGGTCTGTGCTCAGCGCATCGGGCCCGGCTGGGGCTCCGGCGCCGGGTCGGGGCCCGGCGGCTGCGGGACCGGGGACGGCGGTGGCTCCGGGCTGGGCCGGGGCTCGGGGTTCGGCACGGGGTCCGGGTTCGGGAAGGGCCGCCCCGGCTCCGTCGGCGGCACCGGGTCAGGGTCCGGGAAGGGCCTGACCGGCCCCGGCTTCGGTGCGGGATCGGGGAACGGTTGAGTCATTGCACTCCTCCAGCCAGTGGTACGCCAGCGGCTCCTCCCCGCGTACCCGACACCCCCGGACCCAAGCCTTCCACGGTTCCCCGCCCCGCGCCCGCGACCACCCGCCACCCGGGTCGACCCCAGGCAGGGCCCCAGCCGTGCCCCGCCGCTCCGGTGCCTAGCCGACGGCCAGCGCGGCCGCCGCTGCGAGCCCGGGGCGGGGACTGGACAGCACCGGCACCCGCGCCCGCACATCCGGGACGAGCCTCTCCGCCCCCGCCATGGAGGCCTGCGCCAGCACGATGGCATCGGCGTCGCGCACCCCGCGCACCGCCTGGGCGACACCCTCGGCGTACCCCTCGGAGTCCCCGGCCTCGAACCGCGCCCACACTCCGTCGACCACCTCGGCCCGCACCGACACGTCCCGCCCGGCGCGCCGAGCCTCCTCCTCGACCAGCGCCGAGGTCGGCCCGACCGTGGACGCGACCGTGGCGAGGACGACGACCCGGGGTCCCGCGGCGACGGCCGCGGCCGCCATGGGCCGGTCGACCCGCACGACGGGAACCCCGACGTCGGCGCCCACGGTCTCGGCGATACCCCCGATGGTGGAGCAGGTGCACAGCACGGCGGCGGCCCCGCCCTCCGCGGCCCGCAGGAGGGCGACCCGCACGTCGGCGGCGACCGCGTCCGGCCCTTCCTTCCGCGCCCGCGCCAAAAGCTCCTCCACCACGTGGTGGCGCAGCCCGAGCTCCGGGTGCTCGGCGTCCCGCAGCTCCTCGAAGACGGGGACGTGAACGGACGACGTGTGGAGGAGCCCCAGCGTCACCGGGCGGCGGATCACGCGGAGGCCGCCCGGCTGAGCGGATTGCGCACCATGTCGGCCCCGCCGGGCACCGGCTCAGCCGCGTCGTCGCCGAGAGCCACCACACGGTTGCCCCCGTCGACGTGCACGACACGCGGCCGCAAGGCCCTGGCCTCGGCGTCCTCGACCTGGGCGTAGCTGATGATGATCACCTTGTCGCCGGGGTGCACGAGGTGGGCGGCCGCGCCGTTGATCCCGATGACACCGCTCCCCCGCTCACCCTCGATCGTGTACGTCTCCAGACGCGCACCGTTGGTGACATCGACGATGTGGACGAGCTCACCGGCCAGCAGATCGGCGGCGTCGAGCAACTCCGCATCGATGGTCACGGACCCCACATAGTGCAGGTCGGCCTGGGTCACCGTGGCACGGTGGATCTTGGACTTGAACATGGTACGCAGCACTTTGGACTCCTCGACGACGGCTCCCCGCCAGCTTTCTGCAGGTCAGGGGCACCGTTTACTGTACAGCGGCACGCCTTTCGATAGAAGATTTTCTGCGCACATCGAGGTCCTGCAGACGCTGCATCTGTGCACAGCACGTGGGTGTTGGACAGCCCATTGCTGGCCGGTTACGCGCTAGGAGCAGGAGAGAATCTTCTGCCTCTCTGTAGCGTAGTCGCGCAACGCCTGCGGCTCGTGGTCGTAATAGGCTTCCCAGAACCCTCTGCGGTTCCATGATTCCGGACACAGAGAGAAGGATCCGTCAGCGAGCTGGAAATAGCCCCAGTTCGGCGGCATCGCGGAAGACGTCACGGTGAATACTCTGCAGTCGAAGAGCGCGGAGTCCTCCCCCTCGATGAATTCGAGACGGAAGTTCGCACTCCTGCCACTGGAAGAGAAGACTTCGAGCACCACATACTCTCTGCCTTCTCTCAGTGCATCTACGCCTTGCAGGATTTGGGTGTCCGTAGTTTGCGGGGGTGTGAATCGAACGCGCACTTTCATCCCCTTCTGTTCATGACGGCCTTGTAGTCCCAGTTGAGCACTCTACCCGTCACGGGATTGTAATAGTAATGCACCTGAAAATCGCCGTATGGTGACTGATGCGTTCTTGTCGAGTACTTTCCCCAGTCGCTCAGCTTACTTCCATCCGCGGTGAGGAGGCCGGGCAGGGCGGGGTTCGAGAGTTTTTCAGCAGGCATGGCCAGGCGTGATTCTGCGATCGCTTGCGGAGTCAGCCAGCCGTCCTTGTTGAAAATCGATGACCCCGATTCCCGACGCAGTTGTTCGGCTAGACGCTGCCCCTCGGCCGACCCGAGTATGAAGTTCTCTTCTGTCCCCTTGCCTTCCTTGCCTGTCACGTTCAGACATCTCGGTGCCAGACCCAACGGGTCGGACCAGGTGTGCGGGTTATCGACGTAGGTCGCCGGATTCGGAGCCGGGCCCAGGCCGAGAGGGTCGGAGGTGAGATAGCGGGCCGTCTGGGGGTCGTAGTGACGGAAGTAGTTGTAATGGAGACCTGTTTCCGGGTCGTAGTACTGGCCCGGGAAGCGCAGCGGTGTATACGCCGAGCTGTCCGCCGCCCACGTTGTCGTGCCCCACAGCGCGGAGCGCATGCGCCAGGCTATTTCACCCTGCTCGTCGACGAGTTCACTCGGTGTGCCGACCAGATCCGTGACGATGGCGAAGAACCGTTGGTCGATCTCTTCCTGGGGCGCCTCGACCGCGGTGATGCGCTCCGTCTGGGCAACCGGGCGCAGCCCGCGGTGATCCCAGGTGGTGACGATCGGGTTCGGCTGCCCCTCAGACACGGTCTGCTGCTCGCAGAGCGTCGTGCCATCCCAGGTAAAGGTCGTCTGTTCGAGGACGGCCTCCCCATCTGGAGCAAGACGCTGTTTGGCGATACGGCGCCCCAGGGGGTCGTACTTGTAGCGCCAGACCGTGCCCTCGGGTGTGGTGACGGAGGTGAGGCGGTCTTCGGCGTCCCAGGTGTAGCGCCAGGTGTCCGGCTTTCGGGAGAGCCGGGTCTTCTGGCGTAGGACGGGGCGCCCTTGGCCGTCGTACTCGTAGCGGACGCTTCCGGCACGGGTGATGCGTGTGCCGGCGTAGACGCGAGGGCCAGTGGCCTCATGCCCGGGATGTGTTGTGGGCCAGTCGGCTTCGGTCTGATTGCCCGCTGCGTCGTACGTATAGGTTTCGGTCCAGTCTTGAGCGCTGACGGCGGTGACCCGACCGGCCGTGTCGAGATCGAAGCGGCGAGAGCCGTTCAACCTGTCATCGAGGCCCCGGAGGTTGCCGTCGGGTCGGTAGGTGTAGGAGCGGCTCTGGAGGGGGCGGGAGCCTCTGCCGGTGACGGACTGCTCTGTGAGGCGGCCGAGTTCGTCGAAGGTATGCCCAAGGGTGAGCGTGTCCCCCAGGCGGCAGGCGATTTCCCGGCCGGCCACGTCGTGCTCGAAGCACAGGGTGCGGCCCGATGCGGTCAGCTGGGTGCTGCGGCCGGCCAAGTCGTAGGACCAGGTGCTGGTCGCGCCTGTCGGCGTGGTGCGAGATGTTCGACGTCCGAGCTCGTCGTAAGTGAAGCCCATAGTGCGTCCGTTGACCGTCTCGGAGAGGAGGAGGCCAACAGGGCTGCGATCGAAGGTGACTGACGCGTCCGGGCCGACTGCCTGAACGAGCTGGTCCGTGAGGTCGTAGGCGAAGGTGGTGACCTCGCCATCAGCATCCTTGTGGGTGACCTGCCCAAGCTCGTTGTAGTCGTAACGGAGGCTCTGGCCAATGCTATTGGTGAGGGAGGTGATGTGTCCTGCCGCGTCATAGGCATACAGCAGAGTTCGGTCGTCGAAGTCACTCTCAGCCACCAGGCGACCGGCCGGATCGTGAGCGTAAGACCAGGTCAGTCCCTGAGGATTGGTCACCTGGCTGAGGCGCAGTTCAGTGTCGTGGGTGAAGGCGTAGCGAACACCGTCCGGGCCTGTGCGGGCGGTCAGTACGTCAAAGGGGCCGTACTCGAAACGGGAGGTTCCCCCGAGTGCGTCGGTGCGGCTGACGCAGTTGCCTTCGCCGTCGTACGTCCACGACTCACTGCTGCCGTCGGCGGTGGTCCGGTGAGCGATCTTCCCTTCGACCGTCCATCGGACATGCGTGGTGTTGCCGAGGGGGTCGATCACGGCGGTTGGCCGGCCGAAGGCGTCGCGCTCATAGGACGTGGTCGCGCCGAGCGGGTCGGTGATCTCAAGTGCAAGACCGGCGCGATTGCTGCGTACCCGGGTGGTGCTGCCGAGGGCGTCGATGACCGACGTCAGATGGCCCGCTGTGTTGTAGGTGAAACGAGTGGTGGCGCCGGTCGGGTCGATGACCGTGGTGCGGTTGCCCCGCTCGTCGTACTCCTGGCACCAGACAGAGCCGTCCGGGCTGGTCACCGATGTCGGCAGGCCGAGGGTGTTGTAGGCGAAGGTGGCCTCGCGGTTGTCCGGGCGGACAACGGACGCCATTCGGCCGTGGTCGTCGTAGGTGTAGCGAGTGGTGTGGCCGAGTGGGTCGGTGACAGCCGTCAGCCGGTGGTCGCTGTCCCACTCCTGGCATGTTGTGTTGCCGAGTGGATCGGTCTGGCGGACGATCCGGTGGGCCGCGTTGTACTCGTATCGAGTGCTGTGGCCCTGCGAGTTGGTAACCGTCGTGACGCGGAGGACATCGTCGTAGGTGAGAGAGCCTGTGAGATAGCCGCCGCTGCCCTCGGTGCGGATGACACGGCCCAGCTCATCGTAGATGTAGCGGTAGGTGGTGTCGTTGCGATCGGTCCAGGAGGTGATCCTGCCCGTCTCGTCATAGCCGAACCGCATGGGCAGTCCGGAGGAGTTGGTCACCGCGATGAGCTGGCCTGCCTCGTCGTAGCCGTAGGAGACCAGCAGCGTCCCGCGACCGTTCGGGCGCTCTGGGTCGAGCAGGCGCAGAGCGGCGATGCGGGCCCGGTCGGGGTGACGGTCGAGGGCGATGCGGTAGCCGCCGGAGTGGGAGACCTCGGTAGGAAAGCCGTCGTCCGCGTAATGGAGTGTGATGCGGTGGCCGTTGCGGTCGATGACGGCCTGCAAGGGCAGATCCACGGCGTCGCCGTCATCGGTTGGCTGCGGGGTGTGGAAGACGTACGCGAGTCCGGACTCCGGATCGGTCAATCGAAGAGCGCCATCTGTTTCGGTGTCCCAGGTCATCGTCGGCGCTGTGCCCGTTTCGGCGTGGACGGGCTCCGCCGCGTCGGAATCGAGAAGCGGGTACTTGAATCGGGTGCCATCGGGTGCGGCGTACGTGATGCCGTCGTCGGCGGCCTGCAGGCGCTGGTCGAGAGTCGAGGCCCAGGACGGGCCGAACCAGCCACCCCACCGGTACGACGAAAGGTGGGTTCGCTCCAGGACCAGCGGCAGGATGCCGGGGAACTGAGCATCGGTTTGCTGCAGCAGCATGGTGCCGGTGGCGACGTCGACAGGGTCCAGATCAAGCTTCTTTTCTGCCGCACGGATCGCGGCTGCCAGCTTCTCTGCCTGGCCGGGCCGCAGCTTGAGTCTGGAGAGGTCGACGGCGCCGAGTTTCGTTGCTCGGGCGAGCTTGGCGAGTTCGCTGGGCTTGAGCTTGCCCAAACCCTTGCCGAGGACCTTCCCCAGGGCGCCCGCCCCGACGCCGAAGGCAGCACCGGTGGCCAGCAACTCCGCCATCTTGCCCGGGTCCTTGAAGGCGCCAGGATCTTGCAGGGCGGCATCGAAGGCAGCGAACTTCATGCCGTCGCCCGCGAGTTTGCCGGCCTTGGCGATGGTCTTGATCTCCCCGAGAGCCTTCAGTGCCCGCTCCAGGCCGCGGATCGCCTCCATCACGGTGCGGATGACCCGCGCCATGCGGGAACCGGACTTCTCGATCCGGGCGACCAAAACCCCTACCCTCGCGGCCCGTGCACCGGCCGCGAGGTTCCCGGCGATCACGGAAAGGCCGCCGGTCAGCACCGACAGGGCCAGGCTCGCGATCTCGAACTCGGCAATCTCCGCGAGGAGCACGCCGATCTCGGTGAGGAGATCGTGGGCCTCGTCGGCGAAATCATCCAGGGCCTTGGCCCCGGTGCGCAGCGAGTCGGCCATGTCAGTGGCCTGCGTACGGGTGGTCTCGGCCCGCTTGTAGAGGGCCTTGGCGGCCTTGCCCTCCCACTCCAGGTCCTTGAGCGCAACGTCGGCGGCGTGCGCGGCGGCGTCAAGACCCTTCGCCAGGGCCCGCCACTGCTTGGCTATCTCGCGAATGCCGTCGGGGTCGACGAGCGGATCGGTGATGCCGAGGAATTCCAGACCGCTGGCAAGCGTGTCACCGAAGGCGTGATTGGCCTTGTTTATCCAATGCAGCGGGTTGAGATCTCCGGCGTCGAGGTCGCCGGGGATGATGTCGAAGCCCATGTACGGATCAGCCCTTCTTGGCGCGGGCCGCTGCGCTCAGCAGGATGTCCAGCAGGTCGAAGGCATCGGAGACGTCGCCCATGAACTTCGCCTCGTCCTCCCACTCCTTGTGCAGGTTCTTCGTGAGCCTGGCGATGGTGTCCATGCCGTCCTGGATGTCGCCCTTGGCGCTCATCAGCGAGCCCAGCACGCCGAAGGCGGACAGGTCGTGCGAAGCGGCCTTGAAGTCGTGCAGCGGCTTGCGGGTATGGTCATCGACCCTGCCGAGCGCGGTGGCCGCCTTGTGCAGGGATTCCGCATCCTTCTTCAGGTCCGACATACGTGTCCGCCCCCGTGGGTCGAGATGGTTCTACGTGCTGTGTGCTACTCGCTGAGGTGTGCGGACCGGACCGGCCTACAGCTCCGACTCAGCGGTTGATGGACTGGATCTCCTGGACCGTCATGTTCTGGGTCGTCTCGAAGGTGCCGTCCGGCAGATCGCCCTTCGCGCCGCCTGTGCCCTCCCAGGAGATCTCCCAGGTGATCGACGCCTTCAGCTCGTACTGCTCACCGCTCGTGGCGCGGAGATACTGGATCCCGCACGGCGGCTCCTGCCCGGCATTGCCCTTCTTGTACGGGGCGCCAATGGAGCCATCCTCATTCACCGGGCAGTCGCCGGAAGAGGGGAAGGTCTTCGCTTCGTCGGTGCCCGGCTCCAGATGGAGGGCGACGGGCTTGGCTGTGGTCACCGCATACAGGCCGGTGCCCGGCAGGTCAGCGCGGACCTTGACGTCCTTGAAGGTGGCTTTGTCCAGCCACGTCCAGGTGGGCAGGTTGACCGTCGACTTGCCCTCAGGCTTCAGCTCGATCTCAGTGTCCGGAACTCTGATCTTGTCGTACGCGAAAGCGGCGAGAGTCTCAGGAGTGGGAGCGTTCTTGTCCTTGGGGATGGTGCCCTCGTCCTGCCAGAACATGATCCGCCCGCAGTCCCACGCCTTGGAGTCCTGGTACATGCCCTCGCGGACCGTGCTGCGCCAGAACATGCCCTTCTTGCCGAGGTTGTACTTCTTGTAGCCGTCGGCCGTGGTGTCCCCGGGGAGGTTCTGGTCGAAGTTGTTGTCCGCCTTGCCCTTCTCGTAGTGGTCCACCCACAGGCCGTTGCTCCACCACACGTGGGCGTTCACCAGCCCGCCCTCACCGGTCGCGACCGCGTCCTTGAGCTGCTTCGGAGAGAACACCGGCTCGTACCAGCAGGCCGGCGGCTCCCAGTTGGGGTCCACGGACTTCAGCTCGCCCACCGACGCCTTCGCGGTCTGGCCGCCGGGGTACGTGAGCTTGATCTTCGAGTTGGACACCGATGCCATCAGGTCCTTGCCCGAGGCATCCCCTTTCACGGACTCATGTGTCCCTCCGCCTGCCGGTGACTCCTTCCCGCCGTCGCCGATGGCGAGTGCCGGCGAGGGGAACAAGGCGGCTCCTGCGGCGAGCAGAGCCAAGGTCCCCTCGACGGAACGCCGCAGGAGTGTCATCGGCTGCAGCCTCCCTCGTCGGTCTCCACGGTTGAGGTCTGCCAGACACCCTGGGCGTTCTTGTCCAGGCGCGTGCGGTACTGGATCTTGGGGTTCTCACCTTCTGGCGTACCTGCGACCTTGCCGGTCTTGAGATTCCGGGTGTAGCCCTTGGCCTCGTCAACGCAGTAGAAGAGGACGCCGAACCCTTCATTGCTCACGTGCACTTGGGGATCGAAGACGCGGACGCTTCCCTTGAGGGTGAGATCTTTGTACGTCTTCACCCACTCGGCTCCGGATGTGCGGGCCGTTCCCGTGGTGTAGAACTTCATGGCGCTGAACTGCGGATCGCCCGCCAGGATGGCGGCATATCCGGCTCGTAGGCGGCTCTTCCCATCGTCCAGGATGGCTTGCAGCTTCGGATCGCTGTTCGTCCAGCCTTCGAAGTTCGCCTGGAACGTCTTGGGCAATTTGATCTCCGGCCGCTTGGCCCCGTCCGTCGACGCGGACGGCGAAGACGAAGCAGACTTCCCGCTGCCCGTGTCAGCGCCGGCGATCTTGTCGTTGTCCTTGCTGTCATTCGAGCTGCCACAAGCGGTCAGCAACAGGGCCGCGGATGCGGTGAGCGCGGCCGCGACGAGCCGGGTCGAGCGAGTCACTGTTGTCTCCGGTGAGGTGAAGGTTAACTCAAGCGAAGCAACGCTATCTGTGACCACTTGGTGACGATGAGGGTGGGTCGGGCTTCGACTGAGACGCACACCAGTGCTGACCTGCCACCTACTACTCCTGCTCAGACGCGAACCCGCAATCGCAATCGTTCGGCCAGCGGCAACCGGGACGTCTCCGGATCGCCAGCGAAGGCGAAGGCGAAGGCGATCACACCCGCACCGCGCCGGGCCCCTGCCGGGCAGCACATCGGCAGGAATCGACCCGGCAAGTAGGCCCCGCCGTGCAGACCGATGGCAAAGGCCAACGTGGGATGGCCGACGAAGCAGGGGGCGCGCCTTTGGCCCCGGGCCGCGGTGCAGCCGATGAGTTTGGGGCTTCCGGGCAGTCAAAGCTCATGACACCTCAGGAAAGGACAGTGCCATGTCGGAGCTTCTCGTCGACTTCATCACCTCCCTCGACGGCTACGCATCGGGAGAGGGATGGCCCGGGTTCTGGGGTCTGGAGGGCCCGGAGTACCTCGCGTGGCTCGGCGAACAGCCCGAGGCCACCTACCTGATGGGAGCGAAGACCTACCGTCTGATGTCGGGGTTCGCCGCGGGCGAGGTCCCGGACGGCCAGGACGAGTTCAGGCCCGAGGAAGAGGCGTCCGTCGACGAGCTCACGCGGGCGTCCAAGGTGGTGTTCTCCTCCTCCCTGGAGGAGCCGCTGACGTGGGCCAACTCCACACTCGTCCGCGACGACGCCGTCGAGGCGGTCCGCGCCATGAAGTCGAGCGGCTCGGGGCTCCTCAGCACGATCGGTAGCCTCAGCCTGTGCCGGTCCCTGCTGCGAGCCGGACTCGTCGACCGCTTCCGGGTCGTGATGTTCCCGGTGATCACCGGGGCCACGGGCGATGAACGCATCTACGACGGCTATCCGGACGTCGCCCTCGAGATGATCGAACACCGCACCTTCGACGGCCGCACCCAACTGGTCGAGTACAAGCCCCGCGTGCTCGAGCACCCACCGCTCGTCGTCCCGGCGTGACGCCGTAAGTAGGGCGTTTACGGCACGACTGCCGCGCGTACATCCGTACGCGCGGCAGTCGTCACAAAGACGCCGAGCGCCTGGCTCAGATCGTCTTGCTGAGGCGGTCCGCCAGCAGGGCCGCGAAGCGTGCCGGGTCGGCCAGGTCGCCGCCCTCGGCGAGCAGCGCCGTGCCGTACAGCAGCTCGGCCGTCCCGCTCAGCTCCGGGTCGTCGGGCCGCTTGTCGTGCGCCGTCTTGACCGCGCCGACCAGCGGGTGCTTCGGGTTCAGCTCCAGGATGCGCTTGACCGGCGGGAGCTCCTGGCCCATCGCCTTGTACATCTTCTCCAGGGCCGGCGTGAGGCCGTCCGTGTCGCTGACCAGGCACGCCGGTGAGCTGGTGAGCCGGGTCGTCAGGCGCACCTCCTTGACGTCGTCGAGCGTTTCGTTGAGCCAGGCGAGGACGGCCGCGTACTCCCCGGCCTCCTCCTCAGACGGCTCCTCCTCGGAGGGCAGGTCCACCGCGCCGCGGGCGATGGACTGGAACTCCGTGCCCGCGTACTCTCGGACCGCCTCGACCCAGATCTCGTCCACCGGATCGGTGAGCAGCAGAACCTCGTACCCCTTGGCCCGGAAGGCCTCCATGTGCGGGGAGTTCTCGATCTGCGCGCGGCTGTCGCCGGTCATGAAGTAGATCTTGTCCTGGCCCTCCGGCATCCGGTCGAGGTAGTCGGCCAGTGTGGTGAGCTCCTCGCCTGCGGTGGAGGCGAAGGACGCGATGTCCAGAATCGCCTTGTGGTCCTCCGTCCGGTCGAGGAGACCCTCCTTCACGGCGGGCCCGAACTCGCGCCAGAAGGTGCGGTACTTCTCGGCGTCCTTGCTCATCAGGTCCTTGATGGACGCCAGGATCTTCTTCGCCAGGCGGCGGCGGATGAGCTGGATGTGCCGGTCCTGCTGGAGGATCTCGCGGGAGATGTTCAGCGACAGGTCGGCGGCGTCCACGACGCCCTTGACGAAGCGCAGGTGGTCGGGGAGCAGCTCGCGGCTGTCGTCCAGGATGAAGACGCGCTTGACGTACAGCTGGAGGCCGTGGCGGGCGTCGCGCTGGTAGAGGTCGTGCGGGGCCCGCGACGGCAGGAACAGGAGGGCCTCGTACTCGAAAGTGCCCTCGGCCCGCATCTGGATGATGTCGAGCGGGTCCGTCCAGTCATGGCTGATGTGCCGGTAGAACTCCCCGTACTCCTCGTCGCTCACCTCGGAGCGCGGGCGGGCCCAGAGCGCCTTCATCGAGTTGAGGGTGGAGTCCCCCATCCGGACGGGGAAGGAGATGAAGTCCGAGTACCTCTTGACGATCTCCCGGATCTTGCCTTCATCGGTGTAGTCGTAGAGTGCGTCCTCCTCGTCGGCGGGCCGCAGGTGCACGTGGACCGACGTGCCTTCCGGGGCGTCCTCGACGGTCTCGATCGTGTACGTGCCGTCGCCGTCCGACTCCCAGCGCACCCCGGTCGGCTCACCGGCCTTGCGGGTGAGCAGGGTGACCTTGTCGGCGACCATGAACACGGAGTAGAAGCCGACGCCGAACTGGCCGATCAACTCGGCCGATTCCGCCTTCTCCTGGTTCCCGGCCTTCCCGTCCTGCCCGTCCTTCCCCTGCTTCCCTCTGTTCTCCTTGAGTCGGCGCAGCGTCTCTGCCGTGCCGGACTTGGCGATGGTGCCGATCAGCCCCACGACCTCGTCGCGCGTCATGCCGATGCCGTTGTCCCGCACGGTCAGCGTGCGGGCCTCCTTGTCGGCCTCGATCTCGATGTGCGGGTCGTCCGTCTTGAGGCTGTCGTCCCGCAGGCCGGCCAGGCGCCGCTTGTCCAGGGCATCAGAGGCGTTGGAGATGAGTTCGCGAAGGAAGATGTCCTTGTTCGAGTAGATCGAGTGGACCATCAGCTCCAGCAACTGCCGCGCCTCGGCCTGGAACTCCAGCGTCTCGGTACTCATGACTTCCCTTCTGATCGGGTGGACGGTCGGTCTGTGCGACGCCCATATTTTCCGCCACCATTTTCGGTGGTGGTGCGCGGGTCTCGGCAGAGGGCGTCTCGACTCAGAAGGCGTACCGGATCAGAAGGTGTACGGATCAGAAGGCGTACCGGACGTGCAGCCATGGGGTGTGCGTCGCCAGCAGTTCTCGGAAGCGCGTCAGGGAGCGCTGTTTGACGTCCAGGGAGTAGCGCACGTTCAGAGCGCCGTTCTGTGAACGCTTGGTCTCCTGGATGTCCGGCTGCCACAGCACGTCCTCGGCGCGGGGGTGCCATCCCAGGTTGACCTCGTGGAGCGCCTGGTTGTGGGTCAGCATGATGACCTCGGCCGCCGCCTGCTCCTTCACCCGGGCGGGCAGTACGTCGTCGAGGTGGGTGAGCAGATCGGCCCAGTCCCGCTCCCATCCCGGGCGCAGGACGACGGGCGACAGGTTGAAGTGGACCTCGTAACCGGCGTCGAGGAAGTCCGCGGCCGCGGCGATCCGCTCGGCGACCGGGCTGGTGCGGATGTCCAGCAGCCGGGCGTCGTCGGCCGGCATGACCGAGAAGCGCACCCGGGTCCGCCCCCGCGGGTCGAGTGCGAGCAGGTCGGGATTGACGAACTTGGTCGCGAAGGAGGCCTTCGCCGTCGGCATGCCCCGGAACGCGGCGACGAGGTCGGCGGTGTTGTCGCTGACCAGGGCGTCGACGGAGCAGTCGCCGTTCTCGCCGATGTCGTAGACCCACGCCTGCGGGTCGCACTGGTTGGGCGTCGTCTTGGGGCCCTGGGCCCGCACGTGGCGCCGGACGTGCGCCACGATCGCCTCGATGTTGGTGAAGAGGGTGATGGGGTTGGCGTAACCCTTGCGGCGAGGGACGTAGCAGTAGGCGCAGGCCATCGCGCAGCCGTTGGAGGGCCCCGGCGCGATCCAGTCGGCCGATCTGCCGTTGGGGCGGGTCACGAGCCGCTGCTTGACTCCGAGGACGAGCGTCTCGGTCTTGACGCGGACCCACCGGGCGACGTTGCCGTCGTTCCCGTGCAGAGAGGGGATGCGCCAGTGGCTGTCCACCTCGGTCACCCGCACCCCCGGCAACCGGGCGATGATCTGCCGGCCGCGCGGCGAATCGAGGGCTGCCGGCTCCGCGTAGACCTCGCGCACGTCGAGCAGCCGGCGCGCCTGCGGGCTGTCCCGGAACGTCCCGTGCGCCGCCGGGGCCGGAGGTTCGTCCGGCCATGCGAACAGCGCCGGCTGCTCGGGCTCTCCCGGGGCGGGGCCTGACACCGGCTGATCCATGGAGTGTTCCTCTCCGCGCGGGCGCTGCACGGCCGACCGGTGTACGCAGGGCCCGGCACGTGTCCGGAGGGCCCTGCCGGTGTTCGCGAGGCCCTACCGGTGTTCGCGGGGCCCTGCCGGTGTTCGCAGGGCCCCGCCAGTATCCGCAAAGGCTGACGCTCAGATCAAAGCGCACGCCGACGCGGCCGTGCCGCCCACACGCCGGGCGCCCTAGTGGCGGGGCTGTACGCCGGGCGGCGCGCCGGCCTCCACCGTCGGCAGGTAGCGCGGTGCCCGCCAGGCGTTCAGGCGGTGCTCCACCGCGGCCCCCAGGGACAGCAGCTTGGTGTCCTGGCGGTCGCCGGCCATCAGGAGCACGCCCACCGGCAGTTCGCCGACCGAGCCCGCGGGCACCGAGAGGGACGGGTATCCGGCGACGGCCGCGGGGGTCGAGGACGGGATGACGTCGTTGTCGCCGCGCGCGCAGTCGGTCGTCCAGGCGGGCGGGTTCGTGGGTGCGGCGATGGCGTCCAGGCGGTGGGTGGCCATTGTCTCGTCGAGGGAACGCCGGGAGAGGTCCTTCAATTCGGCCCGCATCGCCCGGTACCCGGGGTCGGTGGTGGGCGGTGCGACGAGGGCCTGCTCGAACAGTTCCTGGCCTGCGAAGCAGGTCTGCTCCGCGGGGTGGGAGCGGTTGAACTCGATCAGCTCGGCGAGGTTCCGGGGGCCTTCGCGCGTGCCGAGGTAGGCGTCGATGTCCCGGTGGAACTCGCTGAGCAGGGCCGGGAATTCGAGTTCGGCGAGCCGCGCCTGGTAGGGCGGTGTCACCTCGACGACCTCGGCACCGGCCTCGCGCAGCTTCTTCGCCGTACGGGTCATCACCGCGTCCACGTCGGGGCCGAGCGACGGCAGACGCCACAGGCCGATGCGCTTGCCGCGCAGGCCGTTCCGCTTGTCGTCCAGACCCAGCCGCTTGTCGTCCAGTCCCGTCCGCTCGCCGTGCGGACCGATCCGCTCGCCGTGCGGGCCGGCCGGGCGGTCGCCATCCGCGCGCGGGCCCTTGCCGCCGCTCAGTACGGAGAAGGTGAGCGCGGTGTCGATCACGTTCCGCGCCATCGGCCCTGCCGTGTCCTGCTCGGCGGAGATCGGCACCACGCCCGACTGGCTGACCAGGCCGAGGCTGGGCTTGTGGCCGACGACGCCGTTCATCCCGGCCGGGCACACGATGGAGCCGTCCGTCTCGGTGCCGATGGCCACCTGGGACAACGACGCGGCGAGTGCGGCGGCGGAACCCGACGAGGAACCGCACGGGTTCCGGTCGAGGACGTACGGGTTGTTCGTCTGCCCGCCCACCGCCGACCACCCCGAGGTCGGCTTCGCCGCTCGGAAGTTGGCCCACTCGGAGAGGTTGGCCTTGCCGAGGATCACCGCGCCCGCCTTGCGCAACCGGGTCACCAGGACCGCGTCCGTCCTCGGCGGGCTCCCGGCGAGGGCGAGCGACCCGGCCGTCGTCGGCATGTCACGGGTGTTCACGTTGTCCTTGAGGAGGACGGGGATGCCGTCCAGCGGCCCGAGGGGCTCGCCCCGCCGGTGCCTGGCATCGCTGGCGGCCGCCTGGCGCAGGGCCGTCGGGCTGGTGCGCAGCACCGCGTGGATCTTGGGGTCGACCTTGTCGATCCGCCGCAGATAGGCCCGGGTCAGCGCCGACGAGGTCAGCGAGCCGCGTGCCATGCGCGTCTGTAACTCCGGGATGGTCACGGTGTCGAGGTCGAACCCGAGCCCGGAAGGCGACCCGGGTGACGGTGACGAACGGTCGGTGCCGGGCTCGGCTGCTTGCGCGCCCGCATGCGGTACGCCGGTCAGAAGGGACCCCGCGACAAGGGCGGCGGTCATTGCGGCAACACTTCTCTTCCCCATGCGGCCCAGCCGACTACACGGGCAGCATCCGGCGCAAGGGTGCGAGGCACGGCGGCGAGACCTCCCCCACGTACCGGCAAGACCTCTCCGCACACCGGCCAGCCCTCCCCACCCGGCCCAGGCCCACCCCCATCGCCACCAGCCATGCCGAGTAGCATGACAAACGCCGGGAATCCGGGCATATGCACCGGCTCAGCGGCCCGGCACGACAAGAACGCACGAGAGCGGCTCCCCGGGCAGACCGGTCCGCTGCCGCACCCCTCCCCACCTGGATGTTGAGTGCGATGACCCATCACAGATCAGCCACCCCCACCGCACGCGCGACGACGAGCAGCGAGGTCGTCGGGGCACCCTGCTGGGCGACCCTCCTGACGCACGACCTGACGGCCGCCGAGTCCTTCTACGGCGCGGTCTTCGGCTGGACGTTCCGCCCCGCCCCGCTCGGCGAGGACTTCCGCGTCGCCGTGCACGAGGGCAAACCCGTCGCGGGCATCGGCTCCCTCGCCTCCGCGCTGCGGGTTCCCGTCGCGTGGACGCCCTACTTCGCGGTCGAGGACGCCGACGAGACGGCCGCGCGCATCCGTGAGCGCTGCGCCACCGTCGCCGTGGGACCGCTCCGCTTCCCGGTGGGCCGCGGAGCACTCGCGGCCGACCGGGACGGGGCCGTCTTCGGCATCTGGGAGGGCCGGCTCGTCTCCGACTGGCACGCCTGGCGCGCGCAAGCGCCCGTCTGGCTGCGGCTGCGCTCACCGGACGCCTTCGAGGCGGCCATCTTCTACGGCCAGGTCCTCGACTGGGCCTGCGGGCGGCCCGGTTGCTGCGACGTCGACTACGAGAACGACGAAGTCGTCCTGAGCCAGGAGGGCACGGTGCTCGCCCGGCTCCGCTCCGGCGCCGTCGAGGCGGCCCGCGACCCGGTCGACCTGCCCCGCTGGGAAGTCCACTTCACGGTCGACGATCCCGAGGCCACGGTGCGTACGGCGGTCCGCCACGGCGGGTCCGTGGTGCGCCGCGACGACGCCGGGGAGGGCCCCGCCATCACCCTCTGCGACCCCGAGGGCGGCATCCTCACCGTGACCCGGCGGGCAGTGCCGCGTGGCCCGTCAGGGCCCGTGGCCCAAGGGAAATGAGTCCTGAAGCGGCGCACGGGTTCCGCGCGTATTCTGGTGGACAAGAACGCACGGTTCCGCCGCCTGCGGCGGCGACAAGCCCCACCTTGCGGCCCGCCCCTCCCCCAGGGCCCGTCTCGCTTCTCTTGGCAAGTGGGAAGTTTGCTCCCTTTTGCGCCAGGGGACCCGCAGAGCCAGGAGGTGATCGCCATGCCTGAACCCGGCAGCAAGAAGTACGGCACCCGGTGTGCGCGACGCTCGGGAAACGAGCCCACCGACTGAACAGACGAACCCGAACGTGGGCCGGTCGCGGAACGCGGCCCACAAGGAGCGAGTCACCATGCGTCTTTCTTTTCTGCAACCACTCCTGGACCGGCCCGGCCCCTGGGCGACGGTGTACTTCGACCCCGGTCAGGCGGACGAGTCGGGCGCCAAGCGCCGTGAACTGTCCGTACGGGAGGTATGCCGGACCCTGGAAAAGGAGGGTGCGGACGAGGCCACCGTCACGGCGGTCCGCGACAACCTGACGGCGCTCTCACCCGCCGACGATCCGGCGGGACGCGTCGTCTTCGCCACCGGCGGCGAGATCGTGCTCAGCCACCGGCTGTCCCGGCGGCCCCAGGGCGAGTTCGCCTGCTGGGCCCCGCTGCCGCGGCTCACGCCCCTGCTGGAGCTGTGCGGCCAGGACCCCGTGAGCCTCGTCGCCTACATCGACCGCACCGGCGCCGACTTCGAACTGCGGGCCGCGGCAGGACCGCAGGACTCCGGGCACGTGGAGGGGCAGCAGTGGCCGGTGCACCGCACCGCCACCGCCGACTGGTCCGAACGGCACTTCCAGCTCAAGGTGGAGAACACCTGGGAGCGCAACGCCGCGGAGATCGCAGAGGCGCTGACCGAGGCCTACGAGGAGTCCGGCGCCGACCTCGTGGTGCTGGTCGGCGACCCCCGCGAGCGGCCGGCCGTGCGCGACAAGCTGCCGGAGGCCGTGCGTGCCGTGACGGTCGAGACGGAGCACGGCGGCCGCGCCGCCGGTTCCGGCTCCGCGGCACTGGAAGAAGCCATCGAGAACGCCTGCCAGGAGCATCTGCACCGGCGCGTCGACGACGCGCTCGACCGCTTCCGTGCGGGCCGCGTCGGCACCGACCGGCCCACCGACGCCGTGGAGGGCGTGCCCGCCGTGGTGGACGCCGCGCGCGAGCACCGCATCGACACGCTCCTGGTCCGGCCGGACGGGCCCGATCTGCACCGCGAGATGTGGGCGGGCGCCGACCCGGACCAGGTGGCGGTACGGCGGACCGACGCCGAGGCGCTCGGCGACGGCTCCCCCGTCTCCGTACGCGCCGACGACGCGCTGCTGCGTTCGGCGGCGGCCACGTCCGCCGACGTGCTGATCATCCCGTTCGAGGAGGTGAGCGACGACATCCCGGCAGGAGGACTCGGCGCCCTGCTGCGCTGGACGTACGAACCGAGTACGGCCTGACAGCCGAGTCCGGCCGCCTGACCCCACCGGTTACACGTGGCCCATCGGTACACGCGGCACCGTCCGCACCAAAGAACCACCTAGTTGGAGGTGGACGCAGTGACAACGTCCCCCAGGTCCCCGTCCGGAATGCCGTCCGGAGCCCCGTCGTCGATGTCCGGAGCCCACGCCCCCATGGCCGGGGCGCCGTCCTCCATGGACACTCACCCCGACATCGTCGACATGCGCGCCCGTCACGAGAACGCCGAGCGCGCGGCAAGCACACCCAAGGTGCAGGCCATCGACGCACTGGCCTTCCTCACCGGTCTCTACCTGGCCGCCTCTCCCTGGATCGCGGGCTTCAACCAGTTCACGCGGCTGTCGATCGTCAACCTGATCGTCGGCATCGCGTACGCGCTCCTGATGAGCGGCGGCTTCGGCCGGGCCTACGAGCGCACCCACGGCATGGCGTGGGCCGCGTGCGCGCTGGGCGTCTGGACGATCGTCGCGCCATGGGTCATCGCGGGTGACGCCACCACCACGAGGACCGTGGTGAGCAACGTCATCACCGGTGCCGTGGCCACCCTCCTCGCCCTGGCCGCCGGCGCGGCCGCCCGGGCGGGCGAGAAGTCCGATGCGTCACACGGAAGGAACAGCGGGAAAGGCAGGAGGGGCATGAGCCGCGCCGGTCACGACTGACCGGCCGGCCATGACCGACCGGCCGGTCCTCCACCGCCGGCCGGTCGCCCCCTCCACGATCGCGCCCCGCGGCACACCTGCCGCGGGGCGCGGTCGTGCTCTCGCGGACAGCAGCCTCACGTGAGCAGCCGCAGTACCGCCTCCTCGATGGCCCCTTGGGTCGCCGGGCGGCCGAACGTGGCGCCGTCGCCGAGGCGGTCCAGGGCGTCGGCGATCGTGCGGCCCTCTTCGAAGAGCTCGACGACGCGCGGGTTGATGTACGAGGCACGGCAGACGGCAGGGGTGTTGCCGAGGTACTCGCTGACCTCGCGGACCGCCCGCGTGACGGCGCGTTTGCGCGCCGTCCGTGACTCGTCGGCGACCTGCACCGACACCGCGAGGGGCGACCGCCGCAAGGACGGTGGCGTGCCAGACGCGGAAGTCCTTCGCGGTGATGTCGGTGCCCGCGCGGTCCCGCAGGTAGTCGTTGAGTTCGGCGGCGTGCAGCTCGTGCCAGGCGCCGCCCTGCCAGTAGGCGAACAGCCGCGGGCCCGCCGTGTCGCGGCGCAGCAGGGCGCGCAGGACCTTGCAGGCGGGCGGGTCGACGAGCGCGCGCGTCTGCGTCTTGGAGTACTTCGCCGGATACGTGACGCAGACCTCGCCGCTCCGGCAGGAGACGTGCTCCTTCAGCAGGGTCGTCAGGCCGTAGGTGCCGTTGTCCCGGCGGTAGGACTCGTTGCCGATGCGGAAGAAGCCGAGGTCGAGGAGGCGGGCGGCGCAGGCGAGGACGCGTTCACGGCTGAGGCCGCGGCCCGCGAGGTCCGCCGTCACGTGCGCGCGCACGTCGGGGAGTGCGGCGGCGACCTCCAGGACGTGTTCGTGTTTCGCCGCCTCCTGCCGCTCACGGAACCGCGGGTGGTACAGGTACTGGCGTCTGCCGGCGGCGTCGGTGCCCACGGCCTGGAGGTGTCCGTTGGGCCACGGGCAGATCCAGACGTCCCGCCAGGCCGGCGGGATGACGAGCCGCCGCAGGCGCTCCTTCTCCGCGGGGTCGGTGACGGGGCGGCCCGAGGCATCCGTATAGCGGAACCCGCGTCCCGAGCGGACGCGGGTGATCCCGGGCCCGTCGATGTGGCTCGTTCTCAGTCGCCGCTTCTCACCCATGTCCCAGGAGTGCCCCCAAAGCGTGGCGGCAGGCTTCGGAGCAGCCCGTTCGGCGGAGCGTGCCGCGGGCACGCCGGGCCGCCACGGGCGACGATCGGGGAGCGGGACGCCAGGAGTGACGAGGGTGACGACTGGGAACCCGAAGCGGGCACGACACGATCAGGCACGAGGCTGTCCCGGCGGGCCGGGACACCGGAACGGACGGCTATGAGCAGCGGTTTCATCGGGCCCGAGGGATTCGGGCAGGACCCCTTCGGGGAGCTCTTCGCGCGGTTCCTCGGCAGCGGGCGACGGCAGATCGACATCGGCAGGCTGATGAGCGGTCCCGCGCGGGAGCTGGTGGCCGCGGCGGCCGCGTACGCGGCGGAGCACGGCAAGAGCAATCTCGACACGGAGCATCTGCTGCGGGCGGCGCTGACCATCGAGCCGACCCGCGGTCTTGTCGCGCGTTCCGGGGCCGATCCCGAGCAGATCGCCGAGGAGATCGACCGGCACTCCGCGGAGACCGAGGGTGCCGTGCCCACCCAGGCGGTGGCGCTCACCCCGGCCGTCAAGCGGGCGCTGCTCGACGCGCACGAGGTGGCCCGGGCGGTCGGCGCCGGGTACATCGGGCCCGAGCACATCGTCATGGCGCTGGCCGCCAACCCGGACTCGGCGGCGGGCCACATCCTCAACGCGGCGCGCTTCGACCCCGGCCCCGCCCCGCAGCCGCAGCAGGGCCGTCCTGGCCCCGCCGAGCAGCGGCAGAGCGGTGGCGCCGCCACGGCCACCGGCACGCCCACGCTCGACCGGTTCGGACGGGATCTGACCGCGCGGGCCGCGGAGGGCGGCGTGGACCCGGTGATCGGCCGTGAGGAGGAGATCGAGCAGACCATCGAGGTGCTCTCCCGGCGCGGCAAGAACAACCCGGTGCTCATCGGTGACGCGGGCGTCGGCAAGACCGCCGTCGTGGAGGGCCTGGCCCAGCGGATCGCCGACGGCGACGTGCCGGACACCCTCGCGGAGCGGCGCGTCATCGCGCTGGACCTGGCGGGAGTGGTGGCGGGCACCCGGTACCGCGGTGACTTCGAGGAGCGGCTGAACGGCATCATCGAGGAGGTCCGCGCCCACTCGGACGAGCTGATCGTCTTCATCGACGAGCTGCACACCGTGGTGGGGGCCGGCGGCGGCGGTTCCGAGGGCGGGTCGATGGACGCGGGCAACATGCTCAAGCCCGCGCTTGCCAGGGGCGAACTGCACGTCATCGGGGCGACCACTCTGGAGGAGTACCGGCGGTACATCGAGAAGGACGCGGCGCTCGCCCGCCGCTTCCAGCCGATCCTGGTGGCGGAGCCGACGGCGGCGGACGCGGTGGAGATCCTGCGCGGCCTGCGCGACCGCTACGAGGCCCACCATCAGGTGCGCTACTCCGACGAGGCGCTGCTCGCCGCCGTGGAGCTGTCCGACCGCTATCTGACCGAGCGTTTCCTGCCGGACAAGGCGATCGACCTGATGGACCAGGCGGGGGCCCGGGTGCGGCTGCGGGCCAGCACGAAGGGCACGGACGTACGGGCGCTGGAACGCGAGGCGGAGCAGCTGGCCAGGGACAAGGACCAGGCGGTGGCGGCGGAGCAGTACGAGCGGGCCACCGAGCTGCGGGACCGCATCAACGATCTGGTAAGGAAGATCGGGGCGGGCCGGGACCGCGAGCCGGGTGACGGGCAGATCGTCGAGGTGACGTCCGAGGACATCGCCGAGGTGGTGTCCCGGCAGACGGGCATCCCGGTCAGCACGCTCACGCAGGAGGAGCGGGACCGGCTGCTGGGCCTCGAGGAGCACCTGCACGAGCGGGTCGTCGGACAGGAGGAGGCGGTCAGCGCCGTGGCGGAGGCGGTCCTGCGCTCACGCTCCGGCCTGTCGAGCCCCGACCGGCCCATCGGGAGTTTCCTCTTCCTCGGCCCCACGGGCGTCGGCAAGACGGAGTTGGCGCGGGCGCTGGCCGAGGCGCTGTTCGGCAGTGAGGAGCGGATGGTCCGCCTCGACATGAGCGAGTTCCAGGAGCGGCACACCGTCAGCAGGCTCGTCGGGGCGCCGCCCGGTTACGTGGGCCACGAGGAGGCGGGACAGCTCACCGAGGCCGTACGCCGTCATCCGTACTCGCTGCTGCTGCTCGACGAGGTGGAGAAGGCCCACCCCGACGTCTTCAACACCCTGCTCCAGGTACTGGACGACGGTCGGCTGACGGACGCTCAGGGCCGGACGGTGAACTTCACCAACACCGTCATCGTGATGACGAGCAATCTCGGCTCCGAGGCGCTCACGGGGCGCGGCGCGACCCTCGGCTTCCGGGCCGACGGGTCGGAGGCCGACGAGGAGGCGCGGCGCGAGCAGGTGCTGCGGCCGTTGCGCGAGCACTTCAGGCCCGAGTTCCTCAACCGCGTCGACGAGATCGTCATCTTCCGGCGGCTGTCGGGCGAGCAGCTGCGGCAGGTCACGGATCTGCTGCTCGAGGAGACCCGGCGCAGGCTGCACGCGCAGGACGTCGCCATCGAGTTCACCACCGAGGCGGTGGACTGGCTCGCGCGGCGGGGTCACCAGCCGGAGTACGGTGCGCGTCCGCTGCGCCGCACGATCCAGCGCGAGGTGGACAACCGGCTCTCCAGGCTGCTCCTTGACGGCAAGCTCACCGCGGGCGGCCGGGTCCTGGTGGAGGTCGCGGACGACGCACTGACCATGCGGGTCACGGCGGGTACGGGGGCGGAGTGACGGCCCTGCCGCCCGCCCATGCCCATGCCTTGCCGCCCGCCCTTTTCCGCGTCACAGCAGCAGCACGATCGCGTAGACGAGGAAGAACGCGGCGATCAGCAGCCCCAGGCCGATGATCAGGGCCAGCGGCCCCTTCCCCCAGCCCTTGGGAGGGTTGTGCGTCTCCTCGGGCCCCGCACCCGACATGCTGCTCTCGGCGGGCGGGGTCTCCCCCGGCGGCACGCTGCCGCCGGGTTCCAGTCCTGGGGCGTTCCGCGGGTCGGGGTCCGGCTCCGGCTCTCGGGGGTCGGAACCCGGGTCCGGTTTGTGGGAAGGACTCATGTGATCCAAGTTCCCATGACTTTCCCGGGTCCACCTTGTCGGTGACGATCGCGTGGGGCCGTTCGGGGAGGTTCCGTCACATGCTCTGCTTCAGAAGTTTCCGCACCGCGCGCACCACGTCGTCCGGCGGTGCCGCGGTCGTGCCCGGGCGGCCGGTGTCCGCGCCCGGATCGTCCTGGTCCCCGAGGAGCACGCCGGGCACGCCGTAGGGGCTCCGCCGTTCCGCGGGCACGTCCTGGGGGCCGACGGAGACGACCGGGGTGCCGGTCGCGGCGGCGAGGTGGGCCGGGCCGGTGTCGCCCGCGATCACGACGTCGGCCGCGCGCAGGACGCCGGCCAGGGTCCGCAGGTCCGTGCGGCCGCCGAGGTCGACGGCCGTGTCGCCGCTGACCCGCCGGGTCAGGGCGGACTCCTCCGGCCCGCCGGTCACGACGACGCGGTGGCCCGCGTCGGCGAGCAGGGCGACCGTCTCGGCCGCGCGTCCGGCGTCCCAGGCGCGGGCGGGTGCCGCGGTGCCGGGGTGCAGGACGACGTACGGGCCGTTGCCGGTGAGGCCCGTCGTGTCGGGCGCCGGGAGCACGCGGAGCCGGCCGTCGTCGCCGGCCCGGGGTGAGAAGCCGAGGGCCGCGGCCGTGTCGAGCGCCGCTTCGGCGTCGTGCCGGCCGGGCAGCCGCCGGTGGTGTACGTCGATGAGGCTGCCCGCGTGGTCGGCGCTGTCGGCCCCGATACGCGGGACCTGGGCCATGCGCAGCAACAGCGCGATGGGCAGCGGGCTCTGCTCGAAGGACGTGACGACGAGGGCGACGTCGTACGCCGCGTCCCTCATGCGCGTCAGGAGGCCCTCGACGTCCGCCTCGTCCACCGAGGGCGGCCGGTCCCCCTCCCAGGGCGCCTCCCAGACGAGGATGTCGTCGACGTGGGGCAGCAGTCCGGCGGCGGGCGCGCCGCGCGGCCCGCAGAGCATCGCCACGTGGTCGGCCCTGGTCGCGACGGCGCGGACGGCGGGCCCTGCCAGGAGGACACCGCTCATGCCGTCCAGGCAGACGACGAGCGCCTTCGCCACGTTCCCCCGCGGGTCGTCACCAGGAGCACGCATGGCGTGCGCCTCCCTCGGCACTCGGCACGCCTTGTCCGCCGTTCTGGAAGTGCGAGATGGTGCGCTTGAGACCGTCGTCCAGGGAGACCTTGGGCGTCCAGCCGAAGAGTTCGTGGGCGAAGCCGGTGGCGGGCGCGGGGAGCTCCGGTGGTTCGGGGGTGTCGGCGAGCGGCCCGGTGAACTCCAGGTGTGCGTCGGAGCCGGTCAGGTCCAGCACCCGACGGGCGATCTCCGCCAGGGTCGGCCCGGGGTCGCCGCCGATGTCGACGGGCCGCACGGAGCGGCTCGCGGCGACCAGGAGCACACCGTCGACCGTGTCGTCGACGTAGCACAGCGAGGGCGTACCGCCGCCGTCCCCGGGCACGGTCACCGGTCCCCCGCTCAGCGCTTGCCGGATCAGGGAGGGAATCAGCCGGCCTTCGGCCAGGTCCATGCGCGGGCCGTACGCGGGGAAGACGCGCACGATGCCCGCGTCCGCCTCCCTGGCGCTGACGTACGCGGTGGTCAGCGCCTCCGAGAAGCGCTGGGTCTCGTCGGCGGAACCGGACGGGTCGCCATGGACGGGGCAGGTGGACGCCAGGAGGAACCGTGCCCCGTCGCGCTCGGCGACGGCCAGGGCGTTGCGGGCGCCGAGGCTGCCGGCGTCCAGCGTCTCCAGGGGGCGCGCGGCCGCCGCCGACGCGGGACACGCGAAGTGCACCACCAGGTCATACGGGCCGGGGAGGGCGTCGGCGCAGCCCGGCCGCGCGAGGTCGAGCCGGACGGTCCGGAAACCGGGCCGATCCGCGAGGTGCTCCACGTTCCCGGGCGATCCGCTCGGCACGTCGTCCACGCAGTCGACCGCCACGCCCGCGTCGAGCAGCCGTTCGCACACGTGCGAGCCGAGGAAGCCGGCTCCCGCGGTGACCATGGCCCTCTCCCACGGAGGCGGTGGCTGCGGCGCCATGGAGAACATCGTCGGCGTCATGGGCTGAACCTTCCTTCCGCTTCCGGGGCGGGCAGCGCCTCGGGTGCCCACCGGGGCGGCTTTCGGGGCGGGCAGCGACTCAGGTACCCACCCGGGCGGCTTTCGGACACGGACGTCCGTCACTCCCCCGCGGCCGCGAGCGGGCCCCTCAGGGCCAGGACGGTTCCCTGCGCGGTACGACGACCAGTTCGCCCACCACGCTGCCCGCCGGGACCGACAGGGCGTACAGGACCGTGTCGGCGACGATGTCCGGGCTCTGCAGCATGGTCACGTCGGCGTCCGGGAAGCGCTCCATGATGAACGGGGTCTCCATGCCGCCCGCGATGATCCCGGTGACGCCGATCCCCACGCAGTCGCGCTGGGCCTCCTTGAACAGCGTGTGGGTGAACGCGCGCAGACCCGACTTGCCCGCCGCGTAGGGCCCCGCCTCGGTCCAGGTCCGGTTCGCGGCGGTGGACAGGATGTTCACGATGTGGCCGCCGCCGTGGGCGATCATGCGCCGGTACGTCTCCAGGCACAGGTACATCGGCCCGAGCAGGTTGGTCTCGACGACCCGTGTGACCTCGTCGGCCGTCAGGTGCTCGATCGGCTTGGAGACGTCCACGGCGGCGTTGTTCACCAGGATGTCGAGGGGCCGGCCCGCCTCGTCCAGGTCACGGAAGGCGGCGGCGACTCCCGGGGCGTCCCGCACGTCCATCTCCAGGAACCGGGCGTCGAGGCCATCGGCGGTGAGCTCGTCGCACAGCTCGACGGCCATTTCCTTGCGGACGTCGGCGACCAGGACCGTCGCGCCCGCCGCCGCCAGCCTCCTGGCGATCGAGGCGCCGAGGCCCCTGGCCGAACCGGTCACGAGAGCCTGCTTGCCGTGGAGGTCGACCTGCGGTGCGCCGCCCATGCCTGTGCCTTCCGTCGTTCGCGTTGACGGCGGTGCGCTCAGCGACCGCCCCGCTTCTCACTGTGACGGCCGCAGGAGAGTCCGGCACCTCGGGGCGGATGCCGGGCGGGCGGCGCGCGGCTGTGGCGCCTGTCACGCGCGGAGGGCCCGGAGGCGGGGTCGCTGGGGCGCCGGAAGACCGTGTGAGCAAGCACACCAGAAGCGCCAAATCCCTTGCGGGGCTACGGGGTTGGGGCCGTTCGGCATCGGGTTCGGCAGAGCCGTCCCAGAGCGCGGCGAACCGGTCTGCCACCATGGTCATCGCCGTACTTCCGGAGCGTCCACGCGCCACCTCGCGCACCCCGCCGACGCCCCTCCCGCAGCGCGGCGCCCCCCGACAGATCCGGTGGAGTGACCGCGCAGTGCTGCCGGTGTTCCGAGCTCCCGCCGAGACCTCCGCCTGAGTCCGTCCCGCCGGTCTCACCCCGAGTCTTCGAGTGCCTCTGTGTCTTCCTCCCCCTCCTCTCCTGCCCCGTCGGTATCCGCCTATGCCTCCGCGTCCGCGTCCCGGTCGCCGTGGCGGTCCCTGCGGTACCGGAGCATGCGCTGGTGGTCCGTCGCCAACTTCGTGTCGAACGCCGGCACCTGGATGCAGCTCACCGTGCAGAACCTGCTGGTCCTGCAGATCACCGGCTCCGCCGCCGCCACCGGTCTCTCCATGTCCGTGCAGGCCGCGCCCGCGCTGCTGATGAGCCTGGTGGGCGGTGCCGCCGTCGACCGCTGGCCGCGCAAGCTCACCGCCTCCGTCAGCCAGGCGCTGCTCGGCGCCGTCGCCTTCACGACGGCCGTCCTCGTGGCGACCGGCGGGCTCGATCTGACGATCCTCATGGTCCTCGCGGGCGTCACCGGCATCATCGCCACGGTCGACGGACCCGCGTGTGCGCTCCTCGGCAACGACCTCGTGCCGCCGGAGGACGTGCCCTCCGCCATCGGCGTGGGCTCGCTCGTCCACAGCGCGGGCCGGCTCGCCGGTGCCGCGCTCGGCGGTGTCACGGTCGGTTTCCTCGGTACGGCCGCCGCGTACGCCGCCAACGGAGTGTCGTTCCTCTTCGTCGCCTCCGTGATCCCCTTCCTCCGTCCCGCGTACGGGGCGGTGCGCCAGGCCGGGGCCGACAGGGCCGTCGCTCCCGTGCCGACAGGACCGGCGCCGACCGGGCCCGCGCCGGTGGGCGAGCACATGACCGTCCGGCAGGGCCTCGCGTACTTCATGCGGCGGCCCCGGCTCGTGGCCCTGGCGGGTGTGACCGGTGTCAGCGCGGTCTTCGGGCGCAACTACAACCTCACGCTGGCGGTGCTCGTCACCGGGCCGCTCGCCGGCGGCGCCGGGTCGTTCGGCACGGTCTCGACCGTCCTCGCCGTCGGCGGCATCATCGGCGCGGTCCTCGGCGCCCGGCTGCGGAAACCGTCCGTGCGGCTCGTGGGCACGCTGGCCGCCGCGGGCGCGCTGCTCCAGGTCGTGGCGGGCTTCTCCCCATCCTTCGCCGTGCTGCTGGTCCTCGTCCTGCCGATGGCCGTCGTCGAGTCGGTCTCCGACACAGCGGGGACGACGGTCCTTCAGACCGATCCGCCCGCCCATCTGCGGGGCCGGGTGCTCGGCGTGTGGGGCAGCATCAGCACCGCCTGGGGCCTGGGTGGGCCGCCCGCGCTCGGCCTCCTCATGGAACTGGCCGGCGCACGCGGTGCCCTGGTCTCCGGCGGCCTGATCATCGCCGGTTCCATCGGGGCGGGTTTCCTGCTGCGCAGGCGCAGGAGCGCCGAGCCCGTACTCCTGCGCAAGAACGCGCGCGACGTCACACCTCAGCCCGCTCTGCAGACGGCGGCCTGACCCGCCCGGCGACGGGTTCCCCTACGGGGAAGCTGTAGCGGCTTCTCGTCTGCCCCGCTCGGTTGATCGCCGGGTGCGGCGGCTCTGTGGTTGCTCGCGCAGTTCCCCGCGCCCCTAGGAGGGCGCTCCGCGCCCGTCAGGGGCACCCGGCACAGGAGCCCTCACCACAACCCCTGCCGCCGACTGATCCGGCTCCGGCAAGGACGCCACCGCGGCGAGCACCTCCTCCGGTGTGATTCGGAGCAGGCGTTCGTCCGGCTGCGCGCCGTGGGCGTCGCCCGGGCGGGGGGCGTCGTCGGCGTCCGGGTGCCACAGCGCCCGGTGACGGGGGGTCGTGGGTGGACCCCACAGGCGAGGGGCCACGGGGCCGAAGAGGACGACCGAAGGGGTGCCGAGGGCCGTTCCCAGGTGGGCCAGGCCCGTGTCGCCCACGATGACGCAGCGGGCGTGGGCCACCAGCGCCGTCAGCCGGTCGAACGGCACATCCGCGGCGCCGCCCAGCACCGCGTCCGCCGGCAGCCCCGCGTGCGTCGCCACGTACCGCGCCGTCGGCTCCTCCCCCGCCCCGGCCGTCACCACGACCTGGTGTCCGCGGGCGGCAAGCTCGCGGGCCACGGCGGCGAAGCGCTCCGGGGGCCAGCGGCGGGCGCCGGCATCGGCGCCCGGGTGGACGACGACCGCGCCGGGGGCCGGCGACGGCGTCTCGGGCAACGGGATGCGTACGTCCGCGGGGTCCGCGTCGATGCCGTACCAGGACAGCAACCGGCACCACCGGTCCCGCTCGTGCTCGTCGTCCCGCCATGCGGGCCCCTCGATGCCGGGCGTGTCCGGATGCGCGTACGCCATGAGCCGTCGGGGCCGCAGGCGTTGGAGCAGCAGGTGGCTCGGGGGGCCGTTGCCATGCAGGTCGACGGCGACGTCGGGGGCCGGGCCCGCCCATGGCAGGGCGGAGGGCACCGCCCGGCCCGGGGCCGACACGGGCAGCAGCCGGTCCACCAGACCGGTGGCCAGGGCGGGGCCGGTCAGCCGCTCGGGCGCGGCCAGCACGAGCTCGTGGGTCGGCAGCCGCCGGCGCAGAGCGCGCAGCGCCGGTACGACGGTCAGCAGGTCCCCGAGGCCCAGCGCGCGCAGCACCAGCACACGAGGGCGGTCCGATGTCGAAGCGTCGGGCCTCTGCGGTCGCTTGGTCTCCGCGGTCACGTTCAGGGGCACCTCTCGGCTGAGGGCTCGGCCGGCCGGGTCGGGGTCGCTGCCGCGGCGGCCCGGCGGGCCAGCAGGGTGGTGGAGCGGCCGTCGAGGTACGGCAGGACGACGGGCTGCCCGCCCCACGCGCGCAGGGTCTCGGCCTCGGGCAGGTCCTGGACGGAGTAGTCGCCGCCCTTGACCCACACGTCGGGCCGGAGCTTGCCGAGCAATGCCTGCGGGGTGTCCTCCTCGAAGACGGCCACGGCGTCGACACTGCCGAGCGCCTCGAGGACGCGGACACGGTCCGCCTCCTTGTTGAGAGGGCGCCCAGAGCCTTTGCGGCGGGTGATCGACGCGTCGGAGTTGAGGCAGACGATCAGGCAGTCGCCGATGCGCCGGGCGCTTTCCAACAGGCCGACGTGCCCCGCGTGCAGGAGGTCGAAGCAGCCGCCGGTCGCCACCACGGTGCCGCCGCGCGCCCGCACCTGTTCCGCGAGGGCGAACGCGTCGGTGCGGGGCTCGTCGTCGGCACGGTCGGGTGGCGTCGTCCGCCACAGGGACGGGTTCGTGGCGCCGCCCGCGGAGACGAAGGCGGCGGCCTCCGCGACGGCCCGCTGCAGGGCCTCCTCCGGGAGTGCCCCGTCGGCGAGGGCGGCGGCCGTGGCGGCGGCGAAGCAGTCACCGGCGCCGCACGGGTCGCCGCTCGCGCGGTAGGGCGCCGGGATGAGCATCGGCGTACCGGAGCCGGGTCGGGTGAGGAGCACGCCGCGCTCGCCGAGGGTGACGGCGACCCCGGCGACCTGCCATCGGACCGCCAGCTCCACGCCCCGCCCCGCGTACGCGCGCAGCGTCTCGTCGCCGCGAGGGCACAGGGCACGGGTCTCCGCCGCGTTCGGGGTGACGAGCCGCGCGCCCGGTACGGGCGTGTCGCCCTTGGGGTGGGGGTCCCACACCAGCGGGGTGCGCGGGGTGACGGCCGCCAGGTGTTCGCGTACGGCGCTCGCGGTGTGCCGGCCGTAGTCCGCGACCAGGACCGCGTGGGCCCCGGCCAGCGCGTCGCGCACCGCGGCGTCGGGCTCTCCCGGCGTGCCGCCGCCCCGGTCGAAGCGCACCAGCGGGCGGCCGGACGCGAGGACGCGTGTCTTCACCGGCAGGGTGCCGTTCAGCGGCAGCTCCACCAGCCTCACCCGGCCGCTGAGTTCGCGCCGCACCGCTTCGCTCGCGGGGTCGTCGCCGAGTGCGGTCACCAGGGTCACGGCACGGCCGCCGCGTGCCGCGAGCGCGGCGGCGAGACCCGCGCCGCCGGGGTGGCGCCGGTCGACGGTGACGTCGACGACGGGCGCGGGGGCGTCCGGGGAGAGCCGGGTGGCGACTCCTTCGATGTCCTCGTCGAGCAGGACGTCCCCGACGACGACGAGCGGCTTCGGCGCGGTCACGAGAGGTTCCCGTTGACGGGGACCGCGTTGCGGGGCGCGATGCGTCCCGCGCCGGCCACGACGGTTTCGGAGAGTGCCGCGTCGAAGGCTTCGCACAGCAGGTGGACGGCGACGAGGTGCGCTTCCTGCACGGTCGCCGTGGTGTCGCCCTCGATGTACAGGACCTCGTCGGCGGCCTCGCCCACCGGGTTCGGGCCGGGGCCGGTGAGCGCCCAGACGCGCAGTCCCGCGGCGCGGCCCGCGACCGCCGCCGTGATCAGGTTGGCGCTGCGGCCTGACGTGGACAGCAGGACGAGGATGTCGCCGGGCCGGCCGTGGGCGGAGACCTGGCGGGCGTACACGTGGTCGAAGCCGTAGTCGTTGCCGATGGCGGTCATGCTGGACGTCTCGGCGTGCAGGGAGATGGCGGAGTACGCGGGCCGTTCGTGCCGGTAGCGGCCCACGAGTTCGGCGGTCAGGTGCTGGGCCTGGGCGGCGCTTCCGCCGTTGCCCGCGGCGAGGAGCCGGCTCCCGGCGGGCAGTGCGGCGGCGAGCCTGCCGCCCCAGTCCGCGAGCCGGCCGAGGCCGTCCCGGCGCAGCCGGCCGAGCGCTTGCTCCAGTGACCGGCAGTGCAGCTGCGCGGCGTCGAGTGCAGGGGATTCGCTCATGCTGGTCGGGCGTGCGGCGTCGCTGAGGACGCCGGGGGCCCGCACCTCCTTCGGGTGTCGGTGCAGCGCGGTCGGCCGGCGGAGACCGGCGGCGGTCGGGAGCGCCCGCGGTGACCGGCACCGGCCACCGGGCTGTCCGGTGCGTGCCTCACACCGCTCCGACCCCTGTCACGAGGGACTTGGCGTCGAGGACTTCGCAGTAGGCCGCCTCGGTGGCCGCCGCGACCTGCCCCCAGCCGTACCGGCGCAGGACCCTGCGCCGCCCCGCCTCGCCGCTCGCCTCGCGCAGCGCGGGGTCGGCGAGGAGTTCGGCGACGGCGCGGGCCAGGGCCTCGGGGTCGCGGGGCGGCACGAGGCGGCCGGTGGCCGGGTCGGCGACCGTGTCCAGCTGTCCGCCGACGGCGCTGGCGACGACCGGTCTGCCGCACGCCATCGCCTCCAGCGGCACGATGCCGAACGGTTCGTAGTCCGCGGGGCACAGCACGACGTCGGCCGCGCGCAGCAGCGCCGGCACGTCGCCGCTCGGTACGCCGCCGGTGAAGCGGACCCGGTCGGCGACGCCCGTCTCGCGGGCGAGCGCGCGCAGCCTGCGGACCTCGGGGTCGTCGGCGAGCCGGTCGGCGGGCGGGCCGCCGACCACGACGAGCTCGGTCTCGGGCAGCCGGGCCAGCGCGGCGACGGAGACAGCCGCGCCCTTGCGCGGGACGAGACGGCCCAGCTGGAGCAGCTGGTGCCGCTGGGCGCCGCGTTCGGCGACCGGCCCCCGCGGGGTGAAGAGTTCGGTGTCGACGCCGCACGGCACGATGCCGACCTTGGCGGCGGGGACGCCCATCCTGCCCAGTTCGGCGACCTCGTCGCGGCAGGTGGCGATGATCCGGTCGCAGCCGAGGCCCACCTCCGTCTCCAGCGCGATCCGCCGGGGCGGGCTGGGGTCGGCGAGCTGCTGATGGCGTCGCTTCACCGTGCCGAGTGCGTGATACGTGTGCAGCAGGGGCAGGCCGACTTCGCGTGTGGCCCGCAGCGAGGCGAGCCCGGACATCCAGAAGTGCGAGTGGACCACGTCGGGCGGGCGGCCGTGCCAGACCCGCGCCAGGTAGCGGCCGAACTCGTCCATGTGGGGCAGGAGTTCGTCCTTGGGTATCTGCTCGGGCGGGCCCGCGGGCACGTGGTGCACCTGTACTCCGGCGCGCAGCGCGACGCGTTCGGGCAGGTCGGGTGCGTCCCTGCGGGTGTGGACGGTCACCCGGTGGCCGCGGTCGGCGAGCGCGCCGGCGAGGCAGGCCACGTGCACGTTCTGGCCGCCCGCGTCGACGCCGCCGAGGGCGGCGAGCGGGCTCGCGTGTTCCGAGACGAGTGCGATCGACAGCACGCCGGGGCCGACGGGTTCGGCGCCGAGGACGCCGGAGTCGAGGGGGCCGAGGGTCGAGGTCATGAGATCGCCTCCGTCAGCACGCGCTCCCAGTCGTCGAGGAAGCGCTTGAGTCCGTACCTTTCGAGAGCGGCCTGGCGGGCGCGTGCGCCGTCCTCGGCCGCGGCCTCCGGTTCGTGCAGGTAGTGCCGGGCGGCCTGCGCCAGGACCTCGGGGCGGGTGGAGAGGGTGCCCGTGCCGCGCGGCACGGCCTCGACCGCCTCCGTGGTGGCGAGCGCCACGACCGGCATGCCCAGGTGCATGGCCTCCAGCAGGGAGAGGCCGAGGGACGTCCAGCGCACCGGGTGCAGATACAGGCGGCGCTCGGCGAGCGCCGCGTGCAGTTCGCTCTGCGGGAGGTCAGCGGTGCGGCAGCGGTCCTCGGGGAGGCCCAGGTGCTCGGCCAGGCCCTCGGTCCGCATGCCGAAGACATCGAGAGGGGCCGCTGCGCTCAGGTCGGGGAGGAGGTCGGTGCCGGTGTGGCGGCCGCGGCGCACCGGTTCGTTGACGACCACGGCGGCCCGGGCGATGCGGCCGGTGTACTGGTGGCCGGGGTCGACGATGCCGTGCTCGATCACCTCGGTGCGTGCGGTGCCGTTGTCCCAGAACAGCCGGTTGAAGTGCGTGACGTGGACGAGTGTGAGGTCGTCGCGGTCGGCGCACGGGTGCCGGGTGTCGGGTACGTCGCCGTCCGGTGCGTTGTGTTCCAGGTACACGGCGGGCACGTCGCGCCCGGGACGCCGGCCGCCGAGCCAGCGCTCGGCCAGCTCGGGTTCGTGCGGCCGCTGGAAGAGGACGAGGTCGACCTCTGCGTCACGCAGTTCTTCGGGTGTGATCTCGCGCACCGAGTCGGGCCAGGCGAAGGTACGGGCTCGGCCGAGGCCGTCGGGGCCTCGGTCCGGTGTGACGGGAACGAGGTAGGTGTGTGGCCCCTGCACGAACGAGGTCGTCCAGGAGCCGTGCACGTGCCACAGCAGGATGTTCATACGGTCGCTCCTCGTTCGGTTCCGGGCGTGCGGCCCTTTCCGGTCGGCGGGCGGGACAGGGCGGTCACCGGTCGCGGGCGGGTCCGGCGGTCGGTGGTGCCGTCGGTGCCGGTGTCGGAGTCGGCGGCAACAAAGGCGCCGGAAGCACGGACGGCATCAGAAGCACCTGCGGCATCGGAGGTCAGTGCCGCCACAGCGGCGAGCACCTCCGCGTCGCCGACACCGTCGAGGCAGGGGTGGCCGGGCACCGGGCAGGTCCGCGCCCTGCTGTCCGCGCACCGCGCGCGCTGGTCGCCGAGCAGCACGTGGCGTACGCCGTACGGGCCCCAGCGCTCGGCCGGCACCACCGGCGCGAACAGGCTGGCGACGGGGGTGCCCACGGCGGCGGCGAGGTGCCCGGGCCCGGTGTTGCCGACCACCGCCACCCGTGCCGCCGCGAGCACGCCCGCCAGTTGCCGCAGGTCGGTTGCTCCGCCGAGGTCGAGGCCGTGCCGTCCGGCGACCTCCGCGGTCAGTTCGCGCTCCCCCGGCCCGCCGGTGACCACGACCCGGTGCCCGGCGGAGGCGAGGGCCGCCACGGCACGGCGTGCCCGGTCAGGGCTCCAGGCGCGGGCCGGTACGGCGGCTCCCGGGTGGACCACCACATACGGTTCGCCCCCGGTGAGGGACGTGGTGTCGGGCGGTGTCGTCACGCGCAGGGCCCCGTCGTCGCCGGGCGGCAGCGCGAAGCCCGCGGCTTCGGCGAGGTCCAGGGCGGCCTGGGCCTCGTGGCGGTGGGGCAGCCGGTGGTGGCGCAGGTCTAGGAGGGCGCCCGGATAGTCCTCGCTGTCGGCGGCCGTCCACGCGACCCCGGCGAGCTTCAGGAGCAGCGCGACGGGCAACGGGCTCTGGTGGTAGGAGACGAGGATCAGGGCCCGGTCGAAACGACCTGCCGTCACCGTGTTGAGCATCTGACGCGTCGCCTCCCGCGACACCTGCGCGGGTTCCAGGCCCACCCACGGCGCGTCGTACACCAGCACGTCGTCCACGCCGGGCAGCAGCTCGCCCGCGGGGACGCCCTGCGGCCCGCAGAGCAGCGCGGTGTACGAGGAGCCGGCCGCCACGGCACGCACGGCGGGCCCGGCAAGAAGTACGTCGCCCGCGCTGTCGAGACGTACGACGAGGGTGCGCGGAAGGGACGGGGTGCCGGTCATCGCCGCTCCCCCTCCCCTGTGCCTGCCCCGGGCGCGCCGACGGCCGCTGCCCGGCGGGCCGTACCCCTCGGGCCGAGGGCGAGGCGGACCGCGGTGAGCAGGTCGGGCGCCACGGTGTCGGCCGCGTCGATCTCTTCGGCACGCGTGACCGGGGTGGGGACCAGGACGCCGCGGGCTCCGGCGGCGCGGGCGGCGTCCGTGTCGGCTCCGATGTCGCCGATGACGGTGGTGCGGCCGACGGGGACGCCCAGTCGCTCGCACGCGGCGAGCACCAGGCCGGGCGCCGGTTTGCGGCAGCCGCAGCCGTCGCCGGGGCCGTGCGGACAGATGGCCCAGACGGCGAACGGTCCGAGGAGGCCCTCCACGCGCCGCCGCACCGCGTCGACCTGGGCGCGGGTCAGCAGGCCGCGGGCCACGCCCGACTGGTTGCTGACGACGCCGACCGGGATGCCCGCCGCCCGGGCGGCCCGGACGGCGGCGCGCGCGGTCGGCGCGAGCCGTACCAGCGCGGGGTCGCCGTTGTAGGGCACGTCCTCGACGAGGGTGCCGTCGCGGTCGAAGAGGATCGCCGCGGGGCGGTCCGGGTGATCGCCGTGCGGGGCCGACACCGCCCCTCGGGGGCCGTCGATCAGCCAGGGGCCTTCGCGCCCGCACGCGATGGTGGCCGTGCGCGGGGTTTCCGGAGGGCGCCGGCTCATCGGCGCACCCGTTCCTCGTGGGCCGGCCGGACCGGCGGGGGCGAGCCGTGGCCGGGCGCGGCCGGGTGCGGGCCGAGCTGTTCGACGCTGCGGTGTACGACCTGTCCGCGCAGCCAGTGCCAGACGGCGGCGGGCGGGATGAGCACGCTGGTCAGCGCCATGGCGGTGACTTCCTCCCGGTTCCGCGGGCCGGGCAGGATCCGGGCGAGGGCGAACTCGGCGGTGCCGGCCAGCCAGCCGGCGGCGCAGACGGTGGCGGCCCCGGGTCTGCGGAGCGCGGCGCAGGCGAGGGTTCCCGCGGCCGCCGCGGTCACCGCGATGTGGCGGCGCAGCCGGCCGCGGGGCGCGGCGGCGCGGGCCCACCAGTCGGGTCCGTGCAGCCGTGTCATGAGGACGTCGTCCGCGTTCCCGGCCTGCACGCGCACGGAGACCCAGCGGTCGGCGGGGCGTACCGGATGTGCCGTGGTGCGTGTGCCCGCGTCGACCGTCCAGCCCGCGGCGAGGACCCGCAGCGCGAGGTCGGCGTCTTCCCTGAAGGCGCGCCGGAACCGCTCGTCGAAGCCGCCGACGGCCTCCAGCGCCTCGCGGCGGTACGCCATGTCGGCGGTGATCCACCGGGCGGTGGCGAGCCCCGCCGTGTTGCGTTCCCAGTCCGTGGGTCTGCGGTGCTCGGGGAGCGGTACGTCGATGTGGGCGGTGACCGCCGCGTCGCGCGGGGCCGCCGCCGCGAGGTCGAGTGCGAGGTCGTCGCACCAGGTGGGGCCGGGGACGACGTCGTCGTCGAGGAAGACGATCCACGGCACGCGCCCGGCCGCCCGCCACCCCGTGTTGCGGGCCGCGGCGGGCCCGCGGGCCTTGCCCTTCACCACGGTGGTGACGGGGCTCAGGGACGCCGGGACCTCGACGCGCAGCGGGGTCGTGCCGTCCGTTCCGGGCCGGTCGTCGACGAGGATCACCCGGTCCGGTGCGGGTCCCGCGGCAGCGGCGAGCGCGCGCAGGGTCACGTGCAGGCTCGGCCGGCCGAGGGTCGGGACGACGACGGCGTACGTGCCTTCGGGCGTGTTTCCGCTCCGCTTCCTGTCCGCGGCCATCAGGCACCGCCGCCTTCCGAGCCGCGGAAGAGGTCCTGGCGGCGGATCGCGTACGGGCCGATGGCCAGCAGGTCGACGGGTGAGGAGCCGAAGCACTCCAGCGCGTCGCGCGGGTCGTCCACCATGGGGCGGCCCGCCGTGTTGAGGCTGGTGTTGACCACGACCGGCAGCCCGGTGAGCTTCTCGAACTCGCCGAGCATGCGGGCGACCAGGGGTTCCTGGGCCGGGTCCACGGTCTGGATGCGGGCCGTCCCGTCGACGTGGACGACCGCGGGGATCCGGTCCCGCCAGGGCTCCGCCACGTCGTGCACGAAGAGCATGTACGGGCTGGGCATCGGCCCGTCGAAGATTTCCGGGGCGCGGTCGGCGAGGACCATGGGGGCGACGGGCCGGAACTGTTCGCGGCCCTTGACGTCGTTGAGGCGTTCCAGGTTGCCCGCGTGCCCGGGGTGGGCCATGAGCGAGCGGTGGCCGAGGGCCCGGGGGCCGTACTCGGACCGGCCCTGGAACCAGGCGACGATCCGGTTCTCCGCCAGCGCCCGCGCGACCGTAGCGGCGATGTCCGCGGGCCGCTCGAAGGTCACGGCGGCGGTCTTCAGCCAGGCGCCGAGTTCGGCGTCCGACCAGTCGCGGCCCAGGTCGGCGCCGGTCATGGGTTCAGGTGTGACGCCCTCGCCCGCGGTGAGGAGCAGCGCGCCGCCCAGTGCCGTGCCCGCGTCGCCCGCCGCGGGCTGCACCCACACCTGGGAGAAGGGGCCTTCGCGGGCGATCCTGGAGTTGGCGACGCAGTTCAGCGCGACGCCGCCGGCGAGGGTGAGCACGCGGTGGTGCGTCTTGCCGTGCAGCCAGCGCGCCAGGTCGAGCAGGGTCTCTTCGAGGACGGCCTGAGCGCTGGCGGCCACGTCCGCGTGGTCCTGGGTCCACGGTTCGTCCGCGCCGCGCGGCGGGCACAGCTCGTGCCACGGCACGGCGGTCGCGCGGAACCCTCCGTCGCCCGTCGGGTACACGTGCCGGCGCAGCTCCGGGAGCATGCGCGGGGTGCCGTGGGAGGCGAGGGCCATCACCTTGAACTCGTCGGAGGAGCGCAGGAATCCGAGGTGCTCGGTGAGCTCTTCGTAGACGAGGCCGAGGGAGTGCGGCAGGTCCTGGGCGTACAGCGGCTCCAGCTTGTCGCGGACGCGTCGTGCGGCGAGGTGCGAGGCGCGCTCGCCGCGGCCGTCGAGCACCAGGACGGAGGAGTCCTCCGCGTCCGGCGCGGCGAAGGCGCTCGACGCGGCGTGGGCCATGTGGTGCGGTACGAAGCGGACGATGCCCGGATCGAGGCCGGGCAGCGCGGTCTTGAGGAAGTTCGGGGCCTCGCGGGCGTAGGTCTGGCGCAGGTGGTCCCAGGGGTCGTCGAGGCCCATGGACTCGGCGGGCCTGGCGAGTCGGGGGTCGTAGGAGTAAGCGACCGCGTCGAGGTCCTCGGGCCGTAGGCCGGCCCTGCTCAGGCACCAGGCGGCGGCCTGTTCGGGCAGTTCCCAGGCCGAGAACGGCAGGGGCCGTTTGCCGTGTTTGCGCCGGGAGAACCGCTCCTCCTCGGCGGCGGCGACGGTCCTGCCGTCGATCACGAGGGCGGCGGCGGGGTCGTGGAAGAGGGCGTTGATTCCGAGGACGCGCATGGGGTGTCCGAGATTCTGTCGGCGGTCCTTGGCCCGTGTCCGGTGCCGCGGTCGTGGGCGCGTGGGCGCACGGGTGACAGCGGTACGGGACCATGACCAAGCTGGTCTGGGCAGGCGGGTCTCCCGCGAGGGGCGGCGCGGCGGGCGCGCGGCGCGGCGGTCAGTGGGCCGCTGTGGCGCGGAACCAGTCGATGGTGCGCCGCAGACCTTCCTCGGCGGTGACTTCCGGTTCCCAGCCGAGTTTGTCGCGGGCCAGGGTGATGTCCGGGCAGCGCACGGCGGGGTCGTCGGTCGGCCGGTCGATGAAGCGGATCTCCGAGCGGGAGCCGGTGAGTTCGATGACCAGGCGCGCCAGTTCGAGCATCGTGATCTCGGTGGGGTTGCCGATGTTGACCGGGCCGCGCATGCCGTGGGCGGCCGCCGCGAGGATGCCGCGCACGGTGTCGTCGACATAGCAGAGCGAGCGGGTCTGGTTGCCGTCGCCGGTGACGGTGAGCGGCTCGCCGTCGAGCGCCTGGCGGACGAAGGTCGGCACGGCCCTGCCGTCGTGGCCGCGCATGCGGGGGCCGTAGGTGTTGAAGAGGCGCACGATGCCGGTGTCGGTGCCTTCGGCGTCGGCGTGTGCGGTGGTCAGGGCCTCGCCGAACCGCTTCGCCTCGTCGTACACGCTGCGCGGTCCGACCGGGTTGACGTGGCCCCAGTACCGCTCGTCCTGGGGGTTCTGCTCCGGGTCTCCGTAGACCTCAGAGGTCGAGGCGAGCAGGAAGCGGGCGTCGGACCTGTGGGCGAGTTCCAGGGCGTGGCGTGTTCCGAGGCTGCCGGTGTCCAGGGTGTGCAGGGGGAGCCGCAGGTAGTCGGCGGGCGACGCCGGGGAGGCGAAGTGGAGGACGAGGTCGACGGGCCGCTCCACGGTGAGTCCCTCGGCGACGTTGGCCTGTATGAGCCGGAAGCCGGGCCGGTCGAGAAGTGGCGTCAGGTTCTCGGGCCGCCCTGTGCTGAAGTCGTCGACGCAGGTCACAGCGGTGCCTGCGGCCAGCAGGGCGGTGCAGAGATGCGAACCGACGAAGCCTCCGCCGCCGGTGACGACGGCGTGCTCCCACTTTCCTGACAGAGCTGTGGTCATCCAGGACTCCTCCGTGCGCGGGGACGGCGTGCCCGATGCGGTGCCGGCCGCCGGTCGCCGGCGGCTTCCGGGGCCGCCGAGTTCTCGATCAGCCTCTGTCAGGTGAGTGCGGACGGCTCGGTGGTGTACGGCATACGGGTGACATTGGTCGGGCCGTCGACCACGCGAAATGCCCGCCCGCGACGCCGGTGGCGGCGTCGCGGGCGGGCATCGGGAACGCGGGGCCCGGCTTCCGTGGTCAGTCGGAGGAGAGGGCTTCGAGGAGCTGTCCCACGGACGGGTCGGGGAGGCTGCGGGCCACGTCGGCCTGGGCGACGACGCCGACGAGGTCGTGGCCGTCGATCACCGGCAGTCTGCGGACCTTGTGGGACGTCATCGTGCGCATGATCTCGTCGGCGTCGTCGTCCGCGCCGATGGTGACGGCCTCGCCCTGGGCGAGCTCGCCGGCCTTGGTGTCGGCCGGGTCCTTGCCCCGGCCGAGGACCTTCACGACGATGTCGCGGTCCGTCAGCATGCCCTTGAGCCGGTTGTCGGTGCCGCAGATGGGCAGCGCCCCGACGCCGAGCTCGGTCATCTTCCGGGCGGCGAGCAGCACGCTTTCTTCGGCGCCGATGCACTCCGCGCCGCCGGTCATGATGTCTCTGGCGGTGGTCATGTCACTCCGTGGGTCGGTCCGCTGTGGGGGCAGCCCTATGGGTTCCCGGGAGCGGCACGGGGTGTATCGCCGCCGTACGGGTCTTTCTGCAGAGTCAGCCGAGGCCGCCGCTGCCGAAGCTGCCGCTGTTGCCCTTCCTGTGGTCCTCCGGGTCCTGGGAGGGGCTGGGGTGCGTGCCGGGCTTGCCGTATCCGCCGTTGAGCTCGTGCGGCAGGAGACGGCCGCCGTCGTGCGGCATCTCGTCCGCCTCGCGGTACTCCCGCTCCTCCCGCACCGGTCCGTCGTACGGCCGCTTCGGCTGCTCTTCGGGGGTCGGCGTCCGCGTCTCACGCGCCTGGGCGCGCCGGCCCCAGAAGAAGGCGGCCAGGAGCACGCCGGCCACGACGATGCCGGCGACCCACATCAGCAGGGCCACGGTGTGCGGGACAGCCAGTTCCATTGGTTCCATACAGGGGATGTACCCGCCCTGCCCGAAAAATAGCTTAAATCGCCCTTTTCGCGGCTTTAGCCCAGTTTTGCCCCACTAACCCCTCCTCACCTGCTACTCCACGGGTGTGGCCGTGCGCATGCGGTGGGCGAGGCGGGCCCTGCGCGTGGCGACGTCGACCGTGTACGCCTCGACGGTCATCGCCCGCTCGGACACCTTCAGCACCATGAAGCCGTGCTCGGAGAAGTTCTGCCAGGTCGACGGATGGTTGAAATGGGCCTTTCCGTCGCCGGCCTTTCCGGCTGCGCCGCAGACGATCTGCCGGGTGCCGCCGGTGCGGGCGGTGGGCTCCAGGATCTGCAGCGTGTGGTCGTGCCCGGACAGGATCAGGTCGGCGCGTCCGCACACCACCTCCTCGTACAGCTCCTTGAGGTGGATGCCGCTGGTGTAGTGGCCGATCACGAAACCGTCGTACGAACCGGCGCTGCCGTGCTTGCCGTTGTTCAGGTACGGGTGGTGGCCGAGCACGATCTTCCAGCGCGCCCGCGACGCCTTGAGCGCGCCGTCCAGCCACTCGCGCTGCGCGCGCATGTAGGGGCCGTTCCACCGGTAGTGCGGGTCGAGCTGAGCGACGTACGACGAGACGGGGTTGGTGTCGAGGGCGAAGAACTCCACCACCGGGTCGCTCCCGGCCGCGGCGGGCAGCGCGACGTTGTAGTAGCGGCTCGGCATGTACCAGCGGGGCGATCCCTTGGCGTAGGCGACCTCCCGGTCGCCGCGCGACGGGTCGCCGCCGCTGCCCGGTATCAGGCCGGAGCAGTCGTGGTTGCCGAGGACCATCAGCCACGGCATGTCCACACCGGAGTTGGGGTCCTCGAACTTGGTGCGGAACTCCGAGTCGTCGGCGGACTCGGGGCCGTTCTCGTAAATGTTGTCGCCGAGGCCGACCGCGAGGCCGATGCCTTCGGCGCGGCACACCTCGCGGGCGGCGGCGGCCACCGCGTGCTGGGCCTCCTCGCCGGTGCCGGCGTCACCGGTGAGGAGCACCGCGTACTCCCCCGCCCTATTCGGGGTGGTCGGGAAGGGGAACTTGTCGGTGCGGGAGGCCGCCGCCGCGGGGGTCTGCGCCGCGCCCGGCAGCACGGTCAGCGCGGCCGCGCCCGCCACCACACCGCCCAGCACGGTCCTGCGGCGCGGCGCCCGCATCTCCCTGACCCGCTCCCCCACCGGCCCTTCGGCGAGCGCCGGGTCGGCCCGCAGCCACTGGTCCTCCGTCAGGTCCGCGCCCGGTGGTATCAACTCGTCATCGCACATGGAGGGTTTCTCTCACGGGAGCGCGTGCGGTTGGTGGGGAACCAATGAACTCCTGGTGGACGAATGGACACGGGCTCGTGGCCCGCGATGCGGCGGCCCGACCGCAGGCCGCCGCCGCTGCCCACCCGGCCCTTACGCCGCCGTCACGACCTCCGCCGGGTCCACCGGCTCGGTGCCCTTGGCGAACTGCGTCCGGTACAGCTCCGCGTACCGTCCGTCGAGGGCCAAC
This sequence comes from Streptomyces sp. NPDC039480, assembly GCF_055597165.1. Taxonomy (NCBI): domain Bacteria; kingdom Bacillati; phylum Actinomycetota; class Actinomycetes; order Kitasatosporales; family Streptomycetaceae; genus Streptomyces; species Streptomyces sp. NPDC039480. The sequence goes on along the minus strand of NZ_JBVITX010000001.1, from coordinate 524,009 downwards.
AGCTCGTCGTGCGTGCCGCGTTCGACGATCTGGCCCGCCTCGACGACGAGGATCTGGTCGGCGGAGCGGATCGTGGACAGCCGGTGCGCGATCACCACGGCGGTACGGCCTTCGAGCGCCTCGGCCAGCGCCTCCTGCACGGCGGCCTCGGAGGTGTTGTCCAGGTGGGCCGTCGCCTCGTCGAGGATGACGACGCGCTGCCCGGCGAGGAGCAGCCGTGCGATGGTCATCCGCTGCCGTTCACCTCCGGAGAGGCGGTATCCGCGCTCGCCGACCACGGTGTCCAGGCCGTCGGGCAGCGAGCGTACGAGGTCTTCGAGGCGGGCCCGCCGCAGCACGTCCCACAGCTCGTCCTCACTCGCGCCGGGCCGGGCGAGGAGCAGGTTGTCGCGGACGGACTCGTGGAAGAGGTGGCCGTCCTGCGTCACCATGCCGAGGGTGGCCCGCATCGAGTCGGCGGACAGGTCGCGCACATCGACGCCCCCGATCCGGACGGTTCCCTCGTCGGTGTCGTACAGGCGCGGCAGCAGCTGCGCGATGGTGGACTTGCCCGCTCCGGAGGAGCCGACGAGCGCGATGGTCTGGCCGGGCTCGGCGCGGAAGGACAGTCCGTGCAGGACTTCGTCGCCGCCGCGGGTGTCGAGCGAGGCGACCTCTTCGAGGGAGGCGAGGGAGACCTTGTCGGCGGACGGGTAGCCGAACCGGACGTCGTCGAACTCGATGGCGACGGGCCCGTCGGGCACCGGCACCGGCTCGGCCTTCTCCTCGATGAGCGGCTTCAGGTCGAGCACCTCGAAGACCCGCTCGAAGCTGACGAGCGCGCTCATCACCTCGACACGCGCCCCGGCCAGCGAGGTCAGCGGTGCGTAGAGCCGGGTGAGCAGCAGGGCCAGCGCGACGACGTCGCCCGCGGCCAGCGTCCCTTCCAGCGCGTAGTACCCGCCGAGGCCGTAGACGAGTGCCAGCGCGAGGGCCGACACCAGGGTGAGCGCGGTGATGAACGCGGACTGCGCCATGGCGGTCCGTACGCCGATGTCCCGTACCCTGCGGGCCCGCGCGGCGAACTCCGCGGACTCGTCGGCGGGCCGGCCGAAGAGCTTGATGAGGGTGGCGCCCGGCGCCGAGAAGCGCTCGGTCATGCGGGTGCCCATCGCGGCGTTGTGGTGCGCCGCCTCGCGCTGGAGTCTGGCCATGCGGGAGCCCATGCGGCGTGCGGGCACGACGAAGACGGGCAGCAGCACCAGCGCGAGGAGGGTGATCTGCCAGGAGAGCGTCAGCATGACGACGAGGGTCAGCAGCAGCGTGACGATGTTCCCGACGACGCCGGACAGGGTGTTGCTGAACGCGCGCTGGGCGCCGACCACGTCGTTGTTGAGGCGGCTGACCAGGGCGCCCGTGCGGGTGCGGGTGAAGAAGGCGACGGGCATCCGCTGTACGTGGTCGAAGACGGCGGTCCGCAGATCGAGGATGAGTCCTTCGCCGAGGTTCGCCGAAAGCCAGCGGCTCAGCAGCCCGAGGCCGGCCTCGGCGAGTGCGATCACGGCGATGAGCACGGCGTACCGCACGACGGTCGACGAGTCGGAGCCCTTGACGATGGCCGTGACAACATGCCCCGCGAGGACGGGAGTTGCCACGGCGAGCAGTGCGGTGAGGACGCTCAGCAGCACGAACTGCCAGATGCGTCGGCGGTGGGGACGGGCGAAGGCGCCGATGCGGCGCAGCGTGGCCCGGGCGAAGGGGCGGCGGTCCTGCTGCGCGGTCATGACGCTGTACATCTGCGTCCACGCGGTCGTTTCCATGCTCATACCGAAAGGTTAGAACCTCAACTAAACTTGAGGTCAAGCCTCGACCGCCGCTTTCACCTAGCCGAGTTCGAGCGAGGTGACGCCGAAGACCCGGCGCTCCGCGTACTCCCTGACCGGTCCCGTGTACATGCGGGCGGTGTCGAAGGTGGGTTTCATGCCGCGCGCCTCGGCGAGCGCCACCGCCTCCGGGTTGGTCTCGGGCACGTCCATCGCGACGGGCGCGCCGTTCGTCTCCGCGGCCAGCGCGTCCAGGAGCGCCTCGGCGTCGGCGCGGGTGTCGGCGAACAGCGGTCCGACGCGCAGGGCGTCGCGGCCGGGGCGGAGCACTCCGTACCCGGTCAGTCGGCCGTCGACGATGCGGGCGAGTGCGCGGTGGCCGGGGGCGGCGAGCCAGGACTCCAGGAAGCGCGGCCGGTCGGCGGGCAGACATCCGCTGTCGTACGCGAGGAGCGCCCGCAGGCCCGCGGCTTCGACGGGGCGCACATGCCGGTCGGGCGCGTCGGGCGCGGGGAGTGGGCCGAGGTAGCGCATTGTGCCGTGCCGCCACTCGAAGCCGGAGCGGCGGTAGTTGTCCTGCTGGGCGGGGACGCCGTCCAGGCCGACGGTCCTGCCGCCGGCGTGCGCGAGCCCCGCCCGCCAGGTGGCGAGCCCCAGGCCGTGGCCGCGCCGGTCGGGGCGGACCAGGTAGAAGCCCAGGAAGGCGTAGCTGTCGCCGTAGTTGACCACGGAGACCGCGGAGACCGGCTCGCCGTCGAGGCGCCCCAGGAAGAACCCGTCGGGGTCCTGTGCGAAGAACGAGGGGGCGTCGCGGAGGCCGGGGTTCCAGCCCTCGTCCGCCGCCCAGCCCGTCACCACTCGCCAGTCGTCGGGCGTCGCCCGTGAGATCGTGAGCCGCCCGGGGGCCGAGTCCGTCATCGCTGCACCCTTCTCGATCCGACACGGCGGGCCGTGGAGGACCGCGCCGGATGCATCCTGCCCGACCCGGTGTCAGCCGATGCCCGCCACGTGCCGGTCGCGTGCGGCGCCGAGCCCGGCCACGACCTGCGGCACCAGCAGGACGAGCAGGAGGACGAGCGGCACGGTCCAGCTGTGCGAGACGTCGTGGACGGCGCCCAGGAGGGTCGGCCCGGTGGCGGCGAGGATGTACCCGAAACACTGCGACATGCTGGAGAGCTGCGCCGCGTGCCGGGCGTCGGGCGCCCGCTGCACGATGAAGAGCAGCGCCAGGCTGATGGCCGCGCCCTGCCCGAGGCCGAGCAGCGTCATCCACAGATAGGCGCCGCCGACCGGTTCGACGAGCAGTCCGGCGAAGCCGAGCGCGCACAGGACGGCGCCGAGCGCGGCGAGAGTGCCGGAGCGCAGCCTGCGGCCGACGATCACCGGGGCCAGGAAGGAGCCCGCGATGCCGAGCAGCGAGGAGAAGGAGAGCATCCAGCCCGCGTCGCCCGCGTCCATCCCCGCGTCCTGGAAGACGGTCGGCAGCCAGGCGGCGGCCGCGTAGTAGTTGAGGGACTGCAGGCCCATGTACGCGGTGACCTGCCAGGCCAGCGGGGAGCGCCACAGGCCGCGTACGGGATGTGCGGCCTGCCGTGCCGCCGCGGCACCCACCCGTGTGCGCGACCTGATTTGCGGCAGCCACACGAGCAGCGCGACGACCGCGAGGGCGCCCCAACAGGCCAGCGTGGTACGCCAGTTCATGCCGCTCGCCTGTTGCACGGGCAGCGTCACACCGGCGGCGAGCGCCGCGCCGCCGAACAGCGACATCGAGTACAGGCCGGTCATCAGACCCGCCCTCGCGGGGAAGTCACGCTTGATGAGCCCGGGCAGCAGGACGTTGGCGACGGCGATGCCCGCGCCGATGACGACGGTGCCCGCGAAGAGCGCGACGACCGAGTCGAGCATGCGCAGGGCCGTGCCCGCGCAGATCAGCACCATGGTGCCGAGCAGCGAACGCTCCATGCCGAGGCTGCGGCCGAGCCGCGGGGCGACGGGCGCGAGCAGACCGAAACAGAGCAGCGGAAGCGCGGTGAGCAGGCTGGTCGCGGCGGCCGACATGCCGCTGTCGTCGCGGATGGTGTCGGCGAGCGGCGAGACGGCGACGAGGGCGGGACGCAGGTTGAGCGCGAGGAGCACGACCCCGAGGGCGAGGTAGAGGGCGCCGCGTCGGGTCATCGGGGACGTCGTTGCGGGGCTCGGTGGAGCCGCGGGGTTCGGGGGAACCTCGGGGTTCGGTGAGGCCGGGGCCGCCGTGGTGGTGGTGCTGCCGGGCGCGGGCTCGCCGGGCGACGGTGCCGCCTCACTCATGTGCTGCTCCTGGTTCGTTCTTGTCGGCGCCGGAGGCGGTGTCGGGGTCGGTGTCCGGCGCGGTGTGGGGGTCGGTGTCCGGCGCGGTGTGGTCGGTGTCGGGGTCGCCGGGCGGGTGGTCCCGCAGCGCGGCCATGCCCTCGTCGAGGTGGGCGAGGACCGCGGCCTCCGCGGCCTCGGGATCCCGGGCTTCGATGGCGTCGACGATCGCCTCGTGGCCCGCGAGCTGGTGGCGCACCGAGTCCGGGACGGGTGCGCCGATGACGGACTGCACCGTGGAGCGCAGGGCGTCACTGAGGTGTCCGTACAGCTCGGCGAGGACACTGTTGTGCGCCGCGTCGGCGACCGTCCGGTGGAAGGCCATGTCCGCGTCGACGAACGCGGCCACGTTTCCGCTCTCCCACGCGAGGGTGCGCTCGGCGAGAGCGGCCCGCAGCGTCGCCAGGTCCTCGTCCGTGCGGCGCTCCGCCGCGTACCTCGCGGCGTCCCGCTCCAGGCTGGCGCGGACTTCGTACGCCTCCAGGACGCCGGCCCTGCGCACCCTGCGCTGCACGGCCGCACCGAAGTCGCTGCTCGCCCGGACATAGGTGCCGTCGCCCTGCCGGGGCTCCAGCATGCCGGTGTGCACGAGGGCGCGGACCGCCTCCCTGACGGTGTTGCGCCCCACGGCGAGCTGCTCCACGAGCAGCGGTTCGGCCGGGATCTTCTCGCCGACCCGCCACTCCCCGTCGGCGATCAGGCTCTCCATCTGGGCGATGACGAGGTCGACGAGGCTGGTCCGGGCGGCGCTGCGCAACGGCATCGGTCGGCACCTTCTCTTCTCTCGGGCTCTTCTCTCGGACTTCTCTCGGGCGTGGAGACATGGGAACATCCCATGTTTTCGGCTGTCAAACGAGGCTTTACCTTCCACCTCTGGTCTAGACCTTGACAGGTTCAGACCATTTTCGCTTGGGTTCGTGGGACCCCTGGAGGCGCGGCCCCCCGCAAACCGCGCCGCCCGTAAGGAGAGTTGGCATGATCCGACGCTTCACCAGCTTCGCGGCCGCGCTCGCCGCGCTCGGCGCGCTGATCGTCCTCGGCCCGGCCGCCACCACGGCGTCCGCCGCCGAGTGCGCCGCGCCCTGGAGCTCCTCGTCCGTCTACACGGGCGGCAAGTCGGCCTCGTACAACGGACACAACTGGACCGCCAAGTGGTGGACCCAGAACGAGACGCCGGGCCGCTCCGACGTCTGGGCCGACCAGGGCACCTGCGGCGGCGGGACGGACCCGGGCAACCCCGACCCGTCCGGCTTCGTCGTCAGCGAGGCCCAGTTCAACCAGATGTTCCCGAGCCGGAACCCCTTCTACACGTACAAGGGCCTGACCGACGCGCTCAAGTCCTACCCGGGCTTCGCGAACACCGGCAGCGACACCGTCAAGCGCCAGGAGGCGGCGGCGTTCCTCGCCAACGTCAGCCATGAGACGGGCGGCCTGAAGTACGTGGTCGAACAGAACCAGAACAACTACCCGCACTACTGCGACAAGACCCAGCCCTACGGCTGCCCGGCGGGACAGGCCGCCTACTACGGCCGCGGCCCGATCCAGCTGAGCTGGAACTTCAACTACAAGGCGGCGGGCGACGCCCTCGGCATCGACCTGCTCAACAACCCCTACCTGGTCGAGCAGAAGCCGGCCATCGCCTGGCAGACGGGCCTCTGGTACTGGAACACCCAGAGCGGCCCCGGCAAGATGACCCCGCACAACGCCATGGTCAACGGCGCCGGATTCGGCGAGACCATCCGCGCCATCAACGGCACCCTGGAGTGCAACGGCGGCAACCCCGCCCAGGTCCAGAGCCGCATCGACCGCTACAAGGCCTTCACCCAGCTCCTGGGCACCACCCCGGGCGCGAACCTGAGCTGCTGACCCACGACTGACCTCGAGTTGCCGGTACGGCCCGGGCGGGTCCCCTTCCACGGGGCCCGCCCGGCGCTACGCCCCCAGCAACCGGGCCGCGCCGGCCCGGGCCTGGCGCGCCGGTTCGGGTGAGCCGGAGATCGCGGCGGCCGTCATGGCGCCTTCCGCGAGCAGGACCAGGGGACCGACGACCGACTCCGGCTCCCCGGTCTCCGCCACCAGCCCGGCCACGTACTCCGCGAACGCCTCCTTGTGCGCCCGGACGGTGTCGGCCACCGCGGGGTCGACGGCGCCGAGCTCCCCGTACGCGTTGATGAAGGCGCAGCCGCGGAAGTCCGGTTCGGTGAACCAGTCGTACAGCCAGTCGTAGACCGCGAGGACGCGCTCCCGGCCCTCGGGGCTGCCCTCCACATGGGCGGCGAGGCGAGCCCGCCAGCGGCGGTCGCGTCGGTCCAGACAGGCCCGGATCAGCTCCGACTTGGCGGGGAAGACCTTATAGAGCCGCTTGAGCGAGACACCCGACGCGGTGCGGACCTGGTCCATGCCGACGGCCTGGATGCCGCGCTCGTAGAAGAGCCGTTCGGCGACGTCGAGGACTCTGACTTCCGCTTCCGCGTGATCCATGGAGGCTTCCCACCGGTCGAGAACGTGCGTTCTCCCACAGTACTACGCACTGCGGCAGCCCGGCACCATTGCGCGAGAACGGCCGTTCTCCTATCGTGGCGAGCCCGACGGAGAACGCTCGTTCTCCGTACCGACCTCAGCAAGGAGCACCCCCTCCATGGACGCGATCTCAGCCACGGCAGCCACGGCGACCACACCCACCCGTCCCCCCGCCCCGCCCTTCACCCGCGAGAGCGCGATCGAGAAGGTGCGCCTCGCCGAGGACGGCTGGAACAGCCGCGACCCCGAGAGGGTGGCCCTCGCCTACAGCGAGGACTCCCGCTGGCGCAACCGCGCGGAGTTCGTCACGGGATGCGAGGCCATCGTCGGCTTCCTGTCCCGCAAGTGGGCCCGTGAGCTCGACTACCGGCTCATCAAAGAGCTGTGGGCGCACGACAGCCACCGCATCGCGGTGCGCTTCGCCTACGAGTGGCACGACGACTCGGGCAACTGGTTCCGCTCGTACGGCAACGAGAACTGGGAGTTCGACGACAGCGGCCTGATGCACACCCGCCACGCCTGCATCAACGACCTCCCCATCCGGGAATCCGACCGCCTGTACCACTGGCCTCTCGGCCGCCGTCCCGACGACCACCCCGGCCTCACCGACCTCGGTCTCTGAGCGGCCGAAAGCACTGCCGGGGCCGGGTGTTTCCCCCTCGCACACTGGGCACCCGGTCGGCGACAACGGCCCGGTCCACCGCGTGGACGACGAGGCCGAACGGTACGCCGACCGCCAAGGAGATCCACATGACCACCGCACGCGAGATCATGACGCCGGGCGCGGAGTGCGCCGGAGCCGAGGAGACCGTGCTCCAGGCGGCCACCAAGATCACCGAGCTGGGCGTCGGTGCCCTCCCCATCTGCGGGACCGACAACCGCCTCAAGGGCGTCATCACCGACCGGGACATCGTGGTGAAGGTCCTGGGCAAGGGCAAGGACCCCTCGAAGGTCCTCGTGAAGGAGCTCGCGCAGGCCGAGGCCGTCACCATCGGCGCGGACGACAGCGTCGACGAGGTCTTCGCGACCATGACGTCGCACAAAGTACGCCGGCTCCCCGTGATCGACGGGCGCTCCCTGGTGGGCATGGTCGCGCTCGCCGACGCCGCCCGTGCCCTGACCGACCCCAAGGCGGGCCAGCTCCTGGAGGCACTCTCCACGGAGTGACCACCCCGCCTCTCCGATCGATCACCTCGCCGTGGGGCGGGCAGCCGCCCCACGGCACCGGGCGGCCCTCTCCGGCATGCCACCGCACACGGGTCGCCCTACGGTGGACATTCCGGGGCCGCGCCGCTCGGCGCCACACCGCCCCGGCCCCGCCGGGCCCCGGGCACCCCGAGGAGGAACCGCATGCCCATCGCCACGGTCGACCCGGCCACCGGTGAGACCCTCGAAACGTTCGAGCCGCTGTCCGCCGCCGAGATCCAGCAACGCCTCGCGACGGCGGAGTCCGCGTACGCCCACCACCGCACCACCGGCTTCGCCGAGCGCGCTCGGCTCCTCAACCGCGCCGCCGACCTCCTGGAGGAGGACGCCGCGGACGTCGCCCGCACCATGACGACCGAGATGGGCAAGCCGGTGAAGGCCGCGAAGGCGGAGGCCGCGAAGTGCGTCAAGGCCATGCGCTGGTACGCGGAGCGCGCCGAGGGGCTGCTCGCGGACGAACAGCCCGCCCAGGACGACGTGTCCGACTCCGGCGCGTCCCGGGCCGTCGTCCACTACCGCCCCCTCGGCGTCGTCCTGGCCGTGATGCCGTGGAACTTCCCGGTCTGGCAGGTCATCCGCTTCGCCGCCCCCGCCCTCATGGCGGGCAACGTCGCCCTGCTCAAACACGCGTCGAACGTGCCGAGGACCGCCCTCTACCTCGAAGACCTCTTCCGCCGCGCCGGCTATCCGGAAGGCTGCTTCCAGACGCTGCTGATCGGCTCGGGCGAGGTCGAGGACATCCTGCGCGACCGGCGGGTGGCCGCGGCGACGCTCACCGGCAGCGAGCCCGCGGGACGCTCGGTGGCGTCCGTCGCGAGCGACGAGATCAAGAAGACCGTGCTGGAACTCGGCGGCAGCGACCCCTATCTGGTGCTGCCCAGCGCCGACGTCGAGGGGGCTGCCGCGACCGCCGTGACCGCCCGGGTCCAGAACAACGGCCAGTCCTGCATCGCCGCCAAGCGCTTCATCGTGCACACCGATGTCTACGACGCCTTCCGCGAGCGGTTCGTCGCCGGTATGCGGGAGCTGACCGTGGGCAACCCGATGGACGAGGGCACCGATGTGGGCCCGCTGTCGAGCGAGCAGGGCCGCGCGGATCTGGAGGAGCTCGTCGAGGACGCGCTGAACCGGGGTGCCACCGCGCTCTGCGGCGGCGAGCGGCCCAAGGAGCAGGAGCGGGGCTGGTACTACTCCCCGACCGTCCTGGCGGACGTCACTCCAGAGATGAGGATTCACCAGGAGGAGACGTTCGGTCCTGTGGCCACGCTCTACCGCGTCGCGGACCTGGACGAGGCCGTGGAGCTGGCCAACGACACACCCTTCGGCCTGAGTTCGAACGTGTGGACCCGCGACGACGCCGACATGGCGCGGTGCGTACGCGATCTCCAGGCGGGCGGCGTCTTCTTCAACGGCATGACCGCCTCCCACCCGGGCCTGCCCTTCGGCGGCATCAAACGCTCCGGCTACGGACGGGAGCTGGCGGGCCACGGCATCCGCGAGTTCTGCAACGCCACGACCGTCTGGTACGGCGCCGCGGAGTGAACCAAGCGGTCCCGGGGTGCCGGCGGGCGCCCCGGGACGATGCCCCTCACGCCGACAGCAGCGAGTCGTCCATGGTCCTGGCGCCCGGCAGCCGGTGGCCCGCCGCGACGACCGCGGCGTCGATGTCACTGGTGCCGGTGGCCAGGCACAGGCTGTACGCGATGTCCTCGTACGCCTGCCGGCTCTCGGCACCTCCCTGATCGGCGCGGAGCACGGCCAGCGCCTTGTAGCGCTCCAGCAGGTCTTCCAGTACGACGGGGTGCGCCAGCAGCACGGGGGTGCCTCCCTCGGGGTCGGGTACAACGGTTGCTCAACGTCCCGCCTGCCCCCGCGCGTCGACTCGAATCACCATGGTTGCTTCCGTTTGTCGATCGGCCGGTTCGTGGTCAGACTCGGTGATGTGGACGCGTCGAACAGCAAGCCCGCGGGACGGCCCGAACCGGAGACCCGGGACGACGGCCGCCGCGAGACCGAGAGCGAACGCGCCGACCGCCGCTGGACCGAGCTCATCCAGGAAGTGCGGGTGGCGCAGACCGGCGTGCAGATCCTGTTCGGCTTCCTGCTGACGGTCGTGTTCACGCCGCGGTTCCCCGAGTTGAGCGACACCGACCGGACGATCTACATCGTGACGGTCCTTCTCGGCTCGGCGACGACGGGCGCCCTCATCGGGCCGGTCTCGTTCCACCGCGTCGTGTCGGGCCGAAAGATCAAACCGCAAGCGGTGGTGTGGGCGTCCCGGCTGACCTTCGTGGGGCTGATCCTCCTCCTCTGCACACTGACGACGGCGCTCCTCCTCATCCTGCGCGTCGCCACCCACGACTCCGTGGTGCCCTGGCTGGTGGCCGGCGTCGTCGCCTGGTACCTCCTGTGCTGGTTCGTGCTGCCCGCGTGGGCGCGGCACCGGTACACGACGGCGGACTGAGCGCGTCCGCACGGCGATCAGGTGTGGATCACCGCGCCCGGGGCACCCAGTGTCAGGACCAAGCAGGCAGCAAATCCACACTGTTCGCAATAAGTCACCGTAAATAACTACGGGTCACTACTCGGGTGGTGGCAGGTGACGAACGGGCGGAGTGTGGGAGGAGGGGCCTCTAGTGCAGTTCCCACAGACGGGAGATGCCACATGACCACGCACACGCGGTCGCCCATCGCGACACCGACGCGTCCGGCACGGCCGGGGCGTCTGGTCGCCCTGCCCGGCGTATACGCACCGCAGTACGACACCGAGATGCTGGCCCGCGCCCTGTACCGCGAGCGCATCGGTGACGTCACTTCCGTACTCGACCTGGGAACCGGCTCCGGAGCACTCGCCGTGACGGCGGCCCGGATGGGAGCGCGGGTGACGGCGCTCGACATCTCCTGGCGCGCGGTGCTGTCCACCTGGCTCAACGCGCGGCTGTCCAAGCAGTCGGTCACCGTGCGCCGCGGCGACATGACCACCGGGGTGCCGAGAGGACCGTACGACATCGTGGTCAGCAACCCGCCCTACGTCCCCTCTCCGTCACCGCTGCTCCCCCGGCGCGGCCCGGCGCGCGCCTGGGACGGCGGACCCGCCGGCCGCGCCGTCGTGGACCGCGTCTGCGACGCCGCCCCCGACGCCCTGCGCGTCGGCGGTGTCCTGCTGATGGTGCACTCCGCGCTGTGCGACGTGGACGCCTCGCTGGAGCGGCTCGCGAGCCGGGGCATGGAACCCTCCGTCGTGGAGCGGGAGTTCATCCCCTTCGGACCCGTGATGCGCTCCCGCGAGTCGTGGCTGCGCCGACGCAACCTGCTCGGCGAGACCGACACCTGCGAGGAGTTGGTGGTGATCCGTGCCGAACGCCGCTGACCGTCCCCGCCGCGTCACGGTCGACCGCGACGGGCCGCTCCTGGTGGAGGGCCCGGTCGAGGTCGTGGGTGACGACGGGACCGTCTCCGTCTCACGGCGGTTCACGGTCGCGATCTGCACGTGCCGCCGCAGCCGTACGTACCCGTGGTGCGACACGAGCCACCGCCGACGGGTGAAGCAGCACGCGGACAAGCCGTCCGCGCAGGAGACCGAAGCGACGCACACCGAGGAGACGGAGGCCTCGTCATGACCGCCCCCGCCGAACTGCGCCCCACCGTTCCGCCCCGCGCCGAATCGCGGTCCCGCAGCCCCAAACTGCCGTCCCCCCGCGGCGATCTGTCCCGCGGCGTGCTCGCCGCCCTGCGGGACGGTGGCCCGGTCCCCTCCCCTCGGGACGCCGAGCGCGCGGACCCGTACGGAGACGATCTCCAGCTCGCCCTCTACGTCCTCTACGAACTCCACTACCAGGGGTTCGCGCAGGTCACCGACGACTGGGAGTGGGACCCCGCCCTGCTGGCCCTGCGACGCGCGCTGGAGCGTCGCTTCATGGATGCCTTGCGCGCCGACGTGCCCCCGGGTGAAGACGCGGAACAGGCCCTGTCCGAGCTCCTGGTGGAGCCGGTCGGGCACGACGAGTCGAGCGTCAGCCACCACCTCCAGCGCGACGGCGAGCTCTGGCAGCTCAGGGAGTACGCGGCGCTGCGCTCCCTGTACCACCTGAAGGAGGCCGACCCGCACGCCTGGGTCATCCCCCGGCTGCACGGCCGGGCCAAGGCGGCGATGGTGGCCATCGAGTACGACGAGTTCGGCGCGGGCCGCGCCGACGACATCCACGCCGGGCTGTTCGCCGAGCTCATGGCCGACCTCGGCCTGGAGACGTCCTACGGCCACTATGTGGACGCCGCCCCCGCCGACGTCCTCGCGACCGTGAACCTCATGTCCCTGTTCGGCCTGCACCGCGCCCATCGCGGAGCGCTGGTTGGGCACTTCGCCTGCGTCGAGGTGACGTCGTCGCCCGGCTCGCGACGGCTGGCGGCGGCGCTGCGCCGGGCGGGCGCGGGGCCGGCCGCGCAGCGGTTCTACGACGAACACGTGGAGGCGGACGCCGTGCACGAGCAGGTGGTGCGCCGCGACGTCGTCGGCGGCCTCCTGGCCGCTGAGCCCGCACTCGAGGCCGACGTCGCCTTCGGGGTCCGCGCCACCGGCTTCCTTGAGGACCGCCTCGGCGCCCGGCTCCTCGACGCGTGGCGGCGCGGGAGCAGCGCGCTGCGCGTCCCGCTGCCCGGCACGGAGGGATGAGCCTCAGCCGCCTTCGACGCCGGTCGCGCCGTGCGGGGAACCGACCGGCTTCGACTCCGGGGAGCCGCGCTGGCGCAGATAGACGGAGAAGACGGCCATCGATCCGACGGCGAGGAGCTCGGACTGCCAGTTCTGCAGGGTCCTGCTCCAGAAGTCGGCGGCGCCGAGGTACTCGAACCAGCCGATGGGAGCCTGGAGTTCACGCAGGTGCTCTTCGTTGTACGCGGCCGTCCCCGCGACGGACTGGGCCAGCCAGGAGAGCAGGAACAGGGCGCACATGAGGGTGCCGAGCGAGCGGGAGTACCAGGCCTGGCGCGTGCCGCCGGCGGCGGCCCAGCGCGGCGAGTCGTGCTGGGCGTGTGCGCCGATCCTCTGGTCCTCGTCGGACTCGGTGCCCGCCTTGTGGAGTTCCTTGGATTCGGGCGAGCCGCGCTGGAGCAGCCAGACCGTGCCGAAGATGTAGAGGAAGAACTGCAGGTACTCGGACTGCCAGTTCTCCATCACGTCCACGGCGAAGTCGGAGCTCAGGAGATAGCCGCCGAAGCTCATCGGGGCCAGGTCCTCGGCGGCGAGGTGGTTGTTGAAGTCGGCGTGCCCGGCGACCGCCTGTCCGGCGAGCGTGAGGAGGAAACCGGCGCCGAAGGCGAGGGTCAGGCTGTTGTCGTGCAGGAAGCCACGAGCGCCCTTCGCGCGTCCCGGCCTCATCGCTGCATCAGCCCCAGCACCGTGCAGTAGACCAGCCCCGCGGCCACCATCAGCAGATACACCGTGAACATCGCCCGCACCGGTCAACCACCCTTGATCAGACACTGATACGGCTGCTCGCGGCGCTCGGTGCAGCCGGCGGCCGTGACCTTCCAGCCGTCCGGGAAGGACGAGAGGAAGAGCGTGTCGCGGTCGGTCACGACGCGTGCCTGGCGCCCGTACACGTCGACGTGCCGCACCTCGGTCGCCGTGGGCAGCCCCGCGTCGGGCAGGGCCCGCGCGCAGGGCAGTTCGGCGGACCGCTCCAGCTCGTCGCGGGTGCCGGGGGCGAGCGCCACGCAGCCGCGCGCGGCGCCCGGGGCGCGCAGGCCGACCGCGAACCGGGTGGCCGCCCGGGCGGCGCCGTCCTCGCGTGCCCCGACGTCGCCGCAACCGCTGAGGGTGCAGCACCACAGTGCCGCGGCCACGCCCCACCTCGTTCCGCGCACCGGTTCTGCTCTCCTTCGCGGTCCCGTCGGCTCGTGACTGCCGCACCGCGACGGTGGTCCGTCAGGGTGCAGGCCCTCCGACGATGCCGTCACTCCGTCCCGGCACGCGGAACCCGCACGTCCGACACGCGGACGCGCACCCGAACGGACGGCACCCGTTCGGCCGTCCCCGTCAGCCGTCCCCGGGCGGCGCCCCGTGCTCGGGTCCTGTCAGCCTGAGCTGCACCTCGACCTCCTGGTCGCCCGAGACACTGCCGGTGGTCGACACGACGAAGGCCGATTCGAGTGTCCTGCGCAGGCGGGCGACCGCGACCGGGCCGCCCTGCAGGTCAGCGGTGACCGAGCCCGCGAGCAGTACGCCCGGTACGGAGTCGGGGCTGTGGGCGGCGCGGAAGCCGCCGGTCCACACGGCGGGAATCTCCTCCCCCGTCTGGCGTGGCGCGTCGCTTCCGCGGTCGGACGCGAAGTGGGTGCGCAGGACGTTGAAGACGGTGTCCGCGTCGGCCGGTGAGCACTCGCCGAGGACCACTTGCACGAGGTCAGCGGACGGGGAGTGCGGTGTACGGGAAGCCGCGGTCTCCGGCACGTCACAGCTCCCGCAGCGCGGGCAGGAGCTTCTTCTCGGCCCACTCGATGAAGGGACGCTGCTGGTCGCCGCCCACCTGTACGAGGGCGACCTCCGTGAAGCCCGCGTCGACGAAGGGGCGTACGGCGTCGACGAAGTCGTCGACACTGTCGCCGCACGGGATCTGCTGGGCGATGTCCTCCGGAGTGACGAACTGCGTGGCGCCGGCGAACCCGGAGGGCCCCGGCAGCTCGGAGTTGACCGGCCAGCCGCCGACGGACCAGCGGAACTGGTCGTGGGCGCGGGCCACCGCCGCGTCCTTGTCGGTGTCGTAGCAGACGGGCAGCTGGCCGACCCGGGGCTTGCCGCGGCCGCCGTGCTCGTCGAAGGACGTGAGCAGGTCGGCCTTGGGCTCGGTCGCGATGACGAGGTCGGCGAGCCGCCCGGCCAGCGCGCAGGACCGGCCGCCGGAGACGGCGATGCCGATGGGCGGCAGTTCGTCGGGCAGGTCCCACAGGCGGGCGTTCGCCACGTCGAAGTGGTCGCCCTGATGGTTGACGTTGTCGCCGGTGAAGAGCGCGCGGATGATGTCGACCGCTTCTTCGAGCATGTCGAGGCGGACGCGCGGGGAGGGCCAGCCGGCCCCGACGACGTGCTCGTTCAGGTTCTCGCCCGAGCCGAGCCCCAGCCGGAAGCGGCCCTCCGAGAGAAGCTGCATCGTCGCGGCCTTCTGCGCCACCACGGCGGGGTGGTAGCGGACCGTCGGGCAGGTCACGTACGTCATCAGCGGGATGCGCGAGGTCGCCTGCGCCGCCGCGCCGAGCACGCTCCACGCGTACGGGGAGTGTCCCTGCGTGTCGAGCCACGGAAAGTAGTGGTCGGAGGTGACGGAGAAGTCGAAGCCGGCCCGCTCCGCCGCGACCACGTCGTCGACGAGGGCGCGCGGCCCCGCCTGCTCGGTCATCATTGTGTAGCCGAATTGCACCATAAAGGATCGGTTTGCCGAACTGCTCCCGCTGAAACATCCGACGAACGACTGCTCCACCGTACGGATGCGGACAGCAAGTGGGGGTACCGGGGAACCACAGCCCGGACGGTCATGGAAGAGAGGCAGGCCCCTTTGCGCACTGTAGGAGTGGAGGAGGAACTCCTCCTGGTCGACCGCGAGAGCGGCGAACCCCGAGCTCTTTCCTCCGCGGTTCTGGCGCGAGCGGCCAGGGACACCGGCGAGCGCCCCGGCACGGAGAAGCACGCGGACGACTACCGCGAGCCCGAGGACGAGGCGTTCGAGAAGGAGCTCCAGAGTCAGCAGCTCGAGTTCGCGACGCAGCCGCGGACAAGTATGGACAGCCTCGCGGAGGAAATCGTCCGGTGGCGCGGGGAGGCGGCACGGCACGCGGGCGACGTGGGCGCCGCGGTCGCCGCTCTCGCCACCTCGCCCCTGCCGGTGAGCCCGTCCATCAACACGGGCAGCCGCTACCAGTGGATGGAGGAACAGTTCGGCCTGACCACCCAGGAGCAGCTGACGTGCGGCTGCCACGTCCATGTGTCGGTCGAATCGGACGAGGAGGGCGTGGCCGTCATCGACCGCATCCGCCCCTGGCTCCCCGTCCTGGTCGCGCTGAGCGCCAACTCGCCTTTCTGGCAGGGGAACGACAGCCTGTACAGCAGCTACCGCAGCAGGGTGTGGGGCCGCTGGCCCATGGCAGGCCCCACCGAGCTCTTCGGCTCCGCCGCCCGGTACGAGGAACAGGTCGCCCAGATGGTCGCCACCGGGGTGCTGCGCGACCGGGGCATGGTCTACTTCGACGCCCGGCTCTCCCACCGCTACCCCACGGTCGAGATCCGGGTCGCGGACGTCTGCCTGGAAGCGTCGACGACCGTCCTGGTCGCGACGCTGGCGCGGGCGCTGGTCGAGACGGCCGCGCGGGATTGGCGGGCCGGCCGGCCGCCGCTCGCGCACGGCATCGACCTGCTGCGGCTCGCCGCGTGGCGGGCCGCGCGCTCCGGCCTCGACGACACGCTGCTGCACCCCGTCACCATGCGGCCCGGCACGAGCGCCGAGGTGGTGAACGTGCTCGTCGACCATGTGCGGGACGCCCTGGAGGACTCCGGCGACCTCGACATGGTGCGCGCGGCCACGGCGGACCTCTTGAAGAACGGCAACGGAGCGCGGATCCAGCGGGACCTGCTGCACCGGACGGGCAGCCTGCGGGACGTGGTCACGGAGTGCGTACGCCGCACCCAGCTGACGTGAGAAGCGGCTCGCCGCCCTCTTGACACTTTTAGAGACCTCTCTACTTTTAGAGGGGTCTCTAATTGTTTTCGTGTCACGTGGCGGAGGGGTGTACGCGTATGCCGAAGGTCGGAGAAGGCGGTCTGCGTGAGCAGAACAAGGCCCGGCGGCGGTCCCTGATCCTCGAGGCGACGCGGGCACTCCTGCGGGACGGCCCGGATTCGGTGCTCAGCACCGAGCGGATCGCCGAGCGGGCGCAGGTCGCCCCGGCCACCGTGTACAACCTGATCGGGCCGCGCGAGAAGGTCTGGGAGGCGCTCGCCGCCGGGTTCATGGATGAGCTGGAGCGCCGGCTGGCGGTGTCGGGAGCCGGTGGCCCGCGGGACGTCGTGAGGTCGACCGTCCAGCTGTTCGTGGACGACCCGGTCGTGTCGCGGCGCATGGTGCGGGAGTGGCAGGCCAGTGGTCTCGTGTTCGACCGCAGTCCGCTCAGCCGGCTCCGCCGGACGATGGCGGAGGCCCGGACGCACGGCCTGCTGCGGGCCGACATCGACACCGACGCGCTGGCGGCCCTCGTCGCCGCCTCGTGCGTGGGCGCGCTGCATCAGTGGGTCGCCGGTTTGATCGACGACGGGCAGTTCCTGGCGCGCGCCCTGTTCGCCCTGGACGTCGCGCTCGCGGCGGCGGCCTCGGACCCCTGCCGCGACGAACTGCTGGCACCGCTGCGGACCCGGGGCACGGCATGACGCCCGGCACCGCGCCACGGACCCGGCACTTCGTGGGCCGCGACGGCATCCGTCTGGCGGCGGACGTCTGGGGCGAGGCGTCCTCGCCGCCCCTCGTCCTGCTGCACGGCGGCGGCCAGACGCGCCACGCCTGGGACAGGACCGGCCCTCGGCTGGCCGCCCTGGGGTGGCATGTCGTCGCCGCCGACCTGCGCGGGCACGGCGGCAGCGCGTGGTCGGCCGACGGTGACTACGACCTCGACCTGTTCGCCGACGACATCCGGGCGCTCGTCACCGGCATCGGCGGCCGCCCGGTGCTCGTGGGCGCCTCGCTCGGCGGCCTCGGTGCACTGTTGGCCGCCGGTGAGCCGCCCGGGGCGGCGGTTCGCGCGCTGGTTCTCGTCGACATCGCCCATCGGCCGGACCCCCTCGGGGCCCACCGGATCGTCGAGTTCATGCGCCGTCGGCCGGACGGATTCGCCGACATCGGGGAAGCGTCCGCGGCGGTCTCCGCCCACCTGCCCCACCGGCCGCGTCCGGACGACCCCGAGCGGATACGGAACAACCTGCGCCGCCGCGGCGACCGCTGGGTCTGGCACTGGGACCCCCGGCTGCTGGACAGCTTCGAGGGCCGGATGGACCCACCCGGTATGGCGGAGCGCCTCCTCGACGCGGCGCGCGGCGCCGACGTGCCGATCCTGCTCGTCCGCGGCGGGAGCAGCGACGTGCTGCGTCAGGACATCGCCGAGCAGTTCTGTGCCGGCGTCCCCCGGGCGCGGTGCGTCGAGGTGGCCGGTGCGGGGCACATGGTGGTCGGTGATCGGAACGAGCGGTTCATCGAGGCGGTCGTCCCGTTCCTCGTAGGGGCGATCGCCCGATCGTGACGTGCGGGTGTGTGGGCGGCCGGCACGCGCCGGGCATGTGGAGGGCCCCGGTGCCGTGTGACACCGGGGCCCGAAGGAACTGCAACACCATCAGCCGACCTCAGTACTGCGTCGGCTTTCCGTATCCGCACGGCCGTCCGTCGCACTGACGGGGGTGCGGGGATCGCGAATGCGTGACCGGAGACCACCTGCCTATCGATGTCCTGCGGTACCCGGGTGCAGATTCCGCCCGGGCGATCCTGACGGCGCTCGTTTCCTCCGTTCTTCCCTCTCTGTACTCATCCGTGGCCTCTCACAGCGCCACTTCGGCAGTCGGCCCGTCGCCCATCCCGATCCACTCCGGCTCCGAGCCCCATCGCCGTACCGCTGCCCGGCAGTTCGTGTCTGCCGGGCCTTTCTCGATCTCAGCTACGGAAGAAACCATAGACGCGTGAGCACCCAATGTCTACTCCAGCGAGCATAGATTTTTCGTTCCCCCTCGATGAGGTAATCGGGCCCACCGATCTATGGATGCCGAACGCGGTGAGGGCCTGACCGGCACGTGCCGGTCAGGCCCTCACTGCTGTTCCGGTGGTCGCTCCGGCTGGTCAGGCCGGCAGAGGCACACCCAACAGGGCGGACGCCCGCGCGACCGGGCCGCCGAGCCCGGCCGGGGCGGCCGTGGCGGCCGCGGGCAGGGTCCGGCAGGTGAAGCCGAGCTGGGCCATGGCCCGGAGGACCTCTCCCGCGCTGAAATCACGGGGATCCTGCCGGGTGATGACCCGGCCGACCTGTTTGGCGGGGTAGTGGCGGCGTCCGATGATCACGGACGGGCCGGCGACCGGCTCGGGCTTGACGCCCTTCATCGTTTCCAGCACCCCGCTCTTGGTGAGGTCGAACGGGAAGCGAGCGATGACACAGCGCATGAGACCTCGCATGGGAGCGTGGGGAGGATGGAGAGAGGGTGGGGAGGAAGGCCGGGACGGCCCGTGACGGGCTGGTTCAGTGGACGGGGGCGGCGGTGAGGTCCCGCAGGCGCATCAGGTCCGTGTAGCCGGAGCCGTCACGGACAGCCGTGAGCCCGGCCCGGGTGACCAGACCGGTGCGCCGGCCGTCCTCGTCGCAGACGAGCAGGTGCCCGACGCGGGCGCCGGCCATGACGGACAGCGCCACCTCGACGGTCATGTCGTCCCAGACCCGCGGTCCCGCATCGGCCGCGGCGTCGCCGGACGGCCCGCGTACGGGCTCGGCGTCCACCGGCCGGGGATGCGTCTGAACCAGCGTCAAAGGTGCCTCCTGAAAGCGGGGGTCGATGGCCGGGCGGGGTCGCCGCCCGGAACGCGAAGGGCTACGCCGCGGCGTCGACGGCGGGCCGCTGCGCGGCGGCGCGCCGGGCCGCCGAAGCGGGGCGGCGGCGACCGCGTGCGGCCGTGCCGCGCTTGGGGCGCTCGGTGACCGGCGCGGTGATGACGACCGGGATGCCCGAGGGAGCCTGGGCGCCGGTGATGCGGTGCAGCTCCTGCTCGCCGGAGCGGACCTGGGTGATCTGCGGGCGGATCCCGGCGTCCGACATGAGGCGGACCATGCCGCGGCGCTGGTTCGGGGTGACCAGGGTGACGACACTGCCGGACTCACCGGCACGGGCGGTACGGCCGCCGCGGTGCAGGTAGTCCTTGTGGTCGGTCGGCGGGTCCACGTTGACGACGAGGTCGAGGTTGTCGACGTGGATGCCGCGGGCGGCGACGTTGGTCGCCACGAGCACGGTTACGTGTCCGGTCTTGAACTGCGTCAGGGTGCGGGTGCGCTGGGGCTGCGACTTCCCGCCGTGCAGCGCGGCGGCCCGTACACCGCTGTTGAGCAGGTCCTGGGTCAGCCGGTCGACGGCGTGCTTGGTGTCCAGGAACATGATCACGCGGCCCTCGCGGGCGGCGATCTCGGTGGTGGCCGTGTGCTTGTCGGCGCCCTGGACGTGCAGCACGTGGTGTTCCATCGTCGTGACCGCGCCGGCCGAGGGGTCGACCGAGTGGACGACGGGGTCGGTCAGGTAGCGGCGGACCAGCAGGTCGACGTTGCGGTCCAGGGTGGCCGAGAACAGCATCCGCTGGCCCTCGGGCCGCACCTGGTCGAGGAGCGCGGTGACCTGCGGCATGAACCCCATGTCCGCCATCTGGTCGGCCTCGTCGAGCACGGTGATGGCCACCTGGTTCAGCCGGCAGTCGCCACGGTCGATGAGGTCCTTGAGCCGGCCCGGGGTCGCCACGACGATCTCGGACCCGGTGCGCAGCGCGCCGGCCTGCCTGCCGATCGACATGCCGCCCACGACCGTGGCGATCCGGAGCCGGACGGCGCGGGCGTACGGGGTGAGCGCGTCGGTCACCTGCTGGGCGAGCTCGCGGGTGGGGACCAGGATCAGACCGAGCGGCTGGCGGGGCTCGGCGCGCTGTCCGGCGGTCCTGGCCAGCAGGGCGAGGCCGAAGGCGAGGGTCTTGCCGGAGCCGGTGCGCCCGCGGCCGAGGACGTCACGGCCCGCCAGGGAGTTCGGCAGCGTCGCTCCTTGGATCGGGAAGGGGACGGCCACACCCTGCCTGCCGAGTTCGGCGAGCAGCGGCGCGGGCATGTCGAGATCGGCGAAGCCCTCCACGGCGGGCAGCGCCGGGGTGATCGTCTTGGGGAGAGCGAACTCACCCTGCACGGGGGCGGGCCGGCGGCTGTACCCACCGGACCCACCGGATCGGCGCGGGGCCGCCGCTCCGAAGCGGCTGCCGCCCTTTCCGGCGTCGGCGCCCCCATTACGGGTGCGAGCGAATCGGTCGTTCGTACGTGTGCGGTTCATGCGGAACCTTCCTCGACGCGGTGCATACCAAGGAATTCTTCCGGCGATGAGCGGCACAGAGAATCACAAGAAATGGACCGAATGGAACGTGAAAGCGAAAATGCTTTACGGTTGTAAAAAGAATGCAGCTGGGGCCCGCACCCCGAAGGATGCGGGCCCCAGCTGCAAGTGCGCGTTCGCGTCAGGCGGGAACGATGTTCTCGGCCGTCGGGCCCTTCTGGCCCTGCGCGATGTCGAAGTTCACCTTCTGGCCTTCGAGCAGCTCGCGGAAGCCCTGGGCGGCGATGTTCGAGTAGTGGGCGAACACGTCAGCGCCGCCACCGTCCTGCTCGATGAAGCCGAAACCCTTTTCCGCGTTGAACCACTTCACGGTGCCAGTAGCCATGTCATATCTCCTTTGGGGCAGTACATCGGCGTCCACACTGTGCGGACGCCGTGTCGCCGTGATGATTGACCCCGCCCGGAAAAATGACCGGAAATACAAGAGTGCACCCACCGGCACGGCCGGTCAGGGGCACTTGAAGTTCGGGAACCACAACTGCAACTGAGATCGACAGTAGCACGCTTAAGGGGGCCTGCACACGGCGGAAAATCCCGCTGCTCCGCTGTACTAAAAACCCTCACTGCGGGGGTCGTTAAACCCTCATACGGCGGTCTCATATATTGATCGTCCGGGACCCGACTTTTTCGGGAAATTGTCCTCAGGTCAGCCGGAAGCGGAGGCGGCAGATCGCCGCGTCCGTGTCCCGGCGTACGGCGTGGGCGACGACCGTGCCCCGCTGGTTCTGCAGGATGCGCTGCCAGAGGTGGGCCGGCTCTGTCTCGGGGATGAGGACCGTGACCCGGGTGCCCGGGTGGTAGTCGTAGATCCTCCTGACGTACTCCGCGACGGGGCGGCCCACCGTGCGGTGCCGGGACCTGAGCTCGATCAGGTCGACGCCCGGGTTCCACAGCTCCCAGTCGCGGCGCAGCGCGGCCGCCGCCTCGCGGTCCTCGGGCTCGTCGTACGTCACGGTCACCGCCCGCACCTCGTCGCCGAGCGACACGGCCGCGTTCAGGGCCTCGCCGGTGAGCTTGGAGAGCCCGCCGACCGGGACGATGACCAGGGAGTGGTCGCGGTGCGGGGGCTCGGGCACGCGGCCGATGCCGAGGCGCTCGCCGATCGTCGCGTACGCGCGGTGGACGGTCTCGAAGGAGAGCACGAGCAGCGGCAGCGCGACCACGATGAGCCAGGCGCCGTCGTGGAACTTGGTGGCGGTCACGACGATCGCACTGATCCCCGTGAGCGCGGCGCCGAGGCCGTTGAGCAGCGCCTTGGACCGCCACCTGGGGCCGCGCTCGCGCCGCCAGTGCAGCACCATGCCGGTCTGCGCGACGGTGAAGCCGACGAAGACGCCGATCGCGAAGAGCGGTACGAGCGTGTTGGTGTCGCCGCCGGAGAACAGCAGCAGGGCGGCCGAGACGGCAGCGAGCGCGAGCACGCCGTGCCGGTGCACCTGGCGGTCCGCCTTCAGGGCGAAGACGTGCGGCAGGAAGTGGTCGCGGGCGAGCAGTTTGAGCAGGACGGGCAGGCCGCCGAAGGAGGTGTTCGCGGACAGCGCGAGCAGCACGGTGGTCGCGAACTGGATGACGTAGAACGCCCAGTTGTGCCCGAGGGAGGCGTCGGCGAGCTGGGCGAGGACGGTGACTCCGTCGACCGGCCGCAGGCCGAAACGGGAGATGAGCACGGCGAGCCCGATCAGCATCGCGCCGAGCAGGCCGCCGAGGGCGATCTCCGCGTGCTGGGCGCGCCTGGCCCGCGGCTCGCGGAAGGAGGGCACGGCGTTCGCGATGGCTTCGACACCGGTGAGCGCCGAGCAGCCGGAGGCGAAGGCCTTGAGCAGGAGCAGGGCGCCCACGGTGGTGGCGTTCTCCGTGAGGACGGCGGCATGGCCCTCGGCGGTCGCGGTCGAGACGGGCGCGTCCCGGAACAGGCCGACGGCTATCAGCGTGAAGATCGCCACGACGAAGACCGCGGTGGGCGCGATGAAGACCTTCGCGGACTCGACGATGCCGCGCAGGTTCACGGCCGTGATCAGGACGAGCACGCCCAGGCAGAGGACCAGCCGGTCGTCGTACAGGGCAGGGAAGGCGGAGG
This sequence comes from Streptomyces sp. NPDC039480, assembly GCF_055597165.1. Lineage (NCBI taxonomy): Bacteria > Bacillati > Actinomycetota > Actinomycetes > Kitasatosporales > Streptomycetaceae > Streptomyces > Streptomyces sp. NPDC039480. Next base: position 500,914 of record NZ_JBVITX010000001.1, on the reverse strand, counting down.
TCAGCGCGGCGACGCCGGCGGTGACGGCGACCGCGACGTTCAGCACGTAGTCCAGGACGAGCGAAGCCGCGGCGACCAGGCTCGTCCGGCGCCCCAGATGTGCCTTGGCCACGGCGTAGGAACCGCCGCCGTCCGGGAACGCGGCGATCACCTGGCGGTACGAGGCGACGAGGACGGCGAGCAGGCCGGCGATCGCGAGGGTCACGGGGAGCGTGAACCCGAGGCCGTGGCCGCCCGCCGCGGCGAGCACGAGCACGATCGCCTCGGGTCCGTACGCCACGGACGCCATCGCGTCGAGGGAGAGGGCGGCGAGTCCGGTGAGGGCCGTAAGCCGGTGCTTCTCGCCGGTGTCCGGGGTATCCGGCGGTTCTTCCGCGGCCGGGACGGTGCTGGACTCGACAGTCGGAGCGGACATGTACGCGTACTCCTTCACGCGCCCTCTCAGGCCGTACGTGCCCTCTCGGGCAGTTACGTGCCCTGTCGGGCTTCGCGTGCCCTCTCGGGCAGTTCATGGGCAGGTGCGCTCAGGTTCCGTCCGTTCGGGCCGGCGGGAGCCCGTCCCTTACGGGTCCTTCATGTCGCGGGCCGCATTCCATACGCGGCTCTGACGACGAACGGCTCCGGAGGCGAGAACGCGACATCCTCGGAAGCGGTGTCGGCGGACGCCTGCGGCCGTCGCCGTCTCCCTGAGACGATCGTCGGCGTGCCCGACATCACCCCCACCGCCCCCGTCGAATTCCCCGGCGGCGCCGACTTGTTCCGGCTCGGCGCCGATGTGGCCCACCTCAACCACGGGTCCTTCGGAGCCGTCCCCGTCCCCGTCGCCCGCGTCCACCGGCGTCTGACGGAGGAGGCCGCCGCGGATCCGGACGCCTTCTTCCTCGGCGTCCCCGACCGGCTCGCCGAGGCCCGCGCCCGCATCGCGGTCCACCTCGGCGCCGACCCCGACGGAATCGCCCTCGTCACCAACGCCACCGAGGCCGCCGGGCTCGCCCTGGACACCCTGCGGCTCACGCCCGACGACGAGGTGCTGGTCACCGACCACGGCTACGGCACGGTCGTCGCGGCCGCCGCCCGCCGGGCCCGTGTCGTCACCGTGCCCCTCGACCCGGCGCTCGCCGACGCAGAGGCGGTGCGCAAGGCCGTGCTCGCCGCTCTCACCCCCCGCACCCGGGTCGCGCTGCTCGACCAGATCAGCTCGCCCACCGCCCGGCCCATCGCCACGCCGGAGCTCCTCGCCGACCTCGCCGCGCGCGGCGTGACGACCGTGGTCGACGGCGCCCACGCCCCCGGCATGCTGCCCGATCCCCTTGTCGGAGCGCCCGACTTCTGGTTCGGCAACCTCCACAAGTGGGCGTACGCCCCGCCGGGCAGCGCGGTCCTCGCCGTGGCCCCCGCCCACCGGGACCGGGTGCCGGCGCCCGTGCCGTCCTGGGAGGACGACCGCGGCTTCCCCCGCGCCGTCGAGTACCGGGCCACCGCCGACTACACCGGCCTGCTCGCCGCCCCGGAAGGCCTCGACCTCATCGCCGCCCTCGGGCCCGGCCGCGTACGCGCCCACAACAGCGCCCTCGCCGGCTACGGCGCCGAACTCCTCGCAGCGCTGCCGGGGCTGAGGCCCCTGCCCGCCGACGAGCGGCTGGCCATGCGGGCGCTGCGGCTGCCGCCGGGTCTGGCCCGCACCCAGGCCGAGGCGGCGGCGCTGCGCGAGGAGATAGCCGGCCGGCTCGGTTTCCGCGTGCTGATCTGGCCCTGGCCGGGTGGCGGCGGCATCCGCGTCTGCGGGCAGATCTACAACGTATCGGCGGAGTACGAACGCCTCGCGGCGGCGCTGCGCCCGTTGCTGGACGGGCGGTGACCGGGTCGCCCGGCATGGCCCCAGATCATCTGGACCACGAGCGGTGAACACGACAAGATATCGTTGACGAGCGACGCCAACTGGCTCTTTTCAGCAGCCAATTGGCTGAAAACGTATGCCGTGGGAAGTCTGCCACGACCGAGGAAAGCCAGGAAGTGCTGATGAGTGCAGTGAGACAGGCCGGGCCCTCGAGACTGCCCCGACGCGCCCACTGGCTCGGCTTCCCACAGACGCCCTAGTCGGCGTCCGCCCCGCGGCGGCCCGGCCCATGACGGCCCGGCCACCTGCCCGTGCGGTGCCCGGGCGCGCCCCACGCGTCGTGGCAGCCGTGCGCACCGGATGCCACCGGGCGGACCGCGGGCCGCGGCACGTCCCGCACCTGCCACAGTCACCCCGTCCAGTCGGCGGCACCTGGCCACCTCACCCCCTTGAGACCTCTAGAGGACGTGATGACAGACCTGATACAGGCCACCACCGTGGTGCCCTCGGTTCTCGCCCTGGCCGCCGGCGGCGCGGCCTGGCGGTTCTGGGACCAGTACCGAGGTGAACGCGCCACCAGCAACCGCCTCCGTGGCGAGGCCGAGGAGAACGCCAGGCGCCAGCGCGCCACCGAGGCCGTCCTCGCGCAGTTCGCCGGCGGTGTGATTCCCCGGCTGGGGGCGGAGGCGGAGCGTCTCGGCACCGGCCACGGGGTCGACATCGAGCTGCCCGAGGCGCTGGTGAACACGGTGCTCGCGCAGCGCCTCGCGGAGCTGGCCGACTCCGCGGCCCACACGGTGCGCAAGGTCCAGTACGACGCGCAGACCAGCACGAGCGCCCAGATCGCCGAGGTCCGGGAGAGCGCTCACGACGAGGTCGCCCGGGCGCGGCAGAGCGCCGAGGAGTCCAGCAGGGCGGCCGTGCGTGCCGTCTCCTCCGCGATGGTGGGCATGGCCTCCAAGCTGAGCCAGCGGGTCAGTAACGGTGTGCGCCGGCACGAGGGCGACGAGGCGTACGAGACGCTCGTCGGCATCGACCACCCCACCCAGCAGATGCTGCTCGTCGCCCAGAACTACGTGGTCCTGTCCGGAGGCAAGTTGTCGCGTCGCTGGCCCGCCACCCCGCTGACCGATGTGGTGCGGGCCGCGATGGGCAGCATCGAGGAGTACGAGCGCGTCGAGCACCAGGAGCTCGACGTCACGCTGACCAGCCGGGCGGTCGGACCGGTCGTCCACGCCCTCGCGGTGCTCCTGGACAACGCGGTGCGCTACTCCCCCTCCTCCGCGCGCGTGCACGTGGCCTTCCAGGAGGGCCACCACGGCGTCTCGGTCATCGTGGACGACGCCGGTCTGCGCATGAACGAGGAGCAGCTGACCTGGGCCAGGAGGATCCTGACGGGCACTCAGCGCGACGACATCAACCAGCTCGGCGCGCACCCGCAGACCGGTCTGCGGGCTGCCGCGGCCCTCGCCGCCGACTACGGCTTCCGGATCGACCTGGAGGCGCCGAATCCGTTCGGCGGCACGCGCGTGTACATGTTCATCCCCAAGAGCCTGCTGACCGCGTCCGCGGCGCCCTCCCCCGCTCCCCCGCCGACGGCCGAGCCGTCCCCCGCCAAGCGCACCACCGCGAGCGGGCTGACGGTCCGGTCCCGGTCCGCGGCCGGCCGGTCGCGGACGTCCGCCGCCGCGAGCCCGCGGGCGGCGGCGCCCGAGACCGCGGCGCCGGGGCGGCCCTCCATCGCCGCCGCCTGGGCGCAGGGGACCCGCAGCGCACGTACCGAAGACCCCACCACCACGCACGAAGGAGCCTGACCGTGACCACCGGCAACGAACTTGGCTGGCTGCTGGACCGCTCACTGGGGTCCCTCGACGGCGTCCGGCACGCGGTGCTGATGAGCTCCGACGGTCTGCTGCACTCCCGGACGTCCGGGATCGGACAGGACGAGGCGGAGAAGTTCGCCGCGATCACCGCGGCCGTCCGCGCCGCCGCGCTCGCCTACGACGAGGAGACCGGCGGCGGGGGCACCCGGCAGGCGCTGATCGAGCTGACCAACCACGTCGGCCTCATCACCCAGGCCGGCGGCAACACCATGCTGTCGGTGCAGACAAGCGGCCCCGACGCGGACATCGGCCTGATCACCCATCACATGCTGGAGCTGGCCCAGCGGGTGGGTCATGAGATGAAGGTCGCGCCGCGGCAGCCCTCCGAGCCCGGCCTGCCGACGACGTGAGCGGACCGCGGCGGGACCCGGACCTGGTCAGGCCGTACGTCCGTACCGACGGGCGGGTCCGCGCCGATCCGGCGGTGCGCCTGGAGACCGTGGTGATCGCCGCGAGCGGGTCGAGCGAGGGCCTGGGGGCGGACGCCCGGCGGGTGATGGGCCTGTTCACCCACGCCGGGGGCGGCGGCCTGGCGGTCGCGGACATCGCGGCCGCCCTGGAGTTCCCTCCTTCCACGGTCCGCATCCTCGTCTCCTCGCTCATCGACGAAGGCCTGTTGACGCGCCCTGTCGCCGCCGGTGACGACCAACCCCAAACCGATCTGCTCCAGGAGGTACTGCGTGGTCTCCGCGCCCTCGTCTGACGGCCTCATCTATGTGCCACCCGGCGTGACCCGGTCCGCGAAGATCGTGATCTCGGGGAGTTTCGCCGTCGGCAAGACGACGTTCGTGGGCAGCGTCTCCCAGATCCCGCCGTTGCGCATGGAGGAGCGGATCACCCAGGCCAGTGCCGGGGTGGACGATCTGGCACGGACGCCGCGGAAGACGACCACGACCGTCGGCATGGACTTCGGGCGCCTGCATCTGAGCGAGTCCCTGGTGCTGTACCTGTTCGGCACTCCCGGTCAGGGGCGGTTCCGTCCCATGTGGGCCGGGCTGACCGAGGGTGCCCTGGGGGCGCTGGTCCTGGTCGACACCCGCAATCTGGAGGCCTCCTTCGAGATTCTCGCGCTGCACGAGGAACAGGGCACTCCGTACGCCGTGGCGGTCAACCTGTTCGACGGAGCGCCGCGTTACGACCTGGCCGAGATCCGGCAGGCCCTCGACCTCGACCCGCGCACGCCCTTGACGACGTGTGACGCGCGGGAGAGCACCTCCAGCGTGCTGGCCCTGATCACCCTCTGCGAGTACCTGTCCGACCTCCACGCACCCGTTTTGGAGCCCCGCCCGTGACCAGCCCGACCCCGACCGACGCGGCGACCGAGCGCCGGACAGCCCTGTACGACGCCGAGTTCGCGGCCGACCCGCACGCGGCGTACGCGCGGATGCGGGCCGAGTTCGGGCCGTTCGTCCCGGTGGACCTCGTGCCCGGGGTCCCCGCGACCCTCGTCGTCGGCTATGCCCAGGCCCGGCGCATCCTCAACGACCCCCTGCGGTTCCCGGCCGACCCGCGGGTGTGGGAGCAGTCCGTCCCCGAGACGTGCCCGGTCCGCCCGATGATGGAGCACCGCCCCAACGCGCTGCGCTCGACCGGTCCCGAGCACACCCGCTACCGGTCGGCGAACACCGCCGCGATCGACGCCGTCGACCAGCACGAACTGCGCACGCTGGTCGAGCGGGTCGCCGACGCGACCATCGCCGAGTTCCGCGACTCCGACGGCGCCGATCTGCTCATGCAGTACGCCTGGCCCATCGCCTTCCGGGTGCTGAGCGCCCTGCTCGGCTGCCCGGACGAGGTGGGCCGCCGCATCGCCGACGGCATGGCCAAGATCTTCGAGGGGGTGGACGCCGCCAGCGGCAACGAGATCCTCGCCCAGGCGGTCGCCGACCTGGTGGTGCTGCGCCGCCGGCAGCCCGGGGACGACATCACCTCCCGGCTCCTCGCGCACGCCGCGGAGCTCGACGACATGGAGATGGCGCACCAGCTCGTCACGCTCTACGGCGCCGGCATCGAACCCCTCACCAACCTCATCGCCAACACCGTCCTCAGGATCCTCGTCGACGACCAGTTCTCCGGTGACCTGCACGCGGGCGGCTCCTCCGTGCGCGAGGCGCTCGACACGGTGCTCTACACTGACCCGCCCCTGGCGAACTACTGCATCAGCTACCCGCCGCACCCCGTCGACGTGGACGGCTTCCTGCTGCCCGCGCACCAGCCGGTCGTCATCTCGATGGCCGCCTGCAACAACGACCCCGCCCTCGGGGAGCAGCGCATCGCGAGCAACCGCGCCCACCTGTCCTGGAGCACGGGCCCGCACGCCTGTCCCGCGCGCCCGCACGCCTACCTCATCGCCGAGACCGCCATCACCCACCTGCTCGACGCGCTGCCCGAGATGGACCTCGCCGCCGCCCCCGACGACCTGGTCTGGCGCCCCGGGCCCTTCCACCGGGCGCTGTCCGCCCTGCCCGTCCTGTTCCCCACCGCCGCATCCGTCTGAAGGGACCACCACCATGGCCGTGCCCACGCAGCCGATCATCCTCGACCCCACCGGAGCCCGCGCACACGACGAGCACCACCGGTTGCGGGCGCACGGCCAGGCCGTCCGTGTCGACATCCTGGGCGTGACCGCCTGGTCCGTCACCGACCCGGCGCTCCTCAAGGAGCTGCTGACCAGTCCGAACGTCTCCAAGGACGCCCGCGCCCACTGGCCGGACTTCAACGACACGGTCCAGCGGTGGCCGCTGGCGCTGTGGGTCGCGGTGGAGAACATGTTCACCGCGTACGGGGCCGACCACCGGCGTCTGCGGCGCATGGTCGCCCCCGCCTTCAGCCACCGCCGCATCACCGCGCTGCAGGAGAACATAGACACGCTCGTCACCGGCATCCTCGACCGGCTGGCCGCGCTCCCGCCCGGCGAGACCGTCGACCTGCGCGAACACCTCGCGTATCCGCTGCCCATCGCGGTCATCAGCCGGCTCATGGGCGTACCGGAAGGACAGCAGGACTCCTTCCGCCGGGTCGTCGACGGCGTCTTCGACACCACCCTGACCGCCGAGCAGTCCGAGGCCAATACCAAGGCGCTCTACGAAGCCCTCCACCTGCTCATCGCCGCAAAACGCAGCGAGCCCGGCGACGACATGACCTCCCTGCTGATCACCTCGCGCGACGAGGACGAGGAGGGCGGCATGTCGGAGGACGAACTGCGCGACACGCTGCTGCTGATGATCAGCGCCGGGTACGAGACCACGGTCAACGTCATCGACCAGGCGATCACCCAGCTGCTCACCCACCCCGAACAGCTCGCGCTGCTCCGGTCGGGCCAGGTCGACTGGAGCGAGGCCGTCGAGGAGACCCTGCGCCTCGAACCGGCCGTCAGGCACCTTCCCCTGCGGTACGCGGTGACCGACGTCGCGCTGCCCGACGGCCAGACCATCGCCCAGGGCGAGGCGATCCTCGCCTCCTACGCGGCCGCCAACCGCCACCCCGACTGGCACGGCGAGAGCGCGGACGACTTCGACATCACCCGCACGGTCAAGGAGCACCTCGCCTTCGGCCACGGCGTCCACTTCTGCCTCGGCGCCCCGCTCGCCCGCCTCGAGGTCATCACGGCCCTGCGCCTGCTCTTCGACCGCTTCCCGGGGCTCGAACTCGCCGTGCCTGCTGCCGAGTTGAAGCCGCTCGGCTCCCTGCTCAGCAACGGCCACCAGACCTTGCCGGTACGCCTCCGTCCCGCGCAGTCCTGACGAGGAGGGAGCCGGCGTCGCGCAGCGGGTCGGCCTCGGCACCCCGCTACGAGCCGCCCCCGGTGCCGTCCACCGCGTGGTCCGTCGCCGGCTCCCCCTTCCGCGAGGGCCGAGTGGTGGTCCTGCGCCGGTCCAGCCGGGACACCACCGGCCCGGCGGTGAGGCCGTGCAGTACGACCGAGACCAGCACGGTGAAGGTCACCACCGCCCACAACTCCCTTTCCGGCACCGGGAAACTCTGCTGACCCAGTGCGTAGGCGAGGTAGTACAGCGATCCGATGCCGCGGATGCCGTAGGCGGCGACCACCCACCGCTCCCGGCCTCGCACCCGGCCGCCCAGCAGCCCCGCCCAGCCGGCGAGCGGCCTGATCACCAGCAGGAGCAACAGCCCGGTGACGGCGCCCTGCCAGGTCAGCGGTGCCAGGCCGCCCAGCGCGATGAAGGCGCCGAGGAGGAACAGCAGGACGGCGGTGAGCAGGCGCTCGACCTGCTCGACGAAGTCGTGCAGTACGTTGTGGAAGCCGTGCGCGCGCTCGGCCGCCCGGACGGTGCACGCGGTGGTGAAGACCGCCAGGAAGCCGTAACCGCCGGCGAGTTCGGTCACTCCGTACGACAGGAAGGTGGCGGCGAGCGCCACGAACCCTTCCTTGTACTCGGACAGGCGCAGCGCGGTCGCACGGGTCCGGAAGAACAGCCAGCCCAGCAGCCGCCCGATCAGCAGTCCGCTCAGTACGCCGACGACGCACTTGAAGACGACGTCCTCCACCGCCCACGCGCCGACCCAGTCGGCCGACCAGCCGGCTCCCGCGGCGGCGGCGAGCGCGATGGCCGCGTAGGTGAGGGGGAAGGCGAGGCCGTCGTTGAGCCCCGCCTCGCTGGTGAGGGCGAAGCGCACCTCGTCCTCGTCGTGCTCGTCCCTGGTGGGCTCACCGACCCGTACCTCCGAGGCGAGCACGGGGTCTGTGGGTGCGAGGACGGCCGCGAGCAGCAGGGCGGCGGCGGGCGGCCAGTCCAGCAGCCACCATGCCGCCAGTGCGGTGACGGCGACGGTCAAGAACATCGTGATGCCGAGCAGTCGCCAGGTCGATGACCACAGCCGTGGGCCGACGGGCCTGTTCAGGGCAAGCCCTGCGCCCATCAGGGCGATGATGACGCAGACTTCGGTGACGTGCTCGGTGAGCAGCCGGTGCTGCATGGGGTCGACCGCAGGCAAGGGCAGCGGCAGCAAATAGACGGCGATACCGCCCACCAGGAACACCACGGGCAGCGACAGCGGCCGTCCGGCCACCACCCGGGGGAGCACCGCCGCGAGCAGCGCTCCCGCTCCCAGCCACACGAACACGCCGTCGGCAAGCGTCACTGTGCTGTGCCTGTCCTTTCCCTGACCCACAACCCATACCTCACACGGGCTGCACCGCACCACACGGCTCACCGTTCCATGTGCCCTGGTGAGGGCGCCTTACGCGGTGTTTCACGCGGCCTCGGACAGGGCGGACCGGTCCGTCCGTGCCGCGTGGCGGGTGGTTGCCACGAGGCCGGCCATGGTGCCTCGTCCATCGTGGCGCGGCCACAGGAGAAGAGCACTGGCCGTGCCCGCTCCGGCGAGGACGGCGAGGACGGACCAGGCAAGGGTGAGGCCGGCGCTCGTGCCGAGCCATCCCGCGACGGGGTAGGTGATCAGCCAGGCCAGGTGCGACAGGGAGAACTGGGCGGCGAACGCCTCGGGGATCGCGTTCCGTCCGACGGAGGCACGCAGGACCTTGCCGGTCGGGGTGATGACCAGTGCCATGCCGATGCCGATCACGGTCCAGACGATCGCCGTACCGGTCCAGGTGGCGAGACCGGCCGCGATGAGCGTCACCGCGGCGCTCGTGCCGCCGACGAGGACTCCGGCGCCGGTCGTCATGACGGTGCGGGCGGAGATCCGGTCGAGGACGCGGGGCAGGACGAGGGCGGCCAGGAGGGTGCCGGTGCCGGAGGCGGCGAGCATCCAGGCGACGTGCGACTGCGAGCCGCCGAGGTCGTCGCGTACGTAGTTGACGGTGTTGACGACGACGATCGACCCGGCCGCCGCGACCACGAGGTTGAGCGCCATGATGCCGCGCAGCCGCGGCGTCCTGAGGAAGGTTCTGATCCCCGCTGTCGCCTTGTCCCATGCCTTGGTGTGGGTGCTGGGGCGCGCCTCGGGGATGTGTGCCGACAGGACGAGCAGGGCCGAGACGAGGAATCCGGCGGAGGTGCCGAGGAACAGCCGGTCGAAGCTCATGAAGGTGAGGGCGACGGCCGCGAGCACGGGGCTGAGCAGGCTCTCCATGGTGGAGGCGACCTGGGAGGCGGAGAGCGCACGGGTGTAGTCGGATTCGTCGGTGACGATGTCGGGGATGACGGCCTGGAAGGTCGGGGTGAACGCCGCGGAGCCGGCCTGGAGCAGGCCGATCAGGACGTAGATGTGCCAGACCTCGGTGACCAGTGGCAGCGCGAGGACGACGGCGCCGCGGACCACGTCGAGGAGGACCAGGAGAGTCCTCCTGGGGAGCCGGTCGACGTACGCGGCAGCCAGCGGGGCTATGACCACGTACATGACCATCTTGATGGTGAGGGCGGTGCCGAGGACCATGCCGGCGCGCGGTCCCGCGAGGTCGTAGGCGAGCAGCCCGAGGGCCACTGTGGTCATCCCGGTACCGAACAGGGCGATGACCTGGGCGCCGAACAGGTGACGGTAGTCGCGGATGGCGAACAGTCGCATGGCGGATTCCTTCCGTGTCCATGCGGCGGGGCCCGGCCCCGGACCGGCGGCCGCGCCCCGCACTGACAGGCGGGGGTACCTTCGCTACGCATCGGTGCCGCACTGACATGTACGTCGAGGCACAACCGGCATCCCTGGACGGCCTGGACGGCCTGGACGGCTTTCGAGATAGGTCCGCTGATCCCGCGGTCGAGTTTCGCTCGCCCCATGGCTGAGCTGGAGGTCGGGTGTGAGCCGGGTCAGTCTGGTCGGACGGGTCATGACGCTGCCTCCGGTGGGGCGGGTCAGTGGTGGGCGTGATGTCCGTGGTGGTGGCTCGCGTGCTCGGGCGTGGCGTCCGAGTGAGGGCTGGCTTCGGTGGTCCGTACGGTGAACTCGGCCGTCCGCACGACGCCTTCGTGCTGGAAGTCCAGGTACAGCCGGTAGGTGCCGGCTGTGGGTGCGACCGCCATGAAGGTGATGTCGGGCCCCGGCGCGGTGGTGCCGTCACCGGGTTCGCCCTCCGGGTGGACGTGGAGGTAGCCCAGGTCGCCGACCCGCAGGGCCACCAGGTGCCCGTACGCGGCCAGGTAGGGCTGGAGGTCAGTGACGGGGCGGCCGTTCCCGCTGACGGTGAGCGTCAGTTGGCTCGCCCTGCCGGGCAGGAGTTCACCGTCGAGCGCGACGGTGTAGGCGCCGAGTTGCGCGATCCCGGTGGCCTCGGGCAGCGACTGCGGCTCGTACGGCCCGGCGACCGCGACGTCGATCCCCAACGTCATGGTCCCGTGGTGGCCGGCCGGGTGGATGTCGGCGAAGAACCGCCAGTCCCCCGGCTCCAGGGCCAGTTCGACGCTCCAGGTGCCCTTCTCGTCCATCACGGGGTGCACGTGCTGGAACCCGGCCGTGTCGCGCCGGACGGCGATGAAGTGCAGCTCCTTCTCATGCTCGGCCTCGAACTCGGTGACCGGCCGCACGTCGGGGCCGATCACACGGAAGCTGACCGGCTGGATGCCGGCCGAGAGGATCGTCGAGTCGAGCTCGAGGGTGTAGCCGCTCTCGGAGACAGACAGCCCGCCGGGCTGGGCTGCGCCATGGCCGCCATGGACGCCGTGGTCACCGTGGTTGGCCTGCTCGTGGCCGGAGTGCTTCTGCATGACGTCTCGTCTCCCTGGATGTGCTGCGCTCTCTGGCGTCGTCCGTTCAGGACGACGATCAGAACCATATACCCCCCGGGGGTATTCCGCACCTGGTTGTATGCGGGCTCGGGGCTGAGATGAAGATCCGTCAAAGCTGCGTCAGAGAAGGCCCGCCGACCTTGCCCGGGCCTGGGACACGGGATTCGATGGGAGGCATGAACAGCGCGTGGCTCCTGCTCGACCGGCCGCCTCATCAGGCCTCGCCGTGTCGCATGCCCCGCTGCCCGGGCGCGTCCGCCGCTCCACGCTGACGCCAGCCCGCCGCACCGCTGTCGCGGGGCGCCGTGACCGTACCGGTCCGGCGCCCCTTTCGCGTACCACCCAACCTACCCCTGGACGAACCATGCCTTCTTCCCTGTCCGGACGCACCGTTCTCGTCACCGGCGCCACCTCCGGCATCGGTCACCAGACCGCCCGACTCCTCGCCGAACAAGGCGCCACCGTCCTGATGCACGGGCGCACCGCCGAGGAGGCGCACGCCGCCGTCGCCCGGCTCGTCGACCTGTCCGGAATGCCGGCTGAGCGGCTGTACGCGTACGGGGCGGACTTCGCCCGCCTGGAGGAGGTCAAGCGACTGGCCGCACGGGTCACGGCGGCCCACCCGCACCTGGACGTGCTGGTCAACAACGCCGGCATGGCGGCCCCGGAGCGGCACACCGTCACCGCCGACGGCAACGAGATCGTCTTCCAGGTCAACTTCCTCGCCCACTACCTCCTCACCCACCGCCTCGAACCGGCCCTCACCAGCGCCCCCGGCGGCCGGGTCGTCAACGTCTCCTCCGCCCTCCACCGCACCGGCTCCATCCAGTGGAACGACCCCCACCGCACCCGCCGCTACTCCCGGCTCGCCGCCTACGCCCAGTCCCAGCTCGCCCTCACCGTCTTCGCCGCCGACCCGCGCGTCACAGCGGTCTCCGTCCACCCCGGCATCTGCGACACGACCCTCCTGCCGCTGTACGCCCACGAAGGCGTCTCCCCCGCCGAGGGCGCGACCCATGTCGTCCGGCTCTGCGACCCGGCGGTCGAGATCGTCAACGGCGCCTACTACGACCGCGACCAGCACGTCGCACCGGCCCCCGCCGCGACCGAAGACCGCACGGTCAAACGCCTCAACAAACTCGCCGACCTGCTGGTCGGCCACCCGGCCTGAAAGGAATCAGCGGCAAGTCCACACACGCCCGCAGGAGGAGGGCCCGCCGCCTCAATCCATGGGCGCTGGTCCCCCAGGTAGGGCCACCTAGCCCTCGACCCGGCGGCGAAGGTCGCCGACGACCTCACGCCAACGCCACTGCCCGTCCCAGTTGACGTTCTCGTGGCCGCCGGGTTCCCAGCCCGCGAGCTCTTCCAACTGCTCGCGCAGGGCTTCCGGTTCGATAGGAGGGCGGTAGGTGCGCTCGTCGTCGAGTTGGCCGGCGATGTCGTGGAGTTGGTGGGCAGCGCGGTAGTAGGAGAGTTGGGTGTCGGTCAGCCGGCGTGCAGAGTAGCCGCCGCACTTGCTGCACCAGTCCCAGTCGTCACGGGCCAGCAGGTCGGAGACGCAGAGGAGGTCGTCGCTGTGCGCGAGACCTCTGTCCCGTGTGTGGCGGCAGAAGGGCGAATGTCCCTTGCCTTCGAACGCGGGATACGCGTTCGTGGCGTAGATCTGCACCGGTCCCAGAACGCCCAGTGGTAGGCCGCTGCCGCCGCGCCAACGGTCGGTGCTGGGCGGACGGAACGGCGTCAGGTCTAGGGGGCCCGGCGTGAGCAGGCCCTCCCAGACCGCGATCGACAACGTGCCGGAGCGACCGGTGTCGAGGCTGCGCAAGTCGGGAACGCCGCGTGCCATGGCGAGCAGCCGCAGACTGTGTTCCTTCGCCCGCTCCCCGTGCGCCCACCGGAGAGCTGCCTGAGCCCCGGCCTCGAGACCCAGGTCAGCTCCGAAGCCGTCATCCTGTCCTGAGCTGTCGTGGCCCATGTGAGGGCCCTCGTCGGCTTCCGGCGTAGGGGCGACTTCCTTGATCCACGGGCTGAGCAGCTTTTCGGGAAGATCCGACGCACCGGCGACGATGACGCCCAGCCAGCCCTGCTCAACGCGCTTCTCGATGGCCTGGAGGGGCAGAACCTCGGCTCCTCCGCTCGTCGAAAAGACGATGTAGAGCTGGTCGGCGGCGTATGAGTAGTTTCGCAGCGCCCGCAAATGAGCAACGGTAACGGGCTGGCGATCGAAGACAGCGGTGTCGTCGAAGACCCCGGGCCGCACGGAGCCAGGATGCGCTTCGGGGACGGCCTCCACCGGCCCCGCTTCCGCTCCGGCCTCGCAGACGAGGGCGCTCGATGGTGCGAGGAGTCTGTCGGCGACGAGGGTGGGGAGCTTCAGCGTCAAGGTGCGTCGACTCCAGTCGGCGGTCACGGTCCAGGCCACCACCACCCCGAGGGTCCACCGATCCAGGCCGTCCAGGACATCACGTGCATCCCCGCGCGAAGGCTCCTCCCTGTCCTCCGGCAAGCGTGCCGTGACCCACACTCTCGGTGTCGAATCCGTCGCCGCGGCAGCGGCGCGGGCCTCGTCCTCCCACGTCTGGATGAGGCGGCCGGCTCCTTCCAGAGCTTCCGCGTGCCCCTTCTTGTTGGACCTGATGCCCTCCACCAGGTCATAACGCCTGAACTCCCGGGAGGCCGGCCCTTCCCAGCCGCCTTCGGCCGCGCACTGCCACCTGCGCCACAGCGCGCCCAGAGCGGTGGAAACCTGACTGCGGTTGCCGAGCACCGCGAAGGCAGGATCGTCGGCGGGCAACGCAGGCGTTCCCAGTTCCGCTGCCGCAGCGGCTACGACGAGGCCGGCCGGCTCCACGAAGAAGGCCGCCTGCGCCCAGAGACTCTCAAGGTAGCCCTCCTTCGCCAAAAGGTGAGGCCGGGCCCAGTCCGTCAGCCAGGGGAAGTGGGCGATGGCGGCCAGCGCTCGGTGAAGGCTCCCCGCGGCATGACGCCAGCGGGACAAGACCTGCTCCTGCAGCTCGCCGGCGTCCCTACGCGCTTCCCACCGCCCGTCGTCGTCCTCGTCGTCCTCATCAACCTCCGTATGCCGTTCGGAGTGGAGGAGCTCGGCTGCGGCCCTCACCTCGTCCTGAGTCCAGTACACGTCCTCGTCCGGCTCGACATAAGCCTGCAGTTGGTGAAACAGTCCCGCTCCGCCGAGCGCTCCCATGAGGATGCCCAGCCCGGATGTCGGCCGGGCCTTTGGGCCCCAGTCCGCGCAACCCGAGCAGAATCTGTCCACCACGTCCGCGATCAACGGGAGCTCGGTCGTCACCACGTCGGTCGTACGGAGCCGGCCGCATTCCCTCCGGACATGCAATCTGGCGTTCTTGCCCTTGGCCGAATAGACGGTGATCTTGGTGCCCTCGAACGGCCCGAGCGGTACATCGGCTGCCAGCATGCGATCGCGCACGAACTCCCCCTCCTCTTGCCTCGCGAGCTTAGAGCCGAGCAGTGATACAAGTGCACTTGCCTGTCGGCGAGAGTGGCGGCGCCGCAACGCCGCCTTCAACGCCTTCAGGGCCGACCCTCTACCATCGATGGGCGATCACGTAGGCCGTCTTCACCACCATCGACGTGTGGGCACGAGGGCGGCCGGGAGCGGTTCGGAAGAGGGGGACACTGGTGGAGATCGGCCTGGCGGAGACAATCAAGGCACTACGTGGTGAGTTGGCGCAGGCGATGGCAGACGCCGAGGATCAACCGGTCCGGCTTCGAGTGCAGTCCGTCAAGCTAGACGTACAGGTCGCGGTGACAGCATCGGCAGAGGCCCAGGGCGGGGTCAAGTTCTGGGTGTTGTCGGCCGGCGGCAAGGCGGCCGGGGGCGTCTCCACCACACACACCCTGTCTTTGGAACTCTCGGCCGAGACGGCTAACGGCGGCTCCGTCCTGACAGATTCAGGGCGTGGAGCCGTTCTGGAGGACTGACCTCGTGGATGAGTCGGTCCTCCAAGAGTGGTGCCGGCTGTGGCTGATCTGATCGCCGCGCAGCAGCCCTTGGATCGTGTGGCCATGGTGGTGCGCCGCGGATCCGACGGCGTCCCTCGATTCGCTGCTTCCGGATTCATGCTCGCCTCGCGACTGGCCATCTGCGCCGGCCACGGCTTCACCCAGCCCGGTGACAGCTATGAGGTGAGACTTCCAGGGCAGTCCACACAGAGGCTTCAGGTCACCGCGGTGCTGCGGCACCGGATCGACGAGGTGGACCTGGCCCTCCTGGTTCTCGGAGGGGGCGGGCCCGTCATCCCTCCCGCCCGGTGGGGCGTCCTGCCCCGAACCGTGGAGGCGGTCCCGTTCATCGCGATCGGGTTCCCCGGCCATGCGTCGCGTCAGGAAGTGCCTGAAACCCGTCAGTTGACCGGGGAGATCCTTCTGGGCTCCTTCCTGGGGAGCCACGAGATGGAGCTGTCCCTCAGCAGCCCTGCGCCGGTGGCGGCAAGCGGATCTCCCTGGCGGGGGGTGTCCGGGGCAGGGGTCATCACGCAAGACGGCGTTCTCGTCGGCGTGTGCACGAGCCACCACGTTCCATCCGGCGCGGCGAGCCTCACGGCGACCGACCTCTCCCAGGTGTCCCAAGACCCTGAATTCGTACGCCTGCTGGCCGAGCACGGGGTGGAGCCGATGCCGCCGGAGGACGTCGTACCGACGCCTTTCGACCCAGCCGCGCGCGGTCGCGTACACACGCATGCCGAGGTCGTGCGGCGCCTGCTCGGACGACGCAGTTTTCTCGACGAGGAGCACCTGCCCTTCATCCATCCTGGGATGGATCACGCGTCGCATCCGGACCACCTGTTCGCCCGGCTGAGCGCCGGCCGTTCACGAGGGGCGCTGCTGGTGGGACCAGCCGGTTCGGGCAAGACGCGGACGTGCTTCGAGGTCGCGCACCGGGCGGACCGCGCGGGCTGGCAAGTCTTGCACGTCCAGCCCGACAGCGCCGTAACGGTCGACGACGTGGCCGCATCCATCTTCTCGTGCGCCCGCCGGCGGGTGCTGCTGGTACTGGACTACCTAGACGTCTGCTCACAGGTCGACCTGCGCGCCCTCGCCGAAGTGCTGATCCCGGAGGCCAAGCGACGTGGCGTGACCGTGACGTGCCTGGCCTCTGTGCGGCCCGGATCCCTGCACACGGTCCAGCTCCGTGGCAGCAGCCGAGTGCTCGACGAGATCTATGTACGCGAGGACTGGCCACACCAGTCCGCGATCATCGACCAGGTGGTCCGCCACGCGGCACCTGAAACCGTGCGCCGATGGGGAAACGAGGCGCTGTCCCAGATCTGCGGGCGGCGTCCGGTGATCGCGCTGTTGATCGCGCGGGCGATCGAGGAGCAGGGGCTGGCCCGGCCCACACCGGGGGCGGCGGCATCGGTCCGGCCCGGCGAGCTGCTGGACTGGCTGCGCGAGGGCATGCGCCGGGACGCGCTCGCCACGAGCCCCACGCTCAGCCCCTCCCCCTTGGGTATCACCACACCTGCCATCGAGCAGCTGGCCTTCACCGTGGCGGTCGCGGCGAGCCCGCAGTCCCGGATGGTCATCGAACAGGCCATCGACACATTCCTCAGGGTGGCTGGTGGGCTGAACGTTCCGTTCGGAGGGCGGCGCGTCGTCGACACGCTGATCTCTCTTGGGTGGCTCGATGAGGTTGACGGTCAGCTGGTCGTGGTGCACGACATCGTCACTGACGAACTCCTATTGCAGTCACTGATGCCCTCTCCTGGATGGAGCATCGACGCAGCCGCTGCCGGTGCACTCTTTGACGCGTTCACGCAGCATGCACGTACATTCTCCGTATTCACCGGCCATCTCCGACGGCTGGCCGTCGACATGGCAGCGCATGGCCCCGCCCATCGGATCGCTGCCCTGGAACGCTTTTGCGGGGAATGGCTCACGGCCCGGGTGGATCCGCTCGGCCACCTCTTGACGGACGCCGGTGACGACGGCGGTCAGGCGCTGCTGACGATGGTGACCAGCCGGCCCTGGCAAGGGTTCGACCGCTCTGTGTGGAACACGCTGGTTGCTCCCTGGCTCTCCCGCGCCGAGGCCGACCACACGGCGCAGCCGTTCCTTACCGCCGCCCTGAGGGGCACGGATCCCGCTCCGACGTTCCTTGTCGAGGCTTCCGTCGGATGGCTCGATCGCTGGGGCGGACAGACCGACACGGAGCATCTTCTGCTCGCGCTGATCGAGCGCCCCGACCTGCCGCCGAGGACCGAGGACCTGGTGGTCGACTCCACCCTCGCTTGGGTGTCTTCCCGGCCCGACTGGCGTCGTACGCCCGCGCTGTTGAAACGCCTGCTCGGCATGGACCACGCCAGGGATCGACTGGAGAGAGTGGTCGCGGGCGTACTGGCGTGGCTCACTCCCTACCGATCCCTCGGAGTCGCACCCGTGATCCGTGCATTCCTGCAGCGTGCGGACATCGACCCGCTGGCCCGCCGGAAGCTCGTAGACCAGGGCCTCGTGTGGCTGCGTTCTGATCTGCGCCCGGGCTTGAACATCGGTCCGGAAGTGTGTGCTCTACTCGAAGACGACGACCTCCCGGACCCGGACCGCGCGACATTGATCCGAAGCGCACTGGACTGGCTGGAGAAGGGACAGGTGTACCCGAGCACTGGCCGGGTCGTGCAAAGACTCCTGTCCACGCACGGGTGCCCGCCGGAGCTGCGTCCCAGGGTGATCGCCATCGCCCGCTGGTGGGCGTCTGAGGGCCCTGCCGACCACCCAACAGGCTCCCGCGTCGTGGGCACGTTGCTGTCCGCCGGCAGCGGGGCGGACGCCGCCGCCCTTCTCCTCGAACACCTGAGGTCGCAACCTGACGCCCAGTCTGAGCCGGCCATACTCCTTCGCCTGCTCATCCACTGCGAGGAACTCACCCAGGACCAGGCTCGGGCCGCCGTCACGCTCGCCTTCACGTGGCTCGACAGCCACCCGGAGCACGAGGCGTTCGGTTCCGTTCTAGGCGCTCTCCTGCGCGTGCCGGGCCTGCCGTCCGCACAGCTACAGCGTGCCATCCGTCTCGGCTGCGCCGCGCTCCTCGCACGTCCAGATGATCACGTGCTCATGGCCGCCATGCTCAGCCAGCGCGACGGGCTGACGCGCGATCAGGCACGATCCCTTGCGGACGTCAGCCTGCGGTGGCTCGCCTGCCATGGCGGCAAGGTCCAGCGCCCGGTGCTCGCCTCATTCCTCACACGCCTCGACCTGTCCGTCGAGCAGGCACGCACCGGCATCGACATCGCTCTGGACCGTCTGAGCACCGACCGGTCGATGAAGTCCCGCTCCGTGCTCTCCGGTGTCCTGCGCCACCCGGCCCTCGACGAGAGCCGACGGTCCCGCGCCGTCGACAGCGCCCTGAGCTGGCTCGAAGAGCACGACACGGGGCCGAAGGTACGTCTGGTCATCGAGGATCTGCTCTCTCTCCCGGCACTCTCGCCGAGCCAGAGAGGCCACGTGATGCGCCTGGCAGCCAGCTGGTTGTCCCGGTACGAAGACCTGCCGTACGCAGAGGCCGAATCCGCCTGGCTAGCATCGGCAGGCGCTCCGTCCACGCTGCCGACTTGTGACCAGTAGCGCGCACCTTGACTGGGGTCAAGGTGCGTCGCAGGTCCTGGGGATTGGTCCCCAACTGGTCCCAAAAACGATCAAGGGGCCGTTTCAGATTTCTCTGAAACGGCCCCTGACCTGCGACTCTTACGAGTCGGGACGACAGGATTTGAACCTGCGACCCCTTGACCCCCAGTCAAGTGCGCTACCAAGCTGCGCCACGTCCCGTGGTGTTCGGCGCGGTGTTCCGCGTGATCACAGGTAGAACTCTACCCCACGTGGACAGGTGCTTCGTCCTCCGGTGACCGCCGTCAGGCACGCGCGACAATCGTCGTATGAGCTCTGGACCTGGACCGTACGAAAGTGGCCGTGAGCGGGACCGCGACGAGGAAGGGCGGGCCCGTAACCAGCGGCCTCGTGACGGGCTCGGGCGGCCGTTGCCCTATGGCACCGATGGCGTGCCGCGGCAGCCGGAGGGGGTCGTCCGCGCGCCCGAGGAGTCCGTGGCCGAGGCGCAGGCGCTGTTGGACGCGGGGCGGCCCTTCCACGCGCACGAGGTGTTCGAGGACGCGTGGAAGTCCGGGCCCGAGGCGGAGCGCGGCCTGTGGAAGGGGCTGGCCCAGCTCGCCGTCGGTCTCACGCACTCCGCCCGCGGCAACACCACGGGCGGAGCGCGGCTGCTGCTGCGCGGCGCCGCTGCCGTCTCCGAGTGGAGTGCGCAGACCGGGCAGGACCGGCCGTACGGAATCGGCGTCGCCGAACTGGTCACCTGGGCGGAGACGTTGGCCGGGAGGCTGGAACGGGAGGGGTCTGCGGTAGATGCGGCGTCCTATGCGCCGCGGCTGCGTGGCGCATAGGACGCCGTAGGGGCGGGGGAGGAAGTAGGGGGTTCGGTGGGGGCTGAGCGGGGGACGTCACCGCACCGGACTCGCCCCGCATGCACATGGACGGGGGCGGTGTGAGGGTGGCTGTGTGACGACGACGACCACCGATCAGTCGGCCGATTCCGCCTTCGTCGAGGCGCAGGCGCCGCCCGTGCTCGACCGGCGGCGCCGCAATGTCGTCTTCGTGACGATCATGCTGGGGATGCTGCTCGCCGCCCTCGACCAGACCATCGTCGGCACCGCGCTGCCGACGATCGTGTCGGATCTGGGCGGCGCGGAACACATGTCGTGGGTCGTCACGTCGTATCTGCTCGCGGAGACCGTGGCGACGGTCCTCGTCGGCAAGTTCGGTGACCTGTTCGGACGCAAGGTCGTCTTCCAGGTGTCCGCGGTCATCTTCATCACCGGGTCGTTCCTGTGCGGTCTGTCGACGAACATGACGCTGCTGATCGCCTGGCGGGCGATGCAGGGCATCGGCGCGGGCGGTCTGATGGTCACGTCGATGGCGTTGATCGCCGATGTGATCCCGTTGCGGGAGCGCGGCAAGTACCAGGGTGCGATCGGGGCCGTCTTCGGGGTGTCGACGGTGATCGGGCCGCTGCTGGGCGGGCTCTTCACGGACCATCTGACGTGGCGCTGGGCGTTCTACGTCAACGTGCCCATCGCGATCGTCGTGGTCCTCGCGGCCGCGCGCACGATCCCCGTCGTGAAGTCGGCGGTGCGGCCCGTCATCGACTATCTGGGCATCGCGCTCGTCGCCGTCGGCGCGAGCGCGCTGATCCTGGCGACGAGTTGGGGCGGCAACCAGTACGCGTGGGGGTCGCCGACGATCATCGGTCTCTTCGTCGGCGGGCTGGTCGCGCTGGCGCTGTTCTGTGTCGTCGAGACGCGGGCCGCAGAGCCGATGCTGCCGATGCGGCTCTTCGCCAACCCCGTCTTCACGGTCTGCTCGGTCCTCAGCTTCATCGTGGGTTTCGCGATGCTCGGCGCGATGACGTTCCTGCCGACCTACCTCCAGTATGTCGACGGCGACTCGGCCACCATCTCGGGTGTGCGCACGCTGCCCATGGTCGTGGGGCTGCTCATCGCGTCCGTCTTCAGCGGCAACGTCGTCAGCAAGACCGGCACGTACCGCATCTTCCCGATCGTCGGTGCGCTGGTGATGGCTCTCGGGCTGTATCTGCTGTCGCTGATGGGGCGGACCACCAGCACCTGGCTGGAGTCGCTGTACATGTTCGTGCTCGGCACCGGTATCGGGCTGTGCATGCAGGTCCTGACGATCGCCGTGCAGAACACCGTCGCGTACACGGACCTGGGCACCGCCACGTCCGGAGTCACCTTCTTCCGTACGCTGGGCAGCTCGTTCGGCACGGCCGTGTTCGGCACGATCTACGCCAACACCCTCGCGCCGAACCTGAAGGACGGGGTCGCCGAGGCGGCGCGGGGCGGTGGTGATCCGGCCGAGCTCGGCAAGGCGGCGCAGAGCCCGGGCGGGCTGCACGAACTGCCCGCGGCCAGTGCCGAGCCCATCATCAAGGCGTACGCGGACACCCTGCAGACGGTCTTCCTGTGGACCGTCCCTGTGGCGCTCCTCGGGTTCCTGGTGGCGCTCTTCCTCAAGCAGGTGCAGTTGCGTGACAGCGCCCGCATGGGCGCCCCTGACATGGGCGAGGGCTTCGCGCAGCCGTCCAGCGGCGACTCCGGGCACCTGCTGGAGCGGGGCGTCGCCAACATCATCCGGAATGTGGGCATGACCACGGCCCGCGGCATCATCCGGGACTCCGACACCCGTCTGGACATCGCGGGCGCCTGGGCGGTCATGCAGGTCTCGCTGTTCACCCGGCTGGTCGGGTACGCCAGTCTGGGGCTGATCGCGGCCCGGCGCAGGATTCCGCCCGAGGTGCTCGTGCCCGTCTTCGACCGCATGGTCGAGGAGGGGTATCTGACCCGTACGGACGCGTACTTCTCGCTCACGCCCGCCGGGGAGCGCGAGGCGGAGGTCACCTCCAAGGCGTGGTCCGCCTGGCTGGGCGAGGAGATCACGAAGGACATCGGCCGGCCGCCGGACAAGGAGCTCGCCGCGGCGGTCGACGCGATCGCCAAGCGGCTGCTCGCGGAGGATCTGGAGCACGGGCTCTCGCCCGAGACGACGGGCGCCACCACGGTCGGCGCACGCTGAGGGGCCCCTGGGGCGCTCAGGGGCCCGTGTACTTGCCGAGCAGGGCGCCCGGCAGGGGCTCCGCCTCGGCCCGCATGAGGAAGACCGTGCCGGCGACCCGTGCCGGCGACCACTCCCCCGGCGACAGCGGGGAGCAGCCACCAGAGGGTGCGTCGGCGGCGCCGCGGTCAGGGCTTTCCTACGCGCTGTAGTGGGCGCGGAGCTCCCGCTTGAGGACCTTCATGCTGGGGCCGAGCGGCAGTTCGTCGAGGAACTCCACGAGGCGCGGGTACTTGTGCCGGCCCAGGTGGTCCTTGGACCACTCGATGATCTCCCCGGCCACCTCGGGCGTCGCGTCGCCGGCCGCGACGACCACGGCGCAGATCTCCTCGCCGTGCACGGGGTCGGGCAGGCCGATCACGGCGGTCTGGGCGACGGCCGGGTGGCGCATCAGGACCTCTTCGACCTCGCGCGGGTAGACGTTGAAGCCGCCGCGGATGATGACGTCCTTCTTGCGGTCGACGATGGTCAGGAAGCCGTCGGCGTCCTTGGTGCCGAGGTCGCCGCTGCGGAACCAGCCGTCGACCAGGGCTTCGGCGGTCGCCTCGGGGCGCCCCAGGTAGCCGGAGAAGACGTTGTGACCGCGGATGACGACCTCGCCGAGTTCGCCGGTGGGCAGCAGTTCGACGCGGTCGTCGAGGTCGGCGCGGGCGATCTCGACGTCGACGCCCCACAGCGGGTGGCCGATGCTGCCGGGCTTCGTACCGAAGTCGGGCTGGTTGACGGAGGCGGTCGGGGAGGTCTCGGAGAGCCCGTAGCCTTCGTAGACGGGGGTGCCGAAGGCCTTCTCGAAGCGTTCGAGTACGGCGACGGGCAGCGAGGCGCCGCCCGAGATGCAGATCCGCAGCCGGGGCAGCCGCTCGGCGGCCTCGGCGGCGGCGACGAGGCCCACGTACATCGTCGGGACGCCGTGGAAGGTGTTGACGCCCTCCGCGACCATCAGCTCGATGGCACGCGCCGCGTCGAAGCGGGGCAGCAGGACGAGGGTGGCGCCGGCCCGCCACGTCGAGTTCATGGAGACGGTCTGGCCGAAGGCGTGGAAGAGCGGGAGCGCGCCGAGGGCGGTGTCGTCGGGGCGGACGTCGTTGGCGTCGAAGGCGTTGACCGTCGCGTTCATCACCAGGTTGAAGTGGCTGAGCACGGCGCCCTTGGGGACGCCTGTGGTGCCGCTGGTGTAGAAGACGACGGCCGGGTCGTCGGCGTCGCGTGTGACGTATGTGGTGAGGGGCTCGGTGGTGCGTGCGAGGGTCTCAAGGTCGCCCTCGGGGCCGAGCCGCAGCATGCGCACGCCGGTGGCCTCGGCGGCCGCCCCGCCCATCGCGGCCTGCGCGGGGTGACAGAGGAGCAGGGTCGCGCCGCTGTCCCGCAGGACGTGCTCGACCTCCTCGGCGGAGAGCAGCAGATGCACGGGTACGACGACTCCGCCGGCGGCGAGGACGGCGTAGTACGCCTTCGGGAACTCGGCGGTGTTGGGCGCCATCAGCGCCACGCGGTCTCCCGGCCGCACGCCGAGCTCCGCGAGAGCCGCGGCCTGGGCGCGGGCCTCGCGCCACAACTCCCGGAAGGAGAGGCGCTGTTCACCCTCGACGAGGGCGATGCGATCCGGGTGACGGCGGGCGGGCTCGGCGAGAATCGCGGCGAGAGACAGCGTGGCCATGAGGGAGGATGCTCCGTTTCGGTGGGGCGGGCGTGGGCTTTCGGGGGGGCTGCTGGGGGTTCAGGGGGCTGGCGCGGGTCTTCCGTGGGGCGGGCGTGGAGCTTTCGGAGGGGCTGGTGGGGGGAGCAGGGAGCTGGTGCGAGTCTTCCGTGGGGCTGGTGGGGGTCTTTCGGGGGGCTGGCGCGGGACTTCCGTGGGGCGGGCGTGGAGCTTTCGGAGGGGCTGGTGAGAGGAGCAGGGAGCTGGCGCGGGTCTTCCGTGGGGCTGGTGAGGGTCTTTCGGGCGGCTGGCGCAGGTCTTCCGTGGGACGGGCGTGGAGCTTTCGGAGGGGCTGGTGGGGGGGGAACAGGGAGCTGGTGCGAGTCTTCCGTGGGGCTGGTGGGGGTCTTTCGGGCGGCTGGCGCGGGACTTCCGTGGGGCTGGTGCGGGGCTAAGGAGGGCTTGGCGTGAGTCTTTCGTGGGGCTGACGGTGGGTCGTTCGCCGGGCCTTGCCTGCGTGGACGGCGAGTCTGGGTCGGCTTCTCGACGGGGCGGGGGTTCGCCCCCGTTGGTAGAGGCCGGCGGCGCGTTCAGGGTTGAGTCGCCTCGCCGGAGGGGCGGGGCCGCGCTTCGCCAGAGGGGCGGAGCCGGGCCTCCCCGGAGGGCGGGGCCGGCCCTCCCCGCATAGGTCGCGTCTTGTGCCTGGAGGCGGGGCCGTGCCTCGCCGGAGGAGATGGGGCCACGCCTCCCCCGGTTGGGGGTCGTGCCTCGCGCCCGAGGGCCGTTGGAGCGTGACCCACCGAAGAGGGGCCGTGCCTCGCCTGGGGTTGGGGTGCGCCTCGCCGGGCCGGGTCGCACCTCGCGCCTGAAGGCGGGGATGTGCCTCGCCGGAGGGTGGGGTCATGCCTCCCCTGGTTGGGGCGCGCCCCGCGCCTGAGGGCGGGGGCGCGTGCCTCGCCGTAGGGGGCGCGTGCCTCGCCGGAGGTGTTGAGGCACGCCTCGCCGGGTCGGGCGTGCCTCGCCGGGTCGGGTCCTGCCCCGCCGGGTCGGGCGTGCCTCGCCGGGTCGGGTCCTGCCCCGCCGCATCGGGCGTGACTCGCCTGAGGAGGCAGGCCCTGCCCGAGGACGGTCACGGCCCGAGCCCGTCTCCCCTGCGGCAGCAGACACGTACCCGCTGCCCCCGGCGCCTCCCGCGCCCCCAACCCGCCCGCCGCGACTCAGTCGCGTTCGACCAAGAGCGCGCTCCCCTGGCCCACGCCCACGCACATCGTGGCGAGGCCGCGGGTCGCGCCGGTGCGGCGCATTCTGTGCAGGAGGGTGGTGAGGATGCGGGCGCCGGAGCAGCCGAGTGGGTGGCCGAGGGCGATGGCTCCGCCGGACGGGTTGACGAGCTCCGGGTCGATGCCGAGTGCGTCGACGCAGGCGAGCGCCTGGGCCGCGAACGCCTCGTTGAACTCCGCCTCTTCGAGGTCGCCGATCTCCCAGCCGACCCGGGCGAGCACCTTCCGCGTGGCGGGCACGGGGCCGATGCCCATGACGTCGGGGTGGACGCCTGCCGAGGCCCCTGCCGCGTACCGCCCGAGGGATTCGAGGCCGAGGTCGTTGAGCGCCTCCTCGCTGACGAGGAGCAGTCCGGCGGCGCCGTCGTTCATCGGCGACGCGTTGCCCGCGGTGACGGTGCCGTCCTTGCGGAAGACCGGCCGCAGCCCGCTCAGCTTCTCGTACGAGGTGTCCTCGCGCACGCACTCGTCCGCGTCGACGACGACGCCGTCCGGGCGGGTGACGGGGAGGAGTTCGTCGTCGAAGTGGCCGTTCTTGCGGGCGGCGGCCGCACGCTGATGACTGCGGAGCGCGAACTCGTCCTGGCGTTCGCGCGGGACGCCGTGACGCTCGGCGACCTCCTCCGCGGTCTCCCCCATCGCGAGGACCCCGTGCAGCTCCTTCATCCTCTTGTTCGTGAGGCGCCAGCCGAGGCGGGTGTCGGCGGTCTCCATGCGGTGCGGCAGCGCCTCGTCGGGGCGGGGCAGCACGAAGGGCGCGCGGCTCATCGACTCGGAGCCGCCCGCGAGGACGATGTCGGCCTCACCCGCGGCGACGGTACGCGCGGCGGTCGTGACGGCTTCGAGGCCCGAGGCGCACAGCCGGTTCACGGTCGCGCCGGGCACGGACTCCGGGAGGCCCGCGAGGAGGGCGGCCATCCTCGCGACGTTGCGGTTGTCCTCGCCCGCCTGGTTGGCGGCGCCCCAGTAGATGTCGTCGATCCGGGCGGGGTCCAGCTGGGGGATGTCGGCGAGGAGTCCCCTCACGACGCCCGCTGCGAGGTCGTCGGGGCGGACTGAGGAGAGGGCGCCGCGGAGCTTGCCGATGGGGGTGCGGCGGGCGGCGGCGAAGTGGACGGTGCGCACGATACGGCTCCGGATCGTTCTGCGAGGTCTCGCTGCGTAAATTAGCGCTGCTAGTTTTGGAGTCTATGCGCGAGGTGGGGGCCATGGGAAGGGTGTCCTACGCCTCACCCCGCCTCACCCCGCCTCACCCCGCCCCAGTTCCGCAAGGCGCGCCAGGGCGGGCAGGGCCTCCGCCACGGCCGTGCGCTGTTCCGGGGTCAACTGATCGACGAGCGGCGCGAGATGGCGCGTCCGGTCCTCGTGACGGGAGCGGCCGATCCGGCGGCCCTTCTCGGTGAGGTGGACGAGGACGGCGCGTCCGTCGGTCGGGTCCGGGCGGCGCTCCACCAGGCCGTCGCGCTCCAGGCGGGTGACCAGCTGGGTGATGCCGGGCTGACTGACCTGCTCGGTCCTCGCCAGCTCGGTCAGCCGCTTGGGACCGCCGCCGAACGCGAGGGTGTCGAGCACCGACAGCGTCGTGAACGGCAGCTTCTCCAGGACCGGGAGGCGGATGTAGAAGCGGTTGAAGTTCTCGATCGCCGCCGTGAACTCCTCCACGTCCAGCTCGCTGTACCGGCCGCCGATGCCGGTGTCGCGGCTCCGGTTGCCGTCGCTCTGATCGTCGCCGTGGTCGTACATGTCAGCCACCCTCAAGAATTACATTGCATGCTTATGTAAGCTGCTTATATTGTTCTGGATCACGCCTCGACAGCGCTAGGAAGAGAGTTCCATGACTGTTCGTATCGGCATCAACGGCTTCGGGCGAATCGGGCGCAACGTCTTCCGGGCGGCGGCAGCACGGGACACGGACCTGGAGATCGTCGCGGTCAACGATCTCGGCGACGTGCCGACCATGGCGCACCTGCTGGCCTACGACTCGGTCCTCGGCCGCTTCCCCGGCGAGGTCACCGCCGAGCCGGGGGCGATCCGCGTCGGCGACCGGACCGTCCAGGTGTTCGCCGAACGCGACCCGGCCGGCCTGCCCTGGGGAGAACTCGGCGTGGACGTGGTCATCGAGGCGACGGGTGTCTTCACCGACGCCGACCGGGCCCGCGCGCACGTCGAGGGCGGCGCGAAGAAGGTGGTCATCGCGGCCCCGGCCAGTGGTGAGGACGTCACGATCGTGCTCGGCGTGAACGACGACGCCTACGACCCCGAGCGGCACACGATCATCTCCAACGCCTCGTGCACCACCAACTGCCTGGGCGTCCTGGCGAAGGTGCTGCACGACGCCGTGGGCATCGACTCGGGGATGATGACCACCGTCCACGCCTACACCCAGGACCAGAATCTCCAGGACGCCCCGCACAAGGACCTGCGCCGCGCCCGCGCCGCGGGCCTGAACATCGTCCCGACCTCCAGCGGCGCCGCCAAGGCCATCGGCCTCGTCCTGCCCGAACTCGCGGGCCGCCTCGACGCGTTCGCGCTGCGGGTCCCCGTCCCCACCGGTTCGGTCACCGACCTCACCGTCACCACACGACGGTCCACGAGCGTCGAGGAGATCAAGGAGGCGTACGCGGCGGCGGCCGCGGGACCGTACAAGGGAGTGCTGTCGTACACCGAGGCTCCCATCGTCAGCACCGACATCGCCGGCGACCCCGCGTCCTGCGTCTTCGACGCCGAGCTCACCCGCGTCACGGGACCGCAGGTCAAGGTCGTCGGCTGGTACGACAACGAATGGGGCTACTCCAACCGTCTCATCGACCTCGCCCGGCTGGTCGGCGCCTCCCTGTAGTCGACATCAGGCGACATCAGGCGACATCAGCGGACATCAGGCCAGGGCGACCCGGACTGCGCCGCCCCGCACATCCACCCTCGCAGTCCAGCTTCCGGAGACCCGGAACGGCCGGTTCGGGACGGCCGGGCGGCGCGGGCGGGCGCGGTGCAGGGTTCTGCCGTCCTGTGTGACGACCAACGTGGGCCGCGCGACGAACTCCGTGGTGCGGAGGGTGAATTCGACCGTCTGCTCGTCCGGGCAGAGCCGGTTCGGGGCGATCCAGGCGAGCGGTGCCGCGACCCGCAGCGGCACCGAGGCCGAGGGCCAGTCCCCGTCGGAGAGATAGCGCCGCACGGCCGCCGCCGCCAAGGCCCCCTCGCGCGCCACCACGCGCGCCGGCTCGGCGGCGTGCAGCACGTTGCCCACCGCGAAGACGCCGCGTTCGTCCGTGCGGAAGGCGCTGTCGACGGCGGGGCCCCGCGTGCCCGGATCGAGCAACAGACCGCCGCGCCGGGCCAGTTCGTGGTCGGGGACGAAGTCACCGGTGAACACGACCGTGTCGCAGGGAACGTCCGCCGTCCTGCCGTCCCGGTGCCGCAGCCTCACCCCCGACAGGCGGCCGCGCCCGAGGAGTTCGGCCACGGTGGCGTCCGTGAGCAGCGGCACCCCGCGCCGCAGCCGGGCGTCCAGGGCGCGGGCGGGCGGCGCCTGGTGGCGCCGGTGTTCGGTGACCTGCGCGGTGACGGAGACCCCGGCCCGCCGCAGGGTGTCCAGGGCGGTGAAGCTCACCGGTTCCGCGCCGACCACGACGGCCCGCGTGCCGATCCGCTGCCGGTGGAGGTGGACGGCCTGTTGGAGTTCGCCGGTGGTGTAGACCCCGGCGGGTCGCGTCCCCGGCACCAGGCGTGCGGCGCGCGGCCGCTCCCTGGCGCCCGTGGCGAGGACGACCGCACGGGCGGTGATCCGTTCCAGGCCCCGGGGGCTCGTGGTGTCCAGGGTGAGCGGCGCCGCCCAGGACGTGACGGTGACGCCGGTCCGCAGCACCGCGCCGGTGCCCACGGCCGCCGCCACGCACCGCTCCGCGTACTGCGGTCCCGTCATCCCGAGGCGTCCGAAGCCGCCGTGCAGGCAGTGCCGCGGCACTCCGCCCGCCTGCCGCTCGCGGTCCACCACCTCGACCTCGCCGACGCCCGCCGCGGCCAGCCCGACCGCCATGGCGAGGCCCGCGGGTCCGGCGCCGACGACCAGCACGTCGACGATCCGCTCGCGCCTCATCCGGTACCCAACTCCGCACCCCGTTCGTAGAGTTCCCGCACCTCGGCACCGCAGTAGAAGCCCTGGCAGCGTCCGCCCCGCGCCCGGGTGCGCCGCCGCAGGCCGTCCAGCGAGCCGGGCGGCACCGTGGCCGCGAGGGCATCCCGGATCTCGCCGCGCGTCACCCGTTCACAGTGGCAAACGATGTCGCCGTACGCGGGATCGGTGGCGATGAGATCGGCGCGCTGATATGGGCGGGGGAAGGCCTCGCCGAGGTTCGGCATCCGGACGGGCGGCAGGTCGCGGGGGCCGGGCAGCTCCAGGCCCGTGGCGGCGAGGAGTTCGGCGACGTGTGCCGCGATGGCCAGGGACGCGGTGAGGCCGGTGGAGCGGATGCCGCCGACGGTGACGTAGCGCTGTTCCTTGTGGGCGCCGATGCGGTAGTCGTCGTGCTCGGTGGCGGCGCGCAGCCCGGCGTAGACCGCGGTGACCTCCTCGTCGAGCAGCTCCGGGAGGATACGGCGGCCCTTCTCGCGCAGCGCGGCGATGCCGTCGACGGTCGACCCGGTCGCCGCCCTGTCGTCCGACTCCTCGGCGGTGGGCCCCAGAAGGACGTTGCCGTACACGGTCGGGGCCACGAGGACGCCCTTGCCGAGCGCCGTGGGAACGGGCAGCAGGATGTGCCGCACCAGGTCGCGGGCGAGCTTGTCGAAGACGAGGAGCTGGCCGCGGCGCGGGGTGACGGTGAAGTCGTCGTGGCCGAGCAGCCGGTCGACGGTGTCGGCGTGCAGGCCGGCGGCGTTGACGAGATACCGGGTCCGCACGGGGCCGCGGCTCGTGGTCAGGAGATGGGTGTCGTACGTCGTGTCGACGTCCTCCACCCGGCAGTTGAGGAGCAGGTCGACGCCCGCGCGCACGGCCTGGGTGGCGTAGGCGAGGGTGGTGGTCCAGGGGCAGATGATGCTCTCGCCGGGGACGTCGAGTGCGCCGAGGGCGCCGGGGCCGAGGTGCGGCTCGCGCGCCCGGACCTCCGGGGGGCCGATGATCCGCGCCGCGTCGTACCCGTTGCGCTCCGCTTTCTCCAACAGGCCGGGCAAGGCTGCCAGTTGTGTGTCGTTCCAGGCGACGAGGAGGGCGCCGACCGGCTCGACGGGGATTTCGGACTCCGAGGCGTACGCGGCGAGCAGCCGTCGGCCCTCGCGGACCAGGCGGGACTCCAGGGATCCGGGTACCGCGTCGAAGCCGGTGTGCAGGATCGCCGTGTTCGCCTTCGACGTGCCCTCGCCGACGTCGTTCGAGGCCTCCACCAGGGCGATGCGCAGGCCGGGGTGGCGGGCCAGTTCGCGGGCGACGGCCGAGCCGACGACTCCCGCGCCGATGACGGCCACGTCGTACGTCACGTCGGGCGGCGTGCCACGCCTGGTCAGCGCCATCAGGGCGTACGTTCCAGGAGTGCCGTCACCGCCGCGTCGAAGCCCGCGAGGCGTTCGGCGGCCCGGTCCGCGTCGATGCGCGGTTCGTAGACGGCGGCGGGCCGCCACTCCGGGACGGCGTCGGCGACGGCGAGTGCGGGATCGAGACCGATGCGGGCGACGGCTGCCGCGCCGAGGGCGGTTACGTCGGGCAACGCCGATACTTCGACGGGCAGTTGGAGCAGGTCGGCCTGGGTCTGCATGAGCAGGGCCGAGCGGGTCAGGCCGCCGTCGACCCGCAGGCTCGTCAGGGGCTGTCCCAGGTCGGCGGCGACGGCGTCGGCGAGCGAGACGACCTGCGCGGCGACGCCCTCGCAGAGGGCGCGCACCAGGTGGCCCGCGGTGGTGTCGAGGCCGAGCCCGGTCAGCGATCCGCGCAGGTCACCGCGCCACCAGGGCGCTGCGAGACCGGCGAGCGCCGGCACGAAGGTGACGCCCCCGGCGTCCGGGACGGCGGAACCCACAGGGTCGATGTCCTCGGCGCCCGCGATCACGCCGAGGTCGGTGAGCCAGCGGACGGCGGACGCGGCCGTGTAGACCTGCCCGTCGAGGCAGTAGCTGCTCCGGCCCGCGAGCCGCCAGGCGACACAGCTGACGAGCCCCGAGCTGCCGCGCCGCGGTCGCGCCCCGGTCTGGGCGAGCAGGAACGCCCCTGTTCCGTAGGTGCACTTGGCGCTGCCGGGGGTGGTCACGTCCTGGGCGAGCAGCGCAGCCTGCTGGTCGACGAGGAGGCCGGTGAGGGGGAGTTCGGGGCCGAACGCGGTGGTCGTGCCGACCGGTCCCGCCGCGTCGACGACCCGAGGCAAGCGCTCGTCGCCGAGGCCGTAGAGCTCCAGGGCCCGCGGTGACCAGGCGACGGTGTCGAGGTCGAGGAGCTGGGTGCGGCCTGCCGTCGCGGCGTCCGTGACGTAGGCGCCGGTGAGGCGGTGGACGAGCCAGGCGTCGCTGGTCGTGACCACGCCGCGCCGGGTCAGGTGGCGGCGTATCCACGCCATCTTGGGAGCGGCGAAGTACGGATCGAGGGGCAGGCCGGTGAGTTCCCGCAACTCATCTGCGTGATCTGCGAGTTCGGCGCAGACCGACTCCGCGCGGCGGTCCTGCCAGACGAGGGCGTCGGTGAGGGGCCGCCCGGTCTCCGGATCCCAGGCGAGGACGGTCTCGCCCTGGTTGGCGAGGCCGACGGCGGCGACCGGTTCGCCCGCGTCCGCCAGCGCCGCGCGGCCCGCTTCGACGACGGACGAGAACAGTTCGGCGGGGTCGGCCTCCACTAGGCCGCCGGGCAGGAAGCGGGGGCGTACCGGCGCCGCGCCCGACCCGATCACACCGCGCTCCGGGCAGACGACGAGGGCCTTCGTCCCGGAGGTGCCCTGGTCCACGGCGAGCACGGGGCGCTGCGCCGGGGGCCGCTGATAGCTGATCACCGCGGGAAGACTGCTACAGCGGCCCGGAGGGCGTCAAGGGATCGCGGTGACAGATGACGCCCGTCAAATGATCGCTCGGCGCGCCGTGTTGACAGAACGGGGTCACAAAAGATCCGGGAAGTGCCGTGGAACCGGAAGGGCCGGATCTACACTGTCCGCCGAGCCCCACCAGCCCACCCACGTGCCCGACGCCAACTGGCTTGCCGCTTCGCCCTGTTAAGCGTTCGAACTCCGCCCTCTTCCCCCGACAGAGGTCTCATGCCCATGCCGTTAGGCCGCCCGGTGTACCACCCGGCAGGCCACGACGAAGCGTTGCGCGCGGTGCTCCAGGACCTCAGGACCGGCCGCTGGGTCTCCACGCGCAATCTGCTGACCGAGACACCCGACTGGGGGCTGTGGACACAGCGCACGCAGATCCTGGGTGCCGCCGTCGCCGGGTCCGACGTGGTGCGGACCTGGCGCGCCGAGGAACCGCGCAGCGCGTCGGCCGCCGTGCTGCACACCCGCGTCCTGGTGGAGCGGGCCCTGCGCGCCCACCGCACGGGGCACCGCCGGACCAACGACCTGTGGCGCGAGGCGGTCGCGGCCTGCGCCGACGCCTCGGCCATGTCGCCCGAGGACCCCGTGCCGTGGATCTGCCTGCTCGCCCTGGCCCAGCTGGACGTGGGGCAGCGGTGGGACGAGCACCGGGTGGCGCCTCCGGAGCCGATGCTCTTCCCCGGCCCCTGGCAGCTCCTCGCCGAGGCCGACAAGCGGGACCCGGGCAACCGTGAGGCGTACCACCGGATGCTGCAGTTCGTGTACGGGCGCCGCGCGGAAGGGCCGCTCACCGAGGCGTACAACTTCGTGCAGTGGGCGTCGGCCGCGGCGCCCGCGGGATCCGCCCTGCATCTGCTGCCGCTGTACGTGCGGGTCGAGCGGTACCGCAGGGAGGCCGGGCAGGAGCAGGCCCTCGATCTGCACTGGATCTCCGAGGACGCCACGCGCGCCGCGCTCCTCGCGCTGCAGCTGTGGTTCGACCACGCGGCGCCCGCCACGACCTCGCTCGTGGACCTGAACCACTTGGCGCACGCGCTGTGGGGTGCCCACCAGTTCCACGACGCGTCCCGCGTGTTCCAGGCCCTCGACCCCTTCTACACGACGGTGCCGTGGACGTACCGCACCCACTCCCCCGGCGACGCGGACGCCGCCGCCGAGGTCTTCGTCCAGGCCCGCACCCGCTGCTTCAGCGCCTCCCGGGGTCCTGGGTAGCCCCGCGAACCCCACCCTTCCCCCACGCCACCGGAGGTCCCACCGTGTCCCACACCACCTGGTCGTCGAGCCCCGTCCCAGCGCCACGCCAGGACGAGGAGGAACGGCTCAGAGAGCTCGGCTACCAGCCCGTCCTGGCCCGCCGCATGGGCGGCTTCGGCAACTTCGCCATCAGCTTCTCCGTCATCTCCATCCTGTCCGGCTGCATGACCCTGTACGGCTTCGGGCTGCTCACCGGCGGCCCCGCCGTGATGCTCTGGGGCTGGGTCGGCGTCGGCCTGTTCGTGCTCTGCGTGGGCCTCGCGCTCGCCGAGGTCACCAGCGCGTACCCGACGTCGGGTGCCCTCTACTACATGGCCGACCGGCTCGGCGGGCGCCGCTGGGGCTGGTACACGGGCTGGCTGAACCTCCTCGGTCTGCTCGGCGCGATAGCCGGCATCGACTACGGCGCCGCACTGTTCACCGGCGCGTTCCTGAACCTGAAGTTCGGCTTCACGCCGACGCCGGAGAAGACGTTCCTGATCTTCCTGTGCATCCTGCTGCTGCACGCCGTCCTCAACCTCTTCAACGTCCGCCTGGTGAGCCTGCTCAACTCGGTCAGCGTGTGGTGGCACCTGGCCGGCGTCACCGTGATCGTCGGCGCCCTCGCGATCGTGCCGGACCACCACCAGTCGCCGTCCTTCGTCTTCGGTGAGTTCTTCGACGGCACAGGATGGGACAACCCGCTCTACGTCACCGCCATCGGCCTGCTCCTCGCGCAGTACACCTTCTCCGGCTACGACGCGTCCGCGCACCTGTCCGAGGAGACCTCCAACGCGTCGGTGTCCGCGGCCCGCGGCATCGTGCGCGCCATCTGGGCCTCCTGGATCGCCGGTTTCGTGCTGCTCACCGGGCTGACCTTCGCGATCCAGGACTACGCGGGCACACTCGGCACCGACACCGGGGTGCCGCCCGCGCAGATCATGATCGACGCGCTCGGCGAGTCCGGGGCGACGGCGCTGCTGCTCATCGTGATCGTGGCGCAGCTGTTCTGCGGCAACGCCGAGACGGCCGCCGCGAGCCGCATGGTGTTCGCGTTCAGCCGCGACAACGCGCTGCCTGGGTCCGCGCTCTGGCGCAAGGTCAGCGCCCGCACCCAGGTGCCGGTGCCCGCGGTGTGGCTTTCGGTGGGCCTGGCCGCAGTGATCGCCCTGCCTTCCCTGTACTCGGCGACCGCGTACACCGCCGTGACCGCCATCAACGTCATCGGCATCACACCCGCGTACGCCATCCCGATCTACCTGCGCCTGCGCGCCGGTGACCGCTTCCGGCCGGGGCCGTGGAACCTGGGCCGCTGGAGCAAGCCCATCGGCTGGATCGCGGTCGTCTGGGTGGCGTTCGTGACGGTCCTGTTCTGTCTTCCGCAGGTCTCGCCGGTGACGGCCGAGACGATGAACTACGCGTCCATCGCGCTCGCCGTGGTGCTGCTCCTCGCCACCGTGTGGTGGTTCGTGGCGCGCCGCTCCTACAGCACTCCGCAGGCGTACGGCTCGGACCGCGAACAGGCCGAGGTCGCCGAGAACATCGTCTGAGCTAGCAGGCCGGGCGGTCGTTGAGGATCTTCTGGAACAGCCGGTGGTCGCGCCAGGCACCGTTGATGTGCAGGTACTTCGGCGCGATCCCGTACTCCTCGAAGCCGCACTTGGTGAGCACGCGCTGCGAGGCGGTGTTGTGGAGCAGGGTGCCCGCCTCGACGCGGTGCAGGCCGAGCCGGGTGTCGGCCACCTCGCAGACGTGGCGCGTGGCGGCGGACGCGATGCCACGGCCGACCTGTGCCGCGTCGGTCCAGTAGCCGAGCGCCGCGCTGCGGACCGGGCCGAGCACGATGTTCGACAGGGCGGCGTGACCGACGATCTCGCCGCCCTCGACGAACACCCAGTGCGCGGCCCGGCCCGCCCGCATCTCCTCCAACTGTCCCCGGACCCGGTCCGCCTGGCCCTCGACGGTGTAGAAGGCCTCGGTCCTTTCAGGATCCCAGGGCGCGAGGTGGTCGCGGTTGCGCCGGTAGGCGCGGGCCAGCGCCGCCGCGTCGTCGTACGAGACGGCCCTGATCAGGACGTCCCCCGTGAGTACTGCCTCTCCGCCGACCATGCGAACCAGCGTACGAGAGGCCGACGCGGGAGCGTCAGCGGCCGCCCGCGACCCTCAGCACCGTCCCTGTCGCGTACGAGGCGTCGTCCGAGAGCAGCCAGGCGACGGCCGCCGCGATCTCCGACGGCTGGCCGGCGCGGCCCAGCGGGATGCCCGCCGCGAGCTTCGCGGGCCGCTCGGGGTCGGCGTGGAAGTCGGTCCAGATGACACCCGGGGCGACGGCGTTGACGCGGATGCCGTCCGCCGCGACCTCCTTGGACAGGCCGACCGTCATCGTGTCGACCGCGCCCTTGGCGGCGGCGTAGTGGACGTACTCGCCGGGTGCGCCGAGGGTGGCCGCGGCGGACGAGAGGTTCACTATCGCGCCGCCGCCGGTGGCCCTCATGTCCCGCACCGCGCGCCGGGCGCAGAGCAGATATCCGAGTACGTTCACGTCGAGCGCCCGGCGCATGCCCTCGGCGTCGGCGTCGGCGAGGGGGCCGACGGGGCCGCTGACACCGGCGTTGTTGACCAGTCCGGTGACCGGTCCGAGCTCGGCGGCGGTGTCAAAGAGGCGGTCGACGTCGGCCTCGTCGGCGGTGTCGACCTGGACGGTGACGCAGCGGCGGCCGGCCGCGCGGACCGTTTCGGCGGCCTCTTCCGCGGCGGCCTCGTTCGAGCGGTAGCCGATGACGACGTCGTGGCCGTCCTCGGCGAGACGGGCGCTGACAGCGGCGCCGATGCCGCGGCTGCCGCCGGTGACGACAGTGACGGGGTGGGGCTGCACGGGGGACCTCCGGCTCTGGGTGGCTGACTGTCGCGCCGCCCGGACGCGGGGGTCGCCCGCGTCCGGATCACGCCGTCATCCTACGAAGCGGTGATCTTCGTCAGAGCCGAGGGCCGCCGTCGACGCGGCCGTGCGGGGCTACGGGGCCTCCGCCGGGATCACGGCGTCCTCCGGGGCCGCCTTCTCCGCGGGCAGGCTGTCCATGAAGGAGCTGACCGAGAAGACCGCGTTGCCGGGGCCGGCCGGGCCGTAGCCGGGCGGGGACGAGAGGCCGTTGGCCTCCATGGTGGCGCGGTAGGCCTCCAGGAGCCGCACGTGGTACTCCAGGGGCGCGCCCTGCGGGTTCGCCTTGCCGAGCGGGGTCGTCGGCTCCGGGCACCAGGTGGTGAAGCGGGGCGTGATGCCGCGCGACATGAAGTACTGCAGCCCCTCGACGGTCGAGTCGATGGCCTCGTCGACGGTCTTGAAGCCGAAGGGCTCCGCCATCTCCACGCCCGCCACGAAGTTCGGGATCACATTGCGCGGCCCGAAGACCTCCGCGGAGTCCAGGATGCGGCGGTGCCACTCGTCGCGGCCGACGTAGCGCTCCTTGCCGGGGCAGTACCGCTCGAAGAGGTAGGGGTCCCACACCTCGTAGTTGGGGTGGTAGATCCGCACGCCGTAGTCGTGGAAGCGCTGCACGTCCGCCTTGGGCAGGGCCTGGGCGACGACCTTGCCGATCCAGCGGCCCGGGAAGCGCTCCTCGATGGCCTTCGCGTACTGCCCGTAGAAGTCGGCCTCGTCCTTGCCCTGGAGCTGCGTGGTGATGGCGCCGCCGGTGAGCGTGTACGCGGTGGACGACTTGTTCGTGTCGTACTTGTCGATGATGGCGAGGGCTTCGAGGACCTCGTCCATCGGCTTCACGCCCGTATAGGGGCGGCCCGCCGCCTTCTGCTGGCGCCAGTTGTGGTTGATGTCGCAGTACTGGCACTCCTCCTTGGCGCCGAAGTACTGGCAGACCCGGAAGACCGTCAGATAGATGAGGTAGCCCCACTGGATGGTGGGCGCCACCTCCATCACCGACTTGCCGTTCTCCAGCGTGTGCCGGTAGTAGTCCGGCATCGGGGGCAGGCCGACGTCGGAGATCCGCACGCCGTCCAGGTAGAGGCCGAGCACGCCGTTGTCGTCGGCGGCCACGCGGTACGGCGACGCCGGGTTCACGCGGACCGAGACGACGGTGCGGCGCAGCTCGTACGGGCCGCCGGTGAGGACGATCTCCTCCGGCGGGCGGCGCAGCGCGGCGGCGCCCAGCTCGGGGAGCGTGCCGTGGTCGAAGGAGAAGATGAAGTACGACTTCGGCTTGACGTCACCGTCTTCGTTGTCGCTGAGCGCCGACTCGTCGAAGGCGATGCCGCCGCGCAGCAGATCCTCCTTGATCACGGCTTCCCGCGGGACGTGCGGGAACCGCTCCATGAGTGACTCGATGAGCTGGGTACGGCTCTCGGTACGGCTCTCGCTGCGGCTTGGCATGGGCCGGGCACCTCGGATCCTGTCGATCGATCTGTTCCGTCCACGCTAATACCCTGCCGATCCGTTCCGGATCCGACTCCGGTCGCAGGGCGCATCCGCCGCAGGTCTATCCTGCGGGCCCGGCCGGGCGATCCGGGTACGATCTCCGGCATGCCGCCCGCCGACCCCCACATACCCGCACCGAAGTGCGGAAACGGGCCACACGCCATTCCGCCGCAGACTAGGATGAACACTCCCGAAGCGGGCAGCGGGCAGCGGGCAGCGGGCAGCGGGCAGCGGGCCGTCGCGTCCCGTCCCATTTCGTCGCGGGTGCCTCCCGGGGTCGGGAGCAGCGGCGAGAAGCACGTGCTGTTCGCCGCCCGGTCGGCGACCGCCCTGCACCGGCTCCTCGACGTGCTCCCCGTCTTCGCCGGTGACGACCGCATCCGCCGCCGCTTCGCCCTCGTCCCCGGTTCCGACTTCGGTGCCGACGCCTTCGCGGCCGTCGAGCGGGCGGGCGGCCGCACCATTCCGTGGGCCGAGGCCGTCACCCGCCCCCACGACCTGATCCTGGCCGCCAGCCCCAAGGGCGGCCTCGCCGAGCTCCGGGGACCGCGCGTCCTGCTGCCGCACGGCGCGGGCTACAACAAGGCCCTGGGAGAACAGTGGGGAGAGGAGGGCCCCGGCGACTCCGCGTCCGGCATGGCCCCGGCGCTCCTGATGCCGGGCGGCCGGCCCCTCGCCCGCCTCCACGCCCTGGCCCACCCCTCCCAGGTCGACCGTCTCGCCACCGAGTGCCCGCCTGCCGCGGCGCGCGCCACGGTGACCGGCGATCCCACGCTCGACCGGGTCCTCGCCTCCCTCCCGCTGCGCGAGCGCTACCGGGCCGCGCTGCGCACCCACGGCCGGCGACTCGTCGTCGTCACCTCGACGTGGGGCCCGCACTCCCTGATCCGGCGCCACCCCGGACTCCCCGCCCGGCTGGCGGCCGAGCTCCCCCACGACACGTACCAGCTCGGGCTCGTCCTGCACCCCAACGAACACAGCAGGACCGGCGGGTTCGACCTCGCCCAGGACCTCGCGCCCGCTCTGGACGCGGGCATGGTCCTGGCCGGCCCCCACGAGGAGTGGGCCGCGCTGCTCATCGCCGCCGACGTGGTGGTCACCGACCACGGCTCGGCGGCGCTGTACGCGGCGGCGGCCCGCGACGTTCCGGTGATCGCCGCGGGGGACGGCGGCGGCGAGCTGATACCGGGCACCCCGATGGCCGAACTCCTGGCCCGCGTACCGGCGTTGACTTCAGCGGACAGACCGACCACGGCCGATCTGGAGTGCGCCCTTGCCGCGCACAGACCCGGTGTCCCTGCCGCGGCGGCCGGGCAGGCCTTCGCCGAGCGCGGCCAGGCCGTACGCCGGCTGCGCGAGGAGCTGTACCGCGTCCTCGGCCTGACCCCTCCGGACGCACCCGCCGAGCCCCGCCTCCTGCCGGACCCGGCACCCCCCGCCCGCACCCTCGCGGCCTTCGCCGTACAGGTCGACCGGCGAGGCCCGCACCTGCACATCGAACGCCGCCCCGCACGCTCCGACGCGCCCGCCCACCACCTGGCGGCCGAGGACGGCCGGGCCTCCGACAACCAGCTGCAGAGCGCAGGACTCCTGTTCCGCCGCGCCGGACACCCCGCCGACACCCCCGCCGGCCACCCCGTGCGGGGCGAGACCTGGACCGTCGACGGCTGGACGCGGCACGCGCTCGACGAGTACGGCGGCACGCGCACGGCCGCCGTCGCACTGAGCGCCTCGCACTGCGTCCTGCGTCGGACCGGCGGCACCCTCCTCTCCGTCCGCATCGCCCCGCACCGGGAGCCGGACGGCCGCCTCCTCCGCGCGGACCCGGCAGCGGTGCTCTCCGGCGTACACGCCTGGCTCGTGCACCACCCGGAGCCACCGACCACCCCGGTGTCGATCCCCTGCGTCATCGCGGACCGCACCCACCACGCGACACTGGCGCCAGCCACTCCTGCGGAGGGGCTGCAGGAGATCTGAGCCCTCGCTCCCGGGGAAGTGCCTCACGGAGGCGAGATCAGTTCGATCAGGAACTCCTGGTCGGCGGCGCCGGAGCAGCGGCCCTGGACGATCTCCGCACCGGCTTCGGTGTCCTGGTCGCGCAGGCTCAGACACCGGCCGGTGAGGACAGGGTGAAGGCGGAAGTGCGCCGCGGCGGCCGGGCCGAGGGGGTTGATGCGGAACTGCTGGGCCCGGTCCTCGTCGGAGCAGTCGTCGCGAGGTTCGAGCAGGTCGCGGCCCGGCCCCTTCCGCAGGACCGTCAGGCAGCCGATGCCGTACTTCGGGTGGTGCCACTGGATCTGCACGACGTCCTTGCGCAGTGGTTCGAGGAACACGCGGGGCTGGACCGCCTTCCCGCAGGGTTGCTGGGCGGCGACAGCGGTTTCGTAGTCGCCGGTGCGGTCCTTGCCCTCCGTCACGCAGAGCTCCGGCGTCCGGGCGGGGTGGATGCGTGCCCAGCTGCCCACGGCCGGGATGCGCACCCCGGTCACGGGCATCGCGGCCGGCACGGCCGTCGGCTCCGACGCGTCGAAGAGGTTGCCGACGGCGAGGGTGCCGGCGACCCCGAGGCCCACGGCGGCGGCCAGAGCGGCGGCCGCGTGCCACCTCGGGGCGCGCCCCGGGACGGGCGCGGCGATCCGGTCGTCGCCCTTGGTGTCGCCGGTCGGTGCGTGCCCGTCGGTGGCGAGGCGCCGGCGGACCTCGAGCCACCGGCGTACTTCCTCGTCACCGAGGCCGCACGCGCGGGTGAAGGCCTCGACGAACCGTTCCCGGGGCAGGGTGACGCGCCCGAGGGTGGTCGCGATCGTGCTGGCGGGCAGGGTGTCGCCGTGCGCGGTGGCCTTGCTCTCGAGCTGGCGGTAGGTCAGTCCGGACCATGTCCGCATCACGCGGAGTGCCGCCGCGAACTCGGTCGCGGTGCTGACCTGGCCCGGCTGCGGCGCTTCGGCCGGCTGCCCGGCCGGGACACCCTCGTCCCGGCTCGTCACGGCGTCGCCCGAGGCCGGCCGACAGTCCTCGCCCTCGGGCGGCGGACTCGTGTTCGGAAGTGTGCGGAACACGATGAGCACCGTTCCGAACAGGCTCGAACGCCGTTCGGCCTTGTCGGCGCGGTGAGCAACGGGCAGCGTCTGCCCCGACCGGTTCCGACCGCCATGCTGCCGCCCCCTTCGACGCCTGAGCACAGGCAGGCGGCCAACTTACGCACCGCCGCTCCCGGTCGGCAGGTTTCATCAAGTCATTGTCATCGTCCGGCACATCGATCTCCAAGGAGCATCATGCGTACTCGCACCTGGTTCGTCGGACTCGCGGCGGGATCCGCCCTGCTGGCCGGCGGTTCGGTCACCACCGCGCAGGCGGCTCCCGCCGGCGGGGAACCGCCCCGCTGGTCTCCCAGCGGAGTCCAGAGCTGTTCCTCCCACTCCCACCGCGACATCGACCCCGGCGGCGGGGAGACGGTCAGCACCCAGACGCTGCGCCGCAGCGGTCCCCACAACACGTGCGGCAGCAATCCCGTCCACAGCACAGCGGTCAACTACCACTGCTACACGACGAACGAGTCCGGAAACACGTGGACCTATCTGACGGTCCGTTCGACCGGAGCCCAGGGCTGGGTGTACGACGGAAACCTGACGAACGGTGGCAGCACCTACCCGTGCTGAGCTGACGCCTCACCGAGGTCGTCCAGGCCGCCGCCCCGCTCCCGCACCGCGCGCGCCGCCGTGCGGAACTCCGTGGCGGCGGTCGCGTCCCCGGTCTCCGCGGCCAGGTCGGCCAGCGCGTCCAGAGCCCGCAGTTCCTCGCGGGGGGACTCGCTGAGGCGGGCCTCCTGTAGTGACTCGGCGTAGAGCGCCATCGCCTCGTCGGGGCGTCCGAGGCGCCGCAGCACGCGGGCGAGCGCGGAACCTGTGCGGGAGGTCAGGCGGGCGCGGCCGAGGTGCTCGGCCTGGGTGTGCGCGGTCGTCAACAGGTCGGCCGCTCGGTCGAGTTCGCCCAGTTCGGTGAGGGCCTTGCCGAGCAGGTACGTCTGGAGCATGGCTCCGTAGGGGTTTTCGATCTCCGTGTGGATGCGGCGGGACGCCTCGAAGTCCGCCGCCGCTGCCGCCCACTCGCCCCGGGCGGAGCTGAGCAGCCCGCGGAACTCGATGACCGAGGCGCGCAGTTTCCTCTCCCGGGGGTCGTTCCCCAGCGTCTCGGCGGCCGCCGACGCGAGGCGGAGTTCCGTCGCCGCGTCGTCGAAGCGGCCCCGCTCCCACAGCGGGCGCGCCAGCTGGCAGCGCATGCGGATCAGTGCGGTGAGCGGGCCACCGGCGCGCAGCGCGGCGTCGCGTCCCGTGGTGAAGGTGTCGATGACCTGGGTGAGCCGGGGGTGGTCCATGTAGTGGGTCCACAGGGGTTCGCAGAGCGCCCAGGCCTCCGCGTCGAGTCCGTGGGCGTGGGCGACGCGTACGCAGTCGTGGAGCGCGAGCCGTTGGGCTTCCAGCCAGTGCAGCGCCTTCGCCTTCCGCTGCTTCTCGCTGTCGGCGGCGGTGATCCCGAACTCCGCGTCGGGGGTGTTCGGCGTGTCCTGGAGGGGCGGGATCGGCTCGGCGAAGGTCATCCGCGAGCCCGCGCGCAGCGCGTCGGCGCGCTGGGCCTGGCGGAGGTACCAGCGGATGACGCGCCGCCGCCCCTCCGCCGCCTCAGCGGCGCTGCGTTCCCGTTCCGCCCGGCGTGCCGCGTGGGCGCGCAGCAGGTCGTGCAGGCGCAGCCGTCCGTCCCGCTCCCGGGCCAGGAGGCTCGCCCTTACCAGCTCGTCCAGGGCGTCCTCGGCCTCGTCCTCTCCCCTGCCGAGCAGCGCGGTGACCGCCTCGGGGTCGATCCAGGGGCCTGGGTGCTCGACGAGCAGCCGGTAGAGCGTGCCGGCGCCCGGGGTGAGGTCCTGGTACGCGGCGTCCCACACGGCCTCCACCGTGGGCACCCCCTTCGCGTCGAGTTCGGCGGCGAGCTGCGCGGTGAGGCGTGCGAGTCTGCGGGTGCGGTGCTTGCGCAGCCACTCGGCGGCCACGTGGAGGGCGGCGGGCAGGCCGCCGCAGATCCGGGTGAGTTCGGCGGCCGACGCGGGGTCGGCGGCGAGCCGCGGGTCGTCGACGATACGGCGCAACAGCCGTTCGCCGTGCGGCTCTTCGAGCGGTCCCACGGGGAGCTCCAGGTCGACGCCGCCCTCGACGTCGTAGAGCGTCTGACGGCTGGTGGCGACCACGACGCTCTCCGCCGACGACGGGAGGAGCTGGGTGATCTCGGTGCCGGAGCGGACGTTGTCCAGGACGAGGACGAGGCGCCGCTTGCCGGTCTGCTCCCAGTACTGCTTGCGGCGCCGTGCCGGTGCCCCTTCGAGGAGGTCGGTGACCTTGAAGGAGCGCAGCAGTTCGCCCATGACGTCGGCCAGGTCGGCGCCGCCGTCGGGCCGGTGGTCGTCGAGGTCGACGTA
Organism: Streptomyces sp. NPDC039480; assembly: GCF_055597165.1. Taxonomy (NCBI): domain Bacteria; kingdom Bacillati; phylum Actinomycetota; class Actinomycetes; order Kitasatosporales; family Streptomycetaceae; genus Streptomyces; species Streptomyces sp. NPDC039480. The sequence goes on along the minus strand of NZ_JBVITX010000001.1, from coordinate 457,822 downwards.
GCGCACCACGTAGGCGTGCTCGTCGGCGAGGCGGTGGGCGAGGTGCACGGCGAGCGCGGTCTTGCCGACGCCGTGCACACCGGTGACCGAGACGACCAGCGGGCGCCCGGCCGTCCGGGGTCGGGCGGCGACGTCGAGCACGCGTGAACGCTGTTCGTCGCGGTCCTCGAAGTGCCGGACGTCCGGCGGCATCTGATGGGGCATGAGGCAGTCCTCGGGCGGCGCGCCCGGGGCGCCGTACACGTTCAGTACCTCCACCCGACCCGTCTGGACGACCGTCCCGACCTGCGCCTGCCCGCCCACCCTGTTCCGCGTCCGCTCGTCCACGGCCCCAACCCTAGGAGACGATCGCATTCGGTGAGAGGGGCTCAGGTGTTTCGAGACAGGCGGCCCGAGTTCCGTGACGGGAGAGGGCGTCGGACGTCTCCTGGGGGCCTGCGCACAGGAGTGACACAGGAGGCGACAACCGGGCAGTTTCCCCGGGGAGCGGGAAGTGCTGCCGCAAGCCTGATCGCACTGGTGGTCGGCGTGCGGTGCGCCGCCCTCCGCCGCCGGGGGCGGCATCTGGCATGGCCTGTTCCGGCCCACCGGAAGGTGTAGCGGGCATGTGACTAAATCCCCGGGGAACTGCTCAGGACTCCGGACGGAAGGACATCACCTGATGAGCCATCAGCTGTCGAGCGTCACCACTTCCGCGTACGACGAGGCGGTCGTCCACTACACCTCGCCGAAGCGGCGGGACCCCGTGAAGCGGCTCTGGGAAGAGCCCGTGACCCAAGGACTACTGGCCCAGGCGCTGGGATATCTGGGCCCCCGGGAGAAGACCCGAGTGCTGGATATCGGCTGCGGGGCCGGGGAAGGACTCAATTTTCTTCTCGCCATGGAGGAGACCCAGCCCTGGCAGTTCGCGAAAGGGCGCTACGAATACTGTGGCCTCGACATGGACGAGGCGCTCCTGGAGACGGCCCGCATGCTCCACTGCCGACGCCCGGAAGCCGGGTTCGTACAGGCGGACATGCGCGATCACGTCCCGCAGGATCCGTACGATCTCTACTTCTCCAGCGGGGTGCCGTACTCGCACCTCACTCCCGCGGAACTCACGGACGTCCTGAGCAGGATCTTCGCCGCTGTGCGGCGCAACCACACCCGGTCCGTCGTCGTGGTCGACGTCCTCGGTCGTTTCTCGATCGAGTGGGCCGACATGTGGGCGAACCAGCGCTGGGACTACCGGATGAGCTTCTTCCAGGGTGGCTCGTCCTCGGACGCCGCCCCGGCGCCCTCCGTCCCCATGACGTTCTGGGACTCCTGGGGGCTGCGCAGGGTCATCGACGAGGCATGCGCCCGCGCCGGTCAGCGGTACGAGAAGATCTCGTTCCACGACCGGTCCATCATGGTCGGCCGGCACACGCAGACCCGGGAGTTCAATCCCGACATCCCGCCCTACCGGCTCCTGGTGAACCGGCTGGAACGCGGCGACGAAACAGTCACACCCTCGGACCTCCGCTTCCCGCGCCTGCCGACAGGGACGGCGCCGGACCACGTCCTGAACTTCTTCGACGCCTTCGAGGAACAGTGGCAGGCCCTCCTGCAGACCGACTTCCGCCGGCTCCCCGGCGAGATCGGTGCCCCGATGCTGGCCTGCGGGCTGCGGCGCCTGGAGCACCGGATGGCACCCGGCCTCGGCGTCGGGCACTCCCTGACCGCGCTCGTCCACCTCGATGCCCAGGAACCGGACAACGGCGCGCAGAGGCTCTGAACGGAGATGGCGGTCTCCGCGCTGATCTTCGATCTGGACGGCACACTCATCGACAGCGGCAAGCACTATCTGCACACCGTCCGGACCGTCTTCGCCACCCACGGAACACCCCACGTGGAAACCCACGCCTACGATCGCTGCGCCGGACTCAGCACTCGAGACATGCTGGCGCTGCTGCGCGAGCACTACGGAGTCGGCACCGACGTCGACACCCTCATGCGCGACACCGAACGGGTCTATCTCGAAGGCCTGCCGGACAGCGTCACCGCGATTCCGGGACCGAACAGCCTGCTGCGGTGGGCGCACACCGCCGGTTTCCCCACCGCCGTCGCCTCGGGGTCGCCCGACGCCATCATCACGGCAGCGCTGAAGGCCTGCGGAGCCGACGGGTACATCGACGCACAAGTGGCGGTGGAAAAGGTGCCGCGGGGCAAGCCGGCGCCCGACATCTTCCACTACGCGGCCCGTTTGCTCGGTGCGGCCCCCGAGGAATGTCTGGTCATCGAGGACTCACCGGCCGGTGTGACGGCGGCGGCCCGAGCCGGAATGCGGTGCGTGGCCGTGCCCGCCCCAGGAACGGACCCGTGCTCCCCATCGCTTGCCACGGCTGAACTGGTACTGCCGAGGAACGACCTGTCCCGCGCCCGAAGACTGCTGGAGGACGACATCCCGAGGAACCTGACCCGACCCGCAGCACCCGGACCGGAAACCTCAGACCTGGAACGTCGCACCACCCGGAGGTGACACCCCCCATGGACACCACACAGCAGACCATGACCCACACCCACGAAGCGACCGCTGCCGGCCCGACCGCACAGGCGGAAGCCGGCAAGGTGACGGCCTTCAACGACAGCCTGAGCCGGTTACGCCGCTCGCTGCGCCGTTCCGTGTGGCAGACCGGGCCCCTGGCGCAGAGCCAGGACATGACCTGGACTCCCTCCCTGGTACGCACCGAGCCCGACCCCGCCGTTTCCCGGCTGACCGCCGCCGAGTTCGGCTACGGGGCGGGACCGGACGGATCCGTGCCCCACGGCGGGCCGGAGCCGCAGCAGACGGTGTACTCAGGCCCCCACCGGCTCCTGACCGACGAGGGCGTACGACGATTGCGCCGGGTCTGCGAGAACCTTGCCGACCGGGCACCGGACGACGACTACATCGTCAGCCGCCGCGTGCGGAACGTCTCCGGCGCGTCCCGGTTCGTCCGGGCCATGGTCAGCGACCACACCTTCCTCGGCCGGGTGTCGGCCATCGCCGGACTCCCCCTCGTCCCGCACCCGCTGAGCACCCCCGCGATCTGCGCCAACTACTTCGACACCCACCAGGTGCGCGTGGGTGACCGCACGGAGCCCCAGAAGGCCCGCTGGCACTACGACGGGATGACCTATGTCTTCGTCATGCAACTCGCCGACCTGGAGGAGTTCGGCAACGGCCGCCTCATGATCTATCAGGGCACCCGGGCGGACTTCGAACGGGACAGGGACGCGGTCGCCGAACAGGGCAACACCCACCCGAAGGTCTTCGAACCGCCGCTCCGCAAGGCCGGCGACACCGCCTACACCCTGGGCAGTTCCCTCTGGCACGCGGTGCAGCCGGTGTCGTCCGGCTCCCGGATCAGCGTCATCCTCTCCTTCTTCGCCCCGCTGGAACGGCACGACAGCAACCCCTTCTGGCACCTGGCGGCCGAGGACGGCATCGCCGAGGCACTCGGCGGGTTCGCCAAGCTGCGCCGTGCCCAGCGCGACCCCCTCGCCTACTGCTCACGCAACGGCATCGACCTGGCCCGCGTCGTCGTGGAGGCCGAACGGGCGGCGCCGCTCGTCGCGCCCGCCGCCACCCGACCCTGATCCCGGCCGGCGGCGCGCCACGCGCCGAGCCGGACCGTCCTCTCCCCGACCAAGGAGCCCCCACCGGATGCGTTCCCCCTCCCTGACCAGCGGGCCGCTGCCCGCGGCAGCGCTCGTCGTGATGTGGAGTTCCGGATTCATCGGGGCCCGGCTGGGGACCGACGCCGCCGACACACTCACCGTCCTGATGTGGCGCTTCCTCATCGTGGCCGCCCTGGTGGTGCCGTTGTGGTGGCTCGTCCGCCGGCACCGGCACCACCTGACGCGCCGTGATGTGGCCACCCAGGTCGTGGTGGGGCTGCTCGCGCAGAGCATCTACCTGCTCAGCTCCGTCAAATCCATCGAACTGGGCGTGCCGGCCGGCACGACGTCCCTCATCGAGTCCCTTCAGCCGCTGGTCGCCGGAGCGCTGGTCGGCCCGCTGCTGAAGGAACGCGTGACCGGACGCCAGTGGGTCGGTCTGGTGCTCGGCCTCATCGCGGTCGCCCTGGTGATCGGTGACGGGCTGAGCCTGGCCGGCGACCGGCCGGGCTGGATCTACGCGGTGCCCTTCATCGGCATGGCCACGCTCACGGCGGCCACGCTCCTGCAGCGGGGGCGTGGCACGGCCGTTCCCCTGACCGACTCGCTGGCGATCCAGTGCTGCACCAGCGCCGTACTGTTCACGTGCCTGGGTCTCGTCTCGGGGAACGCCCAGCCGCCCCGTGACGGGGACTTCTGGTGGGCGCTGCTCTGGATGGTCTTCCTGGCCACGTTCGGCGGCTACGGCTTCTACTGGCTCAACCTCAAGCACCACAGCGTCACCAGGGTCAACAGCCTCATCTACCTCTGCCCGCCCACCACCGCGTTCTGGGCGTTCCTGATGTTCGGCGATCCGGTCGGCGCCCTGGCCGTGACCGGCTTCGTCATCAGCCTCGTCGCCGTACTCCTGGTCCACCGTCCCGGCGGGCCCACCGCGGCGCCACCCCACCGGGACGAGAAGACCGGAACGGTCACGGGCCGAGCGTGACCGGCACTCCGCTGCGGGCCGACGCATAGCCCGCCGCGACGATGCGCAGCGTGCGCAGGCCGCCCTCGCCGTCCGCGACGGTCATGCCGCCCTCCCCGGGCCCGTGGAGGAAGGCGCGCAGCATCAGTTCGTCCAGGTCGACGCCGAACGGCACTTCGGTGCCGCGTCCCCGGCGTTCGCTGAAGCCGTGCACCTTCTGGTCGAAGGCGTCCATCTCCAGGGTGGCGCGCTCGCCGACGACGGTGAGTTCCAGGCCGCCCCAGGAGTGGTGGGAGCGGGGGTGGGACCAGCTGCAGTCGATGGTGGCGACGGCGCCGTTGGAGTAGGTGACGCTGACCAGGCCGCTGGTCTCGGCGGCGACCTCGTCGGCGTACAGGAGGTTGTTGGTCTGCGCGTACACCTCGACGGGCCTGGCCTCTCCGAAGAGGTCGTCGAGCAGGTCGGCGATGTGCACGGTGTGGTCCATGAGGGCGCCGCCGCCGGAGAGTTCGGGCTCGGCGAACCAGCGGCGGGCGCGGGTCGGCATGGCGCCGTTGTTCGCGCCGGACACCGCGAGGACCCGGCCGGCGTCGCCCGCGTCGACGGTGGCCTTCACGGCCGCGTACGCCGGACTGAACCGCACGGGGTAGGCGACCGCGAGCCGTACCCCCGCGGCGCGGCAGGCGGCGACCATGGCTTCGCCGTCCTCGACCGTGGCGGCCAGTGGCTTCTCGCAGAGGACGGGCACGCCGTGTGCGGCGGCGCGTTCCACGAGGGGGCGGTGCCGGGCGTTCTCGGAGCAGACGATCACCGCGTCCGGGCGCCGGGCGAAGGCTTCCTCGTACGTGTCGGCGTACGCGACCCCGAGCTCGTCGGCGAGTGCGCGGCCCCGGGTCTCGCCGGGTGCCGCGAGGTCCGTGTCCGGGTCGCTGCCCAGGACCTCGATGCCGGGCATACGGTGCAGGAGCCGCAGGTAGCCCGCCGCGTGGACGTGGGCGAACGACAGGACGGCGACCTTCATCGCGCTGCCTCCTCGGTCGGGTCGGAGTGTGCGGCCGCGGGCAGCTCGACGACCTCGCCGGTGCGACTGGATTCCGCCGCGGCCTCGGCTATCCGTACCGCTTCGACGCCGTCGCGGGTGCTCACCCGTGGTTCGGGCCCGCCGTAGTGCCAGGACGCGGCGAACTCGCGGAGTTCGGTGAGGAAGGGGCTCTCGGTCATGGGGCTGGACGGGATGCCTTCGTTGGCAGCGCGCACTCCTTGTGCGGTGATCCGGAAGCCGGGCACGGCGGTCGAGTCGTGGTGCAGCAGGCCGTCGGCGCCCGCGACCCTGAATGTGGTGCGGAACGGCTGATCGGGCAGGCCCCACAGCCCGCTGATGTGGCTGACGGCGCCCGACGCGTGGGTGAGGACGGCGGTCGCGGTGACGACTTCGGGTGGGGCGCCGGTGGCGTGCTCGACGCCGCGGGTGCGGGCGTGGACGCGGATCACGTCGCCCGCGAGCCAGCGCGCGATGTCGATGTCGTGCACCATCAGGTCCATGATGACGCCGCCGGACTGGGCCGGGTCGCCGAACCACGGCGCCCACTGGGGCCTGGCCCCGCCGCGCGTGAAGCGCAGCACGGCGAGTGCGCCGAGGTCGCCGCGGACGACGGCCCGGCGCAGGGCGGCGTACGCAGGGAAGTAGCGGACCACATGGGCGGGATGCAGCCGTACGCCTGCCGCGGCGGCCGCTGCGGCGAGCTCCTCGGCGTCTCGGGCGGTGAGGGCGAGCGGCTTCTCGCAGACGACGTGCCGCTGCGCGGCGACGGCCGCGAGGACGAGTTCCTTGTGGGTGGGGGTGGGGGTGCAGACGTCGACGGCGTACGCGTCCGCGAGGAGGGTGTCCAGGCTGTCGACCGCCCGGACGTCGTGCCCGCGCTCGGCGTACTCCGACGCGAGTTTCTCCGCAGAGCCGTCGACGGTGTACACGCTCACCCGGGCGCCGAGCGCCAGCCAGCCCGGCAGGTGGGCGCGCGCGATGCCGCCGGCGCCGAGCAGGCCTATGTGAAGCGGTGGCATAGAGAGGGGCTGCCTTTCCGTGGGGGGCGGGGCCCGGTCAGGTCTTGGATCCGGAGAGGGCGACGCTCTGGACGAAGTGCCGCTGAAGGAAGACGTAGACGAGCAGCATGGGCAGGCTCGCGACGAGCGAACCGGCCATCATCACCGGGTAGTTGGTCTCGTACTGGCCCTCCAGGGAGGTGAGTCCGGCGCTGATCGGCATCTGCTCCGGGTCGGTGTTGACGATCAGGGGCCACAGCAGGTCGTTCCAGGACCACATGGCGGTGATGACGGCGAGCGCGGCGAGCGCGGGCCTGATCAGCGGCAGCATGATCGACCAGAAGATGCGGAAGGACCCCGCGCCGTCGATGCGGGCGGCCTCCTCCAGCTCCTTCGGGAGCGTCAGGAAGAACTGGCGGAGCATGAAGGTGCCGAACGCGCTGAACATGCCGGGCAGGAAGAGCGCGGGCGCGGTGTTGAGCAGGCCGAGCGACTGGATGATGTCGTACTGCGGCAGGACGAGCAGGGAGCTCGGGACCATCAGGACGGACAGGAAGAGCGCGAAAAGGGCGTTACGGCCGCGGAATTGCATGCGCGCGAAGGCATAGGCGGCGAGCGAGCAGAACACCAGCTGGCCGAGGGTGCGCCCGACGGTGTTGATCAGGCTGTTGGTGAGCATTTCGCGGAACGGCAGCGCGGTGAAGACCTCTTCGAAACTCGCCCAGTTCCAGTTGTCGGGCAGGAAGGTGGGCGGCACCCGTGAGGTCTCCGCGAGGGTCTTGAGCGCGGTGAGCAGCTGCCACAGGAACGGGAAGACCATGACCAGTGCGCCGATGGAGAGCGCGGCGTGAGTGGCGACGGATCCCGTGTCGATGCGCCTTCGGGGCTCAGGCATAGTGCACCCACCTCTTCTGGATCCGGAACTGGAGATACGTCAGGGCCGCGATGACCAGCATCAGCAGGAAGGCGAGCGCGGCGGCGGCGCCCTGGGCGTTCTCGACGAAGGCCCATTTGTAGAAGAGGCCGACGATCGACTGCGTATCCCCGATCGCGGGATTCGACTCGCCCATCATGATGTAGATCAGGTCGAAGGTCTGCAGTGAATTGATCATGCAGATGACGGAGGCGAAGAAGATGGTCGGGCTGAGCAGCGGGAGCGTGATGGTGAAGAACCGGCGCAGCGCCCCGGCCCCGTCGAGTTCCGCGGCCTCGTAGTAGTCCCGGGGAATTCCCTTGATGCCCGCCATGAAGATGACCAGGTAGTAGCCGGTGGTCGACCAGACGATCACCGTGCCGATCGCGTAGACGGCGGTGGAGGGGTCGGACACCCAGTAGCGGGCGTCGACGCCGACCCAGCTGAGGACTTCGTTGATGAGGCCGAAGTCGCCGTTGTAGAGCCAGTTCCAGACGAGGCCGACGGCGACGGGCAGCGTCACGAACGGTACGAAGTACAGGGCGCGGTAGAGGGCGACGCCGCGCAGCCCGCGCCGGTTCAGGAGGGACGCGACGACGATGGCGACGGGCAGCGCCATCAGTCCGATGACGCTGTAGATCAGGGTGTTGCCGAGGGCCTGCCAGACGGTGACGTCCTTGACGACGCGTACGTAATTGTCGGTGCCGATGAAGGTGTGGCCGCCGAACGCGCCGAATTCGGTGAAGCTGTAGTAGAAGGTCTGCAGGAGCGGCCAGAAGTAGAAGACGGCGAAGCCGAGGCCGAGCGGCGCGATGTACCAGTAGGCGGACCGCTGGTTGCGGGATCCGGGCCGGGCGCCGGACGCGGACGCCCGGTTGCGTCCGGCCGCCTTCGCGGCCGCCGTGGCGGGAAAGACACTCATGAGGCGCGTTCCTCCTTCAGGGCCCGGTCCATCTGTTCACCGAGGGTGCGCGCTGCGCTCTCGATGCCGCCCTTGCCGCTGAATGCGGCGCCGAGCAGCGGGTATTGGAGGTTCTCCCAGACGGCGGTGTTCTCGGAGCTCGGATAGGGCACTCCGTACTTCTGCATCTCGATGAAGTGCTTGAGGTCGAATTCCGGCATCGACTTGAGCCAGGCGTCCTGCGTGCCCTCGTACGAGGAGATGGTGACGCCCGCCTCGGCCTGGATCTCGGCGGCCTCGCGGCCCGCCATGAAGTGCACGAATTTCCAGGCGGCCGCTTTCTTGTCGCTCTTGGCGGAGATGACGTTCGCCAGGCCGTGGATGATGGTGGCCCTGCGGCGTCCCTTGGGCAGGACGGTGATGCCGCCGTGGTCCTTGATCGCGGGTACGGCGTACATCTGCCCGGCCATCGCGGAGAGGTCGTAGTTCATGGCGACCTTCTCCGACCAGTAGCGCACCCGCCCGACGGATTCGGTCATGGCGCTCTGCGGGGGTGACCAGCCCCGGTCGACCATGTCGGTCAGGAAGCGCAGGCCCTCGATGGAGCGGTCGTCGCCGAAGCCGGACCGGCCGTCCCTGAGGATGAAGCCGTCGGCGCCGCAGACGGCCGGGTAGATCTTGATCTGCCGGTGCATCTCGGCGGCGAAGCCGTGCACGCCCTGACTGGGATCGGTGAGTTCGGCCGCCGCGTCACGCACGTCGTCCCAAGTCCACGTCGAGTCGGGGTACTTGATGCCCTTCTTGTCGAACAGCTGCTTGTTGTACCAGAGGCCGATGGTGTCGAAGTCCTTGGGCAGGCCGTACTGCGTGCCCTGGTGGGCGTAGAGCTTCACCAGGGCTTCCGGGTGGCGGTCCACGGGGGTGGCGTCGGCCTTGATGTGCCCGGAGAGCGGTTCGAGGACGCCGTTGGACGCGTACAGCTGGAAGTTGACGGCGTTCATCCAGAAGACGTCGGGGGCCGTGCCGCCGCGCATGGACGTCTTGAGGGTGGTCCAGTAGCTCGCCCAGGGTGTCAGCTGGATCCGCACGGAGATGCGCGGGTTGCGCTTCTCGAACGCGGCGATGATCTTCTCCATGCCCGGCGCCTGCGCCGGATCCCACATCCCGTACGAGAGCGTGGTCCTGCCACCGCTGTCCGTGCCGTCGCTCCCTCCGGAGCAGGCGGCGAGCAAGGGGGCGGCCAACGCCCCGCCGAGCAGAGTCCTTCTGCGCATCTGCGCCTTCGCCTCCCGATGAGTCGTCGGACGCCCCACGGCTCCCCCGCGCGTGGCGGGCCGCCGCTACGGCGCCTTGTCCGCGAGCAGGTCCTCCTCCACCAGGTCGAGCGCCTTGCGTACGGCGCCGATGGCCACGCCCCGCTCGCCGAGCGAGCTCAGCGCGATGCGCGGGACGTGCAGGGTCATGGGGCGCAGCCGCTCCTCGAGCAGCGGCACGAGGTGCCGGCCGACGGGGGTCGCCCCGCCGGTCAGCACGATCAGTTCCGGGTCGACGGCGAGGGCGAGGGCGGCGATGCCGGGGGCGATGCGGTCGGCGAAGTCCGCGACGGCGGCCAGGGCGCGTGGGTCGGCGGCGTCCGCAGCGCGGGCGAGGGCGGCCACTTCGGACTCACCGGCACGCCGCGCGCCCGGCCACTTCAGGGCTTCCTGCGCGGTGCTCATGCCGAGCAGCGGCAGCATGCCCAGTTCACCCGCGCCGCCGCGTCTGCCCCGGTGCAGCCGGCCGCCGATGGTGAGGCTGCACGAGACGCGGTGCCCGGTGAGTACGCAGACGACGTCGGCGGCGAGGGTGGCGGCGCCCTGCCAGCGCTCGGCGAGCACCGCGAGGTTCACGTCGTTCTCGACGAGGGTGTGGCCCGTCCTGCCGTCCTGGAGCAGCCGCCCCATGTCGACGCCGGACCACTCGGGCACCACCACGGAGTTCAGGATGCCGCCCGTGTCCACCACTCCGGGTACGCCCACGCAGCGGGCGAGCACGGCGGCGCGGCGCGGGGCGTGGGCGTCGAGGAAGGCTTCCGTGCCGTGCCGCAGCAGGTCGAGGCGGGCGCCGCCGCCGAGCTCCGGGTCGATGTCGCGGCGGTGGGCGGCCAGCACGGTGCCGCCGAGGTCGGCGAGGAGCAGCACCATTTTGTGCAGCCCTATGTCGGCGCCGAGCACGTGTCCGGCTTCGGTGCGGAAGCGGAAGCGGCGTGCGGGCCGGCCCGGCGTGCGCTCGGCCGACTCCTCGGTGGACTCGCCGACGAGGCCGCGCTCGGACAGTTCCTCGACGGCGGCCTCCACGGTGGGCCGGGAGAGGCCGGTGCTCGCGGCGAGCTCGGCGAGGGTCCGCGGGCTGCGGTGGTGCAGGGCGCGCAGCACGACGGTGGTGTTGAGCCGCCGCAGCGCGATCAGGTCGTGCCCACGAGCCCTGTTCCGCATCAGTGCTTCACCCCGTGTCCGCGCGGCGGCAACCCACTTGACGGGCTGCTATGTCCACCGGTCCCGCGGAATTAGGGAGGAGACTTGCATAACTGTCGCGCTCGGGGAACCCCTCCGGCGACGGTCGCTCGGCCGATCAGTCGGTCACTCGGTCAGTCGAAGTACGTCTCGAGCGTGCCGCGCCGCCGGACGTCGAGCGTCGCGCAGTGGAACGAGCCGCCGAACGGCGCGTAGTGGAGCAGGTCGCACGGGATCGGCTCGAACCCCCACGATTCGAGGGCGCGCAGCATTCCGGTGTGGTGCCGCTCCGCGATGACCCGTTTCTCGTCGAGCATCAGCACGTTCATGCTGAGCCACTTGCCGCACATCGAGGTCATCTTGAGCAGTCGCTGGTCGATGGGGTCGGGCTCCGGGGCGATCAGGACGTCCCACGAGTCCAGCACGTCGGGCAGGCGGTCGACGTCGACGTACTCGGGATTGACGAGCACCTTGCCGGGCGCGAGCAGGACGAACGTGGTGTCGATGTGCATGGGCACGCGGCAGCGGCTCTCGATCTCGTGGACGCGGTACTCCGGCCCGAGGTGGCGGCGCAACCATTCGATGCCCATCAGGTTCGTGACGTTGCTCCGCGTCACGAAGAGGTCGCGGCCCGCCCGCACGAAGTCCGCCGCGTCGAACACCGGCTCGAACTCGGTGAGGATGTAGCGCATCGGTTCGCCCTCCTCGGGAGGGCGGAAGTCCTTCTCGTACAGCGCGTCGGTGAGTTGGGGCCGCGGCGCCGCCGTCCAGCGCGCGCCGCGCCGGAAGTAGTCCTTGAGGAGTTCGCGGTACGAGTGCGTCTCGAAATAGCGGCACGGCCACGCCATCGGCGTCTCGATGATCTCGTCGCCGACGACGAGCATGCTGTCCCGGGGACAGGAGTTGCAGAAGCCGCGCGACTGCCAGTCGGGAGTGCCGAAGCGGTGCTTGTGGTCGACGGCATCCGGCCGCCTCACAGTGACGTCGAGGGATTCCAGCAGAGCGATGAACTGGTCGAGCTCCTGCTGTGCCGGCTCGATCAGCCGCTGCGGGTACTCGAATCCGGCGGCGAGACCCTGCAGCCGTGCCGCCCAGGGCGGGATGTTGCAGGACACGACCGGATGGCTGGAGGGAATGGTCGCGTTCTCCAGCCGCCCGACGATGATCTCCTCCAGCGGATCCCACTCGTTGTGCGAATTGACGGGTGACATTCCGGGTCTGCACATGGGCGCCATGCTCAACCGCCTCCGCTCGCGTGGATCGACCGGCTCGACCGGTCCGCCGAGTGCCGAGTGGCCAAATCGCCTGACTCAATGCTTTACCACGGCCGGCGCGCTCATCGGCGCATGGACAGACGTGGCCGCTCTGTGAAGATCCAGGTGGGGGTATGCACGCCTGCCGTGGACGGATGGGGCAGGATGACGTCCGCGCCGGAACCGAGCCCTCGTCCCGGCGTGACCGCACTCCCCGGAATCGAGCAGGTATCACAAGGTGACGTCACATCACATACGCCCCGCGCAGGCGCACTCCCCCCGTACGACGGGAGCGAACTGATGACCCGTGCCCTCACACTGCACGACTGGATCGCGGCCGGTATCGCGGTCGTCGCCGGCGTCGTCGCCGGGCTGCTGCTCCGCGCGCTGCTGAGGTGGCTCGGCGAACGGGCGAGCAAGACCCGGTGGAGCGGTGACGACGTCATCGTCGACGCCCTGCGCACCCTTGTGCCCTGCGCGGCCATCACCGCCGGGCTCGCCGCCGCGGCGGGCGCGCTGCCGCTCACGCCGCGCACCGGACGCAACGTCACCATGACGCTGACCGCGCTCCTCATCTTCGCCGCCACGCTCACGGCGGCCCGGATCGTCACCGGCCTGGTCAAGGCCGTGGCGCAGTCCCGCTCCGGAGTGGCAGGGTCGGCCACCATCTTCGTGAACATCACGCGCGTGGTGGTGCTCGCGATGGGCTTCCTCATCGTCCTGCAGACCCTCGGCATCTCCATCGCGCCGCTGCTCACCGCGCTCGGCGTGGGAGGTCTCGCGGTCGCCCTCGCGCTGCAGGACACGCTGGCCAACCTCTTCGCGGGCGTGCACATCCTCGCCGCGAAGACCGTGCAGCCCGGCGACTACATCCAGCTCAGCAGCGGGGAGGAGGGGTACGTCGTCGACATCAACTGGCGCAACACCACGGTCCGCCAGCTCTCCAACAACCTTGTCATCATCCCCAACGCGAAGCTCGCCGGCACCAACATGACCAACTACAGCCGCCCCGAGCAGGAGCTGTCGATCATGGTGCAGGTCGGGGTCAGCTACGACAGCGACCTGGAGCAGGTCGAGCAGGTCACGACCGAGGTGGTGGACGAGGTGATGGCCGACATCACCGGCGCGGTCCCCGACCACGAGGCGGCGATCCGCTTCCACACCTTCGGCGACTCGCGGATCAGCTTCACGGTGATCCTCGGCGTCGGCGAGTTCAGCGACCAGTACCGCATCAAGCACGAGTTCATCAAGCGCCTGCACCAGCGGTACCGCGCCGAGGGCATCCGGGTCCCCGCCCCCGTGCGCACGGTCAGGGTGCAGCAGGGCGAGCTGCCGCCGCCGCTCGGCATCCCGCACCAGCGCGACACCTCCACCCCGGCCCGGCTGCACTGAGCCGACCGGCTCTCGCCCGCTGGCGGGTGCCGCGCCGCCGTGGTCCACTCGCGGGCATGGGGCACGACCACGGCCCGTCCGCGGCGACGGCGGGCGGCACGCTCAGCGGGACGTACCGCAACCGGCTGCTGTGGACCATCTGCATCAGCGGCTCGATCACCGTCATCCAGGTGGTCGGCGCGCTCCTGTCCGGCAGCCTCGCGCTGCTCGCCGACGCCGCGCACAGCCTGACCGACGCGGTCGGCGTCTCGCTGGCCCTCGGCGCCATCACCCTCGCCCAGCGGGCGCCGACGCCGCGGCGCACCTTCGGGTTCTACCGCGTGGAGATCTTCTCCGCGGTCCTGAACGCGCTGCTCCTGGTCGCCATCTTCGCCTGGGTCCTGTGGTCGGCGATCGACCGGTTCAGCGAGCCGGTGGAGGTCAAGGGCGGCCTGATGTTCGTGGTCGCGCTGGGCGGGCTCGCCGCCAATCTGGTGGGCCTGTGGCTGCTGCGGGACGCCAAGGAGAAGAGCCTCAATCTGCGGGGCGCGTACCTGGAGGTGCTGGGCGACGCGCTCGGCTCGGTCGCGGTGATCGTGGGCGGCCTGGTCATCCTGCTCACCGGGTGGCAGGCCGCCGACCCCATCGCGTCGATCGTCATCGGGCTGCTGATCGTGCCGCGCGCGTACGGGCTCCTGCGGGACTCCGTGCACGTCCTGCTGGAGGCGACCCCGCAGGACGTCGACCTCGGTGAGGTGCGCCGGCACCTGATGGCGGAGCGGGGCGTGGTCGCCGTGCACGATCTGCACGGCTGGACGGTCACCTCGGGGATGCCGGTGCTCACCGCGCACGTGGTGGTCACGGAGGCGGCCCTCGCGAGCGGGTACGGGGAGCTCCTGGGGCGGCTTCAGCGGTGTGTCGGAGGCCACTTCGACGTGGCCCACTCGACGCTCCAGCTGGAGCCGGAGGGCCATGTGGAGGAGGGCGGGGCGCTGCACACGTAGCGCCGCCCGCGGATCAGGCGCCCTCGGTGCCGAGGGCCCGCCGCACCGCCTGCTGCGCGGCGTAGAAGTCCGCGTCGGAGACTCCCGGGTCGTCCTCGACGCCGTCGAGCCACTCCGCGATCTCGTCGGCCGTCCACAGGTCGAAACCCTTTGGAATGTCCAGTGTCGTGGTCTCCGCGCGGAGCTGCTCGGCGGCAGCCGCTTCCTTCATGCTGCGCGTGCTGACTTCGATCATCGTGATCGTGACGCTCCCTTCGGTTCTTGAGGGGGACGGACGGGCGACCATGCCAGAGGCTCCCCCGGGATGTCCAACCGGGACCGTCCGCCCAGGTCACGGCCCGATCGCGCACGGCGCCGGCCGGCGGGGCCCAAGCGCCTTGCCTGTCGAGCCCGGAAAGTTGTCAACTACTCGGTCTCCTGGGGCAGTTGACGTCCACTGTGGCGCCGCCGCACGATGAACTGCTCCCATCGGAGGGAGTTGCCGCTCACTCGTGAAGGTTTCCTGTGGAGGTCACTGTGCGCTTGTCCTCATGGCTCGGCGGACTCGTGGCGGCCGTGCTGGCAGCCACCGTGCTGCCGGTCTCCGGCGCCTCGGCGGCGGACGGTTCCTCTCCGCCGCTGGAGATACCCGCGGCCGAACTCGCCAAGGCCCTGCACTGCGGGACGGAGCTGGCGGACCTGCGGGCGGCCGGTGACAAGCCGACCGTCCTCTTCGTGCCCGGCACCGGCCTCAAGGGCGAGGAGAACTACGCCTGGAACTACATGGCCGAGCTGAAGAAGAAGGGCTACGAATCCTGTTGGGTGGATTCTCCCGGGCGCGGGCTCCGCGACATGCAGGAGTCCGTCGAGTACGTGGTGTACGCCACCCGCGCGATCCAGGAGGCCACCGGCCGGAAGGTCGATCTCGTCGGGCACAGCCAGGGCGGGCTCCTCACGGCGTGGGCCCTGCGCTTCTGGCCCGACCTGGTGGGGAAGGTCGACGACATGGTGACCTTGGGCTCCCCGTTCCAGGGGACCCGGCTCGCCAGTCCCTGCCGGCCGATCGCCGAGGTCGCGGGCTGCCCGGCCTCGGTCCTGCAGTTCGCCCGCGACTCGAACTGGTCGAAGGCCCTCGGCGCCGACGGCACGCCCATGCCCGCGGGACCGTCGTACACCACGATCTATTCGTACGCCGACGAGTCCGTGGTGGCCGACGGGAAGGCCCCGTCCCTGCCGGGCGCCCACCGCATCGGCGTCCAGGACATCTGCCCCGGGCGGCCGTGGCCCACCCACATCGCCATGGTCGTCGACCAGGTGAGCTACGACCTGGTCGCCGACGCGATCGAGCACCCCGGCCCCGCCGACACGAGCCGCATCGACCGCGCGCACTGCGCGAAGCCGGTCATGCCGCTCAACAGCCAAGAGGCCGTCGACGCTCTGCCCGGCCTGTTGAACTTCCCGATCGAGCTGCTGATCCACAGCCAGCCGTGGGTCGACGAGGAGCCTCCGCTGCGCGCATACGCGCGGTAATCGCGGTCATCACCGTAATCGCGGTAATCACGGTACGAGCGCCTCGGGCGGCGAGCGCTCAGGCGGCGGAGCTCAGGTGGCAGGCGCTGAGGCGGCGAGCGGGATGATCGTCCGGTACTTGCCACCGGACGCCTGCTGCGGCGGCTCCTCGCCCCGTTCGACGGTTACGTTGTCGAGCTTGTTGTCGGCGAGGAGGTGGGTCAGCCCGTCGTGGGCCCGCTGCCACACGTGGTCCGCGTCGGCGCCGGGCGCTCCGACCACGCGGACGCGCAGGGTCGACGGCGCGGTCTGCTCGATCTGGAAGAGCTCAACTCCGGGCATGCGGTCGAACAGGCTGCTGAAGGCGAGCGGGGCGAGGCTGACGTCGTCGCCCCGGCCGGAGGGGAAGGTGAGAATGTCGCCCGACCTGCCCTGGACCCGGATCGCGGGCGACGAGGTGCCGCAGGGGCAGGGGTCGGGGCGGAGCATGACGCTGTCCCCCAGGTCGTAGCGGAGGAACGGCTGGACGCGGTTGGCGAGGTTGCTGATCAGGGTGGTGTGCGAGAACTCGCCCGGCGGGGTGGGCCGATGGTCGGCGTCGACCGGTTCGAGGACGGCCCAGTCGTCGTTGACGTGGTACCAGCCCTCGGCGCAGCCGTGGCTGAGGTAGGTGCACTCGGTCGCGCTGTACATCGTGCGCACCTTGGCGCCGAAGGCCGCCGCGATGCGGTCGGTGTCGCTCTCGGTCATCGTCTCGCCCGCGGGCTCGATCAGCACCGGGTCGATGTGCAGCCGGCCCGCTTCCTGTTCGGCGGTGAGCAGCATGATCGTACTTGCGTAGCCGATGACGAACGCGGGGCGGTAGTCGTTGAGTTCGGCGACCAGGCGTGACATCGGCTCGTGCACGGAGAAGGCGCGGACGAGCTTGCTGCGCGCCCCGCCGTCCTGGCGCAGCCGGGAGTAGCCGGCGAAGCCGACGTAATGCCCGTCGGTGGCGACGAGTTGGGCGAAGCGGCCGCCGTGGACGACGGCCCGGGCGATGCCGAGGGGGCCGAGCCAGGAGGCGAGCACCCGGGAGGACACGGCGGAGGACACGTTCATGTACCGGTCGTCGAGCACGAACAGGCCGCGCCTGCCGCTGGTGCCGGACGTGGTGGCCACCATGTAGCGGCCGAGGAAGCGGCGCCCGATCAGCTCGGGGTCGTCGGTGAACGCGCGGACCTTCTCGAAGGTGATGTCGCGGTCCGTCGGCCAGTCGTCGAAGTGGTCCATCAGCTGCTTCTTGTCCGTGACCGGCAGCAGGGTCGGATCCTCGATCCGCTCGGGCAGGCCGCGGTAGAGGTCCCGGTAGTACGGCGACGCCGAGCGGGCGTGGGCGACCAGGTCCGCCAGTCGGCCTGCCCGGCGCCGCGCGGTCCCGGCAGTGCCCTGCTTGCGGGCCTTGCGGACGTCCCGCGTCAGCCACCCCATGCTCTCGCTCATCGTTCTGTGCTCCTTCCCGCTTCACCCATGGCACGACGATCGCTGATGCGCCATGAGACAGGACACCTTGAACGAGGCACAGTCACCCCAAAAGGTGACAACCCCGTCTCCGGAGCCTGCAGAGCGAGTGGCCAGCCGCCGCCGTTTCACACGCGGCGCCACAAGAAAACAACAAGCCACAATCGGAGTCGAGGCCCGCTGGACCGGCACCCCCGGAAGGGAAAGGGATCTTTTACCGCCCATTACAGAAGGACCAGAAATGGCGCAGGCCAACGGCCGGGGCGGCGAAGAAAACCAATGCAACGTAATAATTCCGCAAAGAACTCCGCGAGAGCGGGCGGTGGCGGCTCTCGACGGCCTCCCGGAGGCCTCGTCAGGCCATCACGGCTGGCAGGGCGGCTGGCCGCCTCCCTGGCGGCATGCCGCACAAGTCGTGCGGCGTTAAGCATTCATATTGAAATTTACCTCATCTCGGCTGCCGGGATTCGATCACGTAGGAATCACGGCATAAAGGATGGGGAATGTCTGATTCCGCCCTGCTCCGCCGTTAGCGACGTTGCCGTTTAAACTTTGAGCTGCGCATGATCAGAACCGGCTATGTGATGTGGCGACACCGTTGTCAGCGTTCCTGGCGAAGGGAAAGATCTTGTCTGCCTTCCCCCCACCCGATATGTCGGACCCTTGGATACGCCGCTTCCGGCCCCGGCCGGAAGCCGCCGTTCGCCTGGTCTGCTTCCCCCACGCGGGCGGCTCGGCCTCCTACTACCACCCACTGGCGCACTCCCCCACGCTCCCGGCCGACACCGAGGTCCTCGCGGTGCAGTACCCCGGGCGCCAGGACCGCCGCAGAGAGCGGCTCCTGGACGACATCCCCGAACTCGCCGACCTCATCACCGATGCGCTCGGCCCGTTCGACGACCGCCCGTTGGCGTTCTTCGGCCACAGCATGGGCGCCATCCTCGCCTTCGAGGTCGCACAGCGGCTCCGTGAGCGCACGGGGAAGCAGCCCTGCCGGCTGTTCGTCTCGGGGCGCCGCGCACCGTCCCGCTTCCGGCGCGGCACCGTACACCTCCTCGACGACACCGAGTTGGCCGCCGAGCTGCGCCGGGCCGGCGGCACGGACCCGCGGTTCCTGAACGACGAGGAACTGCTCGCGGAGATCCTCCCGGTCGTCCGCAACGACTACCGGGCGGCCGAGCTGTACCGGTGGAACCCGTCGCCTCCGCTGTCCTGCCCCGTCACCGCCCTGGTGGGCGACCGGGACCCGCAGGCGCCGCTGGACGACGTCGAAGCCTGGCAGCAGCACACGGAAGGGCCCTTCGACCTCAAGGTGTTCGCCGGGGGCCACTTCTATCTGAACACGCACCAGCAGGGCGTCACGGAAGTCATCTCCAAGGCCCTGGCGGACGGTGCGCAGCAGCGTGCGACAGCAAGGGGGAACGCTCGGTGAGATACGAAATGCTGGGGCCACTCCGCATCAAGGACGGAGACGGCTACGCCACCATCAACGCGCAGAAGGTGGAGATCGTCCTCACCGTGCTCCTCATCCGCGCCGACCGGCTGGTCTCCCTGGAACAGCTGATGCGGGAGATCTGGGGCGAGGACCTGCCGCGGCGTGCCACCGCGGGACTGCACGTGTACATCTCCCAGCTCCGCAAGTTCCTGAAGGTGCCCGGCTCGGCGGGCAACCCCGTCGAGACCCGCGCCCCGGGGTACGTCCTGCACAAGCGGGACGACGACCAGATCGATGCCCAGATCTTCCCCGAACTGGTCGACGTGGGGCGGTCGTTGCTCAGGGAGAACCGCTTCGACGAGGCCGCCTCCTGTTTCGGGCAGGCGCTCGCGCTGTGGCGCGGCCCGATCCTCGGGCAGGGCGGGAACGGGCCTGGCACCAACGGCCCGATCATCGACGGTTTCTCGACCTGGCTGACCGAGATCCGCCTGGAGTGTCAGGAGATGCTCGTCGAGTGCCAGCTCCAGCTGGGCCGGCACCGCGAGGCGGTGGGCATGCTGTACGCCCTCACCGCGGAGAACCCGATGTGCGAGGCGTTCTACCGCCAGCTCATGCTGGCGCTCTACCGCTCCGAGCGGCAGGCGGACGCGCTCAAGGTGTACCAGTCGGTGCGCAAGACGCTCAACGACGAGCTGGGGCTCGAACCCGGGCGCCCGCTCCAGGAGCTGCAGCGGGCCATACTCGCGGGTGACATGCACCTGATGACTCCACCGCCCCTCGCCCTGTCCGGTCGCTGACCGCAGCGTCGTGAGGCGCACGTGCGCAGAGGGAAGCGTATGTGTGCGGGACGAGGAGTCACACGGTCGGACCACACGGTCGTCGGACCACACGGTCGGACAGAGCGAGAAGCGCCTGCTCAGAAGGCGCAGTGCAAGTGCTTGATTCCTTCGATGAAGCTGGAGTCCAGCCTGCGGGGCTGCCCCACGGCATGGATCTGGGGCAGCGCCGCGAGCAGCTCCCGGTACAGGACGGTGATCTCCATACGGGCGAGGTGGGCGCCGAGACAGACGTGCGGGCCCACCGCGCCGAACGTGACGTGCGCGTTGGTCCCGCGCGTGATGTCGAACCGGTACGGGTCCGGGAAGACGGCCTCGTCGCGGTTGCCCGACCAGTAGAACAGGAAGATCCGGTCGCCCCTGCGGAACCGGTGCCCGTTCATGTCGCAGTCTCGGGTGGCGACGCGCCGCATCCAGTTGATGGGCGTGGAGACCCTGAGGATCTCCTCGACCGCGTTCGGCGCGTGCGTCTCGAAGTCCGAGAGCAGCAGCTGCTTCTGCTCGGGATGCTCGGTCAGCAGCACCAGGGCGTGCGAGATGGCGTTGCGGGTGGTCTCCATCCCGGCGATGACGAGCAGGATGAAGAACGAGACGAGTTCCTGGCGCGTCAACTGCTCGCCGTCCGCCTGGACTTGCACCAGTTTGGTGATGAGGTCGTTGCCGGGGGCGGCGAGCCGTTCCGCGCGCAGGCCCGCGATGTAGTCGCCGAGTTCGCGGGACGCCTCGATCACCGCACGTTCGGAGTCCGCCCGGTCGGGCACGTAGTCGGGGTCGAGGGGCCCCACGATCGTGTTGGACCGGTCGAAGAGGAAGTCGTGGTCCTCCGCGGGAATGCCCATCATGTCGCTGAGCACGGCGATGGGCATTTCCGCGGCGACGGGCCTGATGAAGTCACCGGGCCCCCGAGCGACGAGCTCGCCGATGATGCGGCGGGCGGTGCGGGTCGCCACGGCCTCGAACTCGGGGATCATGTTGCGGCCGAAGGAACGCGAGACGATGCGCCGCAGCCGCGAGTGCTCCGGGTTGTCCATGTTGATCATCGAGCCGTAGTACTCGTCAAGCTCGGGCGGCAGACCGATGATCGTGGTCGCGCCGTTCGAGGAGAAGTCCTGCGGCCGGCGGCTCACCTCCACGATGTCCGCGTACTTGACCAGCGCGTGATAGCCGAACGTCCACGGCACGCCGGGCATGTTCTGCCGGATGAACGCCGGCTGCGGCAGCCCGCGCATCTCCTCGAACAGCGCCACGCGTTCCGCGTGCGGCCGCGCCCAGAACGACGGGTCGACCAGGTCGGGGAATGTGGCGGCCGGCTTGCTATCCGTGATGGGCACGATGCCTCGCTTCGCGTTGTCCGGACCCGACGGTCAGACCCCCCGACCGCACGGGCACGGCACGGGCGACGCCGCTGATCAGGGCGTGACGGCCTGACACCGGCACACCCTGGCAGGCACCGCTTAAGCGCCCCTAAGAGAAGCCCCCCGTTCCCTGTGCCCGGGCCCGCGACCAGTGAGGACGCCCATGGCCGCGAGCCGTGCACAGCCGAGTATTAGGAGGGCTTTAGCGCCGTCGACGAGTCTGCGAGCTGTTCTCGCGGAGAGGGGCGGTTGTCACCGGGATGGCGCACACCGAAGAGAAACTTCTTGAGTACCTCAAGCGTGTCACCGCGGACCTGCGTCAGACGGAACGCCGGCTGCAGGACGTCGAGTCGGCGGGCCACGAACCGGTCGCGGTCATCGGCATGGCCTGCCGGCTGCCCGGCGGAGTCCGGTCTCCCGAAGAGTTCTGGGAGCTGATCTCCACCGGCGGCGACGCCGTCGCGCCCCTGCCCGGCAACCGCAACTGGGACCTCGACTCCCTCTACGACCCGGACCCCGAGAGCACCGGCACCAGTTACGTCCGCGAAGGCGGCTTCGTCTACGACGCCGGTGACTTCGACCCCACCTTCTTCGGCATCGGACCCACCGAGGCCGCGGCCATGGCGCCGCAGCAGCGGCTCGCCCTGGAGACGGCGTGGGAGGCGATCGAACGCGCCGGCATCGACCCGCTCAGCCTCCGCTCCAGCGACACCAGCACCTTCATCGGCTGCGACGGACTCGACTACGCCCTCGGCGCTTCCGAGGTCCCCGAGGGCACCGCCGGCTACTTCACCATCGGCAACTCCGGCAGCGTCACCTCCGGCCGCGTCGCCTACACCCTGGGCCTCGAAGGCCCCGCGGTGACGGTCGACACGGCGTGCTCCTCGTCGCTGGTCTCCCTCCACCTCGCCACCCAGGCCCTGCGCACCCAGGAGTGCTCGCTGGCGCTGGCGGGCGGTACGTACGTGATGTCGTCGCCCGCCCCGCTGATCGGCTTCAGCGAACTGCGCGGCCTGGCACCCGACGGACGGTGCAAACCGTTCTCGGCGGGCAGCGACGGCATGGGCATGGCGGAGGGCACGGGGGTGCTGCTCCTGGAGCGTCTCTCCGACGCCCGCAGGAACGGCCACAAGGTCCTCGCGGTGATCCGGGGTTCGGCGATCAACCAGGACGGCGCGAGCAATGGCCTGACCGCCCCCAACGGCCCCGCCCAGGAACGCGTCATCCGCGCCGCCCTCGCCAACGCCCGCCTCACTCCCGAGGACGTCGACGTCGTGGAGGCGCACGGCACCGGCACGACGCTCGGCGACCCCATCGAGGCCGGCGCTCTCATCTCCGCCTACGGCCAGGAACGGCCGGAGGACCGGCCGCTGTGGGTGGGAGCGGTGAAGTCCAACATCGGTCACACGCAGATCGCCGCGGGCGTGGCCGGTGTCATCAAGATGGTCCTGGCCCTGCGGAACTGCCTGCTGCCCGCCATTCTGCACGTCGACGCGCCGTCGCCCCACGTGGAGTGGGACGGCAGCGGGCTGCGCCTGCTCACCGACCCGGTGAAGTGGCCCCGGGGGGAGCGCCCGCGCCGGGCGGGGGTGTCCTCGTTCGGCTTCTCGGGGACGAACGCGCACCTGATTCTGGAGGAGGCCCCGCCGGAGGAGGACGCGCCGGGTGCTGCGGTTGCGGAGTCGGGTGGGGTGGTGCCGTGGGTGGTGTCCGGGCGGACGCCGGATGCGTTGCGTGAACAGGCGCGTCGCTTGGGCGTGTTCGTAGGCGGGGATGCGGATGTGTCGGCGGCTGACGTGGGATGGTCGTTGACCACGACTCGGTCGGTGTTCGAGCACCGGGCTGTGGTCGTGGGGCATGACCGGGATGCGCTGGCGGCGGGTCTGGGAGCGTTGGCTGCGGGTGCAGCTTCGGCGGATGTGGTGGCCGGGGTTGCCGGTGATGTGGGTCCTGGGCCCGTGTTGGTGTTTCCGGGGCAGGGGTCGCAGTGGGTGGGGATGGGGGCCCAACTACTGGATGAGTCCCCGGTGTTCGCGGAGCGGATCGCGGAGTGTGAGCGGGCGCTGTCGGCGTACGTGGACTGGTCACTGAGTGATGTGCTGCGCGGGGACGGGAGTGAACTGTCCCGGGTCGAGGTCGTGCAGCCCGTGCTGTGGGCGGTCATGGTGTCGCTCGCTGCCGTCTGGGCCGACTACGGCATCACCCCGGCTGCTGTGATCGGACACTCCCAGGGTGAGATGGCTGCCGCGTGCGTCGCGGGGGCACTGTCTTTGGAGGATGCGGCGCGGATCGTGGCCGTACGCAGTGACGCGCTTCGTCAGCTGCAAGGGCACGGGGACATGGCGTCTCTGGGGACGAGCTCGGAGCAGGCTGCTGAGCTCATCGGGGATCGGCCCGGCGTGTGCGTGGCGGCCGTCAACGGGCCGTCGTCCACGGTGATTTCGGGCCCGCCGGAGCATGTGGCTGCTGTGGTCGCGGAGGCGGAGGGGCGTGGTTTGCGCGCCCGGGTCATCGATGTCGGGTACGCCTCCCATGGTCCCCAGATCGACCAGCTGCACGATCTGCTCAGCGACCGGTTGGCCGGCATTCGGCCCGTCGCCACCGACGTGGCCTTCTACTCGACCGTCACCGCCGAGCGCCTGACGGACACCACGGCCCTGGACACTGATTACTGGGTCACCAACCTCCGTCAGCCCGTCCGTTTCGCCGACACCATCGAAGCGCTGCTCGCCGACGGCTACCGCCTCTTCATCGAGGCCAGCCCTCACCCCGTCCTCAACCTCGGCCTGGAAGAGACCATCGAGCAGGCGGACATCCCCGCCACCGTCGTCCCCACCCTCCGCCGCGATCACGGCGACACCACCCAGCTCACCCGTGCCGCCGCCCACGCCTTCACCGCCGGCGCCGACATCGACTGGCGCCGCTGGTTCCCGGCCGACCCCGTCGCCCGCACCATCGACCTCCCCACCTACGCCTTCCAGCACCAGCGCTACTGGCTCGACCGTCCCGTATCCGCCCCGGGTGCCGCCGTCAGCGGTGAGCAGAGTGCGGCCGAGACCCAGCTGTGGCACGCCGTCGAAGAGCTCGATCTCGGACTGCTTGCCGAGACGCTCGCGTCGGAGGAGGGCAGCGAGGAGGCGGTCCGGGCGCTGGAGCCCGCGCTGCCGGTGCTCAAGGGGTGGCGGCGTCGGCAGCGGGAGCAGGCGACCATCGACTCCTGGCGGTACCGCGTCACGTGGAAGCAGCGGCCCGACGGGCCTGCGCCGGAACTCGGCGGCGACTGGCTGTTGTTCGTCCCTGCCGACAAGGCGGAGCACCCCGCCGTACGAGCCACCGCCGAGGCGTTGAGCGAGCACGGGGCGGCCGCTGTCCGGCTGCATCCGGTCGAGACCGGCCGGGCGGGACGTGCGGAGCTGGCCGCGGTGGACACGGCCGGTCTTGCCGGAATCGTCAACCTGCTGGCGTTGGACGAGGAGCCGCACCCCGAGCATCCGGCCGTGCCCGCAGGGCTCGCCGCGACGACTGCTCTCGTCCAGGCCCTCGGCGACAACGGCACGACGGCGCCCCTGCACACCGTGACGCAGGGCGCCGTGTCCACGGGTGCCACCGACCCACTCGTCCACCCCCTCCAGTCCCACGTCTGGGGGCTCGGCCGCGTCGCCGCCCTCGAACACCCGCGCCTCTGGGCGGGCCTCGTCGACCTGCCCGCCCGTATCGACCGCCACACCATCCCCCGCCTCGCCGCCGCTCTCCTCCCCCAGGACGAGGACCAGACCGCCATCCGCCCCACCGGAATCCACAACCGGCGCCTCACCCACGCCGTCGGCAGTACGCGAAGTCCTGTGGATGCCGAGGGCACCTGGCGGCCCCGGGGCACCACCCTGATCACCGGCGGGACCGGCGGCATCGGTGCCGTCCTCGCCCGTTGGCTCGCCCGGCAAGGCGCCCCCCACCTTCACCTCACCAGCCGCCGCGGCCCCGACGCGCCCGGCGCCCGGGAACTCGCCGCCGAGCTCGACCGGCTCGGCACCGCCGTCACCATCACCGCCTGCGACGTCAGTGATCCCGGGCAACTGAGCGGCCTCATCGACGACATACCGACCGAGCATCCCCTCACCGCCGTCATTCACGCGGCGGGCATGACCGATCTGACCGCGATCGGTGATCTGACGACCGCGCGCCTCGACGAGGTGCTGGGATCGAAGTCCGACGCGGCCTGGAACCTGCACGAGTCGACACGGGACCTGGACCTCTCGGCGTTCGTGATGTTCTCGTCCGGCGCCGGGGTGTGGGGCAGTGGCCAGCAGGGTGCCTATGGCGCGGCGAACCACTTCCTCGACGCCCTCGCCGAGTACCGCCGCTCCCAGGGCCTGCCCGCCACCTCCATCGCCTGGGGGCCCTGGGCCGAGGCGGGCATGTCCGCCGACCCGGAGTCACTGTCGTACTTCAAGCGCTTCGGTCTGCACCCGATCGCTCCGGAGCTGTGCGTCAAGGCGCTGCACCAGGCGGTCGACGCGGGCGACGCCACGCTGACCGTGGCGAACTTCGACTGGGCGAAGTTCACGCCGACGTTCACCGCGCAGCGGCCCAGTCCGTTCCTCGACGACCTTCCGGAGAACCAGCGGGAGGCGGAGCAGGCGGGGTCCGCCGCCGAGACGAGCGCGTTCCGCGAGGAGCTGGCGAAGACGCCCGCGTCGCAGCGGCTCGGCTTCCTGGTCCAGCAGGTCCGGACGTACGCGGCTGCGACGCTCGGCCGCACGGTGGAGGACATTCCCGCGGCGAAGCCGTTCCAGGAGCTGGGCTTCGACTCGCTCACCGCGGTCCAGTTGCGCAACCAGCTCAACACCACCACCGGGCTGTCGCTCCCCGCCACCGTGATCTTCGACCATCCCACGTCCGAGGCCCTGGCCACTCACTTGCGCGGACAGCTCGGCGACGGCGCCGAGGCCGCCGGTGAGGGCGACGTGCTCGCGGCGCTCGACAAGTGGGACACGGCGTTCGGCGCGGCCGATGTGGACGAGGCGGCCCGGCGCCGCATCGTGGGCCGGCTCCAGGTCCTCGTCTCGAAGTGGAGTCCGGCGCAGGACGGGCCGGAAGGCGCCGAGTCGGCCCATGCCGATCTGGAGGCGGCGAGCGCGGACGACATCTTCGATCTCATCTCCAGCGAGTTCGGGAAATCCTGAGCCGCGATGGGTCCTGAGCAGTGATCAGTCCTGAGCAGCGAGCCCCGGCCGCACCGGCCCCCTTGCCCTCCCCAACCTCATACGTCCCGATCACCACGTAGCGCCAAGGAGCCTGGGTCAGATGTCGAACGAGGAGAAGCTTCTCGATCACCTCAAGTGGGTCACCGCGGAGCTGCGCGAGGCCCGGCAACGGCTCCACGACAAGGAATCGACCGAGCCGGTCGCCATCGTCGGCATGGCTTGCCGCTTTCCGGGCGGCGCCCGGTCGGCGGAGGACCTCTGGGAGCTCGTGCGCGACGGGGGTGACGCGGTCGCGGGGTTCCCCGACGACCGGGGCTGGGACCTGGAGTCGCTGTACCACCCGGATCCGGAGCACCCGGGCACCAGCTATGTGCGGGACGGCGCCTTCCTGTACGACGCCGGGCAGTTCGACGCCGAGTTCTTCGGCATCAGCCCGCGTGAGGCCGTGGCGATGGACCCGCAGCAGCGGCTTCTCCTGGAGACCGCGTGGGAGGCGGTCGAGCACGCGGGCATGAACCCGCAGGCGCTCAAGGGCAGTGACACCGGCGTCTTCACCGGAGTGAGCGCGCACGACTACCTGACGCTGATCAGCCAGACGGCCAGTGACGTCGAGGGATACATCGGCACCGGCAACCTCGGCAGTGTGGTGTCGGGCCGGATCTCATACACGCTGGGGCTCGAGGGCCCCGCCGTCACCGTCGACACGGCGTGCTCGTCGTCCCTGGTGGCGATCCACCTGGCGAGTCAGGCGCTGCGGCAGGGCGAGTGCTCGCTGGCGTTGGCAGGCGGTTCGACGGTGATGGCGACGCCGGGTTCGTTCACCGAGTTCTCCCGGCAGCGGGGGCTCGCGCCCGACGGGCGGTGCAAGCCGTTCGCGGCCGCCGCCGACGGCACCGGCTGGGGCGAGGGCGCCGGAGTGGTGGCGCTGGAGCTGCTCTCCGAAGCGCGCCGCCGCGGCCACAAGGTCCTTGCGGTGATACGGGGTTCGGCCACCAACCAGGACGGTACGAGCAACGGGCTCGCCGCCCCCAACGGCCCCTCCCAGGAACGCGTCATCCGTGCCGCCCTCGCCAACGCCCGCCTCTCCGCCGAGGACATCGACGCCGTGGAGGCGCATGGCACCGGCACCACGCTCGGCGACCCGATCGAGGCGCAGGCCCTGCTCGCCACGTACGGGCAGGGGCGCCCGGAGGACCGCCCGCTCTGGCTCGGCTCGGTGAAGTCGAACATTGGTCACACGCAGGCCGCCGCCGGTGTCGCGGGCGTCATCAAGATGGTCATGGCGATGCGCAACGGTCTGCTCCCCACCTCCCTGCACATCGACGCCCCATCACCGCACGTCCAGTGGGAACAGGGCAGCGTACGGCTGCTCTCCGAGCCCGTGGACTGGCCGGCGGAGCGCACGCGGCGGGCGGGCATCTCGGCGTTCGGGATCTCAGGGACGAATGCGCATCTGATCCTGGAGGAGGCACCGCCGGAGGAGGACGTGCCCGACCCTGTGGTCGCGGGGCCGGGCGGGGTGGTGCCGTGGGTGGTGTCCGGGCGGACGCCTGATGCGTTGCGTGAGCAGGCGCGGCGGCTCGCCGAGTTCGTGGGCGGGAACGCGGAGGTGTCGGCGGCCGAGGTGGGCTGGTCGCTGGCCACGACACGCGCGTTGTTCGGGCAACGTGCCGTGGTCGTGGGGCACGACTTGGCTCAGGCCGGCGCCGGTCTGGAGGCATTGGCCGCGGGTGCGGCTTCTGCGGATGTGGTGGCCGGGGTTGCTGGTGATGTGGGGCCTGGGCCGGTGTTGGTGTTTCCGGGGCAGGGGTCGCAGTGGGTGGGGATGGGCGCCCAACTGCTGGACGAGTCCCCCGTGTTCGCGGAGCGGATCGCGGAATGTGAGCAGGCGCTGTCGGCGCATGTGGACTGGTCGCTGAGTGATGTCCTGCGCGGGGACGGGAGTGAACTGTCCCGGGTCGAGGTCGTGCAGCCCGTGTTGTGGGCGGTGATGGTCTCGCTGGCTGCGGTGTGGGCGGATTACGGGGTCACTCCGGCTGCTGTGATCGGGCACTCGCAAGGTGAGATGGCCGCCGCGTGTGTGGCGGGGGCGCTGTCACTGGAGGATGCGGCGCGGATCGTGGCCGTACGCAGTGACGCACTTCGTCAGCTGCAAGGGCACGGCGACATGGCGTCGCTCAGCGCCGGTGCCGAGCAGGCAGTCGAGCTCATCGGCGGCCGGCCGGGAGTAGTCGTCGCGGCCGTCAACGGGCCTTCTTCCACAGTTATTTCGGGGCCGCCAGAGCATGTCGCGGCGGTCGTCGCCGACGCGGAGGCACAGGGGCTCAGGGCCCGCGTCATCGACGTCGGATACGCCTCCCACGGCCCCCAGATCGACCAACTCCACGACCTCCTCACCGACCGGCTCGCCGACATCCAGCCCGTCGCCACAGACGTGTCGTTCTACTCGACCGTCACCGCCGAGCGCCTGGCCGACACCACGGCCCTGGACACCGACTACTGGGTCACCAACCTCCGCCAGCCCGTCCGCTTCGCCGACACCATCGAAGCGCTGCTCGCCGACGGCTACCGCCTCTTCATCGAAGCCAGCCCCCACCCCGTCCTCAACCTCGGTATCCAGGAAACCATCGAGCAGCAGACCGGGGCCGCGGGAACAGCCGTCACCATTCCCACCCTGCGCCGCGACCACGGCGACACCACTCAGCTCACCCTCGCCGCCGCCCAGGCCTTCACCGCCGGCGCCGACGTCGACTGGCGGCGCTGGTTCCCGGCCGACCCCACCCTCCGTACCGTCGACCTGCCCACCTACGCCTTCCAGCACAAGCACTACTGGGTGGAGCCGCCCGCGGCGGTGGCAGCCGTGGGCGGTGGGCACGATCCGGTCGAGGCCCGGGTGTGGCAGGCCATCGAGGAGCTGGACATCGACGCCCTCGCCGGCAGTCTGGAGATCGAGGGGCAGGCGGAGAGTGTCGGAGCGCTGGAGTCCGCGCTGCCCGTCCTCTCGGCCTGGCGGCGTCGGCACCGCGAGCAGTCCACCGTCGACTCCTGGCGCTACCACGTCACTTGGAAGCACCTGCCCGACGCGTCGGCGCCGGAGCTCAGCGGGGCCTGGCTGCTGCTCGTGCCTGCCGCGCACGCCGACCACCCGGCAGTCCTCGCGACCGCGCAGACGCTGACCGCCCACGGTGGCGAGGTGCGGCGCCACGTGGTCGACGCGCGCGCTGTGGAGCGCACGGAGTTGGCGCAGGAGCTGCGGGCCCTGATGGACGGGGTCGCGTACGCCGGGATCGTCAATCTGCTGGCTCTGGACGAGGAGCCGCATCCCGGGTTCCCGGCCGTGCCCGCCGGGCTCGCCGCGACGACCGCTCTCGTCCAGGCCCTCGGGGACAACGGCGCCGACATCGCCGTACGCACTCTCACGCAGGGGGCTGTCTCCACGAGCGCCACCGACGCCCTCACCCATCCGGTGCAGGCTCAGGTGTGGGGGCTGGGGCGTGTCGCGGCGCTGGAGTATCCGCGGTTGTGGGGCGGGCTCGTCGACCTGCCCGCCCGTATCGACCACCAGACGCTGACCCGGCTGGCCGCCGCGCTGGTTCCGCAGGAAGAGGACCAGATCTCCATCCGGCCGTCCGGCGCCCATGTCCGTCGCCTTGCGCACGCGCCCGCCAATGTGGTCAGTAGTGGCCTGAGTTGGCGGCCCGACGGCACCACTCTCATCACCGGCGGCACCGGTGGCATCGGTGCCGTCCTCGCGCGGTGGCTCGCCCGCGCGGGCGCCCCGCACCTGCTCCTGACCAGCCGCCGCGGCCCCGACGCTCCCGGAGCAACGGAACTCGCAGAGGAGCTAACGGAGTTGGGGGCCGCCGTCACCGTCACCGCCTGCGATGTCGGCGACCGCGAGCAGGTACGACGCCTCATCGACGATGTCCCTGACGCGCACCCGCTGACCGCCGTCATCCACGCGGCAGGCGTGCCGAACTACATCGGTCTCGGCGATGTGTCGGGCGCCGAGCTGGACGAGGTGCTACGCCCAAAGGCGCTCGCCGCCCACCATTTGCACGAACTGACGCGGGAGTTGCCGCTCTCGGCGTTCGTGATGTTCTCGTCGGGTGCCGGTGTGTGGGGCAGCGGCCAGCAGGGTGCCTATGGCGCGGCCAACCACTTCCTCGACGCCCTCGCCGAGCACCGCCGCTCCCAGGGCCTGCCCGCCACCTCCATCGCCTGGGGCCCCTGGGCCGAGGCAGGGATGGCGGCGGACCAGGCCGCGTTGACGTTCTTCAGCCGCTTCGGTCTGCATCCGCTCAGCCCGGAGCTGTGCGTCAAGGCGCTGCAACAGGCCTTGGACGCGGGTGAGACGACGCTGACCGTGGCGAACTTCGACTGGGCGCAGTTCACGTCGACGTTCACCGCCCAGCGGCCCAGCCCGCTCCTCGCCGACCTGCCCGAGAACCGGCGGGCCGGCGCGCCCGCGGCACAGGTGGACGCCACGGAGGTGTCGTCGCTGCAGCAGGAGCTGACGGAGGCGAAACCGGCGCAGCAGCGGCAGTTGCTGCTCCAGCACGTGCGCGCCCAGGCGGCGGCCACACTGGGGCACTCGGACGTCGACGCGGTGCCCGCCACCAAGCCGTTCCAGGAGCTGGGCTTCGACTCGCTGACCGCGGTGGAGCTGCGCAACAGGCTGAACAAGAGCACCGGCCTGACCCTGCCGACCACGGTCGTCTTCGACCACCCCACCCCCGACGCACTCACCGACGTCCTGCGGGCCGAGCTGTCCGGTGACGCGGCGGCCTCCGCCGACCCGGTACGGGCGGCCGGGGCCTCCGGCGGCGCCGTCGACGACGAGCCGATCGCGATCGTCGGCATGGCCTGCCGCTATCCGGGCGACGTCCGCTCCGCCGAGGAGCTGTGGGATCTAGTCGCGGCCGGCAAGGACGCCATGGGGGACTTCCCGGACGACCGGGGCTGGGACCTGGAGACGCTGTACGACCCGGACCCGGAGAGCCGCGGCACCAGCTATGTGCGCGAGGGCGGATTCCTTTACGACGCGGGCGACTTCGACGCGGGCTTCTTCGGCATCAGCCCGCGCGAGGCCATCGCGATGGACCCGCAGCAGCGGCTGCTCCTGGAGACCGCCTGGGAGGCGATCGAACGCGCGGGCCTCGACCGGGAGACCCTCAAGGGCAGCGACGCCGGAGTGTTCACGGGCCTCACCATCTTCGACTACCTCGCGCTCGTCGGTGAACGGCCCACCGAGGTCGAGGGCTACATCGGTACCGGCAACCTCGGCTGTGTCGCCTCCGGCCGGGTGTCGTACATCCTCGGCCTCGAAGGCCCCGCGATGACGATCGACACCGGCTGCTCGTCGTCCCTGGTGGCGATCCACCAGGCGGCGCACGCGCTGCGGCAGGGCGAGTGCTCGCTCGCTCTCGCGGGCGGCGCGACGGTGATGGCCACGCCGGGCTCGTTCGTCGAGTTCTCGCTGCAGCGCGGGCTCGCCAAGGACGGCCGGTGCAAGCCGTTCGCGGCCGCCGCCGACGGCACCGGCTGGGCCGAGGGAGTCGGCCTGGTCGTACTCGAACGGCTCTCGGAGGCCCGGCGCAACGGCCACAAGGTCCTGGCGGTGATCCGGGGCTCCGCCATCAACCAGGACGGCACGAGCAACGGACTCACCGCACCCAACGGGCAGGCGCAGCAGCGGGTGATCCGACAGGCCCTCGCCAACGCGCGGCTCTCCGCCGAGGACGTCGACGCGGTGGAGGCGCACGGCACCGGCACCATGCTGGGCGACCCCATCGAGGCCAGTGCGCTCGTCGCCACGTACGGCAAGGAGCGGCCCGCGGACCGGCCGCTGTGGCTCGGCTCGATCAAGTCGAACATCGGGCACGCGCAGGCGTCGGCCGGTGTCGCCGGTGTGATCAAGATGGTCATGGCGCTGCGCAACGAACAGCTGCCCGCCTCGCTGCACATCGATGCGCCCACGCCGCACGTGGACTGGGACGGCAGTGGCGTCCGCCTGCTGTCCGAACCGGTCGCCTGGCCGCGCGGCGAACGCCCGCGCCGCGCCGGAGTGTCCGCCTTCGGCATCTCCGGCACCAACGCGCACCTCATCCTCGAACAGGCCCCGGACGCGCCGGAGCCCGTGAACGCTCCGGCGGAGGACGCCGCGGCGCCGGCCGGAGTGGTGCCCTGGGTGGTGTCGGCGCGCGGCGAGGAAGCGCTGCGGGCCCAGGCCCGCCTCCTGGCCGACCGCGCCACCGCCGACCCGCGGCTCGCGTCGCCGCTGGACGTGGGCTGGTCCTTGGTCAAGAGCCGGTCGGTGTTCGAGAACCGAGCCGTGGTCGTGGGCCGGGACCGGGACGACCTGATTGCCGGTCTACGGTCCTTGGCGGCGGGCGAGCCGTCCCCCGACGTCGTCGAGGGCGCCGTACAGGGCGCCTCGGGCGCGGGGCCGGTATTGGTGTTCCCGGGGCAGGGGTCGCAGTGGGTGGGGATGGGCGCCCAACTGCTGCATGAGTCGCCGGTGTTCGCGGCGCGGATCGCGGAGTGTGAGCAGGCGCTTTCGGCGTACGTGGACTGGTCACTGAGTGATGTGCTGCGCGGGGACGGGAGTGAGCTGTCCCGGGTCGAGGTCGTGCAGCCCGTGCTGTGGGCGGTCATGGTCTCGCTGGCTGCGGTGTGGGCGGATTACGGCATCATTCCGGCTGCTGTGATCGGGCACTCGCAGGGTGAGATGGCCGCCGCGTGTGTGGCGGGGGCACTGTCACTGGAGGATGCGGCGCGGATCGTGGCCGTACGCAGTGACGCGCTTCGTCAGCTGATGGGGCAGGGCGACATGGCGTCGTTGGGCACCAGCTCGGAGCAGGCTGTGGAGCTCATCGGGGATCGGCCTGGCGTGTGCGTGGCAGCGGTCAACGGGCCGTCATCGACGGTCATTTCGGGGCCGCCGGAACATGTGGCCGCTGTGGTCGCGGAGGTGGAGGGGCAGGGTCTGCGCGCCCGGGTCATCGACGTCGGGTACGCCTCCCACGGCCCCCAGATCGACGAACTCCGTGATCTCCTCACCGACCGGCTCGCCGATATCCAGCCAGTCGCCACAGATATCGCCTTCTACTCGACCGTCACGGCCCAACGCCTCGACGACACCACCACCCTCGACACCGACTACTGGGTCACCAACCTCCGCCAACCCGTCCGCTTCGCCGACACCATCGACGCACTGCTGGCCGACGGCTACCGCCTGTTCATCGAAGCCAGCCCCCACCCCGTACTCAACCTCGGCATGGAAGAGACCATCGAACGGGCCGACATGCCCGCCACCGTCGTCCCCACCCTGCGCCGTGACCACGGCGATGCCGCGCAGCTGACCCGTGCCGCCGCCCAGGCGTTCGGTGCGGGGGCGGATGTCGACTGGACGGGCTGGTTCCCGGCCGTCCCGCTGCCTCGGGTGGTGGATCTGCCGACGTACGCCTTCCAGCGGGAGCGGTTCTGGCTGGAGGGACGCAGGGGGCTCGCCGGGGACCCGGCGGGGCTCGGGCTCGCCTCCGCGGGGCATCCGCTGCTCGGGGCCGCCGTGGAGCTCGCGGACGGCAGTAGTCACCTGCTGACCGGCCGGATCTCTCCGCGGGACCAGGCGTGGCTGGCCGAGCACCGGGTCATGGACACGGTGCTGCTGCCCGGTTCGGCGTTCGTGGAGCTCGCGTTGCAGGCCGGGGTGCGGGCCGACTGCGCGGAGTTGGCGGAGCTGACGCTGCACACTCCGCTCGCCTTCGGGGACGAGGGTGCGGGCGCGGTCGACGTACAGGTGGCGGTCGGTTCCGTGGCCGAGGACGGGCGGCGTCCCGTGACCGTCCATTCGCGGCCCACGGGTGAAGGCGACGAGGCCGTGTGGACACGGCATGCCGCGGGGGTGGTCGCCCCGTCGGGGCCCGACGCCGGGGACACCTCGTTCGGCGGGGCGTGGCCGCCGCCGGGCGCCACACCGGTCGGCGGGCAGGACCCGTACGACGAACTCGCTTCGTACGGCTATGACTTCGGGCCCGGCTCGCAGGGTCTGGTGAGCGCGTGGCGGCTCGGGGACGACCTTTTCGCCGAGGTGGCGCTGCCCGAGGCGGAGAGCGGCAGGGCCGACCGCTACCAGGTGCACCCGGTGCTGCTCGACGCCACGCTGCACGCGCTGATCCTGGACGCGGTCACGTCGTCCGCCGACACCGACCAGGTGCTGCTGCCGTTCTCCTGGAGCGGGTTGCGGGTGCATGCGCCGGGTGCGGAGAAGCTTCGGGTACGTATCGCGCGCACCGCTCCCGACCAGCTGGCCCTCACGGCCGTGGACGGGGACGGAGGCGGGGAGCCGGTTCTGACGCTGGAGTCGCTC
This sequence comes from Streptomyces sp. NPDC039480, assembly GCF_055597165.1. Taxonomy (NCBI): domain Bacteria; kingdom Bacillati; phylum Actinomycetota; class Actinomycetes; order Kitasatosporales; family Streptomycetaceae; genus Streptomyces; species Streptomyces sp. NPDC039480. The sequence continues at coordinate 423,071 of NZ_JBVITX010000001.1, read as the reverse complement.
ACGGTACGGCCGGTGGCCGCCCACCAGATCGCGGGCGCCCGTGCGGCGGACCGTGACGCGCTCTTCCGCCTCGTGTGGACGGAGGTCGCCGGGCCGGCCGAGGAGGCGGGCGGGGGCGTCCCGCGCGTCGCGGTCGTCGGGCCTGTTGGGGATGATCCGCTGAGCGGCGGTACGTCGGACGGTGCGCTGGCCGACGCCGTGTCCGGTGCGCTGTCCGCCGGCCCCGTGTGGGACACGTTCGGTGCGCTGCGGGACGGGGTGGTGGCCGGGGGCGAAGCGCCCGATGTCGTGCTCGCCGTGTGCGCCGCGGATGACGGTGGTAGGGGCGGTGATGCGGCCGGGTGCGCGCGACTGGCCGCTGTGTCCCTTCTGGCGCTGCTCAAGGAGTGGGCGGACGACCCGGCGTTCGCGGCGACCCGTCTCGTCGTCGTCACCCGGGGCGCGGTCGCCGCGCGGCCGGGTGAGATCGCCGACGATCTGGCGGCCGCGTCGCTGTGGGGTCTGGTGCGCAGCGCGCAGGCCGAGAATCCCGGTCGTCTGACGCTGCTCGACGTGGACGGGCTGGAGTCTTCGTCGGCCGCTCTGCGCGGCGTACTGGCCTCCGGTGAAACCGAGTTGGCGGTGCGTGACGGGCGCGCCTTCGTACCGCGGCTCGTGCGCGATGACGCTTCGGTGCGTCTGGTGCCGCCGGTCGGATCGCTCACGTGGCGACTGGAGCGGGCCCAAGGCGCGGGCGAGGGGCAGCAGTTGTCCCTTGTCGACGCTCCCGAGGCCGGGCGGGCGCTGGAGCCGCACGAGGTGCGGGTCGCGGTGCGGGCCGCGGCGCCAGGGTCGCTCACCGGGGATCACGCCGAGGGTGCCGGTGTGGTGACGGAGGTCGGCGGCGAGGTCGGTTCGGTGGCCGTGGGCGACCGGGTGATGGGGTTGTTCGACTCAGTGGGGCCGGTGGCCGTTGCCGATGCCGCGCTGCTCATGAAGGTGCCGATGGGCTGGAGTTGGGCGCAGGCTGCCGGGTCCTTGGGCGCCTATGTGTCCGCGTATCACGTGCTGGCGGATGTCGTGGCGCCGCGTGGTGGCGAGACTCTGCTCGTCGGGGCGGAGACCGGTTCCGTCGGCCGTGCCGTGCTGCGCCTTGCGGGGCGGTGGCGGGTGGAGGCCGTGGACGGTTCTGACGCCGAGCGCGCGGCCGATGTCACCCTCCGCCGCGAGGGCGCGGCCCTGGTGGTCCACCGTGTGGGCGGGCCGGACGAGGGGCAGGCCGTCGTGCCGCCGGAGCCCTGGCGCGTACGGGAAATCCTCGCGGAGCTTGCGAAGCTGACGGAGTCGGCGGGATCCAGGGAAGAGTCCGCGGAGCGAGGCGGCGTCCGTGCTCTGACGCCGCTCGACATCACCGTGTGGGACATCCGGCAAGCGCCCGCCGCGCTCGCGGCACCGCCCACGGCCGGTACGACCGTGTTCTCCCTGCCTCCCGCCTTCGACCCCGAGGGCACCGTGCTGATCACCGGCGGCACCGGAGCACTCGGTGCGCTGACGGCCCGGCACCTCGTGGAGCGGTACGGAGCAAGGCACCTGTTGCTGTCCAGCAGGCGGGGAGCCGACGCGCCGGGCGCCCTCGAACTGGCCGCCGACCTGTCCGCGCTCGGCGCGCGGGTCACCTTCGCCGCCTGCGACCCGGGCGACCGGGACGAAGCCGTCGCCCTCCTGGAGACGGTGTCCGCGGAGCATCCGCTGACCGCCGTCTTCCACTGCGCGGGCACCGTGAACGACGCGGTGGTGCAGAACCTCACGGCCGAGCAGGTCGAGGAGGTGATGCGCGTGAAGGCGGACGCCGCATGGCACCTCCACGAGCTGACGCGGGACGCGGACCTGTCCGCGTTCGTCCTGTACTCCTCGGTCGCCGGGCTGCTCGGCGGCCCCGGCCAGGGCAGCTACACGGCCGCCAACGCCTTCCTCGACGCGCTGGCCCGGCACCGGCACGACGGCGGCGCGGCGGCGACCTCCCTTGCGTGGGGCTACTGGGAGCTGGCGAGCGGCATGTCGGGACGGCTCACCGACGCCGACCGGGCACGCCACGCCCGCGCCGGTGTGGTCGGGCTCGGCGTCGACGAGGGCCTCGCCCTCCTCGACGCGGCATGGGCAGGCGGTCTGCCCCTGTACGCGCCGGTCCGTCTGGACCTCGCCCGGATGCGCCGACAGGCCCAGAGCCACCCCGCCCCGGCACTGCTGAGCGACCTGGTACGCGGTGGTGGGAGCAAGAGCGGCGCCAGTGCCGTGTCGGCGGGGGCGGCCGCGCTGCTCAAGTCGCTCGGCGCGATGTCCGACCCCGAGCGGGAGGAGGCGCTGCTCGACCTGGTGTGCACCCACATCGCGGCCGTCCTCGGCTACGACGCGGCGACGCCCGTCAACGCGACGCAAGGGCTGCGGGAACTCGGCTTCGACTCGCTGACCGCGGTGGAGCTGCGCAACCGGCTCTCGGCGGCGACGGGTCTGAAGCTGCCCGCCACGTTCGTCTTCGACCACCCGAACCCGGCGGAGCTCGCCGCGCAGCTGCGGCAGGAGCTGGCGCCGCGCGCGGCGGATCCCCTCGCTGACGTCCTGGCGGAGTTCGAGCGCATCGAGGACTCGCTCCTCTCGGTCTCCTCGAAGGACGGCTCGGCACGCGCCGAACTCGCGGGGCGGCTGCGCGCCACGCTGGCCAGGCTCGACGCGCCCGACGACACGGCCGGCGAGGTCGCGGTGGCCACCCGTACACGTATCGAGGACGCGTCGACGGACGAGATCTTCGCGTTCATCGACCGGGACCTCGGCAGGGACAGCACGAACGGACAAGGCAACGGACAGGCAGTGGAGGGGCAGCGATGAACGAGTTCGCCCGCAAGAAGCGGGCCCTGGAGCACAGCCGGCGGGTCAACGCCGGGGACCTGGACGCGATCATCGAGCTGTACGCGCCCGACGCGGTCCTCGAGGACCCGGTCGGCCTCCCGCCCGTCATCGGGCACGACGCGCTGCGCGCCCACTACGGACCGCTTCTCGCCGCGCACCTGCGCGAGGAGGCGGCCGAGCCCGTCGCGGGGCAGGACGCCACGCACGCGCTGATCCAGATCGCCTCCGTCATGGACTACCGGCCCGTGGGCCCGCTGTACGCGGAGCGGGGCTGGCTCAAGGCCCCCGAGGACCCGGGGGCGGCCCGCATCGCCCGCACGGCGATGCTCGTGATCCGCATGGACACGTCCGGCCTCATCCGGCATCTGAAGTCGTACTGGGGCACATCCGATCTCACGGTCCTCGGCTGAACCTGCGGCCCGCGATGACATCCCAGATGACATTTCAAAGGTCTGCCCACCCTTCCTGGAGGTGCCATGCCCGACGAGGCCGCGCGCAAGCAGATGGCCGTCGACTACGCCCAGCGCATCAACGCCGGTGACATCGAAGGCGTCCTCGACCTGTTCACGGACGACATCGTCTTCGAGGACCCCGTGGGGCGGCCCCCGATGGTGGGCAAGGACGATCTCCGCCGCCATCTCGAACTGGCCGTCTCCTGCGGTACGCACGAGGTGCCGGACCCGCCGATGACGTCGATGGACGACCGTTTCGTGGTGACGCCGACCACGGTCACCGTGCAGCGGCCGCGGCCGATGACCTTCCGCATCGTCGGCATCGTCGAACTCGACGAGAACGGGCTCGGCCGCCGGGTCCAGGCGTTCTGGGGCGTCACGGACGTGACCATGGACGATCCCGTCGGGCCCGCCGACACCACCCACCCCGAAGGGATTAGCGCGTGACCACCACCCGACCCGCACACGCCGTCGTCCTGGGTGCCAGCATGGCAGGCACCCTGGCGGCCCACGTCCTGGCCCGGCACGTCGACGCCGTCACCGTCGTGGAACGTGACGCGCTGCCCGAGAAGCCCCAGCATCGCAAGGGGGTCCCGCAGGGCCGCCACGCGCACCTCCTGTGGTCCAACGGCGCCCGCCTCATCGAGGAGATGCTGCCCGGCACCACCGACCGCCTCCTCACGGCCGGCGCCCGGCGCCTCGGCTTCCCCGAGGACCTGGTGACCCTGACCGGGCAGGGCTGGCAGCACCGCTTCCCCGCCACTCAGTTCGCGCTGGTCGCCAGCCGCCCGCTGCTGGACTTGACGGTACGTCAACAGGCCCTGGTGGCAGCCAACATAACCGTCCGGCAGCGCACCGAGGCCGTCGAGCTGACCGGCAGCGACGGAGGCGGCGACGGTGGTAGTGGCGGCCGGGTCACCGGTGTCGTCGTCCGCGACCTCGACAGCGGTCGGCAGGAGCAGCTGGACGCCGACCTGGTGATCGACGCCACCGGGCGCGGCTCCCGCCTCAAGCAGTGGCTCGCCGCTCTCGGCGTACCGGCACTGGAGGAAGACGTCGTGGACGCGGGCGTCGCCTACGCCACCCGGCTCTTCAAGGCCCCGCCGGGCGCGACGACGCACTTCCCCGCCGTGAACATCGCCGCCGACGACCGGGTCCGCGAACCCGGCCGCTTCGGTGTGGTCTACCCCATCGAGGGCGGCCGCTGGCTCGCGACGCTCTCCTGCACGCGCGGCGCGCAACTCCCGACGCACGAGGACGAGTTCCTCCCCTTCGCTGAGAACCTGAACCATCCGATCCTCGCCGACCTGCTCCGGGACGCCGAACCCCTCACCCCCGTCTTCGGCTCCCGCTCCGGTGCCAACCGCCGCCTCTATCCGGAGCGGCTCGACCAGTGGCCCGACGGCCTGCTCGTCATCGGTGACTCACTGACCGCGTTCAACCCGATCTACGGCCACGGCATGAGTTCGGCAGCGCGCTGCGCCACCACGATCGACCGCGAGTTCGAGCGGAGCCTGGCGGAGGGGACGGGGTCCGCCCGACCCGGCGCCCGCGTCCTGCAGAAAGCGATCGGCGCGGCCGTGGACGACCCGTGGATCCTCGCCGCGACCAAGGACATCGACTACGTCAACTGCCGCGTGTCGGCAACGGATCCGCGGCTCATCGGTGTGGACACCGAGCAGCGTCTGCGGTTCGCCGAGGCCATCACCGCGGCGTCGATCCGTTCCCCGAAGGCGTCCGAGATCGTCACGGACGTGATGAGCCTCAACGCACCGCAGGCCGAGCTGGGTTCCAACCGTTTCCTGATGGCGATGCGCGCCGACGAACGCCTCCCGGAGCTCACCGCTCCCCCGTTCCTTCCTGAGGAGCGGGCCGTGGTGGGTCTGGACACGGCGACGACCACGCCGAGGGCTGCTGTGCGGTCCTGACCCGGTAAGGTCCTGACCCAACCGAGACTGACCGCGGGGCGCGCGCCCCGCGGTCAGCCGAGGGCCGCTTGCAGGTCAAGGCGTTTGACGTCGAGCTTCCGGTAGATCCGGGTCAGGTGCTGTTCCACGGTGCTGACCGTGACGCACAGCTTCCGGGAGATCTCCCGGTTGGTGAATCCCTCGGCGGCCAGCTCGGCCACCCGCCGCTCCGCGCCGGTCAGTTCGGCGTCCGGGGTGGCCGGGCCGCGCCGCTCGGGTGGCCCGGGGACGGTGGCGGGCGCGGGGGCACTGCCCCAGCGCCGGGCCAGCAGCTCCGCTTTGCGGGCCAGCAGCCGGGCGCGTTCCGCCTCGCCCCCTTCGCGTACGGCCACAGCCTGGTCGGCCACGGCCCGCGCCAGCTCGAAGGCGTCCCCGCTCCCCCGGAGCACCGCCACGGCCTCGTCGAGGAGTTCGGCCCGGGCCGGCGCGGGAGACGTGGCCGCCCGCAGGCGCAGCGTCATGCCCCAGGTGCGGCCGTCGGCGGGCGTGGGCAATGACAGCTGCCCGTCGACGAGTTGGCGCGCCAGGAGCGCTTCACCGAGGGCCAGATACGCTTCGGCGGCGCCGAGGCGCCACGGCTCCAGCGCGGGCAGGTCCAGGCCCCAGCTGCTCATCCGGGTTCCGCAGGCGTAGAAGTCGCACAGGGCCGCGTAGTGGCAGCCGGTGGCGAGGTGGTAGCGGCCTCGGGCCGCCAGGTAGTGCAGTCCGGTGCGGGTCTGGAACACCGCCTGCGGCACCGGCCGTTCCAGGAGCGCCGCCGCCCCGTCGACATCCCCGAGGGCTGCCTTGGCCTGTACGGCGGCTGCCAGCGGGAGGCCGATCGCTGCGCCCCAGCCCTTCGGCCCGAGCAGGGCGAGTGCGGTTTCGGCGCGCTGTTCCGCCGCGGCCGGGTCGCCCTGCCGCAGGTGGATCAGGGCACGCCACGCGGTGAACAGGGCACGCCAGGTGGGGCTGTTGCGCTCGTCGGCCTGGGCGACGAGGCCGTCGCACCAGGCGGCCGCGCGGTGCGGCCGGTCGCGGTAGGTGAGGGCGGCCAGGGCGGCCGTCTGGACCGCGATGGTGCGGGGGCCGAGCCGGTAGCGGTTCAGGGCGCGCTCGGCGGCCTCGGTGGCGTCGCGTTCGCCGCCGTGCAGCAGATCGTTCATCAGCGTGCCCGCGCCCTGCAGCTCCGGCGTGACCGCCGGCGGGGTCGAGCGCTGCGGGGACAGGGCGCCGGAGCCCAGGCGCTCCTTGACGTGCCCGGGGTAGAGATAGGCGCCCCACAGCCATGGGGTGTCCAAGTCCGCGGGGTTCATCGTCGGCGCACCCGCCGGTCTTGACCCCGCCGACCCGGTGAGCATGCTGATGGCGTCCAGTCCTTCCTCGACCCGCCCGTGCCAGAGGAGGTGGGTGGGGAGAGGCGGGGCGGCCGGGGTAAGGGTGGGGTCCGCGTGCGAGGGCACGGCGGCGGGGTCGGGCAGGTGGCGCAGGACCTTTGCCGGGTCGAGCCGCCACTCCGCGTCGGCGAGCGCGCCGACGACCGCGGCGCGCTGCCCTGCGTCCCGGCACCGCCGATGGGCAGCGCGCAGATAGCCGACGCCGGTCTCCACCTCGTCGTCGTCCAGGGCGAGTTGGGCCGCCTCCTGGAAGACGGGTACGGCCCACGGGGCGTCGGAGCGGTCGGCGGCGACGAGGTGGGCGGCCACTTCGGTGGCCGGTGCCCCCTCCTCGTGCAGGAGGTCGGCGACCCGTCCGTGCAGGGCGCGGCGTTCCTCGGGCGGCATGCCGTCCAGGACCGCGGCCGCGAACGCCGGGTGGCACAGGCGGCCCTCGTGGAGCACGTCCGCGACGGTCAGCTGCCGCACGGCCCGCGCGACGGACGCCGCATCGACGTCGAGCAGCCGCCCGACCAGGTCGGGCCCGGTGTGCGCGCCCAACACGGCTATGGCGCGGGCGACTTGCGTGACCGGTGTCTCGTGCCGATACAGAAAGCTGAGAACGGCACGGCCGTACGCCTCCCTTGCGCCGCCCGCCGCACGGTGGTCCTCGGCCAGTGCCCGTACGAGGAGCGGGTGGCCCGCGCTCATGCTGTGGACGACGGGGGTGAGGTCTTGTGCCGTCCGCTCGTCGAGGTGCCGGGCGAGCACGGTCTCCACGCCTCCCTTCGACAGTGGTTCCAGGTGGATCCGCCGCAGGGCGGGCTCGTGCAGGAACTCGCTGCTCAGCAGGGCGTTCGCCGCCTTCTGATGGGCGTACTCGGTGAACAGCACATGGAGCCGTGCCGACCGCAGCCGGCGCACGAGGGAGAGCAGGCACTGCAGCGACGCCGCGTCGGCGTGGTGCGCGTCGTCGACGGCGACCACGAGGGGCCGCTCGGCGAGCAGGTCCCGCAGGACCTCGCAGAGGCCGCGGAGGGCGGAGGCGGCGAGGATGGGCTCGCCGCCTGCGGCGGGCTCTCCTGCGTTCGCCTCTCCCGGGTCCGTCCCGTTCGTGTCGGTGCCGTCGGCGTCGGTCCCGTTCGCGTGCGTCTTTCTGGGAGTGGCCGATGCCTCCTCGTCCCACCACGCCAGCGCACGCTCGGCACTCGCCGGGGGCAGGCCGGGGCTGCGTACCAGCTGTTCCAGGACACCCAGCGGCAGGTCGCGCTCGGCGCGGCATGCGGTGGCTGTCAGGACCAGGGCGTCGGCGTCGGCACCGATGCGGTCGGCCCACGCCCGTAGCAGCGCGGTCTTGCCGGTGCCCACCGCGCCGCTGAGCACCACGAGGCTGCCGCCGGTGCCCGGGGAGCCGGCGAAGGCGTCCCGGAGAGCGGCCAGCACCTCGGCACGCTCGACCAAGCCCGCGAGTCCGTCACCCTGTTTCACCGAGTCCGCCGACCCCGCACCCCGCTCCACCACGCTCACCGCGTGCCCCACTCCCGGTCGATCAGGGCGAACATGTCGTCGGCGCTCGCAGTCGACAGGTCCTCGGGCGCGCCCTGCTCCTCCTCGTCGGCGGGACCGGTCGGCCCCATCGCGTCGGGCTGTTTCCACAGCAGCGTCTGCAGGCGCCGGACCAGGCCCTTGCGGCGGGGGTCGTCGGCCGGCAGGTCGGTGAGGGCCGCCTCCAGGTCGTCCAGGTGGGCGGCCACGGGAAGCTCTGCCGCGCCGCCGTCGGGCAGCACCCTGTCCAGCAGGTGTTCCGCGAGGGCGCGGGGCGTGGGGTAGTCGTAGACCAGGGTGGCGGGCAGCCGGAGCCCGGTGGCGGCGCGCAGCCGGTTGCGCAGCTCCACCACCACGAGGGAGTCGAAGCCCAGGTCCTTGAAGGCCTTCTCCGGCGCCACGTCCCGGCCCGGCTCGTAGCGCAGGACGGCGGCCACCTGTTTGCGGACCAGGTCGAGAAGTGCCCCGGTGCGCTCCCGCACGGGCAGCGCCGTCAGTTCTCGACGGAGTGCCGAGGCGTTCTCCGATGCCTCGGCGCTCTCCGATGAGGCGTCGAGGACCCGCTGGGCGGCGGGGATCCCGTCGAGCAGTCGGGTGGGCCGGGCCAGCGTGAACAGCGGTGCGAACCGTTCCCACTCGATGTCGGCGACCAGCGTGTGCCCCTTGCCGCCGTCGAGCGCCGCGCGCAGGGCCCCGAGGGCCAACTGCGGTTCCAGCGGCGGCAGTCCCTGCCGCCGGGACAGCCCGGCGGCGCCGCGCGCCACATCCCCGTCGTCGGGCAGATCCCAGATGCCCCACCCCACGGAAACCGTGCGGGGGCTCGCGGCATCGGCACTGGCCTGTTGCGCCAGCGCGTCGAGGTAGGCGTTGGCGGCGGCGTAGGCGCCGTGCTCCCTGCTGCCGAGCGAAGCCGCCACGGAGGAGAAGAACAGGACGGTCTCCACCGCCCCGGTGCCGGTGAGCTCGCTCAGCCGCGCGGCGGCGGACACGGCCGCGCCGAGCGCGTCGGGGGTGACCTCGGCCAGCGGCGCGAGCTCGCCGGGCAGCGAGGTGTGGATGACGGTCTGTATGGGCCGTACGGGTACGTCCGTCAGCTCACCCAGTGTGCGCAGGACTGTCAGCCCGGTGCCGTGTTCGGCGGCTTCTGCCGCGAGGTCGTCGTCCCGGTCGGGACTGCGGGTGTCGGTGGGGCCCGTGTCCAGGAGTACGACGTGTTCGGCGCCGGACGCGGCGAGCCACCGTACGACCTGATCGGCCAGGTGACCGACGCCTCCGGTGACGAGGACGGCACCATGCGGCTGCCACGGTCCGGAGGTCGCGTCGGTGGGGGCTGCGGTTCCGGGCACGTCGGGGGTGGCGTCCGGGGGCGCGCCCGGGGACAGGTCCGGGGTCGTGTCGGGCACCAGGCGGCGGCCGAGGACCGCGCCCCGGCGCAGCGCGACCTGATCCTCGCCGCCGCTCTCGCCACCGCCCTCGCCGGCGTCTCCGCTCAGAATCGCGTACAGCGCGCTCGTGTCGAGCGACTCCGGGTCGGCGGGCAGGTCGATCAGGCCGCCCCACAGCTCCGGGTGTTCCAGGGCGGCCACGCGTCCGAGTCCCCAGACCGGGGCCTGTGACGGAGAGACGAGCGGATCGGCGTCGCCGCACGACACGGCGCCGCGCGTGGCACACCAGAGAGGCGCTTCGACGCCCACGTCCCCACCGACGTCCAGCAGGCCGTGCAGCAGCGTCAAGGTGCCGGTGAGTCCGTGGGACGCGAGGAGAACCCCGTCGGGGCCGGTGTCCGGTCCCTCCGCGAGGGCGAGCAGGGAGAGCACTCCCCCGAGTGGGGTCGTGTCGTCCGAGCACCGTGTCCGCCATGCCTGGACCAGGTCCGCCATGTCCGCCCGGTCGGCGTGCGGGCCGACCTCGACGATACGTACGGGTGCACCCGCCTGCTCCAGCGCCCGGGCGCAGACCTGCGGCCAAGTACCAGCGCCGCGCGCGGGAGCCACGATCAGCCAGGCCCCGGGGCCGGCGCCCGAATCCGGTGCCGGCATCGGTGCCGGTGCCGGTGTCGGCAGGTCGATGCGTCGCCAGTCGACCCGGTACCGCCAGGCATCGACGATCGACCGCTCACGCCGTTCGCGCCGCCACGCGGCCAGCGCCGGGAACACCGTCTCCAGAGCCGTCCGGTGCTCGTCGTCCTTGAGGTGCAGGGTGTCGCAGAGCGCCTGGAAGTCCGCGCCTTCGACGGCGGCCCAGAACCCGGCCTCCTCACCGTCCGCCGAGGAGACGGCCTCGGGCGCCACGATGTCCGCCAGCCAGAAGCGCCGCCCCTGGAAGGCGTAGGTGGGCAGGTCGACGGTGCGGGGGGTGGGGTCGGCAGGGTCGGCGAGGAAGTACGCCGACCAGTCCACGCTGATCCCGGCTACGTGTAGGTCGGCCATGGCGTGCGAGAAGGCCACATCGTCCGGCCGGTCGGGGTGGAGGGACGCGGTGACGACCGGCTCGGGGCCTTCCGGCTCGGTGATGTGGTCCAGGGTGTGCTGGGCGGCGGTGGTCAGTACGGGGCTGGGGCCGAGCTCGACGAACACGCCTGCCCTGGTCGCCACTTGGGCGAGAGCGGGCTGGAAGAGAACTGTCTGGCGTACGTGACGTGCCCAGTACTCCGGGGACGTGATCTCCTCTCCGGCCCGTTCCCCGGAGACGTTGCTCATGAGCGGGATCGAAGGCTGCGCGAACTTGACCTCTCGTATCGCTTCGGTGAACTCCGCGAGCATCGGCTCCATCAACGCCGAATGGAAGGCATGACTCACGCTCAGGGCCTTCGTCTTACGACCCCGCTCCCGCCACAGTCCCGCGATCCGGTCCACCTCATCCGACGGACCCGAAATGACAGTGGAGTCGGGTGTGTTGGCCGCCGCCACGCTCACGGCCGAACCATCCACATCGGCGGCCAGCTCGGCGGGTGTGGCCTGCACGGCACACATCGCCCCGCCCTCAGGCAGTCCACCCATCAAACGGGCCCGCGCACCCACCACCCGGCACGCATCCGCCAGGTCAAAGACCCCCGCCACATGGGCTGCCGCGATCTCACCGATCGAATGCCCGAGCACCACATCCGGCCGCACCCCGACCGACGCCCACAACCGGGCCAACCCCACCTGCAACGCAAACAACCCCGCCTGCGCCCACATCGTGTGATCCAACCGCTCCCGCGGACCACGGAACACCACCTCCCGCAGCCCACCCGAGCCAACCCCCAGCTCGCCTTCCAGCAGGCCGCACACCTCATCAAACGCAGCCGCGAACACCGGGAACCGCTCATACAAACCAGCACCCATACCCACGAGCTGGCTGCCTTGCCCGCTGAACAGCCACACCACGTCATCGCCACCCGCCCGACCCTGTGAGCAGGACGGACCGATCAGTGCCGCATGTGGCTCACCCTCCGCCAGAGCCTCCAGACCGGCGATCAACTCGGCCCGCTCCACGCCCACCACAACGGCACGGTGCTCATGCAGCGCACGCGTCTTCAGCAGCGACCAGCCCACCTCGGTGAGCGGCGCGCGGGACACATCACCGGCGAAGTCACGCAGACGCAACGCCTGATCACGCAAAGCCTGCGGGCTACGGGCCGACACCACCCACGGCACCACAAGGCCGTCGGAGGATGCGGCGCCCGTGTCGGGCGGGGCAGGGGCCTGTTCCACGATCAGGTGGGCGTTGGTGCCGCTGATGCCGAAGGAGGAGACTCCCGCGCGGCGGGGGCGTTCGGTCCGTGGCCACGGCACGGGGTCGGTGAGCAGTCGTACTCCCCCGCCCTCCCAGTCCACGTGGGGTGTGGGCCGGTCGATGTGCAGGGAGGCGGGCAGCTCGCCGTGGCGCATCGCCATCACCATCTTGATGACGCCCGCGACACCTGCGGCGGCCTGCGTGTGACCGATGTTCGACTTCACCGAGCCGAGCCACAGCGGCCGGTCGGCGGGGCGGTCCTTCCCGTAGGTCGCGAGGAGGGCGTTGCCCTCGATCGGGTCGCCGAGCGTGGTGCCGGTCCCGTGTGCCTCCACGGCGTCGACGGCGTCCGGGGTGACGCGGGCGTTGGTCAGGGCCTGGCGGATCACGCGTTCCTGGGCGACGTCGTTCGGGGCGGTCAGGCCGTTGCTCGCGCCGTCCTGGTTGACGGCCGATCCGCGGACGACACCGAGGACTTGATGTCCGTCGCGGCGGGCGTCGGAGAGGCGTTCCAGGAGAATCAGGCCGACGCCCTCGGAGAATCCGGTGCCGTCGGCGGCCTCGGCGAACGGCTTGCAGCGGCCGTCCGGTGCGAGTCCGCGCTGGCGTGAGAACTCCACGAACGCCGTCGGCGTGGACAGTACGGTCACGCCTCCCGCCACCGCCAGGCCGCAGTCGCCCTGGCGCAGCGCCTGGCAGGCGAGGTGGATCGCGACCAGCGATGCCGAGCACGCCGTGTCCAGCGTCACCGCCGGGCCCTCCAGGCCGAAGGTGTAGGCGATGCGGCCGGAGATGACGCTGGAGAGGGTTCCCGTGGTGGCGTATCCCTCGACCTCCGGTGGCACCCGGCTCCCGGACATGTGGTCCTGGCTCGACACACCCGCGTACACGCCGGTGAGGGTGTCCTTGAGCGTGGCGGGGTCGATGCCCGCCCGTTCGAACAGTTCCCACGACACTTCGAGGAGCACCCGCTGCTGCGGGTCGGCGGCGAGTGCCTCGCGCGGGTTGATGCCGAAGAAGTCGGCGTCGAAACGGGCGGCGTCCCGCAGGAACCCGGCTTCGCGCACGTAGGTCGTGCCGGGGTGGTCCGGGTCGGGGTGGTAGAGGCCGGCCACGTCCCAGCCGCGGTCGGTGGGGAACTCCTCGATGGCGTCGCCGCGCGAGGCGACCAGGTCCCACAGCTGCTCGGGCGAGGCGACCCCGCCCGGGTACCGGCAGGCCATCGCGACGATGGCGATCGGTTCCCGCTGCCTCTCCTCCATGTCGCGCAGGCGCTGACGGATCTGCCCGAGATCCGCGGTCACTCGCTTCAGGTAGTGGCGGAGCTTGTCCTCGGTACCCGGCGTGTCGTTCGTAGCCGGCATGTCGTTCGTACCCGGCATGTCTTCTCCACTCCTGATCAAGAAGGCAGTTCGCGGTCGATCAGCTCGAAGAGCTCGTCGTCCGACGCGGATTCGAGGTCTCGGTTCTCGGCGGCGTCACCGTCGGCGTCACTGTCGCCGGCCGCGTGGTCCGAGCGGGCCGACGTGTCGTCCAGGCGCCACAGCAGGTTCTGCAGGCGTGCCGCGAGGCGGGTCCGGGTGCTCTCGTCGTGTGCGTGCCCCGCGATCACCGTCTCGAGCTTGTCCAATTCACCGAAGAGCGGCGCGGCCGGGTCGGCTCCCGCGGGGGCCAGCTGTGCGCGCAGTTCCTCGGCGATGGCCGACGGGGTGGGGTGCCGGAAGATGAACGTGGCGGGCAGGCGCAGACCGGTGGAGGCCGAGAGGCGGTTGCGCAGTTCGACCGCGGTGAGGGAGTCGAAGCCGAGATCCTGGAAGGGGGCGTCGGCGCGTACGGCGTCCGTACCCGCGTGCCCGAGGACGGCGGCCGCGTGGGTCCGTACCAGGTCGAGGAGGGTGCGGTGCTGTTCGTCGGCGGTCAGCGCGGACAGCTTCGCGGTCCAGTCGACGTTCTGCCGGGCGGTGGCGGCTGTCGGTCGTGCCCGGCCGCCGGCCTGACCGCCGCCCCGGCCGGCTCCTTGACCTTCGGCGAAGGCGCGCAGGAGGGAGGGAAGGGCCGGGGCGGGTTTGTGTGCCAGGACGCGGGTGTCCAGGTCGACGGCGACGAGGTGGGGGCGGCCGTGGCGGTGCGCGGCGTCGAACAGGGCAAGGCCGTGTGTGTTGCTCATCGCCTTGACGCCGATGCGTGCCATACGGGCCACGTCGGTGTCGCTGAGTCCGCCGGTCATGCCCTGGGGAGCCTCGTCGGCGGCGGTGCCCGTCTGGGTGTCCGGGGTCTCCCAGAGGCCCCAGCCGACGGACAGGCCGGCCTGGCCCCGGGTCCGGCGGTGCTGCATCAGCGCGTCGCAATAGGCGTTTGCTGCGGCGTAGTTGGCCTGGCCCGGGCTGCCGAGCGTGGCGGCAGCGGAGGAGAACACCACGAACAGGCCTAGGCGCATCTCCCGGGTCGCCTCATGGAGATTCGCGGCCGCAGCGGCCTTGGCCGCCCACACCCGCGCCAACCCCTCAGGTGTTTGCGCGGTCACGACCCCGTCCTCCAACACGCCTGCCGCATGCACGACACCCGTCAACGGATGCGAGGGATCCGTCTTACCGACCAGCTCCACCACCGAGGCCGGATCGCTGACGTCGGACGCGACAATGGCGACCTCGGCGCCCAACTCCTTGAGCTTGTCGGTCAGTTCCTCGCTGCCCGGGGCTTCCGGCCCGCTGCGGCTGGCCAGCAGCAAGTGTCGTACGCCCCACTCCCGCACCAGATGCTCGGCCACGACCTGACCCAGCGCCCCCGTGCCCCCGGTGATCAAAACGGTGCCGTCGGGGTCGAGCGGCGCGGGTACGTCGAGTACGAGTTTGCCGGTGTGCTTGGCCTGACTCATGAACCGGAACGCCTCACGTGCCCTGTCCAGCGGCCAGGAACGCACCGGCAGCGGGTCAAGGGCACCGGAAGCGAACCTCTCTCCCAGCTCACCCATCATGACCGCGATGCGATCCGGTCCCGCGTCGGTGACCAGGTCGTACACGGTGTAGCTGACACCCGGGTACTCCGCGCCCACCTCCTCCGATGCGCGCACATCGGTCTTGCCCATTTCGAGGAACCGGCCGCCGCCGTCGCCGAGCAACCGCAGGGAGGCGTCGATGAACTCGCCGGTCAGGCTGTTGAGTACGACGTCCATGCCACGCCCGCCGGTGGCCTGGCGGAACGTGTCCTCGAAGGCGAGGTCCCGGGAGGAGGCGCGGTGCGCCGCGTCGATGCCCATCTCCGCCAGTACGGCGTGCTTGCCCGGACTCGCGGTGGCGAAGACCTCGGCACCCAGGTGACGGGCGATCTGTACCGCCGCCATCCCCACACCACCCGTGGCAGCGTGGATCAGCACACGCTCGCCCGCCTTCAGGTCTGCCAGCTCCACCAACCCGTACCAAGCTGTCAGATACGCGACGGGCATCGCGGCCGCCTGCCGCATGTCCCAACCCTGCGGGACCGGCGCGACCATGCGGGTGTCCGCCACGGCCGTCGGGCCGAAGGAGCCATGGAGGACGCCCATCACGCGGTCGCCGACCGACAGGTGCGTGACGCCGGGACCTGTCTCCGTCACGACACCGGCGCCTTCACCGCCCAGACCGACCTGACCGGGCACCATGCCGAGGCTGACCAGGACGTCGCGGAAGTTGATGCCCGCCGCGTGGATGCCGAGGCGAACCTGGCCGGGGCCAAGGGGCTCCATCACTTCGGGGTACGCGACCGGCGCCACGCCCTCCAGCGTCTCGGTGCTCCCCTTGTCCAGGCGCCAGGCACGGTCGGTGGGCGCGGCGACGAGCCCACCACCGGGGGCGCGGACCAGGCGCGGGACGTAGAGCTGCCCGTCGCGCAGGGCGAGTTGGGGTTCGTCGAGTTCTTCGGCGGCGTGGCGCAGGGTGGGGTGCGGTAGTCCCCTGCCATCCGGGTGCAGGTCGTCGCCCACGTCGAGCAGGATGAAGCGGCCCGGGTTCTCGGACTGAGCGCTGCGGATCAGGCCCCATACCGCTGCGGCGGACGCGTCCACATCGCCGTCGCCATCGATGCCGGTGGTCACCGCACCACGAGTGACTACGAGGAGCCGAGACTCGGACAACTCCGACGTGGCCAGGAACTCCTGCACGAGCGACAACACCCGCTCCACGACCAGCCGACCGTCAAGAACCTCACGGCCGGCGCCAGAAGATGGATCGACGGGAACGACCACGGCCCATGGAGCTTCACCACCCGCCGTCGGCACTACATCTGCCAGGCGGCTGACACCCTCCGAGAGCACAACCCAGTCGGCATCCGCGCTTTCATCTGTCCGCGCCAGCGGAAGCGGTGTCCAGTCCACCGAGAACAGACCGTCGTTGCGATCCGGTACCGACTGCAGCTGCCGGATGTCGGCGGGCCGCAACGTCACCGACCCCACGCTCAGGACGTCGGTCCCGGCGGCGTCGGCGATCAGTACCCGCACTTCCCGTTCAGCCTCGTCGTGCTCGCCAGGCGAGAGACGTACGCGTACGGTGGCGGCTCCCGCAGCCCGCAGGGAAACCTGGTTCCAGGTGAACGGCAGCCAGACCTTCCCGTCGTCGTCCTGCGCCTCCCCGGGCCAGTCGAGGAGCAGGGCCGGGTGGAGGGTGGCGTCGAGGAGAGCGGGGTGGATGCCGTAGCCGTCATGGGCGCCGGCGGCTTCGGGCAGGACGACCTCGGCCAACAGATCCTGGCCGTGCCGCCACACCGCACGCAGGCCCTGGAACCCGGGACCGTACGCATAGCCCGCGTCCGCCACACGCTCGTAGAAGCCCGCCAGGTCCACCGGCACGGCGCCCGCTGCGGGCCACGCCCCGGCCAGTCCGCTGTCCGGAGTGTCAGTGGGCTGGGGAGTGAGGATGCCGGTCGCGTGGCAGATCCACGAGTCATCGCCGCCCACGGCGTCCGCCGCGTCAGGCCGACTGTAGATCTGGACGCCGCGTCGCCCGTCCTGATCCGCCTCGTCCACCACAACCTGCACCCGCAACCCCGACGCCTCAGGCACCACCAAAGGCGCCTGCAACATCAACTCCTCCACCGCCCCACAACCGACCTCATCACCGGCCCGCAACGCCCACTCCACCAACGCCGCACCCGGCACCAACACCGCCCCAGCCACCACATGATCAGCAAGCCAAGACACACCAGAACGCGACAGCCGCCCAGTCAGCAGACACCCACCCCGGTCCGCGAACTCCACCGCCGCACCCAACAACGGATGCCCCGCCGCCACCAACCCCAAAGTCGCCGCATCCCCACCCCCAGAACGGCCGCTCAACCAGAACCGCTCCCGCTGGAACGCATACGTCGGCAAATCCACCACCCCAGGCACCGGATCAGCCGGGAACAACACCGACCAATCCACACCGACACCAGCGGTATGCAGACGAGCCATCGCCTCCACAAACGCCGACTCCTCAGGACGCTCACCGGCGAGAGACGCGACCAGCACCGAATCCTGACTGTCCGACTCGTCCAGGGTGTGCTGGGCGGCAGTGGTGAGTACGGGGCCTGGGCCGAGCTCTACGAAAACGCCGGCCTTGGACGCCACTTGAGCGACGGCGGGCTGGAAGAGCACTGTCTGGCGCACGTGGCGCGCCCAGTACTCCGGGGACGCGATCTCCTCACCGGCCTCCAGACCTGAGACGTTGCTGATGAGCGGAACCCTCGGTCGCGCGAACTGGACCTCTCGTATCGCTTCGGTGAACTCCGCGAGCATCGGCTCCATCAACGCCGAATGGAAGGCATGACTCACGCTCAGGGCCTTCGTCTTACGCCCACGCTCCCGCCACAGTCCCGCGATCCGGTCCACTTCATCCGACGGCCCCGAAATGACAGTGGAGTCGGGTGTGTTGACCGCCGCCACGCTCACGGCCGAACCATCCACGTCGGCGGCCAGCTCGGCGGGTGTGGCCTGCACCGCGCACATCGCTCCGCCCTCAGGCAGCCCACCCATCAAACGAGCCCGCGCACCCACCACCCGGCACGCGTCCGCCAGATCGAAAACCCCTGCCACATGGGCTGCCGCTATCTCGCCGATCGAATGCCCGAGCACGACATCCGGCCGCACACCGACCGACTCCCACAAGCGGGCCAACCCCACCTGAAGCGCAAACAAGCCCGCCTGCGCCCACATCGTGTGATCCAACCGCTCCCGCGGACCACGGAGAACCACCTCCCGCAACCCACCGGCCCCGACCCCCAGCTCGCCCTCCAGCAGGCCGCACACCTCATCAAACGCAGCCGCGAACACCGGGAACCGCTCATACAAACCAGCACCCATACCGACCAACTGGCTGCCCTGCCCACTGAACAGCCACACCACATCACCGCTCGTCGCAGCGACCACATCATCACGCGACCGCGTCACAGCAGGGTGCTCCTCACCGGCGGCCAACGCAGCAAGCCCCGCCAGCAGCTCAGGCCTCTCCCGTCCCACCACCACCGCCCGCTGATCGAACAGCGCACGCGAGCGCAGCAAGGACCAGCCCACATCCCGCACCGACACCGCCACGTCGGCCGCCACGGCATCATGCAGACGCAATGCCTGTTCGCGCAGGGCCTGCGGGCTACGGGCCGACACCACCCACGGCACCAACCCAGCCGCATCCTCGACCCCGGGAGTCTCGCCGCTGACCGGCCTCGACTCCTCCCCCAGCCCAGCGGGAGCAGCCTCCACGATCACATGCGCGTTCGTCCCCGAAGCACCGAACGACGACACACCCGCCCGCCTCGGACGACCCTCCACCTCCGGCCACGGCACCGACTCCACCGCCAACCGAACCGCACCCGAATCCCACTCCACATGCGGCGACGGCACATCCACATGCAAACTCGCCGGCACCACACCACGCCGCATCGCCATCACCATCTTGATGACACCCGCAACACCCGCAGCCGCCTGCGTATGACCAATATTCGACTTCACCGAACCCAGCCACAACGGCCGACCCTCGAACCGACCCTGCCCATACGTCGCCAGCAACGCCTGCGCCTCGATCGGATCACCCAACGTCGTCCCCGTACCGTGCCCCTCCACCACATCAACATCCACCGACGACAAACCACCACTGGCCAACGCCTGACGAATCACCCGCTCCTGCGAAGGACCATTCGGCGCCGTCAAACCGTTACTCGCACCGTCCTGATTCACCGCCGAACCCCGCACCACACCCAACACCCTGCGACCATGACGCCGCGCATCCGACAACCGCTCAAGCAGCAGCACACCCACGCCCTCGCCCCAGCCAGTCCCGTCCGCAGCGGCGGCGAAGGGCTTGCAGCGGCCGTCGGGGGCCAGGCCTCGCTGGCGCGAGAAGCCGGTGAACACCTCGGGCGTGGCCATGACGGTGACGCCGCCCGCGAGAGCGAGCGTGCACTCTCCCTGTCGCAGTGCTTGCGCCGCCAGGTGGATGGAGACCAGGGATGAGGAGCACGCGGTGTCGACCGTCACCGCCGGGCCCTCCAGACCCAGGGTGTAGGCGACACGGCCGGACACGACGCTGCCGGAGCCGGCGAGCATGGAGTAGCCCTCTAGTTGGGCGTCCTGGGCCAGGCCCGCCGCGTAATCGTGGTACATCACGCCGACATACGTGCCGACCGGGCTGCCCTTCAGCGTCGTCGGGTCGATACCCGCACGCTCGAACACCTCCCACGACGCCTCCAGCAACAACCGCTGCTGCGGATCCATCGCCAACGCCTCACGCGGATTGATCCCGAAGAACGCCGCATCGAAATCACCCGCGTCAGGAAGGAATGCTCCTTCGTCGGCGTAGCTGGTGCCGGGGTGGTCCGGGTCCGGGTGGAAGAGGTGTTCCAGGTCCCAGCCTCGGCCCGTCGGGAAGGCGCCGACCGTGTCCACGCCCGCCTCGACCAGGTCCCAGAGTCCTTCCGGTGAAGTCGCTCCGCCCGGGTACTTGCAGGCCATCGCGACAATCGCCACCGGGTCGTCCGTCGCGGGCACAGAAAGCGCCACGGGCGCGGCGGGGGTGGCCGGTGTCGCGGTCCGGCCGCCCAGGCGCGTGCCGAGGTACGCCGCCAGCGCCTGCGGGGTGGGGTGGTCGAAGGCCAGTGTGGCGGGCAGGCGGAGGCCGCTCACCGCCGAGAGGCGGTTGCGCAGTTGCACCGCCGTGAGCGAGTCGAAGCCGAGGTCCTTGAAGTTGGCCTCGGTGCGTACGTCGGCCGCCGACCGGTGGCCGAGCACGGCCGCCACGCACTCGCGTACGACGTCGGTGACGACAGCCCGGCGCTCGGCCTCGTCCAGGCCGGCGAGGCGTCGCTCCAACGCGGCCTGGTCGACGGCGGAGTCGGCCGCCGCCCTGCGGCGGGTCCTGCCCGCCAGGTCGCGGAGGATCGCGGGGACGTCGTCCCTGTTCAGACCGCGTACGTCGATACCGGCCGCGACCACCGGCGAGGTGTGCGCGGCGGCGGCGCACGCCGCGTCGAGGAGAGCGAGGCCCTGCTCGTCCAGCAGCGGCTTCACCCCGCCGGCGCGCAGCCGCGCGAGGTCGGCGTCGTCCAGATGCCGGGTCATGGCGCTGCCGCGCGCCCACAGACCCCAGGCGATCGACAGGCCCGGCAGGCCGGACCGGCCGGGCAGACCAGGCAGGCCGGTGGCGCGGCGGCGGCTTACCAGGGCGTCGACGAAGGCGTTGGCGGCCGCGTAGCCGGCCTGGCCCGCGTTTCCGAGGACACCGGCGGCAGAAGAGAACATCACGAACAGGCCGAGCGGCAGCTCCGACGTCGCCGCGTCCAGGTTGGCGGCGACGGACGCCTTGGCCGCCCACACCCTGGCCAGCTGGTCGGAGGTCTGCGCGGTGACCACCGCGTCGTCCAGGACGCCGGCCGCGTGGATCACACCGGTGAGCGGGTGCGCCGGGACGACCGACGCGACGAGGTCAGCGGTGGCCCGCCCGTCCGTCAGGTCGGCCGCGACGATCCGCACCGTCGCTCCCAGGCCGGTCAGTCGGTCGGCGAGCTCGCGGGCGTCCGGCGCGTCGGGGCCTTGTCGGCTGACGAGCAGCAGGTGCCGCACCGACCAGGCGCGGACCAGGTGTTCGGCGACGAGACCGCCCATCATGCCGGTGCCGCCCGCGATGAGGACGGTGCCGTCGGGGTCCAGCGTTCCGTCGGGCCCGGCCCCGGGCCCCGTACCGGTGTCGGACTGTGTCTCGCGTGTGGGGGTGACGCCTCGGGCGAGGCGGGGAACCAGCAGTTCTCCCGCGCGCACGGCCAGCTGTGGCTCCCCGGAGGCGAGGGCCCTCGCGATGACGGTGCCGGTTTCGGTGTTGGTGTTGGTGCCGAGGTTCGTGTCGGTGTCCAACAGGACGAAGCGGTCCGGGTGTTCGGTCTGTGCGCTGCGTATCAGTCCCCACAGGGCGGCGGCCGGGACGTCGACGGGCACGGGGGTCGCGTCGTCGCCGTCGGCTGGGGTCGGCGTCACCGCGTGTTGGGTGAGGAGGACGAGCCGGGTCTCGGCGAGGCGTGGTTCGGCGAGCCAGTCCCGCAGCAGGCGCAGGGTGCGCTCGGCGAGGGCCAGGCCGGACGCGTCGAGCGTCGCGTCCGCTGTGGCGCCTTCTGTCGCAGTAGACGTGGCGGTGGTCTTTACGAAGACGGTCGCGGGGGCCTGCGTTCCCTCGTCCAGCGCGGCCGACAGGGATGCCATGTCGGGATGCCGGGGGATGTCCGTTCCGGCCCAGTCCGGTACGTCCTGACCGAGCACCGCCCAGCCGTCGTCTGCGGCGTGGTCCACCACGGCCGACGGCGGCAGAGCGGTCCACTGCACCGTGAACAAGCCGTTGGTGCCGCCGCCTGCCTGACCGGCCGTGCGCAGCAGTTCGGGGTCGGCGGGCCGCAGAGCCAGGGAGTCCACGCTCAGCACGGGCGCTCCGGTGGCGTCGGCGACCGTCACGCGCAGTCCGGCGCCGTCGTCCGTCTCCGCTCCGCCGTGCGGGGTCAGCCGCACCCGCACGGTTGCGGCGCCGGTGGCCCACAGGGAGACACCGTTCCACGCGAACGGCAGGCGGAGGGACTGCCCTTGCTCCTCGCCGGGCGCGTTCTGGTCGAGCAGCAGCGCCGGGTGCAGTGCGGCGTCCAGCAGTACGGGGTGAATGCCGAAGTCGTCGTACGCACCCGCCTGTTCGGGCAGCTCCACCTCTGCCAGCAGGTCCTGCCCGTGCCGCCACACGGAGCGCAGGCCCCGGAACGACGGCCCGTACTCGTATCCCGCCGATGCCGCCTGCTCGTACAGGTCACTGATCTCCAGCGGCTCGGCCCCCGTCGGCGGCCACTGTCCGCTCAGCCCGTCCGGTACCGCACCGGGTTCGGGGCTCACCACACCGGTCGCGTGACACGACCATCCTTCATCCTGCCCCGCTGCCTCGTCGTCCGCGTCGACGCGCGAGAAGACGCGCACCTCACGCCGGCCGCCCTGCCCGTCGCCCGCACCCACGACCACCTGGACCTGGAGGCCCCCGGAGCCGGGCAGCACCAGGGGCGCCTGGAGTGTCAGCTCCTCAAGGGTGGGGCAGCCCGCCTCGTCGGCGGCCCGCAGCGCCCACTCGACCAGCGCGGCACCGGGGACGAGCGTCGTACCCGCCACCGCATGGTCGGCGAGCCACCCGCCACCACCACCGGTCGCCGCGAGCCGCCCGGTCAATACGAGCGCACCATCGGCGAGGCCGAGCGCCGCAGGCAGCAGCGAGTGTTCCAACCGCCGCAGCCCGGCCGACCGCACATCTCCGACACCGTCCACCGGCAACCAGTAGCTGCGACGCTGGAAGGCGTAGGTGGGCAGGTCAACGGTACGCGGGGCGGGGTCGGCCGGGAACCAACGTCGCCAGTCGACGTCCGCACCGGCGGCGAAGGCATGCGCGGCGGCACGGGTGAGCTGCGCCGCGTCACCGTGATCGCGGCGCAGGGTCGGCACGACGGTGGCGGAGACGTCCGCCCGCTCGATGGTCTCCTCCATGCCCAGACCCAGCACCGGGTGAGCGCTGGCTTCGATGAAGAGGCGATAACCGTCGGCCAGCAGCGCTTCGATGGTGTCGGCGAAACGGACGGGTTGGCGGAGGTTGGTGACCCAGTAGTCGGTGTCGAGGGCCGTGGTGTCCGTCAGGCGCTCGGCGGTGACCGTGGAATAGAACGCCACGTCCGTGGTCGTCGGCTGGATATCGGCGAGCCGGTCGGTAAGGAGATCACGGAGTTCGTCGATCTGGGGGCCGTGGGAGGCGTACCCGACATCGATGACACGGGCCCTGAGCCCCTGCGCCTCCGCGTCGGCGACAACCGCTGCCACATGCTCAGGCGGTCCCGAAATGACCGTCGAAGAAGGCCCGTTGACCGCTGCCACGCACACGCCAGGCCGATCCCCGATGAGCTCAACAGCGCGCTCCGAGCTGGTCCCCAGAGAAGCCATGTCCCCGTGCCCTTGCAACTGACGAAGCGCGTCACTACGTACCGCAACAATCCGCGCCGCATCCTCCAAAGACAGCGCCCCCGCCACACACGCGGCAGCCATCTCACCCTGCGAATGCCCGATCACAGCAGCCGGAGTGATGCCGTAATCCGCCCACACCGCAGCCAGCGAGACCATCACCGCCCAAAGCACCGGCTGCACGACCTCGACCCGGGACAGCTCACTCCCGTCCCCGCGCAACACCTCCCTCAGCGACCAGTCCACGTACGCCGAAAGCGCCCGCTCACACTCCGCGATCCGCGCCGCGAAGACCGGCGACTCATCCAGCAGCTGAGCACCCATCCCCACCCACTGCGACCCCTGCCCCGGAAACACCAACACCGGCCCAGGCCCCACATCACCAGCAACCCCGGCCACCACATCAGCCGAAGCCTCACCGCCTGCCAACGCCCCCAGACCCGCCGTCAGCGCATCCCGGTCACGCCCCACGACCACAGCCCGGTGTTCAAGAAGCGCCCTGCTCGTGGCGAGTGACCACCCGACGTCAGTGGTCGACGGGTTCGTGTCGGTCACGAACTCGCCCAGCCACCGGGCCTGTTCGCTCAGCGCTTCCTCGGTCCGCGCGGAGACCACCCACGGCACCACCCCGCCCGGCTCCGCCACCACGGGTTCGGGCTGGTCGTCCTCCGGCGGGGCCTCTTCCAGGACCACATGGGCGTTCGTGCCCGAGATGCCGAAGGAAGATATTCCGGCGCGGCGCGGGCGTTCGCCGCGCGCCCACGGGACCGGTTCGGTCAGGAGGCGTACGCCGCCGCCGTCCCACTGGACGTGCGGGGTCGGCTCGTCGACGTTCAGGGTGGCGGGGAGCAGTTCGCGCTGGAGCGCCATCACCATTTTGATGACACCGGCGACGCCCGCCGCGGCCTGCGTGTGGCCGATGTTGGACTTGACCGAGCCGAGCCACAGGGGGCGGTCGTCCTCGCGCTCCTTGCCGTAGGTGGCGATCAGCGCCTCGGCCTCGATGGGGTCGCCGAGCCTGGTGCCGGTGCCGTGGGCCTCGACGACGTCGATCTCCGACGTGGAGAGGTGGGCGCTGGAGAGTGCCTGGCGGATGACGCGGCGCTGCGAGGGGCCGTTGGGCGCGGTGAAGCCGTTGCTCGCGCCGTCCTGGTTGATCGCCGAACCCCGGATCACCGCGAGGACCTTGTGGCCCTTTCTACGGGCGTCGGAGAGGCGCTCCAGCACGATCAGGCCCGCGCCCTCGCCCCAGCCCGTGCCGTCGGCCGCGGCGGCGAACGGCTTGCAGCGGCCGTCGGGGGCCAGACCCCGTTGACGCGAGAACCCCGTGAACACCTCGGGGGTGGACATGACGGTGACGCCGCCCGCGAGAGCGAGGTCGCACTCGCCCTGGCGCAGGGCGTTGGCCGCCAGGTGCATCGCCACCAGCGAGGAGGAGCACGCGGTCTCGACGGTCACCGCCGGGCCCTCCAGGCCGAGCGTGAAGGAGAGGCGGCCCGAGAGGACGCTGGGCGCGGTGCCCGCGTACCCCTCGGTCGCCTTGCCGCCGGGGTCGCCCTGGGTCTGGTTGCCGGTGGTCGCGGCGCCGACGTAGACGCCGGTGGGGCTGCCCTTGAGCGAGGCGGGGTTGATGCCCGCCCGTTCGAGGGCCTCCCAGGAGGTCTCCAGGAGCAGTCGCAGTTGCGGGCTGCTGGCCAGGGCCTCGCGCGGGCTGAAGCCGAAGAAGTCGGAGTCGAAGCGGTCGGGGGCGGCGAGGAACCCGCCCTCCCGGACGTAGCAGGTCCCCGGGTGGTCGGGGTCGGGATGGTAGATGCCTTCCAGGTCCCAGCCACGGTCGGTGGGGAAGGGCTCGATGGCGTCGTCGCCGGCGGCGACCAGCTCCCACAGTCCCTCGGGTGTCTCGATGCCGCCGGGGAAACGGCAGGCCATGCCGACGACTGCCACCGGCTCCTGCCGCCGGTCCTCCACCTCGCGCAGGCGCTGCCGGGTGTCGTGCAGTTCGGCGGCGACCCGCTTGAGGTAGTCGACCAGTTCCTCTTCACTCGCCATGAGAGTTCACCCAGCCTTCAGCGTGGTTGTCGCGCCGTGCACGGTCGTTTCACACACCCAGTTCTTTGTCGATGAAGTCGAGGACCTGGTCGGTCGTGGCAACCTGCAGCTGCTCCTTCGTGCTGCCCGAGCCGGGCGTCCCGCTCGCCGCCTTCCAGTTCGACAGGAGTGATTCCAGTCGGGCCGTGACCGCGTCGGCGTCGAGGTGTTCGACGAGGGTGGAGGAGAGGGCGTTCTCGAGTTTCGCCAGGTCGCGGAGGACCGGGTCGGTGGCTTCCGCCCCGGCGGGCGTGTCGCCGTCGGGGGCGAGTTGCGCGCCGAGGTGTGCGGCCAGGATGTCGGCGTCCGGGTGGTCGAAGACCAGGCCGGCGGGGAGCCGCAGGCCGGTGGCGGCGGACAGCCTGTTGCGCAGTTCGACCGCGGTCAGGGAGTCGAATCCGAGTTCCTTGAAGGTGCTGCCCGTGGTGAGACTGTCCGGGTGGTGCCCGAGCACGGTGGCAGCCTGTTCCCTGATGAGCCGCACCAGTGTGTGGTGCCGGTCGGACGGCGACAGCGCGGCCAGCCGGCCCGCCAGATCGGCGGGCTGTCCGCCCGCCGTCGCGGTCGGCCTGCTCGCCCCACCGGCGGCGGGAGCGGCGAGGCCGCGGAGAAGGGCGGGCCGGGTGTGCACGGGGTGCGTGGCCAGGGTGCGCAGGTCGAGGTTGAATCCCACGAGGTGGGGGCGGCCGTGGCGGTGCGCGGCGTCGAGTAGGGCGAGACCGTGTGCGTTGCTCATGCCCTTGACGCCGATGCGTGCCATGCGGGCCACGTCGGTGTCGCTGAGTCCGCCGGTCATGCCCTGGGGAGCCCCGCTGGCGGCAGCGGCGCCCGTCTTGGCGTCCGGTGCCTCCCAGAGGCCCCAGCCGACGGACAAGCCTGCCTGGCCCCGGGTCCGGCGGTGCTGCATCAGCGCGTCGCAATAGGCATTGGCGGCCGCGTAGTTGGCCTGGCCCGGGCTGCCGAGCGTGGCGGCAGCGGAGGAGAACACCACGAACAGGCCGAGGCGCATCTCCCGGGTCGCCTCATGGAGATTCGCGGCCGCAGCGGCCTTGGCCGCCCACACCCGCGCCAACGCCTCAGGTGTTTGCGCGGTCACTACCCCGTCCTCCAAGACGCCCGCCGCATGCACGACACCCGTCAACGGATGCGAGGGATCCGTCTTACCGACCAGCTCCACCACCGAGGCCGGATCGCTGACATCGGCCGCCGCGACGGTCACCTCGGCACCCAATTCGGCCAGCCTGTCGATGAGTTCACCGCTGCCCGGGGCTTCCGGCCCACGGCGGCTGGCCAGCAGCAGGTGACGTACGCCCCACTCCCGCACCAGATGCTCGGCCACGACCTGACCCAGCGCGCCGGTGCCCCCGGTGACCAGAACCGTACCCTCGGGGTCGAGGGCAGGCGGGATCTCAAGCACCAGCTTGCCGGTGTGCTTCGCCTGACTCATGAACCGGAACGCCTCCTGCGCCTTGTCCAGCGGCCAGGAACGTACCGGCAACGGCTTAAGCCGTTCTGAGGCGAACAATTCGACGAGCCGGTCCAGCATGCTGCTGATGCGGTCGGGTCCGGCATCACCGACGAGGTCGTACGCCGTGTACGAGACGTCCGAGTACTCGGCGGCCACCTCTTCGGGGGCCCTCACATCGGTCTTGCCCATCTCCAGGAACCGCCCGCCGCCGTCGCCGAGCAATCGCAGGGAGGCGTCGATGAACTCGCCGGCAAGGCTGTTCAGTACGACATCCATGCCGCGCCCGCGGGTGGCCTGGCGGAAAGCGTCCTCGAAGGCGAGGTCCCGGGAGGAGGCGCGGTGGGCGGCGTCGATGCCCATCTCCGCCAGCACGGCATGCTTGGCGGGGCTCGCGGTGGCGAACACCTCGGCGCCCAGGTGACGGGCGATCTGCACCGCCGCCATCCCCACACCACCCGTAGCGGCATGGATCAACACACGCTCGCCCGCCTTAAGGTCTGCCAGCTCCACCAGCCCGTACCAAGCCGTGAGGAACGCCGCCGGGATACCGGCCGCCTCCCGCATGTCCCAGCCCTGCGGGACCCGCGTGACCATCCGCGCCTCGGCGATCACGACAGGGCCGAACGCGCCCTCGAACACGCCCATCACGCGGTCGCCCACCGAGACATGGGTGACCTCGGGACCGACCTCCGTGACGACACCGGCACCCTCGCCGCCCATGGCTCCGTACGCGGGGACCATGCCCAATGCGACGAGTACGTCGCGGAAGTTGATGCCCGCGGCGTGTACGGCGATACGAACCTGGCCCGGCGCCAAGGGCTCCAGGGCCTCCGGGCAGGCCACAGCGGCCAGGTCGTCCAGTGAGCCGTCGCGCACCATTCGCAGTCGCCATGCCGGTTCGCCGGGCGGTGCGGCGAGTTCGGTGGAGTGGCGCGCCTGGGTCAGCCGTGGAACGTAGAGCTGCCCGTCGCGCAGGGCGAGTTGGGGCTCGTCGAGTTCTTCGGCGGCGTGGCGCAGGGCGGCGTGCGGCAGTCCCCTGCCGTCGCCCGGGTGCGGGTGGCCGCCGGCCACGTCCAGCAGGATGAAGCGGCCCGGGTTCTCGGACTGGGCACTGCGGACCAGGCCCCATACGGCGGCGACGTCCGCGTTCACGTCACCGTCACCGTCGACGCCGGTGGACACCGCACCACGCGTGACCACGAGGAGGCGGGACTCGGACAGCTCCGGCGTAGCCAGGAACTCCTGTACGAGCGACAGCACCCGCTCCGCGACCAGCCGCCCGTCCTGGCCGCCAGCACCATCGCCTGCGGACGCTGCGACGGGAGCGACCACGGCCCACGGCACTTCACTACCCGCCGCCGACACCACATCAGCCAGGCGGCGGCCGACACCCTCCGAGAGCACAACCCAGTCCGCACCCTCACCGGTATCCGTCCGCGACAGCGGAAGCGGCGTCCACTCCACAGTGAACAGGCCCCGTACGTCACGCTGTTGGGCGGAAGCCAATTGGCCCGGCTTCACAGGGCGTGTCTGGAGGGAGTCGACGCTCAGAACGGGACCGCCGGTCGCATCGGTGACCGTCACGCTCAGCCCTTGGTCGAGGCTCTCCCCGACCGGACGGAGGCGAACGCGCACAGTCGTGGCTCCGACCGCCCGCAGAGACACCCCGGTCCACCCGAACGGTACGTGGAGCTGATCGTCCTCGGAACCGTCCATGAAGCGGGCGGCGAGGAACGGATGGAGGGTGGCGTCGAGGAGGGCGGGGTGGATGCCGTAACCGTCGTGGGCACCGGCGGCTTCGGGCAGGACGGCCTCGGCCAGCAGGTCCTGGCCGTGCCGCCACACCGCACGCAGGCCCTGGAACGCCGGACCGTATCCGTACCCGGCCTCGTCGGCCTGCGCGTAGAAGTCCGCGACATCCACCGGCTCGGCACCGGCCGGCGGCCAGACACCGCCCAACTCAGCAGCCGCACCGGCGCTTTCGGGAGACAGTACGCCGGCCGCGTGGCAGATCCACGAGTCATCGCCGCCCACGGTGTCCGCCGCGTCAGGCCGACTGTAGATCTGGATGCCGCGCCGCCCGTCCTGATCCGCCTCGTCCACCACAACCTGCACCCGCAGCCCCGACGCCTCAGGCACCACCAAAGGCGCCTGCAACATCAACTCCTCAACCGCTCCACAACCGACCTCATCACCGGCCCGCAACGCCCACTCCACCAACGCCGCACCCGGAACCAGCACCGCCCCAGCCACCACATGATCAGCAAGCCAAGACACTCCAGAACGCGACAGCCGCCCAGTCAGCAGACACCCACCCCGGTCCGCAACCTCCACCGCCGCACCCAACAACGGATGCCCCGCCGCCACCAACCCCAAAGTCGCCGCATCCCCGCCCCCGGAACGGCCGCTCAACCAGAACCGCTCCCGCTGGAACGCATACGTCGGCAAATCCACCACCCCAGGCACCGGATCAGCCGGGAACAACACCGACCAATCCACACCGACACCAGCGGTGTGCAGACGAGCCATCGCCTCCACAAACGCCGACTCCTCAGGGCGCTCACCGGCGAGAGACGCGACCAGCACCGAATCCTGACTGTCCGACTCGTCCAGGGTGTGCTGGGCGGCAGTGGTCAGTACGGGCGCAGGGCCGAGCTCGACGAACACGCCTGCCGACTCCGCCACTTGGGCAATGGCGGGCTGGAACAGCACGGTCTGGCGCACATGCCTCGCCCAGTACTCCGGAGACGCGATCTCCTCACCGGCGCGTTCTCCGGAGACGTTGCTCATGAGCGGGATCGAAGGCTGCGCGAACTTGACCTCTCGTATCGCTTCGGTGAACTCCGCGAGCATCGGCTCCATCAAGACCGAATGGAAAGCATGACTCACGCTCAGGGCCTTCGTCTTACGACCCCGCTCCCGCCACAACCCCGCAACCCGATCCACCTCACCCGACGGCCCCGAAATGACAGTGGAATCAGGCGTGTTGACCGCCGCCACACTCACATCCGTGCCATCCACATCGGCGGCCAGCTCGGCGGGCGTGGCCTGCACCGCACACATCGCCCCACCCTCAGGCAGCCCACCCATCAAACGGGCCCGCGCACCCACCACCCGGCACGCACCCGCCAGGTCAAAGACTCCCGCCACATGAGCGGCCGCGATCTCGCCAATCGAATGCCCGAGCACGACATCCGGCCGCACACCTACCGACGCCCACAACCGGGCCAACCCCACCTGCAACGCAAACAACCCCGCCTGCGCCCACATCGTGTGATCCAACCGCTCCCGCGGACCACGGAAAACCACCTCCCGCAGCCCACCGGCCCCGATCCCCAGCTCGCCTTCCAGCAGGCCGCACACCTCGTCAAACGCAGCCGCGAACACCGGGAACCGCTCATACAAACCCGCACCCATACCGACCAACTGGCTGCCCTGCCCGCTGAACAGCCACACCATGTCATCGCCGCTCGCCCGACCCTGCGAGCAGGATGGACCGATCAGTGCCGCATGTGGCTCGCCCGCCGCCAGCGCCTCCAGACCGGCGATCAGCTCGGCCCGCTCCGCGCCCACCACAACGGCGCGGTGCTCATGCAGCGCACGCGTCTTCAGCAACGACCAGCCCACCTCGGTGAGCGGCGCACGGGACGCGTCACCGGCGAAGTCACGTAGACGCAGTGCCTGTTCGCGCAGGGCCTGCGGGCTACGGGCCGACACCACCCACGGCACCAACCCAGCTCCAGCCTCAGTCTCAGTCTCAGTCTCGGGAGCCTCGCCGCTGACCGGAGCCGGAGCAGCCTCCACAATCACATGCGCGTTCGTCCCCGAAGCACCGAACGACGACACACCCGCCCGCCTCGGACGACCCTCCACCTCCGGCCACGGCACCGACTCCACCGCCAACCGAACCGCACCCGCATCCCACTCCACATGCGGCGACGGCACATCCACATGCAAACTCGCCGGCACCACACCACGCCGCATCGCCATCACCATCTTGATGACACCCGCAACACCCGCAGCCGCCTGCGTATGACCAATATTCGACTTCACTGAGCCGAGCCAGAGCGGGCGATCCTCCGGGCGCCCCTGTCCATACGTGGCGAGCAACGCCTGCGCCTCGATCGGATCACCCAGCGTCGTCCCCGTACCGTGCCCCTCCACCACATCGACATCCACCGACGACAGACCACCACTGGCCAACGCCTGACGAATCACCCGCTCCTGCGAAGGACCATTCGGCGCCGTCAAACCATTACTCGCACCGTCCTGATTCACCGCCGAACCCCGCACCACACCCAACACCCGGCGACCGTTACGCCGGGCATCCGACAACCGCTCAAGCAGCAACACACCTACGCCCTCGGAGAATCCGACTCCGTCGGCCCCGGCCGCGTAGGGCTTGCAGCGGCCCTCAGGTGACAGGCCGCGCTGGCGCGAGAAGCCCGCGAACATGTCCGGGTCGGCCATGACGGTCACGCCGCCTGCCAGGGCGAGGTCGCACTCGCCGTGCCGGAGTGCCTGTGTCGCCAGGTGGATGGAGACCAGGGACGACGAGCACGCGGTGTCGACCGTCACCGCCGGGCCCTCCAGGCCGAGGGTGTAGGCGACGCGGCCGGAGACCATGCTGCCGGTGCTCGCCAGGTAGGAGTAGCCC
This sequence comes from Streptomyces sp. NPDC039480, assembly GCF_055597165.1. Taxonomy (NCBI): domain Bacteria; kingdom Bacillati; phylum Actinomycetota; class Actinomycetes; order Kitasatosporales; family Streptomycetaceae; genus Streptomyces; species Streptomyces sp. NPDC039480. The sequence continues at coordinate 391,478 of NZ_JBVITX010000001.1, read as the reverse complement.
TCCAACTGGGCGTCGGCCGTGGGGAAGGACTTGGCGTAGTCGTGGTACATCAGGCCCACGTATGTGCCGGTCGGGCTGCCCTTGAGCGTCGTCGGGTCGATACCTGCACGCTCGAACACCTCCCACGACGCCTCCAGCAACAACCGCTGCTGCGGATCCATCGCCAACGCCTCACGCGGATTGATCCCGAAGAACGCCGCATCGAAATCACCCGCATCGGGAAGGAATCCGCCCTGGTCGGTGTAGCTGGTGCCGGGGTGGTCCGGGTCGGGGTGGAAGAGGCGTTCCAGGTCCCAGCCGCGGTCGGTGGGGAAGGCGCCCATCGCGTCCTTGCGCGCGTCGAGCAGGTCCCACAGGTCGTCGGGGGACGCGACGCCGCCCGGGAAGCGGCACGTCATGGCGACGATGGCGATCGGGTCGTCGGTGTCGGGGGCGGTGTCGGCCTTCGCCTGGGCCTGGGCGGCCGCCGGGGCCGTCGTGGTCGCCGAGGTGCCCGCCAAGCGGTCCACCAGGTGGGTGGCGAGAGCCTGCGGGGTGGGGTGGTCGAAGATCAGTGTGGCGGGCAGCCGTATGTCGCAGGCGGCCGACAGCCGGTTGCGCAGCTCCACCGCTGTCAGCGAGTCGAAGCCCAGGTCCTTGAAGGCGATGTCGACGCTCACCCGGGCGGCGGAACCGTGGCCGAGTACGGCCGCGACGTACTCGCGTACGACATCGGTGAGGAGCCGCAGACGGCCGTCCGCGTCGAGGCCGGCCAGGCGGGTCGCGAGCGCTCCGTCCGCGAGGCCTTCGGAGGCCACGCGCCGCCGCGTGGTGGGCGCCGTCAGGGCGCGCAGGAGCGGGGACAGGCCGTCGGTCACGGCGCGCGGGTCGAGGTCGGCCGCGACCACGTAGGCCCGGTCGTGGGCGCGGGCGGCGTCGAGCAGGGCCAGGCCGCCCTCGTCGGTCAGCGCGGCGAACCCGGTGCGCTTCATGCGTGCCAGGTCGGTGTCGCTCAACTGCCCGGTCATGCCGCTGGTCGCCTGCCACAGGCCCCAGGCGATCGACAGGCCCGCGAGGCCTTGCGCACGACGGTGCTGGACGAGGGCGTCGCAATAGGCGTTGGCCGCCGCATAGTTGGCCTGGCCTGGGCTGCCGAGCGAGGCGGCCGCCGAGGAGAACACCACGAAGAAGTCGAGGGGTGTCTCCCGTGTCGCCTCGTGCAGGTGGCGTGCCGCCGTCGCCTTTGTCGCCCACACCCGTGCGAGGCTTTCGGGGGTCTGCGCGGTGATCACGGCGTCGTCCAGGATCCCGGCCGCGTGGATCACGCCGGTGAGCGGGTGCGCCGGGTCGACCGACGCGATCAGCTCGGCGACCGCTTCCGCGTCGCCGACGTCGGCCGAGGCGATCTCGGCGGTGGCGCCCAATTCGCTGAGATGGGCTCGGAGTTCGGTGGCGCCCGGTGCCTGGTCGCCGCGTCGGCTCGCGAGCAGCAGGTGTCGTACGCCCCACTCCGTGACCAGGTGTTCGGCCACGAGTCGGCCGAGTACGCCGGTGCCGCCGGTGATGAGAACCGTACCGTTCCGGTGGAGCCCTTCGGACGGGCCCGCCGTCCGGTCGACCGGCGGCGTCCCGCTCGATGCAGTCGGGGCGGTCGTGGCGCGGACCAGCCGCGGCACTCGTATCTCGCCGCCGTGCAGCGCCAGTTGAGGCTCGTCCAGGTGCGCCGCCTCCATGGCTGCGGCGAGCGTGTCGTCGGGGCCGAGGTCGATCAGTGTGAAGCGGCCGGGGTGCTCCGACTGGGCGCTGCGGACCAGACCCCAAACGGCCGCGGCAGCCACATCCACGTCCACGGACACGTCCACATCCACATCCGTCACTGCCCCTCGCGTCACGAGGACCAGGCGGGAGTCGTGCAAGGGCGAGGCGAGCCAGGTCTGTACGAGGTCGAGGACGTGGGTGGTGAGTGCCAGGCCGTCGTCGGTCCGGTCGGGTTCGACGAGGGCGGCCACCAGCCGTGGCGCCGGAGCGCCTGCCTCGACGGACGCAAGCAGGTCCGCGAGGCTCGCGGCATCCTCGCCGAGTGTCACCCACTCTTCGGACGCATCCCGGGCCGGTCCCACCCCGTTCTCCGGGGTGATCCACTCCAGGTCGAACAGTCCGTGCCGGTCACGGGACGCGGCCGCGGCGAGGCGGCCGGTGTCGGTCGGGCGCGAGCGCAGGTCGCGGACGGTGAGCACGGGCGCGCCCACGGCGTCGGCCACGGTGATGCGCAGCCCTTGGTCGATCCGCTCGCCGAGCGGGGTGAGGCGCACCCGCACCGTGGTGGCGCGTACGGCGTGCAGCGCCACGTCGTTCCAGGCGAACGGCAGCCAGACCTGTTCGGCGTCGGTGGGCGGCAGCAGCAGTGCGGCGGGTTGCAGGACGGCGTCGAGGAGGGCCGGGTGGATGCCGAAGCCGTCCGGGTCACCGGCCTCCTTGGGCAGCGTCACCTCGGCCAGGACGTCCTTGCCGTGGCGCCACAGGGCCCGTACGCCCCGGAAGGCGGGGCCGTATCCGTAGCCGGTGCGGTCGGCCTGCGCGTAGAGGCCCTCGGCGGGCACCGGTTCGGCGCCGGGCGGGGGCCATGCGCCGTCCAGGGTATCGGCGGTGGCGTACCGCGTTTCGGCGGTGGTGTCCGGCGGGCCGCCAGGACTGCCGTCCGTCGGTGCGGAGGCCGGGGCGGGGGCGAGCACGCCGGTGGCATGGCAGGTCCAGGGGTGCGTCGACGCGAAGGCATCGTCGTCATCGGGGCGGGAGAACAGCCGGACGTCGCGCCGGCCGTGTGCGTCGGCCGCTTCCACGACGACCTGGATCCGCAGGCCGCCGGTGTCGGGCAGCACGAGCGGGGTTTGCAGCGTCAGTTCCTCCAGGGCCGAGCAGCCCGCGTCGTCGGCGGCCCGCAGCACCCACTCCACCTGTGCCGCGCCGGGCACCAGGGCCTGGCCCGCCACGACGTGGTCGTCCAGCCAGGCGGCGGACTGCCGGGACACCCGCCCGCTCAGCAGGTGTACGTCCCCGCTCGCGAGGCCGACGGAGGCTCCGAGGAGCGGGTGTCCCGAGGCGGCGAGGCCCAGCCCTGCGGGGTCGCCGGACCGCCCGCCCGTGGGGGCCGGCCAGTAGTCCTGGCGCTGGAAGGCGTAGGTGGGCAGGTCGACGGTACGGGGGGCGGGGTCGGCCGGGAACCAGCACCGCCAGTCGACGTCCGCACCGGCGGCGAAGGCCTGGGCGGCGGCACGGGTGAGCTGCGCCCCGTCACCGTGGTCGCGGCGCAGGGTCGGTACGACCGTGGCGGGCACGGCCGCCCGTTCGATGAGGCCTTCCAGCGCGAGGTTGAGGACGGGGTGCGGGCTCACCTCGATGAACAGGCGGTACCCGTCCGCGAGCAGCGCGTCGATCGTGTCGGCGAAACGCACCGTCCGACGCACGTTCCGCACCCAGTACGCGGTGTCGAGCTCGGTGGTGTCGGTGAGGTGCCCGGCGGTGACGGTGGAGTAGAACGCGACGTCGGTGGCGGCGGGCCGGATGCCGGCCAGGCCCTCGGTGAGCTGGTCGAGGATCGCGTCGAGCTGCGGCCCGTGGCCCGCGACGTCGGAGGCGACGGCCCTGGCGCGCAGGCCGCGCTCCTGGGCGTCGGCGACGACGGCGGCGATGCCCTCGGGCGGGCCCGAGATGACGGTGGACGACGGCCCGTTGACGGCCGCGACGACCACGCCCGGGTGTCCGTCGATCAGTTCGGCGGCCTGCTCCTGGCCCATCCCCAGGGACGCCATGCCGCCGCGTCCGGACAGCTGCCGCAGCAGCACACTGCGTACGGCGACTATGCGTGCCGCCTCGTCCAGGGAGATGGCGCCCACGACGCACGCCGCGGCGATCTCGCCCTGCGAGTGGCCGACGACGGCGGCGGGTTCGATGCCCTGGTCCGCCCAGACGGCGGCGAGCGCGACCATGACGGCCCACAGCACGGGCTGGACGACGTCGATCCGGGCCAGCTCCGCCCCGTCCCCGCGCAGCACGTCGGTCAGGGACCAGTCCACGTACGCCGACAGGGCCTGCTCGCACTCGGCGATCCGGGCCGCGAAGACCGGGGACTCGTCGAGGAGCCGGGCCCCCATGCCCACCCACTGGCCGCCCTGGCCGGGGAACACCATGACCGGTCCGGGACCCTTAGGGCCGACCGCACCGGCCACCACGTCCGGCGACGCCTCCCCTGCCGCCAGCGACCGGATTCCGTCGAGGAGCGCGTCGTGGTCGTCCCCGACGACGACGGCCCGGTTCTCGAACACCGACCGCGTCGTGGCCAGCGACCACCCCACCTCCAGGGGTGACGCCGGCCGCTGGTCGTCGCCGCTCACGTGCTCGGCGAGCTGTGCGGCCTGGGCGCGCAGCGCCTCCTCGCCCCGGGCGGAGACGACCCACGGGATGACTGTGCGTGTGGTCGGTTCCGGCCTCACGGATGCCGGCTCGGGGGCCTCGGCGGCGGGCGTCTCCTCGGTGGGCACCCCTTCTGCCGGTGCCTCCGCAGCCGGATGCGTCTCCGCGGGCGGCGCCTCCTCCAGGATCACGTGGGCGTTCGTCCCGGACATGCCGAAGGCGGACACGCCCGCGCGGCGCGGGCGCTCGCCGCGGGTCCACGGGACCGGTTCGGTGAGGAGCCTGACGGTGCCCGAGGACCAGTCGACGTGCGGGGTGGGCTCGTCGACGTACAGGGTGGCGGGCAGCAGTTCGCGTTGCAGCGCCATCACCATCTTGATGACGCCCGCGACGCCCGCGGCGCCCTGCGGATGCCCGATGTTCGACTTGACGGAGCCCAACCACAGCGGCCGGTCCTCGTCCCTGTCGCGGCCGTAGGTGGCGAGCAGCGCACCTGCCTCGATGGGGTCGCCGAGCCGCGTGCCCGTGCCGTGCGCCTCGACCGCGTCGACCTCGGCGGCGCCCAGGCCCGCGTTGGCGAGGGCGGCGCGGATGACGCGTTCCTGGGAAGGGCCGTTGGGGGCGGTGAGACCGTTGCTCGCGCCGTCCTGGTTGACGGCGGAGCCGCGGATCACCGCGAGCACCTTGTGACCGTTGCGGCGCGCGTCGGAGAGACGCTCCAGGAGGAGCAGTCCCGCGCCCTCGGAGAAGCCGGTGCCGTCGGCCGATGCCGCGAACGCCTTGGAGCGGCCGTCGGGGGACAGCGCGCCCTGGCGGGAGAACTCGGTGAACGCGCCGGGCGTCGACATCACGGTGACACCACCGGCCAGCGCGAGATCGCACTCCCCCTGCCGCAGCGCCTGGGCCGCCAGGTGCATGGAGACCAGTGAGGAGGAGCACGCCGTGTCGACGCTGACCGACGGGCCCTCGAGACCGAGCGTGAAGGAGATACGGCCGGACAGGACGCTCAGCGCGCTGCCGGTCAGGAGATGGCCCTCCACCGTCTTGTCGGGCTGCGCGCCGCCGAACCCGAGCACGCCCGCGCCGATGTAGACGCCGGTGGCGCTCAGCTTCAGCGACGCCGGGTCGATGCCGGCCCGCTCCAGGAGCTGCCAGGCCGTCTCCATGAGCACCCGCTGCTGCGGGTCCATGGCCAGGGCCTCGCGCGGACTGATCCCGAAGAACGACGCGTCGAACGCGGGGGCGTCGTACAGGAACCCGCCGCGTCGCACGTAGCTGGTGCCGGGGTGGTCGGGGTCCGGGTGGTAGAGGCTCTCCAGGTCCCAACCGCGGTTGGTGGGGAAGTCGTCGATGGCGTCGCCGCCCTCGGCGACCAGGTCCCACAACGCCTCGGGCGTGCGGGTGTCGCCGGGGAAGCGGCACGCCATGGAGACGATGGCGATCGGCTCCTGGGCCCGCTCCTCCACCTCGCGCAGCCGCCGGCGGGCCTGGCCGAGGTCCACCGTGACCCGCTTCAGATACTGACGAAGCTTGGCTTCGGTACTCGACGCGCCCGCAGCGGACTCTCCCGTACCGGACACACCCGAAGCGGACACATCAGTACTCGACTCTTCAGCACTCGACATCGAACGTCACTTCTCCATCAGCGAAGGGCACGGGGCGGGACGAGGGGGGCGAGGAAGGGGGACGGGACGGGGCGGGCAGGGGGGGTCACAGCTCTCGGTCGATGAACTCGAACATCTCGTCGTCGGACACGTCGTCCAGCGCGTCCAACGCGTCGAGCGCGCCCGGGTCCGCGCCATCCGCCGCGCCCGCCCGGGAGCCGGCGGCGGCCCCGTTCAGCTTCGACAGCAGGGTGTTGAGGCGCCTGGTGACCCGGCCGCGCGCGTCGTCGTCGAGGGCGAGAGCGTCCAGGGAGGACTCGATCCTGCCGAGGTCGTTGAGGACGGGGTCCGCGGCGTCCTTGAGGGGCGGCGGCGCGCCGTCGGGCGACAGGCGCTCCAGGAGGTGGTCGACGAGGGTGGCCGACTCGGGGTAGTCGAAGACGAGCGCGGCGGGCAGCTTCAGGCCGGTGGCGGCGGCCAGCCGGTTGCGCAGTTCCACGGCGGTGAGGGAGTCGAAGCCGAGCTCCTTGAACGACGTGTCCGGGCGGACGGCGTCGTGGTCGCTGTGTCCGAGGACGCCGGCGACGTTGCCACGTACGAGGTCGAGCAGCAGCCTGCGCCGTTCGGGATGCGGCAGGCCGGCGAGCCGGTCGGCGAGACCGTCCGCCGGGGCGGCGGAGCCGGCGGCCGCGGTGCGCCGGGTGGTGCGAGCGCCCGGGGTCGTGCCCGCGGCCAGGGCGCGCAGGAGCGCGGGCCGGGACGGGGCGGGCTGCGCGGCGACGGCGCGCGCGTCGAGGTCCACGGCGACCAGGTGCGGGCGGCCGTGGGCGCGGGCGGCGTCGAGGAGGGCCAGGCCGCCTTCGGTGGTCAGCGGGGTGAACCCCGTGCGCTTCATGCGTGCCAGGTCCGTCTCGCCGAGGTGTCCGGTCATGCCGCTCGCCGTCTGCCACAGCCCCCAGCCGATCGCGAGACCGGCCAGACCCTCGGCACGCCGTTGCCGGACGAGGGCATCGCAATAGGCGTTGGCTGACGCGTAGTTGGCCTGGCCGGGGCTGCCGAGTGTCGCCGCCGCCGAGGAGAACACCACGAAGAGACCGAGGCGCGTCTCCAGGGTCGCCTCGTGCAGAAGGCGTGCGGCCGTGGCCTTCGCCGCCCACACCCGCGCGAGACTCTCCGGGGTCTGCGCGGTGACCACGGCGTCGTCCAGCACACCGGCCGCGTGGATGACACCGGTCAGCGGGTGCGCCGGATCGGTCTTGCCGACGAGCTCCGCCACGGCGTCCGCATCACTGACATCGGCCGCGGCGAAGGTCACTTCGGCCCCCAACCCGCTCAGCTTCTCGGCGAGTTCGGCGCTCCCGGGCGCCTCGGCACCGCGCCTTCCAGCCAGCAGCAGGTGTCGTACTCCCCACTCCCTCACCAGATGCTCGGCCACCGCGGCGGCGAGGACGCCGGTACCGCCGGTGATGAGCACCGTGCCGTCCGGATCGAGGGCGGGCGGGATCTCCAGCACCAGCTTGCCGGTGTGCTTCGCCTGGCTCATGAACCGGAACGCCTCACGTGCCCGCCCCAGCGGCCAGGTCTTGACGGGCAGCGGCGCCAGGACACCGGAGGCGAACAACTCGCCCAGCTCCGCGAGCATTTCCCCGATCCGGTCGGGTCCCGCGTGCGGCACGAGGTCGAAGGCGCGGTACCACGCGCCGGCGTGGTCGGCCGCGACCTGGTCGGGGTCGCGCTTGTCGGTCTTGCCCATGTCCACCATGCGCCCGCCCTCGGCGAGCAGGCGCAGCGAGGCGTCGGTGAACTCCCCCGCCAGGCTGTTGAGCACGACGTCCATGCCGCGCCCGCCCGTCGCCTCCCGCAGGGTTGCCTCGAAGTCGAGGTCGCGGGAGGAGGCGCGGTGGGCCGCGTCGATGCCCATGCCGTCGAGCACGCCGTGCTTGGCGGGGCTCGCGGTGGCGAACACCTCGGCGCCCAGGTGGCGGGCGATCTGGGTGGCGGCCATGCCCACCCCGCCGGTGCCCGCGTGAATGAGCAGTGATTCGCCCGCCCGGAGGCGCCCGAGGTCCACGAGGCCGTACCAGGCCGTCAGGAACACCACGGGCACCGCCGCGGCCTCCTGGAAGGTCCAGCCCTCCGGCACCGGGACGACCATCCGGGCATCCGCGACCGCCAGCGGCGCGAACGCGCCCTCGAACAGGCCCATCACCCGGTCACCGACCGACAGATGAGTGACGCCGGGACCCACCTCCGTCACATGTCCGGCGCCCTCGCTCCCCGCGAACGTGCCCTTGTCGGGGTACATGCCCAACGCGATCAGCACGTCACGGAAGTTCATGCCCGCCGCCCGCACGGAGATCCGCACCTGCCCGGGCTCCAGCGGCGCGAACGCCTCGGGGGCGTCGATCACCGACAGGTTCTCCAGGGTGGCCGTACCGGAGGTGCCGAGACGCCAGCCGGACGTGCCGACCGGCGGGACGAGCTCCTCGGGGACGGGGGCGGGCGTCATGCGCGGTACGAGGAATTCGTGTCCCCGGAGGGCGAGTTGAGACTCATCGAGATCATCGATGGCGTGGCGCAGGGCAGCGTACGGGAGCTCCATGCCCTCGCCGTCCGGGCGAAGGTGACCCTCCTCGATGTCGAGGAGGGCGAAGCGACCCGGATTCTCCGACTGGGCACTGCGGACGAGGCCCCAGACCGCGGCCTCGGATGCCATGACGTCACCGGCGTCGGCGTCGGTGGCCACAGCGCCGCGCGTCACGATGACGAGACGGGACTCGGTCAGCTCAGGGGCGGCCAGGAACTCCTGTACGAGTGAGAGGGCCCGCCGCACCACCGGCAGGCCGTGGTCGGCAGAGCCGCCGCCGACAGGAGCGAGCACCGCCCAGGGTGCTCCGCCGCCTGCTGCGGTCGCGGACGACACGGCATCAGCCAGATTGGTGGGGGTGGAGCTGTCCGAGAGCGTGACCCAGCCGGCGCTGTCCCCGACATCCGTCTGCGGCGGCAACGGCAACGGAGTCCAGTCGACGGTGTAGAGGCCGTCGACACCGCCACGGGCCGCCGCACTCAGTTGGGCGGGATCGGCCGCACGCAGGGTCAGGGCGTCGACCGTCAGGACGGGCGCGCCGGTCCCGTCGGCGATAACGACCCGCAGGTCGCGCTCGGCCTCCTCTCCCTGCGGGGAGAGCCGGACACGGACGTGGGTCGCACCGTCCGCGTACAGCGACACCCCGCTCCACGCGAACGGCAGCCACATCTGCCCGTCCGCGGGCCGGTCGAGAAGCATCAGCGGATGCAGGGCGGCATCCAGCAGCGCCGGATGGATGCCGAAACCGTCGTGGGCCCCCGCCTGCTCGGGCAACACGACCTCGGCGAACAGCTCCGTCCCGTGCCGCCACAGCGCCCGCAACCCTTGGAACGCCGGGCCGTACGCGTATCCGGCCTCTGTAGCCCGCGCGTAAAAGCCCTCGACGTCGACGGCCTCGGCGCCGACAGGAGGCCACTGTTCGCTCAACTCGACATCGGACGGCAGGCTTTCAGGGCTTACCGCACCGACGGCATGACACACCCACACCGCCGAGGCATCCTGCTCAGACCGCGAATACACATGTACGTCGCGACGCCCACTCCGCTCCTCGGCCGCACCCACGACCACCTGAACCTGCAACCCACCCGACTCAGGCAGCACCAAAGGCGCCTGGAGCGTCAACTCCTCAAGCGTGGGACAACCCGCCTCATCACCGGCCCGCAGCACCCACTCGACCAACGCCGCACCCGGCACCAACACCGCACCCGCCACCACGTGTTCGGCCAGCCAGGAGGGAGCCTTGCGCGAGAGCCGCCCGGTGAACAGGTACGAATCGCTCTCCGCGAGTTCCACGCAGGCACCGAGCAACGGATGCCCGGCGGCCACCATGCCTAGGTCGGAGGCGTCGCCGGTGAGACCGCTTGGCTCCTCCAGCCAGTAGTGCTGGTGCTGGAAGGCGTAGGTGGGGAGGTCGATGGTGCGGGGGCTGGGGTCGGCGGGGAACCAGCGCCGCCAGTCGATGTCCGCGCCGGCGGCGAAGGCGTGGGCGGCGGCACGGGTGAGCTGCTCTACATCGCCGTGATCGCGGCGCAGGGTGGGGACGACGGTGGCGGAGACGTCCGCCTGCTCGATGGTCTCCTCCATGCCGAGGTTCAGGACGGGGTGGGGGCTGGCCTCGATGAAGAGGCGGTAGCCGTCGGACAGGAGGGTTTCGATGGTGTCGGCGAAACGGACCGGCTGCCGGAGGTTGGTGACCCAGTAGTCGGTGTCGAGGGCGGTGGTGTCCGTCAGGCGCTCGGCGGTGACCGTGGAGTAGAAGGCCACGTCCGTGTTCGTCGGCTGGATGTCGGCGAGCCGGTCGGTGAGGAGGTCGTGGAGTTGGTCGATCTGGGGGCCGTGGGACGCGTACCCGACGTCGATCACGCGGGCGCGCAGACCAAGTGCTTCCGCGTCGGAGACGACCGCCGCGACATGCTCGGGCGGGCCCGAAATAACCGTAGACGAAGGCCCGTTGACGGCCGCGACGACTACTCCGGGCCGGTCGCCGATGAGCTCGACTGCCTGCTCGGCACCGACGCTGAGCGACGCCATGTCGCCGTGCCCTTGCAGCTGACGAAGCGCGTCACTACGTACGGCCACGATCCGCGCCGCATCCTCCAGCAACAGCGCCCCCGCCACACACGCGGCAGCCATCTCACCTTGCGAGTGCCCGATCACAGCAGCCGGAGTGATGCCATAGTCGGCCCAGACGGCAGCGAGCGACACCATCACCGCCCACAGCACGGGCTGCACGACCTCGACCCGGGACAGCTCACTCCCGTCCCCGCGCAACACCTCACTCAGCGACCAGTCCACATGTTCCGAAAGCGCCCGCTCACATTCCGCGATCCGCTCCGCGAACACCGCAGACTCATCCAGCAGCCGGGCCCCCATCCCCACCCACTGCGACCCCTGCCCCGGAAACACCAACACCGGCCCCGCTCCGGAGGAAGCCGCCGCACCGGACACGACGTCCGAGGGCGTCTCCCCCGTGGCCAGCGCCTGCACCCCGGCGACCAGGTCGTCGCGGTCCCGGCCCACCACCACGGCCCGGTGTTCGAACACCGCCCGCGTCGTGGCCAGCGACCAGCCCACCTCGGCCACCTCGGCCGCCGACACCTCCGCGTCCCCGCCCACGAACTCGGCAAGCCGCCGGGCCTGTTCGCGCAACACGTCCGGCGTCCGCCCGGAGACCACCCACGGCACCACCGCACCCGGCTCCGCAACCACGGGGTCGGGGGGCAGGTCGTCCTCCGGCGGTGCCTCCTCCAGGATCAGATGCGCGTTCGTCCCCGAGATCCCGAAGGACGAGACTCCGGCGCGCCGGGTGCGCTCGCCGCGGGACCACGGGACCGGTTCGGTGAGGAGGCGTACGCCGCCGCTGTCCCACTCCACGTGGGGGGTCGGCTCGTCGGCGTGCAGGGTCGTGGGCAGTTGCTCGTGGTGCAGTGCCATGACCATCTTGATGACGCCCGCGACACCGGCGGCGGCCTGCGTGTGGCCGATGTTCGACTTCACCGAGCCGAGCCAGAGCGGGCGGTCCTCGGACCGTCCTTGGCCGTACGTGGCGAGCAGGGCCTGCGCCTCGATCGGGTCGCCGAGCGTGGTGCCGGTGCCGTGCGCCTCCACCACGTCGATGTCATCGGGGCCGCGGCCCGCGCCGGCCAGGGCGGCGCGGATGACCCGTTCCTGTGAGGGGCCGTTCGGGGCGGTCATGCCGTTGCTCGCGCCGTCCTGGTTCACGGCCGAGCCGCGCAGCAGGGCGAGGACGCGGTGTCCCTTGCAGCGCGCGTCGGAGAGGCGTTCCAGGACGACGAGTCCGGCGCCCTCGCCCCAGCCTGTGCCGTCCGCCGTGGCGGCGAAAGGCTTGCAGCGGCCGTCGGGGGCCAGGCCGCGCTGGCGGGAGAACTCCACGAAGGTGTTCGGGGTGGCCATCACGGTCACGCCCCCGGCCAGGGCCAGCTCGCACTCGCCCTGCCGCAGCGCCTGGGACGCCAGGTGCATCGCGACCAGCGAGGAGGAGCACGCGGTGTCCACCGTGATGGCGGGGCCTTCCAGGCCGAAGGTGTACGCGACCCGGCCGGAGGCCACGCTCGGCGTGCTGCCGGTCATGATGCGGCCCTCGAAGCCGTCCGGTTTGCGCGCGAGGAAGCGGGAGCCGTAGTCGTCGTACATGATTCCGGTGATGACGCCGCACGGGGTGCCGCGCAGGGTGGCGGGGTCGATGCCGGCGTGCTCGAAAGCCTGCCAGGCGGTTTCCAGGAGCAGGCGCTGCTGCGGGTCGGTGGCGGCGGCCTCGCGGGGGCTGATGCCGAAGAAGCCCGCGTCGAAGTGGGCGGCGTCGTAGAGGAAGCCGCCTTCGCGGGTGTAGCTGTGGCCGACCTGGTCGGGGTCGGGGTCGAACAGTCCGGCCGTGTCCCAGCCGCGGTCCTCGGGGAACGGGCCGATGGCGTCGGTGCCGGTGGCCACGAGCTGCCACAGTTGTTCGGGCGAGGTCACGCCGCCCGGGTAGCGGCACGCCATGCCGACGATGGCGATCGGGTCGTCGTCGAGGCCGGTGGCCGTGGCGGTGGTGCGGTCCGCCGGGGTGCGCGAAGTGTGCTGCGTCTCGTCGGGGAGGTGGCTGTGGAGATGCCGTACGAGGGCGGTGGGGCTCGGGTGGTCGAAGACGAGGGTGGCGGGCAGCCGGATGCCGGTGGCCGTGGACAGGCGGTTGCGGAGCTCCAGGGCGGTGAGCGAGTCGAAGCCCAACTCCTGGAAGGCGCGGCCCAGTTCGATGGTGTCGGGTGAGGGGTGCGCCAGGACGGTCGCGATCTGCTCGCGGATGAGTTCGTTCAGGGCACGGTCGCGGTCGGCGGCGGACAGCCGGGCGAGCCGGGCGGCCCACGAGGAGGGCGCGGTCTCGTCCGTGGCGGACCGGGCGGATGCGCTGGACCCGACGGCCCCGGCGGACGCGGTGGGTCGCGGAGTGCGTACCAGTCCGCGCAGGGCGGGCTGCAGGGTGCGGGCGGCGGCCTGGCCGCGCAGCACGGCGCGGTCGAAGCGGGTGGCGAGCACCGTGGGGTGCGGCGTGGTGAGGGCCGCGTCGAAGAGGGACAGGGCCTGCTCGTCGGTCAGGCCCGTCACTCCGGTGCGGTGGATGCGGGCGCGGTCGGTGTCGCCGAGCCGGGCGGCCATGCCGCCGGACGCGGACTCCCACAGGCCCCAGGCCACGGAGGTCGCGGCGAGGCCGACCGCGCGGCGGTGTTCGGCGAGGGTGTTGAGGAAGGTGTTGGCGGCCGCGTAGTTGGACTGGCCGCCGTTGCCGAGGACGGAGGCGCCCGAGGAGAAGAGGACGAAGGCCGACAGGTTCTTGTCGCGGGTGAGTTCGTGCAGGTGCCAGGCCGCGTCGACCTTGGGTGCGAGGACCGCGTTCAGCCGCTCGGGGGTCATCCCCGTGATGAGGCTGTCGTCGATGACGCCCGCGGTGTGCACGACCGCGGTGAGCGGATGCGCGGCGGGGATGTCCGCCAGGAGCCCGGCCAGCGCCTCGGGGTCGGTGATGTCGCAGGCGGCGACGCGTACGTCGACGCCGTCGCCCGCGAGGTCGGCGCGCAACTCGGCGACGCCCTCGGCTGCCTCGCCCCGGCGGCTGGCGAGGAGCAGGTGGCGGGCGCCGTGCGCGGCGGCGAGGTGACGGGCGACGGCCTGCCCGAGGCCGCCGGTTCCGCCGGTGATCAGGACGGTGCCGCCGGTTTCCGCAGCATCTGCGATGTCCGTGGTGTCTTCTACGGCGGTGAGGTGGAGCGCGGGGGCGTCGGTTCGGGGCGGGACGACGGCGAGGCGCGGCACGAGCGCGGTGCCCGCGCGCAGGGCGAGCTCTGTCTCGGCGTGGGCGGCCGCCGCGGCCAAGGCGGCGGGCAGAGCGTGGCGTGATGCGGCGCTCTCGTCGGTGCCTTGGTCGGCGTCCCCGCTGTCGATGTGCTGGTCGGTGTCCACCAGGAGGATACGGTCGGGCTGTTCGGCCTGGGCGGCGCGGACCAGGCCCCGGACGGGCGCGGTGGCCAGGTCGGCGGGTCCGTCGCCCGGGCGGGCGGTGACCGCGCCGGTGGTGAGGACGACGAGGCGGGCGGCGGCGAGGGCGTCCGTGGTGAGCCAGTCGCGCAGCAGCTCCAGGGCGTGCTGGGCGTGGGCTCGTACCTGCGCGGGGAGGTCGGTCTCCGCCCCCTGCGCGGGGAACGGCGCGAAGACGATGTCCGGCACGGGTTCGCCGGCCTCGACGGCGGCTTTCAGGGCGGCCAGGTCGGGGTGGTGCGCGGCGGGGCCGAGGCCCGCGTCGTGCGCTCCGAGCACGGCCCAGGAGTGGGCGGCCGGGTCCGTCGCGGCCGTATCGGGCAACGGCAGCTCGTGCCAGTCCAGGTGGTACAGGGGAGCGGCGGTGGCGGGGCGGGTCGCGCGCCACCGGTCCGCGGGGATCAGCCGTAGTTGGAGGGCGTCGACCGTCGCGACCTGCCCACCCTCGCTGTCCGTCATGGACAACCGCAGCCGGTCGTCGCCCTGCGGGCTGAGGCGGACCCGAAGTCGTGTAGCCCCGGCCGCGTGGTGGCGTATGTCGCTGAAGGAGAAGGGCAGCCGTACTGGGGCATCTGCCTCACCGCGACCCGGCCCCTGCTCCCGTCCCTCGCCACCCCGGTACAGCTCGTCGACGGCGTGCAGGGCGGCGTCGAGCAGAGCCGGGTGGAGTGCGAACGCGTCGGCTTCAGCGCACTGTTCGTCGGCGAGGCGGACATCTGCGTACAGGTCGTCGCCGTGTCGCCAGGCGGCGTGGACGGCCCGGAAGGCGGGCCCGTAGCTGTAGCCCTGCGTGTCGAGTCGGGCGTACAACGCGTCGACGTCGAGGGCGGTGGCGTCGACGGGCGGCCAGGGAGCGACGTCGGGGGCGGCCGGTTCGGCGGCCGGGCCCGCGCTGAGGACGCCGGTGGCATGCCGGCGCCAGCCCCGGGAGCCCTCGTCGTCGCCCAAAACACCCAGGTCACCCGGGTCTCCCGGGTCTCCCGGGTCTCCCGCCGCATCCGCGTCACCATTCTCAGCCGCCTCATCGGCAGGGCGGGAGTGGACGGTGAGAGTACGGCGGCCGGAGCTGTCGGGAGCCCCGAGGGCGAGCTGTACTTCGATGGCATCGACGCCCGCACCCGCCGCGGAACCGCTACCCGTACCGGCGTCGATATCGGTGTCATCAAGCAGCAGTGGCGTCTCCAGCGTCAGGTCGTCGATCGTGTCGCAGTCGGCGTGCCGCCCGGCGAGGAGCGCGAGTTCGACGAAGGCGGTGGCGGGCAGCGGGACGCCGCCCGCGATGGTGTGGTCGGCGAGCCACGGATGCGTACGCAGGGACAGGCGCCCCGCGAGCAGGATGCCGCCGTCGGCCTGCCGGATGACGGCGGGCAGCAGCGGGTGGCCGGTCTCCTGGAGGCCGGCGGCGCGGGCCGGTGCGGCGGCGTCGGGCGTGACGCGCCAGTACCGTCGACGTTGGAACCGGTAGGTGGGGAGCGGCACTTGCTCGGCGTCTGCGGGGACGAAGCCGGTGAAGTCGGCAGGCTGCCCGTCGGTGTGGAGGGCGGCGACGGCGCCCAGCAGGGTGCGTCCCTCGTCGTGCCCGGAGCGCAGCGCCGCGGCGACGACCGGCTCGGCCTCCTCCCCCTCCGCCGGGGCCGGGAGGCCGTCCTGGACCATCGTGGCGAGGACCGGGTCGGGCCCCAACTCCAAGTAGCGCACCACTCCTTGCTCACCGAGCGTGCGCAGCCCGTCGTAAAACCGCACCGGCCGGCGCACGTGCCGCACCCAGTACTCGGCGTCGGCCATCTGCTCCGCGTCGGCGAGGCGGCCGGTGAGGTTGGAGATGACGGGCAGCGTCGGCGCGTGGAAGGTCAGCCCTCGGGCCACTTCCCGGAAGTCGTCGAGCATGGGCTCGATGAGCGGTGAGTGGAAGGCGTGGCTGACGTTGAGCCGCTTGGTCTTCAGGCCGCGCCCGCGCAGGGCCTTCTCCACGTCCCCGACGGCGGCGGCCTCGCCGGACACGACGACGGCGGTGGGGCCGTTGACGGCGGCGAGGGAGAGACGTTCCTCCTGTCCGGCGAGCAGCGGCAGCACGTCGTCCTCGGCCGCCTGGACGGCGAGCATGGCGCCACCCGCGGGCAGGGCCTGCATGAGGCGGCCCCGGGCCGCTACCAGCGTGCAGGCGTCCGCCAGGGAGAACACCCCGGCGACATGCGCGGCGACGATCTCTCCGACGGAATGCCCGGTCAAGTGGCTGGGGGTGATACCGAAGGAGGTGACCTGGCGGTACAGGGCGACTTCGAGGGCGAAGAGTGCGGCCTGCGTCATACCGGTGCCGTGCAGCGCGGCGGCCTGCGCGGTGTCGGCGGGGGCGAACAGGACGGGCTTCAGCGGCTGTTCGAGCAGCGGGTCGAGCAGCGCGCAGGCCTCGTCAAGCGACTCGGCGAAGACATCGAAGGCACCGGAAGCGTCGTACAACTGCCGCCCCATGCCCGGGCGTTGGCTTCCCTGGCCGGTGAACAGGAAGGCGGTGCCGCCATTCCGTGCCGGTCCCGCGGCCCGGGTCAGCGCGGGGTGTGCGCGTCCCGCCGCGAGGGCCGCAAGCGCCGCGACACGCTCGTCACGGTCGGAGCCGAACACGACCGCCCGGTGCTCGAACAGGGTGCGGCGCAGCAGCGTGCCACCGATGTCGGCGATGTCGGCGATGTCGGCGATGTCGGCGACGGAGTAGTCCGCGTGGGCAACATGGTCCGCCAGCGCGCCGGCCTGAGCGCGGAGCGCGGCAGGGCTACGGCCGGACAGCAGCCACGGAAGGTGCGGCGGCGACACCGACGACCGCAGCTCTTGGCCCTGCTCTTCCCGCAAGTGGCTCTGCTCTTCCCGCGAGTGGCCCTGCTCTTCGCGGGAGCCAACGGCCCCGACCCTCACCACCGGCCGCGGCTCTCCCCCGTCGCCGACCGCTCCTTCAACCTCGGCCGGGGGCGCCTCCTCGAGGATGAGGTGGGCGTTCGTGCCGGAGATGCCGAAGGAGGAGATGCCCACCCTGCGGGTGCGCTCCCCGTGTTCACCGCGCGGCCAGGCGACCGGCGCGCTGAGCAGGCGCACCGCGCCCGACTCCCAGTCGGCGTGCGGGGTGGGCTCGTCGGCGTACAACGTGGCGGGCAGCGTCTCGTGCCGCAGTGCCTGGACCATTTTGATGAGGCCCGCGGCACCGGCCGCGCCCTGCGTGTGGCCGATGTTGGACTTCACCGAGCCGAGCCACAGCGGCCGGCCCCCGTGGCGTTCCTGACCGTAGGTGGCGAGGAGCGCGTCGGCCTCGATGGGGTCGCCGAGCCGGGTGCCGGTGCCGTGCGCCTCGACCGCGTCCACCTCCGCGGGCGAGAGCCGCGCCCCGGCGAGTGCGGCGCGGATCACGCGCTGCTGGGCGGGGCCGTTGGGGGCGGTGAGGCCGTTGCTCGCGCCGTCCTGGTTGACGGCCGAGCCGCGGATGACGGCGAGCACCCGGTGGCCGGCCCGGCGGGCGTCGGAGAGGCGTTCCAGTACGAGGAGTCCGGCACCCTCGGAGAAGGCCGTGCCGTCCGCGGCGGCCGCGAAGGGCTTGCACCGGCCGTCGGCGGCCAGGCCGCGCTGGCGCGAGAACTCGGTGAACACGTACGGGGTCGTCATGACCGTGACACCGCCCGCGAGCGCCAGATCGCACTCGCGCTGCCGCAGCGCGTGGGCCGCCAGGTGCACGGCGACGAGCGACGACGAGCAGGCGGTGTCGATCGTCACCGCGGGCCCTTCGAGGCCGAAGGTGTAGGCGAGCCGGCCCGAGAGGACGCTCGGGGCGCTGCCGGTGACCAGGTGGCCCTCGGCGGCCGGGTCGATGTGCGGGGTGCCGAAGCCGGGCAGGGCCGCACCCGCGTACACGCCGGTACGGCTGCCCTGCAGGGACCGCGGGTCGATGCCCGCGCGCTCCAGTGCCTCCCAGGCGCACTCCAGGAGCAGCCGCTGCTGCGGGTCGAGGACGGCGGCCTCGCGGGGGCTGATGCCGAAGAACTCCGGGTCGAACAGGTCGGCGTCGTGGAGGAACCCGCCCTCGCGGGCGTAGGTCGTCCCCGGGTGGTCGGGGTCGGGGTGGAAGAGGCGTCGCAGGTCCCAGCCGCGGTTGTCGGGGAAGACGCCCAGGGCGTTGCCGCCCGTGGAGACCAGGTCCCACAGGTCTTCGGGGGTGCGGATGCCGCCGGGGTAGCGGCAGGCGGCCTCCACCACGGCCACGGGTTCCTGGCCGCGCTCCTCCGCCTCGCGCAGCCGCTGCCGGGTGGCGTGCAGGTCCGCGGAGACACGCTTGAGGTAGTCGACCAGCTTCTCTTCGCTCACCATGTGCGCTGCAGCTCCCCGCCCGTGATCGCCTGGTGTGCGGCCGGCACGCGGCTCACACCCCGAGTTCGTTGTCGATGAAGTCCAGTACTTGCTCGGCGGTGGCCGTCTCCAGCTGGTCCACGGCACCGTCGCTGTCGCCGTCACCCTCCGCCGCGGCTCCTGCGGCCCCCGGGGTCGCCGTGCAGCGGGCGAGCAGCGCCTCCAGGCGGGCCGCGACGGCCGCGCGGTCCAGGCCGTGCGGGACGGCGGCGGACAGGGTGTGCTCGACGCGGGCCACCTCCAGCAGAACCTGGGCAGTCACGTCACCGCCCGGACCGCCCGGGCCTCCCGCCCCATACGTGTCGCTCACGCCATCCGCACCGCTCACACCGTTCGCGGCCCGCGCGCCCTCCGGGACGAGCCGTTCGGCCAGGTGGGCGGCGAGAACGCGAGCCTGCGGGTAGTCGAAGACGAGGGCGGCGGGCAGCTTCAGACCGGTCGCGGCGGCGATCCGGTTGCGCAGTTCGACGGCGGTCAGCGAGTCGAAGCCGAGCTCCTTGAACGGCGCGTCCACCTGGACCGCGCCCGCGTCGGCGTGCCCGAGCACCCCCGCCGCGTGGGTGCACACCAACTCGGTCAGGAGCTCGAGTCGCGCGTCCTCGGTGAGGCCGGCGAGCCTGCCGGGCCAGTCCGTGGCCTCGCCGGCCGCCGCCGCGGTGGGGCGGGAGGTGGCGGGCGCTCCCGCGGCCGCCAGAGTGCGCAGCACGGCGGGGACCGGGGCGTCGGACGCGGCGGGCACGCGGGCGTCCAGGTCGAGGGCGAGCAGGTCGGGGCGTCCATGGGCGCGTGCCGCTGTCAGCAGGGCGCAGCCGCGTGCCGCACTGGTCGGCCTGATGCCGTACCGGTCGATGCGGGCCCGGTCGGCCGCCGACAACGTCCCGGTCAGGCCGCTGGTGGCCTCCCACAGCCCCCACGCCACGGACAGCCCGGCGAGCCCCCGCGCACGTCGGAGTGCGGCCAGTGCGTCGCAATAGGCGTTGGCGGCAGCGTAGTTGGCCTGCCCGGGGGTGCCCATGGTGGAGGCGAAGGAGGAGAACATCACGAACAGTCCCAGCCTCGACTCCCTTGTGGCCTCGTGCAGTTGCTGCGCGGCGGCGGCCTTCGCCGCCCAGACGCGGGCGAGGCTTTCGGAGGTCTGGGAGCCGATCAGGGCGTTGTCGAGCACTCCGGCGGCGTGCACCACACCGGTCAGCGGATGCGCGGGGTCGATCCCTTCGATCAGCGCCGCGACCGCGCCCGGCTCGCTCACATCGGCGGCCACGAAGGTGGCTTCGGCGCCGAACTCAGCGATACGGGAGGCGAGTTCATCGGCACCTTCGGCGTCGGGCCCGCTGCGGCTGACGATGAGCAGGTGCTTGCTCTCCCCGGTACGCGCCAGGTGTTCGGCCACGGCGGCGCCGATGGTGCCGGTGCCCCCGGTGACGAGGACGGTGCCGTCGGGGTCGAGCGGCGCGGGCACGTCGAGCACCAGCTTGCCGGTGTGCCTCGCCTGACTCATGTGGCGGAACGCCTCTCGCGCCCGCCCCAGCGGCCACGCGGTGACCGGCAGCGGTACCAGCGATCCGGCGGCGAAGAGCTCGCCGAGCCCGTCGAGCAGCCGGCCGAGCCGTTCGGGCCCGGCGTCGGCGACGAGGTCGAAGGCCTCGTACGACACGCCGGGGTGCTCCAGCGCGACCAGCTCGGGGTCACGCAGGTCGCTCTTGCCCATCTCCACCAAGCGCCCGCCACCGCCACCGTCACTGCCATCGCCCAGCAACCGCAGGGAAGCGTCGAGGAGTTCACCGGTCAGGCTGTTGAGTACGACGTCCATGCCGCGCCCGCCGGTGGCCTGCCGGAAGGCGTCCTCGAAGGCGAGATCGCGCGACGAGGCACGGTGGGCGGCATCGATGCCCATCTCTTCCAGCACGGCGTGCTTGCCCGGACTCGCGGTGGCGAACACCTCGGCACCCAGGTGCCGGGCAATCTGCACCGCCGCCATCCCCACACCACCCGTAGCGGCATGGATCAGGACCCGCTCGCCCGCCTGCAGGCCGGCCAGCTCCACCAGCCCATACCAAGCGGTCAGGAACGCGGCGGGGGCGGCGGCCGCCTGCCGAGTGTCCCAGCCGGCCGGTACCGAGGACAGCATGCGCGCGTCGGCGACGGCCCACGGGCCGAAGGCGCCGTCCAGCATGCCCATCACGCGGTCGCCCACCGACAGGCGGGTGACGCCCGGGCCGACCTCCGTCACCACACCGGCCGCCTCGGTGCCGGGCAGCGCGCCCGCGTCCGGGTACATGCCCAGCGCGATCAGGACGTCACGGAAGTTGACCCCGGCCGCGTGGACGGCGATGCGGACCTGGCCCGGCGCCAACGGGCCCAGGACGCTGTCGTCGCAGGCTTCCGCCCCGACGGCCTCCAGCGTCCCGGACGCTCCGCCCACGACCCGCCATGCCCGCGCTCCGGCCGGCCCGGTCAGCTCGCCGGGCTCACCGGCCCGCGCCCACCGGGGGACGAGCAGCCGCCCGCCGTGCAGGGCGACTTGGGGCTCGTCCGCCTCTACGGCAGACCGCACCGCGTCCAGGAGGGGCGCAACGGACCCTTCGTCGAGGGGCGCGTCGGTGTCCAGCAGTACGAAACGGCCGGGGTTCTCCGACTGGGCGCTGCGCACCAGCGCCCATACGGCGGCGAGTGCCGGGTCGACGGTCTCTGCCGGGGCAACCGAGCCGGCCGTCGAGCTCGTGCTCTTGCTGCCGGTGTCCGCCGCGCCTCGGGTCACGAAAGCGAGGTGTGTCTGTTCCAGACTCGGCGCGGCCAGGAAGTCCTGGATGACGCGCAACACCCGTTCCGTCAGGGCGAGTCCGTCACCGCCCGTGATGTCGCTGTGCACGGGGGCGAGGATCACGGAGGGCGGGGAGGCGGTGTCGGCGAGCGCGGCGACGCCCGGGTGGCACGGGTAGCCCTCCAGGTCGATGCCCGGACCCGGTGCCGCGACCAGTTCGCCGAGCACGGCGCATCCGGACAGGTCGGCGGCCGCACCGCGACCGTTCACGGGGGACGGTACGGAAAGCGGTTCGGGCAGGAGCCCGGGCAGGGGCTCGGGCAGCGGTGTCCACCGCAGCTCATAGAGCCCGTCCGTACCGGTGCCTACCGCGCCCCGCACCTGCTGGGCGCTCGTCGACCGCAACCGCAGCTCTGCCACGTCCACCACGGGGCCACCGGCGGGGTCGGTGACCGTCAGGGACACGGTCTCGTCGTCGCCCCCGCGCAGCCCGGCGAGCCGCACCCGCACGGTGGTGGCCTCACCGGCCCACAGGGAAACACCGCTCCAGGTGAAAGGCAGCAGCACCTGTCCGCCGTGGACCTCCGCCCCGGTGCCGGACCCGGCACCGTCCCCGCTCCGCTGCGCGAGCAGCGGATGCAGGGCGGCATCCAGCAGCGCCGGGTGGATGCCGAAACCGGCCGGCGAACCGGCCTCCTCCGGCAGCTCGACCTCCGCCAGGAGGTCCTGGCCGTGCCGCCACATCGCGCGCAGCCCGCGGAACGCCGGACCGTACGCGTACCCGGCGGCCGCGACGCCCTCGTAGAAGCCGCCCACCTCCACCGGCTCGGCCCCCGCCGGAGGCCACTGCCCGGTCTGCCGCACCGGGCGCGCCACCGACTCGCGCCCGAGCTCACCGACGGCACGGCACACCCACACCGCCGAGGAATCCTGCTCAGACCGCGAATACACCTGTACGTCGCGACGCCCACTCCGCTCATCGGCCGCACCCACGACCACCTGGACCTGCACCCCACCCGACTCGGGCAACACCAAAGGTGCCTGAAGCGTCAGTTCCTCAAGCGTGGAGCAACCCGCCTCATCGCCGGCCCGCAACACCCACTCGACCAACGCCGCACCCGGCACCAACAGCGTCCCCGCCACCACATGCCCACCCAGCCAGCCACCACGCTCGGCGGACACCCGGCCGTTGAGCACCACTCCCCCGTCGGCGAGGGCGACCGCGGTCGGCAACTGCGCATGCCCCGACCCGGCCAGGTCCCAGCCGCTGTCCCGCTTCACGGTGTCGGCCAGCCAGTAGCGGCGGCGCTGGAAGGCGTAGGTGGGGAGGTCGATGGTGCGGGGGACGGGATCGGCCGGGAACCAGCGCCGCCAGTCGATGTCCGCGCCGGCGGTGAAGGCGTGGGCGGCGGCACGGGTGAGCTGCGTTACATCGCCGTGATCGCGGCGGAGGGTGGGGACGATGGTGGCGGAGATGTCCGCCTGCTCGATGGTCTCCTCCATGCCCAGGCCCAGTACGGGGTGAGCGCTGGCTTCGATGAAGAGGCGGTAGCCGTCGGCGAGCAGCGCTTCGATGGTGTCGGCGAAGCGGACGGGCTGGCGGAGGTTGGTGACCCAGTAGTCGGTGTCGAGGGCTGTGGTGTCGGCAAGGCGCTCGGCGGTGACGGTCGAGTAGAACGACACGTCGGTGGTGACGGGCTGGATGTCAGCCAACCGGTCGGTCAGGAGGTCGTGGAGTTGGTCGATCTGGGGGCCGTGGGAGGCGTAACCGACGTCGATGACGCGGGCGCGCAGACCACGTGCCTCCGCATCTGCGACTACGGCAGCCACATGCTCAGGCGGGCCCGAAATGACCGTGGACGAGGGGCCGTTGACGGCGGCGACGACTACTCCCGGCCGGTCACCGATGAGCTCGACCGCCTGCTCGGCACCGGCGCTGAGCGACGCCATGTCGCCGTGCCCTTGCAACTGACGAAGCGCGTCACTGCGTACGGCCACGATCCGCGCCGCATCCTCCAAAGACAGCGCCCCCGCGACGCACGCAGCCGCCATCTCACCCTGGGAGTGTCCGATCACAGCAGCCGGGGTGATGCCGTAGTCGGCCCAGACGGCAGCGAGCGACACCATGACCGCCCACAGCACGGGCTGCACGACCTCGACCCGGGACAGTTCACTCCCGTCCCCGCGCAGGACATCCCTCAGCGACCAGTCCACATGTTCCGACAGCGCCCGCTCACACTCCGCGATCCGCTCCGCGAACAACGGCGACTCATCCAGCAGTTGGGCACCCATCCCCACCCACTGCGACCCTTGCCCCGGAAACACCAACACCGGCCCAGGACCCACATCACCAGCAACCCCGGCCACCACACCCGCCGAAGCCTCACCCCCAGCCAACGCCCCCAGACCCGCCGTCAACGCATCCCGGTCACGCCCCACGACCACAGCCCGGTGCTCGAACACCGACCGGGTCGTGGCCAGCGACCAGCCGACCTCGTTCGGTAGTGCCTCGGTGTCGCCCGCCACGAACTCGCCCAGCCGACGCGCCTGTTCACGCAAGGCCTCCGGTGTCCGCCCGGACACCACCCACGGCACCACCCCACCCGACTCCGCAACCAAAGCACCCGGCGCGTCCTCCTCCGGCGGCGCCTCCTCCACGATCAGATGCGCGTTCGTGCCCGAGATGCCGAACGCGGAGACGCCCGCTCGCCGCGGGTGGCCGGTCTCGGGCCACGGGGTGGGCTCGGTGACGACCTCGACCGCGCCCGTGTCCCAGTCGACGTGCGGGCTCAGTTCCTCGACGTGGAGGGTGGCGGGGACCAGGCCGTTGCGGATCGCCATGACGGTCTTGATGACGCCGGCGACGCCCGCGGTGGCGTGGGTGTGTCCGATGTTGGACTTGAGGGAGCCGAGGAGGAGCGGACGGGCGCGGTGTTGCCCGTAGGTGGCGAGCAGGGCTCCGGCCTCGATGGGGTCGCCCAGTTTGGTGCCCGTCCCGTGCGCCTCGACGGCGTCCACCTCGGCGGGGGTGAGGCGGGCGTTGTCGAGGGCGGCGCGGATGACCTGTTCCTGCGCGGCGTCGTTGGGGGCGGTCAGGCCGTTGCTCGCGCCGTCCTGGTTGACGGCTGACCCGCGGATCACCGCGAGCACCTTGTGACCGTTGCGGCGCGCGTCGGACAGGCGCTCCAGGAGGAGCAGGCCGATGCCCTCCGAGAATCCGGTGCCGTCCGCCGCGGCGGCGAACGGCTTGCAACGGCCGTCGGGGGCCAGGCCCCGCTGGCGGCAGAACTCGGTGAACATCAGCGGGCTGGACAGTACGAGCACACCGCCCGCCAGCGCGAGGTCGCACTCGCGCTGCCGCAGCGCCTGGCTCGCCAGGTGGATCGCGACGAGAGAGGCGGAACAGGCCGTGTCGACGGTGACGGCCGGGCCTTCCAGACCGTAGTTGTACGCGACCCGGCCCGAGATGACACTGGTGAGGCTGCCGGTGGTGGCGTGCCCCTCGAACCCCTCGGGGATGCGGGGGAGTTGGGACATGTAATCCTCGCTGGACACCCCGGCGTACACGCCGGTACGGCTGCCCTTGAGGGAGACGGGGTCGATGCCGGCGCGCTCGAACAGCTCCCAGGACGTCTCCAGCATCAGCCGCTGCTGCGGATCCATCGCCAGGGCTTCGCGCGGGCTGATGCCGAAGAAGTCGGCGTCGAAGGAGCCCGCGTCGTCCACGAACCCGCCGTGGCGGACATAGCTGGTGCCGTAGGCGGCCGGGTCCGGGTCGTAGAGCGCCTCCAGGTCCCAGCCCCGGTCGGTGGGGAAGTCCTCGATGGCGTCCTTGCCGGCGGCGACCAGGTCCCAGAGGTCCTCCGGAGAGGCCACACCGCCCGGGAAGCGGCAGGCCATGCCGACCAGGGCCACCGGTTCCTGCCTGCGGTCCTCCTCCTGCACCAGGCGCCGACGCGTGTCATGGAGCTCGGTGGTCACCCTGCGCAGATATTCGACCAGTTGCTCTTCACTCGCCATGTGCGGTCACCCGGCCTTCGGAGTGGGGGTCACGCGCGAGGTGCCGTGCCCGACACCAAGCTCGTTGTCGATGAAGTCGAAGATCTGGTCGGCGGACGCGGCCTTGAGCCGGTCGGCGGCGTCGCCATCGCCGTCGTTGCCGTTACCGTTGCCGCCGTCGTTCGCCGTGGTGTTCGTGGTCTTCCAGCGCGTGAGGAGCGCTTCGAGCCGGGTGGTGATCGCGCCCGTCTCTCCGTGCGGCAGCTGAGCGGCGAGCACGGAGAGGTTGTTCTCCATGCGGGTGAGGTCGCTCAGCACAGTGTCTGCGGCGGGCGGTCCCGCGGGGGCGAGCGCGGACGGCACCTGCCCCGCCGCAGGCGACTGTCCCACGGGCCTCTGGCTCCCCGCCGTCTCGCTCGGGCCGGTCAGCCGCTCGCGCAGGTGTGCGGCGATCGCCGAGGGCGTCGGGTAGCGGAAGACGAGGGCGGTGGGCAGGCGCAGGCCGGTGTCCTCCACGAGCCGGTTGCGCAGCTCAACGGCGGTCAGCGAGTCCAGGCCCAGCTGCTTGAAGGTGGCGTCCCCGCGCAGCGCTTCCGGGTCGGTGCGGCCGAGGACGGCGGCAGCGTGGGTGCGTACGGCGTCGATGAGCAGGCGGAGTTGCTCGGGGGCGGACAGGGCGGCCAGCCGGGCCGACCAGTCCGTGGGGGGCTTGCGGTCGGCGGCGGTGCGGCGGCGGGCCGGTGCCCCTGCTGCAACTGCGGCTGCGGCCAGCGCGCGCAGTGGCGCGGGCACGCCGGCGCCCTCAGCGGCCAGCGTACGCGCGGCCAGGCGGGCCCCGAGCAGGGGCGAGCCACCCCCGTGTGCGCGCGCGGCGTCGAGCAGCGCGGGGATCCGGCCGGGCGCCGTCTCCTTGACGCCGGGCCTCGGCGCGGTGGGCGGCCCGTACGTGAGGGCCACGCCCGTCGTCCGCGACGACGTGGTGGTCGCGGTGGTCGCGGTGGTTGTGCGCGACGGGACTGTCGTGTCCGTCGTGACGGTGGTGTGCCGGCGCAGGGCGAGTGCCGCGCTGAAGGCGTCGGCCCCCGCGACGGCCGCCGACCGCGCGATGCCCAGCTCCGCGCCCGCCGGGGACAGGACGGCGAACAGGTCCAGGGGAAGGTGGGCGGTCGCGGCGTGCAGGGCGGCAGTGACACCTGCACTCGACGACCATGCCTCGGCGAACGAGTCGCTCGTCGAGTAGCTGGAGGAGCGGCTCGTCGTGTGGCTCGTCGAGTCGCCGGGATCGTACGCGTCTACGCCTCCGGTGGCGTGGATGACCCCCGTAAGGGGATGGCCCCCGTCGACGGCGGCGACCACTTCGGCAAGGGCGGCCGGGTCCGCCGGGTCGAGGGTCCTCAGGTCCACGGTGGCGCCGAGCCCCCGCAACTCCTCCGCGCATTCCGCCAGTTCACCGTCTCCGGGCAGGAGCAGCAGACGCCTGGACTGCCCGGTGCGTACGAGGTGTTCGGCGAGGTCGGCCACCGGGGCGCCGGACGGCCCCGTGATGAGTATGGTGCCGTCCGGGTCGAGCGGTCGCGCCTCGTCGGTGGGGGGCGCGTCCCGGAGCGTGGTGAGGCGGGGGGCCAGGACGCGGCCCGCGCGCAGGGCGAGTTGCGGTTCGTCAGCGCCGAGAGCAGTGGCCACGGCCTGCGCCAGGAGCGCGTCATCGACCCCGACCCCGGCCTCACCCCTGGCCCCGCCCCCACCCCCGGCTTCCGTGTCGACGAGGAGGATGCGGCCGGGGTGCCTGACCTGCGCCTCCTGGACCAGTCCTCGTACCGCCGCGGCGGCCGGGTCGGGAAGAGAGCCGTCACCCGTGGCGACCGCGCCGGACGTGATCACCACCAGACGGGCGTCGGCGAGCCGCGTGTCGGCGAACCACCGTTCGAGGAGCGCGCCGGCCCGCCGCACCGCGCCCAGCGCGTCGGCGGCACCGTCGCCCGCTCCGGTAGGGGCGGCAGCCGCGGTGGCGAGAACGACGGACGGCACCGAAGCCCCACCCTCGACGGCCGCACCCAGAGCATCCAGATCCCCGTACGAGCGCTCCACACGCTCCCCGCACTCCCCCAGACCGACCCATCCCGAGGAGTCGACACCCTCAGCAGCCGACCCCGACACCGGCACCCACTCCAGCGCATACAGATCGGACACCCGCTCCCCCGCGGTCCGCAGCTCGCGGCGTCCCGCCGCCACCACGACCAGGGCCTCGCAGGTCAGCACCTCCGCGCCGGTCGGGTCGCTCACGCCGACCCGCCACGCCCGCCCGTCCGCCGACGCGTCGGGGTCGTCGTCCAGCGGGGTGAGACGGATGCGTACAGCCGTGGCACCGGTGGCCCACAGGGTCACTCCGGTCAGCGTGAACGGCAGCCACACCTTGTCCTCCTCGGCCGGCCGCTCGCCGAGAAGTGCGGGGTGCAGTGCGGCGTCGAGGAGCGCCGGGTGAATGCCGAACCCGGCGGCCTCCGGGGCTTCTTGCGGCAGCACCGCCTCGGCGAACAGCTCGCCGTCCTCCCGCCGCCACAGGGCGCGCAGCCCCGTGAAGACCGGTCCGTAGCCGACGCCGGTCGCGGCGGCCCGTTCGTAGAAGTCGCCCAGGTCGACGGGTTCGGCGCCGGGCGGCGGCCATGCCGTGTCCGGGGCGTCCTCCGCGGCCGTACCGGTGGGCTCGGCGACCAGGTGACCGTCGGCATGGCAGGTCCAGGGCGCGTCGGCGCCGTGGGGGGCACCCTCGGCGGTGTCATCACCGTCGAAGGTGTCGCCGCCCTCGGGGCGGGCGTACACGTGGAAGTCGCGGTGCCCGTCCCGTGCGTCGGCCGGTCCGACCACGATCTGCACCTGTACACCCGCGGTCTCGGGCAGCACGAGCGGGGTGCGCAGCGTGAGGTCGTCGACACGCGGGCAGCCGACCTCGTCGGCGGCGCGCAGCGCCCATTCCGCGAGGACGGAGGCGGGCACGACCGCGGCGCCGAAGAGGGTGTGCTGAGCGAGCCAGGGGTGGCTGTGCCTGCTGATACGGCCGGTGAGCAGGCGGATGTCGCCGTCCGCGATCTCGGTGGCCGCCCCGAGCAGCGGATGCCCCGCCGCGGCGAGGCCCAGCCCTGCCGCGTCCTGGGTGCCGGTGGGAGCCTCCAGCCAGTACCGGCGACGCTGGAAGGCGTACGTGGGCAGCTCCACGGTCGACGTACCGGTGGCCGGGAACCAGTTCTCCCACCTGACCGCGCACCCGGCGCCGAAGGCCTGGGCCAGCGAGCGGGCCAGACGTGCCCGGCCGCCGTCCTCGCGCCGCAGCGTGGGCACGGTGACGGCGTCGGCCCCGGCCTCCTCGAAGGTCTCCTGGAGGCCGAGGGTGAGGACGGGGTGGCTGCTGGCCTCGATGAAGACCCGGTGGCCGTCCGCGAGGAGCGCGGTGACGGCGTCGGCGAACCGGACCGGGCGGCGCAGGTTGGTGACCCAGTAGTCGGTGTCGAGGCCCGCCGTGTCGATGCGGGTGCCGGTCACGGCCGAGTAGAACGCCACCGGGGCCGTGGTGGGGCGTACGCCGGCCAGGGTGTGGGTCAGTTCGTCGGTGATGGCGTCGACCTGGGGGCTGTGCGAGGCGTAGTCCACGTCGATGACGCGGCCGCGCAGCTCGCGCGCCTCGGCGTCGGCGACGACGGCGGCGACCTGCTCGGGCGGCCCCGAAATGACGGTCGAGGACGGCCCGTTGACGGCGGCAATGCCCACTCCGGGGTGACCTTCGACGAGTTCGGCGGCCTGCTCCTGGCCCACCCCGAGGGAAGCCATGGCACCCCCGCCCGAAAGCCGGCGCAACGCCCGGCTGCGCAGGGCCACGATCTTGGCGCCGTCCTCCAGGGTGAGCGCGCCGGCGACGACCGCCGCGGCGATCTCCCCCTGGGAGTGCCCGACGACGGCGGCCGGGGTCACGCCGTGGTCCGCCCAGACGGCGGCGAGCGAGACCATCACCGCCCACAGGACGGGCTGGACGACATCGACCCGCGACAGTTCGCGCCCGTCCCCGCGCAGGACCTCTGTCAGTGACCAGTCGGCGTACGGGGACAGCGCCTGCTCGCACGCCTCGATCCGAGCCGCGAACACCGTTGATTCGGCCAGGAGTTGGGCTCCCATGCCCACCCACTGCGAGCCCTGCCCGGGAAACACCAGCACCGGGCCGGGACCGACATCACCCGCGACCCCGCACACGACGTCCGGCGACGCCTCACCCGCGGCAAGGGCCTCAAGGCCGCCGATCAGCGCATCCCGGTCACGGCCCACGACCACGGCCCGATGCTCGAACACCGCCCGCGTGGTGACCAGCGACCGACCCACCCCGGACAGAGAGACAGCGGCCCCCGAGGCTCCAGCCACCAAGTCCCCCAAGCGACGGGCCTGTTCGCGCAGCGCCGCTCCGGTCCGTCCGGAGACCACCCACGGCAGCACCGCGCCGTCCACCGACCCGTCGTCGGCGGCTCCGGCAACGCACTCGCCCGGCCCTGCCTCTTCGAGGACCAGGTGCGCGTTCGTGCCGGAGATGCCGAAGGACGACACCGCGGCGCGGCGCGGGCGGTCGCCGCGTGGCCAGGCGACCGGCTCGGTGAGCAGCTGTACCGCGCCGGTGGACCAATCCACGTGGCCGCTCGGCTCGTCGACGTGGAGGGTGGCGGGAAGCAGGTCGTGACGCATCGCCATCACCATCTTGATGACGCCCGCGACACCGGCGGCGGCCTGCGTGTGACCGATGTTCGACTTCACCGAACCGAGCCACAACGGCCGCTCCGCCGCACGCCCTTGGCCGTACGTGGCGAGCAGGGCCTGCGCCTCGATCGGGTCGCCGAGCGTGGTGCCGGTGCCGTGCGCCTCCACGGCGTCGACGTCCTCGCCGGAGAGGCGGGCGTCGGCGAGCGCGGCACGGATGACGCGTTGCTGCGAGGGGCCGTTGGGCGCGGTCAGGCCATTGCTGGCGCCGTCCTGATTGATCGCCGAACCCCGGATCACCGCGAGGACGTCGTGGCCCTTGCGCCGCGCCTCGGAGAGCCGTTCAAGGAGGACCAGGCCCACGCCCTCGGCCCAGCCCGTGCCGTCGGCGCCCGCCGCGAACGGCTTGCAGCGGCCGTCGGGGGCCAGGCCCCGCTGCCGTGAGAACTCGGTGAACATGCCCGGCGTGGCCAGGACGGTGGCGCCTCCTGCTAGGGCCAGGTCGCACTCGCCGCGCCGCAGCGCCTGCGCCGCGAGGTGGAGCGTGACCAGCGACGACGAGCAGGCCGTGTCCACCGTCAGGGCGGGACCCTCCAGGCCGAAGCTGAACGACAGGCGGCCCGAGGCCACGCTCGGCGTGCTGCCGGTCAGCAGATAGCCGTCGGTCGCCTGGGACGGCTCGTGCAGGCGGGGGCCGTAGTCCTGCCCCGTCATGCCGACGAACACGCCGGTGGGGCTGCCCTTGAGCGCCCGCGGGTCCAGGCCCGCCCGTTCGAAGGTCTCCCAGGCGCATTCGAGGAGTAGCCGTTGCTGCGGGTCGACGGCCAGGGCCTCGCGCGGGCTGATGTCGAAGAACTCGGCGTCGAAGTCGGCGGCGTCGTACAGGAACCCGCCCTGCCGTGTGCAGCTGGTGCCCGACCGGTCGGCGTCGGGGTGGAACAGCCGCGTCAGGTCCCAGCCGCGGTCGGTGGGGAAGTCGCCGATCGCGTCGGCGCCGTCCGCGACCAGCCGCCACAGGTCCTCCGGCGAGCCCGCGCCGCCCGGGTAGCGGCAGCTCATGGCCACGATGGCGATCGGGTCCTCGTCCGTGCCGAGGTCACCCGTGGCGGGCGCGGAGCCGGCCGCGCCGGCCGTGCCGGTGAGCTCCGCGCGCAGGTGGGCGGCGACGGCCAGGGGGGTCGGGTGGTCGAAGGTGAGAGTGGCGGGCAACGGCAGGCCCGTCTCCGTACCGAGCCGTTCGCTCAGCTCGGCGGCGGCCATCGAGTCGAAACCCAACTGCTTGAAGGTGCGGGCCGCTTGGACCGAGCCCGAGGCATCCCCGAGCACGACGGCCACGTGCTTGGCGACCAGCCCGAGGAGAACCCGCTCCTGGTCGTTCACGGAAAGCCCGGCAAGCCGCCCCTCAGGCCCGCCCCACTCGCCCGCCTCCTCCGCCCGCTCCTGCCCTGCCTGCTCCGGGGGCTCCAGGGGTACCGGGAGCTCCCGGATTTCCGGCTGCTGCTCCGCCCCGGTGGCGGCAGGCCAGTGGCGTTCGCGTTGGAAGGGGTACGTGGGGAGAGGCAGGCGGCGCGTGGCGGCCGGGGCACCATAGGCCGGGGTGAAGTCGATGTCGGCCCCGCGGACGTACGCCTGGGCCAGTGACGTCAGGAACGTGGCCACCTCGTCGCGGCCGCGTCGGCATGTGGCGATGGCGGCGGGGCGCGGGCGGCTCCGGTCCGCGGAAGCGGGGAAGCACTCGCGGGCCATCGCGGACAGCGGTGCGTCCGGGCCGAGTTCGACGAAGGTAGTAACTCCGAGCTCGCACAGCTCCCGTACGCCCGACAGGAACCGCACGGGCTCGCGCGCGTGCCGCGCCCAGTACTCGGGATCGGCCTGCCCGGCGCCGCTCCCGCTCCCGGTCGCGGTCGCTGTCACGAGTTCGCCGGTGACGTTGGAGACGACGGGGATGACCGGCTCGTGGAAGGTCAGGCCGGCGGCGACCGCGCGCAGCTCGTCGAGGATGGCGTCCATGTGCGGCGAGTGGAAGGCGTGGCTGACCTTCAGGTGGTGGGCCTTGCGGCCGCGTCCCCGCCAGGCGGCGGTCAGTTCCTCGACGGTGGCACGGTCGCCGGAGACGACCACGGAGTCGGGTCCGTTGACTGCGGCGATCGTCACCTGCCGCTCGTGCTCGGCGAGCAGTTCGGCCGCCTCGTCCGCCGTGGCCTGCCACGCGGCCATCGCGCCGGGCGCCCGGACCGCCTGCATGAGGCGTCCCCGCGCGGCCACCAGAGCGCTCGCGTCCGGCAGCGAGAGGACGCCGGCGACGTGTGCGGCGGTGATCTCGCCGACCGAGTGGCCGAGGACGTAGTCCGGCTTCAGACCGAAGGAGGCCGCCAGCCGGTACAGGCTCGTCTCGATCGCGAAGAGCGCGGGCTGGGTGTACGCGGTCTGATCGAGGAGCCCCTGATGTTCGGCGCCCTCGCCCTCGACGGCCCCACCCGGGACGGCCCCACCCAGGACGATCTCGCGCAGCGGGCGGTCCAGATGCACGTCCAGGGCGGCGAACGCCTCGTCGAGCGCGTCGGCGAAGACGGGAAACGCGGCGTACAACTCCCTTCCCATGCCGAGGCGTTGCGCACCCTGACCGCTGAAGAGGAAGGCCGTCCTGCCCTCGGTGTACGCCTCGCCGCGCACCACGGACGCGGTCTCCGCACCCTCGGCCAGCGCGTCCAGGGAGCCCAGAAGGTCGGCGGTGTCGGCGCCGAGCAGGACCGCGCGGTGGGCGAGAGGCGCACGGGTGGTGGCCAGGGCGTGGCCGACCCGCGCGACGTCGGGGACGGGGCGGCGCCCGGCGAGGTGCGCCCGCAGGCGACCGGCTTGTGCGCGCAGCGCGGCAGCGCTGTGCGCACTGACCGGCCACGGCGTAAGCGCCACCACCGGCTCAGGCACCGAAACCGCATCCGGCGCCGCCACCGAATTCGGCGCCGCCGCCACAACAAGATGGCTGTTCGTGCCCCCCATACCGAAGGACGACACCCCAGCGATCAGCGGCTGTTCGGGGCACGGCCAGTCGGCCAGACCCTCCTGGACGGTCAGGCCGAGTTCGGCGAGTGGGATCGCCGGGTTGGGGGTGGTGAAGTTCAGACTCGGTGCCAGCCGCCGATGGTGGATGCTCAGCGCGGTCTTGAGCAGCCCGACGATCCCGGCGGCGGCTTCGAGGTGGCCGACGTTCGTCTTGGCGGAGCCGACGGCCAGCGGCACGGTGCGCGCGCCGTCCTGCCCGAGTGCGGCGCCCAGTGCGGCGGCCTCGATCGGGTCCCCGACGGGCGTACCGGTGCCGTGCAGTTCGACGTACTGCACCTGGTCCGGCGTGACCCGGGCCCGCCGGCAGGCGAGGCGCACCACGTCCTGCTGCGCCTGCCCGCTGGGCAGGGTGATTCCGTCGGTCGTACCGTCGCTGTTGACGGCGCTCCCCCGGATCACGCAGTACACGGTGTCGCCGTCGCG
This sequence comes from Streptomyces sp. NPDC039480, assembly GCF_055597165.1. Lineage (NCBI taxonomy): Bacteria > Bacillati > Actinomycetota > Actinomycetes > Kitasatosporales > Streptomycetaceae > Streptomyces > Streptomyces sp. NPDC039480. The sequence goes on along the minus strand of NZ_JBVITX010000001.1, from coordinate 358,006 downwards.
CCGTGCCGTCGCGAGGGGCTTGAGCACCACGAGGCCGCCGCCCTCGCCGCGTACGAAACCGTCGGCGCGGGCGTCGAAAGTGTGGCAGCGGCCTGCGGCGGAGAGACCGCCGAAGCGGGCCTCGGCCAGCGCGGTGGAGCGCGGCGAGCAGATGAGGTTGACCCCGCCCGCGAAGGCGATGTCGGAGTCGCCGCTCCGGATGCTCTCGCAGGCCAGGTGGACGGCGACGAGCGAGGAGGACTGCGCGGTGTCGACGGTGAGACTCGGGCCCGCCAGGTGGTACGCGTACGAGATGCGGTTGGCCAGGATGCTGCGGTGCACGCCGGTCATGGTGTGCCGGGTGACGGCGCCCGGGCCCGGCGCCCGCAGGTTCAGGACGTCGGTGTAGTCGTCCCAGAACGCGCCGACGAACACGCCGGTGCGGCTGCGCGCCAGGGTGGGCGGCCGGATGCCCGCGTCCTCCAGCGCCTCCCAGCTCAGTTCGAGGAGCAGCCGCTGCTGGGGGTCCATCGCCACGGCCTCGCGCGGGCTGATGTGGAAGAAGTCCGCGTCGAAGCCGTCGATCCGGTCCAGGTAGCCGCCCGGCCCGTGGAGGCCGGAATCGGCTCGGCGCCGCTCGGGCGGCGCGGTGCTCACCGCGCTGCGCCCCTCGCTCAGCAGCCGCCAGAACGCGGCGGGGTCAGCGGCTCCGGGCAGGCGGCAGGCCATCCCGACGACGGCGATCGGGTCGGGGCCTGCGCTCGGTCCCGAGGGGGACGCGGACGCGGACGCGGCCATCACGTCAGCTGCGGTCGGGCGCTGAACAACTGGCTGCCACAAAACATCAACGGCGCTCCCGGTCCGAAATCGGAGATCGCTTTCGAGTACCGGGCTCATCGTGGGCGGGCTGTCTAAAGGCGAACCAAACCCCGGCTAGCCGCCTGCGGCTTTAGCCGGGCGCTATGGGCCGCGGCCAGCATCTGGGCTGTCGGGGCGGCGGGCACGACAGCCTCCGCGGAGCGACGCGAGGAGAGGGAGAGCGATGGACAGGGGCACGGCGGCGCGGGCACCGCGGTTCGGTGACGCCACCGGAAACGGAGTGTGGTTGCGGCGGTACCACGATGCCGCCGAGGCGCCGGTGCGGCTGGTCTGCTTTCCGTTCGCGGGTGGTTCGGCGAGTTACTACTTCGGGCTCTCCGGTCTGCTCGCGCCCGGCGTCGAGGTGCTCGCCGTGCAGTATCCGGGGCGGCAGGACCGTCATGCGGAGCCGTGCCTGGCGTCGGTGGCCGAGCTCGCCGACGGTGTCGTACCCCACCTGCCGTGCGACGGGAAGCCGTTCGCGCTGTTCGGGCACAGTCTGGGTGCCATCGTGGCGTTCGAGGTGGCGCGGCGGCTGCGGGGACCGGCCGGCCCCGGCCTGCCCGTACACCTGTTCGCCTCCGGGGGGCTGGCGCGGCCCTACCGTCCCGCGGGGCGTGCGGGTGCGTTCGGGGACGCGGACATCCTGGCCCATCTGCGGGCGATGGGCGGCACAGACGAGCGGTTCTTCCGCAGTCCCGAGCTGCAGGACCTCATCCTGCCCGCGCTGCGGGCCGACTACCGGGCCGTGGCCTCCTACGAGGCGCCGGGCCCCAGCCGTCTGGACTGTCCGATCACGGCGCTGATCGGGGACGCCGACGAGCGGACGTCGCCGGAGCAGGCCGCGACGTGGCGGGAGCGGACCGGCGCGGCGTTCGATCTGCGGGTGCTGCCCGGCGGGCACTTCTACATCGACGACTGTCAGGAGCGGGTGGCGGCCGTCGTGACCGAGGCGCTCACGGCAAGGCCGGGCGTCTGACGGGAGCCACCCAGAGGCGGCGGACAGACCCCTGGCGTGCTCCGTCGAGGGAAGCCGGAGCACGCCAGGTTGGACCGGACGCGGCAGCCGGGGGAACAGTGGCCGCGTGCGGTCGTCTCTTTTTCCGTTGACCCCGCGCCCCGCGGGGGAATCCGGGGCGCGGGGGTCGTACGCGACAGCCGATGGCGCCGCGTACGACGTCTGGCCGGGGCGGGCTCTGTGGTGCGCCCGCCCCTTCGGTCAGGGCCGCAGGTTTTCCAGGCAGTGGAGCGCCTCGTCCAGCGTGGTGGCGAAGTCCATGTCCGGATCGTTCGCCCAGTCCATCGAGACCTGGAGCATCACTCCGAACACGGCCCCGGTGTAGGCGCGGACCGCGGGGTCCCGCGGGTCGCGCCCGGCCCGTTTGGCCACCTGCTCGCTCATGATCTGCATGGTCTGGCCGATGTTGCCGAGGCTGGCGCCCCAGAGCTCCGGCTCGGAGAGAATGAGTACGAACCGTTCGCGCTGCAGGGCCAGTTCCTGCTCGCTGATGTCCTTCAGCATCGAGCGGATGGCCTGCCGCTCGGCCTGGATCGGCGTCAGGTCGGGCGACTGGGCCTGGACCATCATCGCGAAGGGCAGATCGTAGTCGTGCGAGAAGACCAGGTCCTGCTTGGTCGCGAAGTAGCGGAAGACGGTGCTGGGAGCGACCTCGGCGGCTTCGGCGATCTGCTCGATGGTCGTGGCGGTGTAGCCCTGTTCCCTGAACAAGCGCACCGCCTCCCGCTGAATCGCGGCCTTCGTGCGGGCCTTCTTGCGTTCTCTCAGACCAGGCACTGTTTTGCCCTGGTCAGACTGCGTCTGCGGCTTCATGCTCAGATTCTGCTGTCTTGGCGGTGCTCTGACCAACATGGCGGGGCAGCCACACCACCGCCAGCACCACACCGAGCAGCCCCAGGCCACCGGAGACCACGAGCACCACGTCCAGGGCGTGGACGTACGCGGAACGCACCGAGTCGGCCAGTCCGTTGGACTTGATCGCCCGAGCCACCGCGAGGCCGCCGAACACGGAGTCCTTGACCGCACCCTGCGCCTGCTCGGGCACGCCGTCGAGTTCGAGCTTGCCGCGGTAGCCGGAGTTGAGGACGGAGCCGAGGATGGCCGCGCCGAAGCTGCCGCCGAGGGTACGGATGGACTGGTTGACGCCCGATCCGACGCCGGCGGAGTCCTCGGAGAGCGCGCCGAGGGCGGCGTCCATGGCGGTGGGCAGGGCGATGCCGAGGCCCAGTCCGTAGGCCGCGGTCCAGGCGGCCGCAAGGCCGGTGCCGCTGCTGACGTCCGTGGTGGCGCCGTAGAACAGGGCGGCGGCGAGGAGTGCGAAGCCGATGCCGACCGCGGTCTTCGGGCCGAGGGCCTTGGCGACCTTGTTGGCGACCGTCACACCCACGAGCAGACCGCCGACCATGGGGAGCAGCCGGAAGCCGCTGCCCATCGCGTCGGTGCCGAGGACCGCCTGGTAGTACTGCGGCATCGTGAAGAGCACGCCGAACATCGTGAAGTTGATGACGGTGCCGAGCATGGTGCCCGAGGTGAAGCGGGCCGAGCGGAACAGCGAGAGGTCGACCAGCGGGTCCTTCACCCGCTTCTCCCACATCACGAACAGCACGAGGGCGAGCAGACCGCCGATGCACGGCACCAGCGTGGTGACGTCCGTCCAGCCCTTCTCGCCGCCCTGGATCACGCCGTAGGTGAGCGCGGCGAGGCCGACGCTGGAGAACACCAGGCCGCCGATGTCGAACGGCTTGGCCTCCTTGGCCTTGGACTCGGGCAGCCAGGCGGAGACCGCGAGGAAGGCGAGGATCACCACCGGCACGTTGATCAGGAAGACGGAGCCCCACCAGAAGTGGTTGAGCAGGTAGCCGCCGAGGATCGGGCCGAGCGGATAGGCGAGCATCGCCGCGCCGGCCACCGCTCCGATGGCCTTCGGCCGCTCCTCGTCGGAGAACATGACCGGCAGCAGCGACAGCGTCGTCGGCATGATCAGCGCGGCGCCCAGGCCGAGCACCGCACGCGCGCCGATGAAGGCTTCGGAGGACGTCGCGTAGGCACAGGCCAGCGAGGCGATGCCGAAGATCACCAGGGCGCCGAGCAGGACCTTCTTGCGTCCGAACCGGTCACCGAGCATGCCGGCCGGGATCATGCCGGCCGCGAAGACCAGCGTGTACGACGTCACGAACCACTGCAGCTCGACGTTGTTCGCGCCGAGGTCGTCGGCCATGGCCGGCAGGGCCAGGCTCAGGATCGTCACATCGAAGCCCACGACCATCGAGGCGAGTACGAGAGCACCGACGGCCCACCACCGCCGCGCACCCAGATCAGCAGACATGGGAGTCGACCTCCTAAAGAGAGCTCAATATCTAGTCGGAGCGTACTCTCATTTTTTTCGCAGGGGTACCACCCGTTCCGTATGGAACGCGTCAAGAGAGCTCTCCTAGGGGCAGGCCGGGTGCGCCCTTAGGGGCTTTTGAGGGGCGGGGGTGGGGTTGTGACGCCCGTCGCCGCGCGGCGACGCTGATGCCGTGACGAAGAACGCGACGACCAAGAAGCCCCCGACGGTGAACAAGACCGTCGCCCCCGAGCCCAGCGACATCGGCCACTACTACGACCACAAGGTCTTCGACCTGATGACTCAGCTCGGAGACGGCAATCTGCACTACGGCTACTGGTTCGACGGCGGCGAGCAGCAGGCCACGTTCGACGAGGCCATGGTCCAGATGACCGACGAGATGATCCGCCGCCTCGACCCGGCCCCCGGTGACCGCGTCCTCGACATCGGCTGCGGCAACGGCACCCCGGCCATGCAGCTGGCCCGCGCCCGTGACGTCGAGGTGGTCGGCATCTCCGTCAGCGCCCGCCAGGTCGAGCGCGGCAACCGCCGGGCGCGCGAGGCCGGCCTCGCCGACCGGGTCCGCTTCGAGCAGGTGGACGCCATGAACCTGCCGTTCGACGACGGCTCCTTCGACCACTGCTGGGCCCTGGAGTCCATGCTCCACATGCCGGACAAGCAGCAGGTCCTCACCGAGGCCCTGCGCGTCGTGAAGCCCGGCGCGCGGATGCCGATCGCCGACATGGTCTACCTCAACCCCGACCCCAGCCGGCCCCGTACCGCCACCGTCAGCGACACCACGATCTACGCCGCGCTCACCGACATCGGGGACTACCCCGACATCTTCCGCGCCGCCGGCTGGACCGTCCTCGAACTGACCGACATCACCCGTGAGACCGCCAAGACCTACGACGGCTACGTCGAGTGGATCCGCGCCCACCGGGACGAGTACGTCGACATCATCGGCGTAGAGGGATACGAGCTGTTCCTGCACAACCAGGCGGCCCTCGGCAAGATGCCCGAGCTCGGATACATCTTCGCGACCGCCCAGCGCCCCTGAGCGTGCCGCCCCCGCCGTCCTCCCCCAGCACAAGGGATCACAAGGGCCCGCCTGTGAAGAACCTCCGCATCCCCGTCTCGCCGACCGTCTCCCTCAATGTCAGGCACCGGCCCGCGGACGGACCGGGAGCCACGGGCCGTCCGTTCCTGCTGCTGCACGGCATGCTCTCGAACGCCCGGATGTGGGACGAGGTCGCCGCCCGGCTCGCCGCCGCAGGACACCCGGCCTACGCCGTCGACCACCGTGGCCACGGCGAGTCGGACGCCCCGCCCGACGGGTACGACAACGCGACGGTCGTCACGGACCTGGTGGCGGCCGTCACCGCCCTCGACCTGTCCGGCGCACTGGTGGCCGGGCACTCCTGGGGCGCGCACCTCGCGCTGCGCCTGGCGGCCGAACACCCGGACCTGGTGGCCGGTCTCGCCCTGATCGACGGCGGCTGGTACGAGTTCGACGGACCGGTGATGCGCGCCTTCTGGGAGCGCACCGCCGACGTGGTCCTGCGCGCCCAGGAAGGCACCACCAGCGCCGCCGACATGCGCGCCTATCTGCGGGCCACGCACCCCGACTGGTCGCCCACCTCCATCGAGGCACGCCTGGCGGACTACCGCGTCGGACCGGACGGCCTGCTCATCCCCCGGCTGACCTCGACGCAAGTCATGTCGATCGTCGCCGGCCTGCAGCGGGAGGCGCCCGCCGACTGGTACCCCAAGATCACCGTGCCGGTGCGGCTACTGCCCCTCATCCCCGCCATCCCCCAACTGTCCGACCAGGTACGGGCCTGGGTGGCCGCCGCCGAGGCGGCCCTGGAACAGGTGAGCGTGCGCTGGTACCCGGGCTCCGACCACGATCTGCACGCCGGCGCACCCGACGAGATCGCCGCCGACCTCTTGTTGCTGGCCGGTTCGTGCAAGGCGCGGCCCGGCGGCAAGGCGGGAGTTAGACCCGCTTAAGCAGCCGCGGCGACCCTGGCACCCACAGCGTGCGGCTCCTGCCTGCCCACCTTGCCCGACCTCGTCCCACCTGAGGCTTCACGCGCGAGAACAGGAAGGCTGACCATTCCCGTGGCGAACGAAGAGAAGCTCGTCGAATACCTCAAGTGGACGACCGCCGAGCTCCACCAGGCCCAGCAGCAGCTGCGCGAACTGAAGGCCGCACAGCACGAGCCGATCGCCGTCGTCTCCATGGCCTGCCGGCTGCCCGGCAAGACCCGCACCCCGGACGACCTGTGGGATCTGGTGTCCGAGGGCCGCGACGCCGTCACCGGTTTCCCCGACGACCGCGCCTGGGAGCTCCCCGAGGAACGCCCGTACGCGGAGCTCGGCGGGTTCCTGGACGACGCGGCCGGCTTCGACGCGGGCTTCTTCGACATCAGCGACACCGAGGCCGTGGCCACCGAACCCCTCCAGCGCCTCATGCTGCACCTCGCGTGGGAGACCGTCGAACGCGGCCACATCGCCCCGCACACCCTGCGCTCCACACTCACCGGCGTGTACGTCGGCGCCACCGGGCACGACTACGCGACACGTCTGGAGACCGCGCCCGACGAGCTGCTGCCCTATCTGGGCGGCGGCACATCAGGCAGCCTCGTCTCCGGCCGCATCGCCTACGCCCTCGGCCTCGAAGGCCCCGCCATCAGCGTGGACACGGCCTGCTCGTCCTCCCTGGTCGCCCTCCACCTGGCCTGCCAGGCGCTGCGCCGCGGCGAGTGCCGGCTCGCCCTCGCGGGCGGCGGCACCGTCATGTCGACGCCGCACACCTTCCACGCCTTCGCCCACCAGAAGTCGCTCGCGCAGGACGGCCGTTGCAAACCGTTCGCCGCCGCGGCCGACGGCATGGGCCTCGGCGAAGGCGTCGGCCTCGTCCTCCTTGAGCGGCTCGGCGACGCCAGGAAGAACGGTCATCCGGTACTCGCCGTCATTCGCGGCTCCGCGGTCAACCAGGACGGCGCCGGCTACGGCCTCGCCGCCCCCAACGGCCCCTCCCAGCAGCATGTGATCCGCGCCGCGCTCGCCGACGCCCGGCTCGCCCCGGACCAGATCGACGCCGTCGAGGCACATGGGACGGGCACCCCCATCGGCGACGCCATCGAGGTCCAGGCCCTCCTAGCCACCTACGGCGCGGACCGCTCCCCCGACCGGCCCCTGTGGCTCGGCTCCGTCAAGTCCAACACGGGGCACACGCAGGGGGCCGCGGGGGCGGCCGCGTTGATCAAGATGGTCCAGGCGTTCCGGCACGACACCCTGCCGCCGACCCTCCACGTCGACCGGCCGACGCCCCTCGCCGCCTGGAAGAAGGGCGCGGTGCGACTCCTCACCGAGGCGGTCGACTGGCCCCGCCGCGAGGAGCCCCGCCGGGTCGGCATCTCCGCCTTCGCCACGTCCGGCACGAACGCGCACCTCATCCTGGAAGAGCCTCCGATGGAAGAGCCTCCGGTGGAAGAGGCTGCGGTGGAAGAGCCTCCGGTGCCGGATGCCGCCCACGACCAGACGTCGACCGTTACCCCGGAACTCCCGGTGGCCTGGGTCCTGTCGGCCCGTACGCCCGAGGCCCTGCGGGCGCAGGCGAAGGCCCTCGTCGCCCACCTGGCGGCCGCCGACCCCGTGCCCTCCCCCGCCGACGTCGCCTACTCGCTCGCCGCCACCCGCAGCCCCCTGGAACATCGCGCCGTCCTCACCGGCGCCGACCACGCCGAACTGCTCTCCGCCGCCCGCGCCCTGGCCGCCGGAGAGGACCACCCCGACCTGGTCCGGAGCACGCCCGGGGCCGGCCCGAAGAAGATCGCCTGGCACTTCGACGGCGGCTCGGCGGACGGGGTTACGACGGGGACGGCGCCCGGAGCCACACCTGACGTGGCATTCGACGCGGTATTCGGCGCGGCATTCGGAGGTGCCGAGCTCCACTCGGCATTCCCGCTCTTCGCGTCCGCCTTGGACGAAGCGCGCGAACTCCTCGACACCCACCTGCCGACCCCCCTCCCCACTCCCCACGCCGAACTCGCGCGCTTCGCGGTCCACACCGCGCTCGCGCGCCTGCTCCTCGAAACCGGGGTACGCCCCCACACCCTCACCGGCGACGGGGTCAGCCACATCGCCGCCGCGTACGCCGCGGGAATCCTCACCCTCGACGACGCGTGCCGCCTGGCCGCCGCCCACGCCACGGCCGCCCATGCCGCCGACGGTGCGCAACCGGCCCCGCCCGACGCCTATGAGCCCGTGCTGAAGCAGCTGACGTTCCAACGCCCCACGCTCACGCTCATCAGCACCGCCCCGGCCGACACCCCCCTCACCTCCGCCGGCTACTGGCACCACCACCTCACCGCGCCGCCCCCCACCGCACCGCCCACCCCCGATACCCACACACTTCTCGACCTGGGCGCGCTCGATCCGGAAAACCCGCAAACCCCCTCCGTACGCGCCCTGTTGACCGCTCTCGCGCGGCTGCACACCACGGGCGGCACCGTCGACTGGACCCCTCTCGTCCAGCGCACGCCCCACCCCCGGACCATCGACCTCCCGACGTACTCCTTCCAGGCCACGCGTTACTGGCTGCACGACCACACCGCGCACGCCGCGGTGTGACCCCCGCCACCACCTCACTCACACAGGAGCAGTCATGACCAGCACCGACAACACCTCCGGCCAGGACGCCACCGAGCTGGAGAAGCAGCTCGCCGCGGCCACCCCCGAGGAGCGCGAGAAGCTCCTCACCGACACCATCCGCACCCAGGCCGGCACCCTCCTGAACACCACCCTCAGCGACGACAGCAACTTCCTCGAGAACGGCCTCAACTCCCTTACCGCCCTTGAGCTCACCAAGACGCTGATGACGCTGACCGGCATGGAGATCGCGATGGTCGCCATCGTCGAGAACCCCACCCCCGCACAGCTCGCCCACCACCTCGGCCAGGAACTGGCACACACCACCGCGTAACCCCTGGACCACCACCCGGGCATGACGCCCACCCCGCCCCCGGACGCACGGAGCCCCGGGGGCACAAACATGCGGGCACGGAGTCAGGCGGCGGGGCAGAGCGCCGCGGGATCGGCCGGCTTCGAGGCGGCGCGGCCCACGATCGCGGGTACGGGACGCGCGGTGCGCACGGCGCACGCGGCGGAGTGCGAACGGCTCCGGGCGAAGACGACGAGGCGCAGCACCACGAACCGCGCGACACCGGCGAGTGCGGACGCCGACAGATACACGACCTGTTCAAGCAGCACGCCGGGCGCCGCCACCAGCTGCTGCAGGACGACCATCGCCACGCAGGTCACCGCGTACGCGGCCGCCGCCGAACCGGCCGACTGCGCGTGCTGCCGCCAGGTCGCGCGCCCGCCCGCACCGAAGGTGAAGCGGGCGTGGAGCTCGGTGGCGACGAGGGTGGAGACCACGGTGACCAGGGCGTTGGCCAGCGCCCAGGGAATCCAGGAGGCGAGAGCGACCACGGCGAAGCTGGAGACGAGACCCACGCCACCACCACAGAGCACGAACCGCAAGAAGGCGGCGCAGGCACCGGGCCCTGCGGCCTGCTCCTGACTCTGTGCTGTCCCCATGATGCAACCCCTCTGGCAGCGCCCACTAAGACGATGACGCCATCATGGCACACATATGGTGCCACGTGGTGCCATTTTCGCGCCAGGGTGGAGCCACGGCTTTTTGAGGGTGAGGGCAAGCCCCCCGAGTCAAAGGCCCCGCCCGGAGCGCGCACGGCATACACGCCACCCGGTTCACCTCTGAGCGCCCCCATACAGAAGTGCGCTGACTCGCCGCCCGGTGCTTCTTCCTTGACACGCTCGGTTCCACACGAGGCGCGGGGTGCGGAGGGGGCGGCATGCGTGGGCGGGAGGTCTGGACACGACGCAGACTGTGGGCCGGCGTCGGTTGTGCGGCGCTGGTCGTGCTGGTCGTCACGCTCCGCCAGGTCGGAGCGGGGCACGGCGAGCAAGTGCAGTACGACGGCCCCGCGTTCGTCGTCTCCGTGCTCGGCGTCATGGTGTCCGTCGTGGCACTGCTCGTGGATATCCTGCGCCCCACGGACACCCCGCCGGAACCCGGCGCGGTGCTGCGGCAGACCGCTGATGCGCTCGCCGATGCGGTACGGGTCCAGTGGGCCCAGGAGGCGCGACTGCGGCGACTGCAGGACCCGAAGCCGCTGAACGTCCGCTGTCGGTCGGCCGACCGACTGCTCGCGGACGACACACGGAACATCCGGCGTGGCCGCCCGGTGCCGGAGCCCAGGACCGGCGACAACTGTCTGGCGTCGGTCGCCACGGCCTTCGAGGAGGTGCCGTCCAGGCGCGTGGTCGTACTCGGAAGCCCTGGTTCTGGCAAGAGTGTGCTCGCCGTGTGCTGCACGCTCGATCTTCTGAGGAAGCGCACGCCCGGCACGGCGGTGCCCGTGATCTTCCCCCTGGCGGCCTGGGACCCGGGCACCACCCCGCTGCGCACCTGGCTCCTGGAGCGGCTCGTGGCGGAGTACCGGCCTCTGGCGGCCACCACCGACGGCATCTCATTGGGCGGGGCGCTGCTCGACGCCGGGCTGATCGCGCCTGTCCTCGACGGCTTCGACGAGCTGCCCCCGGCGTTGTACGGGACCGCGATGCGCAGGCTCAACGCGGAGTTGGACGACGGCATGCCGGTGCTCGTCACCTCGCGGACCACGGCCTGGCGCTCCACGGTCGCGTGCAGCGATGTGCTCACCGGCGCGGAGGTCCTTGAGCTGCTGCCGCTGGAGTTCGCCGAGGCGAAGTCCTATCTAGAGCGCACCGCGCGTCCGTTGGGCGGTCCGCGCGGTCGCCGTACGACGGTGTGGACCCCGGTGCTTGACTCCCTGCGGGAGGACTCGCGCACTCCGGCAGCCGGTGCACTCCTGCAGATCCTGACCAACCCGCTCATGGTGGCCCTGGCCCGCACGGTGTACGGCGACACGTCCCGCGATCCCCGAGAGCTCCTCGACGACCCTCGTCTCGCGACGACGGCCGGGATCGAGAAACACCTCCTCGACGCGTTCGTACCGGCTGCGTTCGGCGACGACGGTGTCGACTCACGCTGGCGTGCCGCGGACGCCAGGCGCTGGCTCGCGTATCTGGCCCGCGAGTTGGAGCGGCGGCAGTCCAAGCGGCTCGCCTGGTGGGAGCTTTATCTCTGCGTGCCGCGGATGCTGCGGCTGGCGGCGCCCGCCCTGCTCGCGCAGGCGCTCACGTTCGTCCTGGCCGTCCCCATCCTGTTCTCCAGCGTCGGAGGCGACGTCTTCGTCTTCGATGACAAGCCGTCGCTGGCAGCCAACCTGGTCGGTAACCTGGTCGGCTTCGCCGGAGGGCTTGCCCTGCTGCTACCCGTGTCGGTGGCGCGGCGCGAAGGGCGCACGGCCCTGACTCGACAGCGCACGGCCCTGACCCGGCAGCTCACGGTCTGCATGGCGACGGCCGCAGCGGCCACCCTCGGGTACGGTCTCAGCGGAGGCTCCGTGCAGTTCGGACTGCAGTTCGGCACGGTCACGGACGGCTGGGTGGCCGAGCTGTTCGGGGGCGCGGTCTTCGGCGTGCTGATCGCCTTGTACTTCGGGGTTGCGGGGCTGGCCCGCCATGCGGTGCCGCTCGGGCTGCCTTGGGCGGGCAGCCCTTCCGGTCGGCTCGCGGCACGGGCCGGGAGCGGCTTTCTCGCCCTGACGGGGCTCGTCATGGTCGAGCCATGGCTGCTCGGGCGCGGCCTCGGCACGTGGCCGGCCGTGGCGGGCAACCTGTGCTTCGCCGCGGCCCTGTGTCTGTGGGCGGCAGCCGGGCGACAGGGAGTGCGGACAGGTGTGTCCCCTGGCGGTGAGGCCCGCATCGCCCGGCGTTTCGTGACCGGGCTGCTGCACGGCTGGGCCGTGTGCCTGCTCGTGGGAGTGGCGGCAGGCGGGACGGTCGGCGCTGTCGCCTGCGCGTTCTCCGCGGTGGAGACCTCCAGGGCGGCCGACCTGGACGGCAGGCGGCTCGGGAAGTGGTCGCACCGGGAAACACCCGACGGCGTCCGCACTGTCGAGTCCTCGACGGAGATCGCCGTCATCCTGGTGTACCCGCACGCGGGCGCCCGTCCCGCGGCATATCCGCACGGCAGCCGTCCGCCGAGCTGTGGCCGGCGGTGCCAGTCGTCCGACACACCGGTGACCTTCCGTGTCGCCGACGGCGATCTGCGCGTACTCGTCGACGGCGACACCGCGGCCGACGCGGTGAACATGCTGCCGGAGCTGCCCGAGCAGTCCCGGACCTGGCTCGCTCAGAGCGCCGCCCGGCACCCGCTCGACCGGTTCCTGATCCCCGGCGCCATGGGCGGAGTCCTGATCGCGCTGATCGGCGGCCCCGCTTCGGGTCTCTATCGCGCGCTCAGCACTCCCTCCGATCTCATCCGGGCCGCCAATCCGCAGGTCACCCTGCGCACGGACCGCATGGCCTCGCTGTCCCGGTCCGGAGTCGTGGCGGTCATGACGGGCGGCGTGTGTGTCGTCCTGGCCTGGGCGTTCGCGTCGCGGGGCGGGCTCGACCACGTCGCGGCGCAGATGTGGGTGCCGATGGGCACCGCCGCACTCGCGCTCACCGCCTGGGGGCAACTGGCGGTCGCCCGCGTCTGGCTGGCGCTGACAGGGCGGCTGCCGTGGCGGATCATGACGTTCCTCGACGAGGCGCACCGCAGAGGAGTGCTGCGGCAGTCCGGCGCGCACTACGAGTTCCGTCATCTGCGCATGCAGCAGCGGCTCGCCTCGGGCGCCGAGCCGTCACAGGAGGATCCCCGGGCTGCCGTGCCCACGGCAACGGCATGACGACGCGGGCGTCGGGCCCGCACACCCTCCGCGTCATACGGAGGAGTGCGGGGCCCGACGCCCGCTTCCGCCCTGACCCCGCTCCGCCTACCTCTGCGGAGGCTCCTGCTGGTCCGAGCCGAATTGGTCGCGGAGCTTGTCCTGGGCCGTGTCGACCTGACCGCTGTACTTGCCCTGCGTCTTGTCGTCGACGAAGTCGCCCGCCTTGTCGATTCCCTGGCCGGCCTTGTCCTCGTGCCCCTTGAGCATCTGCTTGAGCTTGTCCATGACCGTCATGGGCGTACCTGCCTCTCTGCGTTCCTCCCCCCATCCAGGGTCAGGGCACAGCGCACGATCCGCATCCGCAGCCACTGCCGCCGCCGTCGGCATCGGCATCGGCATCGGCAGGGAGGCTTTCCGGCGCAAGCGTTTCGCTCGTTCGAGGGCAGGCAATCGCGCCGCGCTTTCGGCGGGCGCGGAGCCGGTCACGATCACGAAAGGCCCGACGCCCGACCAGGGAGGCTCGTCCGTGCATCGCTGGCTTTCCGAACGGCGCAGGTCGGCGGTGAGCCTGGCCGTCGCGGCGTGCGCGGCACTGGTCCTTCCCCTCGACGCCGTGGCGCGGATTTCGGCAGCGGATGTCGGCGTCCTCGTCTTCTTCGCCTACCTGGTGCCCTACCTCGCGATCACCTTGACCGTCTTCGTGAGCGTCGTCCCGGAGCAGGTCCGCTCCTGGGCGCGTCGCGAAGCTCGCGGTACGTTCCTGCAGCGTTACGTCCTCGGTACCGCACCCGGCCCCGGCGGGTCGCTGTTCATCGCGGCTGCCGCGCTGGTGGTGGCGGTGCTGTGGCTTCCCGGCCACCTCAGCACCACGTTCTCCGCGCTCCCCCGCACCCTGCTGGCTCTCGCCCTGGTCGTCGTCTCCTGGATCTGCGTGGTCGTGACTTTTGCCGTCACGTTCCAGGCCGACAACCTCGTGGAGAACGAGCGGGCACTGGAGTTCCCCGGAGAACGGACTCCGGTCTGGGCCGACTACGTCTATTTCGCCCTGTCCGCGATGACGACGTTCGGCACCACGGATGTCGACGTGACGTCACGAGCCATGCGCCGGACCGTGGCGGCGAACACGGTCGTCGCCTTCGTCTTCAACACGGTCACGGTCGCGTTCCTGGTATCCGCGCTGGGCGGCCGCTAGCGCCTACAGGCGGCCGATCTCCTCCGGGTCGAGTCCGGTCAGCCGGGCGATGCGCTGCGCGGGAATCCCCGCGGTCAGGGCCCGGTGCACGAGGGCCTGCCAGTCCTGGGTCGTCTCCCGGAATTCGAGCAGTTCGCTCTCCATGTCCGTGACGGCCTGGGGCGCGCACTCCTGCTGGACCTTGAGCGCCTCCTCCTCGCCCAACGGCACCGGCAGCCGCTCGGCGTCCTTCGGAATGAGCGTCTCGGCCTCGGCAGGCAGGATCCTGACCTGTTCCGAGGACGCGGAGACCTCGTGGGCCTGCAACCAGGCGTGCACCGCAGGGGTTTCCGTGCATTCCAAGGCACCGACGGCAGCGAGGGCCGCTCCCAGTCTGGGGTGCCGGTCAGGGAGGAGGAACAGGTACGCGTCATCGGCCATCGCGGAAAATCGCCTTCTCGTTCGAACATCAGGACGTCAGGACGTCGCCAGGAGGTCAGTGGGCCACGGCAGGTGCGGCCCAGGCACACACATTCCCACGGTCGGCAGGTTCACTCAGAGCCGCCGACCGGGCCTCGTGAACCCGCCATACGTTCGACCGCCGTCGTCGCCGCGGCCACGAAAGCGGCGATCGCCGGATGGGCGCCACCGCCCGCGCGGAACGCCACCTTCGAGCGACGGAACAGCGGCAGCTTCGTGAGCACCACGCCCGCGGGGCTCGGCACCGCGGCCATCTGCGGCACGAACCCGGCCCCTTGCCCCGCGGCGACCAGCGCCAGCACCGTGCGGAAGTCGTTGACCTGGTGGCGGATCCTGGGCTGGAACCCCGCGGCCTGGCAGGCGCGTACGGCCATCGCGTGACCGGTCGTGCCGTCCCGTGCGGTGATCCACGGAACCTCGGCACAGGGCCCCAGCAGCGCCGCCAGCGTGCTCCCGGGCCCGGAGTCCGCGGCAGCGGCCGCAGCAGCGTCCGCGGCATGGGTGACGAGGTACATCGGCTCTTCGAGCAGAGGCACCTCGTCCACGGTCGTGTCCGGGGTCGCGGGTACGAAGTCGTAGTCATGGACCAGGGCCACGTCCAGCTCACCGGCCCGCAGGCCGTCGGAGACGCGCGCGGAGTCGATCTCCCGCACCATCGGCTCCAACGCGGGGTGTCGGCACGCCAGTTCGGCCAGCGCGCCGGGCACGATCGTGTGGCCGCCGGAGGGGAACGTACCGATGCGCAGCGGCCCGCCGATGCCGTCCCGTGCGCCCGCCAGCTCGGCGACCGCCTGTTCGAGACGGTTCAGCACCGCGTCGGCGTGTGCGACGAGGGAACGACCGGCGGGCGTGAGGACCACCCGTCTGCCGCTGCGTTCCAGCAGGGGCACACCCGCCTCCCTTTCCAGCACGCCGAGCTGCTGGGAGACGGCGGACGCGGTGAAGGTCAGCGCTTCGGCCACGGCGGCGATGGTGCCCCGCCGGTCGAGTTCGCGGAGCAGATGGAGGCGTCGGACGTCGAGCATAAGTTCAGCTTAGGTGTGACGGCAGGAATCTGAAATGGATCTACCGAGTGGGGTGAGCCAGGGTAAGAGCATGAGCCCCGCAATGAACTCCGCAGTGGACCTCGCATCGAGCCCCGCGTCCAGCCCCGCATCGAATTCCGTACCGCTCTTCAACGGCCTGTACGTCCCCCTGGTGACACCGTTCACCGACGATCTGCGCCTGGCCCCCGACGCCCTGGCCCGCCTCGCCGACGAGGCGCTGTCGGCCGGCGCCTCCGGGATCGTCGCCCTCGGTACGACCGCCGAAGCCGCCACCCTGACCGCCGAGGAGAGAGAGACGGTGGTCCGCGTCTGCGCGGCCGCCTGCCGGGCACACGGGGCACAGCTCGTGGTGGGGGTGGGCACCAACGACACCGCCGCCGCCATCACGGCCCTGCGAGAGCTGGCGGCCAGGGGCGACGTCGCCGCCGCGCTCGTTCCCGCGCCGCCCTACATCCGCCCGGGGGAAGCGGCAACCCTGGCGCACTTCGCCGCGCTGTCCGAGCACGGCGGCCTCCCTCTGATCGTGTACGACATCCCCTACCGCACCGGGCAGACGCTCAGTGCCGGCACGATCACCGCGCTCGGCCGCCTGCCGCAGGTCGTCGGCATCAAGCACGCGACCGGCGCGATCGACGCGACCACCATCGAGCTGCTCGCCTCGCCCCTGCCCGGGTTCGCCGTGCTCGGCGGTGACGACATCGTCCTCTCGCCGCTCGTCGCGGCGGGCGCCCACGGCGGGATCGTCGCGTCGGCCAATCTGCGTACCGCCGACTACGCCGAGATGATCGCCCTGTGGCGACGCGGCTCCGCCGCACCCGCCCGCCGTCTCGGAGCCGATCTCGCCCGGCTGTCCGCCGCCCTCTTCACCGAACCGAACCCGACGGTGATCAAGGGAGTGCTGCACGCCCAGAACCGCATCCCCAGCCCGGCCGTGCGCATGCCGTTGCTGGCCGCCTCCGCCGATTCGGTCCGCCGGGCGGCTCCCCTGGCCGCGAGCCGGAAGTGAGGCGGAGCCCGCAGGTCGGACCGGCGGCGCACCGACGGACCGGTCTCGCATGGTGGGCACTCCCTGGACCGGGGGGCTGGTCGCTGTGTTTACATGCGCGTCATACTTGCGGCTCGAGCGTCCCCCTGCGCACGGCAACGGCTGCGCACGGCAACGGCGCCGAGCGCTTACGCCGGCCGTGCCAGAAAGGGCTCCCTTGACCACGCGACCCGACACGAAGTCAGCGCTCTCGCAGAAGACAGAGCTCGCGCAGCTGCTCACCGAGATAGAACACCGCAACCCGGCCCAGCCGGAGTTCCACCAGGCCGCCCGCGAGGTCCTCGAGACCCTGGCGCCGGTCATCGCGGCTCGCCCCGAGTACGCCGAAGCCGGCCTGATCGAGCGACTGTGCGAACCGGAGCGGCAGATCGTCTTCCGCGTGCCGTGGCAGGACGACCACGGCCGCGTGCGCGTCAACCGCGGCTTCCGGGTGGAGTTCAACAGCGCCCTCGGCCCGTACAAGGGCGGCCTGCGCTTCCACCCCTCGGTGAACCTCGGCGTCATCAAGTTCCTCGGCTTCGAGCAGATCTTCAAGAACGCGCTGACGGGCCTCGGCATCGGCGGCGGCAAGGGCGGCAGCGACTTCGACCCGCGCGGCCGCAGCGACGCGGAAGTCATGCGTTTCTGCCAGTCGTTCATGACGGAGCTGTACCGGCACATCGGCGAGCACACGGACGTACCCGCGGGCGACATCGGCGTCGGCGGCCGGGAGATCGGCTATCTGTTCGGCCAGTACCGGCGCATCACCAACCGCTGGGAAGCGGGCGTCCTCACCGGCAAGGGCCGCACCTGGGGCGGCTCCCTGATCCGTCCGGAGGCGACCGGCTACGGCAACGTCCTCTTCACGGCGGCGATGCTGCGTGAGCGCGGCGAGACCCTCGAAGGCCGGACGGCGGTCGTGTCCGGCTCCGGGAACGTCGCCATCTACACCATCCAGAAGCTGGCCGCCCTGGGCGCCAACGCCGTGACGTGTTCCGACTCCTCGGGCTATGTGGTCGACGAGAAGGGCATCGACCTGGACCTCCTCAAGCAGGTCAAGGAGGTCGAACGCGCCCGCGTGGACACCTACGCCCAGCGCCGCGGCGCCTCGGCCCGTTTCGTGCCGGGCCGCCGGGTCTGGGAGGTGCCCGCCGACATCGCGCTGCCGTCCGCCACGCAGAACGAACTGGACGCCGACGACGCCGCCGCTCTGATCCGGGGCGGTGTGAAGGCGGTCTCGGAGGGCGCCAACATGCCGACGACCCCCGAGGCCGTACGCCTTTTCCAGCAGGCGGGCGTCTCCTTCGGGCCCGGCAAGGCGGCCAACGCGGGCGGCGTCGCGGTCAGCGCGCTGGAGATGGCTCAGAACCACGCCCGTACGTCGTGGCCGGCGGAGCGCGTCGAGGAGGAGCTGACGCGCATCATGAACGACATCCACCGCACGTGCCACGAGACCGCCGAGCGCTATGGCGTCCCCGGGGACTACGTGGCGGGCGCGAACATCGCCGGCTTCGAGCGGGTGGCGGACGCGATGTCCGCCCAGGGCGTCATCTGACCCGCGGTGCGACACTGGCGGATGTGACGGACGACGAACGGCGGACGGACCGGCGCCTGGAACAGGCCATCCTGGAACTCCTCGAGCGCCGCAGTCCGTCCGCCACGATCTGCCCCTCCGACGCCGCGCGTGCGGTGTACGGAGGGGACGACGACGGCTGGCGCGCCCTGATGGAGCCGGCGCGCCGAGCCGCCCGCCGACTGGTCGCGGCCGGCGAGGTGGAGATCACCCAGAAGGGCCGTCCAGCGGATCCGGCGGACGCGCGCGGCCCGATCCGGATCCGCCGCGTCCGCTGACACGAGTCCGCCTTGGCGCGCTCAGACGGTGGTGCGGAAGGGCCCGGAGACCTCGTAGGTGATGCCGCCGGACGAGCTGCCGGACGTACCGCGCTGGCTGGAGAAGTACAGCCGCTTGCCGTCGGGCGAGAAGGCCGGGCCGGTGATCTCGGAGCCGGACTGGCCGTTGATGCGCAGGAAGGGCGCCACGGTTTCGGCGGGGGTGATGACGCAGATCTCCATGTTGCCGCCGTCCTCGGCGACGAACAGGTCTCCGGAGGAGCTGCCGGTGACGTTGTCGACACCGGTCAGGGGCGGGGTGCCGTTGGTGACGAGGCTGTCGTCGTAGGCGAGTTCGTAGGTGCTGTCGCGCAGGTTGAGCCGCCAGAGGCGGTTGTCGCCCTTGGTGGTGAACCAGACGGTGTCGGAGGCGTAGTGGCAGCCCTCGCCGCCGTTGAAGATCTTGGCGCCGGAGACCTGGTCGCGGGTGTAGGTGGGCGAGCCGTCCGGGTCAGGCACGTTCGTCCAGGTGAAGGAGCCGGAGGCGCCGGTCCCCGCGACCAGTACCTGGAGGGTCCCGGCGGAGAGGTCACCCCAGGTGGTGGGGATGAACCGGTAGAAGCAGCCGTCCGACTCGTCCTCGGTCATGTAGATCACCTTGCGCACCGGGTCGGCGGCGGCGGCCTCGTGCTTGAACTGGCCCATCGCGCCCCGGCGGACGGCGGCCTTCGTGCCCCACGGGTCGGTCTCGTAGACGTAGCCGCGGCTGACTTCCTCGCACGACAGCCAGGTGTTCCACGGGGTGGCCCCGCCGGCGCAGTTGTTACGGGTGTTGGAGAGGACCCGGTAGGCGCCCGTGACGGAACCGGAGGAGTTGAACTTGACGGCGCTCGCCCCGCCCCCGGTGGAGAGCTCGGAGTTGGAGACGTATATCCAGCCCGTGCCGTCGGCGAAACAGGCGCCGCCGTCGGGGGCGCCGTGCCAGGTGTACGAGGTGCCGGAGACCGTGCGGCCCGAGCGGGCTATGACGCGGCTGGTGAAGCCGGCCGGCAGCATGATGCCGTTGGCGTCGGCGGCCAGCAGACCACCGTACGGGCTGGGGCCGTTCTGGGCCGGGGCCGCGTAGGCGGCGCCGTGCATGAGGGTGCCGCCGAAGACGGCGGCAGAGGTGCCGAACACCGCACCACGCAGGAAATTGCGACGGTCCATGGATACTCCTACCCGAGAAGCGAACGATGAGTTGGCGCACGTCGCCGACTGGTCACAGGGGACCGTAGAGGCCCTGGACGGGCAGGGTCAGGGACGAGTCGGCCAACTCCTCGGGAACCTTTGTGACCATGGTGAAGAGCGGTGTTCACGGGTCGAGCCGCTACCGCTCCCCACCGGCGCCCCCGCCCCCGCCTTCGCCTTCCCCCACACCGTCGTCGTCGGTTTCCTCCGCCGACCTCGCGGGAGCCGCAGCCGCACGCGTGTTGACGTACGTGGTCAGCTGCCGCACCTGCCGTTCCAGGTTCTTGATGCGGTCCAGGATGTCCTCGGGGAGATTCGGCATCACAGGCCCTCCATGCCTTCGAGGTAGAGTTCCGCCGTTTCGGCGCGGCCCCGCTCGGGGGCGGTGACCTTGACCCCGATGACGCGGTACGTCGCGTCGAGGCCCTCGCTGAACCACACGTCGTGGATGCGCAGCCGCACGGTCGTCCCGAGGAGCGAGGGCGTGGTCTCCGCGTCGAGGCGGATACGGACGGCGGGGATCACCACCGGCCCGCGGAGCGCCGCGAGTTCGGTGCGGGCCAGGGCGTCGAGTGTGGCCTTGGCGGTGACGTTGCTGTGGTCGGACGTGGTGTCCAGGCGCGGGAAGCCGGCGCCGATCAGCGCGTGCGCCACCTGTTCGTCCGAGACTACGGGGCGGTCCGCGCCTTCGGGGGTGCCCCCGCGGGCGCGCGCGGTGGTGCCGCCGCGGGTGGCGTCGCGGGGGAAGGAGTACGTGAGGATGTCGCCCGGCAGGTCGAGGACCGTGGTGCCCTCACCCACGTGGATGCGCGGGACGCCGAAGAGCAGCCGCTTGGCGCGCTCACCGGTCGCCGGGTCGCGGTACACGCTCACCAGGTACTCGAACCCCGGTTCCATCGTGGCCAGTTGTGAGATGGCCTCCTCCACCGGCGTCTCGTCGCCGTCGAGGTACGTCACCGTGCGCGGTGTGCCCGGTGGCGCGGGCGCGAAGCCGACGCCGATGTCGCCGCCGGGCATCTTCTGGATGTGCTCCCACAAGCCGCGCACGATGGCGAGGTCGTCGGTGTTGGTATACGTGAGGTTCTGCCGGATGCGGCGGTGGGCCGCGTACGAGTCGAAGGTGGCGGCCTGGAGCGCGACGGTGACCATGCCCTGCTCGTCCATGGCCGGGGTGAGCGTCCAGACGATGCCGCCCCAGCACACCTGGTCGCCGCGTTCGAGGTAGACGGCGGTCCGGCCCTCCAGGAGCTCCCTGACCCGCCGCGCCATCCGCCGGTTGGGCACCGGCAGGGTGGCGCTGAGCGATCCCGGTTTGCCGATGTAGTCGTCGAACTCCAGGCCCTGGAGGGGGAGGGTGTCGATGGGGGTGCCCGTGCGCAGGTCGGCGAAGTAGGCGAGGTAGGGGCTGTCCATCAGGTTCATACCACCGGGTCGACGCGGACGAAGAGGTTGTCGAAGGCGGCCTCGTTGCCTGCGGTGCCCGACCTGAAGGCGGCGATGGCGGTGTACGAGCTGCCCGGGGTGAGCTGGCCGAGCGGGAAGTTGCTGTACGTGGAAGCCGAGCCGGCCCCGTTGTGGGAGGCCGCCCGGTCGTCGCTGGCGCCGAGCAGCGGGGTGCCGCCCGCCGCGGGACGCACATTCACCGACATGAACGCCTCTTTCCCGCCCGCGCCCCACATGTGGGCGCCGATGGCGATGTGCACCCAGCCCGACGCCGGTGCGACAAAAGTGAGGCCGAAGGGGTTGGAGACGACGTCGACGAGGGTCTCGGTGTAGGTCGCGGAGGTGGTGAATCCACGGTCGGGGGTGTGCTTGAGCATGGCGTTCGGTGTGTACAGCAGCCACCGGCCGCCGTCCCAGCGCTCGAGGCGTCCGTTGACGTCCCGGTACTCGCCGACGTAACTGCCGCGCGCGGCATGGCCGCCCCCGGCGGGCAGGATGCCGCCGAGCGCCGCGGTGTAGCGGCGCCGGTCGGCGACCGCCGTCGCCCAGGTGATGCCCCGCGTCGCCGAGGCGCCCGCGCCGACCGACACCTCGTACAGCAGCTCGGCGGTCTTCGGCAGCGCGGGCGGCACCGGCGCGCTCGCGGGGGTGCCCTGGACGATCTCCAGCACGGCCTCGTAGCGCCCCGAGGCGTCGTAGTCCGCGTCGTACACCCGCACCACGAGCGCGTCGATGCGCGGCAGGGTGGCGTGGCCGTCGGCGAAGGTGAGCTGTGTGTCGGCGTCCACGGTGACCGGGTAGCCGCCCTGGGCGGCCGCGGAGCCGCCGGGCACCCAGAGCCGGCCCGGGGAGAGCCGGGCCTGCATGCTGCTTGCCGCACTGCCGGTCAGCTGGAGCCCGCCCACGGCACAGCCGCCGCGGGCGGTCAGCGGGCCGGAGGACGCCATCCCGAGGCTCACGGCGAGCCGGGTGTCCTCCCGGGTCTGTCCGGTGGGCAGATGCCATGCGGAACGTATCGTCATGGAACTCTCCAAAGTCGCCGGTCGATGGGTCGGTCGCTCACCACTCGGCCGACCGCCAGGCAACGGTGGCCGACGCCGCCTCCGCGTCGCCGGACTCGGCCCGGAAGGACAGCCGGGACGCGCCGGGGGCCAGGGTGAACAGCTCCTCGGGCACACTGCCGACGGCCGCGGTGTGGCGGCGTGACGCCGTCCCGTTGAACAGCACGGAGCCTTCGGCGGTGTCGACCTCCAGCACGTCGCCGAGCAACAGGGGCAGGTCGTACTCCAGCCAGGTGCCGCTGTCGTGGTTGGCCAGGCGCGGGGCGACACAGGGCCCGGTGAAGGTGATGAGCGGGTGGGCGGGGGCACTGCCCGTGTTCTCCACCGTCGCCTCGCCGACCGACCCCGGCGTTCCCCAGTTCAAGGGCCATGTCAACGGCCAGGTCAGGCCCGGCTCCCGGCGCGGCAGACCGATCTCGACCCGGCGCGCGACGCTGTCGTACCGCCGTGGGTCCATGGCCTTCCACTGGAGCGTCACCTTGGCCAGCCGGCCGGCGAGGAACTGCCGGTCCGTGGGCACGACACGCTGGGTGACGCGCGCCTTCGCGGCCAGCGTCTCGCCGTACAGGCGCACCGCGAGCCACTCCTCCTCGTCCCGTATCCCGGTGGCGGAACGCAGCCCACGCAGGACCTCCAGGGCCGCTTCGGGGCCGCCGTCCGGGTCCGGGGCGAGCCACAGCTGGGCGGTGATGGTGCGGGGCTGGGCCCACTGGGTGCCGGGCCAGCCGCCGTGCCCGGCAGGACGGTTCGCGTCGGACGACTCAAGACCCGGCAGCTCCTCCCAGCCGGTGAGACCCTCGGCGGCCACCCAGTAAGGGGTGCCGGGCCCGATCAGGAGATCGCCCCATTGCACCTGCCCGTCACGGTCGATCAACGCTCCGGGCACGCCGGATCCGTTCCGCGTCCCCCCTGCCCCTCCTGTCCCCACTGTCCTCGCGTTCATATGCTCACCACCACACGCCCCCCCCGGTGCTCATCAGGGCCTCAGCCCCTGGCCTTCATCAGGAACATCAGGTCCTCGGCGGTCTGCCTGGCGCTGCCGCCGCGCGCCTCGTAGTAGTTCTCGATCACCACACCGCCGCGCTGCTGCGGCCCCAGCGCACGGACCGGCCCCGCACCCGGCCGCGGGCCCCGCGCGAGCAGCGACTCCAGCCTGTTCAGCGGCAGCACGGCCTCGGCCTGCCCCGCCTCGCCGAGCAGGGCGAGCGTGCCCCCGGCGCGGGGCAGCACGATGCCGCCCTGGGCGAGCGTCGGGATCGTCGGAAGACTGACGCCGAACGTCTTGCCACCGACGCCCGGCACCCAGCTCGGGATGGACACCTTGACCTGGTTGAGCGCCCGGATGGCCGAGTTGACCAGGCCGATCACCGCGTTGATGGGCCCCTTCACGGCACCGAGGACACTGTTGAAGACGCCTTTGGTGAAGTTCGCCAGGCCGTTCCACGCTCGGTGCAGGCCGTCGCGTACGGCTCGGAACGCGGCCGGGACGCGTTCGCGGAGGAAGTTCAGCGCCGGTCTGATCACCGCGAGGACCGCGCGGATCACGGTCGTGATGATGGTCTTGTAGATCGTGAAGTACGTCTTCACGACGGTCCAGATCACCCTCAGGACGACCTGGAAGGCGACCTTGATGGCGTTCCAGGTGGCCTGCACGACCCGCTGTGCCGCCCGCATCGTCGTGCCGATCACCTGCCCGATGACCCGGAACGCCGTCCGTACGATGCGCTGCACGGTCTTGGACTGCATCGCCATGTCGACGAGCTTGGTGATCAGCGGGAGCAGCAGCGCCATGATCGCGCCGAAGATGTTCGCCTTCATGGCGGTGTTCAGGCCGCGCTGCGCGGTGGTGACGCCCTGGAGGCCCGCCTTCATCCGCCCCATGAGCCCGCCGCCGCGCGTGGCGGACTTCCCGGCGCCGTCCATGGCCCGGTCGGCCTGCCGGACGCTGCGGGCGGTGGCGTCCGCCTGTGTCTTGACCCCGCGGAGGGAACTCGCCGTGCGGTCGAGCCCGCCCTTGATCCGGCTGACGACCCGGTCCGCCTGCTGCACGGCTCCCCGCAGCCTGCCGACCCCGGCCTCGGCCTGCCCCGTGCTCGTACGCAGACCACGGAATCCGGAGGCGGAGCGGTTGAGGGCTTGTACGAGTGACATGGGGTGCCTTCCTGGCTACAGGGCTCGTACGAGCTGGTCGACCTGTCCTTCGAGGCGTCTGATCGCGTCCGCCGCCGCACGTATGTTGTTGATGTCGACCTGCTGTTGCTGTGCTCCGCGGCCGGGGAGTCGCGCGGCGGTGGCGGCGGCACGCTGGCGGTTGAGTGCCGTGCGGGCCATGGCGTGGGCGCGCAGGGCGATGTCGCGCGCCTTGACGACGTCCGTCCCCGCTTGTCGGGCAGCCGTGGACGCTTGGCCGACACGCTTGGAGAGGCGGTCGACACTCTTGATGTTGCGCCCGACCGTGGCCCGGGTCCTGTCGAGCGTCTTCTGCAACGCCTGGATGGAGAGCTGCAGTTGATCAGGCATCTGGCCTTTGCTGCGAAGCCGGGCCTCCTCGGCCATCTTCGTCAGGTCGATGAGCGTCTTCTCGGCGCCGACCACTTTGACACCCGCTGCGACGCCGACTCCCTCCACCTTGACCCCGGTGGTCTCACCTTTGGCGCCCGACGGCTGGAGCAGACCCTTCACGATGTCGGTGACCAGACGCGTGGCCTGCTTGTCCACCCACGCGGAGACGGCGCGCTGAGCCTCGGCGTACTCCCTGCCGAGCGGCCCCACCGGGCCGGGTGTTACGGACATGGGCCCTCCTTCGACAGCGTCCGCGAGCTCAACTGAAGAAACGGGCCAGTTCGGCGGGCCCGGGAGCGTCGGACGCGGGCGTCCCGTCGAGCGTGGCGTCGTCCACGCCCGGCCGGGGCACCGGCTCCGGCGCCTCCGGTGCCGGCTCGTCCTCGTCCCGGTTGACCGAGGCGAACATCCAGTTGGCGATGGCCAGATGGTCGACCACGGCGGCGAGCAGATGATCGGTCAACGACCACTGCGCCACCTCACCCTCGTGCGCGAGCCGGAACGCGCTGTCCTGCGGCAGGTGCCGGACAAGCACGGCAAGCCGCCGCGACGACAGCTCGCCGCGGTACCAGCCGAGCAGGTCGACGCCGTAGTGGCGCAGCAGATCCGCCTCCAGCGCCTCGGCGTGCTCCTCCACGAGCGCGCCGAGGCTCAGCCTTCCCCCACGCTCAGCCCTGTCGCCTCGCCGTAGGCGTTCAGGACGGCGGCCACGTCCTGCACACTGACGTCGTGCTCGGCGAACCGCTTGTACTGCTCGTCGCCGAGCAGCAGCGCGAGCAGCCCGTCCAGGTCGTTGTCCTCCAGGGAGGAGAGAGTCTGGGCGGAGCGGCGCGGTATCTCGGTGGGCAGCGAGAACGTCTCGCCGTCCACCTCGAACTCCCAGCTCAGGCCCAGCGATTCGAGCCGCTGGGCGCGGGCGGCGTTGACATTGAAAGGCGCGGACATGGGACTCCCGGGTCGATGAGTGATGGGCCAGCCAGGTGACCGCCGCCGCTACTTCGCGAACGCGGGGTCGTTCATCAGCCAGGTCGCGAGCGGCGTGGTGTTGTCCACCGCGAGCGCGGTGAAGGTGATGCCGAGCTTGACCGACGCGGTACGGGTGAGCTGGAGCTCTTCGGTCTCGGTCACCTGGCCGCGCGCGATGGTGAAGCGATACTTGATGACATCGCCGTCCGCGAACTCCACGCCGAGCATCCGCTCGTCCTTCTTCGGCTCGGACGCCACCTGGTACGAGTAGAGCTTCGAACCCTCCGCGGTCTCCTTGACCACATCACCCCCGAAGAAGAACGGCAGGGTGTCCTCGTTGAGCTGGAGGAGGGCGAACTTCACGGTCAGATCCCGGTCCGAGTAGACGAAACGGGCCGGGCTGACCGACTGCCAGGTGTCCACCGCGTCGATCTTGTCCTTCTTGTTGAAGCGGATCCCGTCGGTGCTGGTGTAGCCCAGGTCGCGCCAGGCCGCGGCCCAGTTCCCGGTCACATCGGCGGGTACCGGCGTACCGAGCGGGGCGGTGAGGATGCGCCCCGTGCCGGCGACGCGGATCTCGTTCGGGTTCATTCCGGGCATGCGGACTCCTTCGAACTGTCAGGGCGCGCCGGCCTCGCACACGGCTTAACTCCGTCAGGCCGGTCGAATCGAGAGCCGGGTGGTGGACAGATAACGACTGGCCGCCTGCCGGTTGTAGTCGGGCAGCCAGCGCGGCCCGTCCGCCTCGACGACATCGGTGACATACGCACCGCCGTACGTGGTACTGCGCACAGTCAGCAGTGCCGTACGGGCCGCGGTGGCCACCGTGTGCGCGGTCGGCTTGTCGGGACCGTAGACCTCCAGGTCGATCAGGGGCTGGTCGAGACGCTGGTCATCGACCCACGCCCCACCCGCCCGGGACACCAGGATGACCTTCTGCGTACCGTCGAACCCCGGCGGCGTCCGGTTGTCGATCACGACTCCGGCCAGCTCGGGCCGGCTCTTGAGATGTTCGACGACGAGGCGTTCCACATCAGGGAACACGATGGGCGGATCACTCACGCGCAACTCCTAGCGTGGTCCGACCTTCAGTGTGACCCGGGGGCGGGGTGGGTGCAATGCGCCTGCGAGACAATGCGGGGACTGTGTAGGTGAATGTGATACTCCGTCAATTAGGGCGTTATAAGCGGTAGTTGAGGAGCTACCAACTCCGCATGCGTGAGCCAACCCCGCGCGCGACGGCCGCGCGGACACCGCCTGACCGCCCGGGCCACCTGGGCCGCCTAGACTGCAGGCCACCCGAGAGACCTCTTTCCCAGGACGAGTTGTCGCTCATGCGGGTTGAGTTCATGCGCGCCCTCGCGTTCTTCCATCTAAGGCTTGCCAACGTCGAAAGCCCGTCACGTCAACGGCGTCGCCGCACCGTCATTAGGATCTGTCGCAGCACGGCCGCCGCAGCACGGCGGCGAGCCGGGCGCGAGGACCATACGGCCGGAAGAACCACGCCGGTGAACAGCGCCATGAACATCAGGGCAAGCAGCACGATCGCGTGTGAGGTCAGCCAGCGCACGGAAATTCCTTCCTTTCGGACGGCCGCCTAGTGCGGCCGGGGTCCGAGTCTGCGACCACCGCGCTCCAGTGGGACTGATCGCTGAAGAAGGCCGAAGACGGTGGCATCGACGCAGGTCACGTCATACGCTGGCGACAGTTTTCCCAAAGGCAGCGGAAACGGGGTGCCGTGTGGGGGATGCAACGGGCGCCGTGGCGGACTTCTGCGCCACGCTCCGCCGCACTGTGCGCGGCTGCGGGGTTTCACAGACGGAGCTCGCGCGGGTGCTGAACCGGAGCGACTCAGCCGTCTCCATGCTCCTGAACGGCCAGCGCGCGAGGGCACCCCAACTGGACGAGATCCT
Source organism: Streptomyces sp. NPDC039480 (assembly GCF_055597165.1). Classification (NCBI taxonomy): domain Bacteria; kingdom Bacillati; phylum Actinomycetota; class Actinomycetes; order Kitasatosporales; family Streptomycetaceae; genus Streptomyces; species Streptomyces sp. NPDC039480. The sequence goes on along the minus strand of NZ_JBVITX010000001.1, from coordinate 330,262 downwards.
GCCTATCGTGAACCACTGCCGCAACCGGGTCGGCGCCCACTCCCCGCCCGGCCTCGTCCTGGATCCGGCGTGGTGGCGCGCACGCCTCGCCGAACTGGAGGAAACGGCGGAATGCCAACGACGCCGACGGCCTAGGCATGCCCAGGAGCGGTTACCCATCGAGCTGCCGGAGAGCGTCCCATTCGACTTCGAATCCGCCGTCAAGGTCTTGGTGGGCCGTCGGGACGGTTTCAAGGGCATGGACGCTGAGATCCTGGAACCGCTCAGGCTGGTCGACGCAGGGCCCAGCGAGCTACCCAGACTCTTCAAGGGCTTCGGCGCCCGGGTCCGTGCTTGCAGTGGCACCGCGAGGACAGCACTACTGTGTGCGGCGGATATGGTCCTTCTCGTAGGCGCCTTCTGCGACGCGGTCGGGCGACTCGGTGCCGTACGCGAGGCTGAGGCGACGGTGCAGGTAGACCTCCAGGCCCAGGTGCTCGAAGAACTCGGCCGCGTGGCGCTCGGATCCGCCCGCGTCCGATCCCCCTCCGAGCTCCGTGCCGAGATCGCCACCGCCTACGCGGCATCCGCCGACCTCATGGCATTCGGCGGCTTCAGCGGATCGACGTCTGACGAACTCGCACGCCTGTCCCTGCGCCGTTACGAGGCCCTGCACGCCGCGGTCACCTGGGACTCCCCTGAGTTGCGCCTCACCTCCGAGACGTATGACCCTGACGAAGAGGCGGAGAGGCAGCAGGCGACCGCGGACCGGGTCGGCCTCATCGGACTGGGCGTCCTCCTCAAGGAGTTCGCGCACGCCGACCCGGCCACCACGCGGCAACGGGAACTGCTTCGGGCGCCGATCGCCGCTGCCGACGGGGCGGGGCCGGTTATTCCCTCTCTGGCAGCCGGCTACGTAAATCCGGCCTTCCGCGTGGCTGGACTCCCGGCCGACTGGCAGATGGCCTCCGACACCTGGTGGGATGGCCGACCTCTCAGAGAGGACATCGCGGGATTCCTTGCCGCACACCTCCTCAGTCACCAGGCCACCCAGGCGCCCCTCCTGGTTCTCGGCCACCCGGGCTCGGGAAAGTCACTGCTTATGAAGCTCATAGCGGCCCGATTACCCCAATCGGAGTTCTCGTGCCTGCACATCGAGCTCCGGCACGTTCCTGCCGAACTCGACGTCCAAGGACAACTCGAGTGGGCCCTGTTCAGGTCGACCGGGCATCAGGCGGCTTGGCCGGACGCGCTGCCCTCCGGTGAAGCCGTCCGAGTCGTCCTGCTCGACGGGCTGGACGAACTACTACAGGCAGGCGCGGGCCGGCTCGACATGAGCAGGCAGTGGCGGTACCTGAGGACTATCGAGCAACTCCAGCAGCGCGAATACGAGCTGGGCCGGCCGGTCATCTTCATCGTGACGAGCCGAACCGTGGTCGCCGACCAGGTGCTGACCCCCACAGCCTCTGCGGTCCTCCGTCTCGAGCCCTTCGACGACGCCCGCATCGTCTGCTGGCTGGAGGTGTGGCAGGCAACAAACCGGCGTTACTTCGCCGCGCACCACGTCGAACCGCTCTCGTGGGAGGTGGTGCGCCCATACCGGGATCTGGCGTGCCATTCGCTGCTCCTACTCATGCTCGCTCTGTACGACGCGACCGGGAATCCGCTTCGCCGCCTCGGCGGCCGGGACATTCGCCGCGTCGATCTGTACGAACGGCTCCTGGTGGAGTTCGTCCGACGCCAGATCGTCAAACACGACGACCCGATGCCACCTTCCGCAGAAGCTGAAGCGGTCGAGAAGGAGCTCAAGCGACTGGGCGCGATCGCCATCGGAATGTTCAACCGCCGCAGTCAAAGCCTCACGGCGGGCGAAGCGGATCGCGATCTCGGCAGTCTGCTGGGCGAAGCCGGCTCCGCTCTGCTCTTCGGCCGGTTCTTTTTCGTACACGAGGCGCAGGCGGTAGTCGCGGAGGAACGCCTGCGCTCGTATGAGTTCCTGCACGCGACGTTCGGGGAATACCTGGTCGCCCGGCTGGTTTGCGACGAGCTGGAACGGATGCGCGCCCGAGCTGAGCGGGCCGGGGCGGCGGGGTGCGACGACGCGGTGCTCCGAGCCCTGCTGTCGTTCGTCCCGCTCAGCGACCGCACGCACGTCCTCGAAACGCTCCGGGAACTGGCCGGACCGGAGGGGCCACGCTGGCACCGCGGCCTGCCGGGACTCCTGCGGACCCTGTTCCATACGGACGAGCGCACCAGTGACGGGTCGTCCGACGTCACGTACCTTCCAGCCGCTCGGAGGCGCACCGAACGGGACGCGGTCTACGAGGCGAACCTTCTCCTGCTCGCCCTCGTCGTCGAAGACGGCGTCCGGGCCTCGGATTTCCTGGCGGTTGCGGATCCCGGCGATCGTTGGTGGCGATGCGCACAGTTCTGGCGTTCCCAGTTCGGTGAGGCGTCTTGGGAGTCCTTCGCCCGTTCCGTGTCTGTGGAGAGAGCCACCACCGGCGCCCTCACGGGCGACCTACAGATCTCCCTGCAGGGGACCACCGAACTTGTGGGCGACGTGTCCTGGACCCTGCGCCGCAGCGTGCTGGGGCCGGCCGCTTTCCACGACGCACGAGGGGTGGACGCCGCCGATCTGACCAGGCGGCTGTCCCTCCTGTGCGACACGGACGTGCAGCACGTGCTCCACGCTCTGGCACCTCTGTTGCGGAGCTTGCCAAACACCCTGCGCACGTACCGCGTCGACCAGGAGCAGCGGGCTGTGTCCGGGGCGCACGCCCTCGTGGGCTTGCTGTGCCGGGACACACGTCAGCCTCTCGCCAGGCACTATGCCGATGTCCTGGATGTGCTGCGACACCTGCCCGAGCCTGAGCGCCCGCCCGTCACGGACTTCCTCATACGCCACCTCGTCCATGACGCCTCCTGGCTGCCGGAGGAGATCGTCCAGTCCCTCCTCGTTGAGGTGATCCGGTCAGCTACCGCAGGCGACGGGGCGCTATGGGGTGCGCTGTGGCCCGTGCTCGAGGAGTACGTGATCCGAGGGTTGGCACGGGTGGATCCGGAGCAGGAGGCGTCGGAGTTCAGGACCCTGGTCGGCCACCTCCGCCGGTACGCGGCACTGTTCCGCGGACCGCGGGAACGCCTGCAGCAGATGCTGAGGGAGGCGGGGAGCACCCAGATCTGGGCGGAGGGGGGATGGAGCCCGGGGAGCGCGGCACTGGAGCGGGGGCGCAGCCTCCTCGAGGGGCTGCCCGCGGACAAGCGGGACCCGGGACTGGTCATCGGACTTCTGCGGCTGGCTCATGAACTGGGGCAGCGGGAGTGGCTTGGCGAGAATGCCGAGCCACTTCTGCTGACTCTGCGACCAGCGGACGTGCTCCGGATGCGCGCGAGCGACGCCGACGTCCTGCGGCCCGTGGTCCGGGACGCCGGGCTGCTGGACTCGCTCGAGACGATCCAGGAAATTTGGCGTGGTCCCGTCCGGGGCGGCGGGAAGGGGCCAGGCTAGGGAGACCATGCCGAGGCACCAACCGTGCTCACCGCCGACGAGCCCCTGCAGATAGCGGGTTTCATGACCGGCTTCTATGGCAGCTTCGCCCAGATCTCCGAGAGCAAGCTCGGCCTAAAAGCGAGATTCCGCGAGTTCCTCCACCACCTGCTCCCACCGACACGGGCCAGCGTCCGCAGCGCTGTACTCCGTGAGCTGGAGCAGGTCGAACGGAGTTCTCGTAACGAGCTGCTTGAACGGCTGGCTCCGCTGGCCGTGAACAGCATCGTCTGACCGCCCCGAGGCCGCGCCCGCCCCTGTGGACCTGTCCCGTTCCACTGCGCGGGCGGCAACGAGCCTTCCTCCGCACTACGCGGAGACGGGGCTCTGTCGCTCCAAGAGCATATGAACGACACAGCCCTGCCCAACTCCCGGCGGGCGGGCGGCACCCAGGTCTACACCACAAGATCACACCTTGGGACGGGGCCGACAGACCGGAGGGAAGCTTGCCAGCAGGCCATCCACGTGACGCCGACAGCGAATGCCGCAGGCGCCACTCCACAGAATTCAACAGTGGAGTCAGCCGGGCGACCTGGAGTCGGACGCGTTCGGGAGTCCGTCCGAAGTTGTCGCGCACGATCACACCGGTGTCAATCAGCTACGTCGCCGACACCGAGAGGGGCTAGTCCCCCCAACCGGTTCCCTAAAACGATCGTGAGGCTGTATCGAATACTTTCGATACAGCCTCTGACCTGCATAAATGCAAGTCGGGACGACAGGATTTGAACCTGCGACCCCTTGACCCCCAGTCAAGTGCGCTACCAAGCTGCGCCACGTCCCGTTGCCCGCGTGACCTGGGGTTTCCCCTGGCCGAACGCGCACCGAAACAATACCGCACTCCGACCGGTGATCGCTCACCCCTTTCCTGGGTGCGGACCGCCCCGCACGGCGAGTGACGCTCGAAGCCGCTGCTGGAGTACGGGGGAGCGTGACCCGGATCACACTCCCCGGTGCTCCCGGCGCTCCGAGGGCTCGGCAGAGGCCGCGGGCTTTCGTTCGCTGGTTCGGTCAGGCGGGCGCGGTCTCATCAGTGCGGGACCGTCGGCGCGTACCAAGCTGCGGATCGCCGGAACGGACATCAGGGCGGCGCCCACCACCGTCGTCACCCCACTAGTGATCAGGACCGTCTCCACGCCGAAGGCGGACGCCCCCGGGCCCGCGAGGTCCTGGCGGCGACCGGCAGCATGGCGAGAGAGCCCATTACGTCGTAGGTGTGGATGCGCTTGAGGACGTCCGGCGGAACCTGGGTCTGGACGCTCGTCGCCCACATCACACCCCAGAAGGAGAGGCCGGCGCCCGCGACGGCCGCACCCGCCGCCATCAGGGGAACGCCCAGTTGGGCGTTCCCCGTGCTCCTGGACGACAAGCGTGGCCACCAGCGGCACGGTCGGACCCGTGGTCGTGATCATCAGCAAGCTGAAGACGGCTATGACGCCCCACAGCCAGGTACCGGCCCTGAATTCGCGCCAGCCCTGGACCAGGGCGCGGAAGCCCTTGCTGGCGGCTGCGATCCGGGGCGCGCGGGCGGCAGGCGGAGCAGGAGGAGGCACCGGGTGCTCAGTCCGTTCGTTTCCATGTGCGCGGCGAAGATCGCTCTGGGGACGCGAAGCCGACCAGGAACACCGGCGGCGCCGTTGACCAGGCCGATCGCGGATCTGCCAGAGGACGACGTGTCCCGTGAGGAAAAGGGGTGCCGGGCCGGGCGAGGTCGGCGGCGGTCATCAGCAGGCAGGGGCTGAATCGGTCGGCGAAGACCCCGCCGAAGATCACCAGAGCCGCAAACCAGACGGCCGTCGCGGCCATGAGCGACCGGCGTCATGGTGGCGCCGAGCTTGGCCACGGCAGGCACGGGCCGGCCGCGAAGACTGCCCGTAGTCCTGCGACCAGATTTCCCGGTCGACCCCGGTCTGGGTGTCCTGACCTCGACCTGCCGTGCGCCAGCCTGTGGGCTGCCAGCCGGCCGGCCCTCGACTGTCGCGACTCCGGCTGTCCTGACCCGGCCCGCCGTGAGTCCGGGCGTCCGGGCCTAGACCACCGTGCCCCCCCCCCGCAGGCGACGGGAGACCCTGCCACGGCACGCAGGCAGCGCTCCCGACGTACTCACCCCGCAAACGCCACCCCCAACTCCGGGTGTTCCTCGAGGAGTCTGGGTGGGGCGGCCTGGCGCCAGGAGTCGGCCAGGATGTCTTTGAGCTCGTCGGCGTCCAGGGCCGCGAGGCGCACTCGGACCCAGGCCGAGCCTGCCTCGTGGGCGGCTACCCAGAACTTGTCCGGCTCGGCGAGGACCAATTCGTCGCGCTCGACCTTCGGGCAGCGCACAGCGAAGGACGTCTCGTCGTCGGGGACCGTCACGAACATCTTTCCCGCCACGCGGAACGTGGGCATGCTCCATGCCACCTTCTCCACCGTCTCCGGCAGGGCGAGGGCGATGCGGCGCACGTCCTCGGAGGTGACGCGGGCACGGGATCCGGACTTCGACGGCTTCAGCGACTTCACTGGCTGCTGCGACTTCGACGGCTTTGACATGCGAAAACCGTAGCCAACACCACTGACAGTCACCCCTCGGCCGTCACCTTCAGAGGACCCGCTTGTCCAGCCACGCCGTCAGGTCCTCCTGGACTTCGTCGCGGTTGGTCTCGTTGAGCATCTCGTGGCGTGCGTCGGGGTAGCCCTTCCACGTCAGGTCCTCGATGCCCGCGTACCGGTAGTCCTCCAGGAGTTCGTGGACCAGCGTCATCCTCTGGTTGCAGGGGTCCTGCTCGCCGACCGCGATGTGGATCGGCAAATCGGTGGGCACGCGCGCGATGTTGCGCGGGTCGTTGATCTTCCGTACGGCGCGTACCCAGTCCAGTGAGAGCCCCGCCGAGAAGGCGAAACCGCAGCGCTCGTCGGCCACGTAGGCGTCGACCTCCGCCTCGTCCCGCGAGAGCCACTCGAAGCCGGTGCGGTGGGTGTACGGGTCGTTGAACGAGGCGAAGAGGTCGGAGACGTACGACGAGAGGGCCGCGCGGCCGCGTTCGGCGATCTCTCGTTCCAGGCGGGCGATCGAGCCCTCGATCTCGGCGCCGGGCAGCGAGCGGAACGTACCCGAGAGGATCACTCCGGCGAGCCCGTCGGCGTACTCCTGCGCGTAGTCCCGCGCGAGGAGCGAGCCGAGGCTGTGCCCCAGGAGGAAGAACGGGGTGCCGGGGTGCAGCGTGCGCACCTGGTCGCCGATGGCCTTGAGGTCGTCGACGATCGCGCGCCAGCTGTCGGCGCCCTCCGGGCCCGCGCCGGAGGTCACTCCGTAGCCGCCCGTGGCCTGCGCGGTGGCGCCGTGACCCCGGTGGTCGGAGGCGACCACGCCGTAGCCGTGCGCGGTCAGATGGCGGGCGAAGCGGTCGTAGCGCAGGGCGTGTTCGGCGGCGCCGTGCGCGATCTGCACGTACGCGCGTGGCCTGCCGTCGGCGGGCAGCCAGGTGTACGTGGCGACGGGGACGCCGTCCGCCGCGTTCAGCAAACCCGCGGTGTATGCGGCGGGGGCGGTGGATTCTTCGGCTCGGTCGGGCATCGCGGCGGGCTCCCTGGGGGTGCGGCTGATTCTCTTCGCTGGTTCTCTTCGGAGCAGCCTCCCCCGCGCGCAGGACGTCATGCGGACCGATGTTGCTCCATGCCCCGTACCGAGTCGCAGCACCGCCGACGCGTACTCGTGCGTACGGTGTGCTTCCCGCCCGGCGGCAGCGGCGTGCGGCTGTACACGATGTCGAGCGCGACTCTCCCGTCGGCCCGTTCACCACCGTGCGGACCAGTTACGCGTATCTGGCGGCGCTGCGCTACTGACGCGCGACGCGGTCGGTGCCGAGCCGCTTGTAGAAGAGGGTCGTCGCGTGGAGGGCTCCGGACGGGTCCGCCGCGTAGTCGGGGATGGTCCCTGCCGCCGTCCAGCCGACCTTCCTGTAGACGGTCTCGGCGGGGCTGCCGGTCTCGGTGTCCAGGACGAGAAGCGTCACGCCCGCGTCCGCCGCCGCCCTCTCGGCGGCGTCCAGGAGGGCGCGGGCGATGCCCTGGCCGCGCGCGGAGGGGTGCACCATCAGTTTGGTGATCTCGGCGCGGTGGCGGCCGTTGGGCTTGTCGGTGAAGGCGACGCCGACCGTGCCCGCGATGCGCCGGGCGCCGTGACTCTCGGCGTGGGCCACCCAGACTACGAGGGTGCCGTCCGCGACCGACGGGGCGAGGCCGCGCCACCAGGTGGTGGCGGTGGCCCGGTCCAGGTCCGCGAGGAAACCGAGCGAGGAACCGCCCCGTACCGTCTCGAACAGCAGCTCCGCCAGGCCGTCGGAGGCGTCGAGGAGGGCGGGGGCGTCGAGGCGTACGAGGTGCGTTTGGGACGCGGCGGTCGTCACCGGGCGGGTCGCGGTCATGGCCTCACCACCACGAGTGCGTACCGCACGGCCTCCTCGCCCCGGCAGCGGAACCGCGACGCGCCCCACAGCCGGAAGCGCAGACAGTCGCCTGTGCGCAGGGTGTGCACCTCGCCTTGCAAGGTCACTTCCAGGGAGCCTTCGAGCACCCAGATGTGCTGCTCCAGGCCGGGCACCGGCGGCCGGTCGTAGGCGATGTCGGCGCCCGGCTGCAGTCGGCCCTCGACCAGTTCTGCGCGCATTCCTGTGCTGGGGGGCGAGACGGACCAGCGCATGAAGCCCGCCTCGTCGTCCGCCCAGACCGCTTGGTCGACGGCCCGGACCAGCTGGGCGGGCTCTGCCTCTACCTCGCTGAGGAGCTGCGACATGGTCCGTTCGTAGACGGCACACAGGCGGTTGAGAAGGGCCGCCGTGGGGCTGATCTCCGCGCGCTCGGCACGGGACAGGGTGGAGCGGCTGATTCCGCTCAGCTCCGCCAACTCGCCCAGGGACCAGCCGCGTTCGGCACGCAGCTCGGCCAGTCGGGCGGCGAGGCGCGCGTCGACTCCGTCGTGTTCCATATCTGGCACGCTATCCCGCATATGGGATGGTGCCAATTGTGGTCCATACCCCGGACACACGTCTCACGCGCGGCACGCCCCCATGCCCCGTCATGCGGATCAGTTCGTGGGCATCGTCGGCACGCGCGCGCCCACTCAGTGGGGAGCTTGCGCGTCTCCGCCTGGAGAAGGATGTTGCGCTCACGGAACGGATGGCAGGGAACTCATGGATCTGCGACTGAATGGCAAGTCCGCGCTCGTGACGGGGGCGAGCCGTGGGATCGGGCTGGCCACGGTGGCCGCGCTGCTCGACGAGGGCATGCGGGTCGTGGCGGCGGCCCGCACGCTCACTCCGGAGCTCAAGGCCACCGGCGCGGTCGGCGTCGCCGTGGACCTGTCCACAGGTGACGGGCCCGCCCACCTCGTGGCCCGTGCCGAGGCCGAACTCGGCGGGCTCGACCTCCTCGTCAACAACGTCGGCGGCGGTGACGCGGACGCGGGCTGGACGGGTGGGTTCCTCGCCTGCACCGAGCAGCAGTGGCGCGACATGTTCGACCTGAACTTCTTCGCCTCTGTACGCACCACGCGGGCCGCGCTGCCCCACCTCACCGCCGACGGCGGCGGTGCCATCGTCAACGTCTCCTCCACCAGCGCCCGGACACCGCACGCCGGCCCCATCGCGTACAGCACCGCCAAGGCGGCGCTCACCGCGTTCGGCAAGGCGCTGGCCGAGGAGTTCGGGCCGCGAGGCGTACGGGTCAACACTGTGTCGCCCGGCCCTGTGCGCACGGACATGTGGGAGAGCTCCGACGGGTACGGTGCACAGCTCGCCGCAGCCATGGGCGTGCCCCACGAGCAGTTGCTCGACGGCCTCCCGGACATCGCGGGGATGGTCACCGGCAGACTCGCGGAGGCGGCCGAAGTCGCCGCGCTCGTCGCGTACTTGGGGTCGCCGGTCGCCGCCGGTGTCACCGGGGCGGATTATGTGATCGACGGGAACTCGGTCAAGACGGTGTGACGTCGAGGCGGTGTGACGTCGTGACGGTGTGTCGTGCCCCGTGGGGGCGCTCAGGCCGCCGCGTCGCCCAAGGCGTCAAGGACCGGGCGGATCAGCGGGTGGTCCTCCGCGCCGCACCGGACCGCCGCGAAGACGCGGCGTGTGGGGGCCGCGCCCTCCACCGGGCGCACCACCGCCCCCGACACGTCCATGCCGCGCAGGGCCGAGCGGGGTACGAGGGCGACTCCCGCGCCGGCCGACGCGAGGGCCACCACCGCCCGGAAGTCGTCCGACCAGTGCTCCAGTAGGGGCTGGAAGCCGGCCTGTTCGCAGGCCAGGACGACCACGTCGTGGCAGGGGTTGCCTGCGAAGGGGCCGATCCACGCGTCCTTCGCGAGCTCGGCCAGGGCCACCCGTTCCGCGTCCGCGAGGCGGTGGCCGAGGGGGAGCACCGCGTCGAAGGGTTCGGCGTAGAGCGGGACGCGGGTGAGCCGCGGGTCGTCCGCGCCCGGCGCGCCCCGGTACTCGACTGCTACGGCGACGTCCACCTGCCGGTCGAGGACCATCGGCAGGCTCGCGTCGCCCTCCGCGTCCTGGACGCGGACCCGGATACCGGGCGCGGAGTCGGCGAGGCGGGCCAGGGCGGGGGCGACGACCAGGCCGATGCCGGTGGCGAAGGCCGCGACGGTGACGGTGCCTGCCTCGCCGGAGCTGTACGCGGCGAGCTCCGCCTCGGCGCGCTCCAGCTGGGCCAGGACCGCGTTGGTGTGCGTGAGCAGGATCTCGCCCGCCGCCGTCAGCCGTACGCCGCGCGCGGAACGCTCGACCAGGCGGTGGCCCGTCTCCTGCTCCAGGGCGGTGAGCTGCTGGGAGACGGCGGAGGGGGTGAGGTAGAGCGCGGCGGCGGCGGCTGTGACCGTGCGGTGGTCGGCCACGGCACGGAGGATGTGCAGGCGCCGGGCTTCGATCATGCACCGATTCTCCCCTACGGGGGGGCTCATCCGTTCTTGGGGGGGGCGCCCCTCGCCGGTCGGGGGTGCGGGGTGTTCCCCTCGGTGTGAGGGGGCTGCCACCGGCCGGTGGGGGCTTGGCGCGCGTTCCCCGCCCGCCTAGCGGAGGCGTCGTCCGTCGCCCCGGTGGGGTGTTCCCCTCGCCGCTGGGGCGCAGGCCTAGGTTCTGTCGTCAAATGTCACGCCCACATCAGGAGCGATGCCAAGGTGACGGCTGCTTCGTAGGACCGGGCGGTCTTGTCGTAGCGGGTGGCGATACCGCGCCGCTGCTTGAGGCGGTTGAAGCACCGTTCCACGACGTTGCGGTGCTTGTAGACCTCACGGTCGAAGCCCGGCGGGCGGCCTCCACGGCTGCCTCGCCGGGCCCGGTTGCCGACCTGGTCGGCCCGCTCGGGAATCGTGTGCGGTATGCCCTTGCGGCGGAGCCAGGTGCGGATCACCTTCGAGCTGTAGCCCTTGTCGCCCAGGACGTGATCGGGCCGGGTGCGGGGCCGCCCCGGTCCGATCCGGGGCACCCGGACCGCTTCCATCACGGCGGTGAACCGGGTGCAGTCGTTGATGTTGCCACCGGTGACGACGAAGCCGAGCGGACGGCCCCTGCCGTCACAGGCCAGGTGAATCTTGCTGGTCAGCCCGCCTCGGGAACGGCCAAGGGCCGGGTCGCAGAGCCCCCTTTTCGAGCTCCGGCCGCATGCTGGTGGGCCCGGACGACCGTGGAATCGACCGACACCAGCCACTCGATGTCTCCCGCCGCGTCCGCCTTCGCCTGCGCAGCCCGCAGCATCCGGTCGAACGTCCCGTCCGCCGCCCACCTGCGAAAACGCGTATGCAGCGTGGCCCACGGCCCGTAACGCTCGGGCACGTCCCGCCAGGCCGTCCCGGTCCGGAACTTCCACACGATCCCGTTCAGGACCCTGCGGTCATCCAGCCGCTTACGCCCCCGCAACGACTCGGGCAGCAGCGGCCGGACGAACTCCCACTCAGCATCGGACAGTTCATGACGACGTATCACAACACCATGATCCGCCAGCGGTGATCATTTGAAGACACTGCCTAGGGGTGTCCACCGGCCGGTGGAGGCTGAGCGCGCCGTTCCCCGCGCCCCTCAGCGGGGCTTCGCCCCCGCCGGGAATCCCCCACCCGTCGGCCGGTGGGGTGGTCCCCCCGCCGCTGGGGCGCAGGCCTAGGGGTGTCTGCCGGCCGGTGGGGGCTGAGCGCGCCGTTCCCCGCGCCCCTGAACGGGGCTTCGCCCCGGCCGGGAATCCCACCCGCCGCCCGGTGGGATGGTCCCCCCGCCACTGGGGCACAGGCCTAAGGGTGTCCACCGGCCGGTGGGGGCTGAGCGCGCCGTTCCCCGCGCCCCTCAGCGGGGCTTCGCCCCAGCTGGGAGGCGCATTCGCCGGGCGGGGCGGAGCCCGCGCCCTGGGGGCGCGGGGAACTGCGCGCTCAGCCCTCCACCGGCCGGTAGAGGGTCCTGGACCTGCGCCCCCGCGGCGGGGGGGAACACCCCGGGTCCTCCGAGCCCCCGAAGGGAGGGGCACCCTAGAGGCTCGGGGTCCCTACCCCTTCAGTTCAGCTCGCGCAGCGACGAACGCGGCTACCGCACGGTCGACATCCTCCGTGGAGTGCGCAGCGGAGAGCTGGACGCGGATTCGGGCCTTGTTCTGGGGGACCACCGGGTAGGAGAAGCCGATTACGTAAACGCCTCGGTCCAGGAGGAGTTCGGCCATGCGGGCCGCCACGGCCGCGTCGCCGATCATGACCGGCGCGATCGCGTGGTCGCCGGGCAGGACGTCGAAGCCCTCCTCCGTCATGCGGGAGCGAAAGAGCGCCGTGTTCACGGCGAGGCGTTCACGCAGGTCGTCCGCCGATTCCAGGAGGTCGAGGACCTTCAGGGAAGCCGCGGCGATGACCGGGGCGAGGGTGTTCGAGAAGAGGTACGGGCGCGAGCGCTGGCGCAGCAGGGCGACGATCTCGGCACGGGCCGCGACGTAGCCGCCGGAAGCGCCGCCGAGCGCCTTGCCCAACGTACCCGTGATGATGTCGACGCGGTCCATGACGCCGTGCAGCTCGGGAGTGCCGCGGCCGCCGGGGCCCACGAAGCCGACGGCGTGCGAGTCGTCGACCATGACCATGGCGTCGTACCGGTCGGCCAGGTCGCAGATCTCCCCGAGCGGGGCCACGTAGCCGTCCATGGAGAAGACGCCGTCGGTGACGATCAGCTTCCGGCGCGCACCGCCCTCGGACGCCTCTTTCAGCTGCTGCTCCAGGTCCGCCATGTCGCGGTTGGCGTAGCGGAATCGGCGGGCCTTGGAGAGGCGGATGCCGTCGATGATCGACGCGTGGTTGAGCGCGTCGGAGATGACCGCGTCCTCCGCGCCGAGCAGCGTCTCGAAGACGCCTCCGTTCGCGTCGAAGCAGGAGGAGTAGAGGATCGTGTCCTCCTGGCCGAGGAAGGCGGAGAGGCGCGCTTCCAGCTCCTTGTGGACCTCCTGCGTACCGCAGATGAAGCGGACGGAGGCCATGCCGTAGCCCCAGCGGTCGAGCGCCTCGTGGGCGGCGGCGACGACCTCGGGGTGGTCGGCGAGGCCGAGGTAGTTGTTCGCGCAGAAGTTGAGGACCTCGCCGGGGCGGCCCCCCGCGGTGACCGCGACCGTCGCGGACTGCGGGGTGCCGATGACGCGCTCGGGCTTGTGCAGCCCCGCGGCGACGATCTCGTCGAGGGTGGACTGGAGGTCTTCGCGTACGGAGTCGAACATGCGGATTCCTTAGGAGAGTTCAGGGGCGGAGGCCGGTGCGAAGGGCGGTGCGACGGGCGGTGCGAAGGGCGGGCGGCACGTGAGGGTCAGGTGGTCCAGTCGAGGATGACCTTGCCGCCGCGGCCGCTCGCCGCGTCGTCGAACGCGGCCTCGAAGTCGCGGTGGCCGTACCGGCCGGTGATGACGGGGGCCAGGTCGAGGCCACCTTCGAGCAGCACCGACATCGCGTACCAGGTCTCGAACATCTCGCGGCCGTAGATGCCCTTGATGGTGATCATCGAGGTGACGATCCGCGACCAGTCGACGGCGAACTCCTCGGCGGGCAGGCCGAGCATGGCGATCTTGCCGCCGTGGGTCATGTTGGCGACCATGTCGCGCATCGCGCGCGGGTTGCCGGACATCTCCAGGCCGACGTCGAAGCCCTCGCGGAGGCCGAGCTCGCGCTGGCCGTCGGCGATCGTCGACTCCGCCACGTTCAGCGCGAGGCTCGCGCCGATCTTGCGGGCCAGCTGCAGGCGCTCCTCGCTGACGTCGGTGATCACGACGTTGCGGGCGCCCGCGTGGCGTGCGACGGCGGCGGCCATCAGGCCGATCGGGCCGGCCCCGGTGATCAGTACGTCCTCGCCGACCAGTGGGAACGACAGGGCCGTGTGCACGGCGTTGCCGAACGGGTCGAATATCGCGGCCACGTCCAGGTCGACGGGGACGCGGTGCACCCACACGTTCGACGCGGGCAGCGCGACGTACTCCGCGAAGGCACCGTCCCGCCCGACTCCGAGGCCGACCGTGGCGCGGCACAGGTGGCGCCGCCCGGCCAGGCAGTTGCGGCACTTGCCGCACACCAGGTGGCCCTCGCCGCTGACCAGGTCGCCGGCCTTGATGTCGGCGACATCGCGGCCGGTCTCCACGACCTCGCCGACGAACTCGTGCCCGACCACCAGCGGCGCGGTGATCGTCTGCTGCGCCCAGCCGTCCCAGGACCGGATGTGCAGGTCGGTGCCGCAGATCCCGGTGCGGAGCACCTTGATGAGGACGTCGCCGTGGCCGATGACCGGCTCCGGCACGTCCTTGAGGCTGAGACCCGGCTCTGCCTTCTCCTTGACCAGCGCCTTCACGGCCACGGCTCCCGTCGTACGTCGCTTCTTCCCCCGACGACACAGGAATCTTCCCTACGGCGGCGCCCCGGTCCATCGAGGATTTCTTAAGCGCCGCCGCAGCTTTCCTTCAGACCTGTGGGTCAGCGGGTCCGGCCGCGCTCGAAGTAGCCGATCAGCTCCGGGGCGGGATCCGATCGAGGTCTTCCGGGTCTTCGACGACCTTGCGGTGGGTCGCCGGGTAGTAATCGGTTACTCCTCGCGTCAAGGCAATGGAGCCTCGTCCTCTTGGGCTTTCGCCCCCTCCCCTAGGGACACCGGGAAGAAAGGCCATAGAAAACGCTCCCAGCCCCTTGCGCCTCATAGCAACCGCTTACATGCTGTCGCGGAATCGGCTCGCCCGGAACGCCCCGACGACACCTCTGGGAGTTCGCATGCCCACGCCCGACTCCTGCTCCTCCTCCACACCCCGCCGTCGCGCCCTCCTGATCGCGGGCGCCGCCTCCGCCCTCGTACCGCCGGTCGCGGGCGGCACGGCATGGGCCGCACCGGCCTCCGAGAACGCACCCGAAGCCGAAGCCGAAGCCGTCGACGCGGACGCGGAGGAAGAGGCGTACGACACCCTGCTCGCCCGCGCCGCCGCGCAGCTCACCGGCGGTGACTTCGACGCCTCGGACCCGGACTTCGCCGCGGCCCTGAAAACCCTGGACACCCAGGCGTCCGGCTGGTGGCGGCAGTTGGACCGGTCGGCGGGCCGGGCCGCGCTGTGGTCCGACCTCTCCCCCGCCTCGGAGCCCGGCAACTTCGGCCAGAGCTACACCCGTCTGCGTACCATCGCGACGGCCTGGGCCACCCCCGGCACCTCCCTCAGCGGCAGCGCGGAGACCGTCGACACCCTCCTCGACGCGCTGCGCTTCCTGCGCTCCACCGGCTACCGGCCCGACCGCCCGGAGTCCGGCAACTGGTGGTTCTGGGAGATCGGCGCGCCCCGCGCGCTCATGGACACGTGCGTGCTGCTGCGGGCCGGCATGCCCGCCGCCGACCTGGCCGCGTACACGGCGACGGTCGCGAAGTTCTGCCCGGACCCGGACCGCCGCACCCACTCCCCGACGCTCGCCGAGACCGGCGCCAACCGCGCCGACAAGGCCGTCATCGTGGCCCTGCGCGGCCTGCTCACCCGGGACACCGCCACGGTGGCGCTGGCCCGCGACGGCCTCTCCGACCGCCGGGACAACGGCAGGAACAGCCTTTTCCAGTACGTCACTTCGGGGGACGGCTTCTACGAGGACGGGTCGTTCGTGCAGCACGGCTCCGTCGCGTACACGGGAACGTACGGCAGTGTGCTGCTCGGCGCCACGGGCCAGTTGATCGCGCTCCTCGCGGGCTCCCCGTGGGCGGTCACCGACCCGAAGACGTCCGTGCTGTACGAGGCGGTGGACCGGACGTTCGCGCCGGTGGTCTTCGACGGGCTGATGATGGACGCGGTACGCGGCCGGGCGATATCCAGGGAGAAGGCGCGGGACCACAACGACGGGGCGGCGGCGCTCTCGCACATCCTGCAGCTGGCCACGGGCGCGCCGACCGCGTACGCACGGCGCTGGCGGGCCCTCGCCAAGGGCTGGATCCACCGCAACAGAACCACTCCGTACCTGGGTCTCGTGGGCATTCCCGCTCTGGCCCGCGCCAGGGCCGTCCTCGACGACGGGTCGGTCCCGGCCGCGGACCGGCTCACCGGGCACTTCGTCTTCGCCGGCATGGACCGGGCGGTGCACCGGCGGCCCGGCTGGGCGCTCACCCTGTCGCTCTCCTCGCAGCGCGTCGCCGCGTACGAGGCGGGCAACGGCGAGAACCTGCACGGCTGGTACACCGGCGACGGCATGACCTATCTGTACGACGGCGCCGACCTCGGGCAGTTCGGCGACGCGTTCTGGGCGACCGTCGATCCGTACCGCCTGCCGGGCACGACCGTGGACACGCGGGCCCGCGCCGACATCGGCTCGGGCGGCGGCACGAGCACGTACCGCCCGAAGAACGCCGTGGCGGGCGGCGCGGCCCTGGGCTCCCGGCACGGCGCCGCCGCCATGGAACTGATCGCCGACGGCAGCACCATGCGGGCCCGCAAGGCGTGGTTCTTCCTCGACAACGCATGCGTCGCGCTCGGCGCGGGCATCGGCGCGAGCGACGGGCGCACGATCGAGACGGTCGTCGAGAACCGCAATCTGCACGCCGACGGGCCCGTGCGGCGGCTGACCGTCGACGGCCGCCGGCAGCCGGAGCACGACGGCTGGTCCGCCCGGCTCGGCGCTGCCCGGTGGGCGCACCTGGACGGCACCGGCGGCTACGTCTTCCCCGACTTCCCCGGCCGCGCCGCCGACCCGGGCCTGCGCGCGCTGCGCGAGGAGCGCGTCGGCGCGTGGCGGGACATCAACACCGGCGCCGACACGGGAGGCAGCGCCTCTCCGGTGCGGCGCCGCTATCTGACTCTCTGGCTCGACCACGGTGTGTCCCCCTCCTCCGCCGCGTACGCCTACGTCCTGCTGCCCGGCGCGAGTGCGGCCGCGACGGCCGCCTGGGCGCAGGGGCCGCCCGTGCGGGTCGTGGCCAACAACGCGACCGTGCAGGCCGTCGAGGCCCGCCGGGACGGGCTGCTCGCGGCACACTTCTGGGGTCCCGGCCGGGCCGGCGGCCTCACTTCGTCCGGGCCCTGCACGGTCCTCGTGCGACGCGGGCGCGAAGGCGTGTCCGTGGCCGTCGCCGATCCCGGCCGCACGGGGGCGACGGTGAGCGTCGAACTCCCCTTCGGGGTGCGGGAGGTGGTCCGTGCCGATGACACGGTGACGGTCGTGCCGGGGGCTCGGCCCGTGGTCACCGTGCGGGTGAGCGGCTCTCGGGGCCGTACACATACGGCGGAGCTCGTCTGACCTCCGGACGCTCCTCTGGTCCCGGGACCGGCCGCGGTTCAGATCCCGCCCTCCTCCCGGCGGTGGATCTGCTCGACCAGCTCCGCGGCCATGCGTTTGATCGTGTCGAGCCCCGCTCTGCCCCACGGCCGCGGCTCGACGTCCACGACGCAGACCGTGCCGAGCGCCATCCCCGTACGGTCGATCAGAGGCGCGCCCAGATAGGAGCGGATCCCTATCTCCTCCACCACGGGGTTGCCCGCGAACCTCGGGTAGTCGCGGACGTCCTCCAGGACGAGGGCCTTGCGGCGCACCACGACGTGCGGGCAGTACCCGTGATCGCGGGCCATGTAGCGGCCGGTGGCGCCGGCCGGGCGCTCCGGAGTGTGCAGTCCCGCGAAGAACTGTTCGTTCTCGTCGATGAAGTTGACCATCGAGTAGGGCGCTCCGGTCAGCTCGGCGAGCCGGTCCGCGAAGACGTCGAAGGCCGGTTCGGGGCACTGCCCGATGCCGAGCCCGCGCAGCCGCCGCACCCGCGCCGGAGCCTCCGTGTCGACCGGGGTGAGCAGCAGCCGCCCTGTCGGGTCGTGTGTCACGTGTGTGCTCCGTGGCTGGCCGCCGGGGCGTGGTTGAGGAGGTGTTTGACGAGGATGAGGAGGGTCTGGATGCCGGAGCTGGAGATGCGGGCGTCGCAGCGCACGACCGGCACTTGGGGGTCGAGGTCGATCGCGGACCGCACTTCCTCGGGTTCGTAGCGGTGGGCGCCGTCGAACTCGTTGATCGCCACGATGAACCCCATGCCGCGCTGCTCGAAGAAGTCGACGGCGGCGAAGCAGTCCTCCAGGCGCCGGGTGTCGGCGAGGACCACCGCGCCGAGGGCCCCTTCGGAGAGTTCGTCCCACATGAACCAGAACCGCTCCTGTCCGGGTGTGCCGAAGAGGTACAGCACGTGCTGCGGATCGAGGGTGATCCGTCCGAAGTCCATGGCGACGGTCGTCGTGGTCTTGTTCTCCACGCCGGACAGGTCGTCGGTGGCCTCGCTGACCGTGGTGAGCAGCTCCTCGGTGCTCAGCGGCGCGATCTCGCTGACCGCACCCACGAAGGTCGTCTTGCCGACCCCGAAACCACCCGCGACCAGGATTTTCAGTGCGGTGGGGAAGGGGTCAGAGCTGTCGTCGTAATCCATCGAGCACTGCCTCCAACAGGGACCGGTCAGTCGGGTTGTGGTACAAGTCCGGGGCCTTCTGGGTGAGGGCCCCGCAGTCGAGGAGATCCGAGAGGATCACTTTGGCCACGACCGCGGGCAGCCTCAGCTGCGCCGCGATCTCGGCGACGGAGGTGGGCGCGTCGCACAGGCCGAGGGCCGTGGCGTGCTCGGGCCCGAGGTAGCCGAGCGGTAGGGCGCCGGTCGCCATCACCAGGGAGAGCAGGTCGAGTTGGCTGGTCGGTCTGGTCCGTCCGTTGCTGACGGTGTAGGGACGGACGAGCCGTCCCGCGGCGTCGTCGAGCCAGGGCCCGTCGTGCGGGGCCGCCATCCTCAATGCCTCATCGGCGCGGGTTCGCCGGCCGGCTGCCGGGGAGCGGTGATCAGATACGGCCGTACGCTCTTGACCAGCATCGCCATCTCGTAGCCGAGGACGGCCGCGTCGGCGTCACGGCCGGCGAGCACGGCCAGACAGGTGCCCGAGCCCGCGGTGGAGACGAACAGGAGCGTGGAGTCCAGTTCCACGACGACCTGGCGGACGTCACCGCTGTCGCCGAAGCGGATGCCCGCGCTGCGCCCGAGGGAGTAGAGCCCCGAGGCGAGAGCCGCCATGTGGTCGGCGCTGTCCGGGTCGAGGCCGTGCACCGACTTCACGAGTCCGTCGGAGGAGAGCAGGACAGCGCTGTGGGTGTGCGGCACGCGCTGCACGAGGCCGCTCATCAGCCAGTCGAGATCGGATACATGGCCGGTCGGCGCGTCGCTCGCCATGGTGGATCGACTCCTTGAGGTACGGACGTACGTGGGTCTGCGGGGAGGGGCAGGGGCGGTGGGACGGGGCCGGCCCGGGGTGCTGGTCAGGCGCCGGGTCCCGGCCCGTCGTGCGGGGCGTCGGCCGGGCGCTCCCGCGAGGTGGGATCACGCGCGTCCTGCGCCTGGGCGAGACCGATGCCCCGCTGGAACGCGGCCATCAGGCCCGGGTCGTGGCCGACGACCTGGTCGGGGTCGGGCCGCGGCGCCGGTGAGTCCCGCAGCTGGGGTGCGATGTGTTCCTGGGCGCGCCGTTTGGGGAGCCTGGGCCGTTCGACGCGGCCGCGCACGGCGCCGTTGCGCGGCGTCGGCGGTGCCGCCGCGTGCTCGGCGGCGGCCTGCCGGTCCTCGGGCCGGATGCCGGGCGTGGCATCGGCGGGCGTCGGCCGGTCCTCACGTGCGCCGCGCACGGGGAGGGGGGCGGGCCGGGCGCCGTTCGCGGCGCGGGGGCGGGGCGGGACGGGGGCGGGCGCGGGGCGGGGCGGGGTTCGGGGCGCGGGGCGCGGCTCGGTGCGGGGCTCGGTTCGGGACGCGGGGCGATGCTCGGTTCGGGAATCGGGGCGATGCTCGGTTCGGGAATCGGTGTCGAGCTCGGTCCGGGGCGCGGGGCGAGGCTCGGTTCCGGACGCGGTGTGGAGCTCAGTTCCGGACTCGGTGTGGAGCTCGGTTCGGGACGCGGGGCGATGCTCGGTTCGGGGCGCGTTTCGAGGCGCGGGCGTCGCACCCGGCGCTTCGCCCGGTGCGACGCCGTCATGTACGACTTCTCGTACGTTCCCGGCGGCGCCCAGCGACGCCGCCTCGGCGGCCGGTCGGCGCCGGGTGACCTCCACCGCCTGCTGATCGGCGCCCAACAGCTCCTGCGGCAGGATCAGTACGGCCTGGACACCGCCGTAGATGTTGGTCTGGAGCCGCACCGCGACCCCGTGCCTGCGGGCGAGCGCGGAGACCACGTAGAGCCCGATGCGGCCGTCCTGCAGCAGGCTCGCGACGTTGACCTGGTCGGGGTCGGTGAGCAGCCGGTTCATCTTGGTCTGCTCGGCGAGGGGCATGCCGAGGCCCCGGTCCTCGACCTCCACGGCGAGCCCGGCGGTCACGAGGTTGGCGCGGAGCAGGACCTGGGTGTGCGGCGCGGAGAAGAGCGTGGCGTTCTCGACAAGTTCGGCGAGCAGGTGGATGACGTCGGCGACGGCGTGGCCACGCAGGGTGCCGTCGATCGGCGGCACCAGTTTGACGCGCGAGTACTGCTCGACCTCCGCGATGGCCGAGCGCATCACCTCGGTCATGGAGACCGGGTTGCTCCACTGGCGGCGCGACACGGCGCCGCCGAGCACGGCGAGGTTCTCGGCGTGACGGCGGATGCGGGTCGCGAGGTGATCGACGTGGAAGAGGCCCTTGAGCAGCTCGGGGTCCTCCACCTCGTTCTCCAGCTCGTCGAGCAGTGAGATCTCACGGTGTACGAGGGACTGCAGGCGCCGGGCGAGGTTGACGAAGACCTCGACCTTCTGTTCGCTGCCCGCGTGGCTGGAGAGCTGGGCGGCCTGCACGACGGCGCCGACGGCCACCTCGTGGGCGCGGTTCAGCTCGTCGGCGAGCAGGTCGAACTCGTCGCCGGCGGGCCGCGCCCGGCCCGGTGTGCGGGGCGCCGGCGTGCCGGGGGTCGGCGGCTGGTCGCCGCGGCGCAGCTGTTCGACGACGCCGCGCAGCTCGGTCTGGCTGCGCGCGGTGGCGCGGCGCAGCACGCCGACGCGGTCGTGCACGGTCCTGGCGACGCGCTCCGCGGCGACGGCCGCGAGTGCGATGCCCACGAGGCCGACCAGCGCGGCGGCGGTGAGGACGGCGAGCAGGGCGGGACTCGGCCGGGAGCCGGTCGAGCGGAGGGTGAACAGCACGGCCGCGCAGGCGCCCAGGCCCACGGCGACGGCCGGCAGCACGGCGATCCGCAGGAGCTGCGGGCGTATGTGCGTCTCGGGCAGTGCGGCGGCGGTCCGGCTGCCGGGTCTGCCGTGCCGGCCGCCCTCACGGCGGTCTGCGCGGGCGGCCGGTGCGCGTAGGTGAGACATCTGCGTCCTCGGTACGTTGCGACGAGGGTCCGGGGGTCGGCCCGACTCCTCTTTGCGGCGTGGTTGCGGCATCGCCGTGCCGGTCGGCAGGTCGCGACGTCAGCACTGTGTCGTCATCCCTGCGTCGCCCGACGGCCACTCACGGTAGTCGGCAACGCATCACGTGCGGTGGGCAGTTGACAAAGTCAGCGGTGCAGCGTCCCGCTCTGGTATGACGCCTCGCACGGGGGTCCGATTACCGTCGAACACGGGGCCGATGTACGGATCCCCCTGCTGCGATGCGCGGATCCCCCCTGCTGCAATGTGCGGATCACCCTTGCTGTAGTTGCCGAATGCACCTCAACCCTTACGGCGCGGACGCCGTGATCCTGGCCGCCGACCTCGCCAACTCCCGTCCGGCCAGCGCGGAGGAGCTCGCGGACCGTTGCCGCGCCGCCGGTCTCACACTCGAACGCCCGGCCGACGCGGACGACTTGGCACGCACCCAGCACACCCTGGACGCCTGGGAGAAGGTCGTCGACGCCACCACCGAGGGCGAACGCGCCGAGCTGGTCAACGCCATGCTGGCGGCGGCCGCCGGCCACCCGCGGCTGACCGACCACGCGGGCAGCGGCTGGCACCTGCACTACCGGGAGGACCGGCAGCCGCTCGGCGCCCTGCTGTCCTCGCTGATCTCCGTCGGCACCGCGCTGCATCTGGCGGGGCGGGGCATGCACCGGCTGCGGCGGTGCGCCGTGGCCGAGTGCACCACGATCTTCGCCGACACCTCACGCACCGGGCGGCAGCGCTACTGCTCCCAGCGGTGCGCCAACCGCGACGCGGTCCGCAGGCACCGCGCACGGGCGGCGTGAGCCGACTATCCGACGGGCGTGGTCTCGTCGGGCCGAGCTGTCGACACCTACAAGGAGATCAGCCAACGTTCCCGGCAAGCAGCTTCAGGCGGCCGCTCACCGAGGTCGGCACTGCCATCCATCCCGCGGGCGCCCAGCTCCGCAGGCCAGTCGATGTGCGGCAGCGCAACGCCGACGGCTCCCGGGCGCCGGGGACCGTGTCGGCGGCCCGAGCCAACCGCATGCAGGTACGTTCGTCGTCCTTCAGCTTCCACGGTGCGCGGTCGCGTCTTCGGCGTCACCGAGCCCCTTCGCCAGGGACTTCATCAGATCGATCTCCGTCTGCTGGCTCCGCACCATCTCCCGCGCCATCCGGTGCACGACCCGGGGGCTACCGTCCGCGACGACCGCCTCGGCCATGTGCACTCCACCCCGGTGGTGCGCGATCATCAGGCGCAGGTAGAGGGCATCCGCCCGATGTCCGCGCGCCGCGGCCAGCGCGGCCATGTCGGCACGGCTCGCCATGCCGGGCATCAGCACCCCTCGGCGGCGGTCCTCGGCGCTCGTCGGCGGCATGTCCATCCAGCGCATGGGCGGTCCGCTCGTGGTAGCGGTACGGCCCCACAGCTGAAGCCAGCCGAGCATCATGCCTCGCTGGGCGGCCTGAGTGTTGGCGATGTCGTACGCCAGCGTGCGCACCTCGGCAGACGTCCCGTTGCGGAGCACGGACAAGGACATTTCGACCGCCTGTTGATGGTGGACGGCCATGTCACGGCTGAAGCCGACCGCGACCGAATCCTCGGCCGTTGCCTCGGCTTCGGCGGGGGCCGTGCCGGACAGGCCGGTCAGCAGCAGCGCCCCCGCCAGCAATGCGATCGCGGTGGCCGCCACCAGCAGACCGCTGAACGGACGGCCGACGCGGCGCGCGAGTGGTCGGCGCATCACGGGGCCGCCTTGCCCCCGGTGACCGGGGCGCCCTGCTCCGGTGCCTGCGGTCCCTGGACGTAGGCGTCGAAGAAGGCGTCCACACGCGCGTCGGCGGCGGAGTCCACGGACAGCTGATGCCCCCAGGCGGTGAGCCGTACGGGGCTCTTCTGGTCCGGCAGCGGACTCATCATCCGGTACGGGAGGCCCGCCACCTTGGCGCGCAGTTTCTCCACCTCGGACCGGGGCAGAGCCGGGGAGTACGTCACCCACACGGCGCCGTGCTCCAGAGCGTGCACGGCATTTTCCTCGCGCAACGGCCGTGTGTACACGTCGCCGTTGGCGTTCTGCCACTCCGGGTCGTGCCGACCGCCTACAGGCGGCTGCACGTCGTTGGGGTAGTCGACGTCCCCCTTGACGTGGCCGCGTTCGAGTTCCTTGTGCACCTTCTCGCCACGGACGTTGACCCGGTCGGGGTCAATTCCGGACGCACCGGCCGGGTCCGAGGCGGGCCGGCCGTGCAGGCCGCCGACCACGCCGAGGACGACGGCCACCGCCGCCAGGACGCCCCCGACCGTTGCACCGGTGCGCAGCCGCTTGGCGCGGCGGACCCGCCTCGCGTCCTCGCGACGCAGCTCCTGGAGCCGGGCCAGCCGGGCATCGTCGTCGCGACCGGCCGATCCGGGCGTGTGCTGGCGCTGGTCCTGAGACATGGGCGGCCTCTCACTGCGCGGGATCGTCGGGCCCAGAGTAGGGACCGTCCCGTCCCGGAGTCCCGGGGCCACCGTCCCGACCCGCGCCCAGGACGGTCTCGGGTCGGCTGTCCCGGGTTCTCGGGACACAGGGCGGCCTACGCTGAGCGATTGCCAATGCACGGCCGCCGACCGCGGCACCGGCCTGCGTGACCAATGGGGGAGAAAGAGTGGAATTCGGCATCCTCGGACCGCTGCGCGTGCGTACCGACGGTCGGGAGGTCCCGATCCCGGGGCGCAAGCAGCGGACCCTGCTCGCCGCGCTGCTGCTGGCCCGGGGAGACGTCCTGGCCGACGAACGCCTCACCACGCTCTTGTGGGGGCAGAGGCCTCCCGCCACGGTGAGCGCCCAGCTCTACACGTACGTCTCGCGGCTGCGGCAGCGGCTCGGCCCGGCCGTCGAGCTCGTCCGCGAGCCGGCCGGTTACCGTCTCGGCACCGGGGACGCCGTGTTCGACGCGGCCGAGTTCCACCGGCTGTCCCGCTCAGGCCACACGGCCCTGCGCGAGGGCTGTCCCGACCGGGCGGCGCAACTGCTCCGCGCGGCTCTGGGCCTCTGGCGCGGGCCGTCGCTCGGCGGGGTCACCGACCAGCTGCGGGACGCCGAGACCCCCCAGCTGGACGAGGCCAGGATGGCCGCACTGGAAAGCCGGCTCGAGGCCGAGCTCGCCCTCGGCGAGCACCTCCAGCTCGTCGCCGAACTCACCGGTCTGGTCGCGCGGTACCCGCTGCGCGAACGGCTGCGTGCCCAGTGGATGACCGCGCTCTACCGGTGCGAGCGACAGGCGGAGGCCCTGGCCGTGTACCACGAGGGCCGGCAGTTGCTCGCCGATGAACTCGGCGTCGATCCCGGTGCCACGCTGACCGCCACACACCGCGCCGTGCTCAACGGGGGGCTGCGGCTGGACGAACTGTGGAGTCGTCCGGCAGCCCTGCCAGACGCAACAGGAGCTCCTTGACCTCGGTCGCGGCGATCCGCGGGCGAATACCGTCCGTGGTCCGGGAGGTCATGTGGATGTGGGAATCGAAAATGCGCACGGCGGCGCTCCCTCCCTGGGCTGCCCGGTGTCATGGTTGGCGAGGAGGTCCTCGACGTCGGGGGCACCTCGCGGTCGACGGTGCGGCGTTCGTCCGCGTACGTCCGCAGCAGTCCCGCGTCGGCGCGGTCGGCCATCCCGGTCACCCGGTCCAGGGGGATACCGGTGCGCCGAGCCGACCGGACCGGTCGAGGACAGGCAGTGCCCGCAGCACGCCCCGCCGCTCGGCCGCGTCGCCGTGCAGGTACAACTCGGCCAGGCGGGCAGGTCCCTCGGGGGTACGCAGAGCCGGTGCCTCGAGCAGCGGGGTGCGTACGGCGTCGTCGAGGGTCCACTCGTACGGTCCCCCGCGCACTGCCCGGCAGGGCGGCTGCCGGGCTGATCTCCTCGACGCAGGCGTTGAGGGCCAAGGCACCGGGACGGTCACGCAGGCTCACCGGCCCGCTCCGCTCGGGTTCCGCGCCCAGGTGACGAGAGCGTCGAACTGCCGGTCCAGGGCGTGCTCGTCCGAGGCCACGGGGTCCTTGAAGAAGAAGCCCAGCTCGGGCACGGGTCCGCTGACGCCGGCCCGGTGGGCGAGCGCCATGAACCGCGCGAGGTCCAGGACGAGCGGCGCGGCAAGGGCGGAATCGCAGCCCTCCCAGACGAACTGCAGGGTCATGCGGGCGCCGAGGAAGCCCTCGAAGGCGATGTGGTCCCAAGCCGTCTTCCACTCCCCCAGGTCGGCCACCTCGTGAATGTGCACGCCGCCCTGCACGGGCCCTCCCAGCTGCTCCCGGAGCAGCCGGTCCTTCGACCGGATCTTGGCGGCGGCCCGCCGGGGCTCGGCGAGGGCGGCGCCGTCACCGCCCCCCAGCAGATTGGTGCCCGACCAGCTGCGCACGTTCAGCGCGCGCCGCGCGAACATCGGGGCGAGGACGGACTTCACCAGAGTCTCGCCGGTCTTGCCGTCGCTGCCCGCGTACGGCAGGCCTCGCAGGCGGGCGAGTTCGTCGAGCGCGGGAAGGCGGGCGCCCGTCGAGGGGGTGAAGTCCACGAACGGGCAGTCGGCGCGCAGGGCGGCACAGGCGTACAGCGAACCGACCGGCAGGACTCCGAAGCCGTCGGGGCGGTGCAGGGCGGCGGCCAGCAGTTCCCAGGAGGCGTGTGCCGGATGCGGCCGCGCGGGAGGCTCGGTGGAGGCGACGTTGACCACGACCACGCTGTCCGCGCCCGTCCGGCGGCGGAAGTCCGTCATGTCGGCAGCGAGGGCGTCGACCGCGGCGTCCGCCGTCCCCGCCGGTCGGCCGGTGTCGGTCAGGCCGGGTCTGATCTCGGCGTCGGCGGCCTCCAGGTCCGCGCGGACCAGCGCGGGCAGATCGTGCGGGAGGACCCCTTCCGCGGCGAGGCGTTCGACGCGCTTGACGAGTCCTACGGTCGCAGGGTCGTGCCCGCCGAAGAAGAGGTCGTCGAGTGCGGGCAGGGGCACGTCCCGGAAGGCGGCGAGCTCACTGACGACGCCCGTCGGGGCGACGACTCCGGCGCGGATGCCCGCCGCGCCGGCCACGGTGCTCGCCGCGACCGAACCACGACCGCCCACCAGCCAGATACCCGTGCGCATGGAACCTTCCTTCACGGCTGCTGCGGATAGGGAAAGGACTGGAAGTCGACGTCCAGCCGCCGGACACCGCGGTGCAGCCAGTGGGCCGCGAGCCGCCGCACCGTCTTCTCGGGCAACGGCGGGTTGACGTGCTCCAGATCGGGGTCGGCCTCCAACTGCACGGCGCAACCGAAGGCGTTGAGGTTGGCCATGTGGGCCCAGCGGCCGCGGTCGATGTCGAGGAACATCATGGCGCGCAGGACGACGTGCCAGACGGCATAGCCGCCCGGGGGCCGACCGGTCATGATGTGCAGGGCGCCGGTCCGCGGGTCGTACAGCATGCCCTGCCCGAACTCGGCGAAGGCGCGTACCAGTCGCGGGTCGCGGGGGCGGTAGACGGCGTCGAACACCTCCAGCTGGACCCGTGACATCACCTCCAGCGCGCTCCGTGCGGGGGCGACGTAGTCGGTGAAGTCGGCCGGGTACTCGGAGCCGGTCACCATCCGGCGCCAAGTGTTGAGCACGGTGTTGTCCCAACCGCCGCCGTACAGCTCGACGAGGGCGTAGTACGCGTCCGCGAACTCCTTCGAGGGCTGGTAGAGCGTCGCCTGGTCCAGCAGGTACCACACCTCGTTGGCACGGCGGTCGCCCAGCATGCCCGGGATCTCCGGCAGACCGGGGTCGGCGGGTGCCGCGGTGGCGGTCGGCACGGCACCGCCCACCACCGGCAGGGCGGCCCCGGCGGCCAGTGCGGCCGACACGCGCAGGATGTCACGGCGTACGGGGCGGGCCGCCATCAGCTCGTCCCCTCGGGGTACGGGAAGGAGCGGAAGTCCTGGTCGAGCTGGTCGATCCGCTTGACCAGCCAGGTTGCGGCGAGCCGACGTACGGTGGCGGCCGGCAGCGGTGGGTTGATCTTGTCCTGCGCGGGCTTGGCAACGGTCTGCACCGACCAGGCGAAGGCCAGGGCGGGGGCGATTCGCTGCCAGCGCCGACGGTCGATGTCCAGCAGCATCATGCCGCGCATGTAGGCGTACCAGGTGTGGTAGCCGGGCGGCGGTATGTCCGGGGTGCTGTTCATCGTGTGCACGAAGAACGGCGCCTGCACACGCGGGTCGTACAGCACGCCCTCGCCGAACCAGCCGAACGCCTGGACGAGGTGGTGGTGGCGCCGACCGTAGTAACGGTCGATCAGACCGAGCTGCGTGCGCGAGAGTACTTCGAGCGGCTGCTTCACGGGAGCGAGGAACTCCGCGTATTTGTTCGGGTAGCCGGGTTGCGCAACCATCTCCAACCACTTTTCACGCATTCCGCGTTCGATGTTGCCGACATGCGCTCCGATGGCCGCGTACGCGTCCTTCACCTCCCGGCTGGAGTTGAACAGCGTGGCGTCGTCGAGCCGGTACCAGAACTCATTGGCGCGGCGGTCTCCGCTCATGCCGGGGACCTCGGGGAAGTCGTTGCCGGGGCCGGTGGCCGCGGCCGGGGGCGCGACCGCCACCGCACCGACGGCCGCGGCGGTCGCCGCTCCCAGCGAGACCCTCAGGACCTGTCGTCGGTCGACGTGATGCGACACGTGGGGTTCCTCCTCCTGGCTACGACTGCGATGCCAGGAGGCTAGGAGCGCCGGCTATACGGCCACCTGTCGTTGTTCTGTGCCTCCGTCTATACGTCCGCCGCTTCGGACGTCCGTGCAGGACACCCCCGCTGTGCGCCGGCGGCCGACTCCACGAGGGCCGCCTCGACGTCGTAGTGATGGACCCAGGACAGGCCGTCCACCACCTGCTGCAGGCCGCCTCCGGCGCCGCCCCGTGAACCGAGCTGGACCCGGGTGGTGTGCGGCCGCCGGAACTCCTCGTAGCGGCGCAGTCCGTCGGGCGTGCCGTCGAGGAAGTGTGCGAGGGCCACGGCGTCCTCCAGGGCCTGCCCGGCGCCCTGGCCGTGGTGCGGCAGCATGGGGTGCGCGGCGTCGCCGAGGAGCGTGGTGCGGCCGCGGCCCCAGTGCAGCAGCGGCTCCCGGTCGTACAGCGCCCACCGGCCCGGTGTCCCGGCGGCCCGTACCAGGGACGACACGTCGTCGTGCCAGCCGTCGAACGCCGCGGCGAGCGCCGCCGCGTCACCGGTGGCGCTCCACGACTCCTCGACGGGACCGGTCTCCGGCAGGACCGCCACGTAGGTCAGTCGGCGTCCCGCGTCGACCGGTGCGACCAGCAGCCGTGCCTCCGGTCCGACCCACATGTACATGGTGTCGGGGGCGAGTCCGGGGACGTCGGCGGCGGGGACCACCCCGCGCAGCGCGCTCGACCCGGAGAACACCGGACGCTCCTCACCCGCCACGGCGCGACGCACCACCGAGTGCACCCCGTCGGCGCCGACGACCAGGCCGGCGGAGGTCTGACGCCCGTCGGCGAACCGCAGCCGCACCCCGTCGCCGTCCTCGGCGACGGACTTCAGGTGTGCGCCCAGACGGATGCGCCCGGACGGCACCCGGTCGGCGAGCAGTGCGTGCAGGTCGCTGCGGAGCACGGTGAGGTGAGGGGCGCCGTACTCCTTCTCCCAGGTGTCGCCCATGGGACGGCGGGCGAGGAGCCGGCCGTCCGGGGCGCGCACCTCCAGCGCCTCGGGGCGGACGGCGACCGCGCGCAGCGCTTCCTCCAGCCCCCAACGGAACAGGAGACGGGAACCGTTGGATCCCAGGTGCATCCCGACGCCCGCTTCACGCAGTACGGGCGCCTGTTCATAGAGGTCGACGGTGGCACCGGAGCGCAGCAGAACGCCGGCCGCGGCGAGACCGCCCAGGCCGGCTCCGACTACGGCGACGTGCGGTACGGGCAAGGTGTTGGGCACGGTTTCCCCCTCGAATGCGGTTACGGGTGGGATTCACCGCGAACCGGCCGACACCAGTCCCGTCTCGTAGGCGACGATGACCAGTTGGGCCCGGTCGCGGCTGTCGAGTTTGGTCAGCAGGTGGCTGACGTGGGTCTTGACGGTGGGCACGCTCAGCCGGAGGCGGTCGGCGATCTCCGAGTTGGTCAGCCCCCGGGCGACCAGGGTGAGCACTTCCCGCTCGCGGTCGGTGACCCCGGCCCGCTCCAGTGCGCGGGCCCGCGGGCGAGGCTCGCGCTCGGGGTCGTTGGCGAACTCCTCGATGAGACGCCGTGTCACGGACGGCGCCAGCAGGCCCTCGCCGGAGGCGACCACTCGCACCCCGGCGAGCAGGTCGCCGGGCGGAGCGTCCTTGAGCAGGAACCCACTCGCACCGGCGCGCAACGCAGCGTATACATAGGCGTCCAGGTCGAACATGGTCAGAATCAGGACACGGGTGCCGGATGTGGCCGCCGAGCCCCGGATCCGACGGGTGGCCTCGATGCCGTCCATCTCAGGCATCCGTACGTCCATCAGGACGACGTCCGGGTGTTCCGCCGCGGCCAGCTCGACGGCCTCGCGCCCGTTGGCGGCCTCGCCGACCACGGTCAGGCCCGGCTCGTTGTCGACGAGTACCCGGAAGCTGCCCCGCAGCAGGGCCTGGTCGTCGGCGACGAGCACGCGCACGTCCTCGCTCATCGGACCGCTCCCCGGGAGGAGCCGACCGGACCGAGCGGCAGCCGGGCGAAGACGGCGAAGCCACCGCCGGGACGCCGACCGGCCGAGAACTCCCCGTCGTACACGGCGACCCGCTCACGCATGCCGATGAGGCCGTGCCCGCCGTCGGGGGCGGGCCCCGTCGGCGTGTCCCGGCCCGGGCCGCCGTCACGGCCGGGTCCGCCGTCGTCGGTCACTTCGATCGTCACGTGTCTTTCGTCTCGGGTGATCACGACACGGCAGTCTGCCGGAGCAGCGTGCTTGACGGCGTTGGTCAGGGATTCCTGGACGATGCGAAAGACGGTCAGGCCCAGCGCCTCGGGCAGGTCGTCCAGGTGTGGCGCGTCGAGCCGGGCGCGGAGCCCGGCCTCGGTGGCGTGGCGGACCAGCCCGGTGAGGCCGGCAGTGCCCGGTACCGGGCTGAGGTCGGCGTCCGTGAGGGCACCGGTGTGCTCGGAGCGCAGGACGCCGAGCAGGTGGCGCATCTCCCGCAAGGCGTCGCGGCTGGTGGCTTCGATGACGCGCAGCGCGTCGCCGGCTTCCTCGGGCCGGGTGGTGACGACGTGGTTCGCCACAGCCGCCTTGACGGCGATGACGCCGATGCTGTGGGCGACGACGTCGTGCAGTTCCCTGGCGATCCGCATCCGTTCCTCGGCGACGGCCCGTTCGGCGAGTTCCTGGGCGGCCTGCGCCGCGTAAGCCCGTCGCTCCCGTGCGGCCGTGCCGAGTGCCCAGGAACCCGCGATCAGCGCCCAACCGAGGACGATGAGGCCTGGACCCTCCAACCACCAGTAGGTGTAAGGGCTCCGGGGCTCGGTGGCGACCATGCCGCCGAGACCGATGAGTCCGGCCGTGGCCACGGGCAGCAGGCGGTGCGCCGCCCCGGACAGCGCCACGGGGTAGAGCGCGAACGCCACCGCGAGGAACGGGTCCGTGACGACACCGAGGGCCACCGACGCCAGCGACGTGGCCAGAGCGACGGCGAGCACCGGCAGCGGCCACAGCCGGCGGACCGCCACGGGCAGCCCCGTCGCGGTCACCAGGACGTCGGCGGCCCAGCCAGGCAGGTCGGCAGGTTCGGATACCGCACGGGTGTGCCGCAGGACCAGCAGGAGCGCCACGTAGCCCACCGCAACCAGGCAGTCGAGGAGGATGAGCTGGAGCGGGGTGAGCCGCCGTCCGAACAGCGGCCGGGATTCGGGATGATCCATCGCCCGACCCTAGCCGCGGGCCTGTGCCCGACGCTTCGTGCTCCGGGATGACAGCCCCCGGTAGGAGCCGGGCCGGTGGTGGACCCACGGGCCCGTTCCACATGGGCCGGTTGCGCGGGGGCTCAGCCCTCAGATGTTCATTCCACACGGGAGAACCTGCGGGTCGCGACGGCCAGGGCAAGCACGGCGAGGGTCGCCACCAATCCGGCCTCCACCAGTACGGGCGGTGTCCAGCCCCACCACTCGGGGCTCACCGACCCGTCGCCCATGGCCACCGCGGCGTCGCCGGGCATGCTGCGGCGCAGTGCGTCCACGGCGTAGGTCAGCGGGTTCAGCCGGACCAGCGTGCCGAGCCAGCCGGGCAGTCCGTCGACGGGGAACATGGCCCCGGAGAGGAAGAAGAGCGGCAGCATGCACATGCTGACCGCCACCTGGAAGGTCTCGGGACGCCGGATGCAGACGGCCGCCGCGACCCCGAGCGCGGTGAAGGCGAAGGAGACCAGGACCACCTGGAGCAGCACCACGAGCAGCATCGGGTGGTACGGCACGTCGGCGACGGGCCCCAGGAGCAGCACCAGCACGCCGTAGGCCGCGCCGGAGGTGGCGCCGCCGAGGCAGGTACCGACCAGGATGGCGCTGCGGCGGACCGGTGCCACCAGCATCTGCCGCAGAAAGCCGGACCGCCGGTCCCACACGATGGACGCGCCCACGGCGATGGCCGGCGCCTGGACCGACATCAGGACGACGCCCGGGAAGAGGAAGGCCCGGAAGTTGCGCAGGCTCTCCTCGGACATGGTGGAGTTCAGACCGGTACCGAGCACCAGCAGGAACATCAACGGCGTGACCATGCCCATGGCGATGCGCAGCCTGTTGCGGCTGAAGCGGATGGTCTCCCGGTGCCACAGCACCTTCATGGTGCGCAGGTCCTGGGCCAGGCGACTGCCGTCGCCGATGCCCGGCAGCACGGGTGCGCCGTGGTCCGCGTCGGGCGAGTCGATGTGTTCCGCCCGCGGGTCGTGCACCTCGGTCTGTGCCATGGTTACCTCCTCGGCCCGAAGTGGGGCGGTTGGGGACCGTCGGCCTCCCGGATGGTGCGGCCGGTGTAGTGCAGGAAGACGTCGTCGAGGGTGGGCGGGGTGACGGTCACCGCGTGCACGGGGACGGCGAGCTCGGCACAGAGCCGGGGCACGAATCCGGCGCCGTCGTGGGTGCGCAGACGCACGCCGTCGGATCCGGTTTCGGCCTCCAGTCCGAAGCCGTCGCGCACGGCCCGGGCCGCCCGCTCGTCGTCGTCGGTCCGCAGCACGACCAGGTCCGCGCCGACGACCGTCTTCAGCTCGGCGGGCGTGCCCTCCACCACGAGCTGCCCCTGGTCCATGATCGCCATCCGGTCGCAGTGTTCGGCCTCCTCCAGGTGGTGCGTGGTGAGGAAGATGGTGATGTCCTGCTCGGCGCGCAGCCGGTGCAGGTGCTCCCAGATGGCGACCCTGGTCTGCGGGTCGAGGCCGGTGGTCGGCTCGTCCAGGAAGAGCACGCGGGGCGTGTGCAGCAGTCCGCGGGCGATCTCCAGCCGGCGCCGCATGCCGCCCGAGAACGTACGTACGGGCGTGTCCTTGCGCTGGGTCAGCTCCACGAGGTCGAGCAACTCGGCGATGGCACGGCGGGCCCGGGCGCGGGGCAGTCCGAACAGGTCCGCCTGGAAGCGGAGGTTCTCCTCGGCGGTCAGCTCCCCGTCGAGGGTGGACTCCTGGAAGACCAGGCCGATGCCGCGCCGGACTGCGTCGGGTTCACGGGTGATGTCGTGCCCGGCCACCTCGGCCCGCCCGGCCGAGGGGCGCAGCAGGGTGCACAGCATGCCGATGGTGGTGCTCTTGCCCGCGCCGTTGGGGCCGAGGAAGCCGTAGGTCTCGCCGCGGGTGACGGTGAGGTCCAGGTCGACGACCGCCTCATGGGTGCCGTAGGTCTTGCGCAGCCCCTCCACGAGCACCGCGTGCCGGGCGCTCACCGGGGCTTCTCCGCGGCCGCGTGGCGGACGCTCATCATGGCTCGGAACAGTCCGGTGTCGTCGGGTTCCCCGACCGGCCCGCCCTCCGCCTCGACCCAGGCGTGGGCGCGGAACGGCTGGGTGCGCACGCCGGTGCACCAGTCGGGCCAGGCGCCGTGCAGCCGGCACAGCAGAACGGTGGCTATCGACCGCTCCAGGCAGCCCTGTCCAGCGCACCACGCGCTGACGGACACCACGGAGCTACGGGCGTCGAGGGTCTGGGCGGCGGTGGCGGGCCGGGAGCCGCGCGAGACGGCGCGCAGGACGCGGCGCAGCCGGCGCGGCGGCACCTTGGCGAGGAGGTGCGCGGCACCCACCGCGCAGCGGGCGGTGATGTGCCGGTGCCAGCGGATCCTGACGGACTGCTCGGAGACGACGGGCATGCTCATGAGCCCACCACCAGCCGGGCCTTGACCAGGGAGGCCAGCAGGGCACGGACGTCGGTGCGAGCCCGTTCCGCGGCCTCCGGACGGTTCCGGGTGAGCTCCCGGGCGGCCTCCTCGGCCGAGTTGCCGTCCAGCAGCAGCCTCAGGGTGGCCGCGCCGGAGCGATTGAGCTGCCAGTAACGGCCGGTGCGTTGGTCGAGGAGGACGACACCGTCCTCGACGTCGGTGGCGATCACGTCGGGCTCCAGGATGTACGTCATCGGGGTCCTCCCGTGGGGGACGCGGCATGCGGAGCGACGGCACTCGGTGACCGCAGCCATGTCTCACAGGCCAGCGTGTTCTCGAAGGGACTGAGCGAGCGGGTGTCGGGCGTGGGCCGGTACAGCGCGGCGCGCAGGGCACCGGCATCGACCAGTCCGTAGTCGGCGAGGCGCAGGTCGTCGCAGAGTCCGGCGAGCCGCTCGCGGTTGCGGTAGAGCCCCTCGTAGGCCTCCTGTCCGAAGGCACCCTTGTCGCGTCGGTCGAGCACGGCGTCGGGCACGGCGCCGCGCAGGGCGGTGGTGAGCACCGGTTTGTAGCGGCCGGGCACCACCCGGTCGGCGACGCGGACCGAAAGGGCCGCCTCGATCACCCGGTCGTCCAGGAAGGGCGTCTCGAAGGTGACGCCGAGGGGACGCAGGGAGCGGTTGAGCTGGCGGGCGGCGTGCCCGCTGAGCACCGTGACCTCCAGCGTCTGGTGCTGGAGCCGGTCGGGGTGCAGCGGCCGGGGCCGCCGCGCGGCGGTGTCGGTCAGCAGACGGCGGACGGTCGCGACGGCGTCGGGAGTGGCCCACTCGGGCATCCGCAGGTCGCCGCGGCCCCAGCCGAGCGGCGGTGTGAAACGGGGGGACGGCGGGGCGTTGAGCTGCAGGGCGGCTCGGGCCAGCATGTCGGAGAAGGACGACCGGTCGGCCAGCGAGCGCAGGGTCGCTCCGAGCGGCCAGCGGTTGACGGAGCGGAAGCGGCGCATGGTCCGTATGCCCCGAAGCGGGTCGCTGCGGATCAGTGACCAGCCGAACTGGGGGGATATGCCGAACAGTTCGTCGCCGCCGACGCCGATGAGGTGGCGTGCGGCTCCTTCGGTCCGGACGGTGCGGGCCAAGGTCTCGGTGTGGGCGCGGTTGCGGGTCCACACGAGGGGGCCTTCGACGTCGTCGCTCGCACCGTCCCGGTCGGGCGCGGCCTCGTACCAGAGCGGGCCCTCGGCCGGGTCCACGAAGCGGTGCCGGGCGGACGGCATGAGCGCGGCCGCCCTCCTCGCCCAGAGCGTGTCCGCGTTGGCGCGGTCCATCGGCTCCCAGTGGTGGGTGACCAGGTGGGCGTCCGTCGCATCGGCGAGGAAGCACAGGCTGGTGGAGTCGAGGCCGCCGGACAAGTCGGCGCTGATGACGTCCTGGTGGGCGGCGCGTGCGGCCACGGAGTCGGCCAGCGCTCCGCGGATCGTGTCCGCCGCCCGGGAGATGGGAAGGTCGGGCTCGGGCGGCGTCCACCAGGAGACCGTGCGGGCCTCGCCGTCCGGGCGTATGTCCAGCCAGGCGCCGGAGCCGACGGAGTCGACCCCGGTCCAGAGCGGGCGCCCGCTGAGCGGCCACGGCACGGGAAGCAGGAGCTGGAGGGCGAGGACGTCCTCGTCCAGCCCGGTCTGCATGAGGGCCGTCAGGCCGCTCGGGCTGTCCGCGGCCACGGTGACGCCGTCGATCCGCGCGTGGAAAACGTGACGCGCGGTGGACAGCGATCCCTGGGTGCGGGTGCGGCCGTCGAACGAGGCGGCGAGGTGGAAGCTGCCGGGGAGCGACCGGACGAGGGGGTCGAGGTCGTGCGGTGAACCGAGGTTCGCGAGGCGCCGCGCGAGCAGGGAGGCGTCGGCGCGCGTGGGGCCGAGGAGTACGAGTCGGTTCCGGCCGCCGTCGACGACGACGCATTCGTCGTCGTTCCAGCGGCCCACCAGCCAGGGCCGGCCCGAGGCGTGCATGACGGTCCGGGCGCCGGGTGCTGCCGCAGCATGGGCGACCGGTTCAGCCTTGTGGCAGTCGGGAAGGATCAGAAACTCCATGTCCCCTTCTTCGGTTGGCGCAGGCATGCCGAAGCGCGGCGGCCCTCAGGCGCCGCGCCGGGGCGTCAGCAGGTCCTGACGCCTGCGCCGCCGAACCATTCCGGGCACTCGTTCCCGAAGCCGCCCAGCGTCAGGCGGGAGAAATCACCGACTTCGAGAAGTACGGGCGTTTCGTGTCCGTCGGCGCGCAACGTGGTCACGGCGGAGCTCCTTGGTCTGCGGTCGTCAGGGGGTGGCGGCGGAGCGGCTTCGACAGCAGCCGTTCCGCCGCCGACGTGCGGCGGCGGTCACCGCCGCACGCAGCTGCTCAGCAGAACCAGGCGTCGCCGCCGTACCAGTCGACGCAGTCCTCCGGACCAGCGCCGAGCGTCAGCTCCGCGAAACCGCCGACCTCGACGAGCGCAGGCGCCTCGTACTCCTCGTGCGTGGCCATGTTCACCCTCCTTCTGTTCGGACGGTGGGGTGCGGCTGCGGCCTGCACGAGCTCGTCGGCCGCAGCC
Source organism: Streptomyces sp. NPDC039480 (assembly GCF_055597165.1). Classification (NCBI taxonomy): domain Bacteria; kingdom Bacillati; phylum Actinomycetota; class Actinomycetes; order Kitasatosporales; family Streptomycetaceae; genus Streptomyces; species Streptomyces sp. NPDC039480. Next base: position 294,026 of record NZ_JBVITX010000001.1, on the reverse strand, counting down.
GTACCCCGGGTCACGCACAACGTAGGCGGCCTGCGGTCCCGGGCTCTTGGGCGCACCGTCCCGTCCCCGTCCCGCGTCCGCACGGCCCCGGAGGTTCAGGCGTCGCGCCGCCGCAGAGCCAGATAGCCGCCGAGGAGTGCGACGACCACCCAGGCCGCGAGGACTGCCATGCCGCTCCACGCGGTGAGGATCATGTGTTCCTGGGGCTCTTGGCGCATGATGATCCCGCCGGCCGCGTCGGGCAGGAACTGAGCCGCCTTCTGCACCCCGGGCAGGTTGTTGAGGATCTCCGACACCATGAAGAAAAGCGGCACGAGGATGCCGAGGGTGAGCGCGGGGCTGCGCAGCACGGTCGCCAGTCCCATGGAGAAGGCGCAGATCATGGTCATGTAGAGGATCGACCCGACAACCGCACGGAGCGCCCCGTCGTCGGTGATGGAGGCGTTGTGTGCCTCACCGATAGCCGTCTGGGCGGTGAAGAAGGTGACGAGCACGACCACGACGGAGGCGGCCAGGGCTACCGCGGTGCCTGTGAGCACCTTGGCCGCGTAGAAGACACCACGCCGCGGGACGGCCGCCAGCGAGCCGCGGATGGTGCCGGAGGAGTACTCACTGGTCACCGTGAGCACACCGAAGACGACCAGGGAGATCATGCCGAGCCGCAGTCCGTTGAAGCCCGAGCCGACCGGGTCGAAGTCCGCCTTGCTCTCCGCGCTCATGTCGTCGTAGGCACCGCGCAGCACCCACCCGAAGAGCAGGGCGATCAGGACGCTGACGAGGAAGCACAGGACCAGGCTCCACAGGCTGGAGCGCATGGTTCGGATCTTGGTCCATTCGAACGCGATGGCTGCGCGGGGGTCCCCCATGGTCACCGCACCCCCTTGTCGGCACGGTGGTCGGCTGCGTCGGCCGTGAGCTGCATGAACGCCTCTTCCAGAGAGGCCGTACGGGGACTGATCTCATAGACGGTGACCCCGTGGCGGCCGGCGAGTTCTCCCACCTTCTCCGAAGAGGTACCGACCGCTTCCAGTGTGCCGTCGGGACCCTGGTCGGTGTGGATGCCCGCGTCGGCGAGGACACCGCGCATCCGTTCGGGCTCGGGGGTGCGGACCAGGATGTAAGCCCGGGAGTTGCAGGCGATGAACTGCTCCACCGAAACGTCGGCGAGCAGCCTGCCCCGGCCGATCACGATGAGGTGCTCGGCGGTGAGCGCCATCTCACTCATCAGGTGGCTGGAGACGAAGACGGTGCGCCCCTCCGCCGCGAGCCGCCGCATCAAGCCGCGGATCCACAGGATGCCCTCGGGGTCGAGGCCGTTGACCGGCTCGTCGAGGAGCAGGACGGGCGGATCACCGAGCAACACGGAGGCGACGCCCAGCCGCTGGGCCATGCCCAGGGAGAAGCCCTCGGTTCGCCGGTCCGCCACGCTGGTGAGACCGACGGTGTCCAGGACCTCGTCCACCCGCTGCTTCGGGATGCGGTTGCTGCGGGCGAGGCCCAGCAGATGGGCGTGTGCGGTGCGACCGCCGTGCAGTGCCTTGGCCTCGAGCAGCGCGCCGACCTCGCGCAGCGGGTACCGCAGTTCCGAGTAGGCCCGGCCGTCGATGAGGACCCGGCCGGACGTCGGACGGTCGAGTCCGATCATGGCCCGCATGGTGGTCGACTTGCCCGCTCCGTTGGGCCCCAGGAAGCCGGTCACCCGGCCGGGTTCCACCGTGAACGACAGTCCGTCGACGGCCAGGGTGCTCCCGTACCGTTTGGTGAGTTGCTGAACCTCAATCATGGTCCGCCACTCTGGCCCGCCGTACCGCCTGGCACATCGGGCCGGAGGATGTCATCCCCTGGACCGAATCCCGCCGGGAACGCGCCGGCGGCGGTGGAGGGGATCCCCTCCACCGCCGCCGGGTGGGACGGGCCGTCAACGGCCCGCGTGCTACGGGTGGGGCCGGGTCAGCAGACCCAGGCACCGCCGCCGTACCAGTCTGTGCACTGGTTGTCCCAGCCGAGGGTCAGCTCGGCGAACTCGCCGACATCGACCAGCTCGGGCGTCTCGTACTCGTCGTACATGGCCATGGGGTCACCGTCCTTCGTTTCCGATTGGGCCGGGGCGGACCGCCGGGTGTTTCCGCCGGCCGCCCCGGTGTTGCGCCGCCAACGTAAGACTCCCGTCGTCCCGGGCTCTTGGGGCTCCGGGCCCGACCGGGTCCCGCCCTGTCATCAGGCACCCAGTCCGGCGTCCCGGGCCCGCACCACGGCAGCCGCCCGGTCGCTCACCTGGAGTTTCGCGAAGACGTGCGAGACGTGGTTGCGCACGGTCTTCTCGGCCAGCACCAGTTCGCGGGCGATCCGCCGGTTCGTGTAGCCACGGGCGACCAGATCGAGGATCTGGCGCTCGCGTTCCGTGAGCTGTGGGAAGGCGGCACGGCTGGGCATCTCGTGGACGGCGGAGAAGTAGCCGCTCAGTCGCGCGGCGACGGTCGGGCTGAACACCGCGCCCTTCAGGGCGACGGTGCGCACCGCCCTGATGAGTTCGGCCCGAGGCGCGCCCTTGAGGAGGTAGCCGTGCGCGCCCGCCCTGAGCGCCGCGACGACCATGTCGTCGTCGTCCGTCACGGACATCATCAGGACACGCGGGGCGTCGGCGCCGGGTTGGTGGGCGGCCGCGATGTCCGCCATCGCCGCGACACCGGACAGACCAGGCATCTGAACGTCCATCAGGATCACGTCGGCACCGATCTTTTCGTGCACGAGAGCCTGCACGGCCTCCTCGCCGCTATTCGCCTCGCCGACCACGTCCATGTCTTCGACGTCCTCCATCGCGAGCCGTACGCCCGCGCGGAACAACGGATGGTCGTCCACCAGGAAAACTCGTATGGTCATGCCTCACTCCGGGGCAGCCCCGCGCGGACGAGGGTGCCGGGTCTGCCGTCGGGCCGCGGCAGCACCTCGCAGCGCCCGCCCACGTCCTGCGCCCGGTGTGCCATGGACGCGAGACCGACGCCGCGCCGGCAGGCGCCCGCGCCCGGTGGCCCGCTCCCGTCGTCGGTCACCTCCAGCGTCACCCAGCCGTCCTGATCGGTCAGTCGCACGGTGACGGTCCGCGCCCCCGCGTGGCGCAGGACGTTCGTCAGCGACTCGGAGGCGATGCGGTAGGCGGCGAGTTCGGTTGCGAAGGACAGCCTCCGCGCCGGTTCGGGCCCCCGCAGTTCGACGCGTACGTCGAGCTTCCCGTCGACGCTCGCGCGGTGCGCCAGACGGCGCAGGGCTCCGTGGATTCCGCCGCCGTCCAGGTCCGGAGGGCGCAGGTCGTCGATGATGCGCCGGATGTCGTCCACGGTGCGGGCGGTCTCAGCTGCGGCGTCCAGGATGAGCTGACGGGTGCCCGGCTGGGCGACCCGTTCGGCCGCGACGTCGAGGCGCAGTCTGATGCCCGCGAGCGCCGGACCGAGGCTGTCGTGGAGGTCGGTCCGGAGCCGACTGCGCTCGTCCTCCCGGGCAGCGACCAACTGCTCTCCTACTCCGTCGGCGGCCGCCACCCCCTGGTGTGCCAGGCGCCACTGTGGCAGCCTGCCCCAGGTATGCCCCATGATGCCCAGGAAGCACAGGGCGACGGAGACCCCGACGGCCGGGTCGAGGCCCGAGGGCCTGGGCATGACCCCGAGCAGACCGAAGGCAACGAGACAGACCACGAGGACCAGGCCCGTTGCCACCCACGCCCGTAACACGGAGGACGATAACCCCTCCCCCCGAACGCCGCTGTGTTCAGAGCTCCCCTTCTGAATCCTTCTCCCCCGAAGCATTCTCATGCCACCCAAGTTAACTCTTCTTTGGTCGACGAGGGAGACAGGATCCGGCCTTGCCGGGAAGACGCGCTTCCCATCCTGAGCACCGTGCCTTTTCCCGTTGACAGACGGGGCGTCGGGGTGCAAGCCCAGCATCACCGGGTTCAGTGCGAAGTCGACGAGGGCAACCATCTCGGTACCCGCACTCTGGCGCCATATGCCTTCGATGGAGTGCTCCATTGGTTGACCCAGTCCAACTCGCCGTACTTCGGGTTTCCTTGGGCGTGCTGGGGGTAACGCGCGAAGGAGAAAAGGGGAGTTAACAGCTCCGGTTCTCGTGGAGCGCTCCACATCCTGCCGAGTCAGGTGGGAGATTGTGTACGCGGCCAGTTGATCCCTCGTTCGCCGCAGCAGGCAGAGGGATGCCGACGGTAGACGTGGCATGGACGGTCACCGGTTCACACCGTTCGAGCCGTACGCACCCTGGTCGTCGTCTTCCGGTCGGGGAAGCGCCTCTTCCACGGGTCCTCGATCACGCGCTCGCTCGATCAAGACTTGCAAGGCGTCGTACGGGATAGGGCGAGGGAGCACTTTCCGGCAAGGTGCTGATCCGCCTCTATTTCCCGTGCCGGCGCCTTCAAGTTCACGGCTCGCCCCGGTATTCAAAGATCGGCATGGTGGGAGACCACATTCGGCCTCCGGTTCCCGGATCGGGACTCGGCCACCACCGTCGTCGCTGAAGGTCGCGGCTCCCCTTGGCACGTTGCAGGGGTACGCCCAGCCTGCCCCGTCCTGCGAGCTCAGCGCTCCCCACAGCGTGTGCGGACTACAACCCGAGACGAACCCGCAACTGCAGAACTTCTTGTCGGCGTGTCACGACACCTGAGCGACACCTGAGCATCGGCCTTGAACTCGACCACGAGGGCGGTATCAAGGTGGTGTCCGAGAAAATCCCGCCTTCGACGATCTCTACCAATGTGCCGACAGCATTCTCAGTAACGTCACACCTGAACCGCTTGAAATGATGGCTCTCACGATTCTCAGCATGACCACCATCATGCCGATCACCATCTCGACGGCAAGGTAGGAGTGTGCGGCACTCGGACCCGAAGAACTCGCGGCCCGGGTGCTCTTCAATCCCAAGGAGGAGGTGACTGCGACGGCTGGGATACCGAGGACGAGATCCGGTGTGGAGAACGGAAGCGGGTGGACCATGCCGTCTCCCAAGGACTTCTGCTGCGATCTGTCGTCACCATGTTCGGATGCCAGGAGCGAGCATTCCTCTTCGGGCGATCGCTCGACGGTTCGCCAGTAATCAACTCTTCGTACCAACAGCATTCCTGCGAAGGCTGTTACGAAATGGCGAGGCAGGAGAAGCATCCAACATCGGCACCGACTACTCCATGCTCGAAACTGCAGGAAACGTCTGCGTTGAGCCGGCATGCAGGTTCAAGAAGTACGTGTCCTCCGGCAGGCAGACGCCACCGAGGAAGCAGCCCTCAGCACCAGCGCTTCGCAAGATATTCTCGCCGAACTGCGACAGGAAATCGGGAGGCGACGCTATGACCAGTGGGGCTGGAAAGGAAAAGGGCGCGGTTGCGGGGGTGCAGGCCCTCGTCGGTGCGGACCACTCGGCGCTCGTTCGCCAAACCGTCACTGAGGCCGGCCGCGGGGTTGGCCGGTCACGTTCTCCAAGCGCTGGTATCCCGCTGGTATCCGCAGCTCTCCGCATCGGCGGTCGGACCGACACCATGGGCTCCGAGCTAAGGGCCCTGATGCCCGGAAGTTCCCTCTGGCCGTTGCCACATGGGCACAGTGCCTCGGTGACAGGTGGGAACCCGAATCGTCGCCCGGTAGAACATCCCATACGCGGTCTCCGAGTGCAGCGCGCCTCAGCAGACCTGAGCGCCGCCTGGCGAGGGGACCGGAAACAGACCAACAGCGTGCGGTGCGGGAGCACTTGGAACTACTGGAATCGGCGGGCCCCTGAGGCCGGGTGAAGCACCGTGACCATGACGTGACACTGTACGCACGCCTGATCGAGGCGCTGCCGGTGGCGAACGCTCTTCCCCTCCCCCCCCGGTACCATCGCTGATCGGCGATGGGGCTAGACGTTAACGCCCGGCGTGCGGCGAACGGCGCTGAAGAGTTCATCGCGGACGGAAGGCGACGCCGAAGTGCCGGGCGCGGGCCGGAGAGTACGGAGAGGGCGCCTGCGGCCCCGCTGTGGTTGGCGCATAGGCCCTTAGGACGCCCGTCGCGTGGCCAGCGAGGTCCTCGCCCGTGTGCAGCCCGCACATCGAACGCGCCTACCGCGAACGAGGCCCGATCCGCTCCGTCCACCAGCGCCCGGCACATCGCGTACGTCGGATCGGTCCGCCAATCTCTCACACCAAACTGCAGCTCAGCGATCGACGATGCGCGTTCGGACCACAACTCGCGACGGATCCTCCCCATTCGGCAAGGACGTGCCCGATCGAAGTCACCGCTCGCCCGCGAGATCGAGATCGTCGCTGCGCGGCTCGGCAACGATCTCGGCATGCCGGGGGCGACGCCACGGCTGAGCGATCGAATGCGACACAGCCCGCCACCACAGCGTGCCGGGCAGCGCCCCCGCCCCCGGCTCGAAGGGCTCGCCGGGGCAGGGCAGCGCGATGGGGGCGTCCGCCAGGCGCGCCGCCGCGACCGTGCCCTCCCCCGGCTCCGACCAGGCGTGCGGGGCGAGGTTGAACGTCCCCCAGTGAATCGGCAGGAGCACCCCGCGCGGCTCACCGCCCTGGAGGTCCAGGTGCGCCCGCACGCCTTCCTCGGGCGTCATGTGGATGTCCGGCCAGAATTCGCTGTAGGCACCGATCTGGATCATCGTGACGTCGAACGGGCCGTGCGCGGCGCCGATGTCCTGGAAGCCCTGGAAGTAGCCGGTGTCCCCGCTGTGGAAGACGCGGTGCTCCGACCCCGCCACCACCCAGGACGCCCACAGCGTGTGCTGCTGGTTGCGCAGGCCCCGGCCGCAGAAGTGGCGTGCGGGGGTGGCGGTGAGGGTCAGCCCTGCCACCTTCGCCGTCTCGTGCCAGTCCAGCTCGCGGAGCCGGTCCGCGGGCACGCCCCACCGCTCCAGGTGGGCGCCGACGCCGAGCGGCACCGCGAACACCGTGTCCGTAGCGGCCAGCGCCTTGATCGTGGGCATGTCCAGGTGGTCGTAGTGGTCGTGGGAGATCACGACGACGTCGACCGGGCCGAGCGTCTCCAGCGGCACCGGGACCGGGTGCAGCCGCTTGGGCCCGGCGAAGGAGAACGGCGAACACCGCCGGCCCCACACCGGGTCGAAGAGCACCCGCCGCCCATCGATCTCGACCAGGACGCTGGAGTGGCCCATCCAGGTGACCCGCAGACCGCTGACCGGCGGCTTGGCTAGGTCGGCGAGAGTGGTGGCGTGCACCGGAACCGTGCCCGCCGGCCCGCGGCGTACGCGCTCTTCCTTCCGGAAGTAGACCTTGGCGAACTCCAGGGTCGAGCCGGTCGGCCGCGTCCGTGCCCCCACGGGGTTCTGGAAGGACCCCTCGGCCACGGAGAAGTTCGGCGATCTGCGGATCCGGGCCAGCCGGGCACCCGCGGGGTCCGCTCCGAAGGCAGCGGACCGCAGCGAGCGCAGCCCGGGGATCAGGGACCGGGACACGGGACCTCCTGAGGGGGGTGGATAGGCCTCCCCATTATGTCCACCGGCACCGGGAGAGTGCCGGGCGGGCAGGCGGAGGGGTCCAGCGGGGACGACTCGCGGTCGCCCCCGCACCGGCGCGCCCACGGCGACCCGCAACCTCTCCCGCTCGTTCACCTCACCGGCCCAGTACTGGCCACTCAGGATCGAAGTACTGGCCGTCAGGGCCGGGGCCGCAGCCGACCCTCCTCGGGCGGGCGGCCGCCGATGCCCGTGATGAGTTCGCGGCACAGCTCGCGCAGCTTGATGTTGCGATTCTGCGAGGCACTGCGCAGGATGCCGAACGCCTTTTCGGCGTCACATCGCTGCTGGCCCATGATGACGCCGATGGCCTGGTCGATGACGCTGCGCGAGCGCATCGCCGTCTCCAGCTCGCTCGCGAACTTCTGGGCGTCGGCAATGCGCTGCGCCAGCGCAATCGCCCCGGTCGCCTGCGCGGCCACCACCCGCAACCCGGCGAGGTCCTCCTCGGTGAAGCCGTCCGGTTTGGGAGCGTAGAGGTTGAGGGCTCCGGTGGTGTGCGTGTGGGCGGCGATGGGCAGCGAGAGGGAGGAACGCGTGCCGCACGCCACGGCGTGGGCCGGATAGGCGCCCCACCGCGGCTCGCCCAGCATGTCCGCCACGACGACCTCGTCACCGCTGCGCAGCGCCTGCAGGCAGGGCCCGTCGTCCAGGCCGTACTGCTTCTCGTCCAGCTCATTGGCCGCACGGCCCACGCCGGCCACCGTCAGGTGCCGGCCCGCACGGCTGATGGTGATGCCGCAGCTGTCCGCCGCGACCGTGAGACTCAGCGCGTAGTTGGCCAGCGTCTCCAGGAACTCTTCCAGGGAAGCCGTCTCCAGCAGGAGATCGGTCACGAGCAGGTCGTCGTCGTACATCATCGGGGAGCCCCCTCGGGCAGGCGCCGAGCCTGCGTCGGCGATCGTCTCGGCTCTCCACCGAGCCGACGGAACGGCTGCGTCCTCACCATCGCACGCAGACGCACGGCAGCAGGCCCCTTTGCCGACCCCGGTTCTCCCGCCGAGCTGGGGGCGGAGACCGGGCAGGGGCTATAGGGATCTCCTATGGCCTCCGCTGACATTTGGTCTTTGTCGCCGGTTCTTTCGCGGCCGTACGGTGAAACAGCTCGACCAGGCGCCACCGCGATTTTCCCGAACTCGCTTACCGTGCACGCCTTTTCATATTCCGTCGGGCGGAACATCACATGCCGAGAGGACCGGTGGAATGACCACGATCGAGAACGTGACGGAAACGCGCGAATTCGCGGGAAAGCAGGCTCTGGTCACAGGCGGCTCTCGCGGGATCGGAGCGGCCGTCGTACGCCACCTCCTGGACGCGGGCGCCCAAGTGCTCACGACCGCCAGGTCGGCGACGAGCACGGTGCCGGAGGGCGCCGCCTTCGTGGCGGCCGACGTGCGGACCCGGGCCGGAGCTGAGGCGATCGCCGCGTCCGTGGAGAAGGAGCTCGGTGGAGTGGACATCCTGGTCCACAACGCGGGCGGAGGGCAGCCGTACGAAAGTACCTCCGCCATTCCCGACGAAGAGTGGCAGGACGCGCTGGAGTTGAACTACCTGGCGTCGGTGCGGCTGGACTCGCTGCTGGTACCGGGGATGCGGGACCGGCGTTCGGGGGTGATCGTGCACGTCTCCTCGGCCGCGGTCCCCGCCACACCGCCACCGTTCCTGCCCTACACGGCGGCGAAGGCGGCGCTGGAGAACTACAGCCGGGGCCTGGCCATGGAGCTCGCCCCGTTCGGGATCCGGGTCAACACGCTGCGGCCCGGCAGGGTCGCCACCCCGGGCGGCGAAGCGACGCGGGAGCAGTGGGCACGCCTCGACCCGTCGCAGGGGCAGGGGCAGCAGGAGGAACTGGGACAGGGACAGGGCGCCAGTACCGTGCCGCTGGGGCGCGACGGTCAGCCCGCCGACATCGCCGACGCCGTGCTGTTCCTCATGTCCGAGCGGGCGAGCTGGCTCACCGGAAGCAATCTGGTCGTGGACGGAGGTGAATTCCCCAGAGGGTGACGCCGGGGTGATTCCGGCCGTCAGGGCGCCGGTGAAAAGGCAGCGGAATTCGACCAGGTTTCCTGGCCGAGGAGTTCGAGCAAGGCCTTTTCCGCCGGGCCCGCGCCCTGCCGGACCACGGCGATGACGGGCTGGGAGACGACCGGCGACACCGGGCGGACATAGGGCTCGTGCCCCTGGGGCACCGCGGAGGCCGGCACGAGCGTGACGCCAAGACCGTGGGCGGCCCAGCGCACGGCCGTCGCCGTCTGGGACACGCGGGCGGCCGTGGTCGGGGTCACGTCGTTGTCCCGCAGCACGCTCAGCAGCACGCCGTCGAGCGCGCTGTCGCGGTCGAACCTCACCCACGGCTCGCCGTCCAGCTCGCGCAGCTCGACCCGGTCCGCGGCGAGTTGGCGGTGCCCGTCGGCGAGGACCACGACGAACTCCTCGTCGCCGAGGTGGTGGGCGTCGGCGGGGCTTCGCTCGCACGCCGCCATCAGGGCGAGGTCCACCACGCCCCGGCGGCACAGCCGTTCCAGCTCGGCGGAGCTCGGCTCCTCGAAGACGGTGACCTCCAGCCGGGGGAAGCGGCGGCGCAGCGCGCCCAACGCGCCCGGCAACTGCCGCGTGCCGAAGCCCATCTGCACCGCGACCACCAGCTCGCCCACCAGCTCGTCGGCACCGGCCCGCGCCGTCGCCCGCGCCCGCCGGGACGCGCTCACCGCGACCTCCGCCTCCCGCAGGAAGGCGCGGCCGACCACGGTGGGCACCAGCCCGGTCGGCGTGCGGGCGAAGAGCTGCACGCCGAGTTCGCGCTCCAGGCCGCGGATCTGCTGAGAGACCGACGGCTGTGCGACGCGCAGCAGCTCCGCCGCCGCCGTCACCGATCCCTGCTCGGCGACGGCCAGGGCGTACTCGTACTGACGAAGGCTCACCGGCCGCTGTCCCCCCTCCCTACGACGGACCGCGACCGCAGTCCGTCCCGTTGTCATCCCCCAGTCGTACGGACCCGCCCGCTCAGGAAGCGGTCCCGATCTGCAGCTTGAGGGTGTCGAGGTTGCGGAAGCCCTTCGCCTCCACATGGTCGCCGGAGCTCTCGCCCCGCAGGCGCCGCCCGATCCACGGCACCAGGTACTCGCGCGCCCAGTGGATGTCGTCGCGCCGCACCTCCAGCGTGCCGCGCGGCGGCATCGGGGGCCACGCCTGGTCGGGGTCCGCGGGCACGTCGAGGCCCAGGACCTGGCCGGCGCGCAGCGCCACGCGCGTGTGCCCCTCGGCGGAGAGGTGCAGCCGGTCGCCGTCCCAGGCCCGGCGGTCCTGCACGGTCTTGAGGGACCACAGGTCGAGCACGGGGCAGCCGTACCGGTCGGCGATGGCACGGACGTGCATGTTGTACGTGGCGATCTTGCCGCGCAGATGCTTGAGCACCGCGACGCCACGGGTGTCGAAGCCGGTGGTCACCATGACCGTGCCGACCGCCGACGAGAGGTCGGCCACGGCCCGCTCGAACCGCTCGGCGACCTCGTCGGGATCGGTGCCCGGCCGGATGATGTCGTTGCCCCCGGCGCAGAACGTCACCAGGTCGGGGGCGAGCTCCTTGGCCCGCGGCAGCTGGTCCTCGACGATCTGGTCGAGGAGCTTGCCGCGGACGGCGAGGTTGGCATACCGGAAGGTGTGCTCGGGTACCCGGTCGGCCAGCAGGACCGCGAGGCGGTCGGCCCAGCCGACGAAGGTGCCGTCGGGGCCCGGGTCGCCCACGCCTTCGGTGAAGCTGTCGCCGAGCGCTGCGTAGGAGTTGAATACGCGGTTGTTGTCGGGGCGGTGGATGAAGGTTGTCGACTCTGCGCTCACGACGTCACATCCTTCACCTCCCTAAGTGTCCTACGCCACCGTAGGGAGGGGTTGACGGTGGGTGAGATAAGCCACCGGTCAAGATTCACCCAACTCGGAATAAGTGCACGATCCACCTTTTGCCGCACGTCACGCCCGTTTTCGCAGCACGTCCCGCCCGTTTTCGCAGTACGTCACGCCCGTCGCAGCCGGAACACCGCCGCGTCCAGGTCCCCCTTGAGGCCGGTCCGCAGGCCGCGGTGGAGCAGCACCGCGCCCCGGTAGGTCTCCCCCGTGTCCGGGCAGAAATAGGCGGCCCCCGGGTCGAGCCCGCGCAGCCGCACCGGCGCCGGCTCCTCCCCGTACTCCTGCGCCCGCAGCCAGGCCAGGACGACGGACTCGTCACCGCACACGTACTGCACGGCGCTCAGGCCGTCCCCCGGCGGACGCAGCCGGTAGAGGTCGCCGAGCTGCACCACGGGCCTGATCTCCTTGTAGAGATCCACCCAGTCGCGCGCCTCGGCGAGCTCGCCCTCGGTCCACCGCGTGAGGTCGCCGCCGATGCCGAGCACCCCCGCCATGGCGCTCACGAAGCGGAAGCACAGCGAGCTGGCCCGGCCGTTCAGCTGTGTGTTGGGGCTGTCGGTGACCCAGGCGGCCATCACGCGCGCGGGGTGCAGCTGGCTGAAGCCGTGCTGGATGGCCAGCCGGTCCAGCGGGTCGGTGTTGTCGGAGGTCCACACCTGGTCGGTGCGGGAGAGGATGCCGAGGTCGATCCGTCCGCCGCCGCCCGAGCAGGACTCGAAGGCCACGGCGGGATGCGCCGCGCGGAGCCGGTCGAGCAGGTCGTACAGGGCGTGCGTATGACCCGACCACAGGTGTTGCGGGTAGGGCGCGCCGGGCCGGCCGACGTCGGTGAAGGAGCGGTTGAAGTCCCACTTCACATAGTCGATGGGTGCGCTGGAGAGGAGTTCGTCGAGCCGCCGCCACAGGTGCGCGCACACGTCCTCCCGCGTGAGGTCGAGGACGAGCTGGTTGCGGTACTCGGTGCGCGTACGGCCGGGTTGGTGCTGCACCCAGTCGGGGTGCGCGCGGTAGAGGTCGCTGTCGGGGTTGACCATCTCCGGTTCCACCCAGACGCCGAACCGCATCCCGAGCTCGTGCACCTCGTCGGCGAGCGGCCCGAGGCCGCCGGGAAAGCGGTCCGGGTTGGGGAACCAGTCGCCGAGGCCCGCCCGGTCGCTGACCCGCTCGCCGAACCACGCGTCGTCGACGACGAAGAGTTCCACGCCGAGCGCCGCGGCCCGTCGGGCGAGCCTGCGCTGCTGCCCCTCGGAGATGTCGAAGCCGGTGGCTTCCCAGGAGTTGTAGAGGACGGGGCGGGGCGTGTCGGCGTCCGGGATCACGTGCGCGCGCTGGTAGGCGTGCCAGGCACGGCTGGCGCCGCCGAAGCCGCGGTCGGTCCACAGGCCCGCGAAGACGGGGGTGACGACGGCCGTGCCCGGCGCGAGGAGCTGCTGTCCGGAGTCGTCGTGCCCGCTGCCGCCGGTGATCTGCACGGCGCCGTCCGGCAGTTGGTGCACGGAGATGCGCCACGAGCCGGACCAGGCGAGCGCGCAGCTGTAGACCTCGCCGCTCTCCTCGGTGGCGTCGCCCTCGTCGAGCGCGACCCAGGGCAGGTGGTGGTGGCCGGTGTGGCCGCGCCGGCTGCCGATGACCTTTTCGCCGTACGTGAGGTCGGCGCGCGTCAGCCGTGACTCGGCGGCCCAGCGGCCGTGCAGCTGCGAGAGGCGCCAGCGGTCCCGCCGGGGCAGGGTCCACGTCGCCGGGTCCTGGCGCAGCAGTTCGAGGTCCGGCGTGCCGAACCGGCCCTGGTGCGTGAGGACGACCTGTCGCTCGACGACGTCCCCGCGCAGCCGGTACATGAGCGTGATGGCCAGTTGGTGCACCGAGTCGAAGAAGTGGAGCTGGAGCTCGTCCTCGTCGGCCGCCGAGTTCTCGTACCGCCACTCGGTGCCGCGCACTCCGCCGCCGCGCACCGAGAGGGCCGGCGGCACGAAGCGCGGGCCGCCCTCCACCGGATACTCCTCGCGCCCGTCGAGCCGTGACTCGAAGGGCCGCTCGGGCGGCAGCGACTCGGCGGCCAGCGCCTCCGCGTCGGCGAGGGCGATCCGCGGCCCCCAGTGGAGGTGCAGGAGTTCGTCGCGTTCCGTCAGCCGCAGGGCGTAGCTGCTCCTGGGTCCGGAGAGCAACCACGTACGGCCATCGGCACCGGTCTCGATCATCAGGCCCCCGCCCGATCCATGGATTCCCACTGGGCACGTGCTCGTAGGCACATCCTGCCACCCCGCTCGCGCCTCTCCGGTTGACATGCAGCCAATGGGCTGCCCATCATTGATACGCAGCCGTTCGGCTGCATGATTGGGGGTGACGGCGGGTGGACACGGCGTTCAGGGCGCTGGCCGACCCGGTGCGGCGGCAGCTGCTCGACCGGCTGCGGGACCGCAACGGCCAGACCTTGCGCGAGCTGTGCGCGGGCCTGGACATGGCCCGCCAGTCGGTCAGCAAGCATCTGGGCGTGCTGGAGGACGCCCAGCTGGTGACCACGGTGCGGCAGGGGCGGGAGAAGCTGCACTACCTCAACGCCGCACCGATCAACGCCATCGCCGAGCGATGGATCAGCCAGTTCGACCGCGGCCGGGTCAACGCCCTCGCGGACCTGAAGAGAGCATTGGAGCAGCCCCCCATGGACAGCACAGCCAACACAGCCAGCACGGACAGCAAGACATTTGTGTACACGACGTACATCCGCACCACCCCGGAACAGCTCTGGCAGGCGCTCACCGACCCGGCCTTCACGCACCGTTACTGGGGCGTCAGCTTCGGCACCGACTGGGCGCAGGGCTCCCCGATGACCTGGACCGAGACGGGAGCCACGACCGAGGACCCTGAGCAGATCGTCCTGGTCCACGAACCGCACCGCCGGCTCGCGTACACCTGGCACACCTTCAGCCCGCAGTGGGCCGAGGCGAACGGCGTCGACGAGGAGCTGCGGGCGCGGCTCGCGAGCGAGCGCCGCTCGCGGGTCGCCTTCGACCTGGAGCCCCACGGCGACCAGGTCAAGCTCACCGTCACGCACGAGTTCGACGCCGCCGGCACCCTGCACTCCATGTGCAGCCAGGGCTGGCCGCCGATCCTCTCCAGCCTCAAGTCCCTCCTGGAGACCGGCGAACCCCTCGCGTGAAGGGTTGATTGCCCCAGGAACGCATGTCGTATCGTCAAAGGCGCACCCACCGGCGAGCCGCGCCGGCCGAAGAGCCTGAGGAGAGCCCGTGACGCAGCAGGTCCCGCCGACAGATCTGTCAGAGGTGTCAGCGCTGTCAGAGCCCGAGCTCACCGGAGTGCGCAACTTCCGTGACGTGGGCGGGCTCCCGACGGTGGACGGTCGCCGCGTCCGCCAGGGCCGCCTGTTCCGCAGCGGTCACCTCGCGCACGCCACGGCGGCCGACACCGCGTACCTCTCCTCGCTGGGCCTGCACACGATCTTCGACTTCCGCAACGCCGCAGACCAGCGCCTCGAAGGCCCGGACGTCGCGCTGCCGGGCGTGCGGAACGTGAACCTGCCGCTGACCGACCCGGCCGACGGCGCCGAGTTCTGGAAGATGGTGCGCGACGGCGACCTCGACCAGCTCCGCTCGATCCTCTCGGACGGCCGGGGCGCGGACCGGATGGAGGCGGCGTACCGCACGATCATCAAGGAGCGCACCGCCGAGCACAGCAAGGTGCTGCACGCGCTCGCCGAGGACAGCGTTCCGGCGCTGATGCACTGCGCGGCGGGCAAGGACCGCGCGGGCCTGTCCATAGCCGTCACGCTGCTCGCCGTCGGCGTGGAGCGCGACGCGATCGAGGCGGACTACCTCGAGTCGAGCGTGAAGCACCGCCGCTACAAGGTGCACCGCTCGGACAGCTCCGCGAACGCGATGTCGCCCGAGGTCATGGAGCTCCTCGACCCGCTCTTCGACGCACGCGCCGAGTACCTTGCGGCGGCCTACGACACGATCGAGCAGACCTGGGGCGACGTCGACACCTATCTCTCGGAGGGCCTCAAGGTGAGCGCCGAGACCCGCGAGCGGCTCCGCGAGCGCCTGCTCGACTGAGCGGACGCCCGCTGCCGGCCCACTCCGGCCCTTACTGGTTCTTCTACCGGTTCTTCTACTGGTTCTTCGCGCCCAGCTCGAAGAGCAGGTAGATGAAGGCGGCGAAGATGTGGCCCACCGCCACGTAGATGATCAGGCGGACCCAGAGCGCCCGGGGGAACTTCTCCTCCATGGTGCTGGGCGAGGGCCGTTTCGGCTGGGCCGGTCCCTGCTGTTCCGGTTCCGTCATGTCGGGTCTCCCTGAGTGGGGCCACCGAGGCACAGCGCGGTGGCGGGGCTCTGCAGCAGTGTGTGGACGAAGAGGAG
Organism: Streptomyces sp. NPDC039480; assembly: GCF_055597165.1. Classification (NCBI taxonomy): domain Bacteria; kingdom Bacillati; phylum Actinomycetota; class Actinomycetes; order Kitasatosporales; family Streptomycetaceae; genus Streptomyces; species Streptomyces sp. NPDC039480. The sequence goes on along the minus strand of NZ_JBVITX010000001.1, from coordinate 278,229 downwards.
ATCGACGCCGCCCCGGTCGGCGGCGGCGATCCGGTGCGGGGTCAGCGAGTCGAAGTGCGCGCTGTCCCCCGGCGCGAGGGTGTGCGCGGCGTCGCCGAGACGCAGCCGCAGCCGTCCCTTGAGGACGTACAGCCACTCCTCGCCGGGGTGCACGCGCACGATGTCGCCCTGCGCGCCGTGCGGCACGTGTACGCGCAGTGCCTGCATGCCCCGGCCCGAAGCGCCCGCCTGCCAGTAGGTCCAGCCGCCGGCGACAGTCGGTTCCATGTCCGCCGCGCGGACGACCGCGTCCCGGTCGGCGACCGTCTCGCCGAGCAGCTCGGAGACCGTCGTACCGTAGACACGGGCGAGCGTGAGCAGCATCGGCAGCGACGGCTGGCGCTGCCCGGTCTCCAGGCGGGACAGATGGGCGGGCGAGAGCCCGGCGGTGCGGGCGGCGGCCTCCAGGGTGAGGGACGCGCGGCGGCGCAGTTCGCGCAGCTGGGGCGCGACGGCGGGCAGCGATTCGGCCGTCTCGGGCGGATCCGCCGCCCCGGCGGGCTCGGCAGGGCTCATGCCTTGATTGAGCCAGAGCCTTGCCTCTCGGGCAACTTTCTTGCCCGAGAGGCAAAATAGCTCCTACTACGGCTGCCCTGCCGGCCCCTCAGCGGTTCGCGACCGCCTGCTTCACCAGTGTCCTGCCGAAGTCCCACATCAGCCCGCCACCACTGTGCGCCTCGTCCATCACGGCGGTGAAGGCCGTCACGAACCGGTCCACCTCCCGCTCCCCCACGATCAGCGGCGGAATCAGCTTGATGACCTCCAGGTGGTCCCCGGACACCTGGGTGAGGATGCGGTGCTTCTGCAGCAGCGGTACGACGACCATCTGTGCGAAGAGTCCCTTGCGGGCGGCCTGCAGCATCGTCCAACGCCCGCGCAGCTTCAGCGACTTGGGCCGCCCGAACTCGATGCCGATCATCAGTCCGCGCCCGCGCACCTCGCTCAGGAGCTCATAACGGTCGACGAGGGCGGCGAGCCGGGACCTGAGCAGTTCCCCCGTGACCCGGGCGTTCTCGACGACCTTCTCGTCCTCCATCACCGCCAGGACGGCGAGACCCGCCGCCATGGCCTGCGCGTTCGAGCCGAAGCTCGCCGAGTGCACGAGCACCCGGTCCATCGACGAGTAGACCTTCTTGAAGATCCAGTCCTTGCCGAGCGTCGCGCCGACCGGCACATAGCCGCCCGACAGCGCCTTGGCCACGCAGACCAGGTCGGGCTCGACACCCTCCTCGTGCTGGTACGCGTAGAACTCACCGGTCCTGCCGAGGCCCGTCTGCACCTCGTCTGCGATCAGCAGCGCCTTGTGGCGGTGGAGCAGCTCCTGGGCGGCGCGCAGATATCCGGGCGGGCTCTCGTGCACACCCTTGCCCTGGATGGGCTCGACGATCAGCCCGGCGACGTCGCCCTTCTCCAACTCCCGGCGCAGCGCGCCCAGATCGCCGAGCGGGACCGCGGTGTCCGGCAGCAGCGGCGCGAAGCCGTCCCGGAACCCGTCCTCGCCGTTGACGGAGAGGGAACCGGTGGTCAGCCCGTGGAAGGCGTGCGTGCAGTAGAGCACCCGCGGTTTGCCGGTGGCGTAGCGGGCGAACTTCAGCGCCGTCTCGACGGCCTCCGTGCCGCTGTTGCCGAAGAAGACCCGGTCCAGGTGCGGGCTGTGCGTGAGCAGCCGCTCGGCGAGCAGGCCGGGCAGCGGCTGGCAGTCGAACCGGGTGAGGTCGGCGAGGGAGGCGTCGAGGACGTCGTGCAGCGCCTTGCGTACGACGGGGTGGTGCCGGCCGAGGCCCATCACGCCGAAGCCCGCGAGCATGTCGAGGTAGTCGTTGCCCTCCGCGTCCCAGAAGTACGGGCCCTCGGCCCGCTCGTAGACCTTGTCGAAGCCGATGGTGTGCAGCATGCGCGGCAGTTGGTGGTTCAGGTGCCGGGCGTGCAGTTCGTACCGCTCGGCACCCCGCTCCGCGAGGAGCCTGCCGAGGTCGAACTCCTTGGTCATACGCTGTGCTCCTTGCCGGAACCGGACGTGTGCGCGCCCTCCTTGGCCGCCAGCGTGGCGCTGATCCGGCCCGCGATCTCGACCGGGGTGAGGCCGAGGTCGGCGAGGACCTCGCCCCGCTTGGCGTGCGCGAGGAACTGCTCGGGAATGCCGAACCGCCTGACGGGGACGTCCACTTCGGCGTCGCCGAGCGCCAGCGCGACCGCCGCGCCGACCCCGGCGGCACGGCTGTTGTCCTCCACGACGGCGACGACGCGGTGCCCTGCCGCGAGCCCGGGCAGCTCGGGGTCGACCGGCTTGACCCAGCGCGGGTCGACGACGGTGCAGCGCAGCCCGCGCCCCCTGAGCAGTTCGGCGGCCTGCAGACAGACCGGCGCCATCACCCCGACCGCGACGAGCAGCACGTCCGGGTCCGGCTCCCGGGACAGCACGTCCATGCCGCCGACGCGGTCCACGGCGGGGATCTCGGGCCCCACCGACTCCTTGGGGAACCGGACGAGGGTCGGCGCGTCGTCCACGGCGACCGCTTCCCGCAGCTGCGCCCGCAGTTGCTCGGCGTCGCGCGGCGCCGCGATCCGCAGCCCCGGCACGACCTGGAGGACCGACATGTCCCACATGCCGTTGTGGGAGGCGCCGTCGACGCCGGTGACGCCCGCGCGGTCGAGCACGAAGGTGACGCCGCACCGGTGCAGCGCCACGTCCATGAGGAGTTGGTCGAAGGCTCGGTTGAGGAAGGTGGCGTACACCGCGACGACCGGATGCAGGCCGCCCGTGGCGAGCCCCGCGGCCGACACCGCGGCGTGCTGCTCGGCGATGCCGACGTCCCACACCCGGTCGGGGTAGGCCGCCGCGAACTTCGTCAGGCCGACCGGGCCGAGCATCGCCGCGGTGATGGCGACGACGTCGTCGCGCTCGGCACCGATGCGGACGATCTCGTCCCCGAACACGGAGGTCCAGGAAGGGCCGTTGGAGGGTGAGAGCGGCTCGCAGGTGAGCGGGTCCATGACGCCCACGGTGTGGAAGCGGTCCGCCTCGTCGGCGAGCGCGGGCTCGAAACCGCGGCCCTTCTCGGTCAGACAGTGGATGAGCACCGGGCCATGGAAGCGCTTGGCGCGGCGCAGCGCCGACTCGACGGCACCGATGTCGTGCCCGTCGATCGGCCCGACGTACTTGAGCCCCAGGTCCTCGAACATCCCCTGCGGCGCGAAGGCGTCCTTGAAGCCCTTCTTGGCGCCGTGCAGCGACTCGTACAGCGGCCGGCCGACGACGGGCGTTCGCTGGAGTATGTCCTTCCCCCAGGCGAGAACCCGTTCGTAGCCGTCCGTCGTGCGGAGGGTGGCGAGGTGGTCGGCGAGGCCGCCGATGGTCGGGGCGTATGAGCGTTCGTTGTCGTTGACGACGATGATCAGCGGGCGGTCCTTCGCGGCGGCGATGTTGTTCAGCGCCTCCCAGGCCATGCCCCCGGTGAGCGCCCCGTCCCCGATGACGGCGACGACGTGGCCGCGCTCGCCGAGGACCTGGCGCGCCTTGGCGAGGCCGTCGGCCCAGCCGAGCGCGGTCGACGCGTGGCTGTTCTCGACGATGTCGTGCTCGGACTCCTCCCGCGAGGGATAGCCGGAGAGGCCGCCCTTGCCGCGCAGCTTGGAGAAGTCCTGCCGACCGGTGAGCAGCTTGTGCACATAGCTCTGGTGGCCGGTGTCCCACACGAGCCGGTCGACCGGCGAATCGAAGACCCGGTGGAGGGCGATGGAGAGCTCCACCACCCCGAGGTTGGGCCCGAGATGGCCCCCTGTCCTGGCGACCGCGTGCACCAGGAACTCCCTGATCTCCCCCGCCAGTTCGTCGAGCTCTGCCCCGGAGAGCCTCTTCAGGTCCCGTGGCCCCCGAATGGTGTCGAGAATGGTCATGCTCGAGCCCCCTCTCTGCTCGTTCTCAGCTCACGGTGACAGGGGCCCCCTGGCGGAGAGCCCCTGTCGGCCCGTTCATGACGTCACCCGCGGTTCCCCGAGACCGTCTCGCGGGCGGCACGGATGGATTCCTTGAGGGAGCCCATGGTGGCGAGGACGGCGGTCGGTTCGTAGCCGCAGTGCGCCATGCAGTTGGCGCAGCGCGGGTCCTTGCCGCGGCCGTACTTGTCCCAGTCGGTCTCCTCGATGAGCTGCCGGTACGTGGGGACGTAACCGTCGCTCATCAGGTAGCAGGGGCGCTGCCAGCCGAAGAGCGAGTAGTTCGGGATCGCCCACGCGGTGCACGGGAAGTCCGCCTTGCCCTCCAGGAAGTCCAGGAAGAGCGGCGAGTGGTTCAGGCGCCAGCGCAGCCGGTTGCCGCCCGCGAAGGCCTTCTTGAAGAGCTCGCGGGTCTGCTCGACACCGAGGAAGTGCTCCTGGTCGGGCGCCTTCTCGTAGGCGTAGGCGGGCGACAGCATCATCTCGTCGACCTTCAGGTCGTCGTTGAGGAAGTTCAGGACCTCGATGATGGTCTGCGGGGTGTCCGTGTTGAAGAAGGTGGAATTGGTGGTGACGCGGAAACCGCGCTTCTTGGCTTCCTTGATGGCCGCCACCGCCTCGTCGAACACGCCCTCCTTCGCGACGGACTCGTCGTGCCGCTCCCGCATGCCGTCGATGTGCACGGCGAACGCGAAGTACGGCGACGGGGTGAACTTCTCGATCTTCTTGCGCAACAGCATGGCGTTGGTGCAGAGGAAGACGTACTTCTTCTTCGCCACCAACTGCCGGACAATCTCGTCGATCTGAGGGTGCATCAAGGGCTCGCCGCCGGCGATGGATACCATCGGCGCACCCGACTCAAGAACGGCGCCCACGGCCTGGGCCACCGGCATGCGCTGCTTCAGGACCCCGGCCGGGTGCTGGATCTTCCCGCAACCCTCACACTTCAGGTTGCAGGCGAAGAGCGGTTCCAATTCGACGATCAGCGGAAACTTGTCGCGCTTGCGCAGCTTCTGTTCAAAGAGATACGTAGCTACCTTGATGGACTGACGAAGCGGCATGGCCATCTGGCTCACCTCCGGGGGAGCAGCGAAGAACGGTGCCATTCAAAGAATGCGGGGAGCACGGCACGAAGAACGCGGAAAGCTGATATTCCACCGCGCACCGTGCCGATGCGGACGAGTTCGTACTGTGGGGCATCCACGACCACCCGGACGGCGGCAACGGGCCGCCGTCCCGCGCGTACGGCGCTGTGCAGCGTGGCGGCGGACTCCATGTCCACGGCGATCGCGCCGGTGGCCAGGAGGGCGCCGCGCTCGGGCCCGCGCACGACGTGGTCGGAACCGGTGAGCGGTCCGGTGTGCACGGCGCGGCCGGGCATGGCCCGCACCAGCTCCTCGACCAGCAGACCGGTTCCCGTACAAGGGGTGCTGCCGCGCGCGTCCCTGGTCTCCGCGGCGACGACGAGGTCGCCGGGGTGCATGCCGGGGGCGAGTCCGGCACAGAAGCCGGTGGCCAGTACGGCCGCGTCGCGCAGGGTTTTCTCGCCGAGCGCACCGCTGACGGCGCGCTCGGCGTTCTTGGGGCCCATGCCGGTGCGCAGCACGGTCATGGTTTCCGGCGCACCGCTGCGGTCGCCGGTGCGCAGGGCGAGGCGTTCGATGCCGAGCGCGCAGGCGATCAGCAGCGGCGCGGGTCCCGGCCGCGGAGCCGGGGTCCCGTCCATCAGCTGCCCTTGCCGGAGTGGGCGCCGGAGCCGCCGGCGAAGGGCTCTCCGTGGACGTACCTGCCGAGGGCGGTGAGCGGGAACACCTGCCGGTACAGGTGGTAGTTGATGGAGAAGTCCCAGGGGAAGCCGGTGCCGGTGAAGTACGGCTCGTCCCAGGAGCCGTCCTCGCGCTGCGTCGCGGCGAGCCAGGCGACGCCCCGCTCCACGGACGCGGCCTCGCGCTCCCCTGCCGAGAGCAGCGCCAGCAGCGCCCAGGCGGTCTGCGACGGGGTCGACGTGCCGCGCCCGACCCAGCCGCGGTCGCGGTAGGAGCGCAGGTCCTCGCCCCAGCCGCCGTCGTCGTTCTGCACCGACTCCACCCACCGCACGGCCCGGCGGATCGCGGGATGCGAGGCGGGCAGGCCCGCCGTGATCAGCGCGGGCACCACCGACCCGGTGCCGTAGAGGTAGTTGACGCCCCAGCGGCCGAACCAGCCGCCGTCGGGCTCCTGTTCGGCAAGCAGCCACTCGATGCCGCGCCGGGTGCGCGGGTCGTGCGTCCGGCCCTCGACGGCGAGCATCTCCACGACGTGCCCGGTGACGTCGGCGGACGGCGGGTCGATGACCTCGCCGAAGTCGCAGAACGGCAGACGGTTGGGGAAGGGGCTGGTGTTGTCGACGTCGAAGGCGCCCCAGGCACCGTTCTTCGACTGCATGCCGAGGTTCCAGCGCACTCCGCGCTCGATGGCGTTCTCCACGCGCGCCCGGTCCGGGTGCGCGACCCGGCGCAGCGCGAGGGCGACCTCGGCGGTGTCGTCGATGTCGGGGTAGTTGTCGTTGTGGAACTCGAACGCCCAGCCGCCCGGGGCCAGTTCGGGCCGGCGCACCGACCAGTCCCCCGGCCGTACGATCTGCTCGCTGAGCATCCAGTCGGCGGCCTTGACCAACTGCGGGTGATCGGCGGGCAGTCCGGCGTCCGCGAGCGCGATGGTCGCCAGGCAGGTGTCCCACACGGGCGACTGGCAGGCCTCGATCATCCGTGCGCCGTCCTCGCGCCACACGGCGAACCGGTCGAGCGAGGCGAGCCCGGCCTTCAGGACGGGGTGCTCCAGGTCGTAGCCGAGCAGGTGCAGCGCGATGACGGAGTAGACGGCGGGCGGCTGGATCCCGCCCCAGCAGCCGTCGTTCTCCTGGCGTTCGATGATCCAGCGGGCGGCGCTGTTCATCGCGGCCTTGCGCAGCCGGCGCGGCGCGACCTTGTGGTAGACGTGCAGCGCCTTGTCGAGCCGCTGGAAGACGCCGTCCCAACTCGCCACAGGGGCGAGGGGTTGGGCGGGGTTCGGGTCGCGCGCGTCGGTGTGCAGCTCGTCGAGGGCGAAGGGCGCGGGCCGCACGGGCCGCTTGGCGGACACGATGGTGAGCGGCACTATGGTCTGTCGCGCCCAGCAGCCGAAGTCGTAGATGTTGAGCGGGACCCACTTGGGGAAGTAGATGAGCTCCGGTGGGAGTTCGGGCAGGTCGTCCCACTTCCACCAGCCGAACAGGGCGAGCCAGATCCGGGTGAAGACCCGGGCCCGGGCGATGCCGCCCTGCTCGCGGATCCACGCGGCGGCCTTCGCCATGTGCGGCTCGTCGGGCCGGTCGCCGGCCAGGCGCAGCGCGACGTACGCCTCGATGGTGGTGGAGAGTTCGCCGGGCCCGCCGAAGAAGGTGGCCCAGGTGCCGTCGTCGCGCTGCTCGCCGCGGATGAAGAGCGCGGCGGCGTGCGTGGTGTGCTCGTCGCGGATGCCCAGGAACTGCCGTAGGAGGAGGTCCTCGGCGTCCATGGTCACATTGGTCTCGAGGTCGCCCTTCCACCAGCCCTCGGCGTCCTGGCGGGAGAGCAGGAAGTCCGTGGAGCGCCGCACGGCGCGCTCGGCGGCCTCGCGGGTGCCTGCCGGCGCGGCGACCGTGTCGACGGGGGCGACCCGGTCGACCTGTTTGTCGATCTGCTCGATCTGCTCGATGTGTTCGAGCTGATCGACCTGGGTGGGCTGGTTGACGGGATGGGCGGGCTGGCTGGCCGAGGCTGCGCGGGGCGTGGCCGCTCCGGTGCTTCCGTCGGTCGTCGCTGTCATGGCTTCCCCTTCGTGCAGTGCGGTGGCTACGTCTGCTGTGGGTCCGCCGTCGGCCGGCGCGGGGCGCCGGCCGGCGACTGCCTGGGAGCCCGGGGGTCACCCTCCGGGCAACTCGGATATCCGCGCGATAGTGATCACTTCTCTCGTACGACGACGAAGTCGGCGAGCGCGACGAGCTGCGCCCGCACCCGGTCCGGCATCCGGACGTGATCCAGCGCCTCGATGGCGATGGCGTGCTGGCGCCGGGCCTCCTTGGCGGTCCACTCGCGGCCGCCCGCCTCCTCGATCAGGGCGGCGCGCGCGGCGAACTCGTCCTCGGAGAAGTTCTCGAAGTCGCTGCTCTTGGAGTCGGCGGTGAGCAGCTCGCCGAGCCGCTCGGAGGCCGGGCCGCCCGCGGCGAGCGCGGCGACCACGGGCAGCGACTTCTTGCGCTGCCGCAGATCACTCCACGTCTGCTTTCCGGTGGCCTCCGGGTCGCCCCAGATGCCGAGCAGGTCGTCCACGGCCTGGAAGGCGAGGCCGAGGTGGTAGCCGTACTTCTCCAGCGTGTCGGCGGTGTGGTCGTCCGCGCCGCCGAGGACGGCACCGATGGAGACCGCGCAGGCGAGCAGGGCGCCGGTCTTCTTGCCCTCCATCTCCAGGCACTCCTCGACGGTGACCCGGTCGCGGTGCTCGTAGCTGATGTCCTGTGCCTGGCCGTCGATCAGCGCGCGCGTCGCGGTGATGAGGCGGCGAGTGGCGCGGCCCGCCTCGACGGTGCCGAGCTCCAGGAGGATCTCGTTGCCGAGCGCGAAGAGGGCGTCGCCGACGAGGATGGCCTGCGCGGGGCCGTGCACCTTCCACACCGTGTCGCGGTGCCTGCGCTGCTCGTCGCCGTCCATCAGGTCGTCGTGCAGCAGCGAGAAGTTGTGCACGAGCTCGACGGCGACCGCGCCGGGGACGCCGATCTCGGGGGCGGCACCCGCCGCCTCGGCGGAGAGCAGGGCGAGCGCGGGACGCACGGCCTTGCCGCCGTCACCGTCGGACGGGTTGCCCTCGGCGTCGATCCAGCCGAAGTGGTAGGCGGCGACGGTGTCCATGGGCGGCGCGAGGCGGTCCACCGCGGCCCGCAGCACCGGGGTGGCCAGCGTCCTTCCTTGTTCGAGCAGTGAGGTCACGTCCACCGTGTCGGCAGCCGTTTTCTCGGCCGAGGGCACAGTCGGCACAGTTTCTCCTCTTGTTCCGGTGCTGTTTCTCTGGGGACCTGACCCCAGCAGGTCGAGCTTCACGCCACCGCCTCCTCGAACGCGAAGAGGTGATCTCGGGGGCGGTCGAAGGTGGAGAGGGCCGCTTCGGCCGCGCTGATGCCGCTGCGGACGGCGCCCTCCATGGTCGCGGGCCAGCCGGTCGCGGTCCACGCGCCCGCGAGGTACAGGCCGCGGGCCTTGGTGCGGGCACCGGGGCGGAGCCTGCCGACGCCGGGGGTGGGGGCGAACGTCGCCGTCCGCTCGCGGGTGACGAAGAAGTCCCGCACCTCGGCGCCGTGTGCCGCGGGCAGCAGCCGCTCCAGCTCGGGGAGATAGCGCTCCCGCAGTGCGGCGACGGGCGCGTCGATCTCGTCCTGGGCGGCCGACTGGGAGACCGCCAGGTACTGCCCCTCGGTGAGCCCGGAGGCCTCGGTCCGGTCGAAGACCCACTGGACGGGCGAGCCGATGGCGGCGAAGAACGGCCGCTTCAGCACCTTCCGGTCGTAGACGACGTGGAGGTTGAGGATCGGCGCGGTGTCGATGTCGAGCAGCCGGTCGGGCTGGTCGAGCGCGCCGTCCGGGAGGAGGTCGTGCGTCTCGTGCTGCGGCACGGCGAGGACGACGGAGTCGGCCTCCAGGGTCTCGCCGGGCACCTCCACGCGCCAACCGCCGTCCTCCGTACGGGAGATGGAGGTGACGCGTGCCTTCAGTTCCGTGCGGACGCCCGCGGCGTCGAGGGCCTTGCGGGCCAGTGTGTCGTGCAGGTCGCCGAGGGGGGCCCGGGCCCAGCCGATGTCGGCGGCGCCCGGCTCGGAGAGCAGCCCGGTCTTGAAGACCATCGCGGCGAGCCCGAGGGAGGCGTCGCCCGCGACGGCGTTGAGCGTCGCGACGCCCACCAGGTCCCAGAGCGCCTCGACGGCGCGCGGCGACTGGCCGTGCCTGGCCAGCCAGCTGCCGAAGTCCTGGCCGTCGAGCGCGGGGTCGGTCGGGTCGAGCCCCTTGAGCGCGAGCGCCGCGCGCCCCACCTTGGCGCGCTCGGCGACCGACAGATGGGGATACGTGGCGAGGCTCGCCGCCAGGTGCAGGGGCACGGGCAGCGCGGTGCGCCGCAGCCGGCCGAGCCGGTTGCGGTCGGCGTCGAGGACGGGCACGTCGAGACGTTCCTGCAGGGGCGCGAGGTGCGCGCCGTCGACGCGGTCGAGGAACCATCGGTAGGCGGTGCAGCAGCGCAGATAGACGTGCTGGCCGTTGTCGACGGTCAGCGCGCCGCGCCGGAAGGAGAACGCGAGCCCGCCGAGGCGCGGCCGCCCTTCGAGCAGCGTCACGCGCAGTCCCGCGTCGGCGAGCGCCAGCGCGGCGGTGATGCCGGCGAGGCCGCCGCCGACCACCACTGCGGCCGCCCCTGCGGGACGGCCTCCGGCGTTCTCGGTCAGCCCCTCGGGCTGCATGTCTTCCCTCTTCATGCGCCCACCCCTTCGGCCGTTGCAGTCTGGGACGCGACCATGGAGCGGAGGGTTGCCCGCCGCTTTGCGAACGTTGTCCCAGCTGTCCCACGATCACTCCGGACGCTCATCACACACGCCTCCGGACGGTCTGCCGTGACACGTTCCGCGCGTCGAGGCCGGACAGGCCGCGCACGGCGACGTACGCCTTCTCGCGGCCCGGCAGCGAGACGCGGCCGCGCAGGACCGCTTCGGGCTCCCGCTCTATGCGGTCGAGGAGCCTGCGGTAGATGCCGGCCATCGCCGCCACACAGGCACCGCTGCGCCGGTCCAGCATCGGCAGCAGGCGGTAGCCCTCGGCGAACAGGGCACGCGCGCGGCGCACCTCGAAGTGGACGAGGCCCGCGAAGTCGGATCCCGCGGGCGGCTCGGCGCCCGAGAACCCGGCGGAACAGCCGAACTTGGCGAGGTCGTCGGCGGGCAGGTACGTCCGGCCGTCCTGCGCGTCCTCGCGAACGTCGCGGAGAATGTTGGTCAGTTGGAGCGCGAGACCGAGCGTGTCGGCATACTCCGGCGCGCGCTCGGCATGGAGCGCCCCCCGCTCCGTGCCGAACACGCCGAGCGAGAGCCGCCCGATCGCCCCGGCCACACAGCGGCAGTAGACCTTCAGGTCCTCCCACGTCTCGTACGTCGCGCCGCGCACGTCCATGAGGACGCCGTCGATCAGCTCGTCGAGGCCGTCCATCGGGATGGGGAAGTGCTCGGCGGCGTGTGCGAGGGCGACCGCGACCGGGTCGGTGTCGTCCTCGTGCACCCGTCCCGCGCGGATCCGGGCGACCAGCGCCCTGGTGTCCTCGAGACGCTCCGCCTTGACGTCCGGGGCGAGCGCGCCGTCCCCGATGTCGTCGACCCGCCGCGAGAGCGCGTACAGCGCCGACATGGCCCGGCGCTTGGGCGCCGGCAGCAGCCGGATGCCGTACGCGAAGTTGCGCGCCTGCTGACCGGTGACCGTCTCGCAGTAGCTGTACGCGGCGAGCACCGGCGCGGACACGCGCGGCTCCGACTCCACGGCCCGGCTCACCCCTCTCCTCGCAGCACGGCGCCCGCCTCGCGGAACATGCGGGGCTTGGTGGGTCTGGGCGGCCCTGGAAGGACGTCGTACCCGGCGTCCACGATCGCCCGGACCGCCGCCCTGCCCCCTCCCACGAATCCGGCCAGCAGCAGCTTCAGCCTGCCGTGGACGCTACCCACCAGGGGGGTGCCTTCATTCAGCAGGCCGCGGGCGCGTTCCGCTTCGAACGCGACCAGCGCGCGCACTGACGCGCCCGCTGTCGGCCGGGCCAGGTCTGACTCGCTCACGTGGAACCGCTTCATGTCCTCGACGGGCAGGTAGATGCGGCCGCGCCGCAGGTCTTCGGCGACGTCCTGGATGTGCTCGACGATCTGCAGCCCGGTGCAGACGGCGTCCGAGTGCCGGATTCGCTCGGGGGTCTCCGTGCCGGTGATGGCAAGGACGAGTCGGCCGATCGGGTTCGCGGAGAGCGCGCAGTACGCCACGAGGTCGTCGTAGGTCTCGTAGCGCGTGACGGACTGGTCCTGGCGGTTGGCCTCGATCAGGGCGAGAAAGGGGGTGGCCGTCAGGGTGCCGCGCTCGGCGGCCGGGCGCAGCGCGCGCACCAGCGGGTGGCCGGGCTCACCGCCGTCGAAGACCCTGTCGAGGTCCGCCGCAACGGCGTCCAGGAGCCGCGCCGGGTCGTCGGCGTCGCCGTCGAGGCCCAGGTGGCGGGCGTGCGCGGCCTCGGGGGCCAGGTCTCCGTCACCGATGTCGTCGATGAGGCGCACGACGCCGTAGACGGCCATGAGGTCGTCGCGCCAGGCCCGGGGCAGGAAGAACGGCGCCACCGGGAAGTTCTCGTCCGCGGCCTTGTCGAGGACGGCGGATGCATCGCGGAGCCGGAGATCATCCGTAGCCATTGCCGTCACATCTCCCGTTCTACACTGCCGACCCAATACATCCTATTTCGGACACGCCGCCCGGCACTCTCCGAGGTGGGCCGTGCTCCGAGCCGGGACGCCGCGCGATATCGCCCCACTTGCCGCGAATCAGCACCGGTACAGCTTACGTTGTACAACCCCTCACGCATCGTCGGGGTGTTCGGCGCATCACAACACCACACCGATTGACAGCAAACCGCTTTTGCCACCGGTGAGTTGAGGGGCGCGAGGGGCCCCGGGGACACCATGTCACGACAGTGCCCCGCCGGATTCCTCCCGGCGGGGCACTGCTGCCGAACGGGTGCACGCCCGATGGCTCGATCGGGCTACTTGCCCGTGAACTTCTCGTACTCCTTGATGACCTCGTCGGTCGGCCCGTCCATGCGCAGCTCGCCGCGCTCCAGCCACAGCACGCGGTCGCAGGTGTCACGGATCGACTTGTTGTTGTGACTGACCAGGAAGACCGTGCCGGCCTCCTTGCGCAGCTCGCGGATGCGGGCCTCGGAGCGCTTCTGGAACTTGCGGTCGCCGGTGGCGAGCGCCTCGTCGATCATGAGGACGTCGTGGTCCTTGGCGGCCGCGATGGAGAACCGCAGGCGGGCCGCCATGCCCGAGGAGTAGGTGCGCATCGGCAGGGTGATGAAGTCACCCTTCTCGTTGATCCCGGAGAAGTCGACGATCTCCTGGTAGCGCTCCCTGATCTGCTCGCGGGACATGCCCATCGCGAGACCGCCGAGGATGACGTTGCGCTCACCGGTCAGATCGTTCATCAGGGCCGCGTTGACGCCGAGCAGCGAGGGCTGGCCGTCGGTGTAGACCTTGCCCTGCTCGGCGGGGAGCAGCCCCGCGATGGCGCGGAGCAGGGTGGACTTGCCGGAGCCGTTCGAGCCGATCAGGCCGATGGCCTCGCCGCGGTAGGCGGTGAAGCTCACGCCGCGGACGGCGTGCACCTTGCGCACCCCGCGCTCCTCGCCGCGCCGGAGGATGCGGCTCAGTGCGGAGGTGGCGCTGCCCTTGCCGGTCTTCGCGCCGTTGACGCGGTAGACGATGTGCAGCTCGTCGGCGATGACGGTGGGGATGTGCCCCTTGTCCGTACTGTCTGCGTGCTTGTCATCAGCCACGGCCGTACCGCTCCTCAGCCTTCCAGAAGTACACGAAGCCGCCTGCGGCGACCAGCACGGCCCAGCCCGCCGCGACCGCCCAGACGTGCGGCGGCAGGTTCTCGGAGCCGTAGCCGTCGATCAGCGCGAAGCGCATCAGGTCCATATAGATGGCGGCCGGGTTCCACTGGAGGACGTCCGCGATCCAGGCGGGCTTGTCCTTCAGCATCACCGGGATGGAGAACATCACGCCGGACGCGTACATCCACGTACGCATCACGAACGGCATCAGCTGCGCCAGGTCGGGGGTCTTGCTGCCCAGCCTCGCCATGACCATCGCGAGGCCCGTGTTGAAGAGGAACTGCAGGACGAGGACCGGGAAGATCAGCAGCCACGACAGCTTGGGGTAGCTGCCGAAGCCGATCATGATGATGAACAGCACGATCATCGAGAACAGCAGCTGCTGGAGCTGCTGCAGCGAGAACGACACCGGCAGCGAGGCGCGCGGGAAGTGCAGCGCGCGCACCAGACCGAGGTTGCCCGCGATCGCTCTGACGCCCGCCATCACCGAGCTCTGCGTGAAGGTGAAGACGAAGACGCCGGTGACCAGGAACGGGACGTAGACCTCGCGGGGCATGCCCCGGTCGGCCCCCAGGATCAGACCGAAGATCAGGAAGTAGACGAGCGCGTTCAGGAGCGGCGTCGCCACCTGCCACAGCTGGCCGAGCTTGGCCTGGCTGTACTGGGCGGTGAGCTTCGCCTGGGAGAAGGCGAGGATGAAGTGGCGCCGTCCCCAGAGCTGGCGGACGTACTCGAAAAGTCCGGGCCGGGCGCCGCTGACGGTCAGACCGTACTTGGCGGCGAGTTCGGCGCGGGAGAGCCCGTCATCGGGCGGCGGTGTCGACGGGGATGCTGTCACCGCGACTCCGCCGTCATGCGTTGTCTCACTCACGAGTGGAAACTTTCGTCTTCAGATGCGCAGCCGGTCGGGCATAGGCGTGGGCCAGGGACCGGGGTATGGCCCGAATGCTCTCAGACCCGAGCTTGTCAGATGACAGGAGGTCGGCCCAGTCGCGTCAGCCGCCATACCGTACGCCACTTCATCGGCCTGCGCGGTCCGCAGGGCGTCGTCCAGCCCTCCTTGAACCCGCCGAACCAGGCCTTCAGGGCGGGGCCCGAGGGGCGCCGGGCGAGGGTGAGGAGCATCCAGACGCCGAGGTAGACCGGGACCAGGAGCGCGGGGAGGTTGCGCCGGGCCAGCCAGACGCGGTTGCGGGCCACCATCCGGTGGTAGACCGCGTGCCGGGAGGGGGCCGTCGTCGGGTGGAAGAGGACCATGTCGGAGCGGTAGTCGATCATCCAGCCCGCGTTCAGCGCGCGCCAGGCGAGGTCGGTCTCCTCGTGTGCGTAGAAGAACTCGCCGGGCAGACCGCCGACCTCGGCGATGACCTTCGTACGGACGGCGTTGGCGCCGCCGAGGAAGGTCGTCACGCGCGAGGAGCGCATCGGGTCGGCGGCGCGCAGCCGCGGCACGTGGCGGCGCTGGGTCTCGCCCGTGTCCGGGTCCGCGATGCGGAAGCTGATGATGCCGAGCTCCGGATCGGCGGCGAAGGCCTGGCGGCACAGCTGCGCCGTGTCCATGTTGGCGAGGAGGCCGTCGTCGTCCAGGAAGAGCAGGATGTCGACGTCGGTGCCGCCGGGCCCGAAGGCCTCGATGCCGACGTTGCGGCCGCCGGGGATGCCGAGGTTCTCGGGCAGTTCCACGGTGCGCACGCCGTCGGGGACGTCCGGCACCGGGGCGCCGTTGCCGACCACGACCACCTCGACCGGGTCGCCGTCCTGCTTGGCGACCGAGTCGAGGAGGGCGCGCAGCTCCTGCGGCCGGTTGCCCATCGTGATGATGACGGCGCCGACCTTCAGCTTCTCTGCCGGAGTGCTCGGGGTGTTCACTTCAACCTGCTCGATACGAGGATGGACACGAGGTGGAGCAGGGTCTGGAGCATCGCGATGCCCGCGAGGACCGCGACGCCGACGCGCGAGAAGAAGAGGTCGCCCCGGGCCTGGTCCACGATCGCGAGGACCAGGATCAGCAGGGACGCCTCGACGCCGAGGATCAGCCGGTGGAACTTCAGCGCGGCGGCGGCCCTGCGGGCCAGCGCCATGCCGGAGGAGCGCGGCTCGGACGCCGACTCCTTGACCGGCTCCTTGCCCGTCTGGTGCCGGGCGACACCGACGAGGTCGGTCTCGGCCTTGATCAGGATCGCGCCGAGGGCGGCCAGGGTGCCGAGGAAGGCCCACAGCCAGTCGATGCGCCCGGAGCCCCACAGGTCGGCGGCGCGCAGGCCGAAGCCGACCAGGACCGCGGCGTCGCACAGATAGGCGGCGACCCGGTCCAGGTAGACGCCGGCCATCGAGTACTGCTTCTTCCAGCGGGCGATCTCGCCGTCGACGCAGTCGAGCAGCAGATACAGCTGGACCGCGAGCACGCCGAGCACGGCGCCCGTGATCCCCGGCACCAGCAGGGCCGGGGCGGCGAGGGCGCCGGCGACGGTCATCACGTAGGTCAGCTGGTTGGGCGTGACCCGCGTGTTCACCAGGTGCCGGTCGATGCGGAGGGAGACCTCGCGCATGTAGAGCCGGCCGGCCCAGTGTTCGCCGCTGCGCCGGTCCTTCACCCCCGGGGGGTGAACAACCGGGCGGAGCTCAGCTACCGATGGCTTTTGCATAGTCGGCGTATGCGTCCCTGATCTGGTCGGTGGACAGGTCGAGGTGTTCCAGGATCGTGTAGCGGCCCGGCCTGGTCTGCGGAGCGAACTCCACGACCCGCACGAACTCGTCCACGGTGAACCCGATCTCCTCCGGCAGCACGGGCAGGCCGTGGCGGCGCAGCACCTGGGCCATGTACGCGGACTCCTCGCGGGCACCGCGCAGGTGCATCGCGAAGGCCGCGCCGAGGCCGCACTGTTCGCCGTGGCTGGCGGCGCGCTTGGGGAAGAGGAGGTCGAAGGCGTGGTTGATCTCGTGGCAGGCGCCCGACGCGGGGCGGGAGTCGCCCGAGATGGACATCGCGATGCCGGTGAGCACCAGGCCCTCGGCGAGCACCTGGAGGAAACCGTCGTCGCCGACGCCGCCGGGGTGGCGCAGGACCGCCTCGCCGGCCTGCCGGGCCATCGCGGCCGCGAGGCCGTCGATGTCCTCGCCGCGCTCACGGGCGGCGAGCTCCCAGTCGCGGATCGCGGAGATGTTGGACAGCGCGTCGCCGATGCCGGAGCGGACGAAGCGGACCGGGGCCTCGCGGATGATGTCGAGGTCGATGACGACCGCGATGGGGTTCGGCACGCCGTACGAGCCGCGGCCCGCGTCGTTGTCGAGGGTCGCGACCGGCGAGCAGAGGCCGTCGTGCGACAGGTTCGTCGCGACGGCGACCAGCGGCAGGCCGACGCGCGCCGCGGCGTACTTGGCGCAGTCGATGATCTTTCCGCCGCCGAGGCCGACGATCGCGTCGTAGCGGCCGGACTTCTTGATGGCGTCGGCGAGCTTGATGGCGTCGTCGAGCGTGCCGCCACCGACCTCGAACCACTCCGCGCCGCTCAGCGAGGGCATCAGCCGCTCGCGGAGCACCGCGCCCGAGCCACCGCTGATGGCGATGGCGAGTTTGCCGGTCGACGAGCAGATCCGCTGGTCGGCGAGGACACCGGCCAGGTCGTCGATCGCCCCCGGCCGGATGTCGACGACGACCGGCGAGGGGATGAGCCTCGTCAGTACTGGCACGCGATCTCCCGGCCCTTGGCGAGGTCGTCGTGGTTGTCGATCTCGACCCACTTGACGTCGCCGATCGGGGCCACGTCGACCTTGAAGCCGCGGTTGACGAGCTCCTGGTAGCCGTCCTCGTAGTAGAGGTCGGGGTCGCGCTCGAAGGTGGTCTTCAGCGCGTCGGCGAGCTCCTCGGCGGCGGAGCCCTCGATGAGGGTGACGCCGATGTACTCGCCGGTGGCCTCGGAGGGGTCCATCAGCTTGGTGATGCGCTGCACGCCCTTGGCGTCGTCGACGATGACCTTCATCTCCTCGTCGGCGAGCTGCTTCACCGTGTCGAGGGCGAGGATGATCTTCTGGCCGTTGCCGCGGGCGGCGAGCAGCGTCTTCTCGACGGAGACCGGGTGCACGGTGTCGCCGTTGGCGAGGATCACGTCGTGCTTGATGGCGTCACGCCCGCACCACAGGGAGTAGGCGTTGTTCCACTCCTCGGCCTTGTCGTTGTCGATCAGGGTCAGCTTGAGGCCGTACTTCGCCTCCAGGGCCGCCTTGCGCTCGTAGACGGCCTCCTTCTTGTAGCCGACGATGATCGCGACCTCGGTCAGACCGATCTCGGCGAAGTTGCCGAGCGTCAGGTCGAGGATGGTGGTCTCACCGTCGACGGGCACCAGAGCCTTGGGCAGGGTGTCCGTGTAGGGGCGAAGACGCCGTCCGGCGCCGGCCGCCAGCACGAGGCCGATCATGCGGGTTCTCCTTCATCGTGTACGGCGGGTGCGCCCTTTTTCTCGGCGGCGACCCAGAAGCGGATGCTCTCGACGAGCACCACGAGTGCCACGGCCACGGCGAGTGCCGTGAGCGCGACGGGAAAATCTGTGGTGGGCAGCAGGGCTGCGGCCAGCGCGACCACGAGGATCCGGCCTTCCTGGCCGCCGATCGCCCGCACCAGCCAGCGCGGAGGCGCGCCGGCGCCGCCCTTGATGCGGTACACCGTGTCGTAGTGATGGTAGGCGACCGCGGCCACCAGCCCGAAAGCCGCGGGAAGCGCCCCGTTCACATCCGCTTTGGCCGCCAGTACCAGGACCGTGCCGTACTCGGCAGCGCGGAAGAACGGCGGGACGAGCCAGTCCAGGGGGGCCTTGAGCGGCATGATCAGGGCGAGGCCCGACAGGGCGATGTACAGCGCGGCGGCGGCCACGACCACGGGGCTGCCGTAGGGGTTGGCCAGCGCCGTGCCGACGAGCCCGGCACCGCCGACGAAGGCGAGCACCGGGGCGGGACGCAGCCAGGTCACCCGTGGCCGGAGAGCGGAGAAGGCCGAGGCGAGGGGGCCGTTGTCGGCGAGGTCGGCGAGGGCTTCGGCGGCGCGGTCGGTGCGGGTGGCCTTGCGGGTCAGCGACCGCAGGACGCGTCCCGCGGTGGTGTAGCAGGCGGCGAGGGCGCAGCCGATCAGCAGGACGACGAGGGTGATGCGCGGCGTGGTGAGCGCGGTGAGGACCGCGATCATCGCCCAGCGTTCGCCGATGGGCAGGACTATCATCCGGCGCACCCAGACCGTCCAGCCGACGCTGTCGAGCTTGTCCGAAAGGGCCGCGGTGGGGCTGGTGTTGGCGGTCGCGTCGTGGTTCGCCTCGTTGAAGGAGAAGTCGACGACGTGCCGGCAGGTCTGCAGGACCATCGCGCCGAGGGCCAGCGCCCATACGTCGTCGCCGCCGCGTGCGGCGCCGAGCGCGAGGCCCGCGTAGTAGGCGTACTCCTTGGCGCGGTCGAACGTCGCGTCCAGCCAGGCGCCGAGCGTCGAGTACTGCAGGGAGTAGCGGGCGAGCTGCCCGTCGGTGCAGTCCAGGACGAAGGAGAAGAGCAGCAGCAGGCCGGCCGCGACGAAGCCGCCGCGCGTCCCGGTCGCCGCGCAGCCCGCCGCTATCAGGGCGGTGAGCAGCGAGGCGGTGGTGACCTGGTTCGGGGTGAGGCCGCGGCGGGCGCACCAGCGGGCGATGTAGCGCGAGTACGGGGAGATGCAGTACGTCGTGAAGAAGCCGTCCCGCGACTTGACCGCGGTGCGCAGGCGTACCGCCTCGTCGTCCACGGCCGCCACGGCCTGGCGCGCTTCGTTCCGCGTCTGGGGGTCGTCGGGCACGGTGGCGACGAGGGTGCCGAGCTCGGGGCGGTGGACGTCGGTGGCGCCGGACTCCATGGCCGCGGCGACGGAGTCCGGGAGCGCGTCGAGCGTCGCGACGCCGTTCGCGGTGCCGACGGCCGCCCGCAGGGCGCGCGTCAGTGCGGCGCGGGCCGCCGGCTTGGCCGTGACGGCGCCGGGCAGCGCGGCGGCGGCGAAGCGGGGGTCGGTGAGGGCGAGGCGCAGCGCGTGGACGTGTCCGACGAAACGCGCGTCGACGACGGCGACCCGCTGGCCGGCGGGGACGGCGGCGAGCAGCGCCTCGGCGTCAGCCGCGTCGGAGGCGACCCGCACGTCGAAGCCGAGGGACCGCAGATCGCCTTCGAGCGGCGACCCGGGGACCGGCTGACCGGTGAGGATGGCGGTCGACAGACGAACTCACTCCTTGAGTACCGGCGCGGCTCGCGCCGGGCACATGCGTAAGGGGAGCGCCCCTGGCCACAGCGGCCGGGCGGCACGTCGGCAGAGGCTATCGGATGATGGGAAGCGGGCGTTCATCACCCGTTCACGCCCTGATAGAGCCTGTGTCAGGCGCCAGGGGCGGCCTGCGAGGGCCTCGGCCTTCACGATCATCATGGTGGATGGGGGGCCGCGCCCACAAACCGCGCCCGTTCCGTGCCCGGCTTGCCCGGGATAGTGGCCACATGCCCGCCGCCCGTGTCCGCACAGGGCGTTCGCTTAGGGTGGGCGCCCATGACATGGCTGATCACAGGCGGGGCTGGATACATCGGGGCACATGTGGCGCGGGTCATGGCCGGTGCCGGGGAGGGCGTCGTCGTGCTCGACGACATCTCGTCGGGGGTGCCGCAGCGGCTCCCCGCGGACATGCCCCTCGTCAAGGGCTCCTCGCTGGACGGGGAGCTGCTGCGCCGGGTCTTCGCCGAGCACGGCGTCACCGGTGTGGTGCATCTCGCGGCCCGCAAGCAGGTCGGCGAGTCGGTGGAGCAGCCGTTGCGCTACTACCGGGAGAACGTGGGCGGCCTGACGACGCTGCTCGAAGCGGTCGCCGATGCGGGCATCAAGCGGTTCGTGTTCTCCTCGTCGGCCGCGGTGTACGGCAATCCGCCGGATGTCGAGCTGATCCGGGAGGACGCGCCCTGCGCGCCGGTCAGCCCTTACGGCGAGACCAAGCTCGCCGGTGAGTGGCTGGTGCGGGCGGCCGGGCGGGCGCACGGCATCGCGACCGTCTGCCTGCGCTACTTCAACGTGGCGGGCGCCGCGGCGCCCGAGCTTGCGGACACCGGCGTCTACAACGTGATCCCGATGGTCTTCGACCGGCTGCGGCGCGACGAGGCGCCGCGGATCTTCGGCGACACGCACCCGACGCCGGACGGCACCTGCGTGCGTGACTATGTGCACGTCTCGGATCTCGCCGAGGCCCACCTCGCGGCGGCCCGCAGGCTGACGGGAGGCGCCGAAGGTGATCTGACCGTGAACATCGGCCGAGGTCGCGGTGTTTCCGTACGCGAACTGGTCACGCTGATCGGCGAGGTGAGCGGCGACACCCGGTCCGCGCTCGTCGAGCCGGCCCGGGCCGGTGACTCGCCGCGCGCCGTGGCCGACGCGAGCCTGGCGGCGGAGGAGCTCGGCTGGACGGCCCGGCGCGGGGTGCGCGAGATGGTCGAGTCGGCCTGGGCGGGATGGTGTCTGCACCACCCCGATGCGCGCCGCGACTGATCGTCGCGAGCCCCTGACCTGCACCCCTCGGCTTGACGGCAATCGTTGCCATTTTCGCAGGTCAGTGGAGTGATAACGGTGTTCAGTGCCGCGTTGCCAGATACCCCCCACCCGTAGTTCACTGTGGCTCGCGACCAGCGAACAGCTGACCGATGACCGACGCGGGAGGGCCGCTCCATGGGGGCTGGGCACGATCACGGACACACGCACGGGGCGCCCACCACGGGCACCGCGGCCAACGCCTACAAGGGGCGGCTCCGGACAGCGCTCTGCATCACGATCACCGTGATGCTGGCCCAGATCGTGGGCGGCATCGTCGCCGACTCGCTCGCGCTCGTCGCGGACGCGACGCACATGGCCACGGACGCCGTCGGCCTCGGCATGGCCCTGCTCGCGATCCACTTCGCGAACAGACCGCCCACCGAGAACCGCACCTTCGGCTACGCCCGCGCCGAGATACTCGCCGCGCTCGCCAACTGTCTGCTGCTGCTCGGCGTGGGCGGCTACGTGCTCTTCGAGGCGGTCGAGCGGTTCATCACGCCCGCGGAGACCGAGGGCGGCCTCGCGCTCTACTTCGGTGTGTTCGGTCTCGTCGCGAACGTGATCTCGCTCTCGCTGCTCATGCGCGGCCAGAAGGACAGCCTCAATGTGCGGGGCGCCTTCCTGGAGGTCGTCGCGGACACCCTCGGCTCGGTCACGGTCATCGTCGCGTCGGTCGTGATCATGCTCACCGGCTGGCAGGCCGCCGACCCGATCGCCTCGCTCGTCATCGGCTTCATGATCGTCCCGCGGACGGTGAAGCTCCTCAAGGAGACCCTGAACGTGCTCCTGGAGTCGGCACCCAAGGACGTCGACATGGCGGAGGTGCGGGCCCACCTGCTCGACCTGCCGGGCGTCGAGGAGGTTCACGACCTGCACGCCTGGACGATCACCTCGGGCATGCCCGTGCTCTCCGCCCACATAGTGGTGAGCTCCGACACCCTCGACTCGATCGGGCACGAGAAGATGCTGCACGAGCTCCAGGGCTGCCTGGGGGACCACTTCGACGTCGAGCACTGCACCTTCCAGCTGGAGCCGAGCGGGCACGCGGAGCACGAGGCGAAGCTCTGCCACTGACGGCTCCCGCCCCGGCACCGTGCCGGTGCTAGAGTCGGTGGAGTTCTTGAGTTCCCGGAGGTGGGTCGATGACTGTCACGGCTGACGCCGCTCTGTGCGGCGACACGTGCATCCCCACTTCCCGGGCGCGCGTCTGACTTCACGTACACCACCGTTCGTACGTCGGGTCCGCGGGTCCTTCACTCAAGGATTTCCACGTTGACTGACAACGCTTCCTTCAGCCATGCCTTCTTCGCCCTGCACCACGGTCTGCCGCGGCAGGGTCCCGGCTCCGACGCCACCACCCGGCGGCTGCTCTCCCTCGCGGGGGCGCTGCCCGAGCGGCCGCGCGTGCTCGACCTGGGCTGCGGGCCCGGCCGGGCCGCGCTCCTGCTCGCCGCCGAGGCCGGCGCCGAGGTGACCGCCGTCGATCTCCACGAGCCGTTCCTCGACGAGCTCCACGCGGCCGCCGAGGCGCGCGGGCTCAGCGGATCGATCACCACCGTCAAGGCCGACATGGCCGAACTCCCCTATCCCGACGGGTCGTTCGACCTCGTCTGGGCCGAGAGCTCGGTCTACGGCATCGGCTTCGACACCGCGCTGCGCGCCTGGCGGCGGCTGCTCGCACCCGGCGGGGCGCTCGTCCTCACCGAGTGCGAGTGGACGGCCGCCGAGCCGTCCGCGGCGGCCCGCGCCTTCTGGGAGCGGCACTACGCGCTCCGCACGGGCGAGGCGAACCTCCGGGCCGCGACCGGCGCCGGGTACTCCGTGCTCGGCGTGCACCCGCAGCCGGAGTCCGACTGGGACGAGTACTACCGCCCGCTCGGCGCGCGGGCGGACGCGGTGGCCGCCGAGAAAGCAACCGCTCCCGGCATGGCCGAGGCGCTCGCCGCCACCCGCGAGGAAATCGCGATGCGGCGCGAACACGGGAGCGAGTACGGCTACACGGGCTACGTCCTGCGGCCCGCGGACTCCTGGCCGACCCGCCCGGAGACCGCGGCGGACGTCGCCGCCGTGCACGCCGTGAACGCCGCCGCCTTCGAGACCGAGGCGGAGTCCGACCTGGTCGACGCCCTGCGCGCGGACCCCGAGGCGTGGCTTCCCGGTCTGTCGTACGTCGCGGAGGCGCCCGACGGTTCGGTGGCCGCGTACGCGCTGCTCACCCGCTGCCGGGTGGACGGCGCGCCCGCGCTGGCGCTCGCGCCCGTCGCCACGCTGCCCGAGTACCAGCGGACGGGTGCCGGTTCGGCGGTCGTGCGGGCCGTGCTCGACGCGGCACGCGCGCGTGGGGAGCGGCTCGTCCTCGTGCTCGGGCATCCCTCGTACTATCCGCGGTTCGGTTTCAGGCCCGCTTCGGGGTACGGGATCCGGCCAGGTTTCGAGGTGCCCGACGAGGCGATGATGGCGCTCGTCCTGGACGGGGCCGACGATTTCGCGCGGCTGCCGCGGGGCACGATCCAGTACCCGGCCGCTTTCGGGGTCTGACGCTCCGGCGGGCGCCGGTGTGACGGCGCCCGGCGTGTGTCCCGCCGTGCTTCGGCTCGGCGGGACATGCGGGTCCCAGGAGTGCCCGAGGCGTCCGGAACGTACGGCAGACTTGGGACTCGAAGACCGAAGCGAAGGATGCGTATGCCGATCACACCTGCCACCGCGGCGAACACCTCGTCGAGCGGCACCGGAGAAGCCATCTTGCTCGAACTCGTCGACGAGGACGGCAGGACCATCGGCACAGCGGAGAAACTCTCCGCGCATCAGGCGCCCGGGCAGCTGCACCG
This sequence comes from Streptomyces sp. NPDC039480, assembly GCF_055597165.1. Classification (NCBI taxonomy): domain Bacteria; kingdom Bacillati; phylum Actinomycetota; class Actinomycetes; order Kitasatosporales; family Streptomycetaceae; genus Streptomyces; species Streptomyces sp. NPDC039480. The sequence continues at coordinate 254,193 of NZ_JBVITX010000001.1, read as the reverse complement.
GGCGTTCTCCGTCTTCCTCTTCGACGAGCAGGGGCGCCTGCTGCTCCAGCAGCGCGCCCTCGGCAAGTACCACTCCCCCGGCGTCTGGTCGAACACCTGCTGCGGCCACCCCTACCCGGGCGAGGCGCCGTTCGCCGCGGCGGCCCGGCGTACGTACGAGGAGCTGGGCGTCTCGCCGTCGCTGCTCGCCGAGGCGGGCACGGTGCGCTACAACCACCCGGACCCGGACTCGGGGCTCGTGGAGCAGGAGTTCAACCATCTCTTCGTGGGCATGGTGCAGTCGCCGCTGCGGCCCGACCCCGCCGAGATCGGCGGGACCGCGTTCGTGACGGCCGCGGAGCTGGCCGAGCGGCACGAGCGGGAGCCGTTCTCCGCGTGGTTCATGACCGTGCTCGACGCGGCACGGCCCGCGATCAAGGAGCTGACCGGCCCCGCCGCGGGCTGGTAGCCGGTCCGTCAGCCGAAGCGGGGCTCGAGGGGCAGGGCGGCCCAGATGACCTTGCCCCCGCTCGCGGTGTGCTCGACGTCGCAGGCGCCGCCCGCCTCCGCCGTGATCTCCCGGACGAGGAGCAGCCCCCGCCCGCCCGTCTGCCCGTGGTCCGCCACGAGGGCCGTCGGGCGGTAGGGGTGGTTGTCCTCGACGGATACCCGCACCCACTCGGCGCCGACCGCGACCTCCACCGCGAGCATCGGCGAGAGCAGCGCCGCGTGGCGCACCGCGTTGGTCACCAGCTCGGAGACGATGAGCAGCAGGCCCTGCAGCAGGTCGTCCGGGGCCGGTACGCCCTGCCGGGCCAGCAGATCGCGCACCGCGTGCCGCGCCTGGGGGACGGAGGCGTCGACGGCGGGGGCGGTGAAGCGCCACACGCCCTCGTACGCCTCCGGCCCGCCGCGTCTGGGGAGTGGGTCCGGCCCGCTCCCGTCGCCCTGCATCGTCCGGTCGCCGTCCTCGCGCTCGATTGTCGCCACACATCGAGTGTTGGGAACGGCCTGGTCCGGACCGCGCCACTGACCAGAAGTCAGCGACTATCGACGGATTTTGACCGAGGGCGCATGACACCGTCAGCTGTGCGACTGGTCCTGCTCGCCCTGCCGGCTCTGCCGTGAATGGTTCGCCTTCATGTGGTCATCAGGTTGTACGAGGCTGACGATGCGGCGTCCGCCGATGCCCGTGGCGAGCAGCCCGAGACCGTCGAAGAGCAGCGTCAGGGAGAAGAAGCACCCGATGACGTACTGGCTGCTGCTGGGCCACTCGGCGAGCACCAGGATTCCGATGAGCAGGCCGAAGGCGCCCTGCAGGAGCGTCAGGGCGAACTGCGGGCCGCGCACCACCAGGCTGCCGACCAGCCGGAACACCCCGCCCGTGAGGAAGAGCAGGGCCGCGAACATGGTCAGCGCCTCCGCCGCCACATCGGGTCTGCGGATGATCACGACGCCCGCCGCGAGGTTCAGCGCGGCGACCACGACGCCCAGCCAGAAGAAGCTGCTGCCCCGCGACTGGACGGCGTGCAGCAGGCCGACGACGCCGCCGACGAGCAGGAGCCAGCCGAACAGGAGCATCGAGGTCAGCGTGGCGAATCCGGTGTAGACGAGGCCGACGACGCCGGCCACCGCGAGGATCACACCGAGCAGGGCGAGCCAGCCGAAGCTGCGGCTGACCGTCCTGGCCTCCGGGGTGGCCCTGTCGTCCCTGGGTCCGGCCATCGGCGTCTCCCTCTCGCTCGGCCCCCTTCTTGATCGTACGTTCGAGGGGTGCGGATAGCATCCGGCGCATGGAGCCGCAGCTGAGGCAGACCGTCACGGACGGCGTCGCCACCGTCCTCATCGACCATCCGGCCAAGCGCAACGCCATGACCGCGGAGATGTGGCGCCAGGTGCCGCCGCTCTGCGCGGCGCTCGCCGCCGACCCGGCCGTGCGCGCCGTCGTGCTCACCGGCGCGGGCGACACCTTCTGCGCGGGCGCGGACATCTCCACGCTGCGCGAGTCCCCGGGCACCGCGCAGGAGCTCGCGGTGCGGGCCGAGGAGGCCCTGGCGGCCTTCCCGAAGCCGACGCTCGCGGCGGTGCGGGGCTACTGCGTGGGCGGGGGCGCCCAGCTGGCGGGGGCGTGCGACCTGAGGTTCGCGGACGAGGGCGCCTCGTTCGGCGTCACACCCGCCAAGCTGGGCATCGTCTATCCGGCGTCGTCCACCCGGCGCCTGGTGTCCCTGGTGGGGCCCGCGACCGCCAAGTACCTGCTCTTCTCCGGGGAGTTGATCGACGCGGAGCGGGCGCTGCGGACCGGTCTGGTGGACGAGGTCCTGCCGTCCGGCGAACTGGCCAAGCGGGTCGCGGAGTTCACCCGTGTCCTCGCGTCGCGCTCGCAGCTGACGCAGGCGGCGGCGAAGGAGTTCGCGGCGGGGCGCACGGACCGGGACGGGTACTGGACGGAGCAGGCACGCGGCAGCGGCGACACCGCCGAGGGTGTCGCCGCGTTCCTGGAGCGGAGAAAGCCGCACTTCACCTGGGCCGCGCGGGGCGAGTGAGCCAGGCGGGGCCGGGCGCCCGGTGGGGCCGGGCGCCTACCCGAGGAAGGGGCTTCCCTCGCGGAACTGCGCGACGAGGTGCGCGGGCGCCTTCTCCGGGGACCCCGCGTCGTAGGGCGGCTGCGGGTCGTACTCGGTCAGCAGCTGTACGGTCTGCGCGTGTTCGTCGCCCGCGATCCGGCCGGCCAGGGTGAGGCCCATGTCGATGCCCGCGGAGACGCCGGCCCCCGTGACGTATTTGCCGTCGAAGACCACCCGCTCCCCCGTCGACTCGACGCCGAGCCGGTCCAGTTCGGCCAGGGCGAGCCAGTGGGACGTGGCACGGCGGCCCTTGAGGAGGCCCGCGGCGGCCAGGGCGAGGGAGCCCGTGCACACCGAGGTCGTCCAGGTGGTCGTGGCGTCGACGGCGCGAAGCCAGTCGAGGAGCGGCTCGTTCTCCAGCTGGTCGCTCCGCCCCGGGCCGCCGGGGACGACGACGATGTCGGGGCGCCGCACCTCGGCGAAGGACTTGTCGGCGACGAGCGCGAGGCTGCCGGTGTCGTCGCGCACCGGTCCCGCCTGCTCGGCCACGAAGACGGTCTCGGCGCCGGGGAGGCTGCTCAGCGTCTGGTAAGGGCCGATGGCGTCCAGGACGGTGAAGCGCTCGTACAGGGCGATGGCTATCTGCATGGCATCCCTATCGGTGTGGAGTGGTGGAAGGAACGGTCGTTACGGGGCGGAAGCGGCGGCGGTACTCGGCGGGCGCGGCGCCGAGGATCCTGACGAAGGCGCGGCGCATGGCTTCCGGGGTGCCGTAGCCGCAGGCCCGTGAGATCTCCTCGATCCCGTCGGAGGTGTCCTCCAGGAGCCGGCGGGCGTGTTCGACGCGGACCCGCTCGACGTACTTGCCCGGCGTCAGCCCGGTGTCCGCCTGGAAGGCGCGGGCGAAGTGGCGGGGCGAGAGCCGGGCGCGCGCGGCGAGCGCGTCGACCGAGAGGTCGTCGGCCGGGTGCTCGGTGATCCACTGCTGGACCTCGCGCAGCGGTTCACGCCGTGCGGTCTGCGCGGCGAGCTGCGCGCTGAACTGCGCCTGGTTTCCCGGGCGCCGCAGGAAGACCACGAGATGGCGGGCGACCGTGAGCGCCACCTCGCGGCCCAGATCCTCCTCGACGAGTGCCAGGGCGAGATCGATGCCGGCGGTGACCCCGGCGGACGTCGCGACATGACCGTCGCGTACGTAGATGGGGTCCGGGTCGACCTCGACGCCCGGGTGCCGCTCGGCGAGGCGGTCGCAGTACGCCCAGTGCGTCGTCGCCCTGCGCCCCTCCAGCAGGCCGGCCTCGGCGAGCCGCATCGCTCCGGTGCAGACCGACACCAGGCGCTCCGCGCGCGGGCCGTTCTCGCGCAGCCAGCCGGTCAGCCCCGGGTCCGCCGAGCACGTGCCGAGACCGCCCGGGACCAGCAGGGTGTGCGGCGCGGGGGCGTCCGCCAGCGCGGAGTCAGGGGTCAGGGTGAGACCGCTGGACGTGCGGACGGGGCCGCCGTCGAGGGAAGCGGTGCGGATGAGATAGCCGCCCTTGGGGTCGGCGAGACAGAGGTCCGCGCCCGCGAAGACCTCCACGGGCCCGGTGACATCGAGGCTCTGGACGCCGTCGAAGAGGACGACCAGAACGGTTCGCTGGGCCATGCCCCTGAGTCTCGACCCGCCGACCGATGTCCGCAATGACGAAAAGCCCACCTTTCCTGCCATACCGTAGGGCCGGTCCAGGGACGCCATACCAACCAGTAGGTATCGTGCGGGCATGACCTCTTCGACGACCTCCTCCGCGCCCGCCGCCCTGGATCCGCGCGCCGGCCGCCGCTGCCACAGCGTGGTCAACGCGCTGCACTCGACGCACTACTTCTCCCCCGACGTCGGGCGGGAGCTGGGCGGCCTCGGGATAACCCACCGGCACGCCGTCAACTTCGCCGTGCGCGCGGCGGCCCTGGGCGCCGTCGGCCCCGGGATCGTGGCCGCCACCTTCTACAACTACAAGTACGAGCTCGTCGCCGCGCACGTCCCCCAGATCTGGCGGACGGCCTCACCCGAAGACGTCCTCGCGGCGCGGCTGCGGGCCGTCGACACGACGCTGCGGCGTCTCCTCGGCGACGAGCTCGTCGCCTCGCCGGAGATGGCGGAGGCCGCGGGCCTCGCCCTGCGCGCCACCGAGGCCTGCACCCGCGGCGCCCGCCCGCTGTACGCCGCCCACGCCGACCTGCCCGTCCCCGAAGAGCCGCACCTCGCCTACTGGCACGCGGCGACGCTGCTGCGCGAGCACCGCGGCGACGGGCACCTGACCGTGCTGCTCGACTCCGGACTCGACGGTCTCGAGGCCCTGGTGAGCCACACCGCGACCGGCAAGGGCACCCGCCCGAAGTGGGTCTTCTCCACCCGCGGCTGGAACCAGGAGGAGTGGGACGCCGCCACCGAGCGGCTGCGGGTGCGCGGAGTACTCGACGGCGAGGGCGAGTTGACGGAGGACGGCGTGGCGCTGCGCCGTGACATCGAGGCGCGGACGGACCACCTGGACCGGGCCCCGTACGAGCACCTGGGCGCGGCGGGCGTCGAGCGTCTCACCGAACTCGGCACCCTGTTCACCGGCACGGCGCTGCAGGCCGGCGCGTTCCCGGCGGATCTGCTCGGCAAGCGCTGAGCACCGGTCAGGCATGGCTCGGCCGAGCCGAGGTACCCGGTCGTCTCCTGGCCGCCATCCCGGCCGTGCCGGGAGACGAGAGGGGAAACCTCATGTTCCGTGCCATAGCGGATGTACTGCGTCAGATAGCGGGCGCCATCGCCACCGTCGTCACCCTGCCGTTCCGGGCCCTGGCCCGGCTGTTCGGCGGAGCTTCCAGCACCGCGAGTCGGGGCGGGCGCGGCGGCGGCCGCCGATCCGGGCGCATGGGCCGGGCCCGCCGGGTCTGATCCGTCTCTGTCGGCGCCACCTGCCACAATTGCCCGGCAACCTGAGCGAGAAGGCGGTACCGGAACGTGGCAGCTTTGAAGACGTCCACCCCAGCGTCCATCGAGAGCAGGATCGCCGAGGAGCTCGGCGTACGGGAGCGGCAGGTGAAGGCCGCCGTCGACCTGCTCGACGGCGGCTCCACGGTGCCCTTCATCGCGCGCTACCGCAAGGAAGCGACCGAGATGCTCGACGACGCGCAGCTGCGCACGCTCGAGGAGCGGCTGCGCTACCTGCGCGAACTGGAGGACCGGCGCGCCGCCATCCTCGAATCCGTCCGCGAGCAGGGCAAGCTCACGGACGAGCTCGAGGCGCGGATCCGCGAGGCGGACACCAAGGCGCGGCTCGAGGACATCTACCTGCCCTTCAAGCCGAAGCGGCGCACGAAGGCGCAGATCGCCCGCGAGGCGGGGCTCGAGCCGCTGGCCGACGGGCTGCTCGCCGACCCGACGGTGGAACCGCACGCCGCCGCGGCCGCGTTCGTCGCCGCCGACAAGGGCGTCGCGGACTCGCAGGCCGCGCTGGACGGGGCCCGGGCGATCCTCGCCGAGCGGTTCTCGGAGGACGCCGACCTGATCGGTGAGCTGCGCGAGCGCATGTGGGTGCGCGGCCGCCTCGTGGCGAAGGTCCGGGACGGCAAGGAGGAGGCGGGCGCCAAGTTCGCCGACTACTTCGACTTCGCCGAGCCCTTCACCGAGCTGCCCTCGCACCGCATCCTCGCCATGCTGCGCGGCGAGAAGGAGGACGTCCTCGACCTCGTCCTGGAGCCGGAGGAGGCCGACGCCACGCCGGGCACCCCTTCTTCGTACGAGGGGATCGTCGCCCACCGCTTCGGCGTCGCCGACCGGGGGCGCCCGGCCGACAAGTGGCTCCAGGACACCGTGCGCTGGTCCTGGCGGACCCGCATTCTCGTGCACCTCGGCATCGACCTGCGGCTGCGCCTGCGGACGGCCGCCGAGGACGAGGCGGTGCGGGTCTTCGCGTCGAACCTGCGCGACCTGCTGCTCGCGGCGCCCGCGGGCACGCGCGCGACGCTGGGCCTCGACCCCGGTTTCCGTACGGGTGTGAAGGTGGCCGTCGTCGACGCCACCGGCAAGGTCGTCGCGACCGACACGATCCACCCGCACGTCCCGGCGAACAAGTGGGACCAGTCCCTGGCGACGCTCGCGCGGCTCGCGAAGGAGCACGACGTCGACCTGATCGCCATCGGGAACGGCACGGCGTCCCGCGAGACCGACAAGCTCGCCGGTGAACTCATCACCAAGCACCCGGAGTTGAACCTGACGAAGGTGATGGTCTCCGAGGCGGGCGCCTCCGTGTACTCCGCTTCGGCCTTCGCCTCGCAGGAGCTCCCGGACCTCGACGTCTCGATCCGCGGCGCGGTCTCCATCGCGCGGCGCCTCCAGGACCCGCTCGCCGAGCTCGTGAAGATCGACCCCAAGTCGATCGGCGTCGGGCAGTACCAGCACGACCTGTCGGAAGTGAAGCTCTCCCGCTCGCTGGACGCGGTCGTCGAGGACTGTGTGAACGGCGTCGGCGTGGACGTGAACACCGCGTCCGCCCCGCTCCTCGCGCGTGTCTCGGGCATCGGCTCGGGCCTCGCGGAGAACATCGTGGCGCACCGCGACGCGAACGGCCCGTTCAAGAGCCGCAAGAGCCTCAAGGACGTGCCCAGGCTCGGCCCGAAGGCGTACGAGCAGTGCGCGGGCTTCCTCCGCATCCGCGGCGGCGACGACCCGCTGGACGCCTCCAGCGTGCACCCCGAGGCATACCCCGTGGTGCGCAAGATGGTGAAGTCGGCGGGCGGTGAGGTCGCTTCGCTCATCGGCAACACGAGTGCGCTGCGCTCGCTGCGGCCGGAGCAGTTCGTGGACGAGGTCTTCGGTCTGCCCACGGTCACCGACATCCTGAAGGAGCTGGAGAAGCCCGGGCGCGACCCGCGGCCCGCCTTCAAGACGGCGACCTTCAAGGACGGCGTGGAGAAGATCTCCGACCTGGCCGCCGGGATGATCCTCGAGGGCGTCGTCACGAACGTGGCCGCGTTCGGGGCGTTCGTGGACGTGGGCGTGCATCAGGACGGCCTGGTGCACGTCTCCGCCATGTCGAAGACGTTCGTCAAGGACCCGCGGGACGTCGTGAAGCCCGGCGACATCGTCAAGGTGAAGGTCATGGACGTCGACGTCGCTCGTAAGCGGGTCTCGCTGACGTTGCGTCTCGACGACGAGGCGGCCGCTTCCGATGCCTCCGGGGAGACGCAGCCCAAGCGGGGCGGGCGGCCGCCCAGGCAGCGGCAGCAGCAGGGCGGTCAGGGGCAGCGTTCCGGTCAGGGACAGCGTTCGGGTCAAGGGCAGCGCGGGCAGGGCCAGCGCGGGCAGCAGCGGCAGGGGCCGCCGCCCGCCAACGACGCGATGGCCGAGGCGCTGCGGCGGGCCGGGCTCGTGGACCCCAAGCGGGGCTGACGTGCGACAGCGGGGCTGACGTGCGGTAGCGGGGCTGACGTGCGGCGCCGGGTGTGAGGGGCGCGGAGGTCAGAGTGGCAGTTCCGTCACTTTGCCCTCCGCCACCTCCAGGCGGCGCGTCACCCGGACCGCGTCCAGCATCCTGCGGTCGTGCGTGACCAGGAGCAGCGTGCCCTCGTACGCCTCCAGGGCCGACTCCAGCTGTTCGATCGCCGGCAGGTCCAGGTGGTTCGTCGGCTCGTCCAGGACGAGGAGGTTGACGCCCCTGCCCTGGAGCAGGGCCAGGGCCGCGCGGGTCCGCTCGCCGGGAGAGAGCGTGGCCGCCGAGCGCAGCACGTGGTCCGCCTTCAGGCCGAACTTGGCGAGCAGCGTGCGCACCTCGGCCGGCTCGGTGTCCGGGACGGCCGCGCAGAACGCGTCCAGCAGGGACTCCTCGCCGTGGAACAGCGCACGTGCCTGGTCGACCTCGCCGACGAGGACGCCGGAGCCGAGGGCCGCGTGGCCCGCGTCCAGCGGGACGCGCCCCAGGAGGGCGGCGAGCAGCGTCGACTTGCCCGAGCCGTTCGCACCGGTGATGGCCACGCGGTCCGCCCAGTCGATCTGCAGCGTGACCGGGCCGAGCGTGAACGCGCCCCGGTGCACCTCCGCGTCGCGCACGCTCGCGACGACCGCGCCGGAGCGGGGGGCCGCCGCGATCTCCATCTGGAGCTCCCACTCCTTGCGGGGCTCCTCGACGACGTCGAGGCGCTCGATCATCCGCTGCGTCTGGCGGGCCTTCGCCGCCTGCTTCTCGCTGGTGTCGCTGCGGAAGTTCCGGCCGATCTTGTCGTTGTCGCCGCCCTTGGCCGCCTTGCGGCGGGCGTTCTTGACGCCCTTGTCGGCCCAGGAGCGCTGCATCTGGGCGCGACTCTGGAGCGCCGCCTTCTTGTCGGCGTACTCCTCGTAGTCGCCGCGGGCGTGCCGGCGGGCCGTCTCCCGCTCCTCCAGATACGCGTCGTAGCCGCCGCCGTAGAGGTTGATCTGCTGCTGGGCCAGGTCGAGTTCGAGGACCTTGGTGACGGTGCGGGTGAGGAACTCGCGGTCGTGCGAGACCACGACGGTGCCGGCGCGGAGCCCCCTCACGAAGCTCTCCAGGCGTTCCAGGCCCGCCAGGTCGAGGTCGTTGGTCGGCTCGTCCAGGAGGAACACGTCGTAGCGGGACAGGAGGAGGGAGGCGAGGCCCGCGCGGGCCGCCTGGCCTCCCGAGAGCGACGTCATCGGCTGGTCAAGGCCCACGGTGAGGCCGAGCGAGGCGGCGACTTCCTCGGCGCGGTCGTCGAGGTCCGCGCCGCCGAGCGCGAGCCAGCGCTCCAGGCTGGTGGCGTACGCGTCGTCCGCGCCGGGGGCGCCGTCGACGAGGGCCTGGGTGGCGTCGTCCATGACGCGCTGGGCCTCCGCCACGCCGGTGCGGCGGGCCAGGAAGGCGCGGATGCTCTCGCCGGGGCGGCGGTCGGGCTCCTGGGGGAGGTGGCCTACGGCGGCGGTGGGCGGCGAAAGCCTCAGCTCACCCCCTTCGGGGGCATCAACCCCCGCGAGCAGCCGCAGCAGGGTGGACTTCCCCGCTCCGTTGGCTCCGACAAGACCGATGACGTCGCCCGGGGCGACGACGAGATCCAGTCCGGAGAACAGGGTGCGGTCGCCGTGGCCGGCGGCGAGATCTTTGGCGACGAGGGTTGCGGTCATCAGGGGGTGATTGTAGGTGAGGGGTGGGTGGGGGGTCTCGGGAGCGGGTTCGCCTTGCGGGGGGGCGGGTTCGCCTTGCGTCCGTCTGTGGGGCGGGGCCGCGGGGGTATGTGCGTACTCGCCATCCCTGCGCCACGCTGCCCGAACAAAGACGCCATGGTGTGCTCGGTGCTCCGTTCGCACATACCCCCACGTCCCCTCAGGAGCGCGAGCGGCTGCGGCCCGGTGGGGGTTCGCCCCTGCCCCTGCGGGCCGTCGTGGGGCACCCACCCGCCCCCACTCCCGCAGGACGACCGCGAGGCACCCCCACCCACCCGCCCCTACCCCCGCGCGACGTCGCGGGGCAAACGGGTGGGTGGGTGGGGAACATCCGCCGCGAAGCGGCGGGCTTGAAGGGCCTGCTATGAAGGGGAGGCTGGGGTTACCAGGACGCTGGTGGAGGTTCGGGCTACTACGTAGGCGTTGCCCTTTGTGGACTTGGGGGCGAGGGGGACCCTGTGGTGGCCCGGTTCCAGGACCTCGTCGAAGACCTCGTAGACGTGGGTGCGGGACAGACGGTCCACGCGGTACGTCGTCAGTTGGACTCGGCACGTGGAGGTGACGTCCAGCTGCGCCGAGGTCGGGTCCGCCGCCAGACCGGTGAGGCGGCGCTGTTCCCGTGGGCTGTTGTCCAGCGCGTACTCGATCTGCGCGACGAGGAGCGGGATGATGGGCGCGAGCCCGTCGACATAGGCGACGTCGACGCCGGCCGCGTCGAAGGCCGACCGTACGGACCGGCGCGTGGCGTCGGGGATCGTGGGGCCGAAGGCGACCGCCCCGTACGTACGGAGTTCGTCCCCTGGGACGCCCTCCGCGTCGCCCGCGATCTCCGCCCCGATCCCGATCGTGCGGAGCGCCGCCGCCAGCTTGGCGAGCACCGCCACGCGGGCGCCGATCAGCAGGACCCGGCGGCGGGTCTGCCGCTCGCTCTCGGAGAGCAACTGGCCGAGCGCGGCGCGGTATTCGGCGCCGCGGAAGCGGAAGGGCCCTATGCCGTGGTAGCCGTTGAGCACCAGGTCGGCGGGTTCGGCCGTCTGCCAGGCGAAGTCGCGCCAGACGAAGTCGTCACTGCCGTCGTCGCTCCGCTCGATCACCGCCGTGACGGCGCCGCACTCGAGACCCTCGCACTCGGGGCAGCCGTAGATGACGTACCGCCCGTCGCCCAGCGGCGCCTGCGCCTCCAGGAGGAGCCTGCGGACGTGCGCGGTGAAGATCGCCGGGGGGATGTCGGCGGCCAGCGGCGACACCGCGTCGAGGTCGGAGAGCTGGAAGAGGAGGGGGCGCCCGTTCACGATGAAGTCGACGAAGTCGCGGTGCACTTGGTAGTCACCGTTGGCGAGAACTCCACCGGCGCGCATGGCCGGTGCCAGACCGAAGGTCGCGTACTCGGCAGACATGCTGTGAGTATCCCCACCTGACGTGCGATGTGAGCACGGCATCACGGATTCCGCTGCGGGGCGTGCCCCGACGGAGCGACGAGTGGGCCCAGGAGGCGGCGCGGCTGGGGCACCGCCTCCTGGGGCGGCCGGTCAGCGGGGGTCGGCCGGGTCGTTGTCCTGTTCCGGTCCTTCGCTGTCGCCCGTGTCGTCGCGGGCGGGACCGATCCGGAGCTCGAAGTCACCGTCGTGGTGCTCGTGGCCTGCGATGACGGCCTTTTCGAGGACCTCGGTGCCGTGCTCGCCGCGGACGATCAGCGGGTCGTGGCGCAGGTCCCGCATGAGGGACACGCACATGCCGATCATGACGAGGGTGAACGGCGCGGCGACCAGGATCGTGAGGTTCCGCAGGCCCGTGAGCGCGTCGTCCGAGCCGTCGCCGATCAGCAGCATGATCGCCGCGACGGCGCCGGTCACGAGGCCCCAGAAGACCACGACGAACCGGCCGGGTTCGAGGGCGCCCTTCTGGGAGAGCGTGCCCATCACGATGGACGCGGCGTCGGCACCGGAGACGAAGAAGATGCCGACGAGGATCATCACGAGGAGGCTGGTCACGGTGGCGATCGGGTACTCGTGGAGGAGGCCGAAGAGCTGGGCCTCCTGGGACATGTCGCCCTTCAGCCCGCCGCGGTCGGAGACGGTCATGGCGCTGCCGCCGAACACGGCGAACCAGATGAGGCTGACGCTGCTGGGCACCAGGATGACGCCGCCGACGAACTGACGGACCGTACGGCCGCGGCTGATGCGGGCGATGAACATGCCGACGAAGGGCGTCCAGGAGATCCACCAGGCCCAGTAGAAGACCGTCCAGCTGCTCAGCCAGTCCGCGACGCCCTTGCCGCTCGACGCCTCGGTGCGGCCGATCAGCTGCGGCAGGTCGTTCAGGTAGGCACCGATCGACGTGGGCACCATGTCGAGGATGATGACCGTCGGGCCCGCGATGAAGACGAAGAGGACGAGCAGCCCGGCGAGCACCATGTTGATGTTGGAGAGCCACTGCACGCCCTTCTCCACACCGGAGACGGCGGACGCCACGAACGCCACGGACAGCACGGCGATGATCACGACGAGCAGGCCGGTGCCCGCGGTCTTCATCCAGTCGAGCTCCTCGATGCCGCTGCCGATCTGCAGGGCGCCGAGGCCCAGCGAGGCGGCCGAGCCGAAGAGCGTGGCGAAGATGGCGAGGATGTCGATGACCCGTCCCCAGGCGCCGCGTGCGTGCTTCTTGCCGATGAGCGGCTCGAAGACGGCGCTGATGGTCTGCCGACGGTTGCGGCGGAAGGTGCTGTACGCGATGGCGAGGCCCACGACCGCGTAGATCGCCCACGGATGGAGCGTCCAGTGGAAGAGGGTGGTGGCCATCGCGGTCTCCATGGCCGCGGGCGCGTCCGCCGGGTCGGTGCCCGGCGGTGGCGTGGTGAAGTGGGCCAGGGGTTCGCTCACCCCGTAGAACATCAGGCCGATGCCCATACCGGCACTGAACATCATGGCGACCCAGGAGACGGTGCGGAACTCGGGGTCCTCGCCCTCCCGGCCGAGCGTGATCTTCCCGTACCGGCTGACCGCCAGCCAGAGCGCGAAGACGACGAATCCGGTGGCGGTCAGCATGAAGAACCAACCGCCGTTGTGCATCAGACCGTTGAGCATGTCCGTGGAGACATTCTCGAGCGAGTCCGTCGACACCGCGCCCCAGATCACGAACGCGAGGGTGAGCACGGCGGTCACGCCGAAGACCACCCGGTCCGTCTGCGGGGACCGACCGCCGGGGGCGGGCGCCATGATGTCCGGCGCCCCTCCCCCGTCGTCCGCTTTATGTTGATCCTGCGTCACAAGTGACACCTTTCAAGGGGTCGATTGGGTCGAGACTTTGTTCTCCGCTACCCCCTACCACATGTGACGCACCTCTCACCTGCTCAACAGACCATGTCGGGCCGACCTGTGACCATGTGATACGGCGCACGCTCGTCGAGCAGCAGCGGCACGAGAGCCCGCGCCGACTGCCGCAGCGGGACGTACGCGCCGGACTTGAGGCGCTTCACGGTGACGCCGTGCAGGGCCAGTTCGTCCTTGATGTCGCCGTACTGGGCGGCGGTCAGGCGGTAGCCGCAGGGCGGGTTCTGGATGGTCTCCGACGGCTCGGCGGGGTCGTTGTCGGCGCCGCCGACGTAGACGGGGCCGCGGTCGCGGTAGCCCTCGGCGCGGGCCGCGCCGGTGGCCGCCTCCAGCTGCCGGCGGCGTTCGTCCGTGTAGTCGAACAGCCCGCCGAGCGCCGACAGCTGGGACGTCACGCGGCGCCGGTTGTTCAGCGCCTCGTCCTTCCTCTCGGCCTCTGTCAGGGGGTCGACACGGCTCTCGATCAGCAGGCCCGCGGCGTGCTTGATGCCGGACATGTTGCGCAGGATGCGCTCCTGGCCGTCGCCCGCGACCTGCTTGATCGGCTCGCCGGTGACGGGGTCGGTCCAGATTCCGTACGTGCCGGTGGTGTAGCCGTCGTGCTCGGCGGCCGGTCGCACGTACGCCTTGGACAGGGTCTGCGCCTCGCCGTGCACGGCCTCGTCGGTGTTGAGGTTGCGTGGCCAGAGGTCGAACAGGTCCTTGTCGTAGAACTTGGGGGTGGCCCCGTACTCGTGCAGGTCGTAGATGACGTCCGGCTTGCGGTCGCGGATCACGGCGGCCAGGGCGCGGGCCTCCGCGGTCTGCAGGGAGAGGTGGTCGCGGTTGATGTCGACGCCGTCGGAGTTGCCGCGGGTGTCGGCGGCGCGGCCGTCCGGGTTGGCGGTGGGCACGACGAGGAGCGTGGTGCGGGAGAGGAAGCGCTCGGTCTTCTTGTCCTTCGCGTAGGCGAGGTCGCGGATCGTGGACAGGCACGCCTCGCGGCCCGAGGGCTCGTCGCCGTGCTGGCTGCAGATCAGCAACACGGTGTTCTTCGTCGGGCGTTCGCCGATGCGGACGAGCTGGACGGGGCGGGCCTGTTTGGTGGTGCCTATTCGGGCGACCGAGACTCTCTTCGCGGCCTTGTCCACGGTGGCGAGGAGGTCCTGTTCCTCGGGCTGACTGGTCCAGCGCGCGCCGTTCGTCTCCTCGAATCCGGTACGGGGCGGGGTCGGCGTCGCCTGCGCGGGCGCCGTCAGGAGCGGTGCGGCGAGCGCGGCGGCGGCGCAGGCGAGCGCCAGGGTGCGGATGCGCGGTGTCATGAAGTGGTGCCTCCGGGGATGGGGTTGAGCGGTCGCGGCGGGGCCACGCCGTCGAGGCGGGACTCGCGGGGGGTGACGGTCTCGGTGGTGGTGAACGCCTTCGCGCCGCCGATCAGCGGCACCTTCGCGTAGGTGCGGGCCAGGTCGAGGGCGAGCGTCGGCGTGTCCGCGGGCGGCTCGATCAGGTTCCTGTCGGTGCCCGCGACGATCAGTGCGAGCCGGTGGCCCTTCGGTACGACGTGGTCGGTCGCTGCGAGGTCGAGGGTGATGGTGTGCGGCCTGCCCGGGGTGAGCGGGCGGCCGTGCCGGGCGTCGGCCCAGTTGCCGAGGTCGGCCCAGCCGCGGCTGAAGATGGTGTAGTCGACGGCGGCGGTCTTCGCGCGCGTCTCCTTGAAGCAGGAGCTGTCACCCGTGGTGCTCGCGCCCCAGCAGGTGCGTTCGGGAAGGGTGGTGATGCCCTCGCCCGCGGCGGCGTAGTCGCGGATGATGTCGGGCCCGAGGTCGACGAGGACCGCGGAGAGGTGGGCGGTGCGGGTCGTCGGGGTCGCGGTGACGGTCACCTTCGACGAGCCGGACAGGCGCAGGTCGCGTGCGAGGGGCTTGCTGACGAAGCCCGCCTTGTCCGGAGTCGACGTGTCGATGCGCTCGGCCCAGTCGGTCTCGCTGAGCCGCGGGTCGTCGGTGAAGGTCTCGGCGCCCTTGCCCAGGCGGATGCCGAGGGTGCCCACGCCGGGTGCGGCGCCCTTGGCGGGGCGGAGCTTCACGGCGTGCGTGCCGCGCGGGGGCCAGACGCGGTCGGTGCTCCAGCGGTCCGGGGCGCGCTCGATGTCGGCCATCGGTTCGCGGTCGATGCCGTTGTCGTATCCGAGGAGTTCGTGGTCGAACCAGCGGTGCAGCGTGCGCACCCAGTCGGCGCGGCGGAAGTCGAAGGGGTCGACGTGGCCGGCCTGGCTGAGCCAGATCTTGCGGTCGACGCCGTTCTCGGCGAGCGCGTCCCACCACTGGCCGAAGTGCTTGGTGCGGACGTTGAGGTCCTGCATGCCGTGGACGACGAAGACGCTGGCGCGCACCTTGTCGGCGTCCGGTACGTGGTTGCGCTCGCTCCACAGGCGGGTCCAGTCGCCGGTGCGGGGCGCCCCGTCGATCAGCCGCTGCTGCACGGCGCCGCAGCGGGCGCGTGCCTCGGGGCTCTCCACGTAGTCCGACAGCCACTCGGGGCCGCCGTCGTAGAGGGGGGCGCCCTTGGCGAAGTAGTAGTCGTACCAGGAGGAGATGGCGCCGATGGGCACGATGGTCCTGAGCCCCGGCACTCCGGTGGCGGCGACGCCCTGCGCGACGGTTCCGTCGTAGCTCTTGCCGATCATTCCGGTGGCGCCGTTGGTCCACGACGCCTGCGTACGTTCGCTGCCGGTGCGGCTGGTGTAGCCGCGGGCGCGGCCGTTCAGCCAGTCGACGACGGCCTTGGCGGACTGGACGTCCGAGCGTCCGCCGACGTCGACGCAGCCGTCGGAGCGGCTCGTGCCCGCGAGGTCCACGGCGACGTAGCCGTAGCCGCGCGGCACGAAGTAGTTGTCGTAGTAGAGCGGGAAGCGGACCGGGTTCCCGTTCTCGTCGTACGTCTTCTTCTGGCTCTCGTTGCCGCGTCCGCAGCAGGCGTAGTACGGGCTCGCGTCCATGATCACGGGTATTCGGCGGCCCGTGCGGTCGAGTTCGCGGGGCCTGACGATGTCGACGGCGACGCGGTCGGTCCTGCCGTCCGCGTCGCCGTCGATCCTGGTGTCGACCCATACGGATTCGCGTATCGCGTCCTCGTACGAGTACACGGGTCTGCTCTCGCCCGGCTTGCGCGGGGCCGGGCCGGCCCCCTGCGCCGCGCCCGGGGACACGAGGGTGGCCATCAGGGCGGCCAGGGCCGCCGTAAGCAGCGTTCTCCACAGGAGTCGGGTGCGTCGCGCACGTATCGGCATGGCGCGGAAGGTACACCGGTGAACCTCCGTGCGACAGAGGGCCGCACCCTGCCGCGACAGGTGCATGGGACAACCAGGCACATGTCGGCCGAATGGCGATCGTGTGACGTCCGAGGCCATGGACATGACGCATACGGGCGGGGCTGAATAGGCTCCAGGACCAAGACGAACAGATGTTGTGCCCCTACGACTTGGAGCTCTTGTGCACCGCAGACTCATCGCCCCGGGCGCGCTCGCGGCCTCTCTCCTGCTGGCGATCCCGGCATCGGCAGCGGACTTCTCCCCCGGGGCGCCGGGCATCGGCGACCCCTATTACCCGGCGAGCGGCAACGGCGGATACGACGTCTCGCACTACGACCTGCGGCTGAAGTACCAGCCCAGGACGGACCTTCTCGAAGGCACGGCGACGCTCAACGCCCGCACCACGCAGGACCTCTCGCGCTTCAACCTCGACTTCGGGCTCAAGGTCTCCGAGGTGCGGGTCAACGGCAAGAAGGCGAAGTTCAAGAAGACCGGCGAGCAGGAGCTGGAGATCACCCTGCAGGCCGGGCTGCCGAAGGACACGGCCATCACGGTCGTCGTGCGGTACGCGGGCAAGCCGTCCGAGCTGAAGGTCAACGGTTACACGGCCTGGCACCGGACGCCGGACGGCGGCGTCGCGGCGCAGGAGCCGGAGGCCGCCGTGTGGTGGTTCCCCTCCAACGACCACCCGCTGGACAAGGCCACGTACGACGTGTCCGTCTCCGTGCCCGACGGTACGCAGGCGATTTCCAACGGCGTGCTGCAGGCGCAGAGTTCCCGCCTCGGCTGGACGCGCTACAGCTGGCGGTCGAACAAGCCGCAGGCCAGTTACCTCGCGACGCTCGCGGTCGGCAAGTTCGACATCACGACCGACAAGACGGAGAGCGGCCTGCCCGTCCTGAACGCGTACAGCAAGGATCTGGGCGACAACGCCGGTGCGGCGCGGGCCAGCATCGAGCGGACCACCGAGATCACCGAGTGGCTGGAGACGGTCTTCGGGAAGTACCCCTTCAACGCGCTCGGCGGCTATGTGCCGAACGTGAAGAGCAGTTACGCCCTGGAGACCCAGACCAGGCCCTTCTACAGCCCCGCCGCGTTCGCGAACGGCTCCAACGCGTCGATCGTCGTCCACGAGATCGCCCACCAGTGGTACGGCGACAGCGTCTCCGTGCACCACTGGAAGGACATCTGGGTCAACGAGGGCTTCGCCCGCTACAGCCAGTGGCTGTGGTCGGAGAAGGAGGGCGAGGGCACGGCGCAGGAGCTGGCGGACTACGTGTACTCCCTGCGCCCCGCGGACGACCCGTTCTGGAAGGTCAAGCCGGGTGACCCTGGCCCCGACAACCAGTTCCACGGCGCGGTCTACGACCGGGGCGCGCTCGCGCTGCAGGCGCTGCGCAACGAGATCGGCGACACCGCGTTCTTCAAGATCCTGAAGGGGTGGCCGAAGAAGCACGCGTACGGCAACGCCAAGGTCGGCGACTTCGTGAAGTACGCCGAGAAGATCTCGGGCAAGCCGCTCGCGGAGCTGTTCGACACGTGGCTCTACCAGCCGTCGCGCCCGGCCGCTCCCGCCGCGCGGGACGCCGGGATCGCCCGCTCGTCGACCACCCCGGCGAAGCCGAAGTCGTGGAAGCAGATCGCCGCGACGAACGGGGTGCACGACCACGGGCACACCGACAAGCACGAGCACGGTCACTGACGACCGGGTGCGCCGCGCCGTCCGGGTCTAGCGCCCGGCGGCGCGGTGTCGGGCCCGTGCCCGCCGGGCCATGGGCAGGTAGCGCAGCCGCTCCGGCAGGAGGGGCACCACGGTGCGGACCACCCGGCCGAAGCGGCGCAGTCTGCGCTCCTGCGCGGCGGTCCACGGCAGGCCTATCGCCTCGCGGGCGTCCGGCGGCATGAGGCCGATCGTGACGAAGCGGCGGAAGCGGGCCAGCGGGGGCAGCAGTACGGGCCACAGGGCGCGCAGCAGCAGGCGTACGGGGAGCGGGCCGCGGTCCGGTGGCGGGACGGTCTTGTCGGTGGCGGTCAGTTCGGCGGCCACCCGCGTGAGTTCGAGCTCGTCGGCGAGGACCTTGCGGTAGTACGGCCAGAACTCCTCCAGCGTCTGCGGCATGTCCCGGTCGTGGAGGCCGAGGACGCGCCCGACCCGCAGCCACTCCGCGTACAGCTGCCGTTCCTGTGCCTCGGTGAAGGGGCGGCCCAGGTACTTCTGCGCGTGCTGGTAGACGGGGAAGCCGGTGGCGTGGACCCATGCGTAGTTCGCGGAGGTCAGCGCGTGGTAGCGGCGGCCACGCGTGTCCGTGCCCTGGATGGTGCGGTGCAGCGCGCGCAGCCTGCGGCCCTCCGCGGCGGCCTCGTCCCCGCCGTACACCCACAGCAGGACCGAGCGCACCGAGCGCTCGCCCCTCCCCCACGGGTCGGTCCTGAACACCGAGTGCTCGTCGACGCCCGCGCCGACCGCCGGGTGCGCCACCTGCATGGTGAGCGCGGGCGGCAGCATCAGGAACATGCGGATGTCGCCCGCGATGCTCCAGAGGATGCCGCCGGGCGGGGGCGGTGCCGGGTCGCGGCCGTCGGCGTGGTGGTTCATGTGACGTGCTCCTCGGCCGTGCCCGGTGCGTGCGTGTTCCAGTATGCGACCGCGGGCTCGGGGGCCGTCAGCGTGCCAGGGCGTACGCGTCCAGGATGACGTCGAGGACCGCGTCGGGTTCGCGGACCGTCGGGAAGTGGTCGCTGTGTTCGAGGCGGACCAGGCGGCAGCCGGGGATGCGCTGCGCCATCGTCTCGTTCACGCGGCGCACCTCGGGCTGGTCGTGCTCGGCCAGGGCGAGGACACACGGCACGTCGAGCTCGCCGAGCCGGTCGTAGACGGGCGGGTCGGGCACGTGGTGCGGGTGCACGGCGAACCACGCCGGGATCACCGCCTTGAGGTGCGCGGTGACCTCGGGGTCGTCCCCGGTCCCCTGAGTGGCGGAGACGCCCCGCATCATGGTCACGATGCCGTCCACGTCGCCCGCCCGGGCGCGCCGGCCGATCTCCGCCATGAACTCCGGCGGAAGAGGATCCTCGGCGCCGGTGACGCTCGGGACCACCAGGGCGAGGCTCGCCACCCGCGCGGGATCGCGGACCGCGAGGCTGAGGGCCGTCGCGCCGCCCATGCTGGAGGCGGCCAGGACCGCGCGGGCCACGCCGTAGTGGTCGAGGACGGCGATCAGGTCCTCGACAAGGGAGTACGAGGAGGTCGGGGCCGGCGACCTGCCGTATCCCCGCGCGTCGTAACGGATCACCCGGTGCCGCTCCGTGAGGCTCGGCAGGATGCCGTCCCAGACCCGGGAGTCGCCGACTCCGGGATGCAGCAGGACGAGGGGGAGGCTTCCGCCGCCCGTGCCGCTCGGTTCACCCGAGTCGTGCGACCACAGTTCGCCGTCCTTGACCGAGACCATGACGTCCATGTCCCGAGTCTCCGGCTGCGGGCTCCCGGCCACCAGTGGTGGCGGCGGACGAGGGCGTGAATGCGTACGCCTAGCGACCGGAACCCGTCGGATCGGGCCCCGGCTCGGGCCAGGCGTCGGCATGCGGGGCAGGGTGCGGGGCGGTGCGCGGGGCTTCCGCGATGCGGCCGGCCACCTCGGACGCCCACTCGGAGATCTGGCGGCGCAGCTCCGCCTCCGCCTCGGCGCGCTCCGCCTCCTCGCGGGCCTGGCCGGTGGCGAGGGGCCCGGCGTCCTCCCAGGGGCCGTCCGCGCACGCCTCGGAGAGCAGCATTCCGCGCATCTCCCGCCTGCTGCTGTCGTCCACCGGCGCCGCTGCGGGCACGGGGACCCGGCCGACGCGGGGCAGGAGGCGTACGGCGAGGAGGCAGAGAGCGCAGAGCAGGGCGCCGAGGCCAAGCTGCGCGGGGACGAGCTGCGCGGGGATGAGCTGCATGCCGGGGCTCTACCCGCTCATCCGTGCGCAACAACGCACACTTGCGGGCCAGTTGCCCGGTGCGACCGGGGTCGCACCGGGCCGAGCCGTCCTCCGCGCAGTGGCGCGCTGCTACTTGCCCTTCGGGACCGTGAGGCCCTGCGCCTCGCGCTCCACCCGGCGCCGAACGCCGAACCAGCCGACGACCAGGGCCGCGCCCACGACCGGGATGAGGAACAGCGTCTTGCGGCCGACCTCGGCGTCCTTCCACATCAGGCAGAGGACGGCGAGCAGGAACGCGATCGTCACGTACTCCGTGATGCCGCTGAAGGGGAGCTGGAACTTCGGCCGGGTGATCTCGCCGCGCTTCGCGCTCCGCACGAAGGCGAGGTGGCAGACCATGATCGTGATCCAGGTGCCGATGATGCCGAGCGAGGCCACGTTCAGGACGATCTCGAAGGCCTTGCCCGGAACCACCTTGTTGAGGCCGACGCCGACGACACCGAGGGAGGCGGTGAGCAGGATGCCGCCGTAGGGGACCTGGTTCCGGTTCATCTTGGCGGTGAACCTCGGGGCGGAGCCCGCCATCGCCATCGAGCGCAGGATGCGGCCCGTGGAGTAGAGGCCGGAGTTCAGCGAGGACATGGCGGCGGTGAGGACGACGAAGTTCATCACGTCGCCGGCGGCCGGTACGCCGATCTTGGAGAGGACCGTCACGAACGGGCTCTGGTCGGCCGAGTACACCGTGCCCGGCAGGAGCAGCGCGAGCAGGACGACGGAACCGACGTAGAAGAGGCCGACGCGCCACATGATCGAGTTCACCGCGCGCGGGACGATCTTCTGCGGCTCGGCGGTCTCGCCCGCCGCGACGCCGACCAGCTCCAGCGAGGCGTACGCGAAGACGACGCCCTGCATCACGATCACGACCGGCATCAGACCGTTCGGCATGAGGCCGCCGTGGTCGGTGATCATGTTGAGGCCGGGCGTCTCGCCGCCCACCTTGTGCTGGCTGGCCAGCAGGAAGATACCGATGATCATGAAGGCGCTCAGTGCGGCCACCTTGATGATCGAGAACCAGAACTCCATCTCGCCGAAGTACTTCACCGAGACGAGGTTCACCGACAGCACGACCGCGAGGGCGATCAGCGCGAGCACCCACTGGGGTATGTCGGTGAAGAAGCTCCAGTAGTGCGTGTACAGCGCGATCGCCGTGATGTCGGCGATGCAGGTGGTCGACCAGTTGAGGAAGTACATCCAACCGGCGAAGAACGCGCCCTTCTCGCCCAGGAACTCACGCGCGTACGAGACGAACGAACCGGACGAGGGCCGGTACAGGACCATCTCGCCGAGCGCCCTGACGACGAAGAACGCGAAAACGCCGCACACGAGGTACGCGAGGGCGAGCGCGGGGCCCGCCGAGTGGAGGCGGCCGCCCGCCCCCAGGAAGAGGCCGGTGCCGATCGCGCCACCGATCGCGATCATGTTGACGTGACGGGCCTTGAGGTCCTTGCTGTAACCGGCGTCGCCCGCGTCCGCGGGGGCCTGGGGCGCATCGGTGCGGGATGCGTCCAGGACGGCCGAATCTACGGCTTCCTTGCTCACGTGGGGGATCTACTCTCTGGTGCCCGGAAGAGCTCCGGGGTCCGGATGTGCTCCGGCCCGCGACACCCCTGACGCGCGCGGACCGACGGGACACCTTCCCCCACAGATCGCCCCGCACGCGGTGGCGCACGTCACATAGCGGGACTTCTCACATGCTGGTCAGGGGGTGTACAGGGCGTCGATGACCTGCATGTACTTGTCACGGATCACCCGGCGGCGCAGCTTCAGGGACGGTGTCAGCTCGCCGGTCTCCGGGCCCCACTCCTCGGCGAGCAGCCGGTAGCGCTTGATCTGCTCGGTGCGGTTCAGGCGTGCGTTGACGGCCGCCACGGCGCGGGCCACCTCCGCGAGCACGGCCTCGTGGGTGACCAGGGTGGCCAGCTCCCCCTCGATGCCGCGCGCGGCGGCCCAGGCGGGCGCCATCTCCGGGTCGAGGACGAGCAGCGCCACCAGATACGAGCGGCCGTCCCCGTGGACGAGGGCCTGCCCGATCAGCGGGTGCTCCTTGAGCGCGCTCTCGACGAGGGCGGGCGCGACGTTCTTGCCCGTCGAGGTCACGATCATTTCCTTCTTGCGGTCGGTGAGCCAGAGGTAGCCGTCCGCGTCGAGCCGCCCGATGTCCCCGGTGGCGAACCAGCCGTCCGCGTCCCGCGCGTCGTCGACGCCGCCGTCCGGCCGCAGATATCCGTCGAAGACCGTTGCGCCGCGCACCAGGATCTCGCCGTCGTCGGCGACGCGTACCTCGAGGCCTTCGAGGGGGCGGCCCACCGAGCCGATCCTGAACCCGTCGGGCCCGTTCGTCGTCACGACGCCGGAGGTCTCCGTGAGCCCCCACGCGTCCATGATCACGAGGCCGAAGCCGGCCCAGAACCTGGCCACGTCCACCGGCATCGGCGCCGACGCGCTCGCGGTCCACACGAGGCGGTCGAAGCCGGCCAGCGCGAGCAGCGGGTCGAGCACCTTCTCCTTGGCCTCCGCATACGCCGCCGCCAGCTCGGCCGACGGCTCCTCCCCGCGCTCCCGGCAGGCCACGTGCGCGCGTGCCGTGTCGTTCGCCGCCTCGATGGCGCGGCGCCGCTCCTCCGGCAGCCCGGCGAGCGCGGCCCGCACGGACGCGGCGAGCTTCTCCCACACGCGCGGGACCCCGAAGAACTGGAAGGGCCGCAGCTCGCGCGCGGTGGCGGCCACGTGCGCGGGTTCGGCGCACAGATAGACGTGCGCGGCGCGGAGCACCGGCAGGTAGATGCCGAGCAGGCGCTCCGCGATGTGCGCGAAGGGCAGGTAGCAGATGTGCCCGACGTGTTCGGGGAACTCGACGACGCTGTCCAGGGCGATGCCGTTGAGGATCACGTTGCGGTGGGTGAGGCGGACGCCCTTGGGGTCGCCGGTGGTGCCCGAGGTGTAGACGACGGTGAGCGGGTCGGCCGGGCGGTTCTCGCGCCATGCCTTCTCGAAGGCGTCGGGGTTGAAGAGGCGGCTTCCGGTGGCGTGCAGGGAGCCGTACGTACGGTGTTCGCCCGCCTCGGCCGCCTCCACGACGACGAGGCGCTCCAGCGGGGCCGTGTCGTCCGACAGGAGGGGCTCCCAGCGGGGCAGTTCGCGGGCGCCCTCGACGATCGCGAAGCGGGCCCTGCTGTGCCGGACGATGTGCGCGATCTGCTCGGGGGCCGAGGTGCCGTACACGGTGACGGGGACGGCACCGAGGTGCACCAGGGCTAGGTCGCTCAGCCAGTGCTCGGGGCGGTTGCCCATCATCATCAGGACGTGCTCGCCGCGCCCGACGCCGAGCGCGGCGTAACCGGCGG
Organism: Streptomyces sp. NPDC039480; assembly: GCF_055597165.1. Taxonomy (NCBI): domain Bacteria; kingdom Bacillati; phylum Actinomycetota; class Actinomycetes; order Kitasatosporales; family Streptomycetaceae; genus Streptomyces; species Streptomyces sp. NPDC039480. Next base: position 230,533 of record NZ_JBVITX010000001.1, on the reverse strand, counting down.
CGAGCACGGCCACCTTGCGCCGCGCCTCGCGCCAGGTGAGCGTCGACCACTCCTCCCCCACGCGCCACGAGAGCGCGGGCAGGTCGCCGTGGTCCTCGGCGTTGCGGAGCAGCAGGGCGGGGAGCGTGATGTCGGCAGGGTCTCCGGGGAGTCGCAGGATCGTGGTCATGACCGCCTCCTGGTGCCATCGATTGGGCCGGAGGGTTTCACAACACTGGTGTGCCAGCAATACTGTTGCACCGGATTGACGCACGAAGCGGGGAGACGTCCCCCGAGCCGACCGGGGAGGGATGGCGCCGCCATGACGACCGACACCGAGGGCGTCGCGACCGGGTCCGGGGAGCCGACGCTCACGGTCGACGAACTCGCCGCGCGCGCGGGCGTCACGGTCCGCACGATCCGCTTCTACAGCACCAAGGGGCTGCTCCCGCCGCCGGTGATCGGCCCGCGCCGCGTCGGCCACTACGGCCAGGAGCACCTGTCCCGGCTCGCGCTCATCGAGGAGTTGCAGCACCAGGGCATGACGCTCGCCGCGATCGAGCGGTATCTGGAGCAGCTGCCCGCGGACCTGAGCGCGCACGACCTGGCCATCCACCGTGCCGTGGTGGCCTCGTGGGCGCCCGACTCGGCGGAGGACACCCCGCACGCCGAGCTGGAGCGCAGGGCGGGCCGCGCGCTCGACGACGAGGACCTGGACCGGCTCGCGGCGATGGGGGTGATCGCCCGCACCCCGGTCCCGGACACGTACCGCGTGGATCTGGGCCTGCTGCGCCTCGGGGTGCAGCTCCTGGACGTGCCCATCGCGCACGAGACGATCCTGGCGGCGCGCACGGTCCTGATGGAGCACACCCGCGGGGCCGCGCACGAGCTGTCCCGGCTCTTCCGTGACGAGGTCTGGGGGCCCTACCGCGAGCGCGAGTCGGACCCCGAGCACGTGGCGGCGATGCGGTCGCTCTCGGCCCATATGCAGCCGATGGTGGTGCAGGCGCTGGTGACCGCGTTCCAGCGGTCGCTCAAGGAGGAGCTGCGGGAGTGGCTCAAGGAGAGCTGAGCCACCCCCGCACGGAACCCTCTGTGGAGCGGTGTCAGTCGTCGCTGAACGTCTCGCCGTTCTCCGCCTTCTCGATGAGCAGAGCGGGCGGCGTGAACCGCTCTCCGTAGCGCTCGGTGAGCTCACGCGCGCGTGCCACGAATCCGGGCAGGCCGCCTTCGTAGCCGTTGATGTACTGCAGGACGCCGCCCGTCCAGCCCGGGAAGCCGATGCCGAGGATGGAGCCGATGTTGGCGTCGGCGACCGACGTCAGGACGCCCTCCTCCAGGAGGCGTACGGTGTCGAGCGCTTCGGAGAAGAGCATGCGTTCCTGCATGTCCTCGAACGGGATCTCGTGCCCGGGCTTGGTGAAGTGCTCGCGAAGGCCCGGCCAGAGCTTGGCGCGCTTGCCGTCCACGTAGTCGTAGAAGCCCGCTCCCCCGCTCCTGCCGGGGCGCTCGAACTCGTCGACCATACGGTCGATCACGGTGTCCGAGGGGTGCCCGGCCCAGGTGCCGCCCGCCTCCTCGACGGCCTTCTTCGTCTCGTTGCGGATCTTGCGGGGCAGGGTGAGGGTCAGCTCGTCCATGAGGGACAGGACCTTCGCCGGGTAGCCCGCCTGGGCCGCCGCCTGCTCGACGGAGGCGGGCTCGATGCCCTCGCCGACCATCGCGACGCCTTCGTTGATGAAGTGCCCGATGACGCGCGAGGTGAAGAAGCCGCGCGAGTCGTTGACGACGATCGGCGTCTTGTTGATCTGGCGCACCAGGTCGAAGGCGCGGGCCAGTGCCTCGTCGCCGGTCCGCTCGCCCTTGATGATCTCGACGAGCGGCATCTTGTCGACCGGCGAGAAGAAGTGCAGCCCGATGAAGTCGACCGGGCGGTCGACTCCCTCCGCGAGCCCGGTGATCGGCAGGGTGGAGGTGTTGGAGCAGAGCAGCGCGTCCGGCTCGACGATGTCCTGGATCTCCTGGAACACCTTGTGCTTGAGCGAGGTGTCCTCGAAGACCGCCTCGATCACGGCGTCACAGCCCGCGAGGACCTGCGGGTCCGCGGTCGGTGTGATGCGGGCGAGCAGCGCGTCCGCCTTCTCCTGGGTCGTACGGCCCCGCTGGACGGCCTTGGCGCAGAGCTTCTCGGAGTACGCCTTGCCCTTGGCGGCGGCCTCGGCGGAGACGTCCTTGAGGACGACCTCGATGCCCGCGCGGGCGCACGAGTACGCGATGCCCGCGCCCATCATGCCCGCGCCGAGCACGGCGACCTTGCGGACCTGGCGCGGCTCGATGTCCTTGGGCCGGTTGGCGCCGGAGTTGACGGCCTGGAGGTCGAAGAAGAACGCCTGGATCATGTTCTTCGCGACCTGGCCCGTGACCAGCTCGGTGAAGTACCGGGCCTCGATGGTCAGCGCGGTCTCGAAGTCGACCTGGGAGCCCTCGACGGCCGCCGCGAGGATGTTCCGCGGGGCCGGGTAATTGGCGCCCGCGGTCTGCTTCTTGAGGTTGGCGGGGAAGGCGGGGAGGTTCGCCGCGAACTTGGGGTGCGCCGGGGTGCCGCCCGGGATGCGGTAGCCGGGCTTGTCCCAGGGCTGCTGCGACTCGGGGTTGGCGTCGATGAAGGCGCGGGCCTTCTCGATCATCTCCTCCGGAGTGGCGGCCAGTTCGTGGACGAGACCGTTCTCCAGGGCGCGCTTCGGGTTGTACTGGGTGCCCTGGAGGAGCACCTTGAGGAGGGCGTCCGTGATGCCCATGAGGCGCACGGTGCGGGTGACACCGCCGCCGGCGGGGAGCAGGCCGAGGGTGACCTCGGGCAGGCCGATCTTGGAGCCGGGGGCGTCGAGGGCGACACGGTGGTGGGAGGCGAGGGCGATCTCGTAGCCACCGCCGAGGGCGGCGCCGTTGATGGCGGCGACGACGGGCTTGCCCAGGGTCTCGATGCGGCGCAGGGAGTTCTTGATGGCGTTGCCCGTGTCGAACGCCTGCTGGGCGTTCTCCGGGCCGACCTTGATCATGTCCTTGAGGTCGCCGCCCGCGAAGAAGGTCTTCTTCGCGGAGGTGTAGATGAACCCGCGGATGGCGTCCTTGTCTGCCGCGACGGCGGCCTCCGCGCGGTCGGCGATCGCCGCGATGGAGTCCTTGAACGCCTGGTTCATGGTGTTCGCGGACTGGTTGGGGTCATCGAGCACGAGGGTGACGACACCGGTGTCGTCCTGTTCCCAGCGGATCGTTGTGCTTTCGGTCATGTCTGTCTCTCCGTGAAGTCTGTGTCGGGCGGGAGGCGGAGTCTGGGGAGGGCGGCTGGGGTTCGTGGCCGGCTGACCGCCGGTGGGGGCGGGCCGCGCCCGCGCGGCGCAGCCGCATGTGTCACGGCCTCGCGCCCCTGAGGCATGCGGCTGCGCCGCGCCTCATGAGGGCGCACGGGGTTGGGCCTTGCGGGGCGCGTCCGGGGAAGGCGCGGCGAAGCGCAGGCCTTCAGGGGCGCGTCCGGGGAAGACTGCGGCGAAGCCGCATGTCTTCAGGGGCGCGGGGAACTGCGCGAGCAACCACGACGCACCCGCGGCAGGCGACGCACCCCAACCCCTACGGCGCGATCCCTTACAGCCGTTCCACGATCGTGGCGATGCCCATCCCGCCCCCCACGCACAACGTGGCCAACCCGTACCGGAGATCCCTGCGCTCCAGCTCGTCCACCAGCGTCCCGAGGATCATCGCCCCGGTCGCCCCCAGGGGGTGACCGAGCGCGATCGCCCCACCGTTGACGTTCACCTTGTCCAGGGACAGCCCCATGTCCTTCACGAAGCGCAGCACGACCGCCGCGAACGCCTCGTTGATCTCGACAAGGTCGATGTCGTCGATGGTGAGCCCCGCCTTGGCGAGGGCCTTGCGCGTCGCGGGCGCCGGCCCGGTCAGCATGATCAGCGGCTCGGAGCCGGAGACCGCCGCCGAGACGATCCGCGCGCGAGGCGCGAGCCCGTACCGCTCGCCGACCTCCTTCGTGCCGATGGCGACCAGCGAAGCGCCGTCGACGATGCCGGAGGAGTTGCCCGCGTGGTGGACGTGGTCGATCTCCTCCACCCAGTGGTACTTCTGCAGCGCGACCGCGTCGAAGCCGCCCATGTCGCCGATGTCCTTGAAGGACGGCTTCAGCTTGGCCAGGGAGTCGGCGGTGGTACCGGGCCGCATGTGCTCGTCGTGGTCGAGGACGACGAGGCCGTTGCGGTCCTTGACGGGTACGACGGACCTGCCGAAGCGGCCGTCCTTCCAGGCCGCGGCGGCGCGCTCCTGCGAGAGGGCCGCGTACTCGTCGACGTCGCGCCGCGAGAAGCCCTCGATGGTGGCGATGAGGTCTGCGCCGATGCCCTGCGGCGCGAAGCCGGTCTCGTAGTTGGTCATCGGGTCGTTGAACCAGGCACCGCCGTCGGACGCCATCGGCACCCGCGACATCGACTCGACGCCGCCCGCGAGCACCAGGTCCTCCCAGCCCGAACGGACCTTCATCGCGGCGAGGTTGACCGCTTCGAGACCGGAGGCGCAGAAGCGGTTCTCCTGGACGCCCGCGACCGTGTCGGGCAGGCCCGCGGCGATGGCGGCGATCCGCGCGATGTCGGAGCCCTGGTCGCCGACCGGGCCGACCACGCCGAGGACGATGTCGTCGATGGCGGCCGGGTCCAGGTCGGGGAACCGTGCCTGGATCTCGTGGATCAGGCCGACGACGAGGTCGATCGGCTTGGTGCCGTGCAGGGCACCGTTGGCCTTGCCGCGTCCGCGCGGGGTGCGGATCGCGTCGTATACGTACGCTTCGGTGGTCACGCGTGAGCCTTTCGGGGGTGTCCGGGAGGGTCCGGGGTGGCCGGGAGGGTCGAGGGGCCTGAGAGGTCAGCCGAGGAGCGAGCGGCCGATGATCTCCTTCATGATCTCGGTCGTACCGCCGTAGATGGTCTGGATGCGGCCGTCGGTGAAGGCCTTGGCGACGCGGTACTCCGCCATGTAGCCGTATCCGCCGTGCAGTTGCAGACAGCGGTCGGCGACCCGCTTCTGCAGCTCGGTGGCCCACCACTTCGCCATCGACGCGTGCACGGCGTCGAGTTCCCCGTTCGAGTGATCGACGATGCACCGGTCGAGGAACGTGCGGGTGACGGCGCACTCGGTGGCCATCTCCGCGATCTCGAAGCGGATGTGCTGGAGTTTGGCGAGCGGGCGCCCGAAGGCCTCGCGCTCCTTGACGTACGTCGTGGTGATGTCCAGGAGATGCTCGGCGGCGGCGATCCCGGCGACGGCGATGCCCATGCGCTCCTGCGCGAGGTTCGTCATCAGGTGAATGAAGGCGCCGTCGAGCTCGCCGAGCAGGTTCTCCTTGGGGACGCGTACGTCGTTGAAGAAGAGCTCCGCCGTGTCCTGGGCCTTCTGCCCGATCTTGTCGAGGTTGCGGCCCCGCTCGAAGCCCTCCATCCCCCGCTCGACGACGAGGAGCGACAGGCCGTGGGCGCCGCCTTCCGGGGACGTCTTGGCGACGACGATGACGAGGTCGGCGAGGATGCCGTTCGAGATGAACGTCTTGGAGCCGTTGAGCACCCAGTGGTCGCCGTGGTCCTCGGCGCTGGTGCGGATGCCCTGGAGGTCGGAGCCGGCTCCGGGCTCGGTCATCGCGATGGCCGTGATGGTCTCGCCGGTGCAGAAGCCGGGCAGCCAGCGCCGCTTCTGCTCCTCGGTCGCGAGCGAGGTCAGATAGGGGCCGATGATGTCGTTGTGCAGGCCGATCGCGAGCCCGGCCGCGCCCGCGCGCGTGAACTCCTCGGCGAGGACCGCGGAGTAGCGGAAGTCGTCGTTCCCGCCGCCTCCGTACTCCTCGGGGACGGCGAGGCCGAGCAGGCCCTGCTTGCCGGCGGCGAGCCAGGCGTCACGGCTGACGATCCCGTCCTTCTCCCACTGTTCGTAGTGGGGCAGCACCTCCTTGGCGAGGAAGGTGCGGACGGTCTCGCGGAACGCCTCGTGTTCCGCGGAGAAGATCTGTCGCTTCACGTACGGCCTCCTAGAGCCAGCCCTTGACGGTTTCGATCAGTGCGGCCGGCTCGGGGCCGACGGGTATGACGTTGAGCATGGTGACGCCCGCCGCGCGGAAGGCCTCGACGCGTTCGCGGACGTAGCCTTCGGGTCCGCAGAGCGACATGAGCTCGCAGAACTCGTCCGGGACCGCGGCCTCGGCCTCCTTCTTCCTCCCGGCCAGGTAGAGCTCCTGGATGCGGGCGGCCTCTTTCCCGTAGCCGTACGCGACCGCGAGGTCGTTGTAGAAGTTCTTCCCCTTCGCGCCCATGCCGCCTACGTAGAGGGCGATCCGGGGTCGCGCGAGGTCCCGTACGGCCGCCGCGTCGTCGCCGATGGCCAGCAGTCCGCCGGCGACGGTCCGGAGCGGGCCGAGGGCCGGATCGCGCTTCTCCTTGCCGGCGGCGAGCGCGGCGCCCCACACCTCGTGCGCCTTCTCCGGGATGAAGAGGGTGGGCAGCCAGCCGTCGGCGACCTCGGCGGTCATGCGGACGTTGGCGGGGCCCAGGGAGGCGACGTACAGCGGGACTTCGGGGCGCACCGGCTTCGTGAGGATCTTCAGGGGCTTGCCGAGCCTGCCGCCCTTCTCCGGAGGCAGCGGCATGTCCGTGATGCCGTGGTGGTCGATGACCTCGCGGCGCAGGATGCGGCGGGTCAGCTCGATCGTCTCGCGGGTGCGGCCGAGCGGCTTGTCGTACGCCTTGCCGTGCCAGCCCTCGACGACCTGGGGGCCGGAGGCGCCGAGGCCGATGATGGCGCGCCCGCCGGAGACCGCGTCGAGTCCGGCGGCGGTCTGGGCGATGAGGGCGGGGGTGCGGGAGTAGACGTTGAGGATGGCGGCGCCGATCTTCATGCGCTCCGTGCGCGCCGCGAGGTAGCCCATGATCGTGGGCGAGTCGAAGCCGTACGCCTCCGCGACCCATACGGCGTCCAGGCCCGCGGACTCCAGTGCGGCGACGTTGTCGGCCGCCTCGCGGGGGTCGCCGGCGTAGTCGAGGGGGACCGAGATCTCCATCAGTGGTCTTCCTTCGTCGTCGGGGTCCCGGCGTCGGTCGGTTCCCGGACGAGGGCCGGTACGTCCCAGTCGCGGGCCACCTCCGCGGTGTCGGCGCCGGGCTGCGCGGGGCCGGTGCGGACCCGTGTCGGGGTGGCGGAGAAGCGGGGCGCGGGGGCGGGCTGGGTGATGCCGCCGTGGTCGACGAAGGTGCCGCGCGCGGCGAGGTGCGGGTGGACGGGGGCCTCGCGCAGGGACAGCACAGGCGCCACGCACGCGTCGGAGTCCTGGAAGACGACCGTCCACTCGTCGCGCGTACGTTCCCTGAAGCGGGCGGCGACCGCCTCGCGCAGCTCGTCCCAGCGGGCCAGGTCCTTGCGGGCGGGTGCCACGTCGGCGAGGCCGAGCAGGGCTATGAACTCGTCGTAGAACTGCTGCTCCAGAGAGCCGACGGCCATGTGGCCGCCATCCGCGGTCTCGTAGGTTCCGTAGAACGGGCAGCCGCCGTCGAGGAGGTTGGCGCCGCGGCGGTCCTGCCAGCCGCCGGCCGCGAGCATGCCGTGGATCATCGCGGAGAGGTGGGCCGCGCCGTCGACGATCGCGGCGTCCACGACCTGCCCGGCGCCGTGCACGCGCGCGTGGTGGAGCGCCGCGAGGACGCCGACGACGAGGTAGAGCGAGCCGCCGGCGTAGTCCCCGAGGAGGTTCGCGGGGATGGCGGGCGGCTCGTCGGCGTTGCCGATCATGCCGAGGGTGCCGGTGATGGCGATGTACGCGATGTCGTGCCCGGCGCGCTGTGCGAGCGGTCCCTCCTGGCCCCAGCCGGTCATCCGGCCGTAGACGAGCGCGGGGTTGCGGGCGTGGCAGGCCTCGGGGCCGACGCCGAGGCGCTCGGCCACGCCCGGCCGGTAGCCCTCGACGAGGATGTCGGCGCGCTCGACCAGGTCGAGGACGCGGGCCGCGCCGCCGTCGGCCTTCAGGTCGATGACGACGGAACGTTTGTTGCGGTTCGTGACGTCGTAATCGGGATCGATGGCGAGGCCGCCGCCGCGGGGGCGGTCGACGCGCACGACGTCCGCGCCGAGATCGGCCAGCAGCATGGCCGCGAACGGGCCGGGCCCGATGCCCGCCAGCTCCACCACACGCACTCCGGCGAGCGGTCCGTGAACGCTCTTGCCCGGCACTGCCATTGAGCCCCCAGCGCTATGACCCGGCTATGACACAACTGATGTAACACCAGTGATGCTAAGAACGTGTTCCACTCCGCACAACCCCTTGACGAGCAAGCGCTTAGCCAATTCTGGGGCGCCGGCTGCTCCCGACCGTGCGGCGCCTAACCTGCGGGCATGGATTCCGTATTGGTCAGCGCATGTCTGCGGGGAGTTCCATGCCGCTACGACGGCCGGGACAAGACCTCGCCGGAGCTCGACGAGGCGGTGGCGGGCCGCACGGTCGTGTCGTTCTGCCCCGAGGCCGCCGGGGGGCTGCCGACGCCGCGCCGCCCCGCCGAGCTCGTCGGGGGTGACGGGCACGACGTCCTGGACGGCGCCGCGCGGGTGGTCGAGGACACCGGGCGCGATGTGACGGCCGAGTTCGTGGACGGCGCGCGGCGGGCGCTGGCGGCCGCGCGGCACGGCGGGTGCACGGAGGCGCTGCTGATGCCGCGCAGCCCGTCGTGCGGCCGCGGGACGGTGTATGACGGATCGTTCGGCGGGGAGCTGGTGGCGGGCGACGGGGTCACCGCGGCCCTGTTCGAGCGGAACGGCATCGTGGTGCGGTCGGCACCGGGGGTGTAGGACGGACTCCGGTGGCGTGCGCGCTAGCCTCGGCCACTCACGACCGCACGGGGGCGTACAGCGGAGAGGTGTCATGAGCAGTCAGCACGGCGAGAGTGACGGGAACGACGAGAGCGGCGCGAAGGCGGATCGCGCATACGACATCGTGCTCTTCGGAGCGACCGGCTTCGTGGGGGTGCTCACCGCCGAGTACCTCGCCTCGCATGCCCCCGAGGGGCTGCGGTGGGCCATCGCGGGGCGCGACACGGACAAGTTGGAGCGGCTGCGCGAGCGGCTTGCCGCACTCGACCCGGCGTGCGCCGAACTCCCCCTGGTGCGCGCCGATGTGGCGGACCCGGACTCCCTGCGGGAGATGGCCGCCCACGCGCGCGTGGTCGCCACGACCGTCGGCCCCTATCTGACGTACGGGCAGGAACTGGTCGCCGCGTGCGCGGAGGCGGGCACGGACTACGTGGACCTGACGGGCGAGCCGGAGTTCGTCGACCTCATGTACGTGAAGCACGACTCCCGCGCGCGGGAGACCGGCGCGCGCCTCGTGCACGCCTGCGGCTTCGACTCGGTCCCGCACGATCTGGGGGCGTACTTCACCGTGCAGCAGCTACCCGAGGGGGTGCCGCTGCGTGTCGACGGGTTCGTACGGACCAACGGCCAGTTCTCGGGCGGCACGTTCGCCTCCGTGCTCAACCAGTTCGCGCGGGCCCCGCAGATGCTGGCCGCCGCGAAGGAGCGGCGGCGCCACGAGCCCCGGCCGACGGACCGCAAGGCGTACGCCCCGCCGAGCGCGCCCCGGTACGCCGGCGAAGTGGGCGCGTGGGCACTGCCGTTGCCGACGATCGACCCGCAGGTGGTGCAGCGCTCGGCGCGGGCCCTGGAGCGGTACGGGCCCGACTTCCGCTACCGGCACTACGCGGCCGTGAAGACGCTGCCGGTCGCGCTGGGCGCACCGGTGGCCCTCGGCGGTCTGCTGGCGGCCGCTCAACTGCCGCCCGCGCGGCGGTGGTTGTCGGGCCGGGTGAAGCCCGGTGACGGGCCGAGCCAGGAGCGGCGGGCCAAGACGTGGTTCTCGGTGCGGTTCGTCGGCGAGGGCGGCGGCAAGCGGGTCTTCACCGAGGTCTCGGGCGGCGACCCCGGGTACGACGAGACGGCGAAGATCCTCGCCGAGTCGGCGCTCTGCCTCGCCCTTGACACTCTGCCGCCGTCCGCGGGTCAGGTGACCACCGCCGTGGCGATGGGCGACGCGCTGCTGGCACGGCTGCGGGCGGCGGGGATGTCGTTCCGGGTCGCTTCGGTGCGGTAGTACGGCGCGCGAGGATGCCCCGCACGTGGCCGTGCGGGGCATCCATCGGCAGGTCAGACCACCGGCACCGGGTAGGTCGGGTACTCCACTCCGGAGACGTGCTGGACGACCCGGATGACCTGGCACGAGTAGCCGAACTCGTTGTCGTACCACAGGTAGAGGATCGCGTTGTCGCCGTCGACCTTGGTGGCGCCTGCGTCGACGATCGAGGCGTGGCGCGAGCCGATGAAGTCGTTGGAGACCGCGTCGGGGGCGCTGGTGAAGTCGATCTGACGCTTGAGCGGCGAGGTCAGCGATACGTTGCGGAGGTAGTCGAGGACCTCGTCGCGGGTCGCCTCGCGGCCGAGCCGCAGGCTGAGGATGGCGATCGAGACGTCCGGCACCGGCACGCGGATCGAGCTGCCCGTGATGGGCGCCTTGAGGTCCGGCAGCGCCTTGGCGACGGCGGAGGCGGCCCCGGTCTCCGTGATGACCATGTTGAGCGGCGCGGAGCGGCCGCGGCGGTCCGCCTTGTGGTAATTGTCCAGCAGGTTCTGGTCGTTGGTGAACGAGTGGACGGTCTCCACATGGCCGCGCACCACGCCGTACTCGTCCGCCATCGCCTTCAGCGGCGGCACGATCGCGTTGGTGGTGCAGGAGGCGCAGGACAGGATCTGCTCGTCCGGCTTGATCGTGTCGTGGTTGACGCCGTGCACGATGTTCGGGACGTCGCCCTTGCCCGGGGCGGTCAGGACGACCTTGTCGATGCCGGGGCGCAGGTGCTGCGAGAGGCCCTCGCGGTCCCGCCACTTGCCGGTGTTGTCGATGAGGATGGCGTCCTTGATGCCGTACGCCGTGTAGTCGACCTCGGAGGGGTCGTTGGCGTAGATCACCTTGATCTCGTTGCCGTTGGCGACGATGGTGCTGTTCGCCTCGTCGACGGTGATCGTGCCCTGGAACTGGCCGTGGATGGAGTCGCGGCGCAGCAGCGAGGCGCGCTTCACGATGTCCTGCTCCCCGCCCCGGCGGACGACGACCGCGCGCAGTCGCAGGCCGTTGCCGGAGCCCGCCTTCTCGATGAGCAGGCGGGCGACGAGGCGGCCGATGCGGCCGAAGCCGTAGAGGACGACGTCGCGGCCCTCGCGGCACTCGATCTTGTTCTCGCCCGTGGCGCCTGCGACGGCCTCGGCGGTGAACTCCTCGACGCTCAGACCGCGGTCGTCGGTCCGGTACGTCGCGGCGAGCATGCCGATGTCGATCTGCGAAGGGCCGAGGTCGAGGGTGGTGAGCGCCCGCAGGAACGGCAGCGTCTCGGTGACCGAGAGCTCCGCGCCGGCGATCTGCCGGGCGAATCGGTGGGTCTTCAGGATGCTGACCACCGACTTGTTCACCAAGGAGCGGCTGTGCAGCAGGACCGTCACGTCCCGCTCGCGGTGCAGCTTCCCGATGATCGGGATCATCGACTCCGCGATCTCCTCGCGGTGCTTCCAATTGGTGAACGAGTCGTCATTGACAGTCACAGAAGTATCTTTCGAGCTAGGCGGCGCTCATATGCTAACCCGCCCCTCATTTGATCGTTCAACCCGGTGGGTCATGCCCCGGTCGCCTCCCGCAGGGCCGCGCGGCACAGGGCATCCGCGCGCCGCGTGGACTCCGGGAGGCGGTAGCGGGGCGTCAGGCGCAGCACGTGCTCGCAGGCATTGGCCAGGCTCACGCGGTGACCGGCCGAGACGAAGACCGGCTTCACGCCCTCGCGGGTGCGCAGCGCGCGGCCCACCTCCTCTTCGCCGTCCAGCAGCGGTGCCCCGCTCCCCCGCGCGGCGGCCGGGGCGTCGTACGAGAAGGTGAAGGGGTTCTTGGCGACGCCCAGCGTCGGCAGACCGGTCAGGACGCCGAGGTGGCTCGCGAGGCCGAAGCGGCGCGGGTGGGCGATGCCGTAGCCGTCGCAGACGACCAGGCCCGGGTCGGCCCGCAGCCCGGCGAGCGCGGCGCGGACCGCCGGGATCTCGCGGAACGCCAGCAGGCCGGGCACATAGGGGAACGCCACCGTGCCGACCGCCGTCGACTCCTCGACCACGTCGAGCGTCGCGGCGTCCAGAACGACGACGGCCGCGGCGACGATGTCCCGCTCGTCGTCGTAGGCGACGTCCACGCCGGTCACGTGTCCCGTGCCGGGCGGCGGGCCCTCCTCGTCGAGGACGACGCGGGTGCGCAGTTCGTCCTGGACGGCGCGTGCCGTCCGCTCGTCGGTGGGCCAGTCTGGGGGCGGTGTGTGGCTGATCATGGTGCGGGCCAGCCTAGTTGGGCCCGGATGTCCGGCATTAAAGAAGCGTAAAGATTGCCGGAAGCAGGCAATGTCAGACCTTTCGCCGCCGTGCCAGGATCGCCCCGTACCGAGGTGAACGGCATGACGGGGGAAGTGATCCGATGACGGTGTTTCTGGTTCTCGGCATCACGGGGATCGTGCTGCTGGCGCTCTCGCTCGTCCTCGACGGGGTGCTCGACAGCCTCTTCGGCGGGGCGGGCGCGCTGGACGGGCTCTTCGACGGGCTCCTCTCACTGCCGGTCGTCGCCGGGTTCGTGTCCATGCTCGGCTTCGGCGGAGCGCTCGTGCTCGGCACCACCGGCCTCGGCGCGGGCCCCGCCACCGTCGCGGGAGCCTGCGCCGGGGCCGGCGCGGGCTGGGTGACGTGGCAGTTCACCCGCGCCCTGATGCGCGACCAGACCGCCCGCACCCCGCGCGGCGACGACCTCGTGGGCACCCCGGGGTCCGTGGTCACCGCGATCCCGGCCGACGGCTACGGCGAAGTGCTGCTGCACCTCGCGGGCCAGCGCGTGAAGTTCGCGGCCCGCAGCTCCGTCGCCGTGGCGCGGGGCACCGAGATCTGGGTCGACGCGACGCTCTCGCCGACCTCGGTGACCGTGCGGCCCGTGGAGCGCTGACCCGGCGCACGCCCCGCACCCGACCATCACGAAACCGATCTGCCGTCCCGGGCGGCAGAGGGGAACGCACCATGAGCCCAGTCCTGATCTCCGTCGTCGGAGTCGTCGTACTCCTCGTCCTGTTGGCGCTCGTCGTCATCACGCGCTACAAGGTCGCCGGGCCCAGCGAGGCCTTCATCGTGACCGGCCGGCGCGGCAAGAAGTCCACCGACCCGGACACCGGCCGGGTCATGACCGACAACAGCGGCCAGAAGGTCGTGGTCGGCGGCGGCGTCTTCGTCGTGCCGTTCGTGCAGCAGAAGTTCACCCTCGACCTGTCCTCGCGGCACATTCCGATCGCCGTGCGCGGCGCGGTCACGCTGCGCGGTGTGAAGGCGAACCTCGAAGGCGTCGCCATCGTGAAGGTCGGCGGCACCGAGGACTCGATACGGGCCGCGGCCCAGCGGTTCCTGGTGCAGCAGGACGGCATCGTCGGCTTCACCCAGGAGGTGCTGTCCGGCGCGCTGCGCTCCATCGTGGGCCGCATGTCGGTCGAGGACATCATCCGGGACCGTGCCGCGTTCGCCGGGCAGGTCGCCGAGGAGGCCGAGGCCAGCCTGTCCGGGCAGGGCCTGGTCCTGGACGCCTTCCAGATCCAGGACATCACCACGGAGGGCTCCTACCTGGAGGACCTGGGGCGGCCCGAGGCGGCCCGCGCCAAGCAGGAGGCGGACATCGCAGAGGCGGTGGCGCGCCGCGCCGCCGAGCAGGCGCGGCTGAAGGCCGAGGAGGAGATCGCGGTCGCCCAGCGGACGTTCGCGCTCAAGCAGGCCGAGATCAAGGCCGAGACGGACGAGGCCGCGGCCCGCGCCGCCGCCGCGGGGCCGCTCGCCGAGGCGGCCCGGCGGCAGGACGTCCTGTCCGAGCAGGAGAAGGTGGCCCAGCGCCAGGCCGCGCTGACCGACCGCGAGCTGGACACCCAGGTCCGCAAGCCCGCCGACGCCGCTCGCTACCAGGCCGAGCAGGAGGCGGAGGCCCGCCGGATCGGCCTGGTCAAGCAGGCCGAGGCCGACGCGGAGCGGGCCCGGCTCACCGGTGAGGGCGAGAAGGCGCACCGCGCCGCGCTCGCCGACGCCGTGCGCCTGGAGGGTGAGGCGGAGGCCGCCGCCATCGGCGCGAAGGGGTCCGCGGAGGCGGAGGCGATGCACAAGAAGGCCGACGCGTTCACGCGGTACGGCGACGCCGCCGTCCTGCAGATGCTCGTCGAGGTCCTGCCGAGTGTCGTCGCCAAGGCGTCCGAGCCGCTGAGCGCGGTGGACAAGATGACGGTGATCTCCACGGACGGGGCGAGCCGGCTCTCGCGCACGGTGGCCGACAACGTCGCCCAGGGCGTCGAGCTGCTCAACTCCACCACGGGGGTCGACCTCGCGGAGCTCCTGAAGAACCTCACCGGAGACAAGCAGCCGACACCGGCCCCGGCACCGGCCCCCGTCAACGGCCGGATCGAGGTGACCGACTAGCCGCCGGTCACGCCCCCGTACGCCGCAGCACGATCGCCAGTGTGTCGTCCTGGTGGAGCACGTCGGCGAGCAGGTCTCCGGCCAGTAGGCCGGGGATCTGCTCGGTCGGTCGTGCGCGGTGCCGGCACAGGGCCTCCTTGAGGCGGGCCTCGCCCGCGATGGGGTCCCTGCGGCTCTCGGTGAGGCCGTCCGTGTAGAGGAGCAGCACGTCGTCGTGGCCCAGGGTGGTGGTCAGGACGCGGTCGCTGCCGGGCAGAGGAAAACCGATTCCGCGCCCGCGCACCTCGAGGTAGGTCGCGCTGCCGTCCCCGTGGGCGAGGAGGGCCGGGGGGTGGCTGCCGTTGGCCAGGGACAGGCTGCCGTCGACCGGGTCGAGGCGGGCGAGGAGCAGGGTCGCCATGACGTTCTGGTCGAAGGGCGCCAGGATGGTGTCGGTCCGCGCCACGATGCTCT
This sequence comes from Streptomyces sp. NPDC039480, assembly GCF_055597165.1. Classification (NCBI taxonomy): domain Bacteria; kingdom Bacillati; phylum Actinomycetota; class Actinomycetes; order Kitasatosporales; family Streptomycetaceae; genus Streptomyces; species Streptomyces sp. NPDC039480. The sequence goes on along the minus strand of NZ_JBVITX010000001.1, from coordinate 215,506 downwards.
CCAGCGGGTGGCCTTCGAGGGCGAGGGTGCGCACCGCGTGGGTGACGGTCAGCGCGGTGCGGGTGCTGGTGATCCCGTGCCCGATCGCGTCGACGACGGTGATGTGGACGGTGCCGTCCGGGAGGGTGAACCAGTCGTACAGGTCTCCGCCGGTAGGGGCGTCGTCGCTGGCCGGGGCGTAGTGCACGGCCAGTTCGAGGCCCTGGACGTGCAGCGGTCTCGGGCGCAGCGCGTCCTCCAGGGCGCGCAGGGTGCGGCCGTGCGCCGTGCGCAGCTGTTCGTCGCGCTCTTCGAGCTGTACGTAGAGGGCGAGGACCCCGCTGTTCGTCTCGGCCAGCTCGTGCTTGAGCCGCTGGTGCTCGTCGGCCAGGGAGTCCGCGCGCGCCAGCGCCGCCCGGAGCTCCTCCTCCAGCAGCGCGACGTCGGTCTCGCCGTGCTGCGCGGCCGCGGCGGGGGTGACCGGGGACCGGCTCGGCTGCCACCCGCCGACGTAGGGCGTGCCGGGGCCGTGCGAGCCGGCGGGCGGCAGGGGCAGGTTCCATACGAACGTGCCGTCCGGCTCGGTCATCGCGCGCAGCGGCAGGCGGTCCGTCGCCACCTGCGCGCCGGTGCTCTGGGGCGGCAGGCGCAGGGCGAGGGTCAGCCGGTGGGCGCCGTCCTCGCCCGTCTCGCGTCCGCTCAGCAGGGTGACGGGACGGCCGCGGCCGAGGGCGGAGGCGGCCACCTCGCTCAGCGACAGGACGAGGCGCGCCCGGTCGTCGGCGGGCAGCCGGTGTCCCAGGGCGATGCTTCGAACGGTGTGCCGGAGCGCCTTGAGCGTACGGACGGTTTCGCGGGTCATCTCATTCCCAGGTGCGGGCCGAGGGCCAGGATGGTGGCGTCGTCACGACGGCGGCGGTGGGTGTGGGCCAGGGAGGCCGCAAGCAGCACCGGGGGCAGCGTGAGGCGCGCGTCGGTGGGGGTGTGGGTCCACCGGTGGTCGATGCCGTCGGTGTACAGGACCACGGTGGTGTGCTCGGGGAGGTCCACGAACCGGCTCCTGGGCTTGGGGAGGTTGTAACCGACGATGCCGGCGTGGCCGGTGAACTGGTGATGGATGCCTCGGGGGGACAGGGTCGTGGCGCGGACATTGCCGATGCCGCAGAATTCGACCCGGTCGCCGGTGGTGCGCAGCACGGCGACGGCGGCGCCGCGGGTGTGCCGCAGCGCCTTGTGCAGTGCCGTGAGGATGTCCACCAGGGGAGCGGTGGGGTTCGCCAGGAAGGTGCGCTCGGCGCGCTGGGCGGCCGTGGCGGCCTCGGGGCCGTGACCGAGCCCGTCGATCATCAGCGCGGTCCAGGCGCCGTCATGCTCGGCGACGGCGTATCCGTCGCCGCTTTCGTGCTCCCCGTCAGCCGGGAGGCACAGGCTTCCCAGGGCGGCCGGGGCGCGGGGCTCGTCCGGCTCGGCGAGGCGGGCGTGGGCGAGCGTGCCGAGTCCGGCGTCCGAGCGGATGGCGAAGTCGGTGGCGATGCGGCGCGCGGCGCCGAGACCCGCCCCGATCGTCTTGGTGGTGCTGTAGCCGTCCCTGAGGCTCAGGGCGACGTCGGGCATGCCGGGGCCACTGTCGACGGCGACGATGTCCATGCCGCCGCGCAGCGGGGAGCGCTGGACGAACAAGGCGCCGTTCCTGGCATGCTTGACGATGTTGCTGGCCAGCTCGCTCGCGAGCACGGCCGCTTGGTCGGGCAGCGCTCCCGGCATGCCGCGCGCGGCCGACCGGGCCTGATCGGCCGCGGCCTGCACCGCGCTGGGATGGTCTATGGCGATGTGCAGGGTGCGTGCCGCTGCGTCGGTGTTCACCGTCGTCCGTTCCACCGCACGGCGGTGATGGTCGTGCCCTCCCCGGGCGCGGTCTCCACCTTGAACTCGTCCATGAGACGGCGCGCGCCGCCAAGCCCGTGGCCGAGCCCTGCACCGGTCGTGTACCCGTCGACGAACGCCTGGTCGAGGTCGGCGATGCCCGGCCCCTGGTCGGTCACCGAGAGGCGCAGCCCGCGTCGGCCGCCCTGCCCGATGATCTCCAGGGTGACGGAGCCTCCGCCGCCGTGGACGTAGGCGTTGCGGGCCAGTTCGCTGGCGGCCGTGACGATGCGCGTCTGGTCCACGAGCCCGAAGCCCGCCCGCAGGGTCGCTTCGCGCACCGCGTGCCGCACCGCGAGGAGGTCCTCCTCCGCCCGGATGGCGTGCTCGCTGCGGAGCTTCTCACCGTCGGCACGGGTCTGGGCGGGGACGGTGCGCGTTTCTTCGAGGTCACCGTAGAGGGACACCACGGCTCCCCTTGAGTGATGGGGCAGGCTGCCAGCCCAGTGCGATCATCCCCTGCTCCGCGTTGAGGGTGGTCTCCACCCCGGACAGCTCCAGCCCCAGTTCCACCAGGGTGATCGCGACCGCGGGCCGCATGCCGGCCACTATCACCCGGGCGCCCAGCAGTCGCGCCGTGGTCGTCAGCTCCATCAGCGTACGGGCCACGAACGAGTCGATGATCTCCAGCCGGGAGATGTCGATGAGGATCGCGCGCGCACGGTCGGCGACGATGCGCTGCGTCAGCTCCTCGGTGAAGGCGATCGCCGCTCTGTCGTCGAGTTCGTTGAGCAGACCGGTGACGAGCACGTCACCGAGCCGCAGGATCGGTACGCCGCTCAAGTCGCCGCTCACCGCGCATCCGCGAACGAGGCCCGCTGCTCCGGCTGGTCGGTGAGCAGCGGGATGGCGGCGGCGAGGGCGTCGGCCAGCGTCGCACGGGTCAGGATGGCGGACAGGTCGATGCCGAGCTGCGCGATGATCTGGGCGATCGGCGGGCGGATGCCGCTGATCACACAGTCGGCGCCCATCAGCCGCACCGCGTTGACGGTCTGCATGAGGTGGTGCGCGACCGCGGTGTCCACCGTGGGGACACCGGTGATGTCGATGATGGCGACCTGTGCCTCGTCCCGCTCGATGGCCTCCAGGAGGTTCTCCATCACGACCTGGGTGCGGGTCGTGTCGAGCGTCCCGATCAGCGGGACGGCGAGGACCCGGTCCCAGATGCGCACCACGGGCGTGGACACTTCCAGGAGCTGGCGGCTCTGTCGCCGGATGATCTCCTCGCGGCCCTCGACGAAGGTCTCGAAGGAGATGGCGCCGGCGTTGTCGAGCAGGCGGTTGATGAACAGGGCGGCTTGATAGAGGGCGGTGACGTCCCGCGTGTCCTGCTGCACCGCTTCCAGCAGCGCTTCCTTCAGCGCCAGCACGGCCATGTAGATGGACGTGGGGTTCGCGCCTCCTCTGGCGCGGCGCAGCGAGAGGTCCGTGATGGCCTGCCGCAGACTGCGGTGCGAGACCACGACTTCCTGCACGGGACAGTCCGTCTCCAGGCCGGCGAGCAGCGTCTCGACCAAGGAGTCGGCTTCCTCGTTCAGCTCGTCCTCGGTGATGCCTGTCTCCAGGACCGCCTGTTCCGACTGAAGCTGCACCCAGCGATCGGCCACCTTCTCCCCCTGCTCACGCAGGGCGGCAATGACGCGCAACCGGGCCTCGGGCTCACTGGTGTTCATTCCATCCACCTTAGCAATTGTTGTCGCACGGCAAATGTTAACCGAGGTCGACGATCTTCGTCAGGCAGAGGCTACGACGCGTCAACTACGCGCACCAGCAGCACCGTTGTCACCGTGATGGGGCCACGACCGTCTGCGAGTACCTGGATACGCCGGAAGTAAACCCACGCATTCAGGGGAACGGCCACCGGCGGGTCGGCGCCGCGGCCCCCGCAGCGGTCAGGCGGACTCCACCGCGCGGTCGTCCGCCGTGCCGGGCCTGGGCGCCGCGCACTCCACCGACCTGTGGAACCCGCTCAATCCCTCGACCAGGGCGGAGCGCTCCGCGGGCCGCATCTCCGAGATGGCTTCGAGCAGCGCACTCTCCCGGCGGGCCCGCAGTTCGTTGAGGTAATTTTCTCCCCGGCTCGACAAGCGAAGTTCGAGCTCGCGGCGACTGGCTGAACTGAGGGACCGCTCGATGAAGCCCAGGGCATGGAGGCGGTCACACATTCGACTCACCGAGGACGGTGCCGACCCCAGGTACTCGCCGAGGGTGCGGAGGTTGATTCCCTGCGCACCGTCCAAGGCGTAGAGCACACGCAGCTGCGACGACGACACGGGTGCCGTCGTGGTGATGTCCCTGCCCCTGCTCCACAGCACCTCGAGCAGTTCGATGACTTCCCGGGCAGCATGCGCGGCCGCATCCTGGCTGCCCCCCGCGGAAGTTTCGGAATCCATGCCCTCAACTGTGACACTTCGCAATGATCCTGTCAGTCGCTGAGACATGGCAGGCCGACAGCTCCTTCGCAAGCTCTTCCCGTATCAGGAACGTCCGAACAGGAACAGGTGGTACCCGAAAAGTGGACAGACACACGGCCGTGGAACGTGCGCTGCGCAGATCCGCACCGCACGCTCTCATCGAAGCAGTGCGGGACGCGCTCGCCGTTCACTACGCAGCCGACTCCGTTGAACTGCTCATGGCCGACTACGCGATGACCATACTCCAACCGGTCAACGCCCTCCCGGAGACCACCACCCCCGTGCCGGTGCACACCGGTGCGCTCGGCCGCGCGTTCGGCTCGCAGGAACCCCGTGTCGAGACGGGCGCCGACGGCGACCTGACCACCGCCCACCTCCCCGTCACCGTGCGCGGCGACCGCATCGGTGTCCTCAGCGTGCGGCTGCCCGCCGAGGCCTGCGATCCCGCCACCGTGCGCGAGCTCGCCGAGGTGGCCGAGGCCCTGGCCCACGAGATCGTCGTGGCGGGGCGCGACACCGACCTCTACCTCCAGGCCCGGCGGGCCGACCGGCTCACCCTCGCCGCCGAGATGCAGTGGCAGTTGCTGCCCGGCTGCTCCAGCTCCCGTGCCGAGTACGACATCGGGGCCCAGCTCGAACCGGCGTACGCCATCCATGGCGACAACTTCGACTGGTCCGCATCGGCCGACCAGCTCACCCTCACCGTCACCAACGGAATGGGCGAAGGCATCCAGGCCGCCCTGCTCACCAATCTCGCGGTCAACGCGCTGCGCAACGCCCGGCGCGCGGGGCTGTCCCTCGCCGACCAGGCCTGCCTGGCCGACCAGGCCGTCTACGGCCACTTCCAGGGCGCGGTCCACCTCTCCGTGCTGCTCCTGCGCTTCGATCTCACCACGGGGGACGTGGAGATCATCGACGCGGGCTCGCCGAAGATGTGGCGGATGCGCGACGGCAAGCCCGAGCCCATCGAACTGGACGCACAGCTTCCGCTCGGTATGGCCGAGGACACCCCTTACAGCACGGAGCACTTCCAGGTCCGGCCGGGCGACCGGCTCCTGTTCGTCAGCGACGGCGTCTACAACACCGCGTCGCCGACGGGCGAGCGCTACAGCGAGCGCGCGCTCACCCGCGCGATGACCAACACCCGCCTCCTGCCGCCCTCACAGGTCCCGCGCGCGGTGCTCAAGGAGCTCTCCGGGTACCGGGGCCCCATCGACACCGACGACGACGCGATGATCGTCTGCCTCGACTGGCGAGGGCGCGACTGAGCGCGCCGCGCACCGGAGAACAAGGGCGTTGAAGCCGCCACTTTTCGGGCAAGAGTTCCTTTCGTACGGCCACGACTCGGGATGGCCGACCCGATGAAGGAGGAGGCTCATGCGGACACAGCACATACCGCTCGACACCGGACCGCCGGCAACCGCCACCTTCGACAAGAGGCCCGCAGCGGTCTCGGACGCGAGGGACCTCACCCGCGGCTACCTCGCGGGGCTCACTCCTGCCGTGGACGACGAGAACGCCGCGAGCATCGAACTCGTCGTCTCCGAGCTCATCACCAATGTGGTGCGCCACGCCCGCGGCACGCTGTGCTCACTGCGGCTGCACGCGCGGCCCGGTGTCATCGCGATCGCGGTCTCCGACGCCGACCCCCGGCCGCCGCGTGAGCGGGCCCCCGACTTCGAGGGCGGCACCGGCGGCTTCGGCTGGCCCATGGTCCAGCAGCTGGCCAGAGCCGTCGGCGTGACCCGCGACCGGAACGGCAAGACGGTCCGGGCGGAGCTGGCGCGGTAACACCCCTCGGCGCCCGGCCGCGCGCCCCGCGCGGTGATACTGCGGTCATGGACTGGGTGCTGCGTGCCGCGCGGACGGCGGACGTCGAGATCATCGCCGAGCTGCGGGCCACGGTGCTGCGAGCGGACCTGGAGCGGCTCGGACGCTTCGATCCGCACCGGGCGCGGCAGCGGCTGCGGGACTCGTTCTCGGCCGCGCACACGTCGGTGATCGAGACGGCGGGCGCCTTCGCGGGCTGCGTCACGCTGCGGCCCGCCGCCGACGGGCGATGGCTCGAGCACTTCTACCTGGCGCCGCGGTGCCAGGGCAGAGGCATCGGCTCGGCCGTCCTCGCCCATCTCCTGGAGCTGACCGACGCCGAGGGCACGACGGTCCGCCTCGACGTGCTGCAGGGCAGCGCCGCGCGGCGGCTGTACGAGCGGCACGGGTTCACCGTCGAGGACGAGGACCCGATTGACGTGTTCATGGTGCGGCATCCAGGGGGGCGGCGGGCCTCGGCCGGCGCTTGAGGTGCCCGGTAGCCTCCCGATCATGTTCATTCTCGAATTGACCTACACCGCGCCGGTCGCCGCCGTCGACGAGCAGCTGGCCGCCCATGTCGACTGGCTCGACCAGCAGTACGAGGCCGGGGTCTTCATCGCCTCCGGCCGCAAGAACCCGCGCGACGGCGGCGTGATCATCGCCGTCGCCGACGACCGCGCGCGGATCGAGGAGATCGTCGCGCAGGACCCGTTCACGACGGCCGGGGTGTGCGAGTACCGGATCACCGAGTTCTACGCGACGAAGACGGCCCCGGCGCTCGCCCCGTACCGCGAGCAGCTCCCCGCCCAGGTGGCCTAGGGGGCCTAGGGGGCTGCTCTCGCACGTCCCTAGCGCCCCAGCAGGCGGGCGATGCGGCCCTTCTCCCCCGCGGCCCAGCAGCCCCGGTCCCGTGCGCAGTCGACGGTGTCGTACGAGCCCGTGTCGACCGTCCGCCAGCTCCGGCCGCCGTCCGTCGTGACGTCGGTGCCCGTCGGGCCGACGGCGAGGGCCGTGGAGCGGCTGTGCGGGAACCAGGTCACGCCCGAGCGGTAGGCGGGCGGCGGGCGGTCCGCGGGGGCCCAGTGGCGGCCGCCGTCCCGGGTGACCGCGGCCGCCTTCGGCGAGGCCTGGCCCGCGCGGTAGTCGCCGCCGACCGCTATGCCGTGCGTGCGGTCGCGGAAGGCGAGGCCGAAGACGCCGCGGGCCGGGTCGCCCGCGGGGATCGGCGCGTCGGTGGCCGTCCAGGTCCGCCCGCGGTCGCCGGAGTGCAGGACACGCGCGCGCGCCGCTCCCCCGGTGGCCAGCCACACGTCACGCGGCCCGGAGCTCACCAGACACTGGCCGCTCGCCGCGAACCCCGCCTCGCCCTCCTGGGCCGCGGGCATCCCCTTGGTCGGCAGGACCCGCCAGGAGCGGCCGCCGTCGACGGTGGACAGGATGCGGAACTTACCGTCGACGGGGTCACTCATCGCCAGTCCGTGGCGGCGGTCGAAGAAGGTCATGCAGTCGTAGAAGGCTCTGGCGTCGGTGTTGCGGAAGGACTCCGTCCAGGTGGCGCCGCCGTCCTCGGTGCGCAGCACCCGGGACGCCTCGCCCTCGCCGATGGCGAGCACCACCGCGCGGCGGCCGTCGAAGGCCTCGATGTCACGGAACTCCAGATCGGCGGCGCCGGGCGGGGAGACTTCACGCCAGCTCTCGCCGCCGTCGGATGTACGCAGCACGGTTCCCCCGGTGCCGGCCGCCCAGGCCGTGTCGCGGCTGACGGCGGCGAGGCCGCGGAAGCGGGCGTCGGTGCCGCTGTCCGTGAGCTGCCAGCGCGGATCCCGCTCCGTGCGGTGCGTGCGCGTGTCCGCTCCGGCGGCGCCGGGCGCCGCGAGGACGCTTCCGGCGAGTGCCGCCCCGCACAGTCCCGCGAGTACCGTCCGCCTCATCGACTTCGACTTCCCCATGCCCCTCATGGCGGGCGAAGCTAGCCGACGCGCCGGGGCTCGTCCAGATGGCCGGAAGGCCGCCCCCAGGAGGTGATCGCCGGGAACCGCGGGCGCCGCCACGGTGTCGCGGTGACAGAGGTCACTCGGTCTCGCGCACTCTTCGTGTGCACGGATCTCGTCATTCCGTCGTCTAGTCAAGTGCCGACCCCAGTCGTCCAGCAGTCAGTGAGGGAGCAGGCGTTGTCCACCGTCATCGAGCAAGCCGTAGAGGCCCGCCTCGTCGCCGCCGCGCCGCGGATGCCGAGCATTCCCGCGACACTCCACTACGACCGGCGAGACCCCTTCGCCGTCCGGATGAGCTTCCCCGCCCCCGCGACCCTCGAGGGCGTCGAGGTGTACTGGACCTTCGCCCGCGAGCTGCTCGTCCAGGGCGTCGAGCGCGCGGTCGGCGACGGTGACGTGCGGGTGCGGCCGTACGGCTTCGACCGCACCGTCGTGGAGTTCCACGCCCCCGAGGGCACCGCGATCGTCCACATCCGCACCGGGGAGCTCCGCGGCTTCCTGAACCGCACGACGGCTCTGGTGCCGGTCGGCCAGGAGTACCGCCACGTCGATCTGGACCAGGACCTGGCCGAGCTGATGCGGGACGCTCTCTGAGGCGTCCCGCCGAGGGCCCCTGACAAAGCCGTTAAGCCGTTAAAGCCGTTGACACGCTCCACGGAGCGCCCTACGGTGTACAGCGGTTCTGTTGCCGTCGATAGGAGTAGGACGTTGCTCGTCTGAGGTCATGAGACACCGCGTCACGCAGCCTTCGCTGCCGTGCACGCCGTGTGCGACCTCGGCATCACGAGCCGTCCCGTCCCCCCGGCACAGGCCTTTTCTCTTTCCCGGCCTCATCTTCGCCGCGGTGTCTCGAACGCGTTGCCCCTGACCGCGCTTCACACCACGCAACCGCGAGGCCCGTATGTCTACTTCCCCCACCTCCATCACCTGTACGTCGCTGTCCTTCGCCTGGGCCGACGGAACCGACGTCTTCGACGACCTCCAGGTGACCTTCGGACCCGGCAGAACCGGACTCATCGGCGTCAACGGCTCGGGGAAATCAACCCTGTTGAAGCTGATCGCCGGTGAACTGACGCCCACCGACGGCGCCGTGCGCGTCGCGGGTGAGGTCGGCTATCTGCCGCAGAACGTCACCCTCGACACCGGCCTGCGCGTCGACGAGGTGCTCGGCATCGCCGCGACCCGCGCCGCGCTGCACGCCATCGAGGCCGGTGACGTGCGCGAGGAGCACTTCACCACGGTCGGCGACGACTGGGACGTCGAGGAGCGCGCCGTCGCCACCCTGGCCGAGCTCGGACTGGGCCACATCGGCCTGGACCGCACCACGGGCGAGGTGTCGGGCGGCGAGTCGGTGCTGCTGCGCCTGGCTGCCCTGCTCCTGCGCCGCCCCGACGTGCTGCTCCTCGACGAACCCACCAACAACCTCGATCTGTACGCCCGTCGGCGCCTGTACGCGGCCGTCGAGGCGTGGTCCGGCGTCCTGGTCGTGGTCAGCCACGACCGTGAACTCCTCGACCTCGTCGACCAGATCGCCGATCTGCGGGACGGGGAGGTCAGTTGGTACGGGGGCAACTTCACCGCGTACGAGGAGGCGCTTGCCGTGGAGCAGGAGGCGGCGGAGCGCATGGTGCGCGTCGCCGAGACCGATCTGCGCAAGCAGAAGCGCGATCTGGCGGACGCCCAGGTCAAGTTGGCCCGCCGCAAGCGGTACGGCCAGAAGATCCAGGACAGCAGGAGCCAGCCGAAGATCCTGATGGGCGCGCGCAAGCGGGCCGCGCAGGAGTCGGCGGGCAAGCACCGCATCCTGCACGAGGAGAAGCTCGCCGAGGCCAAGGAGCGCCTGGACGACGCCGTCGACGCGGTGCGCGAGGACGACGAGATCCGCGTCGACCTGCCGCACACCCTGGTGCACCCCGGGCGCACCGTGCTCACCCTCAGCGGTCTCGAACTGCGCTACGGAGCGCGTGTGCAGGGCGAGTTCGAGCTGCGCGGGCCCGAGCGGATCGCGCTGATCGGGCGCAACGGCGCCGGCAAGACCACGCTCCTGCGCACCATCGCCGGAGAGCTCGACGCGGTCTCCGGCGAGGCGCTGACGCACGTACCGACGCGGTTCCTGCCGCAGCGCCTCGACGTGCTCGACGGCGACCTGACCGTCGCCGAAAACGTGGCGGCGTACGCTCCCGACGCGACCAACAACCGCGTCAGGGCGCGGCTCGCCCGGTTCCTCTTCAAGGGGGCCAAGGCCGACCAGCGGGCGGCGACCCTGTCGGGCGGCGAGCGGTTCCGTGCGGCGCTCGCGGCGCTGCTGCTCGCGGAGCCCGCGCCGCAGTTGCTCATGCTCGACGAGCCGACGAACAACCTCGACATGGCGAGCGTGAAGCAGCTCTCGACGGCCCTGGAGTCGTACGAGGGCGCGCTGATCGTCGCCAGTCACGACCTGCCGTTCCTGGAGTCCATCGGCATCACGCGGTGGCTGCTCCTGGACGGAGAACTCAAGGAGATCACCCAGGAAAAGAAGACAGAAGCTGTCGGGTATTACTCGTAGCTTCGGACGCATGCACCAGGAAACGCACATCGTCATCGACGGAGCCCGTGAGAACAACCTCAAGGAAGTGAGCCTGCGCATCCCGAAGGGCCGGCTCACGGTCTTCACCGGGGTGTCCGGGTCCGGGAAGTCGTCGGTCGTCTTCGACACGATCGCGGTGGAGTCCCAGCGCCAGCTGAACGAGACCTTCACCTGGTTCGTCCGCAACCGGCTGCCGAAGTACGAGCGGCCGCACGCGGACGCCATCGAGGAGCTCTCCCCCGCGATCGTCGTCGACCAGAAGCCGATCGGCGGCCACTCCCGCTCCACCGTGGGCACGATGACGGACATCTACTCCGTGATCCGGGTGCTGTTCTCCCGGCACGGCACACCGAGCGCGGGCCCGGCCACGGCGTACTCGTTCAACGACCCGGCGGGCATGTGCCCCGCGTGCGACGGGCTCGGCCGCACCGTGCGGCCCGACTACGACCGCATCCTGGACCCCGCCAGGTCCCTGGCGGACGGCGCGGTCCTCTTCCCGCCGTTCGCCGCGGGGACCTGGCAGGGCCAGACGTACACCAACACCACCGACCTGGACACGCACAAGCCTGTGGGCGAGTTCACCGACGCCGAGCGGCGGTTCCTGCTGCGCGGCGGCGAGGGAAGGAAGAAGGTCAGCGTCGACAACACGGGCGGCGCGCGGGACATCGACTTCGAGGGGCTCGCCGACCGTTTCGAGCGGCTGTACCTCAACCGCGACTTGTCCGCGCTCGCCCAGAAGACCCGCGACATGGTGCAGGGCTTCCTCATCGAAGGTGCCTGCCCGGCCTGCCGCGGGGCCCGGCTCAACCCGGCGGCGCTCGCCACCCGCATCAACGGTCTGGGCATCGCCGACTGCACCCGCATGGAAGTCACCGACCTCATCCGGGAGTTGGTGCGGATCGACGACGCGGTGGCGGGGCCGATCGCCCGCGCCGCCGTGGCGGCCCTGGAGCGCATCGAGGCGATCGGCCTCGGCTATCTCAGCCTGGACCGGGAGACGTCCACGCTCTCCGGCGGCGAGGGGCAGCGCCTGAAGATGGTGCGCCACCTCGGCTCCAGCCTCACCGGCATGACGTACATCTTCGACGAGCCGAGCGTCGGGCTGCACCCGCGCGACGTGGGGCGCCTCAACGACCTCCTCCGCCGGCTGCGCGACAAGGGCAACACCGTCCTGGTCGTCGAGCACGACCCGGACGTGATCGCGGTCGCCGACCACGTCGTCGACATGGGCCCGGCGGCCGGCACCGGCGGTGGCCTGGTCGTCTTCGAGGGCACGCCGGACGAGCTGCGCGGGGCCGACACCCTCACCGGCCGCCACCTGCGGCGCGTCACCGGCATCAAGGAGCACCCGCGCGAGGCCGTCGGCGGCCACTGGGTCAAGGGCGCGGATCTGCACAACCTCAAGGACGTGAGCGTGCGGGTGCCGACCGGGGTGCTCACGGCGGTCACCGGTGTCGCCGGTTCCGGCAAGAGCACGCTGGTGTCGAAGGCGTTCGTCGAGGCGCATCCGGACGCGGTGGTCGTGGACCAGTCGTCCATCGGCATCTCGGGCCGCTCGACCCCGGCGACGTACCTCGGGATCATGGACACGGTACGCAAGCTGTTCGCACGCGGGACCGGCGCGAAGGCGAGCCTGTTCAGCTTCAACTCCCATGGCGCGTGCGAGCGTTGCCAGGGACGCGGGATCATCTACAGCGACCTGGCGTTCATGGACCCGGTGACCACGACGTGCGAGGCGTGCGAGGGGCGGCGCTTCAAGGACGAGGTGCTGCGGCTGACCGTGGACGGGCGGTCCGTCGCGGATGTACTGGACATGACGGCCGATCAGGCGCTGGAGTTCTTCGAGCGCTTCGACGACACGTCGGTACGCCGCCGCCTGCGGGCGCTGCGGGACGTGGGCCTCACCTATCTCACACTCGGGCAGCCGCTGAGCACGCTCTCGGGCGGCGAGCGCCAACGCATCAAGCTGGCCACGCAGTTGCACCGCACCGGCACCACGTACGTCCTGGACGAGCCGACCACCGGTCTGCACATGGCGGATGTCGACGGGCTGCTCGCCATGCTCGACCGGCTGGTCGACGCGGGCAACACCGTCCTCGTCGTCGAGCACAACCTCGATGTCGTCAAGCACGCGGACTGGGTGATCGACCTGGGTCCCGACGGCGGCAAGCACGGCGGGCGGATCGTCTTCGAGGGGACGCCCGCGGAGCTGCTTCGGGCCGAGGGTTCGTACACGGCGGAGCATCTGCGACGCGCTCTGGGCGAGGGCGGGCCGCGCGCTGCATGATGTGCGGCACTGTGCCGCCCGCGTGAGGAGAGCATGCCGTGTCCAGCAAGAAGGCCCTGATCCGCCGCCCGGGACCGCTCCTCGCCGACGGTCTGGTCACCCACCTGGAGCGCACACCGGTCGACCCGCGGCGCGCGGCGCGGCAGTGGGAGGCCTACGCGGCGGCGCTGGCCGCACACGGGTGGGAGACCTTCGAGGTGGAACCGGCCGACGACTGCCCGGACGCGGTGTTCGTGGAGGACGCGGTGGTGGTCTTCCGCAACGTGGCCCTCATCGCGCGGTCGGGCGCCGAGTCCCGGCGGGGCGAGACACCGGGCGTCGAGGAGGCGGTCGGCAGGCTCGGCTGCTCGGTGAACCGGGTGTGGGAGCCAGCCACGCTCGACGGCGGTGACGTCCTCAAGATCGACGACACGATCTACGTGGGCCGGGGCGGGCGGACCAACGCGGACGGGGTGCGGCAGCTGCGGGCCGTCTTCGAACCGCTCGGGGCGCGGGTCGTCGCCGTCCCCGTGACCAAGGTCCTGCATCTGAAGTCCGCGGTGACGGCACTGCCCGACGGAACGGTGATCGGGTACGAGCCGCTGGTCGACACCGCCGCGCTCTTCCCGCGCTTCCTGCCCGTGCCGGAGGAGGCGGGCGCTCACGTGGTGCTCCTCGGCGGCTCGAAGCTGCTCATGTCGGCGAGTGCGCCGAAGAGCGCGGAGCTCTTCGCCGATCTCGGGTTTGAGCCGGTTCTTGTGGATATCCGGGAATTCGAGAAGCTCGAAGGCTGTGTGACGTGCCTCTCAGTTCGCCTGCGCGATCTGTACGCCTGACCAGTGCTGGGGCCCTTGTTACGGCAGGGGCGGGTGTGGCCCGGGCTCACGGCCTCTTTACGGCGGGCTTAACCTACGGCAACGTAACCTACGAGACCGTAGGTAGTGCACCGCTCGCACCGCCTGCCCGCACTGCTTGTAAGTAGCCCCCGTCCCCCTCTGGAGCCCCCGTGACGATCACCTCTCCCCACCTCGGCAGCACGGACAGCTGGACCGATGCCCGTCTGCTCCACGCGCTGGAGGAAGTGGTCGAGCAGGAACTGAACCGCCACCTCAAGGTGGCCAAGGACTGGATGCCCCACGAGTACGTCCCGTTCTCCGACGCCCGGAACTTCCCCGGCTTCTTCGAAGACGGCGAGGCGTGGGAGAAGGGCCAGTCCCCGGTCACCGACATCGGGCGCATCGCCCTCGTGGTCAACCTGCTCACCGAGGACAACCTCCCCAGCTACCACCACGAGATCGCCTCCCTCTTCGGCCGCGACGGCGCCTGGGGCACCTGGGTGCACCGCTGGACGGCGGAGGAGGGCCGCCACGGCATCGTGATGCGCGACTACCTCCTCGCCTCGCGCGCCGTCGACCCGGACCAGCTGGAGCAGTTCCGGATGGTGCACATGAGTGAGGGCTTCGAGTCGGACAACCGCCACTCGATGCTGCACTCCGTCGCGTACGTCGCGTTCCAGGAGCTGGCCACCCGCATCTCGCACCGGAACACCGGCCACCAGTCGGGCGACCCGGTCTGCGACCGCATGCTGGCGCGCATCGCCACCGACGAGAACCTCCACATGGTCTTCTACCGGAACCTCCTGAAGGCCGCCTTCGAGCTCGCCCCCGACCTCACCATGCAGGCCGTGCGCGACGTGGTGGTCAACTTCCGGATGCCCGGTCACGGCATGCCCGGCTTCGAGCGCGCCGCCGCCCAGATGGCCATCGGCGAGGTCTACAACCTGCGCATCCACCACGACGACGTGATCCAGCCCGTGCTGCGCTTCCTGAAGGTCCTGGAGATCGACGGCCTCGGCCCCGAGGGGCTGCAGGCGCAGGAGGAGCTCGGCCTCTACATGAACGGCCTCGACGCCGAGGCGTCGAAGTTCGACGAGAGGCTGGCGGCGCGCAAGGCGCGGATGGCGGCGCGGGGCGCCTGACCCGCCCGGCCGAATGGCCCGAGGGGGCGGGGCGGCCGGATTCGAACCAGCGTGTTCCGGTTTTGGAGACCGGCGCGACTGCCTCTGCGCTACGACCCCGCCCTTGCGGCAGATCGTACGCCCCGCCCGCTCCGGCCACCGCTCCCACCTCGGGCCACTGCCCCTGCCCCGGGTCAGCGGTGGACGCTGCGGACCGCCGCGACGTCCGGCGCGACCCCGGGCGCCGGAATGTCCGCGCTCAACGCCGCGAGACGGCGCTTGACGCTCGCCGCGATGCCCCGGCCGAGCACGAACCGCGTGGGTGTGCGGGCGAGTTCGGCGGTGTCGAGGAGCCGGTGGGCCTCTCGGCTGCGCAGGCCGGTGTGGGTGAGCACCAGGTGGGCCAGGCGGTGCTCGCCCGCCGCGAGCGAGGCCGCGACGGCCTCGGACGCCTCGTCGTCCAGGTGGTTGTCGGCCGCGCCGAGCACCCCGGCGGCCCGCACCCGGCCCAGGTCGAGCAGCTCCACCCCTGCGGACACCGACGCGGCGACCAGCCGGGCCGCCGCACGCGGCCCGATGCCGTTGCTGGCGACAGACAGCCGGTCGAGCCCGCCGTACGGTGCGCGCTCCAGGGCGGCGGCGAGCAGCAGCGCGCCCTCGTCGCCCAACCGCGCCGCCGACACATACAGCTCCCGTACCGCGCCGTGGGCGATCAGCTCCGCCAGCGGTACCGCGCCGTCCCGCCCCAGCGGATTGCCGCCCAGGAAGATCCGCTCGACGTGCCGCCCGGTGTCGGCGGCCGCGAGGAGCGCGTCGACGAGGACGGTGAGTCCGGCCGCGTCGAGGCCGGTCTGGACGAGATCCAGGGTGCGCAACGCCCGTACGGATGCGACCAGTTCGGCCGCCGCACGACCGCCCGGCGCGCCCAGCGGATTGCGCTTGAGCCAGACGCCGGTCACGACCTGCGGCGAGGCGCGCAGTTGGTCGGCGATACGGCAGGCGCCGCCCGCGGTGATGCCGTTGCAGCCGAGGTAAAGGGTCTCGATGCCGCTCGCACCGGCGCTGCCCGTCACCTCCGCGGCTCCCGCGTCGCCGAGGCCGTCCGTGCCGAGCAGCAGGTGGCGTACGGGCGAGGCACCCCCGGTGTCGCGCATCGCTTCGGCGACGAGGGCCGCGCCCCGTGCGCCGATCGCCTGCTTGCACAGGTCGAGCCGTCCGTCGGGCAGTGCCGTACCCGCCGTGAAGTCGAGGCGTTCGCCCGCCGGGCGCCCTGACCGCAACCAGTCGAGCAGGGGCGCCAGTTCGGCCACCGGCCGGGGCGCGACGCGCGGCACTCCGGCGGACAGGTCCTCGGTCACGACCGCACCTCGGTCACCACTGCGCCTCGCGGTAGTCCTTGAGGAACACGCCCGACACGGGTGCGCCCGCCTCGCCGCGCACGATCGGGTCGTAGATCCGGGCGGCGCCGTCCACGACGTCGAGCGGTGTGCGGAAGCCCGCGCCCGCGATGCGGTCCTTCTTCGGCGCGGGGTTCTCGTCGGTGATCCAGCCGGTGTCGACGGCACACATGTGCACGCCCTGCTCGGCGAGTTCGGCGGCGCTGGTGCGGGTGAGCATGTTGAGGGCGGCCTTCGCCATGTTCGTGTGGGGGTGCCCGGCCGTCTTGTTGCGCACGGCGAAGCGGCCCTCGACCGCTGTCACGTTCACGATGTACGTGCGTGGGTGCGGCGACGCGAGCAGCAGGGGCAGCAGCCGGTCGCAGAGCAGGGCCGGGGCGAGCGCGTTGACCAGCTGGGTCTCCAGGACCTCGGCGGGGTCGAGGTCGCCGAGCCGGGCGGACCAGGAGTTCTCCGGGGCGGGGTCGGGGAGCAGCCCGGCCTCGTCGGCGTCGCGCAGGACGAGCGCGAGGGCGCCCTGTCCGGCGGCGCCCGGCACCGCGCGCACCGGCTGGAATCCCGGCGCGCTCCGGGCGAGTGCGGGCAGTTCGGCCGTCTCGCCGGCCGCGAGAGCCGCGTAGGACTCGGGGGGCCGCCGGACCGTCTGCGCGGCGTTGTTGACGAGGATGTCGAGGGGATCGCCCGTCTGCCGCAGCTCCTCGCACAGGCCGAGCACTTGGCGTGGGTCGCGCAGGTCGACGGCGAGGACGGTGAGGCGGTCGAGCCAGGCCGCGCTGCCCGGCGCCGCGCGGAAACGCCGAACGGTGTCGTGCGGGAAGCGGCTGGTGACGAGGAGTTCGGCGCCGTCCCTCAGCATCATCAGGGCCAGCTGGAAGCCGATCTTCACCCGGCCGCCCGTGAGCAGGACCCGGCGCCCGCGAAGATCCGTGGTGAGCCGGCGCCGGGCGCGGTTGTCGGCCGCGCAGTCCGGACAGAGCCGGTGGTAGAAGGAGTCGACCTGTCGATATGACGTCTTGCAGACGTAGCAGGGGCGTGGGCGCCGGAAGACACCGCCGGTGCCGGCGGCGGACAGGGGCGCGTCCTCGCGGCGGTCGTCCGCGCCGGTCGCGGTGGCGGCCATGGCGGCCGCGTCGGCGGCGGACAGCTCGGCGCCGCGCGCCTTGCGTCTGCGCAGCCGTCCGTCGCGGGCGAAGGAGGCGGCGACCTGCTCGGCGCGCAGTCGCGCCGGGTCGTCGACGGGCAGCTCCCGGAGTCTGCCGACCAGGTCGTGGAAGGCCGCGAGGTCCGCCTCGCCGACCCCGCCGCTCTCACCCATGTGTTCCCGCCCCGCGTGTTCCGTGCCCGTGGTCCCGGCCGGATTCGAACCGGCGTACCCGCCATGCCATGGCGGTGAGTCTGCCTCTGCTCTACAGGACCTCCCGCCGCACGCCCGGCGTGCGGCCCCCGGATCTTAACCAGGGGCGCGCGCCGGTGTCGCCCCGGTTTTCCCGGGCGGCGCTCACCGCCTCAGGGGGCGAAGACGGTACTGGCCAGGACCACATGGACAGCGGTGCCGCCGAGAATGCTCAACAGCGCGTTGCGGCGCCAGAGATGAAGGCCCACGGTGACGGCGACGGCCACGACCGGAGCCAGGGCGGACGCGCCCGCGAGGGGGAGGTCGCGCAGGCAGTAGAGGACGAGGACCACCATGACGCCCGCGGGCATGCGGGCGGCGAGGTACTGGACGGTGCCGCTCTCGCGCAGCGGGACGAGGGCGGCGAAGGGCAGGGCGCGCAGGGCCCAGGTGACGGCGGCGGTGACGAGGACCGCGGCGATGGCGTACCTGGCGTCAGGCATGGCGCGGCATCCTCCGGGTGGTCAGGTGACGGGCCAGCAGCCCCGCGGTGAACAGGGCGAAGGCGGCCAGGAGCAGCTCGCCGGGGAAGACGAGGCGGGCGAACAGGGCGCTGAGCACGGCGAGTACGGGCGTGGGCAGATCACCGCGCAGGTCCCGTACGGCATCGACGGCGAGCACGGTGAAGAGGGCGGTCAGCGCGAAGTCCAGGCCCCTGACGCTGTCGGGGATGAGCGAGCCGAGCAGCGCGCCGGCGATCGAGCCTGCCACCCAGTACAGATGCAGGAGGAGCTGTAGCCCGAGGATGCGCCGGCCCGGCCAGGAGCGGGCCTGCTCCCCCGAGGTCAGGGCGAACGCCTCGTCGCTGAGCGCGAAGGTGCCGTACGCCTTGCCGACCCGCCCCTGGACACGGTGCAGCGGGTAGGACAGCGCGTAGAACACGTGCCGGACGTTCACCATGAAGGCGGCCGCGGCGATCGAGGCCAGCGGGGCGACGGCGGCGACCATGCCGATGAGCAGGAATTCGAACGAGCCCGCGTAGACGAGCGCGGCGGACAGGCCCGCCCACCACCAGTCGAGCCCGGAATGGGTGACGAGAGCCCCGAAGGCGAGACCGAGCGGCAGAAACGCGAGCCCTACGGAGGCGGTGTCCCCGAGGGCGGTCCGCAGCCCTGACATGGGGCGCGGAGGGGGGACGGAGGCGGACACAGGGGTGTCGTCGGCGAGGGGTGGTGCTATTCGCATGCCGACATTTTATGAAGATCCACACCTAATTTGGTTGCGGATAGTGGCTCTATGATGGGCCTGTGAGCAATGAAATTCGCCTCGATGCCCTGGACCACGAAATTTTGTTTCACCTGCGCCAGGACGGCCGTCTCACCAACGTCGAGCTGGCCAAACGCGTGGGCCTGACCGCGCCCCCCTGTCTGCGCCGGGTCAAACGTCTGGAGGAGGCGGGCGTCATCGCCGGCTATCACGCCGTGATCGACACGGCGGCGCTCGGGCGCGGCCTCGAAGTCCTCATCGACGTGGAGGTCAGCGCCAACGACCGCGACACCTACCTCGAGTTCGAGGAGGTCGTGGCCTCCTACGAGGAGGTGATAGAGGTGCGGCGCATGTTCGGCCGCCCCGACTACTTCATCCGTGTCGCGGTCGCCGACCACGCCGCCTACGAGGCCTTCCTCACCGGCAAGCTCACCGGCCTCCGCTGTGTCCTGCGGGTCGACTCGCACCTGACGATGAAGACGGTCAAGCCGGGACCTTGACCCGAGGACACGGGGACTCGGGGGTCCTGCCCCGGGAACCCGGGTCACACGATTTACGAACGCCCCTCGCGGTGCAACGGTGGGCACCGGGGGTGGAACCCATGGCGCAGACCCATGAGTGGATGTTCTACGAGGTCATGTGGCGCAGCTGGGCGGCCAGGGGGCGGGTGCCCTGTCCCGTGCCGTGGTGGGCGCAGCAGGCCTTCCGGCACTGGAGCGACGACTTCGACTCCGGGACGTACGAATCGAAGGAGGCCGCCCTGGCCTCCAACGCCCTGTACCGCTACTGGCACATGGTGGGCGTGAAGGACCACCGTCAGGAGTCCCTGATCGGGCAGGCCGGTGAGATCGAGCCGGTCTACGACAAGTACTGCCTGTTCTTCTTCCTGTACGACCCGGCGACGGGCGCCCTGCACCTGCCGCAGCTGCCCGAGGGCGGCACGGTGGCGCAGCGCATGGAGGCCCCGCATCTGCCGGTGGTCCTCACGGACTTCCGCACGCCGGACGGGGTCGCGTTCGTGCAGCGCACCTTCGCGACGCCCGTGGGCCCGCGGCAGCGCGACCTCGTGGTCACGCGGGTGACGGTGGGCTCCGCGACCGGCCAGCCGCGCGAGGGCTGGCTGTGCGCGGCGGTCATGCCCGCGGGCCCGAGCGGCTTCCAGCGGCACGACCGCAACGGCCGGCAGATCACCGACCGGAGGCTGACGTTCCTGCGGCATCTGCCGTTGGAGAACCGGGTGGAGACGAACAGCGGCTGGGGTCCGGTGTTCGACACCGCACCCGAGCAGTACGGGGTGTACGGCAACCCCGACTTCAGCCACGACCCGGATTCGTATCTGACGCGCAGCCCGTTCCACGACCTGGTCACGGGCGGCAAGCTGAACGGCGCGGGGCAGGCGCAGGACCAGGTCGCGGGGTTGTGCAGCGCGGCGTTCGCCTGGCCGTTCCGGGTCATCGACGACGAGATGTTCGAGCTGGATGTGCGGCTGCCCGTCGATCTGTACAGCGGGCCCGACGACCTGGCCGAGATCAGGGCCACCCCGGCCGCCGAACTGGAGGAGGCCAACCGGACGTTCTGGACCTCGAAACTGATAGACCAGGGCCTGCAACCGCAACTGCCACGCCCTGTGGCGCACTTGACGGACCTCTTCCGCGAGTCGCGTGCGCAGCTGCTCGTCCTCTCCGACCACGGGGAGATCCATCCGGGCCCGACGGTCTACGACTCGTTCTGGATCCGGGACTCGTCCGTCGAGGCCACGGCCTGCTCTCTGGTGGGTGACGGCGCGCTCGCCGAGCACCAGCTGGGCACGCACTACCCGCTGAAGTTCAACCGCGGCACGGGCCGCATCGGGCCGTGCGCGGAGTACGGCTTCTACGGCGGTCCGCACGAGCGGGACGACCGCGAGTGGGACAGCAACGGCCAGGCGCTCTGGGCGATCGGCCGCCTCGACCGTACGAAGGGCCGCGCCGCCGCGTTCGGCGCGAAGCTCTACACGCCGTACGTCGTCGACGGCGCCCGCTGGCTGCGCGACAACCGCGACCAGTACGGGCTGCTGCACAGCGGCTGGAGCGCCGAGCACCTGGGCGAGCGCGACAAGCCGCACTACTGGGACGACCTGTGGGCGCTGGCCGGTCTGTACGAGGCGGCCCGGCTCGCGGAACGCATCGGCTCGCCCGACGTGCCCGAACTCTGGGCCGCCTTCGACGACGTGAAGCGCGCGACGGCGGCCTCGGTGCGCTGGGTCCTCGCGGAGCAGCGCAGGCGCGGGGCGTGGGAGACGTACATCCCGACGGGTCCCGGCGACGTCGGGCGGCTCGACTCGACGATGATCGGCACCGCGGCGTTCTTCCACCCGCTGCGGCTGCACATGGGCAGCAAGCTGGGCACGGACATCGACGCGGCGGCGCGCTTCACCCTCGACACGATGTACGCCCACTTCGTGTCGGGCGGCTACCGGCACGAGGCCGCGTGGAACGCCTACGGCCCGTATCTCACGACACAGTTGGCGCACGCGTACCTGCTGGCGGGCGACCCCGGGCGGATGGACGAGCTGCTCGGCTGGATCGTCGGGGCGGCCTTCCCGCGGACGGAGGAGCGGGCGGTGGCGCTCGGCGCGTGGAACGAGCAGCATGCCTTCACCGTCGCGTCGGACTTTCAGGAGGTGCCGTCCCGCCCCTGGTACATGGGCGACATCCCGCACGGCTGGGCCGCCGCCGAGTATCTGCTCCTGATCCGCGACATCCTGCTCTTCGAGGCGGACGAGGACCACGATCCGCATGTGTACATCGCGCCGGGCGTACGGCCCCACTGGGTGCCGGACGGCGACACGGTGGCCGTCGAGTCCGCTCCGACGCTGTTCGGCGAGCCCTTCGGGTACCGGCTCACGCACGACGCGGGCGGGCGGACGGTGACGGTGGAGGTCACCGAGGCCCCGGACGGCGTGCGGTACATCTACCCGTGCCGGTTCGGACAGGTGCGGTCGGTGTCGGCGGACGGCCGGGAGCTGCCCGTCTCCGACGACGACGTCCGGGTCCCCGCGGGGACCCGGCGATTCATCGTCGCGTACGCCTGACTGCCCGTGGGCCGGGTCAGGCGCGGGGTTCGCGTCTGAGGGCGTACCGCTCCTTCTCGGAGAGGCCGCCCCAGACGCCGAACCGCTCGTCGTTGGCCAGTGCGTACTCCAGGCAGGCCGTGCGCATCTCACACATCTGGCAGATGTCCTTCGCCTCACGCACCGAGCTCCCGGGCTCGGGGAAGAAGAAGTCGGCGCCGGTCTGGGCGCACAGGGCCTGCTCCTGCCAGGCGAGTTCCGGCTCGGCTGTCATCTCGATCTGCATGCCACAGATGCTGACCCACAAGGCGAAACAAGCAATCAACGAACGATCAACGCCCGGGCCTGGCAGGTGCCCGACCGTTGATGTCCCGCTGAGGACTGCCCATCGGCGGGGGTGGGGAAACCGTCGGGTTGGGGGAGGGAGGGGGTCCGTCGCGGGGGGGCGAGGGAGACGGACAGCTTGAGGCGGGGGGGTGAGGTGGGGGGCGGGGGTGCTGCCCGGCAGGGTAGGGCCCCCGTCCCGATCAGTGCGGGCGCGCCGGGCGCGCTATGCGTCCTGCTCGGCGGGAGGCGACGGCTGTAGGACGGCGAAACGTGCGCCCGCCGGGTCCGCCAGTTTCGCGAAGCGGCCTACGCCCTCCATCGAGACGGGCTCCATCCGCACTTCGCCGCCGCCCTGCCGGGCCCGGTCGACCGCGCTGTCGCAGTCGTCCACCTGGAAGTACGGCAGCCAATACGCCCTGTCGCCCTCGGAGGGGTCACTGGCCAGCGGCACCACGCCGCCGAACATGTCGTCCGCCGTGCCGTCCGCGGGGTGCACCATCGTGTATGTCCCGCCGGGGAAGGTGGCCTCGGTGGTCTGCCAGCCGAACACGGAGCCGTAGAACCGGAGGGCGGCGGGGACGTCCGTGGTGTACAGCTCGGTCCAGACCAGCCCACCCGGTTCGTTCAGGACATCAAGGCCCTTCAGCTCTCCCTGCTGCCACACGGAGAACGGCACGCCCGCGGAGTCCGCGAGGCCCGCCAGGCGGCCGAGGTCGAGGATGTCCGCGGCCTCGAACACCATGGAGCCACCGGCCTGCTCGGCCGACTTCACCGTGGCGTCCGCGTCCGGCGTCCTGAAATACAGCGTCCAGGACGGCGGGGCCTCGTCCGCCGGCATGGCCATCGCGCCCGCGGCGGTCCGGCCGCCGAGCTGATACTGGCTGTAGCCGCCCACTTCCGCCGGGCCCCGCGCGAGATCCCAGCCGAACAGCTCCCGATAGAAGGCGCTGACGCCGTCGAGATCGGGCACGCACGAATCCACCCAGACAGGGGCTCCCGTAAGAAAACGGTCATTGAGCATGATCGACTCCTTTGTCGCATCTCTCTTCCGCACTCCTGAGTCTGGCACCCCCCCACTGACAATCCGCCTCCCGTCGGACGCCGCCGCCCCCACGAGCTCCCACGCCGCCATTACGTGAAGGAACAACATTTTTGAGAGCGCTCTCAGTCGCAACTCTTGACGCCGCATTCCCGCCTCGGGACAGTGGTGCACCACCCCCGGACCCCACCACCCCCGGCCCCCCTCTCCCTCCCCCACCCCCTCCCCCCCCCACGCAACCGCGCAGGAGACCTTCCGTGATATCGCGTCGAACGTTCCTGACCTCCGCAGCCGGCGCCGCGGGCGCCCTCACCTACCCCGTCTGGGGCAGCGCCCTCAGCCCCGGCGCCCAAGCGGGCGGCACGGCCGCCGCCCCCGCCACCTGCGAACTCGCCCTCGTGAACAAGTCACTCCCCGGCCAGGTCCGCGCCTACGTCACCGGGCACGAACAGGGCACCGGCCGCTGGCTGCTGCTCAAGCCGGACGGCGGCGTCTACCGCCCCGAGTCCCCCTCCGCGCCGCAGACCCCGCTCCCCGTCGACTGCGCCATCCCGCTCGGCGCCGCAGGATCGGCGCCCAGGTTGCTGACGTTGCCTCAGATGTTCGGCGCCCGTGTGTACTTCGTACGCGACAACAGGCTGGACTTCTTCCTCAACCCGGGCCCGGCCCTTGTCGAGCCGGCGTTCGCCACCCGCGCGGACCCCAACTACGGCCGCACCTGGTCGTTCTGCGAGTTCACCTTCAACCCCCAGCAGCTCTACGCCAATATCAGCTACGTCGACCTCGTCACCGCGCTGCCCATCGGCCTGACCCTGGAGGGCGACGGCAGGCACACCGTCGCCCCGCTGCCGGACGGAGCCGTCGGCAGGATCGCGGCGGACCTCGCGGCGCAGGCGGCGAAGGACGGGCAGCCGTGGGACAAGCTGGTCATCCGCGGTGACAACGGTGGCGTGCTGCGGGTGATCTCGCCGCAGAACCTCATGGCGCCGTACTTCGACAGGCCGGACCAGATGCCGTTCCGCGACGTGTGGAACAGCTACATCGACCGGGTGTGGGACAAGTACCGCGGCACCGACCTCAAGATCGACCTCCAGGGCGGCCGCGGCGTGTTCACCGGGCGCGTCAGGGGCGACGTACTGACGTTCAACGGCGGCCACACCTTCGCCAAGCCCACCTCGAAGGACATCTTCACCTGCAACCACGGCCCGTTCGCCAACAACCCGAACGACCCGGACGACAAGAAGGGCCTGCTCGCCCGGCTCGCGGCCGGCTTCAACCGCAGCATCATGCTCACCCACCCCCAGCAGCCGAACGGGACGAGCACGGCCGACTACTACCGGGACGCGGTGACCAACCACTGGTCCCGCGTGGTGCACGCCAACTCCCCCATCGGGTACGCGTTTCCGTACGACGACGTGCGGCCCGACGGGCAGCCGGACGTGTCGGGTGCGGCGCACGACGGGAACCCGCGGCGGTTCACGGTGAGCGTGGGGTCCTGAGAGTCCGCGTCATGACCGCGGCCGGACGAGCGGGCTCCGGCGGATCGGTCAGGCCGAGGCCCTGCGCACCAGGGACGTCGGCAGGACCACACCGGCCGGTCCGGCGGGGGCGGGCTCCGCCCCTCCCCTGCCGCTCAACAGCATCCCGGCCATCAACCGGCCCATCTCCTCTATCTCCTGACGGACCGTCGTCAGCGGCGGGTCGGTCTGCTCGGCCACCGGAAGCATGTCGTCGAACCCCACCACCGCCACGTCGTCCGGCACCCTCCTGCCCCGCTCGCGCAGCACGCGGAGGGCGCCGGACGCGGTCAGGTCGCTGGCGGCGAAGACGGCGTCCAGATCCGGTACGCGGTCGAGGAGTTCACGCATCGCGCGCTCCCCGCCCGCCGGGGTGAAGTCCCCCTCGGCGATGAGCCGCGGATCGACGTCGCCCAGCACGTCGCGGTAGCCGTCGAGCCGGTCGACCGCGGAGGTCTGGTCGAGCGCCCCGGTGATGTGCGCGATGCGGCCGCGGCCGAGGCCGGCCAGGTGGCGCACGGCATCGCGCGCGCCGCCGCGGTTGTCGCAGTCGACGTACGCCGCGCTCGGCTCGCCCGGCCCCTCCTGCGGCCACCCGGGCCGCCCGCCGAACACGGTGGGCACCCCGGCACGCCGGATGATGCCCGGCAACGGGTCGTCCAGGTGCAGCGAGAAGACGAGGGCGCCGTCCACGTGACCGCCCGCGAGATAGCGGCCCACCCGCTCGTGGTCGTCCCGCCCCTCGGTGAGCAGCAGCACGAGCTGGATGTCGTTCGCCGTCAATTCCTTGCTGATGCCCCGCAGTTGCAGCGCGAAGAACGGGTCGGCGAAGACCCGTGTCTCCGGTTCGGCGATCACCACGGCCACCGCGTCGTGGCGCCGGGTGACCAGGCTGCGGGCGGCGCGGTTGGGGACGTAGCCGAGCTCGTCGACCGCGTGCCGCACCTTCTCGGCCAGTACCTCCCGCACCCCTGGGTCGCCGTTGACGACACGTGAGACGGTGGCCCTGGACACCCCGGCACGGGCTGCCACGGCCTCCAGGGTCGGGCGCGGTTCCTCGGTCACCTCGGTCACTCCTCCCTGACGATGTTCAGGAGGCATCTTCCCGTATCGGCTTCCGGGGCCGACCGGCGAGGGCGAAGTCGCCGCCTGCCTCGGACGGTTCGCCGCGTCACCCCCGGCACGGCTACGCGGTCTTGGGGCCGCAGCGCATGCCGATGTACACGCAGCCCGTGCCGTCCCGCAGCGTGGAGAACACCACAGGCATGTAGTCCTCACTGAACGCCGCGCCCACCCCCGTACCGGCGAAGACCGTGTCCGTCACCGGCACCAGGTCGATCTCCAGGGGTTCGGAGAAGTCCTTCATGCCGTCGACGAACTCGTACACCGCGTGTCCCGCGCCGTCCCGCTCGGTCACGGTGATGACCACGCCCTCGCGCCGGTACGTGCCGACGAGTGGCGTGAGGTCGACCGCGGGCGGCTCGGCAGGCGGGGCGAAGGGCTCCGGCATCGTCACTCCGGCCAGCTCGGCGAGGAGTTCGCGGAACAGCGCCGCGTACAGCTCGCGCGCGCCGCCGCCGTTGGTGAGCAGCACGACCGCGACACCGGCCGACGGCACCACGCGCAGATAGCCGTACTGCCCGATGGAGGCGCCGTCGTGGCCGTAGCCCTGGACGCCGTCCCAGTCGTAGAGGGTCCAGCCAAGCCCCCAGCCGTCCGCGCTGACGGTCCACTTGTCCGGCGAGTCGACGACGCGCCGCCGCATCAGCGCGGCGGTCTCCTCGGAGAGCACGCGCGTGCCGTCCCGCGCCACGCCGCCTTCGAGGTGCAGCTGTGCGAGCCGGGCGACGTCCCCTGCCGTGGCGATGACCCTGCCGTACGGGCCCGCGGAGCGCGGCATCAGGTCCCAGGACGGCGCCGGCTCCGGATCCTGCCCGGCCTCGCCCAGGTGCCCCATCGCCGCGCGGAACCGCAGCGCCTCCTCGGGCAGCGTCATCGTGTGCGTGACGCCGAGCGGGGTGAGGAGCAGCTCCCTCAGCGCCTCGTCCCAGACCTTGCCGGTCACGACCTCGATGATCCGGCCGAGCACGTTGTACCCGACGCTGCTGTAGGAGAGTGCGGTGCCGGGCGGGCAGTCGAGTGCCACGTCCTTCGCGGCCTCGACGTACTTGGCGAGGCAGTCGTCGCCCCGGCCGCTGTCATAGGTGAAGTCGCAGGTGAGGCCGCTGGTGTGGCTGAGCAGACGGCGCGTGGTGATCGCCTTGGTCGCGTCGGGGTCGGCGACCGAGAACTCCGGGAGCACGTCGGTGACCGGTGCGTCCAGGTCCAGCCGGCCCGCTTCGGCGAGCCGCATGATCAGGGTGGCCGTGTAGATCTTGGCGATCGATCCCAGCTGGAAGACGGAGTCGGTCGTCGCCTCGACGCCCGTGCCGCGGTGCAGCACTCCGCCGGCGAGCTCGTGGACAGTTCCGTCGACCAGGATCGCCAGCGAAGCGGCCGGGACGTGGTGCTCGGCGCGCAGGGTGTCGAGGCGGGCCTGCCAGTGCGCGAGGTCCAGCTTCCGGCCGCCCGAACTCCGGCTCCCCCACGCGCCGTCGGCGCCCCAGCTGCCCTGCGCGTCCCAGTTCACGGCGGTTCTCGGCATTGTGTCCCCCACTCGATGCGTACGGCGTTCTCCGTTGCGAACACTGTACGCACGACGGAACGCTGTACGCAACTGCGTACGGCGTGCACTAGAGTCTGGGAGGGCAGGCCACGAGAAGAACCGAGAGACGAGGGCGCATGCCGACCGACAAGAAGCCGACCGCATCGGTGTGGACCCGCCCGCGGCCCCGGCAGCGGGAGCAGCTGACCCGCGAGCACATCGTCGCCACGGCGGTCGAACTGCTCGACGTGGAGGGCATCGAGGCGCTCAGCATGCGCAAGCTCGGCACCCGCCTGAACACCGCGGCCACCTCCCTCTACCGGCACGTGGCCAACAAGGACGAGCTGATCCAGCTGGTCGTGGACGACGTCTTCGGGGAGCTGCGGGTACACGCCGCCGACCCCGCAGAGTGGCGCGCGGCGGTCACCCGCACCGCCAACGATCTGCGGGCGCTGGCCCTGCGCCACCCCTGGATCGCCCCCGAGCTCGGCCAGGTCGGCCTCGTCCACATCGGTCCGAACGCCATGCGGATGTCAGCGGGGCTGCTCGCGCAGTTCGAGGCCGCGGGCTTCCCCGCACAGGAGCAGGACCGGGCCGTGGGGACACTCACGGCGTACGTCGTCGGGATCGCGGCCTCCGAGGCGGCGTACCTCTCACTGATCGCGCGCAGCGGCAGGACCGAGCGGGAGTGGGTGGCGGACCTGCGCCCGGCCTTCGACGCGGCGTCGCAGGGGCACCCCGGGCTGCGGGAGGGGAGCTCCGCCCGGCAGGACGTGGACCCGCAGCGGATCCGCGACGACGACTTCGCCTACGGGCTCGACCGGGTCCTCGACGGCCTGACGGCCCGGCTCACCGGCTGAGCGCGCATACCCTGCCCCCATGTTCAAGAAGCGGAGAGAGCGCAGGCAGGCCGAGCTGCACGAGGAGCTGGCCGGAGCGTTGCGGGATCCGGACGTGGCGGTGCGGGCCAAGGCGGCCGTCGACGCGGCGGAGGGGGCCGGCCTGGCGTGGGCGCTCCGGGAGCTGGCGGCGGCCGTGGCGCGCGAGCCGTGGACGGACGACTTCCACGAGACCGTGGTGGACGGCTTCGCGGTCGCGTTGCGCCGCGACACGGCGATACGGGAGCGCACGGAGCGGATCGTCGCGGAGCATCTGGACGACCCGGAGGGCTTCGTGCGGGCCTGGACCGGTCTCGTGGCGGAGCTCGGCGGGCCCCCGGCGCCGCGCGAGATCGGCGCGGACCTCTGCGACGACATGCGGGAGCGTCTCAGGTATCTGCGCGGCGAGGGCTGGACCGCCGAGGGGCTCGACCGTCTCGGCCGGTCCGGCACCTTCATCCGCGATCTGGCGTTCGACATCGCCGTCCTTCTGGCGTCGCTCGTGCTGCGCAGGAACGAGCCGCTGTCCGCCGAGGAGGCGGAGCGGGTGCGGGACGAGACGCGCGCGGTCCTGGACAGCGCCCTGGCCTGGCCCCCCGACAGTGAGGAACGCCTCGTCCGCATCGCCCCGTTGGGCGACGAGCCCGACACCGAGTCGTGGACGGACCGCGCGCGGCACGGCGTACAGGTCGACGAGACGCTGGCGCTCTGCATGAGCGCGGACGACGACCGGGTGGTCCTGGGCGTCGAGACCCTGCACCACCAGATCATGCGGGACGACGTGCTCAGGCGCGGGCGGACCCGCGAGGCCCTGGACCACCTGCTGGCGCGCGAGCAGCCGCCGTTCGTCCTCTACCAGCTCCTCGGTTGTTACATCCAGCTGCACCTGGTCGCGCGGCTGCCGGACCCGCCGGTGGACCTGTTCCTCGCCAGGTTGCGCGACGCCGACGCCGACGTGCGCTCCTGCGCCGCGTCGGGCCTGGGGCTGCTGGCCCCCCGCACCCCCGCGGAGACCCGGGTCGTGGCCGCCCTCGTGGAGCGGCTGGACCACGACTCCGACGTCGGGGTGCGCGGTGCCGCCGCCGGGAGCCTGGCCGGCCTGGCCCGCCCCGAACTGCCCGCCGCCCGGACCGTGGCGGACGCCATGGCACGCCACGCCGGCTCGCCCGAGCCGGGGATCAGGGCCGCGACCCTCCAGTACGCCCTGGAACACGGCGCCCCGGACGCGTACGACCGGCTGCTCACCGAGTTCGACTCGCCCGACGTGCACTGGGAGTTCCTGTCGGCGTTGCAACTGGCGGCCAAGGACGCGCGGTTCAGCCTCCCCGAGGACGTCCGGCCCCGCCTCGCCGAACGGCTGGAGCACTTGGCGGCGACCGGCTGGGTCGACCGCTGGGAGGACCCGGAGGGTTACCCCGACCTGGACGATCTCGACGAGGCGCTGGAGGAACTGCTGGAGCGGGTACGGGACCGCAGCTGACGGAGGGGGCGTCGCCGGTTCGCGGGGGCGGTCGCTAGTGGTGCGCGTGCTCCTCGGCGGCCCCTGCCGACGCCTTCCCGGAGGACGACTTGGACGACTCCTTCGACGGCTTCCCGGACGCCGACCCGGACGGGTCCTTCGACGACGTCCCGGACCGCGCCCCATGGTGCGGCTCATAGTCCGGAATCGTGCCATCCGGCTTCTTCACCAGGAAAAGCCCCGCCATCCCCATGTCCGAGTGGCTCTGCACGTGGCAGTGGTACATCCAGGCCCCGGCCCCCACGCCCTCGCCCGCGATGACCTGGAAGCCGAAGGAGTCGCCCGGGCCCGTGATCTTGTCGTCGAGGACCTGGCTCGGGTCGTCGGGGCCGGTCAGCAGGCCCGTGCGGTTGTCCGCCCAGCGATGACCGTGCACGTGGAACGTGTGGTAGTACTCGCCGTGCGTGATCGAGACGAACTCGACCCGGTCGCCCACCGTGGCCTCGAAAGTGGGGCTGTCGTGGCCGGACTTGTTGTTGATCGTCATGTCGTTGAAGACGATCGTGAAGGTCTTGTCCGGCAGCAAGTCGCCCTTGCGGCGCACGATCAGCGGACCGTAGAGCCCCTTGCGCACGCCGCCGGTGCCGTGATCCGTGCCGACCACGTGGTCGTGGTAGTGCCAGTAGCCCGCGGTGCCGGGGCGCCAAGTGCCGTCCTTGCGGCGGCCCGGAGCGTGCGTGCGCCACGTGTAGGTGCGCTTTCCGCCCGGCTCGACATGGCTCCTGGTGTGCTTGGTGCCGTCGCTGGAGATCTCGTAGTCCATGCCGTGCACATGCAGGCTCGCGGCCACGTCCATCGTGTTCTCGAACTCGATGTGCAGAGTGTCGCCCTCGTTCAGCTCGATGAGCGGCCCCGGAATGGAGGCCTTGCCCTTCTCCAGGCCGTACCCCATCTGCCCGTCGGGGAGCTTCTCCGCGTACATCTTGATGCGCTTGACCTCGCCGCCCGCCGGGGCGGTCCTCGGCGCCTCCGCCGTGCTCGCGTCGGGCGCACCCGCGATCGACAACGATGTCACACCGGCCGCCGCTGCCGCGCCGCCCACCAGCATCCGCCGGTTGAAGCTCCGCCTGTCGAGATCCTGTCGGTTCCGCCGGCCCATGACGAACTCCCCACTGCGGTACGGCAACTGACGGGGCGCAGGAGGCCCCGGGGACGGCCACACGGTATCGGCCGGAACTTCGTTTATCCACACGCAGGACAAAGTTCGTGCTATCGCGGTGATACCTATTGGCGAGTTGCGAAAAGAGGTCTAGCTTCGTCGGCGCTGTTGCTGTGACCGACGAGGGGTGGGTGTACTCATGCGGCGCACACCGCATCAAGAGCCTTTGACCGTACGAGGGTCGATCCGAGCACGACACAGACCGTACCGCTCGCGCCGGGCCTGGACGGCCGCGCTGCTGTCCGGAGCCATGGTCACCGGGGCGCTCTCGGCGCAGGCCGCATCCGCGCGGCCGTACCCGGAACCGCCGTTGACAACGATGTCCCTTCCCTCGCCGCCCGGCGGGGCCAACGTCAAGGTGCTGGTCTTCCACGGTTCGGCGGCGGGCGGCGACGAGTCTCCCGTCGTCAACGCCGGCATCGAGGCGATCGAGAGGATCGGCCAATCGGGCCCGGCGGCCCAGCGGTTCAGGATCGAGGCGACGGACGACCCGGCCGTCTTCACGAATGAGAGAAGGCTCGGCAAGTTCAACGCGGTGGCCTTCCTGACCGGCGGCGGTGACGTCCTCGACCCCGAGCAGGAGGCGGGCCTTGAGGCCTACATGGAGGCCGGTGGCGGCTTCCTCGGCATCCACGACGCGGCCCGCGCCGAGCCGTACTCGAACTGGTTCACCGGCCTGATCGGCGCGCGGCCCGCCGACGCGAGCCCGACGGACGTCCAGCGCGCGACCGTCGAGGTCGGCGACCGCGAGCACCCGGCGACCAAGGAGCTGCCCCTTCAGTGGAAGCGCCCCGACCGGTGGCTGAACTGGGAGAAGAACCCCTCGGGTGAAGTGCATACGGTCGCCCGTGTACGAGAGACGACCTACAAACCCGGCTCCGGGGCGAACGGCTGGGACCACCCGGTGTCCTGGTGCCGCGACTACGACGGCGGACGCTCCTTCTACACCGGCATGGGCGGCACCGCGGCGTCGTACGACGAAGCGGACTTCCGCGGTCATCTGCGGGGCGCCCTGCTGTGGACGACCCGCATCGCGCGCGCCGACTGCAAGGGCACGATCAACGCCAACTACAAGGCGGAGCGCCTCACGCAGGCCAACCAGCCGGGCAGGAACGACCAGATCGGCGAGCCGCACGGCCTGGTCACCGCGCCCGACGGCAAGGTCTTCTACATCGGGCGGGGCGGCGCCGACTCCTCCCAGCCGGTGATCACCGACTGGAACAACCCTGACATCGGCAAGGGCACGGGCGAGATCCACGTCTACGACCCGAAGACCAAGAAGGTGACCCTCGCGGGCGCCCTGACGGTCTTCGGGAACAAGGGCGGCGGCGACGAGCTCATCAAGGTCGAAGAGGGCCTGCTGGGCATCGAGCTCGACCCGAAGTTCGAGCAGAACGGGTGGGTGTACCTGCACTACACACCCCACGCGAAGATCAACCGCGAGACGCACATGGCCGAGCGGTACGTCTCCCGCTTCACGCTCGACCGGGCCACGAACAAGCTGGACATGGGCAGCGAGAAGGTGCTCCTGAAGTGGCCGGTGCAGATCCACAGTTGCTGTCACGCGGGTGGCGGGATGGCCTGGGACTCCAAGGGCAACCTCTACATCGCGACCGGTGACAACAACTCGTCGCGATTCTCCGACGGTTACTCGGGCAACAACCCGCAGCCCAACTTCAAGGGCGTCTCCTTCGCCGACGCCCGCCGCACCGCGGGCAACACCAACAACCTCAACGGCAAGATTCTGCGTATCCACCCGGAGGCCGACGGGACGTACACCCTCCCCGAGGGCAACCTCTTCACCGGCAAGGAGCAGGCCGAGGGCGGCGGCAAGACGCGCGGCGAGATCTATGTGATGGGTGTCAGGAACCCGGCGCGGATCTCCATCGACAAGAAGACCGACACGCTGTACGCGGGCTGGGTCGGCCCGGACGCCGGCGCGCCGTCGACGACGTGGGGTCCGGCGAAGTACGACACGTTCGCCGCGATCACCCATGCCTCCAACCGGGGCTGGCCGTACTGCATGGGCAACAACCAGCCCTACCGCGACCGGAATCTGCCGGACCCGACGAAGCCGCTGGGCTGGTACGACTGCAAGAACCTCAAGAACGAGTCGCCCAACAACGACGGCCTGGTGAACATCCCGCCGGCCGAGCCCAACAACATCTGGTACTCGCCGCAGGGCGGCGGCGTCGACTACCCGCGCGACGCGAACGGCGTGCCGAGCTACAAGACGGAGGAGCAGAAGCTGCTCCTGCCGTGGCTCAAGGGCGGCGGCCAGGCCACGATGAACGGCCCGGTCTACCGCTACGACGCGGCGAGCACGAGCGCCGACAAGTGGCCCTCCTACTGGGACGGGAAGTGGTTCGTCGGCGACTTCTACGACGGTGACCAGCCGCGGCACGCGGTCGTGACCGATCCGAAGACGGTCGGCGGCGGCGGCCTTCCGGTGCACGCCGAATCCCTGAAGAAGATCATTCCGACCGGCAACGACGGCATCAAGAACCTCATGGACTGGAAGTTCGCCCCGGACGGTTCGCTGTACGTCCTCGACTACGGCCGCGGCTTCTTCACCTCGGACGCCAAGTCGGCACTGTGGCGCGTGACGTACAAGGGCGGGGCGGCGACCCCGGCCGCCGACGAGCTGGCAAGGAAGGCGGGATGATGCGATCTCCGACGCAGCGGGCCGCACGGAGGCGGACCGTCCGGAAACGAAGACTGCTCACAGCGCTGTGCGCCGCGCTCCTCATGGTGCTCGGGCTGACGTCGGCGGCGACGGCCCGACCGGACAACACCGGGCTCGCCGCCGCCCAGACCCTGACGTGGACCGCCGACAACGACATCGCCAAGTACAAGTCGGCGCCCACGACGGCGGTGGCGGGGCCGACGACGATCGTCTTCGAGAACAGTGAGGCGACCGGCAACACGACGGGCATGCCCCACACCCTGACGTTCGACGTCTCCGACCCGGAGTACAACAACGACGTCCCGCTGAACATCCTGGCCAACCCCAACGACGACCAGGGCGGCAGGCACACCGCCGAGGTGACGCTCACCCCGGGCCGCTACCGCTACCACTGCACCATCCCCGGCCACGGTTCGATGCAGGGCATCCTGGTCGTGACCGAGGGCGGCGGCGAGGACACCACGGCGCCGGAGGCCTCGGCGAAGGTGGAGGGGCAGACCGACGCCGACGGCGCGTACGTCGGTTCGGCCTCCGTGGCCGTGACGGCGACGGACGAGGGTTCGGGCGTCGACAGGATCGAGTACGCGGTCGGAGCGGACGGGGCGTGGCAGCCGTACACCGCGCCGGTGGTCGTCGACCAGGTGGGCACCCACAAGATCCGCTACCGGGCCGTCGACAAGGCGGGCAACACGTCGGCGGAGGAGGCCGTCGACTTCAAGGTCGTCGCGCCGCCGACGGACGACAAGACGCCTCCGGAGACATCGGCCACGGTGACCGGCGAGAAGAACGACCAGGGGCAGTACGTCGGGATGGCGACGGTCACGGTGACGGCGTCCGACACCGGTTCCGGTGTCAACAAGATCGAGTACGCGATCGGCTCCGGGGCCTGGACCGCGTACACAGCGCCCGTCATGGTCCATGAGACGGGCGCCCACAAGGTCCGCTACCGCGCGTCCGACAAGGCGGGCAACCAGGCGGCCGAGAAGGCCGTCGACTTCACGGTCGTCGCGCCGCCCGTGGAGGACAGGACGCCTCCGGAGACATCGGCTAAGGTCGAGGGCGACAAGGACTCGGACGGGGCCTACCTCGGGAAGGCGAAGGTGACGGTCACCGCCACGGACGCCGGTTCGGGCGTCGACAAGGTCGAGTACTCCTTGGACGGCGGCCCCTACCTCGCGTACGAGGCGCCGGTCGTCGTCGACCGCGCGGGCCGCCACACGGTGGCGTACCGGGCGAGCGACAAGGCGGGCAACGCCGCCGCGGCGAAGACCGTGGCCTTCACGGTGGCCGAGGGCGGCGGTGTGCCGGCCCCCAACTGCCCGGAGTACGACGAGCGGTTGACGGTGTTCGTTGGCACGGTCGACACGGGCATTCCCAACCGCGTCACGAACAACCGCTGCCGGATCGGCGAGCTGATCGAGGACGAGAAGGAGTGGACGTCGCACGCGCTCTTCCTGAAGCACGTCAAGAGCGTGACGGACAAGCTTCTGAGGGCGGGTGAGATCGACCAGCGCGAGTACAACAAGATCAACCGCGCCGCCAAGCAGTCCGGCATCGGCAAGCCCGGCCAGACGGACGGCTACCGCAAGCTCTTCGACGGCACCGAGGAGTCGCTCGCCAAGTGGGAGCAGGTGGGCGGCGGCAGGTTCGGTCTCAACGCCGACGGCACCATCACCAGCTCGACCACGGTCCCGGGCATGGGCATGCTCTGGTTCCCGGAGCGGAAGTACGGCGACTTCTCGCTGAAGCTCCAGTGGCGCGACGACGCGCCGGGCAACGGCAACACCAACTCCGGTGTCTTCGTGCGCTTCCCGCAGGTCCACGACCACCCGGAGGAGTCGCGCCCCGAGTGGGTCGCCATCAAGTACGGGCACGAGGTGCAGGTCCACGACCGGCCCGACGGCGACATGTACAAGACCGGGTCGATCTACGGCTTCGACCGGGTGGGCCTGGCCGGTGCCGGGGTCACCCCCAAGGGCACGTGGAACGACTACGAGATCCGCGTGGTGGACCAGCACTACTCGGTCTACCGCAACGGCGTCCTGATCAACGAGTTCGACAACACCGGCGGCCAGGAGTTCACGCCGCCGCGCGCCGACGACCCGGGCACGGACGGCCGAAGGTACGCGTCCGGCTACGTCGGGCTCCAGGTCCACGGCGTGACGGACGTGGTGTCGTACCGGGACATCCGGATCAAGGAGCTGTAGCCGAGCCCCTTTCCGTTCCGCATCGGCGCCCTCGCCCCCGCACGGGGCGGGGGCGCCGTCGCGATGCGCCGCTGATGAGAGGGCCGGGCCTAGTCGTCGGTGTCCGTGGCCGCAAGGACCGACACCCGGGTGCCGGACGGATCGAGCACCGCGAGGCCCACGTCGGCCGTGTCGTGCCGGAACCACCGCGTGAACGCCATGAAGCGCAGCCACCGGCACCCGGCCGTGTACCGCACGGCGTCCAGGAACGGTGTGTCCGACGGCAGGCCAAGGAGGGCGTACAGCCCCTGCCAGGCGTGGAGCCGGGCGTAGGCGCCGTGGAGGGGGCGGCCGTTGACGCCGCCGACGGCCGCCGCCGAGTACAGCGCGTCGAGCGCGTCGTCCGCCGCCGTGACGCAGGCCGTCAGCCCGCCCGGGCCCACCTCCCCCGCCAGACAGTCGAGCGGCAGCTCCTGGAGGAAGGACATTCCGAAGTCGTCCCCGGCCAGCGGCTGCGGCAGCGTGAAGAACCGGACCTCCGGTTCGCACGCCCAGCCTCCGGCGGTGAACGGCCCGGCGGCCACCCGTGAACGTGCCGCATCCGGTACCTCGCGCGCGGTGCGCCCGGCGGCCGTTCCGCGCTCGGAGGCCGGGACCTCCGGAAAGCGCGCCCGCAGCTGCCCCGCCGACCGCACGGGCCCGACACCGCGCGTCCGCGCCCCGAAGCGGTGCTCGATGTCGAGCCGTGCCTCCGGGAGCCGGGCCAGCGGGTGTCCCTGCTCCCGCAGCCGCGCGGCGTACGCGCCGAGCGCGGGCCGCTCCGGCCACGGCACACCCATGAGCGACAGTTCGCCGAGGACGCAGGCCCGCAGCTCGGCCTCCGGGTCGGTGGCGCTGCGCGGGGGCTCGGCGAAGAGCGGTTCGAGTTGCGTCAGGGGCCGGCTTCTCGCCAGTTCGGTGGCGTGTGCCAGGAGGCGGTCCGGCCGGGTCCCGGGCGGGATGGTGTGGTCATCGCTCACACCGGGAGACTACGAGCCGAGCCCCAGAGCCCCCGACCTCTCACTCCTCGTGCTTCGCGCGGCTCGGCTGGACGCGTTTCGGCTCGCCGGGCATCTTCGGGTACTCCGGGGGGTACGGCAGGTCGCCGAGGCCGTGGTCGTGTTCGTCCTTGGTGGCCAGTTCCAGGAGCGCTTCGAGCGAGTGGGACCGGTCGTCCATGCCCGCGTGGAGGTCTCCGACCTCGGCGAAGCGGCCCGGCATGGTGGCGAGGTCGAAGTCCTCGGGGCGGGCGTCCTCGACCTCGTCCCACCGCAGGGGCGCCGACACGGGGGCGTGCGGGCGGGCGCGCAGCGAGTAGGCGGAGGCGATGGTGCGGTCCCGCGCCGTCTGGTTGTAGTCCACGAAGATCCGCTGCCCCCGCTCCTCCTTCCACCAGGCCGTCGTGACCGCGTCCGGCATCCGCCGTTCCAGTTCCCGGCCGCAGGCGATCGCGGCCCTGCGCACCTGGGTGAAGGTCCAGCGCGGCTCGATGGGCACGAAGACGTGCAGGCCGCGCCCGCCCGACGTCTTGGGCCAGCCGACCAGGCCACCGAACTCGTCGAGGACCGCCCTCAGTTCGTGGGCGGCCCGTACCGCGTCCGTGTAGTCGGTGCCGGGCTGCGGGTCGAGGTCGATGCGGAGCTCGTCGGGGTGGTCGAGGTTGTCGCCGCGTACCGGCCAGGGGTGGAAGGTGAGGGCGTTGTACTGGGCGGCCCAGATGACGGCGGCCACCTCGGTGGGGCACATCTCGTCGGCGGTGCGGCCGCTGGGGAAGGCGATGGTGGCGGTGGGGATCCAGTCGGGGTGGTTCTTCGGGACGCGCTTCTGGTAGAAGAACTCACCGGCCGCCCCTTCCGGGTAGCGCTGGAGGGTCGTGGGGCGGTTCCGGAGCGCGCGGAGGATGCCGGGGCCCACGGCCACGAAGTACTCGGCCACGTCCAGCTTGGTGAACCCACGCTCGGGAAACACCACCCGGTCCGGGCTGGACAGCCGCACCGTCCGCTCCCCCGTGTCGATCTCCACGGCCGCGCTCTTGCCCTTGGCTGCACCCATGCGAGCCACGCTAAGCGTAACGGACATTCCCCGCACACCGGGCGGTAAGCGATATTCCGGAGCAGAATCGGACCATGGATCTGCCGGTGATGCCGCCCGTGAAGCCCATGCTCGCCAAACCCGTGAAGAAGATTCCGCCGGGCATGCAGTACGAGGCCAAGTGGGACGGGTTCCGCTCGATCGTGTTCCGGGACGGTGCCGGGATCGAGCTCGGCAGCCGTACCGGCAAGTCCCTGACCCGCTACTTTCCCGAGCTGGTGACGGCCCTGCGGGAGCGGCTGCCCGAGCGGTGCGTGGTGGACGGCGAGATCGTGATCGCCCGGGACGGCCACCTCGACTTCGACGCGCTCACGGAGCGTATCCACCCCGCCGCCTCGCGCGTGGCGACGCTGGCCGAGCGCACGCCCGCCTCGTTCGTGGCGTTCGACCTCCTCGCCCTGGGGGACGAGGCGCTGCTCGACGCTCCCCTGACCGACCGGCGCGCCCTGCTGGTGAAGGCGCTGGCCGGCGTCACGGCGCCCGTCCATCTGGCGCCCGCGACCACGGACCCCGAGGTGGCCGAGGTGTGGTTCGAGCAGTTCGAGGGCGCGGGCCTCGACGGTGTAATCGCCAAACCGCTCGACCTGCGCTACCGCCAGAACGAACGCCTCATGTTCAAGATCAAGCACGAGCGCACGGCGGACTGCGTGGTCGCGGGCTACCGCTTCCACAAGAGCGGGCCCGTCGTCGGCTCGCTGCTCCTCGGGCTGTACGACGACGGGGGCGCCCTGCAGCACGTGGGCGTGTGTGCGGCCTTCTCGATGAAGCGCAGGGCCGAACTCGTCGAGGAGCTTGAGCCGCTGCGGATGGAGTCCGCCGCCGGGCATCCGTGGGCGTCCTGGACGGACGAGGCCGCGCACGAGACGGCCCGCATGCCCGGTGCCCCGAGCCGCTGGTCGGGCAAGAAGGACCTCTCCTGGATGCCGCTGCGCCCCGAGCTCGTCTGCGAGGTGGCGTACGACCACATGGAGGGCGGGCGGCGCTTCCGCCACACGGCCGCGTTCCGCAGGTGGCGCGCGGACCGGACCCCGGAGAGCTGTACGTACGCGCAACTGGAGGAGCCGGTGCGGTACGACCTCGCGGACGCGCTGGGGACCACCACCGGCTGACCCCACCCGCTGGCGCTTATCGCACCCGTCGGCCACCCCCCTTCACCGCATCCGTTGCCGAGCGCCTCACGAACCACCGCAATCACGCCATTGTTCGGTTCGGCACCCGGGTAGCTTCCGCCCCCTGGGTCGTGACCGTATGCTCCTGCGCCTGACACGTCAGTTACCGACGGTAAGGGGGGCGGGGCATGGGTCACAGCGGTGCCGAGGGAAGCACGCGGCGGGGGTTCGTCGCGGGAGCCGCGGCGGTGGGCGGGGCGGCCGCGCTGGGAGTGGCAGCGGGGGCGTCGCCCGCGGCGGCCGCGCCCGGCGCGACGCCGACAGCGGCCGCGCGGGATGCCGCGCGGGCGGGGCAGTCGGTGGCCGTGCTCGGCGGTGGCGTCGCCGGGCTCACGGCCGCGCACGAGCTGGCCGAGCGCGGCTTCGCCGTCACGGTCTACGAGCGCAGGGAGCTGGGCGGCAAGGCCCGCAGCATGGACGTGCCGGGCAGCGCGAAGGGCAACCGCAAGCCGCTGCCCGGTGAGCACGGTTTCCGGTTCATCCCGGGCATTTACCACAACCTGCCGGACACGATGCGCCGCATCCCGTTCCCCGGGAACGCGAACGGCGTGTGGGACAACCTGATCGCGCCCCGCGAGATGTCGTTCGCGCGCACCGGCCGCGAGGACATCAGGATGCCGATCCCGTGGCCGGGCAGCGAGCCGGAGAAGCTCACCCTGGACGACATCCGGCGGGCGCTCACCGCGCTGCTCGACACCGCGTTCAACCTGCCGGCCCACGAGGCCGCGTACTTCGTGAACCGCGCCCTGGTCTTCTTCACGAGCTGCGACGAACGCCGTGACGACGACTGGGAGTCGACGCCCTGGTGGGACTTCACCCGCGCCGAGCGCATGTCCAAGGACTACCAGCGCATCCTCGTGATCGGCGTGACCCGCAACATCGTGGCGACGAAGGCCGAGGAGGCGAGCACCCGCACCGTCGGCACGCTCGGCGAGGCGTTCGTCCTCAACGCGCTCGGCCAGGGCGCGGACGGCCCGCCCGACCGCATCCTGAACGCGCCGACGAACGAGGCGTGGATCGACCCGTGGGTCACTCATCTCAAGTCGCTGGGCGTGGAGTTCCGCATCGGCTGGACCGTGCGCGAGCTGGCGTTCGGCGGCGGCCGCATCACGAAGACGGTCGTCGAGGACCCCGACGGCGTACGGCGTGACATCACCGCCGACCACTACGTGCAGGCCATGCCCGTGGAGCACGCGCGCCGGACGTGGAGCAGGGAGCTGAAGGCGGCCGACCCGCAGTTGGCGCGCTGCGACAAGCTGGAGACGGACTGGATGACGGGCATCCAGTTCTATCTGACCGAGCGCCCGCCCGTCGTGAAGGGCCACTTCAACCTCATCGACTCGCCCTGGTCGCTGACCGGCATCGCCCAGGCGGGCCACTGGCCCGAGCGCGACTTCCCCGCCGACTACGGAGACGGCGTCGCGGTCGACTGCCTCTCGGTGGACATCTCCGAATGGGACAAGCCCGGAATCCTGTACGGCAAGACGGCCAAGCAGTGCACCCGCGACGAGGTCGCCAAGGAGGTGTGGGCGCAGCTCAAGGGCGCCCTCAACGACACCGGGAAGACGGTCCTCAGCGACAGCAAGCTCCACTCGTGGTTCCTCGACCCTGGCGTCGACGGCCTGGGCACGCCGAACCCCACCAACGAGGACCAGCTCCTCATCCATCCGGTGGGTACGTTCCACAACCGCCCGTCGGCCGCCACGAAGATCCCGAACCTCTTCCTCTCCGGCGACTACGTCTCCGTAGACATCGATTTGGCGACCATGGAGGGCGCCAACGCCTCGGCCCGCCAGGCGGTCAACGCCCTCCTGAAGCAGATCGGTTCGGACCAGAAGCCGTGCACGGTGCGGCCGCTGCACCGCGTCCCGGCGATCGAGGCCCTCAAGCGCCACGACCGCACCCGCTACCGGCTCGGGCTGCCGAACGCCCTCGATCTCGGCTGACGCGCTGCGACCGGGCGCGTTCGGGGTAGGACTCCCGCATGACACGGCGGACGCGGGCAGGGACGCGGGCACGGACACGGAGCAGGGCCGGGGCGGCGGTGGCGATCGCACTCGCCGCCCTGGTGTCCGGTTGCACGATCGAGGGGGCGGACGGAAAGGCCTCCGGGTCGGGCGGTGGCGGCGGCAGCGTGCTCGCCGTGAAGGTCGACAACGTACGCCCTGCGCGGCCGCAGACCGGTCTGGACGCCGCGGACGTCGTGTACGTCGAGCAGGTGGAGGCGGGCCTCACCCGTCTGATGGCGGTGTACGCGTCGCGGCTGCCGCCCGCCGTCGGTCCCGTGCGCAGCGCGCGCGAGACGGATCTCGAACTGCTGCGGCAGTTCGACCGGCCCGCGCTCGCGTACTCCGGAGCGCAGTCCAGGCTCCAGCCGCTGATCGCCGGCGCGCCGGTGCGGGCGCTGTCGCCGGGCAAGGCACCGGACGGCGCGTACTACCGGGGCGGTGCGAAGCCCGCGCCGCACAACCTCTTCGTACGCCCGGACGCCCTGAAGGCGGACCTTCGCGCGGACGCCCTGGCCGACGCGGGGTTCCGGTTCGGGCCACGTCCGCGGGGCGGCACACCGCAGACGCGGCGGACGGTCGGCTTCCCCGCGGCGCGCTTCACCTTCGACTGGGTGGAGTACGAGGGGCGCTGGCGCGTCGCGATGGACGGGGAGCGGGCGCGGACGTCCGGCGGCAAGGAGCTGAGCCCCTCGACGGTCGTCGTGCAGTACGTGAAGGTACGGCCGTCCCGCTTCCACGACCGCTCCGGCAGCGTCTCGCCGTTCACCGAGACGGTCGGCGAGGGCTCCGCGAGCGTGCTGCGGGACGGGCGCGCCTACGAGGCGCGGTGGAAGCGGCCGACGGCCGGGGCCGGCACGGAGTTCACGACGGCCGACGGCCGGCGGCTGCCGTTCGCGAAGGGGCAGGTGTGGGTGGTGTACGCGAAGGCGTGAGCGGGGCCGGGGAGCGCAGCTCCTCCGCCGCGTCCGCGACGCGCTGGATCAGGTCGAGGAAGACGGAGCGCTCTTCGGCGGAGAGCGGGGCGAGCAGGACCTGGTTCATCCGGGCCGCCCGCACGGTCAGTGCGCGGTGCGTGCGCCGGCCCTCGTCGGTGAGGCGCAGCAGGTAACGCCGGGCGTCCTGCGGGTCGCGCACCTTGTCGAGCAGCTCTCGGCGGATCAGCCGGGCGACGACCTCCGCGATCGTGGACCGGTCGAGGCCCACCCGCTCCCCCACGGTGCGCTGGTCGAGGCCGGGTTCGGCGACGAGGGCGTTGAGCACGGCGAACTGCGGTGAGGTGATCTCCTCGGACACCATCGTGTTCCACAGCAGGTGGTGCGCCTGCTGCAGCCGCCGGGCCAGGTGCCCGGGGTGGGTGGCAAGGTCCACCGCGGCCATGGGGTCCTCCGTGTCACGTCATCTCTCCCGACGTATTTCATCGGTGCACTGAACAATACCTGCCTTGCGCTCCGAACAAGCCAGCTCTTGTGCGGCAGTTCGAGTCCCCCTATCCTCGCCGCAATAGTCAGTGCCCTGATTAATTCGGATGGAAGAGAGGGGCCGCGCGGATGGACAAGGTGGTGGCCACGGCTGCCGAGGCCGTGGCGGACGTCCCGGACGGGGCGTCGCTCGCGGTCGGCGGCTTCGGGCTGAGCGGCGTGCCCGCCGAGCTGATACGCGCGCTGCACGCGTCCGGGGTCTCCGGCCTGCGGGTCGTGTCCAACAAC
The DNA here is from genome assembly GCF_055597165.1 of Streptomyces sp. NPDC039480. NCBI lineage: Bacteria > Bacillati > Actinomycetota > Actinomycetes > Kitasatosporales > Streptomycetaceae > Streptomyces > Streptomyces sp. NPDC039480. The sequence goes on along the minus strand of NZ_JBVITX010000001.1, from coordinate 172,578 downwards.
TGCGGCGCCATGGACTCGGGCCTCGCGGTACTCCTGGCGGCGGGCCGCATCGCTCGGGTGACCGGGTCCTACATAGGCGCCAACAAGGAGTTCGCCCGGCAGTACCTGGGCGGCGAACTGGAGGTCGAGATGATCCCGCAGGGCACGCTCGCCGAGCGGCTGCGGGCGGGCGGCGCGGGCATCCCCGCGTTCTACACCCCGGCCGGAGTGGGCACGCAGGTCGCCGACGGCGGGCTCCCCTGGCGCTACGACGGCGAGGGCGGGGTCGCGCTCGCGTCCCCGGCCAAGGAGGTGCGGGAGTTCGACGGGACCGCCCATGTCCTCGAACACGGCATCCGCACCGACTTCGCGCTGGTCCGCGCGGCGAAGGGCGACCGGCACGGCAACCTCGTGTTCAGCAGGTCGGCCCGCAATTTCAACCCGCTCGCGGCGATGGCCGGACGCGTGACCGTCGCGGAGGTCGAGGAACTGGTGGAGGTGGGCGGGATCGAACCGGACGCGGTACATCTGCCGGGGATCTTCGTGCAACGGGTGGTGGCGCTCACCCCGGAGCAGGCGGCGGACAAGCGGATCGAGAAGCGGACGGTGGCCGGCTGATGGCCTGGACCCGTGAGGAGATGGCCGCCCGCGCCGCGCGCGAGCTCAGGGACGGCCAGTACGTGAACCTCGGCATCGGACTGCCCACGCTGATCCCCAACCACCTCCCGCCCGGTGTCGAAGTCGTCCTGGAGTCGGAGAACGGCATCCTCGGAGTGGGCCCCTATCCCAACGAGGCGGAGGTCGACCCCGATCTGATCAACGCGGGCAAGGAGACCGTGACCGTGCTGCCCGGCGCCTCCTTCTTCGACTCGGCGCTCTCCTTCGGGATGATCCGCGGCGGTCACATCGACGTGGCCGTGCTGGGCGCGATGCAGGTCTCCGCGCGCGGGGACCTCGCCAACTGGGCGATCCCCGGCAAGCTGATCACGGGCATCGGCGGGGCGATGGACCTCGTGCACGGCGCCCGCACGGTCGTCGTCGTCATGACGCACACCGCCAAGGACGGCTCTCCGAAGATCCTCGACGAGTGCGCGCTGCCGCTCACCGGCAAGCGCTGCGTCGACCGGATCATCACCGACCTCGGCGTACTGGAAGTGACCGCCCACGGTCTCGACCTTGTCGAGACGGCGCCGGGCGTCACCGCCGACGAGATCGCCTCGAAGACCGCGGCGGAGATCCACGTCCCGGACAGCCTGCGCGTACGGAGCCGCCACATATGACTCTCACCACCGGACCGCTGCCGGACGGGCTCAGCCAGGACGCGATGGACGCCGAGGTCGCGCAAGCACAGGTGTCCGCGCCGCCCGGCGCGCACCATCCGCCCCGCGACTACCCGCCGTACCGCAGCACCCATCTGCGGCACCCGAAACAGCCGTTGATCCCGCTGCGCGACCCGGAGGCCGTGGAGCTGAGCGGTCCCGCGTTCGGCGTCACCGACGTCTCCGCGCTGGACAGCGATCTCACGCGACAGCACGCGGGCGAGCCGCTCGGCGAGCGCATCACCGTGAGCGGGCGGGTCCTCGACCGCCGGGGGCGGCCCGTACGCGGCCAGCTGGTCGAGCTGTGGCAGGCCAACGCGTCGGGCCGGTACGCCCACCAACTGGACCGGCACCCCGCGCCCCTCGACCCGAACTTCACGGGCTTCGGCCGCTGTCTGACCGATGACGACGGCGCGTACTCCTTCACGACCGTCAAGCCGGGCGCCTATCCGTGGCGCAACCACACCAACGCCTGGCGTCCGGCGCACCTCCACTTCTCGCTCTTCGGCACGGCGTTCGCCCAGCGCCTGGTGACGCAGATGTACTTCCCCGGCGACCCGCTCCTGCCGTACGACCCGGTGCTGAACTCGGTGACCGACGAATCGGCGCGGCGGCGCCTCGTCTGCGCGTACGACCACGGCCTTTCCGTCCCCGAGTGGTCGCTGGGCCACCGCTGGGACATCGTCCTGGACGGCCCGTCCGCGACGCTCTTCGAGGAGGACGACGACCACTGATGCGTGCACCCACCCCCTCCCAGACCGTGGGCCCCTTCTACGGATACGCGCTGCCGTTCCCGCGCGGCGGCGACGTGGCGCCCTCCGGGGACGCGGAGACCATCACCCTGCACGGGTACGTGTTCGACGGCGCAGGACAGCCCGTCCCCGACGCCCTGATAGAGACCTGGCAGCCCGCGCCGGACGGCTCACGCGCGGGCGTGCCGGGGTCGCTGCGGCACGACCCCGTCACGGGGCGGGTCGTGGGGCGCGACGGTGTCGCGTTCACCGGGTTCGGTCGGGTACCGACCGACGCCGACGGGCACTGGGCCGTGCGGACGCTGCCGCCGGGCGGCGTCTCGTACATCTCGCTCGCCGTCTTCGCACGCGGTCTGCTGCACCATCTGTACACGCGCGCGTACCTGGTGGACGAGCCCGGTGACGCGCTGCTCGGCTCCCTCGCGGCCGAGCGCCGGGGCACGCTGGTCGCCCGGGGCGAGGGCCCGCGCACGTACCGGTTCGACATCCGGCTTCAGGGGCCGGGCGAAACGGTCTTTCTGGAGTTCCCGGCGTGCCCTGAGGACTCGTCAGCCCCGGCAGTCCCGGCAGCCTCGGAAGCCCCGGAGGTGTCCTCGTGACCGGCCTGTTCTCTCCGGGGTGGGTGGGCTGCCCCGCCGCCGACGCGACCTCCGACCGCTCCTTCCTGGAAGCGCTGTTGACCGTCGAGGCGGCCCTGACGCGCGCGCAGGCGGCGGTGGGCCTCGCGCCCCCGGAGGCGGCGACAGCGGTCACGGAAGCGGCCGCGGACGTCGGCCGATTCGACGTGCGGGACCTCGCTCTGCGCGCGCGGGACGGCGGCAACCCGGTGATCCCGCTGGTGGCGGACCTGACGGCGGCGGTGTCCGCGGAGGCGGCGCCCTACGTCCATCGGGGCGCGACGAGCCAGGACATCCTGGACACGGCCCTGATGCTGCTGTCCGCCCGCACGCTTGACCTGATCCTCGCGGACCTGTCCCGCACGGAACAGGCACTGGCCCGCCTCGCCTCCGAACACCGCGACACAGCGATGCCGGCCCGCACGCTCACCCAGCACGCGGTGCCGACGACCTTCGGTCTGAAGGCGGCGGGGTGGCGCTCCCTCACTCTGGACGCCCGGGACCGGGCGGAGGCCGTGCGCGGGAGCCTGCCGGTCCAGCTGGGAGGGGCGGCGGGCACGTTGGCGTCGCTCCGTGCGTACATGACTCAGGCGGACAGGGCCTCGGGGGCGTCGCCGATTCCGGGCCCGGAAACTGTCGTGGCGGCATTCGCCGCAGAACTGAGCCTGTCCGCACCTCTGTTGCCCTGGCACAGTCTCCGTACGCCCGTCGCCGATCTCGCCTCCGTGCTCGCCTTCACCGCGGGTGCCCTCGGCAAGGTGGCGGCCGACGTCCTCAACCTCTCCCGTACCGAGATCGCGGAGGTCTCCGAGGGGGCGGGCGGCGGCTCGTCCGCCATGCCGCACAAGAGCAACCCCGTGCGCGCCACGCTGATCGCCGCCGCCGCGCGGCGCGCGCCCGGTCTCGCCGCGACCCTGTACGGCTCGCTGGCGGCCGAGGACGAGCGGCCCGCGGGGGCCTGGCACGCCGAGTGGGAGACCCTCCGTGATCTGTTGCGGCTGGCCGGCGGCGCGGCCCGGGACGCGGCGGAGCTCGTTGCAGGGCTGCGGGTGCGTCCGGAGGCGATGCGTGACCATCTCGGCCTCACCGGTGGGCTGATCGTCTCCGAGCGGCTGGTCGTCGAGCTCACGCCGTCGCTCGGCGCGGCGCGCGCGAAGGAGGTACTGACCGGGGCGGCGAGGCGCGCCCGCACCGAGGGCAGAACGCTCGCGGAGACCTTGGCCGACGACCCCGCCCTCGCTGACGTCGACCTCACTGAGCTCACCGACCCCACCCACTACACCGGTTCCGCCGGTGACCTCACCGACCGTGCCCTGGAGCGACGTTGACCGACGAACCGCGCGGCAGGAGCAAGCTGCCGCTGCCGCACCACACCGTCGAGGGGGCCGCGACCGCGCCGCCGCTCCTCCTCGGCCCGTCCCTGGGCACCTCCACGGCCCTGTGGGACGCCGTCGCCCCCGAACTCTCCACCACCCACCGGGTCGTACGCTGGGACCTGCCGGGCCACGGCCGGTCGCCCGCCGACCTGATCGGCCCCGGCGCGACGGTCGCCGACCTCGCCGGGCTCGTCCTCGCGCTCGCCGACTCCCTCGACATCGACCGCTTCGCGTACGCCGGGGTCTCGCTGGGCGGCGCCGTGGGGCTCCATCTCGCGGCCCGGCACCCCGAACGGGTGACCGGCCTCGCCGTGATCTGCTCGTCGGCGCATTTCGGCGGCGCCGAACTGTGGCGGGAGCGGGCCGCGCTGGCGCGCCGCGAGGGCCTGGCAGGGCTCGCGGAGTCGGCGCCGGGGCGCTGGTTCACGCCGGGGTTCACGGTGCCGGGCCTCCTGGCGGACCTCAGGGCGGCCGATCCGGGCGCGTACGCTGCGTGCTGCGACGCCCTGGCCACGTACGACATGCGGGACGCGCTGGCGTCGATCGTCGCGCCCACGCTGGTCGTCGCCGGGCGCGCGGACCCGGCGACTCCGCCCGCCCACGCGCGAGAGATCGCCGACGCCGTCCCCGGCGCCTCCCTGACGGAGCTCGCGAACGCCTCCCACCTGGCCCCGGCGGAACGCCCCGAGGCCGTCTCGGCGGCCCTGCGCGCCCACTTCACGGGCCCGCCGCCGAACGGCACGGCGGTGCGGCGCGCCGTACTCGGCGACGCACACGTGGACCGCGCGCAGGCGCGCACGACACCCTTCACGGCACGCTTCCAGGACTTCATCTCCCGCTACGCGTGGGGCGAGATCTGGACCGACCCGACGCTCGCCCGGCGCGAGCGCAGCATGATCACCCTGACCGCACTGGTCGCCCACGGCCACCTCGACGAACTGGCCATGCACGTACGCGCCGCCCGCGGCATCGGCCTGACACCCGAGGAAATCGGCGCGGTCCTGCTGCAGACGGCGGTGTACTGCGGGGTTCCGGCAGCCAACGCGGCCTTCGCGGTGGCCGAACGGGTGCTCGCTGAGGAGGCGGCCGGGGGTCGGGAGGGCGAGGGAGGGTGAGGTGTGCCGCGTGGGGCCGTGGGGCCGGGTGGCGCGACGGCACCGGGGCCCGGGCCGGCCGGGGCGCCGCCGGGTCCGCGAACGCGGCCAACGCTGCCTTCGCGGTCACCGCGCAGGCCCTCGCCGAGGACATCGGGGGCACCCCGCAAGCGCGACGGAGGGTGGCTCCCTGGGGCCGGGCGGGGCGCCGCCCGGTCCGCGGTCGCCGAGCAGGTGCTCGCTGAAACCGGAGGGCGCAAGCACAACGGAGGATGACGGGTGAAGCGGCCGCGGGCGCGGGCGTCGGACGCCGCCCGGGGCCGTGGGGCCGCGCGTGCCACGACGGCACCGGATCCCCCGCCGGCCGGAACGCCGCCACGGCCGTGAACGCGGCCAACTCGGCGTTCGCGATCGCCGAGCGGGTCCTCGCCGAGGAAACCGAGGGGCGAGAGCGCGACGGAGGGTGACGCCGTGGGGCCACGCGCCACGACGTCCTTGGGCCCCATACACCGGCCGGGCACCGCCGGGTCCGAGAGCGGGGCCAACGCGGCGTTCACGGTCGCCGAGCAGGTCCTCGCCGACGTAACCGGAGGGCCCAAGCACGACGGGAGAGTGACGCGCGCCGACCGGCCCCCCCCCCCCCCCTGGGCCCCGCACCACGACTGCACCGGAGCCCGCCCCGGCCGGGGGCGCCACCGCGTCCGCCAACGCGAGGTCCGACGGAGGGGGCTCCGTAGGGTCGGACAGCGCCGCGTCAGCGGGATCCGTGCACCGGGCGGGGTGGTGTAGCGGCCGCGAGTAGCTTCAGTGTTGTCTCGCCTGCCTCCGTCGGGGTCCAGCGGGCGCCCTTGTCCGCGGTGGGGCCCGGGTGCCAGCCCTCCATGACCGTGATGCGGCCCGCCTCGGTTTCGAAGACGCGGCCCGTGACGCCGGCTGAGGCGGGTGAGCCCAGCCAGACGACGAGCGGGGAGACGTTCTCCGGAGCCATCGTGTCGAAGCCGCCGTCCTCGGGGGCCGCCATCGTGTCGGCGAAGGTCTGTTCGGTCATGCGGGTCCGGGCGGCGGGTGCGATGGCGTTCACGCGCACTCCGTAGGAGGCCAGTTCGGCGGCGGCGACCAGGGTGAGGCCGAGGATGCCCGCCTTGGCGGCGCTGTAGTTGCCCTGTCCCACGCTGCCCGACAGGCCCGCTCCGGAGCTGGTGTTGACCACGCACGCGTGCGGAGTCCGGCCGGCCTTCGCCTCGGCTCGCCAGTGCGCGCCCGCGTGCTTCAGCGGCAGGAAGTGCCCCTTGAGGTGCACGCGCAGCACGGCGTCCCAGTCGTCCTCCTCAAGGTTGACCAGCATCCGGTCCCGGAGGAAGCCCGCGTTGTTGACGAGGGTGTCGAGGCGCCCGTACGTGTCGAGGGCGGCCCGCACCAACGAGGCGGCGCCCTTGGACGTCGCGATGTCGCCACCGTGCGCGACTGCCTCGCCGCCCGCCGCGCGGATCTCCTCGACGACGTCGTGGGCGGGCCCGCCGGAAGCCCCGGAGCCGTCGGGGCCCACACCGAGGTCGTTGACCACGACCCGGGCGCCTTCGGCCGCGTACGCGCGTGCGTGCGCCCTGCCGAGGCCCCGGCCCGCACCCGTGACGATCACGACGCGGCCTTCGCAGATCCCGTCGGGCTTGGCAGTTGACGTCATGTCGGGACTCCTCGCTTTGTACGGCCGGTTACGGGGCGCGTTCAGTGGTTGACGGGCGCCGCGTCCAGGAACGCGGGGCGTTCGCCTCCGCCGTGCAGCCGGAGCGCGGCCCCGCTGATGTACCTGGCGCGGTCGGAGGCCAGGAAGACGCAGGCGTCGCCGACGTCGGAGGGGTCCGCGAGGCGGCCCAGCGGGACGGTGCGGGCGACCCGGGCGACGCCCTCGTCGTCTCCGTAGTGCAGTGCGGCGCTCTCGGTGCGGGCGAGGCCCAGGACGACCGTGTTGACGCGGACGGCCGGCGCCCACTCGACGGCCATGGTCCCCGCGAGATTCTCCAGGCCCGCCTTCGCGGCACCGTACGCACCGCTACCGGGCGAGGGCCGGGTCCCGCTGACGCTGCCGATCATCGTGATGCTGCCGCCGGTCTCCTGACCACGCATCACGTCGTACGCGGCGAGCGACGCGTACAGAGGAGCGAGGAGATTCAGCTCGACGATCTTGGCCTGGCGGGCCGGAGCGGTATCGGAAAGCAGTCCGAACGGTGTGCCGCCCGCGTTGTTCACGAGGGCGTCCACCGCCCCGTGGGCCGCGGCGACCTCCGCGAAGAAGGCGGTGGCCGCCGCCGCGTCGCGCAGGTCGAGCGGCCAGAACTCGGCGGTGGCGCCCGCCGCTTCGACGGGCTCCTCCGGCGGCCTGCGGGCACAGACGACGACCCGGGCGTCGGCGGCGAGGAAGCTGCGGGCGATTCCGGCACCGACGCCGCGGGTGCCGCCGGTCACGACGACCACCTGTCGAGTGTCAGTCATCGCTGCTACCTTTCCAACTAACAAATGTTTGGTTGAAGGCGTGTGGGTTGAAAGGTAGCGGATCGTCTGATGTCTGTCTCCACCTCCGCCCCGGACAAGGGCGTCACCGTCGTCACCGTCGACCACCCACCCGTCAACGCCCTTCCGGTGCGCGGTTGGTACGACCTGGCGGACGCCGTGCGCGCCGCCGGCCGCGCCCCCGAGACCCGCTGCGTCGTCCTGACCGCCGAGGGCCGGGGGTTCAACGCGGGCGTGGACATCAAGGAGATGCAGCGCGACCCCGGCCACACCGCACTGATAGGCGCCAACCGCGGCTGCTACGAGGCGTTTTCCGCGGTGTACGAGTGCGAGGTGCCCGTCGTCGCTGCCGTGCACGGCTTCTGCCTGGGAGGCGGCATAGGCCTCGTGGGGAACGCGGACGCGATCGTGGCGAGCGACGACGCCACCTTCGGCCTGCCCGAGCTGGACCGGGGCGCGCTCGGCGCGGCCACGCACCTGGCCCGCCTCGTCCCGCAGCACCTGATGCGCGCCCTGTACTACACCTCACGGACCGCGACGGCAGCCGAGCTGCACGCGCACGGCTCCGTGTGGCAGGTCGTGCCCCGCGCGGACCTGCACGATGCCGCGCTGGAGTTGGCCCGGGAGATCGCCCGCAAGGACGGCACGCTGCTCCGCCTCGCCAAGGCCGCGATCAACGGAATCGACCCCGTGGACGTGCACCGCAGCTACCGCTTCGAGCAGGGCTTCACCTTCGAGGCGAACCTCAGCGGCCTGGCCGACCGCATCCGTGACGACTTCGGCACGCGAGAAGAGGGCAAGTCATGAGCGGCAGGGCCGACAAGACCGACGGGACCCACAGGACCGACAAAAGGATGACGCCCGACGAGATCGTGGGGCGGCTGGCCAGTGGCATGACGCTCGGCATCGGCGGCTGGGGCTCGCGCCGCAAGCCGATGGCACTGGTCCGCGCGCTGCTGCGGTCCGACGTCACGGACCTGACCGTCGTGTCGTACGGCGGCCCGGACATCGGCCTGCTCGCCGCGGCCGGCCGCATCCGCAAGCTCGTCACGGCCTTCACGACACTCGACTCGATCCCCCTGGAGCCGCACTTCCGCGCGGCACGCGAGCGCGCCGCATTCGAACTCACCGAGCTGGACGAGGCGATGTTCATGCAGGGCCTCACCGCGGGCGCCCAGCGACTGCCGTTCCTGCCGATCCGCGCGGGACTCGGCTCGGACGTCCTTCGGGTCAACCCCCAGCTGCGGACGGTCACTTCGCCGTACGAGGACGGGGAGGAGCTCGTCGCCGTGCCCGCCCTGCGGATGGACGCGGCCCTGGTCCACATGAACCGCGCCGACCGCTTCGGCAACGGCCAGTACCTCGGCCCCGACCCCTACTTCGACGACCTCTTCTGCGAGGCCTCCGACACCGCGTACGTCTCGTGCGAGCGGATCGTCGACTCCGCCGAGCTCACCGCGCACGCCGCACCCCAGACGATGCTGGTCTCCCGGCACTCGGTGACGGGCGTGACCGAGACGCCCAAGGGTGCGCACTTCACGTCCTGCGTGCCCGACTACGGCCGCGACGAGCCCTTCCAGAAGGCGTACGCCACCGCGGCGGCCGACCCGGAAGCCTGGCAGGCCTTCCGTAGCCGCTTCCTCACCGGGACCGAGCAGGACTATCAACTGGCCGTCCAGGCCTGGCACAAGGAGCAGCGATGACACGGAAGGGGCCGACCACCACCGGGGCGCCCGGGCGCACCGCCACCCGTGCCGAGTACTGCGTGATCGCCTGCGCCGAGGCCTGGCGGGACGACGGCGAGATCCTCGCCTCCCCCATGGGCACGGTCCCGTCGGTCGCGGCCCGCCTCGCCAGGCTGACCTTCTCCCCCGACCTGCTGCTCACGGACGGCGAGGCCCTGCTCATCGGCGACGTCCCCGCTGTCGGCTCCGCGTCGGCGGTGGCCGAGGGCTGGCTGCCGTACCGCAGGCATCTGACCATGGTGATGGGCGGCCGGCGGCACGTGATGATGGGCGCGAGCCAGCTCGACCGCTTCGGCAACCAGAACATCTCGTGCATCGGCGCCTGGGAGCGCCCGAAGCGCCAGCTCCTGGGCGTGCGCGGCGCACCGGTCAACACGCTGAACAACCCGGTGAGTTACTGGATCCCGCGGCACTCGGCCCGGGTGTTCGTGGAGAGGGTCGACATGATCAGCGGGGTCGGGTACGACAGCGCGGCCGCCGCCGGGACCTCCGCGACCCGCTTCCACGAGCTGCGCCGGGTCGTATCGAATCTCGGCGTCTTCGACTTCCTGACCCCGGATCACCGGATGCGGCTGGTGTCCCTGCACCCGGGCGTGACTTTGGACGAGGTGCGTGAAGCCACCGGGTTCACCCTGGCCGTGCCGGACGACGACGTTCCGTACACCCGCGAGCCGACCGCCGAGGAGCTGCGGCTGATCCGTGACGTCGTGGACCCGGGCGGCCTGCGTGACCGCGAGGTGCGCCCGTGACACCGGAGCCGCCACTCGTGACCCCCAGGCTGACGACACCACTCACCGAGCTGGTCGGCGTCCGGCACCCGATCGTCCAGACCGGTATGGGGTGGGTGGCGGGTCCCCGCTTGGTCTCCGCAACCGCGAACGCCGGGGCGCTCGGCATCCTGGCCTCCGCGACCATGACGGTCGAGCAGCTCCGGGCGGCCGTGCGCGAGGTCAAGTCCCGTACACCCGCGCCCTTCGGGGTGAACCTGCGGGCGGACGCAGGCGACGCCAGGGACCGGGTCCGGATCATCATCGACGAAGGGGTGCGCGTCGCGTCCTTCGCGCTCGCGCCGTCCAGAGAGCTGATCGCCGAGCTCAAGGACGCCGGTGTGGTGGTGATCCCCTCGATCGGCGCGCGACGGCACGCCGAGAAGGTCGCCGCCTGGGGCGCGGACGCGGTGCTCGTGCAGGGCGGCGAGGGCGGTGGGCACACCGGCGAGGTCGCCACCACCGTGCTGCTCCCGCAGGTCGTCGACGCGGTGGACATTCCCGTGGTCGCGGCCGGCGGTTTCTACGACGGCCGCGGCCTGGTGGCCGCCCTTGCCTACGGAGCCGTGGGCGTCGCCATGGGCACCCGCTTCCTGCTCACCTCTGACTCGACGGTGCCGGACGCGGTCAAGGCCCGCTATCTGGCCGCCTCCGTCAAGGACGTCACGGTCACCACGCGCGTGGACGGCCTCCCGCACCGCATGCTGCGCACGGAGCTGGTGGCGGGCCTCGAGCGGTCCGGCCGCCTCGCCTCCCTCGCCCGCGCGGTGCGGCACGCGGCGGCGTTCCGGAAGGTGTCCGGCCTCGGCTGGGCCCGGCTCGCCCGCGACGGCCTCGCGATGAAGCACGGCAAGGACCTCACCTGGAGCCAGGTCCTCCTCGCCGCGAACACGCCCATGATGCTCAGATCGGCGATGGTGGACGGCCGCCCGGAGCTGGGCGTGATGGCTTCGGGCCAGGTGGCGGGCCTGATAGACGACCTGCCCTCGTGCGCGGAGCTGGTGGCACGGCTCATGCGGGAGGCGGACGAGGTGATGGACGCGTTGCGCGGTCGCAGCGGACCGGAATCAGGACCGCCCGGCGACTGAGGACCGGGGACCCAGGTGGTCCAGGGCCCGGTCGGCGAGACCGTCCGCCCCGCAGGTCCGCGCCAGGGTCAGCCCGTGTTCCAGCTCCACCGCGGAGCCCGCCGCGATCCCGTACTCGACGCGGGCGACCGCGTGTTCGTACGCGCAGGGCGAAGCCTCCAGGTAGGTGACAGCCTGGCGGTACAGCGCGACGGAGCGCGGTCCGCTCTCCAGGGCCGCCGCACACCGCAGCGCCTCACCGATCGCGGTGTCCGTTCCGAACCGCTCGGCCTGCATCCGGGCGTCCGAGACGAGGTGCGCCGCCCGCTTGGGGTCCTCGTCGGCCAGGGCGCGAGCGAGGTCGTACGCCCATGGGGCGAGGACGGTGTTGTACTGGCCGCGGGCCGTCAGCGCCTTCGCCGTGGCCTCCAGTTCGTTGAGCCCCTCCTCCGTGCGCCCGAGGGCAAGCAGAAGACGTCCGCGCACGGACGGCGCGTCGGGGACGTAGATCGTGGAGGCGGAGGGCGGCGCGAAGCCGTACCGGCCGGCGATCTCACCGGCCTCGTCGATGTGTCCGCGCGCCAGGAGCGTGTCGATGAGCATGCTGGCGGCCTCCCAGTGCATGGGCAGGCCCTGGCCGACGCGGTCGGCCAGGCGCAGGCTCTCGCGCAGCGAGCGCTCGGCGTCGGTCAGCCGTCCGCGCCTGCGGTACACGTACCCGAGGAAGGCGTGGGCGAGGGCCAGGTGTCCGCCGCTCCAGCCCGCGGTCTCGTAGGCGCGCACGGCCTCGGTGAACAGGCTCTCCGCGCGGTCGAGACGGTCCGAGAAGGCGTACGACCCGCCGAGCATCAGTCGGAGCTCGAAGCTCCACTCCGTGTCGGTCCAGCCGAGTCCGGGCGCGAGGCGGCCGTTGACGAGGGCGCGGTCGCAGAGCTCGACGACCAGTTCCGCGCTCTCGCCGCGGGTCATGGCGTCGAAGGCACGCAGGATCAGCAGGGCGCGCTCGGAGTTGTCGCGGCCGGTGAGAGGGCCGGCGAGGGCGGCGAGCCGTCGCGAGCGTCCGGGCGAGTCCTGCTCGCCCGCGTGGATGCCCTCCCACATGTAGTGCACGGCTTGCAGGCGGAGCCTCGCGGGCCCTTCTTCGAGCCTGGCGGCCTCGTCGGCGATGGCCCGCAGGCCTTCCTCCAGCTGGTCGTTGTGGACGTAGGCCTGGGAGAGACGGCAGACCGCGTCGACGCGCAGCTCCCGGTCGAGGCCGCGCATCGAGAGGGCTTCGCGCAGATGGCGGATGGTGGTGGCGGGCGACGTGAGCATGGTGGCGCAGCCGAGTTCGTAGAGCACGCGCGCGTGGATCTCGGGCAGGGGCGGCTCGCGCAGGGCCCGCTCCAGGCAGCGGCGGGCCGCGTCGGGCGCGCCGACGGCGAGGTGCTCCGCGGCGGCCTCGCGCAGCTGCTCGACGACCTCGGGGTCGTCGTCCGGGTGGACTTCCAGGAGGTGCCGGGACGCGGCGGCCGCGCCACGGCCGGAGAGGGTGACGACGGAGGCGGCCTGGCCGTGCATCGCGGTGCGGGTGGCCGCCGGGATGGAGTGGTAGACCGTGCCGGCGATCAGGGGGTGGACGAACTCCAGGCCGTCGTCGCCGTCGGTCAGGATGCGCGCGGCGCACAGCCGCTCCGCGCAGCGTTCGGCGTTGTCGGGCATCATGCCGGCGAGCTGGGCGGCCAGGTCGAGGGAGATGGCGCTGCCGAGGATGGCGGCGGCCCAGGCGAAGCGGGTGGCGTCGGTGCCGAGTCCTTCGAGGCGGGCGACGAGGCCGCGGCCGCGGGCGGTGCGGTTGAGGGCGCGCAGTTCGTCGGCGGAGCTCTCCACCGGTTCCAGCTCGCTGTCCTGCACCTTGGCGAGGAGTTCGACGGATTCGTACGGATTGCCGCCGGTGACCGCCCAGACCTCGCGGCAGAACGGGGCGTCGGCGTGCTCGCCGAGCGTCGCGCGGGTCAGGCCGGCCGCGGCGTCCGGTGTGAGGGCGCGCAGCGTGCTGAAGGAGCGGGCCTCGGCGGCGACCGTCGCCAGGTGGCGGGCGCTGTCGCCGGTGGCCTCGCCGGGCCTGCGGGCGACCACGACGAGGACGGGCAGTTCGTCCAGGCGCTGGGCGAAGGTGGCCAGCCAGTGCAGTGTTTCCTGGTCGGCCCAGTGCGCGTCGTCGATGAGGAGGACGAGCGGCCAGTGCAGTCGGGAGAGCCGGGAGACCGCTTCGACGAGGCCGTCGCAGACGCCCTGCGGGTCGGCCTGGGGTCCGCCGGGCTCGGCTATGCCGAGGGCGGGTCCCGCGATGTCGTAGCAGTCGCCGAAGTACTCGCGGGCCTCGTCGTCGCTGAGCTGGACGAGCGCGGGCTGCAGCAGTTGCCGTACGACGTTGAAGGGGACGGAGGTGACCGTCTCGCCGCCGCGTGCGGACCAGACCGTGGCGCGGCCCTCGGCCATGCGGCGCACTTCGGCGAGGAGCGCGGTCTTGCCGATGCCGGCCTCTCCGCAGAAGGCGAGCAGGCCGCCCGTGGTCGTCGCGTCGGCGCAGAGCTCCTCGACGGCCTGGGCCACCGCGGCGAGTTCGTCGTCGCGCTCCCACAGCGGGGCCCAGGCGGCTCCTCCGGGCCGTCCCTGCGTCATCGCGCTACCTCCCGGGGTCGCTCAATCGACGTACAGAAGTCGAGACTAGCCGGGTCGGGGCCGCTGTGGAGCGCGGTCGGGGCAGGTACTCCCGCAAGGGGTGAGGATCAGGGCGTCCCGGAGACGGCCGGTGTACACCGGCGGGCCGTCAGAGGCGTTCGATGATGGTCACGTTGGCCTGGCCGCCGCCCTCGCACATCGTCTGGAGGCCGAATCGGCCGCCGGTGCGCTCCAGTTCGTGCAGGAGGGTCGTCATGAGCTTGACGCCGGTCGCGCCGAGGGGGTGGCCGAGTGCGATCGCACCGCCGTTGACGTTGACTTTCTCCGGGTCGGCGCCGGTCTCCTTCAGCCAGGCGAGGACGACGGGCGCGAACGCTTCGTTGATCTCGACGAGGTCGATGCCGGCGATGCCCATGCCGGTCTTCTTGAGGGCGTGTGCGGTGGCGGGGATGGGGGCGGAGAGCATCCGGATGGGGTCCTCGCCGCGCACGGAGAGGTGGTGGACGCGGGCGCGGGGCGTCAACCCGTGTTCCCTTACGGCCCGTTCGCTCGCGATGAGGAGGGCGGCGGCTCCGTCGGACACCTGGGAGGAGCAGGCCGCGGTGATCGTGCCGTCGTCGAGGACGGGCTTGAGGGCGGCCATCTTTTCCAGCGTCGTGTCGCGCCGCGGTCCCTCGTCCGTGGTGACTTCTCCCTGGGCGACGATTTCGCGGTCGAAGCGGCCCTCATCGATGGCGCGGACCGCCCGCCGGTGCGAGCGGAGCGCGAACTCCTCCATGTCGCGGCGGGATATGCCCCATTTCTCGGCGATCAGCTGGGCGCCGTGGAACTGGTTCACGGGCCGGTCTCCGTAGCGAACGCGCCAGCCTTCGCTGCCCGCGTACGGGCCTTCGGTGAGGCCGAGGGGTTCGGCGGCCTGCCGGGAGGCGAAGGCGATGGGGATCATCGACATGTTCTGTGTGCCGCCCGCGACGACGAGGTCCTGGGTGCCGGACAGGACGCCCTGGGCCGCGAAGTGGACGGCCTGCTGGGACGATCCGCACTGCCGGTCGATCGTCACGCCGGGGACCTCTTCGGGGAGTCCGGCCGCCAGCCAGCTGGTGCGGGCGATGTCGCCGGCCTGCGGTCCGACCGTGTCCACGCAGCCGAAGACGACGTCGTCGACGGCGGCGGGGTCGATGCCGGTGCGCTCGACGAGCGCCTTGAGGACGTGGGCGCCCAGGTCGGCGGGGTGGACGCGGGAGAGTCCTCCCTTGCGCCTGCCGACGGGGGTGCGGACCGCTTCGACGATGTAGGCCTCGGCCATGACTGCGTACTCCTCGGTCGGGGGGCGCCGTGCGTCGACGCGCCGCTTACGTACGTACGGAGATGCCGTCCAGGACCATCGACAGGTACTGGCGGGCGATCTCCTCGGGTCTGTGGCCGCCGCCGGGGCGGTACCAGGACGCGGCGACCCAGACGGTGTCGCGCACGAAGCGGTAGGCGAGCCGGATGTCCAGGTCGGCGCGGAAGACGCCTTCCGCGACGCCTCGCTCCAGCGTCGTCAGCCAGGCCTTCTCGAAGCGCTGCTGCGAGTCCGACAGGTACTGGAAGCGCTCCTGGGCGACCAGGTGTCTGGCCTCCTTCTGGTAGATGGCGACGGCGGAGCGGTGCCGGTCGATCTCCCGGAAGGACTCGGTGACGAGGGCTTCGAGTGTCGCTCGGGGGTCGAGCTGGGCCTGGAGGACGGTGTCGTACCCGTCCCACAGCTCGGTGAGGAAGGTGCGGAGGATCTCTTCGAGCATCGACTCCTTGGAGTCGAAGTGATAGTAGAGGCTGCCGGCGAGCATGCCCGCGGAGTCGGCGATCTTGCGGACCGTGGTCGCGTTGTACCCCTGCTCGGCGAAGACGTCGGCGGCGATGCCGAGGAGTTCGCGGCGGCGCTCGGGCGAGGGGCTCACCTGGGGCTTCTTCTTGCCGGTGGCCGGCTGGTCACTGGTGCTCTGCTTCTGTTTCGACACACGGTCATTCTCCGCCTAGGCGTGCCGGCTGCTGACCGAGACGGTCTCCCCCGTCATGTACGAGGAGTAGCCACAGGCCAGGAACACGATGACGTTGGCTATCTCCCAGGGCTCCGCGTGCCTGCCGAACGCCTCGCGTGCGGTGAGCTCTTCCAGGAGCTCGGGCGAGGTGACCTTCGCGAGGTGGGGGTGGAGGGCGAGGCTCGGCGCGACCGCGTTGACCCGGATGCCGTGAGGGGCGGCTTCGAGGGCGGCGCACCGGGTGAGGGCCATGACGCCCGCCTTCGCCGCTGCGTAGTGCGCCTGTCCTGCCTGGGCGCGCCAGCCGAGCACGGACGCGTTGTTCACGAGAACGCCGCCCCGGCCGGCGGCCCGCAGGCGGCGCAGGGCGGCCCGGGTGGAGCGGAAAGTGCCGGTCAAGGTGACGTCGACGACCTTGTCCCACTGCTCGTCGGTCATCTCGGTGAGCTCCGCGGTGCCGCCGAGTCCGGCGTTGTTCACCACGATGTCGAGGTGGTCGTGGCGCCGCTCCGCCAGGTCGAACAGCGCCTGGATCTGCCCTTCGTCGGTGACGTCGCACGGGATGCCGTCGACCCGGTCGGCGCCGAACTCCTCGGCGAGCGACGCCACCGCCTCCTTGGTGCGGCGCGGATGGGCGTCCCCTATGACGATGCGCGCGCCCTCCTCCAGGAAGCGGCGCGCGGTGGCGCCGCCGATGCCGGCTCCGGCGGCCGCCGTGATCACGGCGGTGCGGCCCGCGAGCAGGTCGTGCGCGGGCACATAGGCGGGTGCGTCCATGGGCGGTGGCCCCCCGGTTCCGGATTCAGGCTCTCGACGGTCGGACTGCTCCTAGGCTAATCTACCAAACACTTGTTAGGGAAGAGTGAATCGAAGAGGTGGGCCGCTGATGGACCTCGACTTCACCGCCGGGGAAGAGGAGTTCAGACGGCGGGCGCGCGAGTGGCTGGCCGCGCGCGTGCCCGCCGCGCCCCTGCCGTCGCTGGAGACCGAGGAGGGTTTCGCGGCCCATCGGGAGTGGGAGCGCACGCTCGCCGCCGACCGCTGGTCGGTGGTGTCCTGGCCGGAGGAGTACGGCGGCCAGGGCGTCGACATCGTCAAGTGGCTGGTGTTCGAGGAGGAGTACTACGCGGCGGGTGCGCCGGGCCGCGTCTCGCAGAACGGCATCAGTCTCCTCGCGCCCACCCTCTTCGACTTCGGCACCGAGGAGCAGCGCGCGCGGGTGCTGCCCCCCATGGCGACCGGCGAGGTGATCTGGGCGCAGGCCTGGTCGGAGCCTGAGGCGGGCTCCGACCTGGCGTCGCTGCGCTCCACCGCCCGCCGCACGGAGGGCGGTTGGCTGATCAGCGGGCAGAAGACGTGGTCGTCGCGGGCCGCGTTCGCCGACCGGGCGTTCGGCCTCTTCCGCAGCGGGCCCTCCGAGGGGCGCGAAGGGGGCACGGGGCGCGAAGGGCGCCCGGACAAGCCGCACCGGGGCCTGACGTATCTGATGTTCCCCCTCGACGCGGAGGGGGTGACGGTCCGTCCCGTCGGGCGCCTTGATGGCAAGCCCGCCTTCGCCGAGCTCTTCCTGGACGACGTCTTCGTACCGGACGAGGACGTGATCGGCGAGCCCGGCCAGGGCTGGCGGATCGCCATGTCCACCACGGGCGACGAGCGCGGTCTGACGCTGCGCTCGCCCGGCCGCTTCCTCGCCGCCGCGGACCGGCTGGTCCGGCAGTGGCGGGAGCGCGCGGACCCGGCGGACACGGCGCTGCGCGACCGGGTCGCCGACGCCGCCATCGGGGCGCGCGCCTATGCGTTGTTCACCTGGGCCAACGCGTCCCGGTTCACGGCCGGGGAGACGATCGGCGCCGAGTCCAGTCTCAACAAGGTCTTCTGGTCGGAGTACGACATCGCGCTGCACGAGACGGCGCTGGACCTGCTCGGCCCGGCCGGCGAGCTGGCCGACGGCGTCCCACCGGACGGTTCCGCCTGGTCCGAGGGGTACGTCTTCGCGCTCGCGGGACCCATCTACGCCGGGACGAACGAGATCCAGCGCGACATCATCGCCGAGCGCCTGCTCGGTCTGCCGAAGGGACGCCGCTGATGAGGTTCCTCCTCGACGACGCACAGCGGGAGTTCGCCCGCTCCCTGGACGCGATGCTGACGGCGGCCGACACGGTGGCGGCCACGCGCGCGTGGGGGCTCGGCGACCCGGCGCCGGGGCGGGCGGTGTGGGCGAGGCTCGCGGACGCGGGGGTCTTCGCGCTGCCGGTGCCCGGGGAGTACGAGGGTGTGGGGCCGCTGTCCGTCGAGACGGCCGTCGCGTTCGTGGAGCTGGGGCGGCACGCCGTGCCGGGACCGGCCGTCGAGACAGTGGCGGCGGCCGTACTTTTGGCACACCTCGCCGAGGAGGGTGAGCGGGAACCGGCCAAACGATTCCTGCCCTCCCTGGCCTCGGGAGCGGCGAGCGCGACGCTGACGCTCCCGGACGGCGGTCCGCTCGCCCTGGACGCCGACGCGGCGGACCTGATCCTCGCCGTGGCGGACGGCGAGTTGCGGCTGGCGCCCGGGCACGCGTGCGTGCGCCGCTCCCTGGACCCCGCGCGGCGGCTCGCCGCGCCGCTGCCCGGCGGGGAGCTGCTCGCCTCGGGCCCCGCCGTGGCCGGTGCGGCGCGACGGGCGGGCGAGTGGGCGGCGCTCGCCACGGCGGCGCAGTCCCTCGGCGTCGGCCTCGCGCTGCTCGACAGGACCGTCGCGTATGTGAAGCAGCGCACCCAGTTCGGGGCGCCGGTCGGGACGTTCCAGGCCGTCAAGCACCGGCTCGCGGACGTGCTGGTGCGGCTGGAGTTCGCGCGGCCGCTGGTGTTCGGCGCGGCGACGACCCTGGCGCGGGCCGACATCGCCGCCGCCAAGGTGACGGCGGGCGAGGCCGCGTACGGCGCGGCCCGTACCGCGCTGCAACTGCACGGGGCGATCGGGTACACGGCGGAGTTCGACCTGTCCCTGTGGCTCACGAAGGCGCGTGCGCTGCGGAGCGCCTGGGGGGATCCGGGGGTGTGGCGGGGGCGGGTCCTCGACGCCCGGGGGTGAGGGGAGTCCGCGGCTGCACCGCGTGCCGCTTTCCGGGAACACGAGCCGTGCGCGGCCCCCGGGATGCGATGATCAAGCACATCGGTGAGCCGACCGGGAAGGGGGCCCCACGTGCGCGTGATCGGGCTGATGTCAGGGACCTCGTACGACGCGATCGACGCGGCGGCCGCCGATCTGGCCCTCGACGGTGACCGGCTGACGCTCACCCCCCTCGGGCTGATCAGCCGCGGCTACGACGAAGGGCTGCGCGCCCGGCTCGCGGCCGCGCTGCCGCCCGCCGCCACCACGCTCGCCGAGGTCTGCCGCCTGGACACCGGCATCGGGCGGGCCTTCGCGGCCGCCGCGGTCGAGGCGGACCGTGAGCTGTGCGACGGGCAGGCCGAGTTGGTCGCCTCGCACGGACAGACCGTCTACCACTGGGTGGCGGACGGGCAGGTGCACGGCACGCTGCAGCTCGGGCAGCCCGCGTGGATCGCCGAGGCGACAGGACTGCCGGTGGTCGCCGACTTCCGCCCCCGGGACATCGCCGCGGGCGGCCAAGGGGCGCCCCTGGTCAGCCTGGTGGACCGGATGTGGCTGCGCGGCAGGCCGGGAAGGCCGGCCGCGCTGAACCTCGGCGGCATCGCCAACATCACCGCGGCCGACGGGACCGCCTTCGACACCGGCCCCGCCAACGCCCTGATCGACGCCGCGGTGCGCGAGGCGACGGGCGGCCGTCTCGCCTACGACCTGGACGGTGAACTGGCCGCCCGCGGCACGGTCGACGAAGGGCTCCTCGCACGGCTCCTGGCCGAGCCCTACTACACGCTCCCGGCGCCGAAGACGACGGGCAAGGAGCTCTTCCATCTGCCGTATTTGCGTACGGCGTTGGAGGGGTACGAGAAGCTGTCCGCCGAGGACGTCGTCGCCACGCTCACCCGCCTCACGGCCCGCACGGTCGCCGACGCCGTGCGTTCCGTGGGCGCCTCCGAGGCCGTGGTCTCCGGGGGTGGGACGCGCAATCCGGCGCTGATGGCCGCGCTGCGGGCGGAGTTGGGCGCCGGGATCCCGGTGCGCACCTCCGACGAGCTGGGTCTGCCCTCCGCGGCGAAGGAGGCGTACGCCTTCGCCGTCCTCGGCTTCCTGACCCTGCACGGCCTGCCCGGCACCGTCCCCGCGAGCACGGGGGCACGGCACGCGAGCGTGCTGGGTTCGATCACGCCGGGCCGCCGGGGAGTGCCGTGGCCGCGGACGGCGGAGGGGACCGTGGGGCCCGAGAGGCTCCTGGTCAACGGCCATGGGAGCGCGGGCCGGTAGAAGAAGCGGGGACCGCCGGAAAAGGTGGGGACAAGCGGGGCCCCTCTCATCCGGCTTTCACGCGGTGCTCATACGCTGACCGCCATGACCCAGATGACTCCCCCAGGCTGGTACCCCGACCCCGGCCAGACCGCCGGCGGTCCTCCCACCGAGCGCTGGTGGGACGGGAACGTGTGGACGGACCAGGTGCGGGCCGCCGCGGGCACCGCGGCGTACCCGACTCAACCGGCCTTTCCGGCGCACCCCGGAGAGGCACCCGCCCCGCGCCGCAGACTGCGCGTGGCGATAGCCGCCGGCGTGGTGCTCGTCGTGCTCGCCGGGATAGGCGGCGGCGTGTACGCCCTGACCTCGGACGACGACGGGGACGGCGCCGACACCGTGGGCAAGGAGCCGTCGGCCGACGCCCCGCGGGAGCCGGGGGCGCCGGATCCGACGGAGTCGCCCCGGGCGCCGCGGTCGCCGGGCACGCCCGATGAGCGGCCCCCGGGACAGGACCCGGGCTTCGCGAGCGACGTGGTGAACGGCATCAAGATCCCCGTGCCGGACGGCTGGAAGGGCGGCACCACGCAGTTCGGCGCCGGGGTGCAGACGGACCCGATCCCCTGCCCGGGCAACCCGGACGAGCAGTGCACCCGCGGCAGCGCCTACTCACAATCCGCCGAGGAGCTGAAGCTCGACGCGAAGACGCCCGAGGCGGCCGCCAAGGAGGACATAAAGAAGAACGCGAAGGAAGGGTACGGCGGCAAGACCTACGGCAAGATCACCTCGCACAAGGTGCTGGCCTCCGAGCCCATCACCGTGGCGGGCCAGAAGGGCTACTACGTCCGCTGGAAGGCCGTCACGCAGAAGAGCGACGACGGCTACGTCGAATCGCTCGCCTTCCCGTCCCCCGCCGACAAGTCGAAGCTCGTCATCGTGCGCATGGGCATCGACGTCAACGACAAGGCCCCCTCGCCGTCCGCCATGGACGACATCGCGAAGGGGATCAAGGCGGGTCCGGTCGTCGAGGGCGGCGGCGGGGCCGGCCAGGACGTGTAGCAAATCGAAGAACGGGCCCGGACACGGGACCGGACGGGGTTCCTCGCCGCTCACAAGGAACCCCGTCCGGTCCGGGGGTGCGCGCCGCCCCCGTCCCCACGGTGCGGCGCGGGCGGGCCCGGGTCGTCATCCGACGGACCCGGGCCCACGATCAGGTGAGGCCCAGTGCGGGGAGCACGCAGGCCTCCACGAAACGGGTCACATACTCCTCGTCGGCGTACGCGCCCTCCAGGATCGGCCTGGCCCGCAGCACGCCGAACAGCTGCACGGAGAGGAACTCCACCGCCGGGTGGCCCGCGGCGATCTCGCCGCGCTCGACACCGCGCTCGATGATCGCCGCCATGGCCCTGAGCTCCGGCTCGACCAGCGTCTCGCGCAGCACCCGCTGCAGGTCCTCGTCCTGCAGGACCGCGTGGCTGAGCGCCTGGACCAGCATCGTGTCGCGCCCCGACTGCTCGCCGGCGGCGCGGGCCGCCTCCCGCAGGTCCCCGGCGAGGCTGCCGGTGTCGATGCCGGCGAACCGCACACAGCGATTGGCGCGCAGCGCGGCGGCCACGAACTGGGGCTTGGTCTTCCACTGGCGGTAGAGCGTGGACTTGCTGCACCGGGTGCGGGCGGCCACGCCCTCCATGGTCAGCGCCTCGTAACCGCACTCGCGGAGCTGGTCGAGGACGGCGTCGTAGAACTCCTGCTCACGCTCCGGCGTGATCTTCGAGCGGCTCGACGTCGACGTCATGGCTCTTCTCCTCGGTACGGCGGCCGATCGGCTCGATCGACACCTTTCGATACGTAAGTGTACCGGTACGCCTCCGTATCGGTACACTGGCGTATCGATGAGTGGGGCGATCCTCCGCTCAGACCGCACTACCCAGTCATCACGTAAAGGGGCCGGGGGATGGAATCCCGAACCGAGCCTGCCGAACGGGAGCCGGACATATCCGTCCGGGAGCCGGGCGCCACCGCCGTCCGGAAGCCGGACACATCTGCCCGACCGCCCCTCGTCCGCGAGCTCCTCCTCGTCGTAGGACTTTTCCTCGTCTACAAATTCGGCAGGCAGCTCGCCAACGGTCACACCGGCGAGGCCTTCCAGAACGCGCACCGCGTGTGGGACGCCGAGCGTTCGCTGCGCCTGCCCGGCGAGGGCGCCGTGCAGGACGCCCTCCTCAGCAGCGAGTCGTTGATCCACGTCGCGAACACGTACTACGCGACCGTGCACTTCCCGGCGACGCTGCTGTTCCTGGTCTGGCTGTACTGGCGCCGCCCGCGGCACTACGTATGGACGCGGCGGGTGCTCGCCGCGCTGACCGCTGCCGCGCTCGTGCTGCACCTCGGCTTCCCGCTCGCGCCGCCGCGGATGCTGGACGCCGCGCACCTCGTCGACACGGCGCAGGTGTACGGGCCCTCGGTGTACGCGGCCAAGCCCGCGACCGACACCATGGCGAACCAGTTCGCGGCCATGCCCTCGCTGCACTTCGGCTGGGCGCTGATGCTCGCCGTCGGGCTGATCGTCGCCACGTCGTCGCGGTGGCGCTGGCTGTGGCTCCTTCACCCGCTGCTGACCCTGCTCGTGGTGGTCGGCACCGCCAACCACTACTGGCTCGACGCGCTCGCGGCGACCGCGCTGCTCGGCATCGCCCTCGCGGTGATCCGGCTGCCGCACCCGGGGCGCTCGCGCGTCGTGCGCCGCTCCGTGCCCGCACGGGAACTGATCACCTCGGGGGCCGGCCGATGAACGCCACGCTTCTCGCCGTCGCGCTCTCCCTCGTCTCGGCGGCCGCGTACGCCGCCGCGGCGGTCGCCCAGGAGCGGCTCGCCTCGCGGGTCCGCGAGGGCGAGAGCGGGGCCATGCGCATGCTCGGCAGCGGCATCTGGTGGTCCTCCGTCGGACTCAACGCGTCCGCCGCGCTGCTGCACGTGGCGGCCCTGAAGTACGGCCCGCTCACCCTGGTCCAGCCGCTCGGCGCGCTCACCCTGGTCGCCGCCGTGCCGCTGGGCGCGCGGCTCGCCGGCCGCCGGGTCACGCGCCTGGAGTGGCGCGGCACGGGGCTCACGCTCATCGGGCTCGGCACGCTGCTCCTGACCGCCTCCGGGCCGGCGCCGGACGACACGTTGACCGTGCCGGAGGCGCTGGTCGTGGCCGCCGCGACCATGGCGGTCATCGGGGTGCTCTCCCGGCCCGGCACGCGGCCCGGGCTGCGGCACGCGACCGCGTCCGGCTTCGCCTCCGGGGTCGCCTCGGCGCTCACGCAGACCGTGACGGTCGCTGTGACCGACCGCTCCGGGCCGCTCCTCAGTCCGCAGGTCGTGCTCGTGGCGCTGCTCGTGGCGGCGTTCGCCGCCGGGGGGCTGCTGCTCTCGCAGACCGCGTATCGCGGTGGGCTCGGCGCACCGCTCGCCGTGGTCACGCTCGCCAATCCGCTGGCCGCGTCGGTCATCGGCGTCGCGCTGCTCGGCGAGCGCCTTCAGGGTGGGGTCGGTGGGATTCTTCTCGCCGTGGTGGGGGCGGCGGTGGCTGCGTATGGCGTTGTGGTGCTCACGCGGTCGCCCCGTGAGGCGGTGGGTGGCCCCGTGCCGGAGCCTCTGCCGTCGATCCCGGCTCAGCCGGTGGAGACCGCGGGGCTTCGCCTCTCGCGGTCCTGAGCTCGCTCGCTCCGCATACGACAGCGGCGTCGGCGGCACGCTGCCCCTCCGGGGGTGTGCCGCCGACGCCGTCTGAGGACTGCGGGTGGGATGTGGCTGGGCGCGCAGTTCCCCGCGCCCCTGGGGACGACGGGGCGCGGTCAGCCGTCGCGTGGGCCATCCCCCCGGGGGGGCGGACGATGCCGATCGAGGGCTGCGGGCCGGATGTGGCTGGGCGCGCAGTTCCCCGCGCCCCTGGGGACGGCGGGGCTCGGTCGGCCGTCTCGTGGCCCTGGGGACGACGGGGCTCGGTCAGCCGCCATGCGTCCCCGGGGCGCCGGGGCTCGGTCAGCCGAAGCCGCGGGCGTCCTGCTTGAGGGCTGTGTCGACCGTCAGGGCCGTTGCCACGACCAGGCTCAGGAGGGGGTCCGGGAGCTGGTAGTGGATCTGGAGGACGTAGTTGTCCGCCGTGGTGAACATCGTCTTGGCGAGGCCCTCCCACGTCTTCGTGATCCGGGCGACCTCGTTGTCGGCGTGGTCGACGATCGAGAAGTTCCAGGCACGCCAGTTCTCCGCCTTGATCGCGCCGACCTGCTGGCCGTTCACCATCATCGCGAAGTTGATCTTGCCGATCATGTTCTGCTGGACGATCTCGCCGACCTGCTGGCCGTCCGGGCGCTCGACGATCACCCGCGATTTCATGAACTTGCGGGGGCGGGTCAGCATCATCTGCGGCTGGCCGTACGCGTCGCGGATCTCGAGCTTGTGCGTCATGAACTGGTCGACGCTGGCGACGAAGCGGGCGACCTTCTTCAGCGCGCTCTGGCCGACCTGGACGACCGAGCCGAGCGTGTTGCCCGCCTGGTCCATGACGCTGTACTCGTTCGTCAGCTCGATGAGCTTCGCCTTCTGGTTCACGACCAGGACCGGCTCCGTGAACAGCGTGCCGCCGCCCTGCGCGGACGGCGCGACACCGGCCTGCTTCTGCACCTGACGCTGCACCTTGGCCGGGTCGACCGCCTGCGGAGCCTGCGGGTGCGCCTGCGGCTGACCGAACTGGCCCTGCGGCGCCTGCATCTGCGGCTGGCCGAACTGACCCTGCGCGGGCTGCTGGGCCTGTGCGGCGGGCTGCGCGGGCTGCGCCTGCTGCGGGACCTGCTGTGCCTGGCCCTGCGGGGCCGGGCTGGTGTGGTCCGTCCACTGGGAGCCGTCCCACCAGCGGAGCAGCTGGGACGCGCCGTGAGGGTCCGGGTACCAGCCTGCAGGAGTGTTCGAATGCGTTGTCACCCGGGAGACCCTACCCTCCGTGCACGGGGCGTTCGCCAGTCCCTCAACAGGGGTGTGACATCCGTTACGGAGGGGGCGGTGCGCCCTCCAGACTTCAGAATGCGGCCTCCACCCGCAGCTCCCCCTCGCCCTCCCGCAGTTCGAACATCCCGACCCGGCCCGCCGCCCGCAGATCACCCTGCACCGCCGCGAAACGGTCGAGCGCGGCACGGTCCGCCGTGACCGTCGCCGTCCCGACCTCCGCCCGCATCGACAGCTTCGCCTGCGACTTGGCCCTGCGGATCGCCGCGATGGCCTCCGACGCCGTGCCGAGGACCGCCGCGTCGCCCGCGTGCTCGCGCAGCTCCGGCCCGCTCGGCCAGTGCGCGCGATGGACCGAGCCCTCGCGCCACCACGACCAGATCTCCTCCGTGACGAAGGGGAGGACCGGCGCGACGAGCCGCAGCAGGACGTCGAGCGCCGTGCGCAGCGCCGCCCGGGCCGACGCGGTCGCGGCCGCGTCGCCGTGGTCGCCGTACGCGCGGGCCTTGACGAGCTCGACGTAGTCGTCGCAGAAGCGCCAGAAGAACTGTTCCGTGCGCTCCAGGGCGCGGGCGTAGTCGAAGGCGTCGAAGGCCGCGGTGGCCTCCTCGGCGGCCGCCGCCAGTCCGGCGAGCAGCGCCCGGTCGAGCGGCTCGGTGACGGCGGTCCCCTCCGCAGGGGCGTCGCCGAGGCTCAGGACGAACTTGCCGACGTTCAGCAGCTTCGTGGCGAGGCGGCGGCCGATCTTCATCTGGCCGACGTCGAACGCCGTGTCCGTGCCGGGGCGGCCGCTCGCCGCCCAGTAGCGGACCGCGTCCGCGCCGTGCAGGGCGAGGAGGTGGTCCGGGGTGACCGCGTTGCCCTTGGACTTCGCCATCTTCTTGCGGTCGGGGTCGAGGATCCAGCCGGAGATCGCCGCGTGCCGCCAGGGCAGCGCGTCGTGCTCGGTGTGGGAGCGCACGACCGTGGCGAACAGCCAGGTGCGGATGATCTCGTGGGCCTGTGGGCGCAGGTCCATCGGGAAGACCCGCGCGAACAGGTCCGGGTCCGTCAGCCATTGGCCCGCGACCTGCGGGGTGAGGGAGGACGTCGCCCAGGTGTCCATGACGTCCGGGTCGCCGATGAAGCCGTGCGGTGCGCCGCGCTGTGCCGGCTCGTAGCCGGGCGGGGTCTCGGCGCTCGGGTCGACGGGCAGGGCGGAGCGGTCGGGGACGATCGGGTGGTCGTGGTCGGGCCGACCCGAGCCGTCCAGCGGGTACCAGACGGGGATCGGGACGCCGAAGAACCGCTGCCGGCTGATGAGCCAGTCGCCGTTGAGGCCGCCGACCCAGTTCTCGTAGCGGCTCCGCATGTGCGGCGGGTGCCAGGCCAGTTCGGTGCCGCGGGCCAGCAGCCGGTCGCGCAGGGCGGTGTCGCGGCCGCCGTTGCGGACGTACCACTGGCGGGTCGTGACGATCTCCAGGGGCTTGTCGCCCTTCTCGTAGAACTTCACCGCGTGCGTGACGCGGCGTGGTTCGCCCCTGAGGTCGCCGCTGTCACGCAGCATCTCGACGACGCGTTCGCGCGCCGTGTGCACGGTGGCGCCCGCCAGCTTCGCGTACGCGGCGACGGCGGCCGGTGTCTCGACGCCGCTCGGCGGCTCGGTGCGGAAGCGGCCGTCCCAGCCGATCACCGGGCGCGTGGCGAGGCGCAGTTCGCGCCACCACGTGACGTCGGTGGTGTCCCCGAACGTGCAGACCATCGCGATGCCCGTGCCCTTCCCGGGGGTGGCGAGGCGGTGGGCGACGACGGGGACCTCGACGTCGAAGAGCGGGGTGCGGACGGTCGTGCCGAACAGGTGCCGGTACCGCTCGTCGTCGGGGTGCGCGACGAGGGCGACGCAGGCGGGGAGCAGTTCGGGGCGGGTCGTCTCGATCTCGACGAGGCTGCCGCCGACAAGGCCGCCGTCGACGACGCTGCCGCCTGCGCCGTGGAAGGCGAGCCGGTGGTAGGCGGCGGGCCGCTCACGGTCCTCGAGCTCCGCCTGGGCGACCGCCGTGCGGAACGTGACGTCCCAGAGCGTGGGCGCCTCGGCGACGTACGCCTCCCCGCGCGCGAGGTTGTTGAGGAACGCGAGCTGCGAGGCGGCGCGGGCGTCGGCGCCAATGGTCCGGTACGTGCGGGACCAGTCGACGGAGAGCCCGAGCCGCCGCCACAGGTTCTCGAAGGCCTGCTCGTCCTCGGCGGTGAGCAGCTCGCAGAGTTCGATGAAGTTCCGCCGCGAGAGGGGCAGTTGACGCTTGCCGGGCTGCTCGGGCGGGACGAAGTCCGGGTCGTACGGCAGCGCGGGGTCGCAGCGGACGCCGAAGTGGTTCTGGACGCGCCGCTCGGTCGGCAGGCCGTTGTCGTCCCATCCCATGGGATAGAAGACTTCCTTGCCGCGCATGCGCTGGTAGCGGGCGACGGCGTCGGTGTGGGTGTACGAGAAGACGTGGCCGACGTGCAGCGAGCCGCTGACCGTGGGCGGCGGGGTGTCGATGGAGAAGATCTCGTCCCGCGTCTTCGAGCGGTCGAAGGCGAATACGCCCGACTCGTCCCATCGCCGAGACCACTTCTCTTCGAGCCCGTCGAGGACGGGCTTCTCGGGGACGCCTGCACGGCGACGGGTGAATGCCATGCCTCTGGATGCTATCCAGGCCCGCCGCCCGCAGGCGTCCCCTTTTCCGGCGCTTTCCTGGCGTCAGCCGGTGATGATCGCCGGGTCGCTGACGCCCGCCGCGCCGGTCTCGACATGGCCCGCGAGGCGCCGCAGGAATCCGGCGTCGGTGTCGGACTTCACGGTCAGGTCGTACCAGCGCTTGCTCGCCCGCAGGTCGACGGTGTGCTCCACGGAGGCGCCCGCCTTGACCTTGAAGGTCTGGCCCGCGCCTCCATAGGCGTTGGTCACCGTGAGGTTCACATCGGTGCTGCCCGCGTTCTTCAGGGTCAGCTTGATGTTGCCCGTCGTGCCGTCGTGGCGGGCGACGACCTCGGGGCCCGCCTTCTTGCCGGGACCCTTGAAGGTGCGCAGGAAGCCGTTGGGGCCGAAGACGGAGAGGTCGTAGACGTCCTTGGAGTACTTCGAGTTCCAGGTGTCCGAGACGGTCTTGCCCGCCTCGGTGGTGTACGTCCACGGGCCGTCGGTGCGGTTCGCGGACCGGACGTGGAAGCAGACGCCGGCCTTGGCTCCGCCGCTGAACGTGAGCGTGAACTTCCCGGCCACCGGGTCCGCGGCGCCGTCGACCAGCGGGGCGTACGGCAGCGCGCGGGCGGGCCGGGAGCCGGGCTCCTGCTTGGGCAGCGCCGGGTCGGCGGGCGCCTTGGGCACGTAGTCGGGGTGGCGCTGCTTGTCCGGCGGCTCGTAGGCGGCGGTGTCGGGGAGCCTCGCCGGGTCGGTGTCCTTGCCGCTGAAGTCGAACGCGGAGGTCAGGTCGCCGCAGATCGCGCGGCGCCACGGCGAGATGTTGGGCTCCTTGACGCCGAAGCGCTTCTCCATGAACCGGATGATCGACGTGTGGTCGAAGACCTCGGAGTTCACGAAGCCGCCGGTGCTCCACGGCGAGACGACGATCATCGGGACGCGCTGGCCGAGGCCGTAGTGCCCGGCCGCGTAGGAGCTGTTGCCCGGGAAGTAGTCGAGGGTGGTGTCGACGGTGGACTTGCCCTGGTTGGCGTCCTTCGGCACGTACGGCGGGACGATGTGGTCGAAGTAGCCGTCGTTCTCGTCGTAGGTGATGAACAGCGCCGTCTTCGCCCACACCTCGGGGTTGGAGGTGAGCGCGTCCAGGACCTGCGCGATGTACCAGGCGCCGTAGTTGACGGGCCAGTTGGGGTGCTCGGTGAAGGCCTCCGGGCAGGCGATGTAGGAGACCTGCGGGAGCCTGTCCGCCTTCACGTCGGCCGTGAGGATGTCGAAGTAGCCGTCGCCCGCCTTGGCGTTGGTGCCGGTGCGGGCCTTGTCGTACAGCGGGTCGCCGGGCTTGGCGTTGCGGTACTTGTTGAAGTAGAGGAGCGAGTTGTCGCCGTAGTTGCCGCGGTAGGCGTCGTTGATCCAGCCCCAGTGGCCCGCCGCGTCCAGGCCGTCGCCGATGTCCTGGTAGACCTTCCAGCTGACGCCCGCCTGCTCCAGGCGCTCCGCGTACGTCGTCCAGTCGTAGCCGAGTTCCTGGTTGCCGAGGACCGGGCCGCCGCCCTTGCCGTCGTTGCCGACGTGGCCCGTGAGCATGTAGTAGCGGTTGGGGTCGGTGGCCCCGATGAACGAGCAGTGGTAGTCGTCGCAGACCGTGAACGCGTCGGCCAGCGCGTAGTGGAACGGGATGTCGTTCCGCTCCAGGTAGGCCATCGTCCGCTCGGACTTCGCGGGTATCCACTGGTCGTACGCGCCGTTGTTGAACGCCTTGTGGCCGCCCGCCCAGTCGTGGTCGAGGCCCGCGATGAACTGCATGCCGAGGTTCTCGGCGTCCGGGTGGAAGGGCAGCACCTCCTTGCCGCCGCCCCGCTGGTGCCAGACCGGCTTGCCGCTGGGCAGGGTCACCGGGCGCGGGTCGCCGAAGCCGCGTACGCCCTTCATCGTCCCGAAGTAGTGGTCGAAGGACCGGTTCTCCTGCATCAGTACGACGACGTGCTCGACGTCCTTGATGGTGCCGGTGGCGCGGGCGGCAGGCAGGGACGCGGCGCGGGCGATGCTCTGGTTGAGCATGGCGAACGTCGCGGTGCCGCCGGCCAGCTGCATGAAGCGGCGCCGATTGAGTTCAGGCATGAATGTTCCGACCTCGTGTTTTGTGGGGGACGTGAGCGGGGTGAAGTGTGCCAAGGGGAGCAAGCGATACGGAAGAGCCTGTGACGGCTGTGTGAAGAGAAGTCCAACCTCTGGCGGGCAGGACACAAGGGCCGGTCATCGCGGCGGAAACCCGCACATTCGGCGCAGACATTTCTTCACGCGTCGTGCACACCTTCGCCCTCTTGCGGCGATAGATGCTGTAGGCAACCATGAGGCCATGACTCCGCGTGTGCACGGCACCTGCGCCCCCGGATTCGAGCGCGTGCGCGCGGAATTCGAGCGGAACTTCACCGAGCGCGACGACCTCGGCGCGTCCGTCGCGGCCATGGTCGGCGGCGAGCTCGTCGTCGATCTGTGGGGCGGCGACGCCGACCGCACCGGTACCCGCCCCTGGGAGCGGGACACGCTCGTCAACGTCTACTCCACGACCAAGGGGATGACGGCGCTCTGCGCCCATCTGCTCGTCGACCGCGGCGAGTTGGACCTGGACGCGCCGGTCGCGCGGTACTGGCCGGAGTTCGCGCGGGAGGGCAAGGCCGACATCCCGGTGCGCTGGCTGCTGAGCCACCGCGCCGGCCTCATCGCGCCGAGCGAGCCGATGGCGCCGGGCGTGGTGTACGACTGGGAGAAGGTGACGGACGCGCTGGCGGCGACACGGCCGTGGTGGCGGCCCGGCACCGCCCAGGGCTACCACGCGGTGACATTCGGCTTCCTCGTCGGCGAGGTGGTGCGGCGCGTCACGGGCGTCTCGCTCGGGACGTTCCTGCGCACGGAGGTGACCGGGCCGCTCGGCGCCGACGTCCACGTGGGCACGCCGGAGAGCGAGCACGGGCGGTGCGCGGACATGGCGCCGGCCCTCCGCGCCACCGAGGAGCCGTCGTCGGCTCCTGAGGGGCCCGGTGAGCCACCGGCGTCGGCCCGCACGGACCCCGCCGAGTCACCCGAGCCGGCCCGTACCGTGCTCGGCGAGGCGCCGAAGCCCCCGGTGGGCGGTCTGACGGACCATCCGATGGCGCCGGTCACGCTCGCCCTGCAGTACCTGCCGCTCGGCGACGTGAACTCCGCGGCCTACCGCGGCGCGGAGATCCCCGCGGTCAACGGCCACGCCACCGCGCGCGGACTCGCCGCCGTGTACGCGGAGTTGGCGAGCGGCCGGCTCCTCTCCCCCGGCGCCCTGGAGCGGCTGCGCACCCGGCAGGGCGCGGGCGACGAGCCCGACCTGGTGCTGCGGGCGGGCACCCCGCTCGCCGAGACCTGGTCGTGGGGCCTCGGCTACATGCTCAACCAGTTCGGGCAGGCGGGCCCCAACCCGCGGGCGTTCGGGCACGGCGGCGCGGGCGGGTCGTACGCCTTCGCCGACCCGGAGAACGGCGTCTCGTACGCGTACACCATGAACCGCATGGGCGCCGGTACCTCCGGCGAGGACCTGCGCAGCATCCACCTGGTCGGTGCGCTGTACGAGGGGCTGGCCGAACTGGGACCGACAGCGGGGGCATGACGCCACGGGCCCGGCGCGAGACGCCGGGGATCCGTGGCCGGAGGGACCGGGGTGCGGCCGGAGGCTCAGGTGTCGGGGTGGCGGCCGGGGCCCTTGTCGTTGGGGGCAAGCTTGCTGGGCGACAGGTCCGTGGCGTCCTCCCCGGGTTCCAGCAGGGTGTTGGCGGGGCCGATGATCAGCGGGTCGGCCTTCCCCACGGCCTCCGTGTCCTTCGCCTCGTAGTCGACCCGCAACAGCAGATGGCGCATCGCTTCGAGGCGGCCGCGCCGCTTGTCGTTGGTCTTCACGACGGTCCAGGGGGCGTGCGCCGTGTCCGTGGCCCGGAACATCTCGACCTTCGCGTACGTGTAGGCGTCCCACAGGTCCAGTGAGGCGACGTCGGTGGAGGACAGCTTCCACTGGCGCACCGGGTCGACCTGCCGGATCGCGAAACGGGTCCGCTGCTCGGCCCGTGAGACGGAGAACCAGAACTTGACGAGGATGATGCCGTCATCGGTGATCATCTTTTCGAACAGCGGAGCCTGTTCCAGGAAGTGCCGGTGCTCACCGGGCGTACAGAACCCCATCACCGGCTCGACGCCTGCGCGGTTGTACCAGGACCGGTCGAAGAAGACGATCTCGCCGGCCGTCGGCAGCTGGGCGACGTACCGCTGGAAGTACCACTGGCCCGCCTCGTGCTCGTTCGGCTTGTCGAGGGCCACGGTCCGCGCGCCGCGCGGGTTCAGGCGCTCGGTGAACCGTTTGATCGTGCCGCCCTTGCCCGCCGCGTCACGCCCCTCGCACAGCACCACGATGCGCAGGCCCCGGTCGCGCACCGACTTCTGCAGTTTCAGCAGCTCGATCTGGAGGATCCGCTTGCGCCGCTCGTACGCCCGGCGGCCCAGCTTCTCCGCGTACGGGTAGTTCTCCCGCCACGTCTGGAGGGGCTGCCCCTGCTCGTCGAGGAGCACCGGGCGCTCCGGACGGGCCTCGTCCACCGAAAGGCCCTTGAGCAGATCCTCGCCGTTCTCACCGGTCGGCACCACGCCACCTCTCCCTCGAACATCCCTCGACGCCTCAGTCGACAGCCTGCCCCGAGGACCACGACTCAGCACCCGCGCCCGGTGGCCGGCAGAAAATGGCAGGACGGCCCCGGCGGCCCGTTGATACCTTGCGGATCATGAAGTCCGTAAGTGAGAACGAGATCCGCGCGTCCTTTGTGAACTGTTCGAAGGGCGAGGCCCGCAGACTCACCCTCCCTGCGGACTTCGCCGACACCCCCTGGTCCGACCTGGACTTTCTCGGCTGGCGGGACCCCAAGGCGCCCGAGCGCGGCTATGTCGTGACGTGGCGGGACGACCAGCCGGTGGGCATCGCCCTGCGCGCCTCCACCGGGGCCCGCAGGAGCATGCTCAAGTCCAGCATCTGCTCGGTCTGCGTGACGCCGCAGTCGGGCTCCGGCATCGCGCTGCTCGTGGCCCCGAAGGCGGGCGCTGCGGGCCGCCAGGGCAACTCCGTCGGTCTGTACATCTGCGCGGACCTGGCCTGCTCCCTCTACGTACGGGGGAAGAAGACCACGGCGCAGGCCCGCCGCCGTCTGGAGGAGAGCCTGACGCCGGAGGAGCAGAACGCGCGGACCACGCAGAACCTGAACGGTTTCCTGGACCAGGTCCTCGACGGCTGACCGGAACCCGTCAGGAGCCGCCGCTCAGGGTGCGTGCGGGCCGACGTCCGCCGCCGTGAGGGGGCGGCGCAGCGGTGCCGCCGTCGCGTACTCGTCGGCGCCGATGTCCCGTGTCCCGCCGCGCGGGTCGCCGTCGATGTCGTCGGTCACGGCCGGGCTGCCCAGCGTGGCCCTGCCGATCGCCGGGCTGCCCGCCGAGAGCCGGAACACGCCGTCGGGCCCGCGCCGGAGCTTCGGGTCGGCCCGGGTGAAGCCGCCGGAGGGAATGTTGCCGTGGGCGGCGGCGCCCCACAGGAGGTTGCTCCGCCAAGTGAAGCCGGTGGTCCTCTCCATCGCGACCAGGTCTCCGGAGTCGCCCACCAGAAGGTTGTCGGCGACGACCACCTTCTGGGGTTCGTAGGCGCGGTCCTCCCCGGAGAGGGTCTGGGCGTTGCCGTACAGGGTGTTGTGCACGATCACCGCGCGGTCGCACGCGTCGTTGCCGCGCCGCTCGTCGGCCGTCTCTCCGGAGTGGTGGTCGCGCGTGCTGCCGCTGCCGATGACCAGCGCCCGGCCGGACAGACCGGCCACGTAGTTGTTGACGATCAGGTGGCCGTTGCCGTAGAGACGCAGGCCTTCCTTGCCGTCGAGCAGGTAGTTGCTCTCCACCCGGGTGCGGTTGCCATGGCGCAGGACGATGCCGCCGGCGCTGTCGCGGATCGTGTTGTACCGGACGGTGTTGTCCGACGACTTCACCGAGATCGCCTCGGGGTCTCCGTCGCACCGCTCGAACAGGTTGTACTCGACGACGGCGCGGGCGCCGGACAGGGCGCGGGGGCTGACGCCGAGGCGGATCGGCTCCCCGCCGTTGGCGCCGGCGAAGGTGTGGTCGGAGAAATGGTTGCGGAGGATGTGCACGCGCTGGGCCATGGCGGTGCCGCCCGCTCCCTCGACGCAGAGGAAGACGCCGAGGGTGGTCTTGCCGTGGAAGTGGTTGCGGTCGACCTTGGTATCGTCGGCGCGCACCATCACCCAGTGCAGGCCCTCGATGTCGGCGAGCTGGAAGTCGTTGCGGGTCAGCCGGATGCGCGAGCAGTTCGCCGGTATCTCCAGGGTGGTGCTCTGGCGGAACGCGAAGCCGGTGACGGTGATGTTGCTCGACCCGCTGAAGACGAAGCCGCGCTCGCCGCGCAGGACCGCGCCGCCGCGGGAGGCGGAGGTGATGGTGATGGGGGCGTCCTGCGTGCCGTGCTTGCCCGTCACGTCGATGGAGCCGCCCGGCGGAACGGTGTAGGTGCCGTCCGCCAGGACGATCCGGTCGCCGGGCGCCGCGCTGTCGATGGCTCTCTGCAGGTCGGCCAGGGAGCTGACGGTGGCGGATGCCGTGGGCTCGGCCGCGCCCGCCGTGCGCGGGGTGGCGAGCGGTGCGGCGGCGAGTGCCGCTCCGACGGCGGTGCCGGTGAGGAACGTGCGGCGTTGCATGGTGCCTCCATGGGGGCTCGGGGGGTGGGCTTCAGCCGGTGGGCGTGTCCAGGTACAGCTCGATGACCGGGACGGGCGTGTCCGGGCGCTGCACGGGGAGCTGGAGGGTGAGGGTGCCTGCGGGCTGCCCGCCCAGCTCGGTGTTGAGCGCGGGCTGTCCGGAGGCGATCTCGACGCGGGGGATCTCGGACGCGTCGTTGAGGAGCTGGGCGTAGCGGACCCGGCCCGCGAGTCCGGGCAGGTGCAGATGGCGCAGCGGCCAGGCGAAGAGGTGGAGGTAGAGCCGGTCGCCGCGCCGGGTGTAGCGGCAGTCGGCGGGGGCGGTGTACGGGGCGGGGCCGCAGCCGCGGACCGACCTCTCGTGCAGGTCCATCCAGCGGCCCAGCTCGCCGAGGACGGCGACGGTGTGCGGGTCGAGGTCGCCGCGGCCGGTGGGGCCGACGTTGAGCAGCAGGTTGCCGCCCTTGGAGACGCCGTCGACGAGCATGCGGATCACCAGGTCGGCGCTCTTGTGGTCGAGGTTGTCGCGGTCGTAGCCCCAGCTGCCGTTGAGGGTCTGGCAGGCCTCCCAGACCACGGGTTTCCCGTCCTTCGTCATGGGTCCCGCGGGTTGGTACTGCTCGGGGGTGACGAAGTCGCCGGGCAGGCCGGTCCTGTCGTTGACGAGGACGTGCGGCTGGAGCTCGCGGATCAGCT
Organism: Streptomyces sp. NPDC039480; assembly: GCF_055597165.1. Classification (NCBI taxonomy): domain Bacteria; kingdom Bacillati; phylum Actinomycetota; class Actinomycetes; order Kitasatosporales; family Streptomycetaceae; genus Streptomyces; species Streptomyces sp. NPDC039480. The sequence continues at coordinate 137,220 of NZ_JBVITX010000001.1, read as the reverse complement.
CCATCAGCGCCGGTGAGTCCCAGTCGTCGGGGCCCTTGCCGCCCCACCAGTGGCGGCCGGCGTAGGAGAAGTCGAAGAAGAGGTGGTCGACGCGGCCGAAGCCGGTCAGCAGCTCGCGTACCTGGCCGTGCAGATAGCGCCGGTAGTCGCGGATGTCGCGGTCGGCGTGGGCGGCCTTGAACTCCTCGTCGTCGCGCTGGGGGTGGGTGCCGTCGACGGGGAACGACGGATGGTGCCAGTCGATCAGCGAGTAGTAGAAGCCGACCTTGAGCCCTTCGGCGCGGCACGCCTCGACGAACGGGGTGAGGAGGTCACGGCCGTACGGGGTCCTGGTGACCTTGTAGTCGGTGAGGGCGCTGTCCCACAGGCAGAAGCCGTCGTGGTGCTTGGTGGTGAGGACGACGTACCGCATGCCGGCGGCCTTCGCGGTCCTCGCCCACCGCACGGGGTCGTAGCGGTCGGGGTCGAAGTGGTCGAAGTACACCTGGTACTGCTCGTCGGACAGCTTCTCCCGGTGCTTGACCCACTCGTGGCGGGCGGCGAGGGAGTACAGGCCCCAGTGGACGAACATCCCGAACCGGTCGGTGGTGAACCAGGTCGTGTCCGGGGCGGCGGTCGGGGTCACGGGGTGGCGCTCCTTGAGGTCGGCGGAGGGGGTGGGTGGGCGGTTCAGCCCTTCAGGGCGCCGGAGGACAGCCCTGACACGAAGGAACGCTGGAAGAAGAGGAAGACGATCACGGAGGGGAGCAGGGCGAGCAGCGAGGCCGCGAGGACCACTCCCGGGGTGACGTCGGGGTCGATGCGCAGGGTGCGCAGCGCGAGCGGGAGCGTGTAGGAGGAGGAATCGGTGGCGACGAGCAGGGGCAGCAGGTACTGGTCCCAGATCATCGTGAAGCCGAAGACCCCGATGACCCCCAGCGCCGGCTTGCACATCGGCAGGATGATCTGGGCGAAGATGCGCAGGTCCCCGGCGCCGTCGATGCGGGCCGCCTCTTCGAGTTCCTTGGGTACGTCCTTCATGAACTCGGTCATGACCAGGATGGAGAAGCCCCAGGCGCCCAGCGGGACGATCATGCCGGCGAGGGTGCCGATGAGGTTGAAGTGGACGACCGGCAGATCGGCGAGGATCAGGGAGAGCGGCAGGGCGAGGATCTCCTCGGGCAGCATCAGCGTGGCCAGGATCGCCACGAGCGCGATGGTCATGCCGGGGAAGACCTTGCGTGCCAGCGCGTACCCGGCGAGGACGGAGACGGCCACTTGGAGCAGCAGGCCGAAGCCGACCACGAAGAACGAGTTCAGGAGATACGTCAGCACGCCCTGGTCGAAGGCGATCCGGAAGTTGTCCAGGGTGGCGCCGGAGGGGACGACGCTCAGCTGGGTCGGGTCCTTGACCTTGCTGAAGGCGCTGACCAGCAGGGCGAGGAGCGGCCCCGCGAAGACGATCAGCACCAGGAGGTAGGTGACCGCCTTCAGGAGGCGGCCGCCCGGGCTCCTGCTCTCGGTGAGGCCGAGCGCGGTCTCGGTCGGCGCGTTCATCTGCTCTCCCTGCGGCGCACGAGGTGGACGACGATCGTGAGGACGAGCGTCGTGAGGAACAGCAGGACGGCTCCCGCCGCTCCGACGCCGAGCCGGTTCTGTTCGAGGCCGAGCTTGTAGATGAGGGTCATCACGACCTCGGTGGAGCCGTCGGGGCCGCCGTTGGTGAGCAGGAAGACCTCGGTGAACACCCGCAGGCCGCGGATCGCGGCGAGGATGAACAGGATCGAGAACACCGACCGCAGGCCGGGCACCGTCACGTGCCACACCCGCTGGAACCGGGAGGCGCCGTCGACCTTCGCGGCCTCGTACAGGCCGCGGTCCACGCTCGCGAGCCCGGCGAGGAAGATCATCATGTCGTAGGGGGCGCCCCGCCAGATGCCGGTGACCATGATGGAGGCGAGCGAGGAGTCGGGGTCGTTGATGAATCCCGACGGGCCGGATCCCACCAGGCCGAGCAGGGAGTTGACCATGCCGTCCCCGGTCGGGTGGTACATGATCCGCCACAGTTCGGCGACGACGGCGATCGGCACGACGACCGGCAGGAACGCCGCGGAGCGCACGAATCCCAGGCGGCGGCCCTGCCCCTCCATCAGCAGCGCGAGCACCAGGCCGAGGAGCATCGAGCCCGCCGTCTGCCCGGCGGCCAGGACGACGGTGTGCCAGGCCGCCTCGCGGAAGCCCGCCGAGCCGAGCACGGTCGCGTAGTTCTCCGTGCCCACCCACTTGTTGCCTAGATAGGGCTGGACCTCCTGGAAGGACATGGTCAGCGCGTTGGCCATGGGGATGAACTTGAAGTACAGGAAGAGGAGCAGCGCCGGGGCCAGGAAGAGCCAGGGCGTCCACCACCGGCCGGTGCGGCGGCTGCGTCTTCGGCGGTCGGCCGCGGCCGCGCCGCCCGTCCGCCCCTTCGGGCCGGCGGGACCACGCCCGGGGTGCGGGGCGTGTTCGACCTGGTCGACGCTCATGACGCGGCGATTCCCTGTTCCTTGAGGATGCCGGCGAGTTTCTTGTCGAGGTCGCGGAGCTCGCCGCGGGTGTCCAGGTCGCAGTCGGCCATCAGCGCGTTGACGGTCTCCGCAGTGGTCTGGCGCACCGCGGTCCAGTTCGGGACGGCGGGGGCGTATCTGCCGGAGGAGCGGTAGATCTCGTCGTACGTCTTCCAGCGCGGGTCGGGGCGGACCTTGGCGACGTCCACCGTTTTGTTGACGGGCAGTTGGACGGTGAAGCCGGTCTCGCCGCGCATTCCGGTGCGCTGTCCCTCGGGGGAGATCGCGAAGTCGGCGAAAGCGTCCTGGCCCGCCCGGTTCTCGGAGCCCGCCATCAGGTAGACGGTGCCGCCCTCGGCGAGGACGGTCGCGTCCTTCGGGCCCTTCGGCATCGGCACGACCTCGTACTTGTCCTTGCCGAGTACCTCGTCGAAGCGGGGCAGCAGGTAGGGGCCGACGGCGAACATGCCGGTCCTGCCCGCCTCGAACGTCTCGTTCGTGGGCGGGGTGTCCATGGTGACCGCGCCGGGCTGGACGGCCTCGGCCGCGCAGCCGAGGTCGCGGAACCACTGCATGGCCCCGACCGACTCCTTCGTGCTCATCGCGGGTTTGTACGTGCCGTCTCCGGTCTCGGTGATGAAGTCGCCGCCCGCGGCCCAGAGGAAGTTGGAGAAGTACCAGGAGGCGTAGCCGCGCTTGGTGGACAGGGGGGCGGCGAGGCCGTAGGTGTTCTTCTTGCCGTCGCCGTCGGGGTCCTTCGTGGTGAAGGCCTCGGCCATGGCGGCGAAGTCGTCCCAGTTCCGGGGGACGCCGAGCTTCAGCTTCTCGCGCCAGTCCTTGCGGATGAGCAGCCCGGTGGCCTGTGCGGAGTACGGCAGGCCGTACTGCTTCCCGTCGACGCTCTTGCCGGAGTCGAGCCCCTGGGCGACGACCTGCCGACTGTGCTTGATCTTGTCCAGGTCGATCTCGCGCAGCAGCCCCTGGCTGTGCATGGCGCCGAGCTGTGTCACGTCGTTCATGACGATGTCGGGGAGGTCCCGCTGCGCGGCCCGCTGCTGCAGTTTGGTCTCGAAGTCGTCGAAGATGGCGGTGACTTCGACGTGGTGTCCTGTGGCCTTCTCGAAGGCTGCGGCGAGTGCCAGCGTGCCCTTCTCGCCCGGTCCGCCGGGTGTCGTCCTGGTCCACAGTTCGAGGGGCGCCTCGGTGTCCTGCTCGACGTCCGCTCCCGCGGGACCTGATGTACAGCTGGTGAGGATCAGTGCCGACGCGAGGAAACCCGCACCGATCCACCGCGATCTCTGCATCGCAACTCCCGTTCCACCGCGTCACAACCGCCTCTAGCAAGCGCTTGCCGGGGGACGCTAACGGGCGCCAAATCCTGGGTCAATACTCCGATGTATACGAGATTTCTTCAGGGGCGGCACGGTGGGCCGGGCCAGTCCACACCGAGTTCGCGTCGTATGGACTCTTGAGTCATCCGATGTATCGTCTCGGAGGAGCGTCATCGACAGGCAGCGTCAGCGACGAGGGGCGTCAGCGACATGGACGAGGCGACACACCGGCCGACGGCTCTGCTGGTCATGGAGGAGGAGCGGAGAGCGGACGTCTATCCACCCGAGGTGCTTGCCGGCGTCGACCGGCTCGTGGACCGCGAAGGCCTCTCCCCCCTCACCCGCCACCAGCTCGACGACCACCCCGACGCCCTGCGCCGCGCCGAGATCCTGCTCACCGGCTGGGGCGCTCCCGTGCTCGACGCGGCCTTTCTGGCGCGCGCGCCCGCGCTGCGGGCCGTCCTCGTCGCCGCGGGCTCCGTACGGCATCTGACCACGCCCGCCTTCTGGGCACGCGGCATACCGATCGTCTCCGCGGCCGCGGCCAACGCCGTGCCGGTGGCGGAGTTCACCCTCGCCCAAGTCCTCCTCGGCCTGAAGCAGACCCATCGCATCAGCCGCGAGGTGACCCGGAACCGCGGCTTCCCCCATGACCCCGAAGTCCCCGGCGCCTACCGGTCACGGGTGGGTCTGCTGGGGCTCGGCCACATCGGCCGTCTCGTCGCGGCGCACCTCGGCCGCTTCGACGTCGAGGTCCTCGCGACGGACCCCCTCGCCTCCGCCGCGTCCGCGCGGGAGGCGGGAGTGCGGCTCGTCGGCGTCGAGGAGCTCTTCGCCACCTGCCATGTCGTGAGTCTCCACGCGCCCCTCCTGCCCGAGACCCGCGGCGTCGTCGGAGCGCGCCTGCTGGCCTCCCTGCTGCCGGGCGCGACGCTGGTCAACACGGCAAGGGGCGCGCTCGTCGACGAGGCGGCGCTGACGGACGTCCTGCGCGCGAGGCCCGACCTCACGGCCGTGCTCGACGTCACCCACCCGGAGCCCCCGGCCCCCGACTCACCCCTCTACGACCTGCCCAACACCGTCCTGACCCCCCACCTCGCCGGCGCACTCGGCACCGAACGCCACCGCCTCGGCCACCTCGTACTCGCCGAACTGGACCGCTTCCTGCGGGGCGAGCCCCTCCAGCACGCCGTCACCCCCGAACGGGCCGCGACCCTGGCGTGAAGGTTCTACAGAACCCCGGAACCGATATCGACCGAGGTGATGAACGCGCCGCGTTCCGGACCCGATCCGACCACGCTGAAGCACACCGAGTCTCCCGCGGAGAGGGATCCTTCCGCGAGGTCTTCCTGGAGCAGCGCCAGCGTCGAGGGCGAGACCATGTTTCCGAACCGTGCCGCGTTCGAAGGGGCCATCTCCTCTCGCATGCCCACCGATTCGGCGAACGCCTCCACGAGGCGCGGGCTCGCCTGGTGCGTGTAGACGCGGGAGACCTGGTCGAGATACCCGGGCCGGTGTTTCTCCAGAGTCTTGTGGTTCTCCGTCATTCCCTGCATGTAGTAGGTGATGATCTCCTCGCTGTTCATCCCGTACGACATGAGGAGTGTGGAGTTCGGCTCCCCCGGCGGATTCTGGGCGCCTCCGCCCGGGTAGTGGATGAGCGGATCCGTGAGTCCCGGGCCGTCCGCGAAGGAGAGCGCGTCGCGGCTGTAGAAAGAGATTCCGTCGCTGTCCGGAGTCCGCGTCAGCACCATGGCGGCCAGGGCATCGGAGAACAGTACGGCGGAAGCCCACAACAACGCCCCGAAAGGGTGTGCCTCATTGCCCTCCCCGTGGGAGTACAGGGCTCCCCGGGAGTCGACGGAATGGCGGCTCGCCACGTTGTAGGCGACGATCAGGGCCCGCTCGCTGTTCATCTTGCGGACGAGTTCCGCCGCGCGGGCCAGCCCCGCGCAGCCGGCTCCGAGCTGGAGCGGAGAGACCGTGTCCGGCACTTCGAGGTCGCGTGCCAGGCCGAGCGCGTCCTGGTCGAGCATCACCTGGAACGGCGTGCAGGACACGAGGATCAGCGTGTCCACGTCCCGCGCCGTGATCGCCGCCGAGTCGAGGGCCGTCCTGGCCACCTCCGTGAGGACACGCGCGTCGGTGAAGCGGTCGGGGGCCCAGGCTTTGCCGGTCACTCCCAGGATCTTCTGCAGGACCTCCCCGGACATGGTCGAGCCGGGATGCTTCTGGTCCGGAACCCGGGCCCTCTCCGCCCAGGTCCGGATGTCGACCTGATCCCCCAGTTCCACGGCCAGTCCGGTGATCGTGTACGGGAATCCGTTCACCGCGAACACAGCAGGTCCTCCCAGCGGTCACACGGACAGGACACGCACGTCGGCAGTCGCCGTGGCCAGTACTTTCCCGTCCGGGTCGACGAGTTCGGCGGCCGCCCGGGAGCGCCCCCGCTCGGGCGCGGGGGCCGACCCCACACAGCGCAGCTCCTGCTCCCCGGGGCTCACCGGGTGCAGGAAACTGACACACAGTTCCGCGGTGACGGCGTACGAACCGGCCGGCAGATGGGTCTGGACGGCGTACCCGCACACGGCGTCCGCCACGGACGCGATCAGTCCGCCGTGCACGTTCCCGCTGTGGGTCCCGTGCCACTCCCTGGGCCGCACACCGACGGTCACCGACCCCCGGTCGACCTCGACGACCCGGTAGTCCAGGGTGGACTCCAGCGGTGCCGCCGTGAGTGAACCGTCCTTCAGCCGACGCATCAACTGGAGCCCGTCCAGGGCCAGGAGGGTCGGGATCTGAGTGGACGGATCGTGGAAGAAGTACGTCCTACGGCTCGGCGCCGTCTCGTCGCACGTGCTCATGAGTCTTTCTGTCCCCTCGGGGCCCGGCGTCCGGCTTGCCTACTTGCTCGGGTATTCGTAGAAGCCCTTGCGGGACTTTCGCCCCAGAAGACCTTGGGAAACCATGCGGGACAGGGTCACCGGCGGCTCGAAGACAGCCTCCCCTGTTCTCTCGTACGCGTATCCGAAGCTCGCGAGCGCCACATCCAGTCCCACGGCGTCGAGCGATTTGAGCGGCCCAGTCGCGTGCCCGAACCCCAGCTCACAGATCGCGTCGATATCGGCCGCACTCACGGCCCCGGATTCATGGAGGCGAATCGCCTCGGCCGCGAGAACACCGAACAGGCGGTTCACGACGGGGCCGGACACGTCGTCCTTGACGATCAGGCAGCGCTTCCCCCACTCCTCGAAACGCACGCGGACGCGGGACACCGTTTCCTCGCTGGTCGCGGTTCCGGTCAGGACTTCGACCAACGGGCGGATCGGCGCCGGGTAGATGAAGTGCGTACCGAGGAAGTCCTGCGGCCTTCGGGTCGCCTCCGCGAGCGCGTCGATCGGGATGGACGACGTATTGGTGGACAGAATCGTGTTCTCGTCGCAGACGCGGTCGAGCTGCGCGAGGACCTCCTTCTTCACGGCGAGGTCTTCGGCCACGCTCTCGATGACCAGGTCGGCCGCGGCCAACTCACGCACATCGGTGACCGGCTGGATCCGCGCGACCGCGTCGTGTGCGGAAGCCTCGTCGATCCAGCCCTTCTCGACGGCTCGGCCCATGTCCTTTCCGCACTTGTCGACGCAGGCTCGGAGTGTCGTCTCCCTCCGACTCCAGACGAGAACGGGGGACCCGGCGAGCGCGGCCGCCAAAGCGATCCCCCCGCCCATCACCCCGGCGCCCGCGACTCCAGTCACATTGCCCATGCCGTCATGCCTCCCCGGCTTTTCCCGGGCCGCGCCTCGGACGGACCGGAATGGCCCGAACGGCGCAACCGCCGGGCGCTCCGAGTACGCCCGCGCGGAGCCGACCAGCAGCGTGCCGGCCGTCGTGCGGAACGGAGCCAGGACTTCCCAGCCCGACGAAGAACCTCGCCCTGGCCCGCCGGACAGGTCCTAGCTCGCGCGAGGGTCCACCATCTGGAGGGTGAGGGTGTCCGAGGGCTCGGCGAGGCCCGGGCCGCCCGCCGCGGCCCAGGTGAGTATTCCGTCGAGCGACGCGTCGTCCGTGACGAAGCCGACCCAGGCGGCCCGGCCGCCGCGCCTGCGCCCCTCGGAGGAAGGCTGGACCACGACGATGTTGGCCTGGCCGCACGGGCCGAGGCAGTCGCTCGTACGCACCGCGAACCGGCCGCGCGAGGCCGCCGCCGCGGAGCGCAGCCGCTCCAGCTGCCAGGCGTGGTCGATGCCGGGGTTCTTGCGTGCGTCGCCGCAGCAGCAGCCCCGGCACACGACGAGCGTGCAGGGGCGGCGGGCGGCGGCACCGATGGAGACGACGGGACTCATGTCGTGATCATCTCAGGTACGCGAGACCGGGGTGCACGCCCCGGTAGCCGTCCACCAGGCGCCGCGCGACGGTCACGGAGTCGACGAGCGGATGCAGCGCGAACGCCTTGGCGGCGGTGGCCGCCGAACCGCTGTCCGCCGCTTCGAGCACCACACGCTCGACGGCCTTGACCGCGCACACCAGGCCGGTGGCGTGGCCGGGCAGCGGGGCCACCGACATGGGGTGGGCGCCGTTGGCGTCGACGGAGCAGGGCACCTCGATCACGGCGTCCGCGTCCAGCGCGGCGAGGGTCGTGCCGTTGCGGACGTTGAGGATCAGCGTCGACCGCTCGTCGCGGGCGATGGCCCGCATCAGCGCGAGGGCGACCTTCTCGTACCCACCGGACTCCAGGTCCTCCTCGGCCCGCTCCCCCACGCCCGCCGCGGCCCTGTTCTCCGCCATGTACGCCGCCTCGCGCTCGGCGAGGGTGTCGGTCCAGGTCTTCAGGGCGGGGGTGCCGGGGCTGCGCATGTCGTCGTAGAAGCGGGCCTGTTGGCGGTGGAGGAAGGCGCCGCGGGTCCGCTCGGCCTGCTGGTAGGCGCGCACGGTGTCGCGGTTGAAGTAGTAGTAGTGCAGGTATTCGTTGGGGATCATGCCGAGCGACTGGAGCCAGTCGGGGCCGAACAGCCTGCCCTGCTCGAAGGAGACGAGGAGTTCGGGCTCGGCGAGCAGCCGCGGCAGTTCGTCGCGGCCCGCGATGTGCAGCCCGCGCAGCCAGCCCAGGTGGTTGAGGCCCACGTAGTCGAAGAACGCCTCGTCGGGATCGGCGCCGAGCACCTGCGCGACCCTGCGCCCGAGGCCCACGGGCGAGTCGCAGATGCCGATGACGCGGTCGCCCAGGTGACGGGCCATGGCTTCGGTGACCAGGCCCGCGGGGTTGGTGAAGTTGATGACCCAGGCGTCGGGGGCGAGCCGGGCGACACGGCGCGCGATGTCCACGGCGACGGGCACCGTGCGCAGCCCGTACGCGATGCCGCCCGCGCCGACCGTCTCCTGCCCGAGCACGCCTTCGGCGAGGGCGACGCGCTCGTCGGCGGCGCGCCCCTCGAGGCCGCCGACGCGGATGGCGGAGAACACGAAGTCGGCGCCGCGCAGCGCCTCGTCGAGGTCGGTGGTGGCGGTCACAGCGGGCGCGTCCGGGACACCGGCGGCCTGGTCGGCGAGGACGCAGGCGATGGCGTCGAGCCGGGCCGCGTCCAGGTCGTGCAGCACGACGTCGGTGACGCGGCCCTCGGCACGGTCGCCGAGCAGAGCCCTGTGGACGAGCGGCACACGGAACCCGCCGCCGCCGAGAATTGCCAGCTTCACGTCTGAACCGCCTTCTGTCGGACCGTTATCACCGGTGCTCACGTTACGTACGATGACGCGGCAGCGTTCCGACCCCCCACGGAGGTAGCGCCCCGATGACCCTTTGGAAGGCATCAACCGCCCTGCTCGGCACCGTCGCCCTGGCGGCGATGACGGGCGGCGCCGCCTCGGCGGCCCCCGCCTCGCCCGGCGGCTGGCAGGAGTCAGGCACCTCGTACGTCAACTCCCTCACCGGCAGCCAGGGCCTGGCGAGCCGCGCCGACGGCACCCTCCTCCATCGCGGCCTCGGCTCGATACCCCTCGGTCTGCGGGCCAAGGGCTGGGGGCACATAGGCGACCCGGACATCGCGAACGGCCACACCTTCGACGCCTACCAGGGCGGCGACAGCGCCCGGTCGAAGATGTTCGCGGTCACGACACCCGCCGGGAAGCGCCACCTGTACGAGCACCCGCTCGACGCGGGCGAGAAGCTCAACAACTCCTTCGCGGCCGTCTCGCCCGACGCGCGGTGGCTGGTCTCCGGCGAGTGGGGCGACCAGCACCGCCTCCAGGTGTTCCCCGCCCCGCTCCTCAACCCCTCGACCCCGCCCACCGGCGGCACGCTCCCCCAGGCCGGACAGATCACGCTCGACAAGCCGGTACGCGACATCCAGGGCTGCGACTTCGCCTCCGCCACGCGCCTGGTCTGCGCCTCCAACGACGCGTCCAAGGAACTGTTCCCCGAGGACCGCCCGGTCCTCCAGGTCGATCTGGAGCGCCCGCTCGACGGACAGCCGGTGACCGGCAGCGTCACGAGCCTCTTCGCGGCGCCGCAGCGCAGCGTCTGCTCCGGCACGTTCGAGACGGAGGGCGTCGACTACGACACCGCGCGCCGCACCCTGCGCGTCGAGGTGGTGCCGCCCGTGCCGTGCCTGGTGACGACGGCGGTGTACGCGTACCGGCCGACGTCGGGCTGAGTCCGCCTGCCGGACAGGACGTGTGGGGCGCCCCGGGGCCGGGGAAGGTCGTGATCATGACACAGCACGACCAGCAGGTGGCCGCCACCGTCCCCGCCCCCGGGCCGCGCCCGACACGGCAGTTGCTCGCCGCGTCGGTCGGCAACGCCGTGGAGTGGTACGACTGGTACGCGTACACCTTCCTCGCCACGTACATCGCCGACCAGGTGTTCCCCAAGGGATCCGACAACTCCCTCGTCCCGCTGCTCTCCACGTTCGCCGTCTTCGCGGTGGGCTTCTTCATGCGGCCCGTCGGCGGGCTGCTGATGGGCGCGGTCGCCGACCGGCAGGGCAGACGGGCGGCGCTGACCGTCACGATCCTGCTGATGGGCGCCAGTAGTCTGCTCGTCGGCCTGACCCCGACCTACGCGGCCGCGGGTGTGCTCTCGCCGGTCGTGCTCGTGCTGGCCCGGCTGCTCCAAGGCCTCTCCGTGGGCGGGGAGTTCGCCGCGTCGACGACGTTCCTCGTCGAGTCGGCGGGCCCAGGCAGGCGCGGCCTCTTCTCCAGTTTCCAGTACGTCTCCACCAGCATCGGCCAGCTCGCGGCGTCCGGCGTCGCGGCCCTGCTCGTCGCCACGCTCTCCGACGGGCAGATGGACGGCTGGGGCTGGCGGCTGCCCTTCTTCGTCGGGGCGGCGCTGAGCCTGGTCGGCTTCTGGATCAGGCAGGGCGCGCACGAGACGCACCGGGCACCCGCCGAGGAGGGCGACCGGCCCGGGCTCTTCGACGCGCTGCGGCACCACCCCCGCCAGTCCCTGCTGATCTGCGGCATCACGGCGGGCGGCACCCTCGCCTACTACACGTGGACGTCGTACCTGCCGACGTACGCCGAGCTGAACACCGACATCAGCAAGAGCCAGGCGCTCCTCGCCGGCACGCTGTCCCTCGCCTTCTTCGCCGTGCTCCAGCCGGTGGGCGGGCTGCTCTCCGACCGGGTCGGGCGCAGGCCGCTGCTGCTCTTCTTCGGCATCGGCTTCGCCGTCCTGAGCGTGCCGCTGCTCAAGTCGCTCTCGGGGTCGTTCGGTTCGCTGCTGCTCGTGCAGTGCGCGGGCATGGTGCTGCTCACCGGCTTCACGTCGATCTCGGCGGCCGTGAACGCCGAGGTGTTCCCCGCGCGGGTGCGGGCCGCCGGAATCGGCTTCCCGTACTCGCTGACCGTCGCGGTGTTCGGCGGCACGGCCCCGTACATGGGGACCCTGTTCAAGGAGATCGGCTCCCCCTGGCTCTTCCCCGTGTACGTGGCCGTGCTGTGCGTCGTGTCCTCGGTGGTCTACTTGCGGCTGCCGGAGACCGCGCACACGACGCTCGACCGGTGAGCGGCCGGGACACCCGGGCGGCTAGGAGACCCGGGGCACCGCTGCGATGGAGCGGCCCGCCCAGTCCGGGGCCTGTTCCGTCAGAGCCGTGAGGCGGTCGCGGATCTCGTCCGGGAACGGGGTCGCCCGGCCCGCGTTCTGGTCGACGTGGAGTGCGAGCAGTTCGGTGGTCGCCACGGGGGCGGCATCGGGGGCGGGTGCCGCGCCCTCGGCCCCGACCACGTACATCTCGTGGGCGAACCGCGCCTTCTTGGCGTCCGCGCCCAACATCCGCGTACGGACGGCGAGATGGGCGCCCTCGGAGACGTCGTCGAGATACCGCACATGGGCCTCGACCGTGTAGAGAGAGCAGCCGGTGGACTCGCGGTAGCCGGCGTGCAGGCCCGTCTCGATCATCATGGCGTCGGTGGCGTAGCCGAAGACGAGGACGTAGAAGGCCTCGCTCATGTGGCCGTTGTAGTCGATCCACTCGGGGCGCACCGTGCGGTGGAACAGGGGCAGGGGCTCGGTCACTTGGTGCCTCCGGGGAGCCGGCCCGTGGCGCGCAGGACATCGATGACGCCCTGGTCCCGCTCGGCGACGAGGTCCGCGATGGTGCGGCCGTTCGCCTCCTCGTCGCAGCCTGCGACCACGGCGTCGTACAGCTTCTTGTCGAGCTCGGGCGCTTCGAGGCGCGTCCACGGCGACTTCAGGGACGGGCCGAAGTGGTCGAGCATGTGAGCCATGCCGCCCTCGCCGCCCGCGAGCGCGAAGGTGAGCATGGGGCCCATGAACGCCCAGCGCAGGCCGGGGCCCTCGGTGATGGAGTCGTCGATCTCCTGGACGGTGGCCTCGCCGTTGGCGACCATGTGCAGCGCCTCGCGCCACAGGGCCTCCTGGAGGCGGTTGGCGATGAAGCCGGGCACCTCGCTCTTCATCGTGATGACGGACTTGCCCGCGACCTCGTAGAACCGGGACGCCCAGGCCACGGCGGCGGCGTCGGTCCGCTCGCCGCCGACGACCTCGACCAGCGGGATCAGGTACGGCGGGTTGAAGGGGTGCCCGACGACGAGGCGGCCCGGGGTGGCGGCCTCGGTCTGCATGTCGGTCATCGCATAGCCGGAGGTGGAGGAGGCGATGACGACGCCGGCCGGGGCGGCGGCGTCCACCTTCGCGAGGAGCTCGCGCTTGAGCTCCAGCTTCTCGGGGGCGCTCTCCTGCACGAACTGGGCGTCGGCGACGGCCTCTTCGAGGGTCGCGGCGACGGTCAGGCGGTCCTGCGAGGCGCCCTCGGCGAGGCCGAGCTGCGTCAGCGCGGGCCAGGCGGCCTCGACGAGGCGGCGCAGCCGCTGCTCCGCGTCGGGCGCGGGGTCCCAGGCGGTGACGTCGTAACCGCGGGCCAGGAAGTGGGCGACCCAGCCGCCGCCGATGACGCCGGCGCCTATGCAGGCGACGCGGCGGACGTTCTCGGGGGTGGTGTTGCTCATGGTGATGATGTCCTCTGCGGGGGGGGCGGGCGTGGGCGTCAGGACCGGGGCTTGAGGCCCAGCTTCTGCCGGGCCTCGTCCGGGGTGGCGACCCGAGAGCCCAGGTTCTCGGTGATCTGCACCGCGCGCTCCACGAGCTGCGCGTTCGTCGCCTTGTTGCCCTTGCCGAGGTAGAGGTTGTCCTCCAGGCCGACGCGGACCTGCCCGCCGAGCAGGATGGACTGGGCGACCCACGGCATCTGCATGCGGCCGAGCGCGAAGCTGGCCCACTGGGCGCCTTCGGGCAGCATGTTGACCATGGACTGGAGGACGCCCGGGTCGGCGGGGGCGCCCCACGGGATGCCCATGCAGAGCTGGAAGACGGTGGGGTCGTCGAGCAGCCCTTCGGCGAGGAGCTGCTTGGCGAACCACAGCTGGCCGGTGTCGAAGATCTCCAGCTCGGGGCGGACGCCGAGCTCCTGGATGCGCTTGGCGCCCTGCCGGAGCATGTCGGGGGTGGAGATGTAGAGGTTGCTGCCGTCGCCGAAGTTGAGGGAGCCGCAGTCCAGGGTGCAGATGTCGGGGAGCAGGTCCTCGACGTGCGGGAGGCGGTCGAGGCCGCTGACGAGGTCGGTGCCGGGGAGGTGCTTGAGGGGCTCGTCGGGGTCGATGACGAGGTCGCCGCCCATGCCCGCCGTCAGGTTGATGACGACGTCGGTGCCGGTCTCCTTGATGCGCTCGACGACCTCGCGGTACAGGCGCGGGTCGCGGGAGGGGGCGCCGCTCTCGGGGTCGCGGACGTGGATGTGCACGACGGCGGCGCCCGCCTCGGCGGCCTCGACCGCGGAGGTGGCTATCTGCTCGGGCGTGACGGGCACGTGCGGGCTCTTGCGCACGGTGTCGCCCGCGCCGGTCAGGGCGCAGGTGATGATGACGTTGTCGTTCACGGGCATGCTGGACTCTCCCTCGGGGTGGGGTGTTGCGTACGGGACGGGCGTGCGGTCAGTGCGCGGTCAGTGTGGCGTCGACGTAGGCGACGAGGGACTCGTGCATGTCGTCCGGGCTCGTGCCGGGGCTGTCGGGCGCCGCGGCGAGGACCTGCGTGGCCAGACCGTCGATCAGCGCGGTCAGGCGCAGCGCCGCGGCCTCGGGGTCGGTGGGGCGGAAGACGCCTTCGGCGGTGCCGCGGCGGATGACGTCGGCGACGGTGGTGCGCCACTGCCGGTAGTAGTCGGCGTGCAGGCGGCCCACGGCGGTGGAGCGGGCGGCCTCCGCCCACAGGTCGAGCCAGACGCTCCACTGCCAGCGCTGCTGGGGGGTGCGGGGGATCTGGAGCTCGATGAGCTGGCGGAGTTCGTCGGCGGTGTCCGCGGCGTCCGCGATCCGGGCCGCCCGGCGCGCGGTGTCCTCGTCCATGCACCAGCGCACGGCGGCTTCGAGGAGGTCGTCGCGGCCGGGGAAGTGGTAGTGGATGGCGGCGGTGCTCGCGTCGCAGGCCGCCGCGATGTCCTGCACGCGCACGGCGTGGAAGCCGCGCTCGGCGATGAGGCGGACGGTCTCGCGGACGATCTGCAGGGGGCGGCCGCCCTCGGGCGGCACGGCGCGCTCGCGGCGGGTGGCGGGCTCCGGCGGCCGGGCGGCGCCGAGCAGCCAGCCCGCGTCGACCCCGCCGGTGTCCGCGATGCGGGCGAGCTCCGCGGCGGTGAAGCGCCGGGTGCCGCCCAGTGAGCGGGAGAGCTTGGAGGGGTCCATGACGATACGGCGGGCGAATTCGCGCTGGGTCACTCCGGCGTCGGCGATCACCTTGCGGACGCGGTCCGCCACCTCGGGGTCGTGCTGCATGGTCGGCGACCCTACCCGCGCGTTGCGGTGAACGCAACGAGTGCGCCGAGCCGCCACGGCACGGAGCACCCCAAATCCGCAGGCACTCAGTGATTGAGGAGATCCTGAGCAGAAATTGCGATGCTGACTGACGCATCAGTCACCAGTTCTCCCGGGTGCGTCACGGAGCCTCGGTAGGCTGCCCCGATGGAACGTCGTCAGCGCGCCGCGGGCGCCATCGTCGGGTCGGCCGTGGGGGACGCGCTGGGCGCGCCCTTCGAGTTCGGGGCGGAGGGCGCGTACTCCGCGCGCTTCCCGGCGGCCGAGGGCGACCGCGCCCGCGAGATGTGCGGGGGCGGCGGCTGGGACCCCGGGGAGGCCACGGACGACACCCAGATGGCCGTGCACGTCGCCGACTCACTGCTGGAGCGGGGCGGGCTGGATCTGCCGGACATCTTCGCCCGCTTCCAGCGGTGGGCGGCCGACGAGCCCAAGGACATCGGGCTGCAGACCGAGGACGTCCTCACGAACGGAATGCCGTGGGACCTCGCCGCGCAGGCCCACTTCCAGGTCAACCTCCGCGCGGCGGGCAACGGTTCCCTGATGCGGGCCACCACCTCCGCCGTGTACTTCGCCTCCGCCGGGCGGGCAGCCACCCTGGACGCGGCCCGCCGCATCGCCGCCCTCACGCACGGCGACCGGGCCGCCTGGGAGGGCACCGCTCTCTTCCACGAACTGCTGCGCGTGGCCCTCGCCGGGGACGACCCGCTCGCCGCGCTCCCCGACACGCTCGCCCTCGTCCACCCGGACCACCGCGACCGCTATGCCGTGGTCCTCTCCCCCACCTGGCACCCGGACGACGCCACCGAGTTCAACGGCGCGGTCTGGCCGTGCCTCGGCTCGGCGCTGTGGGCGCTGCGTACGACGGGGTCGTACGAGGATGCCCTGCGAGCCGCCGTCGACCTGGGCGGCGACACGGACACCGTGGCCGCCGTCACCGGTGGCCTGGCGGGCGCCTGTTACGGTCTCGGCGCGATACCCGACCGGTGGACGGCACCGTTGCATGTACCGCTGCCGGGAGCGGCCGAGCCCGGCCGGGTGCTGCGCCTCGCGGACCTCGTCGGACTCGCCGAGCGGCTCGACGCGGGGAACCGGCCGGCCACTTGAGGCACTCTTCCTTCTGTGTCGCACGCATCTTCGGTTCCCCCACAGCGCCCGCCGCTGCCCGCACCCGGCCACATGGTCGTGTGCGGCGGCGACAACGTCCTGGCCCACCGGCTCGCCGCCGAACTCCGCGGTGTCTACGGCGAACAGGTCGTCCTCGTCGTACCGCCCGCGGGCCGCGGTGAGCCCAACCGGCCGACGGGCCGGGCCCGGACGACGGCACTGATCGGACGTATCACCGCCGCCGTCTCACGCACCACCGGCAACGGGAACGGCTCCGCCCACGCGAACGGCGGCGCCCACGGAGGCGCCAGCGGGTACGGGGAAGGCGGCGGCCCCGCGGAGCTGCCGCGGACGCTGGAGGCCACCGACCTCACCGACGACGTCCTGGCCGACGCGGGCGTCCCGCAGGCCGCCGCGCTCGCACTCATGCACGACGACGACGAGACCAACATCCGCACGGCCCTCGCGGCCCGCAGGCTCAACCCCCGGCTGCGCCTGGTGATCCGGCTGTACAACCGCAAGCTCGGACAGCACGTGGAGGAGCTGCTCGACCAGGCGGCCGCCGTGGCGGGCCTCGCCACCACCGACGCCAGCGTCACCGTCCTGTCCGACGCGGACACCGCGGCCCCGGCCCTCGCGGCCACCGCGATCGCCGGCACCACCAAGGTCGTGCACGCCGACGGGCTGCTCCTGCGCGCGGTGGAGCGGACCCCGCCGGCGCCCGGCGAGGTGGCAGCGCGCGGACTCGCCACCCTCGCGCTGCTCTCGGCCACCGCCAACGACCCGGCCGGAGCGGAGGGTTCCGACGACGCGGGTGTCGGCGCGGGGCCCCGGCTGCTGCCGGACGACGACGCCGTCGCCGCCGCTCCCGGGCGGGGCGCGCTCGTGCTGGAGACCGTCTCCTACTCGGGTTCCACACCACCGCCCGGTTTCCTCGCGGGGCGCGGTGTGCCGCTGCGCGAGCTGTTCTCGCGGCGGCTGCGCTGGTCGGTGGCCGGGTTCGCGGCGGCCGTCGTCGGCATGGCCATCGCGTCGATCGTCACCACCGAGAACACCACCCCGCTGCACGCCACCTATCTGACGCTCCTGGACCTCTTCTCGATCAACGACCCGGCGACCGACGGGCCGATGAGCCGGCAGATCCTCCAGCTCCTCGCCGGCCTGGTCGGGCTGCTGCTCCTGCCGATCCTGTTCGCCGCCGTCCTGGAGGCGCTCGGCACCTTCCGCACCGCGTCGTCGCTGCGCCGCCCGCCGCGCGGCCTCTCCGGTCACATCGTCCTGCTGGGCCTCGGCAAGATCGGCACACGGGTCCTGGCCCGGCTGCGCGAGCTGGACATCCCGGTGGTGTGCGTGGAGGCCGACCCGGAGGCGCGCGGCATCTCCCTGGCCCGGCGGCTGCGCGTGCCGACCGTGATCGGGGACGTGACGGAGGAGGGCGTCCTGGAGGCGGCCAAGGTGCACCGCGCGCACGCCCTGCTCGCGCTGACCAGCGCGGACACCATCAACCTCGAAGCGGCCCTGTACGCACGGTCGGTGAAGCCCGATCTGCGGGTGGCGCTGCGGCTGTACGACGACGAGTTCGCGACCGCCGTCTACCGCACCCTGCGCGCCGCGCACCCCGGCGCCCTCACCCGGAGCCGCAGCGTGTCCGCGCTCGCGGCGCCCGCGTTCGCCGGGGCGATGATGGGCCGGCAGATCCTGGGCGCGCTGCCCGTCGAGCGCTCGGTGCTGCTCTTCGCGGCGCTCGACGTGTCGCTCCAGCCGCAGCTGACGGGCCGCAGGATCGCCGAGGTGTTCCGGCCGGGGGCGTGGCGCGTCGTCGCCTTGAAGCGCGCGTCCGACCAGGGCCCCGGTCTGTCGTCGGGCCTGGAGTGGGAGCTCGACCCGGAGTACGAACTGCGCCCCGAGGACCGCGTCGTACTGGCCGCGACCCGTCAGGGGCTGGCCGAGCTCCTCGCCCGCAGACCGCTGCCCGCACAGCCCTGACGGGCCCGCCCGTCAGTTCTCGGCGGGCGGCACCGGCAGGACCTGCCGCAGATGCGGATCGGGGTGGAAGTCCCTGCGCCACTCGCGCGGATAGCCGACGGACGCCTCGATGTGTGGCACCCCGTCGTGCACGGTGGTGCGCGGGATGTGCAGATGGCCGTAGACGACGGCGGCCGCCTCGTACTTCACGTGCCAGTCGGCGGTGCGCTCGGTGCCGCACCACAGGGCGAACTCGGGGTAGCGCAGGATCCGCAGGGGCTCGCGGATCAGCGGCCAGTGGTTGATGAGGACGGTGGGCATGCCCGCGGGCCGCTCGGCGAGCCGCTCCTCGGTGTGCTTGACGCGCGCGCGGGACCAGTCGTCGCGAGTCGCGTACGGGTCGGGGTGCAGGAAGTACTCGTCGGTGCAGACGACGCCCGCGTCGTGGGCGACCTTCAGCGCCTCTTCCTTGTCGTGGGTGCCCTCGGGCCGGAAGGTGTAGTCGTAGAGCAGGAAGAGCGGGGCGACCAGGACCGGGCCGCCGGGGCCGCGCCAGACGGGGTAGGGGTCCTCGGGGGTGACGATCCCCAACTCGCGGCAGAGCGCGACCAGATGCTGGTACCGCTCCTCGCCGCGGAGCTGGACCGGGTCGTCCTTCGGCGTCCACAGTTCGTGGTTGCCCGGCGACCACACCACCTTGGCGAACCGGCCGGCGAGCGTGCGCAGCGCCCACTCGATGTCGGCCATGCGCTCGGCGACGTCACCGGCGACGATCAGCCAGTCCTCGTCGGTGTGGGGCCGGATGGTCTCGACGTACTTCCTGTTCTCCGCGTACGCCACGTGCAGGTCGCTGATCGCGAGCAGCTTCGGGGTCTTCTCGGATGCCATCACTGTGTGAGGCTAACCGAGCCGCCGGGGTTCCTCGCCGGCCCACCGTCCCTCAGCCACTGTCGTCGATCGCGGCGGGGAGGGGTGGTTGCGGCGGTCCGGCCGACGGAGGAGGGTGGAGGTGCGGCCGACCCGTGGAACGGATCTTGATGAGCTCTCCCGACGGTGACCCGGTCCGTGTCTCCAGCGTGCTCGACCTGCTGCTGGACACCGAGACCCTGGACGACCTCCTGCACGGCCTGGCGGAAGCGGCGATGACCCATGCGCCCGAGGCGCAGGGCTGCGGCATCATGCTGCAACGCGAGGGCCGCCTGCTGACCGTGACCAACGCGGGCACTGGGACAGCTTCCCTGCGCACGCGATGGCCTCGGGGACCCGCTCCTCCCTGTCGTTCCCCATCGCCCCCCCCGCAGCCGCACCGCCGGCGCCCTGAACCTGTACTCGCCCGTCCCGCACGGCTTCGACACCGCCGACCTCGCCGCACTGCGGGCCCTCGCCTCCCAGGCCACCGGGGCCATCGTGCTGGCCCAGCGCATGTCCCGCTCCCGGCAGTTCACCGAGGACGTGCAGCAGGCGCTGCGCCACCGGGGTGTGATCGACCAGGCCGTCGGCATCGTCATGGCCCAGCAACGCTGCCCGAGCCGTGCGGCGTTCGCGATCCTGCGCGCCGCCTCCGAGAGGCGCAACATCAAGCTCCGCACCCTGTGCATCGACCTGATCACGCGGCTCACCGGGCAGCCGCCCCACGATCCGCCCGAACTGCAACCGCCTCCCCTCGACGAGGACTGACCGCACCCCCACCGGTCACGGCATGGCGCGAAAGCGCACGTCAAAGCGGGTTCCGATCAACGGCACGGTCCCGGGATCCTCCCGAGTGGAGTTGGGATGAAGCTCCGTGACCGCACCGGCATCCGCTCCAGCCTGCCCCTGTTTCTCAGCCACAGCGCTGTCCGGATGCCCGGGACCCGCTGGAGCCGCATCGCCGACAACGCGGCTCCAGCCCGGGCCTCCCGGTGGGGAAACCTCCCGCATCCCCCCAGGGAGGCCACGGCGTGAGGAGCTGACGAGGGGGAGCCTCGCTCCCCACGCCGACCACGCTACGCCGCTGCGGCCCGTCCGCCTGCCATCCGGCGGAACAATCACGGCGCACCCGGCGAACCCCCCGCCCCTCGCCGCCGGGGGGGGGCGAGGACGAGCCCTCAGTGGTGCTCGCCTTCCCCTCGCTGAATCGCAAGGTACTCCTCCGGTGTCGCCTTCGGGACCTGCGCCTTGGGGCCGTACATCGCGCGGGCGAGACGGGCGCGGAGGCGTTCGGAGACCCGCACCTTGCGGGGCACTCCGTTGGCGTCGACCACCGGGCCGATCCGGTAGGGCACGGGCTGTTCGTGGGCGGTCAGCCGGAACAGCTCGGCCTGTGTCAGCGGTTCGTGGATCTCGACGTACTCGCCGTGCGGGAGGCGTTTGATGGTGCCGGTCTCCCGGCCGTGCAGCACCTTCTCGTGGTCCCTGCGCTGGAGTCCGAGGCAGATCCGGTGGGTGACGACGAAGGCGAGGACGGGCACGACGAAGGAGCCGATCCGCACGAACCAGGTGAGCGCGTTGATGGAGAGGTGGAAGTGGGTGGCCCAGATGTCGTTGCCGCCGCCGATCATCAGCACGCCGAACAGCGCGAGCCACGCGACGCCGAGACCGGTGCGCACCGGCGCGTTGCGCGGCCGGTCCGCGATGTGGTGCTCCCTCTTGTCGCCCTTGATCCACGCCTCGATGAACGGATAGACGCCGATCGCCAGGAGGATGAGCGGGAAGAGCGAGAAGGGGATGAAGACGCCCAGGTTGAGCGTGTGCCCCCAGGCGTTGATCTCCCAGGCGGGCATCACGCGGATCAGCCCCTCGGAGAAACCGAGGTACCAGTCGGGTTGAGCGCCCGTGGAGACCAGGTCGGGCCGGTAGGGACCGATCGCCCAGACCGGGTTGATCGACGCGACCGCGCCCATGAACGCGAGCACACCGAAGACGAGGAAGAAGAAGCCGCCCGCCTTGGCGATGTAGACGGGCAGGAGCGGCGCTCCGACGACGTTCTTCTCGGTCCTGCCGGGCCCGGAGAACTGGGTGTGCTTGTGGTAGAAGACCAGGATCAGATGGGCGACGACGAGGCCCAGCATGATGCCCGGGAGCAGCAGCACGTGGATCGGGTAGAACCGCGGAATGATCTCCTCCCCCGGGAACTCCCCGCCGAACAGGAAGAAGGAGAGGTACGTCCCCACGACGGGGACGGAGAGGATGGCGCCCTGCATGAAGCGGATGCCGGTGCCGGAGAGCATGTCGTCGGGGAGCGAGTAGCCGGTCAGGCCGGTGAGGATGCCGAGGAACAACAGGGTCCAGCCGAACAGCCAGTTGAGCTCGCGCGGTTTGCGGAACGCCCCGGTGAAGAACACCCGCATCATGTGCACGAGCATCCCGGCGACGAAGACGAGCGCGGCCCAGTGGTGGATCTGCCGGATCAGCAGGCCGCCGCGCACCTCCATGCTGATGTCCACCGTGGATTCGTACGCCCGGGACACCATGATCCCCTTGAGCGGCACGTACGGCCCGTCGTAGGCGACCTCGGACATGCTCGGGTCGAAGAAGAGGGTCAGATAGGTGCCGGTGAGGATCAGGATGATGAAGCTGTAGAGGCAGATCTCCCCGAACATGAACGACCAGTGGTCGGGAAAGATCTTGCGCATCTGGCTCTTGGCCAGGGTGTGGATGCCGAGCCGCCCGTCCGCCCAGTCGGCGACCCGTTCCCCCTTGGTGAGCCGTACAGGTTGTGCATTGGTCCCGGTGCGCTCGATGCGTCCGCTCATGCGACTCCCTTTCAGGCGGTTCCAGGGTAGGTCGCTTGTATGACGGATCCAACAGTCGCGGCTGTGACAAGTCGGCCGGGCGCTCACCCGTCACTCACGCCGGTGGCGTCAACCGGTGCAGTCTCAGAGCCAGTTGGATCTCCAGGGTGCGGGCGGGCGTGTTCCAGTCGTCGCCGAGGAGCCGCGCCACGCGGTCGAGACGCTGCACGACCGTGTTCACGTGGACGTGCAGGGCCGTCCTGGCCCTGGTGAGGTTGCGGTCCTCGCGGAAGTACGCCTCCAGGGTGCGCAGCAACTGCGTACCGCGTTCGGCGTCGTAGTCGAGGACGGGGCCGAGGGTGGCCCGGACGTAGCCGCCGAGGTCGGCCTGTTCGCCGATGAGCAGCCCGACGAAGCCGAGGTCCGCGAGGGCCGCGCCGCGCCCGGTGTGGCCGAGCGCCCGCAGCGCGGAGAGGCAGCGCAGGGCCTCGGCATGGGCGGCGGGCAGCCCGGCGGGTCCGGCGGCGGGACCCGCTGCGCCCACGGTGACGGGGGCGCCCACGGAGTGGCCCAGGGTGGCGGCGAGCGTCGGGGCGTCGGTGTCCCGGGCCTCGGCGGGGGTCACGATGACCACATTGTCGTGGTGCAGTCCGGCCAGGCCGCTGTGGGTGCGGGCGATGCGGTGCGCGGCGGCGAGCAGCCGCAGCCGGGGAGCGCTCTCCGTGTGGGCGACGAACACCGCGTGCGGGCGGTCGAGCCGGACGCCGAGGCGGCGGGCGCGGCTCGCCAGGCCGGCCGGGTCGCCGGTGGGAGCCAGCAGGTCGCCGAGGAGTTCGCCGCGCACCCGGTCCTCGGTCTCGGCGACCGACCGGCGCAGCAGCAGGAGCAGGGCGGTGACGACGCCCGCCCGCTCGAACAGCCGCCGGTCGGCGTCGGCGAGTTCGGGGCGGCCGGTGAGGGCGATGCTGCCGAGGAGTTCGGGGCCCGCGAGGACCGCGCACACCCAGGTGCCGTCCTGCGGGACGGCGCGGCCGCTGGCGCGCGAGGCGGCCACAGCGGGGGCGGGCGGCGGCAGGGGTCCGGTGCCGGTGCGGGCCAGTTCGACGCCGTCGGCGTCGTGGATGAGGACGCCGCCGTCGAGGAGCGCCGCGATGCCGTCGGCCACCTCCTCGGCGCCGCCGCCGCGCAGCACGAGGTCGGTGAGCTGGTCGTGGGCCCGCTCGGCGCGGCGCATGGCCCTGCTGTGGGCGCGGATGGTCTCGGTGGCGGCGTTGAGGTCGACGAGCGCGGCGCGGGTCTCCTCCAGGAGGCGGGCGCCGTCGATGGCGATGGCGGCGTGGTCGGCGAGGGAGGAGAGCAGCACGATCTCCTCCGTGGCGAACTCGCGGGCGGCGCGGTCGGCGGCGTACAGCACTCCGATGACGCGCGCGCCGAGGCGCAGCGGCACACCGAGGATGGCCCGCAGCCCCTCCTGGCGGACGGCGCTGTCGATGGC
Organism: Streptomyces sp. NPDC039480; assembly: GCF_055597165.1. Classification (NCBI taxonomy): domain Bacteria; kingdom Bacillati; phylum Actinomycetota; class Actinomycetes; order Kitasatosporales; family Streptomycetaceae; genus Streptomyces; species Streptomyces sp. NPDC039480. The sequence goes on along the minus strand of NZ_JBVITX010000001.1, from coordinate 113,759 downwards.
GTCGGTGTGGTGGAAGCGGGGGTCCTGCTGGTAGTCGCCGGTGACGTAGGGGCGGGCGGTCTGGGCGACGAGGCCGCCGAGCCCCTCGCCCATGCCGAGCCGCAGCTGTTGGAAGGCTGCGGCCACGCTGCCGTCGGTCACCCGCATGTAGGTGTCGCCCGCCGCCTCGTCGTTGAGCGAGAGGTACGTGACGTCCGTGCCGAGGAGCAGTTTGGCGCGGCGCACGATGGCGCGCAGCACGGCGTCCGGGTCGCGGAGCGCGGCCAGGTCGCTCGCGGTGTCGAAGAGCGCGGCGAGCTCGGCCTCGCGGCGGCGGTGCGTGCCCAGGGTGCGGTGGACGCGGAGGGCGACGTCGGTGGCCTCGTCGAGCGCGGCGAGGTGGCCGGGCGCGGCGCCGGTCTCGCGGGCCCGGGCGGCGGGGCGCGCGAACTCCTCGGCGGGCGCGCCCCGGTCGAGGAGGTCGAGCAGGGTGCGCAGGCCCGCCTCGGGTCCGGCGTGGTCCGCGCCCTCGGTGGTGGGGGGCATGGGGCGATGGTCTCCCGCCACCGCGATCCGGACAATGCCGGCCCGGGAACGCTTCCGTACCGGCGAAAGGGAGGAAACCGCAGATCAGTGGCGTATGGGGCGGAGCACCATGGCGGTGCCGCCGGCGGTGTGACCGGCCGACACAAGGGGGCAAGATCGGACAGAAGTTACTTTTAGGTATGGCGTGACTTCCCATGCGGCCCGCAGTAGAACTCGTTTCGATTCGGCCAAGAGTGAGGAAGGTCACATGAGTACTGCATCCAAGCCCAGCAACCCACCTGATGGGGTGTCACGTCGAAGATTTCTCGCAGGAACAGGTTCTATTCTTGGTGCCGTCGCGCTTGCGGGCCACGCCGCGCCGGCCCGCGCGCTCGACGCCGCCCGCGTCCCCGCCCTGGTGATCGGCACCGGGTACGGCGGCTCCGTGGCCGCGCTGCGGCTCGCCGAGGCGGGCGTCGACGTGCACATGGTCGAGATGGGCATGGCCTGGGACACCCCGGGCTCCGACGGCAGGATATTCGCCAACACCACCAGCCCGGACGTCCGCTCCTACTGGCTGCGCACCAGGACCAAGCAGCCCCTCAGCAACTTCCTCGGCTTCCCGCTCGACAAGAACGTGCCGCGCCACACCGGGATCCTGGACGCCGAGGAGTTCGGCGGCATCACCGTCTACCAGGGCCGCGGTGTCGGCGGCGGCTCCCTGGTCAACGGCGGCATGGCGGTCACACCCCGGCGCGAGCACTTCGCCGCCGTCCTGCCCACGGTCGACGCGGGCGAGATGTACGGCACGTACTACCCGCGCGCCAACGCCGCCCTCGGCGTGAGCACCATCGACCCCGACTGGTTCGAGACGGCCGAGTGCTACCAGTACGCCCGGGTCGGCCGCAAGCACGCACAGCGCTCCGGCTTCGGGTTCCTCTTCGTGCCCGACGTCTACGACTGGGACTACATGAAGAAGGAGGCCGCAGGCACCGTCCCCAAGTCGGCGCTCGCGGGCGAGATCCTCTACGGCAACAACCACGGCAAGAAGTCCCTGCAGCAGACCTACCTCGCGCGCGCCAGGGCGACCGGCCGGGTCACCGTCTCACCGCTGCACAAGGTCACCTCGGTCGCCCCGGCGGCCGGCGGCGGCTACACCGTCACCATCGACCGGATCAACACCAGCGGTGACACCACGGCCACCACGTCCGTCACCGCCGACCGGGTCTTCTTCGCCGCCGGCAGCGTCGGCACCAGCAAGCTCCTGGTCAAGCTGAGGGCCACCGGCGCCCTGCCCCGCCTCAACGGCGAGGTCGGCAAGGGCTGGGGCGACAACGGAAACGTGATGTGCGGCCGCGCCAACCACATGTGGGACGCGACCGGCAAGCTCCAGTCGTCGATCCCCACGGCCGGCATCGACAACTGGGCCGCGGGCGGCGCCTTCGCCGAGGTCGCGCCGCTGCCCACCGGCATCGAGACGTACGCCTCGTTCTACCTGTCGATCACCAAGAACCCGCACCGCGCCGAGTTCACCTGGAACACCGCCGCGAACCGGGCCGAGCTGAACTGGCAGACCGCCTGGAAGCAGCCGTCGATCGACGCCGCCAGGACCATCTTCGACAAGATCAACGCCAAGGAGGGGACGATCTACCGCACCGACCTCTTCGGCACGTACAAGATCTGGGGCGACCACCTCACGTACCACCCGCTCGGCGGCGCGGTGCTGGGCAAGGCGACCGACAACTACGGGCGCCTGCACGGCCATCCGGGGCTCTACGTCGTCGACGGCGCCCTGATTCCCGGCAACACCAGCGTCAACCCGTTCGTCACGATCACCGCGCTCGCCGAGCGGAACATCGAGAAGATCATCGAGACCGATCTGTGAGCGGACCGCCCAAGGGTCGTCAGGGCTTGGGCAGCACGCACACCGTGTCGAGGCCGAGCACGTGATTGAGCCGGCCGAAGGCGAGCCACGACCCGATGCTCATGCTCAGCTCCACGATCTCGGCCTGGCTGTAGTGCGCGGTCATCCGCGCCCAGAACGCGTCGTCGAGGTGGTGGTGGTCCAGGGCGTACCGTTCGGCGTACTCCGCGGCCAGCCTCGTGCGGTCGTCGAAGGCGTCGGTGGTGCGCCACTGGGTCACCGCGTCGGCGAAGCCGTCCTCGACCTTCTGTCCGTCGCGCTCGGTGCGCCAGTCCAGGCAGAACACACAGCCGTTGATCTGTGCGATGCGCAGGCGCGCGGCCTCGAACTCCCTCAGCCCCAGGGTGGTGTGGGCGTACACGGCGAGGGAGAAGTTCGACGCGGCCGCCCCGATCCCGGGCACCATGTCGCCCCACACGTAAGGGATCGCGTCCTGGCCCTCGGGGATGTCGATGCGCAGGGGTCCGCTCACGGGTCACTTCCTTCCCAGTCGGCCGGCTGCCGGGCGCAGCGGGACGTCGAGCGCGTCATAGAGACCCGGTTCGGCGTGCACGAGCCAGTCGATGGCGTTCACCAGGCGGCCCACCGCCGTGGCGTTGCCGCCCGCCGAACGGTTCTCGTCCTCGTCGGTGGCCTCGACCGTGACCTCGACGCGCGGCCGGCCCTCGACGATCACACGGTGGGCGCCGTCGCCCCCGTCGGGCGGGGCAGGCCAGTCCGGCGCGCAGGACGGGTGGATGCGGGTGACGTGCTCGATGACGATGCGCGGTTCGCCCGCGACGATGCCCCGCACCTCGAAGCGCACGGCTCCCTGGGTGCCCGCCGCGAACTCCCCCATCGTCCGCGTGCGCACCGTCTCGTCGAGCGGCCGCCGCTCCAACGTCTCGCGTATCCCGTCGAGTTGTACGTCCAGTGCCCTGGCCATCAGCCTGATCTGTCCGCCCCACACCATGGTCGGGACCGAGGGCGCGAGCATCGGCGGCTCGTACTCCATCGGATGTCCCATGCCGATCAGGTGGCGGACCGAGTCCTCCTGGTCGTACGTCGAGTAGTCGAAGATCTCCTGGCAGCGGATCGCGTCGACGGTGGAGCCGAGCCCGCTCACCAGGAGCGGCAGGACGTCGTTGGCCCAGCCGGGATCCACGCCGGAGACGAAGAGCGAACCGCCGCCCTCCGCGACGGCCGCGAGCACCGGATCCCTGAACTCCGCCGGTGCGCCGAGGCGGTCGTAGAGGGCGTACAGCGCGGGCGTGACGACCACGGCACCGGACCGCACCGCCCTGACGACATCGGCGAGCGCCTCGTCGGGACGCAGATCACCGGAGGCCGCGTACACCACGGCGCGCGGCCTGGCGGCGAGGACCGCCCCGACGTCACCCGAGGCCCGCACCCCCAACTCGCTTCCCATACCCGCCAGTTCACCCGCGTCACGGCCTATCTTCGCGGGGTCGTGCACGAGCACCGCCGCGAGCGTCAGCTCAGGGTGGGCCTCGACGGCGCGGACGGCCGCCCGGCCGACATTGCCGGTGCCCCAGACCACCGTGGGAATCATGCGCGGAGGGTAGCGAGGGCCGTCGACGGTTGACAGAGGCGCGGCCCGAGAAGAAAAGAAACGTCCTCTTCCACGCCTCTCCGAAGTCTTGTACCGCCGGTACGCTTTACGCATGCTCCTGGGGCGTTCGGCGGAATGTGCTCGTCTTCTCGCTCTCATCGACAAGGCACGCGGGGGCGAGAGCAGCGCCCTGCTCATCCGCGGGGAAGCCGGCATCGGCAAGACCAGCCTCGTCGGCTATGTCGCCGAGCAGGCCGACGACCTGCTGCGGCTCGGCACCCGCGGCGTCGAGGTCGAGTCCGACCTGCCGTACGTGGGCCTCGCCGACCTGCTCCGGCCCGTCCTGCACTTCCTCGACCGCATACCGGAGCGGCAGGCCGCCGCGCTCACCGGCGCGCTCGCCCTCGGACCCGCCGTCGCCCAGGACCGGTTCGCGGTCGCCGCAGGCACCCTCAGCCTGCTCGGCGCGCTCGCCGAGGACGGCCCGGTCCTGGTCACCGTCGACGACGCGCACTGGCTCGACTCGTACTCCCTGGACGCGCTCGCCTTCGCCACCCGCAGGCTGGGCCGCGAAGGCGTCGTCGTGCTGTTCACCGCGCGCGACGAATCGGAGGAGGCCGTGGCCCGGCTCGCCTCCGTCGAGACGTTCACCCTCACCGGCCTCGACCCCGAGTCCGCGCACCGGCTCATCGCCGAGGAGGGCACCGCCGAACTCACCGAGCAGGAGGCGGCCCGGCTCCTCGCCGAGGCGCGCGGCAACCCTCTCGCCCTCATCGAACTTCCCGCGCTCCTCGCGGGCAGCGGCGCCGGTGACGACGACGGCGAAGGCTCCGGAGCGCCCCTGCCCATCGGCGAGATGCTGGCCCACACCTTCGGCAGCGCCGTGGCCCGGCTGCCCTCGGAGGCACAGGACGCCATGCTGCTGCTCGCCGTCCTCGGCACACGGCCGCTCGCGGGCACCGAGGCGGCGCTGCGGGCACACGGGCTCAGTTACGAATCCCTGGAGGCGGCCGAGGAAGCCGGCCTGGTCGTCGAGGAACGCGACGGCTACGCCTTCCGGCACCCGCTGGTCCGCTCGGCGGTCTACCACGGCGCGACACCCGTGCGCAGGCGCCGCGCCCACCACGCCATCGCCCGCTCCCTGCAAGGAGCGACCGCCCCCGCCCTGGAGCAGTACGCCTGGCACCTGGCCGCGTCGGGCGCCGAGCCGGACGAACACGTGGCGTCCCTCTTGGAGAACGCCGCCTCCGGAGCACCCGAAACCCTCGCGTACCCGCTGGCCTCACGGCTGTATGAGCGGGCCGCGCGCTTCACCCCAGCGGGGCAGCACAAGGCGGAGCGGCTGTTGTGCGCGGCCCGCGCCTCCCAGGCGGCCGGGTCGCTGAACGAAGCGGCCACGATCCTGGACCGCGCCCTGGAGCACGCCGAACAGCTCGGCACCCAGCTCGACATCCGGCAGCTCCGCTGCTACCTCGACGTGCAGCGCGGCCGCCCCACCCGCTCGCGCGAGCTGCTCAGGTCCGCCGCCGCCGAGGCGGAGAAGGTCGACCCGGCGCTCGCCGCGATCATGCTGGGCGGCATCGCGCTCACCGAGCTCGCCGTCGGCGACCTCACCGCGGCCCGCGGGACCTCCGCCGCGGCGATGGCCCTCGCCGACTCCACCCACGAGACGCTGCTGCCCGTGCGTCTCCTGCGCACCCTCGTGCTGCTGCTCGGCGGCGACGCGGAGGCGGGCCGCGCGCTCCTGCGCGAGCTGGCGGAACCCCTCGCCTCACCGGACCCCGTCTTCCCCTACCCGCTCGCCGGGGTGGGCGGCCTCTGCCACCTCGCCGCCGAAGAGCTCGACGAGGCGCACGACATGCTGGACCGGGCCGCGTACACCGCGCGGAGCTCCAGCGGGGTGGGGCTGCTCTCGCACCTGCTGTGCACGCTGTCGGTCGTCGAGTTCTGGCGGGGCCGCTGGACGACGTCGCTCGCCCACGCCGACGAGGCGGTGCGGCTCGCCGAGGCCAGCGGCCAGCTGATCGAGGTGTCGCGCGGGCTCCCCGCCCTGGTCAAGACCGAGGCCGTCCTGAACCGCGAGGAGGACTGCCGGCGGCACGCGGCACAGGCCATGGAGTGGGCCGCGTCGACCGAGCTGCAGATGGACGCGGCACGGGCGCTCGGCGGGCTCGGCCTCCTGGAGCTGGGTCTCGGCCGTTTCGAGGAGGCCGTGCACCACCTGGAGGAGGTGCGGGCCTTCTCGCAGCGGCACGGGCGGGGCGACGGCCTGTATCTGACGTGGGCGGCCGACCTCGCGGACGCGTACGTCCATCTGCACAGGACCGACGAGGCGCGTGACGTCCTCGAGGTCCTGGAGTACGAGGCGGGGCGCGGCCACCGTCCCGTCACCGCGGGGGCGGCGGCCCGCTGCCGCGGACTGCTCGAACCGGGCGATCCGGAGACGGCGTCACGGCACATGAGGCGCTCCCTGGCGCTGCTCTCCGAGCGCCCGGTGCCCTTCGAGCGGGGGCGGACCGAGTTCGCGTGGGGCGAGCAGCTGCGCAGGCAGGGCCGGCGCAGCGAGGCACGACGCCTGCTTGAGCGGGCGCTCGCCACGTTCGAGCGGCTCGGCGCGGCCGGGTGGGCGGCACGGGTGGCGGCCGAGCTGCACGCCGCGGGCGGCACCGAAGTGCGGCCGGAGCGTGCTCCGTTGGAGCGCCTCACGCCGCAGGAGCTGCAGGTCGCGCTGGTCGTCGGACGGGGTCTGACCAACCACGAGGTGGCGGAGCGGCTCTTCCTGAGCGTCAAGACCGTCGAGTTCCACCTGAGCAACATCTACCGCAAGCTCGACGGGGTGCACCGCAGGGCGCAGCTGGTCAGGCTGCTCGCTCAGGCCTCGGAGGTCTCGGGGGTCTGACCGCCGGGTGTCCCCGGCGCGTCGGACGCGCCGGGGAGCAGGCCCGACGCTTCGAACGCCTCGGTGACGCCCGGGAGTTCGAGCACTTCGGCGTCCCGGAAGAGCCGGACGGTGCGGGTCGCGGCGGTCCGGAGCGCGTCCTCGCTCCGCCCGCTGCGGTAGCTGTCCGCGATGACCTGCCGCACGGCGTCGGCACGGAGACCCGCCACGGTCAGCGCGGCGCCCACCGGCCGCAGGTCGGGCGCGACAGCGGTGACGATCAGCTCGGGCAGACAGCGGGCCGCACGCCGCTTGAGCGGCACCGGCAGGTCGCCCCACAGCCGTTCGAAGAAGCGGGAGAAGTACACGTGGTGGTGGTCCTCGTCCCGCGCGTGGTCGCGGACGACGTCGCGCACGACGGGCAGCACCGCACGGTCCCCGGGCACTTCGTTCAGGACCGGTGTGACGAGCGTCTCGAAGACGACGACCTGGAGCAGCTGCGCCAACAGCGGCTCCCCGGGCAGGAGTTCGGAGCCGATTCCGTCGAGCTGGCGCAGGAACGGGTCGAAGGCGTAGGGCAGCGGCGGGATGCCGGTCGCCTCGGCGAGCTGCTCGACGAGGTCGAGACTGAAGAGGGCGTGGTAGCCCTCGTCGCAGTAGATGCGGTACGCGTCCAGTCGCACCGCGGCGGGCAGCGCGAGGCCGGTGCGGCCGTCCGCTATGCGCTCGGTGGCGCGGTTGACCACGCGGGTCTCGAAGTGGGCCGTGAACGTCAGGTACTGGTAGAGGTGCCGGGCCAGGAGTTCGCGGCGGCGCCGGTCGGGGAGGGCGCGGACCAGCGGGTGGCTCCAGTACGGCACCAGGTGGGGCGGGAAGAGCCTGGTGGCGGGGTCCAGGGGTCCCACCACGGTGCGGTGGGGGCCGCTGCGCACACCCGACCGCTGGTACCAGTCGGCGCCGGGTCTGGCCCCTGTGCCGGTGTCGGTCTCCGCTTCGGCATCCGCGCCGGGATCGCTGTTCGTCATCTCTTCTCTGATGTCGGCTCTCTCTCACAGCGCACGGGGGCATCTCAAGAAGCGGCTCGTTCGTCGGACGGCATGGCCAACGGCCGTGCTTTCAGGCGCACTTGGTCGGCCGCTGCGTCCAGACGGGCGGCGCATTCGGCGGGCGTGCCAGCCTCGCACAGGACGTACGCGTACCGCTGGAGATGACCCAAAGGCGGTACCCCGCGTTCGTCGCCGGGCGCCGCCAGGGCCGCGGCCCGCAGCAGCCCCTTGGCCGCGTCGACCTCGGGTACGGTCACGTGTTCCACCCGGCAGTGCTCTTTCGGGTGGAGGAACCGGATGCCGGCGGTGCGGGTCAGGGCGGGCGTGAGGCGGGGCGGGATCCGCAGGGCAACGTCCACGGCCACGAGGCCCGGGTCGATGCCCGTCGCCAGGGAACCGAGGTACGGGACGAGGTCGCCGCCGAGCCGTCCGTTCACCTCGACGACAGTGAACCCGCGTGCGGTCAGGCGCACTTGGGTGTGCGTCATGGCGTCGTTGACGCCGAGCACACGGTGGGTCTTCGCGAGCACCCAGCGCAGCGCAGGGTCGTTCAGGAGCGGATCGTCGGCGCTCACCAGGTGACCGGTCTCCTCGAAGTACGGGGAGAGGGCGCCCTCCTTGCCGGAGAGCCTGCGGGCGAGGAAGAGGGGCGTGTAGCGGCCTTCGTGGACCACGCCGTCGACGCTGATCTCGGACCCGTCCAGGTACTCCTCGACGAGGATGCCCACGCGGTACGTCGGAACACCCGGCCAGTGCGCGGCCCGCGCCTCGGCGAACAGGTCCCGGAGTTCGGCCGCCGAGCGGACCAGTGCGACGCCGCTGCCCGCGCCGAGGCCGCGGGGCTTGACCACCACGGGGTAGCCGATCCACTCGGCCGCGGCGGCCGCCTCCGCGAGGTCGGCGACCACGGCGTGCCGGGGCTGCGGGAGTCCGGCGTCACGCAGCAGGGCGCGGGTGCGGTGCTTGTCGCGGCAGTTGCGCACGGCGGTGAGGGATGGCCCCGGTACGTCGAGGGCCTCGGCGAGCCGGGCCGCGGGCAGGATCAGCGCCTCTTCGTGGCAGAGGACGCCGCGCACCTTTCTGACGTCGGTGACCTCGCGGGCCGCGCGGATCAGGGAGTGCGGGTCGGTGGGGTCGACCTGGGTCGAGCCGGTCAGGTGCGGGGCCTGCCAGGTGGGGGCCGCCGCGTCGAGCAGCCAGAGGTCGGCGCGGAGCGCTGCGGACCGCAGCAGGTATTCGCGGTACTCCTGGATGCCGCTGCCGACGACCAGGACGGTTCCGGCGGCCCGGTCCGCTCCGGTGACCTCGATGATTCCGGTGGCCGGGGCCTCTCCGGCGACCGGGGCCTCTCCGGTGGCCGGGGCCTCTCCGGCGGGCTTCATCGGCCCTCCTCCGCCGGGCACCCGCTTCGCCCGGCGTCTGCGCCCGCGCCCGCGGCCATGCCCGTGACCACACCCGTGCCCCCGACAAGGGCGTAGGCGGTCCGGTCCTCGACCGGGCCGTCGGGGCTGAACCGTACGAGTTCCAGGCCCACTTCACGCTGTCGTCCGGCACCCCGGAGCCGTACCCGCGACAGTGCGGTGCGCCCGACCCTGACGATGTCCCGCACCCGAGCGGGGGTGCCGTCGGGCACCCCCGTCCCCCGCCCTCGCGACGGTCGCTCCCCCGATCCTCGGCGGACCACCCGTGCGTACACCCCCGTAGTACGTCCGGTCACCGGTTCTTCCCCCCGATTCGGTGTTTTCAGGTCCGCCGCGGTTCCGCGACCGTGGGTACACCATGGACCCGTACACGGGCGGGGGCGACCGTGAAAACCCTGGGGTCCGGGGCCGGGGGCCGGGGTGGGCGGCCGGGTCCCGCGGGGCGGGCGGGGCGAGTGGGGCGTACGACCTCGAACGCGGGGCGCGTGAACCGTTGGTTCCGCGGTTCAACCACTTCGGCCGGCGACCGAACCCAGGGTTTTCCTCGGGCTGCCCCGAGGCCTGGGCCCCGCTCTCCGGCCGGACATCACGGGGTGACAACCGTAGGTTGACACCCTCTCAAGTGTCAACCTACGGTTGTCACATGACGCTTCCCGACGGCACCACCCCTCCCCCTCCGGTCCGCCTCGACGACCTCATCGAGGCCATCAAGAAGGTCCACACGGACGCCCTCGACCAGCTCTCCGACGCGGTGATCGCCGCCGATCACCTCGGTGACATCGCCGACCACCTCATCGGCCACTTCGTGGACCAGGCCCGGCGCTCCGGTGCTTCGTGGACCGACATCGGCCGGAGCATGGGCGTCACCCGGCAGGCGGCCCAGAAGCGGTTCGTCCCCAAGAAGCAGGGGGAAGCGTCGGACCTCGACCCCAGCCAGGGCTTCAGCCGCTTCTCCGAGCGCGCCAAGAAGACGCTGATGGCCGCGCACGAGGAGGCCAAGACCGCGGGGCACGCCGAGGTCCGCACCGAGCATCTGCTCCTGGGCCTGCTCAGCGAGCCGGAGGCGGTGGGCGCCCGGGCGATCACCGCACGGGGCGTCTCCCTGGACGACGTGCGCACCGCTGCCGTCGAGGCGCTGCCCGCGCCGGCCGCCGAAGTGCCCGCCCTCGTTCCGTACGACGCCTCGTCGCGCAAGGTCCTGGAGCTGACGTTCCGCGAGGCCCTGCGGCTCGGGCACAACTATGTAGGTACGGAACACCTGTTGCTCGCGCTCCTGGAGCACGAGGACGGCACGGGTCCGCTCTCGGGCCTCGGCCTCGAGAAGGCCGCCGTGACGACCACGATCACCGAGTCGCTAGAGCTTCGCTAGAGACCGGCGTCCCTGGTTCCGCCCTCGACCTGCGGGTTGTCTAGACCCATTGACAGCCTTTGTCCGGCTCCCTAGTGTCCCCAGCACCGCTCGAAGAACCACACCGCACATCGATCATGCGTGGGGGGCTCGTGGACAGCACAGCTGGTACCGGCGACATCGGAATGGCGGCCCCCCAGAATCGAGAAGGCCTGCCGGTCGTCAGTCTCGACCAGGCGCATTCACCACAGAAGGTCCTCGCCCACGGCGAATTGCTGCGCCGCTTCGTCGCGGGCGAGGAGATCAAGCCGGTCCACATGCGGATCGGCATCATGGGCGCCTGCAATATGCGGTGCAATTTCTGCAACTTCCACTCGCCCAACGAAGAGCAGTTCTACGACCTGTTCTCGTTCAAGGATTCGATCGCCACCGACAAGGCGGTCACGCTGCTCCGCGAGTTCGCCGCGAACGACGGGCGTGCCGTGACGTTCTGCGGCAGCGGCGAGTGCACCATCCACCCCGGGTACGCGGAGATCTGCGGGGCCGGCCACGCGGCCGGACTGCGCATCGGGCTGATCACCAACGGCTCGCGCCTCGGCCGGCCGAAGGTCGCCGACTGTGTCGCCGAGACCCACACCTGGGTCCGCATCGGTCTGAACGCCGGCACGGAAGCCACCTTCGACGACATCACGCGGGACCGTGAGCAGACGTTCTCGAAGTTCATCGGCTCGGTCGGCAGGCTCAGGGAGAAAGCCGTCGCCCCGGACTTCCGCATCGGCTTCAACTACGTCATCACCCTGCAGAACTACCGGGAGATCATGGAGGCGGCCCGTATCGCCCGTGAGTCCGGCGCGCATTACGTACGGTTCGAGCCCGAGTTCTACAGCGCACTCGGCCACGAGACCATCGAATCCGTGCTGCCGGAGATCTCCGAATCCCTCCGCCACGCCGCCGCACTCTCCACGGACGCCTTCGAAGTGTCGGTGCCGAAACTGGACCGCGGCCCGATGGACCAGGTGGAAGAGGTGGAGGGCGACTTCGAGCACTGCCACTACAGCCGTTTCGTCACGGCAGTCGGCGCCGACGGAAATCTCTATCCGTGCCCGCAGGTGCACCTCAACAGCCGCTATCTGATCGGCAATGTCGTCGAACAGGGATACTCGGAAGTCCTGGAGGGCGGACCGCGCGCCGAGTGGGAGGCGTCCAACCCGCGCAGGACCGACCTGTGCAAGTCGTGCTTCTACCGCCCGCAGAACGAACTCCTGGAACTCCTCAAACGCGGCCAGATCAAACTCGACGAGGCGCTGGACGCCTACGCGCTGGAAGTGCCGAGCACCCTGCACGGCGACTTCGTCTGAGCCGGCCGCATGCAGCTACGTCACCTCCGCGGGCTCCTCGCCACCGAGCCCGCCCTGCGCCACGCGAAGAGCACCGACGACCACGCGGCCCGGGCCGCCCGGGTGCGGGCCGTCGTCGAGCGGCTGGCCCGCGTCGAGCGCGCCCCGCTCACCACCGCCGAAACGACCGTCTCCATGCGGGACGGGCTGCGTCGCGAGCGGCTCCTGCTCGAATCGCCCGTACGCGGCTCCTTCCACGGCACCCTCCTCGCACCGGCGGACGCCTCGCCGGACACCTCACCGACCGCCCCACCGACCTCCTCGCCCCGGCCCGCCGTCCTCGTCCTCGGCGGCAAGAACGCCCGCCTGGACCAGCTCACCGGCGACGTGCCGCCGGACCACCCCGACCGCAACATCGCCGAGCAGCTGGCGCACGCCGGTTTCGTCACGCTCTCCTTCGACCACGGCATCGGCGGCGACATGGACGCCGGGCGCAGGGCAGGGCGGGACGAAGGGACGCTGCTCGCCCACGCGTTCACGCTCACCGGACGCTCCCTGCTCGGCGCCCTCACCGGTGACGCCCTGGGTGCGCTCGACGTCCTCGCCGCGCATCCGCTCGTCGACCCGCGCCGCGTCGGCCTGTTCGGCCACAGTCTCGGCGCGGCCGTCGCCCTCCACACCGCTCTGCTCGGGGGGCGCGAGGGCATCCCGCTCTGCGCGGCCAGCCACCTCGGCAGCTATCAGGCCTTGTACGAACGGCTGTTGACCGGCCACGAGGGGGCGGTGCTGCCCGGCATCCTGGAGTACGCCGACCTGCCCGACCTGTACGGCGCCCTCGCCCCGGCGCCGCTCCAGCTCCAGTACGGCACGGCCGACTCCTACCTGGAACCCGCCGACGCGCGCGCGGCGGCGGACACGGTCCAGGAGGCGTACGCGGCCGCCGGTGCCGAAGCGGAGGTCCACGGGCTGCCCATGGGGCACGGCACCCACGTCGGTCACGCGGCCGACTTCTTCACCCGCACGCTCGCCGAGTCCGCACCCGACAGTCCCGTCGTACCGGCCCAGCGCATCCGTTTCGAGGTGTCCGAGCGGCGTGCCGTGCTCGACCGCGTCGACGCCGCGCTCGCCTCGGGCATCCTCACGCAGGGTCCGCTGGTGGCCCGCTTCGAGGAGCTCGCCCGCCCCTGGACCGGCGGGGACACGGTGGCGGTCGCATCCGGTTCGGCGGCCCTGGAGATCGCGCTGCGCGTCATCGGTGTGGCGGGCCGCACGGTGCTCGTGCCGGTCAACACGTTCTTCGCGACGGCGGCCGCAGCCGTGCGCGCCGGTGCGGCCGTGCGCTTCGTCGACATCGAGCTCGACGGCCTCGGCATGGACCCGGACGCCCTGCGCGCCGCCCTCGACCGGCACCCCGACACCGCCGCCGTCCTGCCGGTGCACATCGGCGGCATCGTCGCCCCCTCCCTCGACGTGACGCTCGCGGCGTGCGAGCAGCGCGACATCCCCGTCGTGGAGGACGCCGCGCACGCCTTCGGAGCGACGCTCGGCCGGCGCCCGGCCGGTGGCTTCGGCCGGTTCGGTGCCTTCTCCTTCTTCCCCACGAAGGTCGCGATCAGTGGCGAGGGCGGGCTGCTGTCCGCCGCGTCGGCGGCCGACCTGGAGCAGGTGCGGCGCTGGCGCGACCACGGAAAGAGCGCCCAGGGCTCCACGCTGCACGACCGGCCCGGCGGCAACTGGCGGCTGAGCGAACTGCACGCCGCCGTCGGCACGGTGGACCTGGAGCGCTTCTCCCACACCCTCGCCGCACGCCGCGCGCTCGCCGCCCGGTACGACGCGCTGCTCGCCGACGTGCCCGGCGTCCGGCCGCACACCGTGCCCGAGACGGCGGGCAGCAACTACTACAAGTACCTCGCCTACCTGCACCCCGACGCGCCACTGGACCGCCCGCTCCTGAAGAAGCGGCTCCGGGAGCGGCACGGCGTGTCCCTGGCCGGTGAGGTCTACCACCATCTCCTGTGCGACCACCCGCAGTTCGCCCCGCAGCGTCGGCAGGACGCCGAGGACGGCCCCTTCCAACGGGCCCGCTGGTTCGCACGGCGCCACATCGCCCTGCCGTTGTACCCGTCCCTCACAGAGGCCGAGCAGCTACGGGTCGTCGCCGCGCTCCGCAGCGAGCTGCCGTGACCGCCGTGCTCTCCGCGTTCCGCCGGGGCGAGTGGCGCACGTCCCTGGACCGGGCTCCCCTGCCGGGGCCCGGAGGGCGGGAGCTCGCGCTGGTCCCGGAGATCGTCGCCGACGCGGACCGGCGATGGTGGGACAGCACCCTGCCCGGCCCGCCCCTCCTCACCGGCCGCCGCCAACTCCTGCTCGACGCGCTGGAGTTGTTCGACCGCGGCGCCGTCACCGTGGGAGGCGTCGGCGAGCAGAGCGCCGAGGACTTCCGCGCGGCGCTGTGGGAGAGCGCGGGGCTGCCGGGACCGCTGGTCGACCGGTGGTGCGCGATGCTGCGGGACGGCCTTCTGAAGCGCGGTGACCCGCCCGAACCCGATGGGCGGCTGGCCCTCGTCGCGCTGCCGGGCAACACCTTCACCTGCCTGGAGTCGGTCTGCGACCAGGCCGAGCGCTCGGCGGGCGTGTGGCTGCGGCCGAGCCGACGCGAACCGCTCTCCGCCGCCCGGTTCGTCGCCGCGCTGCTCGCGGCGGGCTGGCCCCCGGCCAGCATCGGCCTGTACCCCGCCGAACAGCGCGCCCTGCCGGGCCTTCTGCGGCTCACGGACCGGCACGTCGTCTACGGAGGCGCCGGACTCGCCGCGACACTCCGCGCTTCCCCCGCGCTCACCCTGCACGGCCCCGGCCGGGGCTGCGCGCTCGTGCCGCGGGGTATGCCGGCCGACGAGGCGGTGGCGTGGCTGCTGCCTTTGGTGGCGGCGGACTCGGGGCGGTTCTGCAGCAACGTACGTACTGTCGTGTGCGAGACGCCCGGCGCGGCGGAACAACTGGCCTCCGCGCTGGCCGCCGCCCTCGACGCCCTGCCCCCGGACGGCGCGTGGCCCCTGACCGCCTTCCGCGAACCGGGCGCGGCGGAGCAGGCGGCCCGCACCGTCCACGACCGCCTCCGCCCCGGCGACCGCGTCCTGACCCGCCGACCGCCCGTGCTGACCAGCGCGGCGAACGACGTGTACGCGCTGCCCCAACTCACCTTGCTGGCTGGTCACTTCACCCACAGCACCCTTTCCCATCCCCTGATCGGCCACGAGGTCCCCTTCCCCTCCGCCGCCGTCCTGAGCGCCACCCCCGAGGCCGCGCGGGCCATCACCGCCGCCTCCCTGTTCGTGTACCGCCCGGCGAAGCGAGGCCCCGTATGACCACCGTCCTCGGCACCCTGTCCGACACGCTGCGCGAGCGCGTCCCGGAGCTCGGCGTGGACCTCGACACATGGACGCGCCGCATGATGCGCTGGCACTTCGACCCGGAGACCGGCAGCCCCTTCTGGGTCGCGCGGCGCACCACGCTCGGCTTCGACCCGGTCGAGGACATCGGCGGCTTCGCCGACCTGACGCGCTTCGGCCTCTTCGACAAGGCCGAGCTGCGCGCCGCGCACGCCCGCGACCTGCGGCCCCGCGGCTACCGCGACCGGCCCTTCCGGGTCTTCGAGACCGGGGGCAGCACGGGCGCTCCCTGCCGGATCGTCAACGTCACGCGCCTCGCGTACGACGTGGAGATCTACCGCACAGTTCTCGAAGCGCGCGGTGTGGCCGGCGGTGACGTGCTCGCCATGACGCCGAGCGGGCCGCACGCGTACGGGCACTTCGTGGAGGGCCTGGCCGACAGCTGGCGGGGTGCCGTGCACGCCATCGACTTCGATCCGCGCTGGGTGAAGGCCGCCCTGCGCTCGGGCGGCGAGGCCGGGGCCTACACCGCGCACCTGATCGACCAGACCCTCGCCCTGCTGGCCGCCGAGCGCCCCACGCTGCTCTTCACGACCTCGCGGCTGCTCGTCGAGCTCGCGATGCGGCTGCCCCGCCCCCTGCACACGTACGGCATCCGTGCCGTGTGCACCGGGGGCACCTCGTGCAGTGCCGCCGAGGCCGAGTTCCTGCGCGAGGAGCATCTGCCGGGCGTGCAGTGGATCGACACGTACGGCAACACGCTGGTCGGCCACGCGCTCCAGGCCGACGCGGCGGCGGGCATGGCGGCGGGCACACCGGACGTGCCGGGCGGCACCGGGCACTCGTACCATCTGCCGCCACCCTTCGCCGTGTTGACGGTCGTCGACCCGGCCGACCCGTGGCGCGAGGTCGAGGTCGGGCAGCGGGGCCGCGTGCGCGCCACGACGCTCCTGGAGGACCTGTTCCTGCCCAATCTCCTGGAGCGGGACAGCGCGGTCAGGACCGGGCCGCATCCGTGGTTCCCCTGGGACGGGGTCGCCGCCGTGCGGCCCTTCCGTGAGTCCGGGGCCGCCGAGGAGGCGGTGGAAGGCGTCTACTGACCGGTCCACCGGCCGGTCCACCGACCGATGGATCGAGGGACACGCATCGTGAACCTGTCGTCGAACGGCGTACCCATACCCTGCACGCCGGAGCTCTTCGGCCCGCTGCGGCCCAGCTCCGACCTGCTGGAGCCGAGAGACCCCGGGGCGCTCCGGGAACGGCTGCACGCGGACGGTTATCTGTATCTGCCAGGTCTGCTCGACCGTGCGGAAGTGCTGCGGCTGCGGGGCTCGTACTTCTCCCTCTTCCCGCCGGGCCTGCTGGCGGCGGGCACAGGGGCGGAGGAGGGGGTGTTCTCGGGGCGGGTGCCCGAAGGCGTTCCGGAGTACGGGGTGGCGGGGCACCCGGCGTACGCGTTCGTACGCTCTCCTCACTTCGACCGCTTCGTCACCGACCCCGCCCTCTCCACCCTCGCGGCCCAACTCCTCGACGCCGATGCGGAGATGCTGCCGCGCCGCATCCTGCGCCACTTCCACCGGGGCACGCGGCGCGCCTCCCGCGCGCACGTCGACTATGACTACATGGACAAGGGCTCCCCGCGCGTCGTCACCTTCTGGATTCCCGTCGGCGACTGCCCGCCGCGCACCGGCGCCCTGGTCTACCTGGAGGGCTCCCACCGGCTGCCGCCCGAGGAGTACGCCCCGCTGCGCGACGTCACCGACCGGCCGGGCGACCGTCGCCAGATCTGCCACGACCTGGAACTGACCGCCCGCACGCTGGGGCGCCGCTGGCTGTGCGCCGATTTCGCGGCGGGCGACGTCATGGTGCACCTGCCCCGCATCATCCACGCGTCCCTGGACACGACGACGCACGCCATGCGCCTGTCCGTCGACACCCGTTTCGTACGCTCCGGCGACACTCCTGACCCACGCTGGCTCCGCCCCTGGTCGGCGGACGACGGGGCGTGAGCCCCTTCAGAGTCTGACGGCTCGCCCTCCGGCCGCGTCCGAGCGTTCCGCCGCGACGATCACGTCGTCGACGAGGCGGGCCTCGGCGACCGGGCAGGCCGGGCTGGTGCCGGTCGCCACCGCGGCCGCGAAGTCGGCGAGCAGCGGCTGGTGGGGGTTGGCCGGCGGGGGCAGCAGGAGAGGTGACCCGTCGACGCCTTCGAGGTGGCCCGAGTCGAGCGGGTCGAGCGTCACGGTGCGTCCGCCGCCGCTGAGCCGGACGCGGTCCACGGGCGGCCCTTCGCTCCACTCCACGAGGCAGTGCGCCCGGAGCCCGGACGACCAGCGCAGGACGAGCCGGGCCTGCCGCTCCGCGCCGCGCGGGAAGCGCCGGCCGAGCCGGGCCGTCACCTCGTCCGGATGTCCGAACAGGTGGAGCAGCAGATCGATCCGGTGGCTCCCGGCGTCGGCGAGGACCCCGCCGCCGGACACCGCCGGATCGGTGCGCCAGCCCATCGGGTCGCCGGGCCCCGGCTCGAAGGCGCTGCGGAACCGCACCTCGACCCGCTCGGGCGTCCATCCGCCCAGTTCCTCGCGCAGCCGCCGCACGGCGGGGGCGAGCCTGCGGTAATAGGCGACGCCCGAACACCGCCCCGTCGTGTCGAGTGCTCCTCCGGTGCCGAGGCCGCCCGCGAGCGGCTTCTCGATCAGCACGGGCAGCCCCTCGTCCAACACGGCCCGGGCGACCGGCACATGGAGCACGACGGGGGTGGCGACGTACACGGCGTCGACGCCGGACAGGAGGAGGTCGGGGTCGGCGCCGGACCTCGCGATCCCGTACCGCTCGGCGGTGCGGGCGGCGCGGTGCGGGTCGCGGCCCCAGAGCGCCACCGGTTCCTCGCCGAGCGCGTGCAGGGCGGGCAGCACGCGGCGCGTCACGATGTCGCCGTATCCGGCGATGCCCCACTTCATGCGCTTGCTCGTCGGCCGTTCAGGGGACGATCGCCACCTTCAGGGTCTCGGGCGGCGGCCCGTCGTAGGGGGCCTGTCCGGCGTCGGGGTAGAGGGAGCGGCTGGCGGAGAGCTGCTCCAGGGCCTTGGGGAGTTCGTCCAGGGAGTAGGTGTGCGTGTGGAGGTCGGGCAGGCGCAGCGAGTCGGTGCGCCGGTGGGCGAGCCGTTCGGCGGTGGCGAGCGCCTCGGCGCGCGCGGTGTCCAGCGGCTCCGCGGAGCTGTGCACGCGCAGCCCCTTGCGCTCCCAGGTGACCAGGTCGACGGTGACGTGCGTGTCGACGTGGTGCGTGCCGAGGAGGACGACGAGGCCGTTCTGCCGTACGAGACGTACGCAGGCGTTGAGGGTCGTGGGGGTGCCGACGGCGTCGACGGCCACGTCGAAGTCCGCGCCGACGGATGCCAGTTGTTCCGCGCTGCCGTCCACGCGGCGCACGTCGTCGGCGCCCGCGGCGGCCGACCGTTCGAGCCGCCAGTCGTCGAGGTCGACGGCGACGGCCTCGACGGCCCCGCGCGCCAGCGCGACCCGCAGCGCCAGCTGCCCGACGGGCCCCTGTCCGACGATCGCGACGCGGTCGCCGAGCCGGATGCCGCGGGTGGCGTGCACGGCCAGCGGCAGGAGCTGGAGGATCGCGCCCTGTTCGAAGGGCACGTCGTCGGGCAGCGCGCCCACGGAGATCTCGCGGGCCAGCGCGTAATCGGCGTACCCGGTGGTGAGCGGGGTCCGCACGAAGACCCGCTGCCCGGGTACGACACGGCGGACGCCCGCGCCGGTCGCCTCGACGACTCCGGCGATCTCGTGGCCGAAACACCCCTGGGAGCAGTGCTCGCGCAGGCCGAAGTAGTGGTAGTAGGCGAGGTCGCTGCGGTTGCAGACCGTGCAGGCCCGGACGCGGACGAGGACCTCGGACGGTCCGGGTTCCGGCACCGCGACATCGGTGACCAGCCTGATGTCGCGCCTGCCGACGAGCTCGTACCTGCGCATGGCCCTCTCCCCTCAGCGGATGCGATCTGCGTGAAGCCCCAAGGATTCCCCAACTCTCGCCCCGACATGGTGGATTCGCCCGCCTCGACCTGTTCCGACTCCTTGACAGCCCTGTTTGGTACGAGCCAATATCCACTATCCGATTGGCCTGGACCAATCAGCAGGAGCCCCGCCGCACACCCGCACCCCCCGTGCACCCCGCACACCCTGTGCCCCGTACGTCTCCCGTACGTACCCGCAACTTCGGAGGTCGCGCCATGGCATCGAGCAGTGACCCGGCTCTGGAGCACCTCGCCCACTCCGTGCTGCAGCCCGGCTTCGAGGGCACCACGGCCCCCGACTGGGTGCGCCGCAGGATCTCCGAGGGCCTGGGCTCCGTCGTGCTGTTCGCACGGAACATCGAGACGCCCGAGCAGGTCGCGCGGCTCACCTCGACGCTGCGCGCGGAGAACCCCGACCTGATCGTCGCCATCGACGAGGAGGCGGGCGACGTGACGCGCCTGGAGGCGTGGACCGGCTCGTCCCGCCCCGGGAACCTGGCCCTCGGTGCCGTCGACGACATCGACCTGACCGAGCGTGTCGCCCACGACATCGGCCGTGACCTGCACGCGGCGGGCGTCTCGCTCAACTTCGCGCCCAGCGCCGACGTGAACTCCAATCCGCTCAATCCGGTGATCGGCGTACGCTCCTTCGGCTCCCGCACCGACGTCGTCTCCCGCCACACGGCCGCCTGGATCCGCGGCCTCCAGGAGGCCGGCGTCGCCGCCTGCGCCAAGCACTTCCCCGGCCACGGCGACACGGTCGTCGACTCGCACTACGGGCTGCCCCAGGTGAAGGGCTCGGCCGAGGAGATCGCGCTCACCGCGCTGCCGCCGTTCATCGCGGCGATGGAGGCGGGGGTGCGCGCCGTGATGACCGCGCACCTGCTCGCCCCCGCCTACGACCCGGAGCTGCCCGCGACCCTCAGCCACCGCATCCTGGTGGAGCTGCTCCGCGGTGACCTGCACTTCGACGGCCTCGTGGTCACCGACGGCATCGAGATGGGCGCCGTCACCGACCGCTACGGCATCGACGGCGCGACCGTGAAGGCGGTGGCGGGCGGCGTGGACGCGGTGTGCGTGGGCGGCGAGAGCGCCGACGAGTCCACGTTCGACCTGCTTTCCACGGCTCTGGTGAAGGCCGTGCTCGACGGCACGCTGCCCGAGGACCGCCTCGCCGAGGCGAGCACGCGCGTACGGCAGTTCGCCGCCTGGTCCGGCGAGCGGTCCCGGGCGGTGGGGCGCGCCCCGAAACCCTCCGAAATCGGCGCCATCGGCCTGGTCGCGGCCCGCCGCGCGGTGCGGGTACGCCACCGTGTCGGCACGGCGAACGCCGCGCTGCCCGTCGCCGGCGTCCCGCACGTCGTGGAGCTCTCCCCCACGATGAACCTCGCCGTCGACGGCCACACCCCGTGGGGCGTCGCGGGACCGCTGCGCGACCTGCGCCCCGGCACGACATCCGTACGCCTGACGGAGGCCGAACTCGCGCACTCCGTCGATGTGTTGAACCGCGAGGCGCTGACCCCGGCGCGGGGCCGCGCGCTGGTCGTCGTGGTCCGCGACGCGGCCCGTCACCGCTGGATGACCGACACCCTCAACCGCATCCTGCGCAGCCGCCCCGACGCCCTGGTCGTCGAGATGGGCGTCCCCGCGGGTGACGCGCTCGGCGCCACCCACCTGATCACCCATGGCGCGACGCGCGTCTCGGGTATCGCGGCGGCGGAGCTGCTCGCGGGGGCGGCGGGCTGACCCGCCGCCCCCGCTGTGCGCGATCGCGGCCGCTAGCTCTTCAACGGTCCCTCGCAGCTGAAGTCCGCGCTGCCCGCGCGCCGGTCGGACCAGATGTCCACCTCGCCGAACGAGCAGTTCATGTCGGTGAGGTTGTTGTCACCGGCCAGGGAGCGGTCGAGCAGGAAGTAGTCCACCGTCTCCGACATGTCCTCGAAGACGGCGTCGGGGTCGTCGGCCGCGGTGAGGTTCGCGGTGATCCTGCCCGTGCAGGTGTACCGCGGACGCTCCGGTGCGTCGTTCGAGCGGCAGTCGGGGGTGATGCCCGTCGTCGCGGCGATGGAGGTACGGACCTGGGCGGCGGTGGTGTCGCGGAGCTCGCCGACCGGCACGTACTTCGTGTCGGGCACGAAGAGGTCGTCGACGTGCGCGATCTGCTTGTCCAGGAAGGCGTCGTACCGGCTCTGCAGGCCGCGGTCCTCGCCGAGCCGGTCGCGCCAGGCGTCGAAGGCCGCCGGGTCGTCGGCCCGCAGGTGCCGGTACATCTCCTTGATGAGGGCGGGGCGTTCGGTCCACAGGAACTCGAAGAACGTGCCGGCGTAGTCGTAGAAGCGGAAGCCGTCCCCGTCGTAGGTGGCGTGCAGCAGCTGGTCCACGGTCATCCTGGGGCCGCCGTTCGCCGTGTCGTCGATGATGCCCTGGACCAGTGACCTGCGGACCTTGATGCCGTCGTCACGGGTGGCGCCGTCGAAGAACTCCGCGGTGCCCTCGTCCATGGCGGTGGTCCGGTCGCCCTCGTACCAGGGGCCCTCGCCGAAGAAGCCCGGCACCGCCCAGCGGCCGTTGAGGTAGTGCGTGTACTCGTGGCGGAACAGCTCCTCCAGCGTCAGCGTGGAGTCCTGCGGGACGCGCCGCTGGTAGGTGTAGAAGGTCGCGCCGCGCTCGATGTAGACGCCGCCGTTGTTGGTGTCCATCCCGGTGAGCAGCGGGTGGTAGTTCTCGTAGTCGGCGCGTGAGGCGTAAAGGACCGTCGTCAGTGTGGTGTTGGGGTCGCCCGCGAGCGGCGCCTCGGTGCCGACGACGCGGTGGAACTGTGCCTTGACCTGCTTGCTCGCGTAGTACAACTGGTCGACGGTCCGCCGGTCCAGCGCCGTGCGGACCTTCATGCCGCCCATGTCGTACGTATAGGTCTGCGGGAAGACGCGGCGCTCGATGTCGGCCTTGCACACGTTGTACGGCGCACAGGCGTCGAACTCGTTGAGCCACAGGGCCACCTTCGCCCAAGGGGCGCTGCCTTCACCGAAGTTGCGTACGGTGACGGGCACCAGGCCGCCGAGCCCGGAGACGATCTCGCCGGTGAGCCCGTCGATCTGGCCGAACCTGCCGTACTCGCTCAGCGCGTCCCGCACCACCCAGGCGTTGCCCGTGCCCTTGAGGTGGGTGTGTCCGCCGAAGGCCTTGAAGGCGGCGCGGTAGGACGGATCGGCCTTCACCGCCGCGTGAAAGGCGGCGTCCCTGTTGCCTGGGTACACGCCGAGGTAGCTCAGGGAGAGCCCGGCGAGCGCGGACCCGGCCCAGGCGGGGTCCTTGGCCGTTTCGGGATGCTTGGCATCCATGGTGGCCAGAACCCGTTTGATGAGGGGCAGTTGGTGCTGCCGCAGCCCCGGCGCACTGGCGGCGTAGAGCGCCTCGCGCAGCGAGTCGGCGTTGGTGCGGGTCACGTCGAAGGTGCGGGCGGCCGAGCCGAAGGCGGCGACGGCGCGGCGCATCGCGTCCACGGTCGGCGCGTCGGTGACGTCGATCTCGTCGTGCGAGAAGTCCTGGTAGGCGACGGCGTGCAGATAGGTGAGCAGCTCCAGGAGGTTGCTGCCGTTCCTGCCGTCGTGGGCCGCCGCGAGGCGGGTGACGCGGCCGGAGACCGCCTGGACGTGCGCGTCCGACATGACGGGGGCGAGGCGTGGGTCCCAGGTCCAGACGAGGGTGCGCAGACAGCCTTCGGCGGTGACCGCCGGGTCGGCGAGGAAGTCGGCGAACCGCTCGGGCGACAGGCCTGTGACGCCGTCGAGGGTGCAGGGCGCGACCGCGGCATCCGCCGTGACCTGCTTCTTCTCGGGCTTCGGCGTGCGGGCGCCGGGGATCCGGCCGTCCTTGAGTCCGCCGGGCGCGGGGATCCGGTAGGCGCTCGGCTTGGGGGCTTTCGCCCTGCGGTCGACCACGTCGTGGGGGCTCGGTCCGGCAGGTGCGGACGACGTGGTCGAGGTGGTGGTCGTGCGGGGGTCGGGTTTTGGGGGGGACGGTTCGGCCGCGTTTCCGTACGGGGCGGCCGAGACGCAGAGGGTCGCCGCTATCGCGCCGGCGAGGACGGATCTGCGCAGGGTTCGTAGACGTGGCTGGGACACCGAGGGCTCCTGTGTGGGAGGTGGGGGCGAGAGGTGACGTCACGCTGAACTGGCGCGTGGGCGACCCCAGTTGAGAGCCGCCGCCGCGTCATGTGATGCGTAACGTAGTAATGTGAAATTGCACTGACAACCCCTCAGGAGCACCCGGCCGTAACGGAATTACTGGCTCAGGAGTGGGGCGTCACCTCCGCCCCCGGCTCGCGCAGGCTCCGCAGGAGGAGCCAGCCGAGGGCGGGCAGCGCGATCAGCGGCGCGAGGGCCACCCGCAGGGAGGCGGCGTCCGCGACGGCTCCGATCAGCGGGCTCGCCAGGCCGCCGATGCTCACGGTGAGACCCAGCGTCACACCGCTCGCCGTGCCCATGCGGCGCGGCAGGTAGTCCTGGCCGAGCGTGATGTGCAGGGAGAACGGCACGTACAGGCCGGCCGAGACGAGCGCGACGAAGACGTACAGGAGCGGCCCGGGGACGAGGACGACGCCCGCCACCGCGAGGACCGTCGCCGCGTACGACCACCGGACGACCGGGATACGGCCGTACCGCGCGGCGAGCCGCCCGCCCGCGACGGTGCCGACCGCGCCGCCGAGGTAGAGCACGAACAGCGCGACGGTACCGGCGGCCGCACCGCCGCCGGTGCGCTCCCGCACGTACAGCGCGATGAACGTACTCAGCCCGGTGAAGACGATCGAGCGGCAGACGACGGCACCGGACAGCTTGAGGAAGGACGGCCAGTCGTCCTCGGCGACCGGGGCGGGTGCGCCCTTCGAGCCCCGGGGCGCGCCCTCGTCGGCGGTGGCCTCCCGCGCCCTGACGCTCCGCAGCGCGGCCACGCACAGCACGGCCCCCGCGAGGGCGGGGACGACCAGGAGCGGCGACGCGCGCAGGCCGCCCGTCGCGACGACGGCCGAGACCAGCAGGGGCGCGGCCGCGAAGCCGACGTTGCCGCCGAGCGAGAACCAGCTCATGGCCGTGTGGCTGCCCCGGCTCACCTGCCGCGCCACACGCGCGGCCTCCGGGTGGTACGCGGCGACGCCGATGCCGGACACGGCGACGGCCAGCAGGGTCAGCGGATAGTTCCCGCCGACCCCCGCGAAGGCGACGCCGACACCGCCCACGAGCGTGCTCACCGGCAGCAGCCACGGCATGGCCCACTTGTCGGTGAGCGCGCCGAACAGCGGCTGCACCACGGAGGAGAGCAGCGAGGCGGCGAGCACGATGCCGGACGCGGCGGCGTAGCTGTAGGCACGCTCGGCGACGAAGAACGGGACGAGGGCGGCGACGGCGCCTTGGTAGATGTCCACGCAGGCGTGGCCGAGGGAGAGGAGGGGGATGGGGCCGGGGCGGGCGCGAGGGCCCGTGCGGGACGCCTTTACGCGGGGGGCGCCCAGAGGGCGTGCGTACTGACGTGAGGGTGAGGGCTGGTTCGTCGACACCGCCTCATCCTCGCCACGCCCCCGGCTGGCCTGCTTCCGATAAAGTGCCAACCTGTGCCGAAGATCCGCCAAACCTCTCCGAGCGGCGATGGCACCTTCCCGTCCATCCGCCACACCCCTCAAGCCCCCACCGACACCCGGGAACTCGCCCCCGGAGAGCGCATCGACGCGCACCGCCACGACGACCACCAGATCATCTACGCGGGCTCCGGCGTCGTCGCCGTCACCACCGACGCGGGCACCTGGTTCGCGCCGGGCACCCGGGCCATCTGGGTGCCCGCGGGATGCGTCCACGCGCACCGCGCCCACGGCCACCTCGCACTGCACCTGCTCGGCCTGCCCGCAGGCACGAACCCGCTCGGCCTCGACTCCCCCACCGTCCTCGCCGTCAGCCCGCTCCTGCGCGAACTGATCCTCGCCTGCACCCGCGCCCCGCACGACGAATCCCCGGAGCGCCGCCGGCTGCGCGCCGTTCTCCTCGACCAGTTGCGCGCGTCACCGCAGCAACCCGTGCAGCTGCCCACCCCGGCCGACCCCCGCCTCGCCGCCGTCTGCGACCTGTTGCACGGCGATCCCGCCGACCCGCGCGGCCTGGCCGAACTCGCCGCCGCCGCGGGGGCCGGCGAACGCACCCTGAGCAGGCTTTTCCGCCGGGAGCTCGGGATGACGTTCCCGCAGTGGCGCACCCAACTGCGCCTCTACCACGCGCTGCGCATGCTGGCCGACGGCATGCCGGTCACCACGGTCGCGCACCGCTGCGGCTGGTCGTCCACCAGCGCGTTCATCGACGTGTTCCGCCGAGCCTACGGATACACGCCCGGCGCGCATCAGCGCCGCGCCTGACCTCCCGCCCCCTTCCGGCGAGATCATCAACTCCCTTTAGCTGACGCACTCTTGGCAGCACCAGTGCCATGTGAAATATTACTGCCGTGCTCACGAGACACCCGTCCGGACAGCCGGACCTCATCATCGTGGGGGCGGGCGTCGTCGGCGCCGCGTGCGCCTACTACGCCGCCCGTTCCGGACTCGACGTCACCGTCATCGACCGCGGCCCCGTCGCGGGCGGCACCACCGGAGCGGGCGAGGGCAACCTCCTCGTATCCGACAAAGAGCCGGGCCCTGAGCTCGAACTCGCTCTGCTCTCCGCCCAGTTGTGGCGCGAGCTCGCGGCCGAACTTCCCTCGCGCGTCGAGTACGAGGCGAAGGGCGGCCTGGTCGTCGCCTCGACCGAGCCGGGGCTCGCCGCGCTGCGGGACCTCGCCGCCGCGCAGACACGCGCGGGCGTCGAGGCGGCCGAGGTCCCCGCCGACCGCCTCGCCGACTTCGAACCGCACCTCGCGCCCGGTCTCGCGGGCGGCTTCCACTACCCGCAGGACGCCCAAGTACAGCCCGCCCTCGCCGCCGCGCACCTGCTGCGAGCGGCGGCCGACGCCGGACGCCTGACGTTGCGGCTCGGCGAGGAGGTCACCGCGGTCCTGACCGGCACGAAGGGTGAGGTGCGGGGCGTGCGGACACAGCGGGGCGAGGTGCGGGCGCCGCACGTGCTCAACGCCGGCGGCACATGGGGCGGTGAACTGGCCCGCCTGGCCGGTGTGGAGCTGCCCGTACTCCCCCGCCGAGGCTTCGTCCTCGTCACCGAGCCACTGCCGCGCGTGGTGCGCCACAAGGTGTATTCCGCGGAGTACGTCGCCGATGTCGCCAGTGGTTCGGCGGCGCTGCAGACCTCCGCCGTGGTGGAGGGCACTCCGGCGGGCCCGGTGCTGATCGGGGCGAGCCGGGAGCGGGTGGGTTTCGACCGGACGCTGTCCGTGGAGGTCCTGCGGCGGCTCGCGGCCCAGGCGGTCGGCCTGTTCCCCGCCCTCGCCGCGGTGCGGGCGATCCGGACGTACGCGGGGTTCCGCCCCTACCTCCCTGACCACCTCCCGGCGATCGGTCCGGACCCACGCGTGCCCGGCCTGCTGCACGCGTGCGGTCATGAGGGCGCGGGCATCGGCCTGGCTCCGGCGACCGGGGCGCTGATCGCGGCAATGCTGGTGGGCGCAGAACTTCCGCTGTCGGCAAGCCCGTTCGCACCGGGGCGCTTCGCGAGTGAAGGCCCCGCAGCGGGCCACCCGCCCAAGGCCGTCGAGAGGAGCAACCTCCATGACATATGACGACCGGACCCCCGCCGAACTCGTCGAGGTTCCCCCTGACAGCGCCTTCACCATCACCTTCGACGGGCAGCAACTCACCGCGCTTCCCGGCCAGTCCATCGCCGCCGCGCTCTGGACCGCGGGAATCCTCTCCTGGCGGACCACGCGCGTCGACGGCCGGCCGCGCGGGGCGTTCTGCGGCATCGGCCAGTGTTTCGACTGCCTCGCGACCGTCAACGGCCGGCCCAACAGACGGGCGTGCCTGGTCACCGCCCACCCCGGCGACACGGTCACCACCCAGGAAGGGAACGGTCATGCCGGACTCGACAGCTGAGGCCACCGCGACACCGGAAGACCCGCTGTCGTACGACCTCGTGGTCCTGGGCGCCGGACCCGCGGGTCTCGCCGGCGCGGTGACGGCAGCGGAACTCGGTCTGACTGTCGCCCTGTTGGATGCGGCGCCGCAGCCGGGTGGTCAGTTCTACCGGCACCCCCCTGCGGCCACACGCGCCGCCCGACCCGAAGCCCTGCATCACGACTGGTCCACATTCGCCGACCTGCGCGACCGTCTGGCGGCGAGCGGCGCCACCCGCCTCTTCGGCCATCACGTCTGGACGGTCACGCGTGAGGCAGAAGACCGCTGGACGGTCCACGCCCTCGCGGACGAGGAGGGCGGCGCGGGCGGCGCAGGTGACTCGGTTGACTCGGGTGACTCGGGTGACTCGGGGCAGCGTCCAGTGGTCGTCCGGTCCCGCGCGCTCCTCCTCGCGACCGGCTCGTACGAACGCCATCTCCCCTTCCCCGGCTGGACCTTGCCCGGCGTGGTGGGCGCGGGCGGCGCCCAGGCCATGCTCAAGTCGGGCCTGGCCCTGCCCGGCCGACGTGTGGTCGTCGCAGGCAGCGGCCCCCTGCTGCTCGCGGTGGCGGCGTCGCTCACCTCGGCCGGAGCTGAGGTACCCGAACTGATCGAGGCCTCCGGATACCTCGGTTACGCCCGCCACCCTGCCGTACTCGCCACCCAGCCGCACAAGTTGGCGGAGGCCGCACTGCACGGCACGAGTCTGCTCCGCCGCAAGGTGCGCCTGCGCACCCGCCATGCGGTGACCGAGGCGCACGGCACGGACCGGCTGGAGGCGGTGACCGTCTCCCGTCTCGACCGCGACTGGCGGCCAGTGCCGGGCACGGACCGACGTATCGCCTGCGACGCGCTGGCCGTCGGTCACGGCCTGGTCCCCCAGATAGACCTGGCGACCGCCCTGGGCTGCGCGACCCGCCGCACCACCGACGGCACGCACGCCCTCACGCTGACCCCGCTGCAGGAGACATCGCTGCGCGGCCTGTGGGCGGCGGGCGAGACGTCGGGCATCGGCGGTGCTCAAGCCGCTCTTGTCGAGGGCGAGTTGGCCGCGCTGGCCGTCACGGCCCGGCTCACCGGACGCCGCCCCGCCGCGACCTCGCGCCTGCGCACCCTGCGCCGCCGCCGTGACCGCATGACCGCCTTCGCCGACGTCATGGCCGCGGCGCACGCGCCGGGCCCCGGCTGGACCCGGTGGCTCTCCGACGACACGGACGTATGCCGCTGCGAGGAGATCCCGGCGGGCCGGATCCGCGAGGCCGTCACGGAGTACGGCGCCCGCGACGCACGCACCGTGAAACTCCTGACCCGAGCGGGCATGGGCTGGTGCCAGGGCCGCATGTGCGGCTGGACGACGACCTGCCTCACGTCGTCGCCACCCCCGCCCTCCTCGCCACACCACCCCCACCACCCTCCGACCCTCCTCCCCACATCCACAACCACATCCCCTGACCGCCGCCTGCTCGCGACACCCGTGCCGCTCGGCGTTCTCGCGGCGCTCCCGGAGGAGCCCGACTCCGCCACCTCCCCTCCGCACCCGACAGAAGGACAGCCCTCATGACCACCACCACCTGGACCGCCGACCGCCCCTGGCGCGGCATCATGGTCGCCACCGCGCTCCCCCTGCGCGATGACCTCTCCATCGACTACGACGCCTACGCCGAGCACGTCAGCCACCTCATCGGCAACGGCTGCGACGGCGTCGTCCCCAACGGTTCCCTCGGCGAGTACCAGACCCTCACCGACGACGAGCGCGCCCGCGTCGTCCGTACCGCCGTGGCGGCCGCCGGCGACGGGGCCCGCGTGATGCCCGGCGTCGCCGCCTACGGCAGTGCCGAGTCCCGCCGCTGGGCCGAACAGGCCGCGGCGGCGGGCTGCGGCTCCGTGCTCCTCCTTCCGCCGAACACCTACCGCGCCGACGAACACGCCGTACGCGCCCACTACGCCGAGGTCGCCAAGGCGGGCCTGCCCGTGGTCGCGTACAACAATCCGTTCGACACCAGGGTCGACCTCACCCCGGACCTGCTGGCGGGGCTGCACGGGGACGGCACCGTCGTGGCGGTGAAGGAGTTCACCGGGGACGTCCGCAGGGCGTACGAGATCGCCGAAGTCGCCCCGGAGCTGGAACTGTTGATCGGGGCCGACGACGTCCTGCTCGAACTCGCGCTCGCGGGCGCGGTCGGCTGGATCGCCGGCTACCCGAACGCCTTCCCCGCCACCTGCGTGGAGCTCTACGACGCCGCCTGCGCCGGGGACCTGGACACGGCCCTGCCCCTCTACCGGTCGTTGCACCCGCTTCTGCGCCAGGACTCCAAGACGGAGTTCGTGCAGTCCATCAAGCTGTCGATGGACATCGTGGGCCGTCGCGGCGGCCCGACCCGCCCGCCGCGCTCACCGCTGTCCGGCCCCACGGAGGCGCTGGTGCGCTCGGCGACGGAGAAGGCGATGGCAGCAGGCCACCGCTGACCCCTTCCCCTCCCCCTGTCTGCACCTGCCCCGCTTTGAGAACCGGAAGGGACCCATGCGCACCCGTCACGTCTTCCACGCCGTCGACTCGCACACCGAAGGCATGCCCACGCGCGTGATCACCGGCGGTGTCGGCGTGCTCCCCGGCGCCACCATGGCCGACCGCAGGCTCCACTTCATCGAGCACCTGGACCACCTCCGCACCCTCCTGATGTACGAGCCGCGCGGCCACTCCGCGATGAGCGGCGCGATCCTCCAGCCCCCGACCCGTCCGGACGCCGACTACGGAGTCCTCTACGTCGAGGTGTCCGGGCTCCTTCCCATGTGCGGCCACGGCACCATCGGCGTGGCCACGGTGCTGGTGGAGACCGGCATGGTCCGGGTCACCGAGCCGGTGACGACAGTGCGTCTCGACACCCCGGCGGGCCTCGTCTCCGTGGACGTCCGGGTGAGCGACGGCGCGGCCACGTCGGCGACGCTCACCAACGTTCCGGCGTTCTGTGTCGCCCTGGACCGCAAGGTCGAGGTGCCGGGGCACGGCACGGTGACGTACGACATGGCCTACGGCGGAAACTTCTACGCGTTCGTCCAACTCGACGCGCTGGGCCTGCCGTTCGACCGCGCACGCAAGGACGACCTGCTGGCGGCGGGCCTCGCCGTCATGGAGGCGATCAACGCGTCGCCGGACCGCCCGGCCCACCCCGAGCAGCCGGAGATCGCCGGGGTGAAGCACGTCTATCTGGCCGCGCCCGGCTCGGACGCGCGCCGCTCGCGGCATGCCATGGCGATCCACCCGGGCTGGTTCGACCGCTCGCCGTGCGGCACGGGCACGTCCGCGCGCATGGCACAGCTGCACGCCCGCGGCGAGCTGCCGCTGGACCGCGACTTCGTCAACGAGTCCTTCATCGGGACGAAGTTCACCGGGCGGCTGGTGGCGGAGACGGAGGTGGCGGGCCTGCCCGCGGTCGTCCCCCGGATCACCGGACGGGCCTGGATCACGGGCACCGCCCAGTACTTCCTCGACCCGGACGACCCTTTCCCGGCGGGCTTCCTGCTCTGATCCCCCCGCCTGAGTCCTCTTGAGCCCCCTCAGTCCTCCCGAGCTCCTCCCGGGCCCCAACTTGCCACGTGACATTGTACTTTGGTGATCCGCGCGGGCGCGGGGACCACCGGAGGGGACACCATGGGGCACCTGAAGCAGAAGAACCTCATCACCACCAGGGAGCGGCTGCGCGACCAGGTCGGCCACGCCCTGCGCGCTGCCCTGATCTCCGGCGAACTGCGCCCCGGCGAGATCTACTCCGCGCCCGGCCTCGCCGAGGACTTCGGCATCTCGGCGACGCCGGTGCGCGAGGCCATGCTCGACCTGGCCAGGGAGGGCCTGGTCGAGCCGGTCCGCAACAAGGGCTTCCGGGTCACCGAGGTCAACGAACGCGACCTCGACCAGTACACGGAGATCCGCGGCCTGATCGAGGTCCCCATGATCGGCCGCATCACCCGCACCGCGGCCCGCGCGGACCTGGAGGTGCTGCGCCCGGTCGCCGAGGAGATCGTGCGCGCCGCCCGCGACCACGACCTCATCGCCTATCTGGAGGCCGACCGCCGCTTCCACCTCTCGCTCCTCGCCCTCTCGGGCAACGACCGGCTGGTCGAAACGGTCGGCGACCTCCGCAAGCGCTCCCGTCTCTACGGCCTGACGACCCTCGACGAACGCGACCAGCTGACCCCGTCGGCCGAGGAGCACATCGAACTCCTCGACCTGATGCTGGCGGGCGACGCCGAGGCCGCGGAGCAGTGCATGGCCCGGCACCTCGGCCACGTGCGGTCACTCTGGGCCGAGAACGCCGACCGGCCGTGAGCCGTGAGCCGTGAGCCGTGAGCTGTCACCGTGCCGGCAGGTCACCGCCCCACGGCGCACGCGTCCCCGTTGAGCAGGAAGCGCGGCGGTGGTGTGCTGTCTCCGGTGTGGTCGGCGAGATAGCCGAGAGTGACACGCCCGCCCGGCGGGATGTCGGCGTTGTACGGGGCGTTGGCGGCCGTGACGGTGTTGCTTCCCTGCGTCAGATCGGTGCCCCAGTCGGAGACGACGGTCTGGCCGAGGGCGAGGGGGAACTCCAGCCTCCAGCCCTTCACGGCCGTGGTGCCCGTGTTGGTGATGGTGAGGTCGACCTTCGTGCCCGTTCCCCAGCTCTGCACGGTCCGGTCCACGCGACAGGTGGGCTCCTCCCGCGCGAGCGAGAGGCGGTGCAGACCGCCGGGCAGGTCATTGACCATGTAGAGCTCCCCGTCGACGGTCGCGCCGATCGACGTCACCTGCGTGGGCAGCTCGCCGATCTCCGCCTGCTCGTAGCCGCCGCTGCCGTCGGGACGCAGCGCCCAGACGGTCGAGGAGCAGTAGTCGGTGGCGAGATACGTGCCGTCGGCCAGGTCGGCGTACTTCTTGCCGCGGTAGACATGCCCGCCGATGACCGAACACCCGCCCGTGTACGGGGAGTACGTGAACACCGGCTTGGTGTACCGCTCACCCGGGGTGCAGTCGCCGCCCTCGAACCTTTCCAGCCCTTCGTAGCAGGACCAGCCGAGGTTGAGCCCGCCGCGGCCCGGTGCGATGTGGTCGATCTCCTCCCAGCGGCCCTGGCCGACGTCACCGATCCACAGCGAGCCGTCGGCCCGGTCGAAGGAGAACCGCCACGGGTTGCGCAGCCCGTACAGCCAGATCTCCGGGCGGGCGCCGGGGACGTCGACGAAGGGGTTGTCGTCGGGGACGCAGTAGGCGAGCTCCCCGCACGTGCGGTTCACGTCGACGCGCAGGATCTTGCCGAGGAGCGTGTCCAGTCGCTGCCCGGCGCGCAGGGGGTCCGCCGAACCGCCGCCGTCGCCGATGCTCCAGTAGAGGTGTCCGTCGGGGCCGAAGGCGAGCTGGCCGCCGTTGTGGTTGCTGTACTCGGCGTGCTCCTGGGAGAGCAGAGGTTCCAGCCGCGCGCCGTCGAGCCGGTAGCGGGCGAGGGTGACCGCGCCGTCGGGCAGGGCCGTGTACGCGAGGTACAGCTGCCGGCTGGTGGCGAAGTCGGGCGGGACGGCGATGCCCAGCAGGCCGCGTTCGTTGCCCGACTCGTCCACGGAAGACCTGATGTCGAGGAGCGGGGTGGCAGCCAGACCGGTGTCGGGGTGGTAGACGCGGACGGTGCCGGACTTCTCGGTGACGAAGAGCCGACCGGAGCCGTCGTCGGGGGCGGCGAGGGCGGTGGGCCGTCTCAGCCCGGAGGCGACCTGCGTCGTGGTGGCGTGCAGGGAGGTCAAGGGGACGTCCGCGGCTCTCCCGGCCTGGGGCACGCCGGACGCCGTGTCGCGCGGGGTCGCGGCGGAGGCGGCGGTTGGCGGGGTGACGAGAGTGCTCAGTACAAGGGTGAAGAGGACGAGGGGGAGGAGGGGGCGGAGGGGAAGCAGGCGGACCGGGCGGGTGAGGGCGGTGCGGCGGCTGCGGGGCATGGGGCGGCTCCAGGAGGACGGGGAGCTGGGCAGAGCTGGACAGGGGGAGAGATGAGGGCGGCCGGCGGAGGCGGACAGGTCCCGCCGGGCATGGTGCTGCCCGGCGGGACGGCACTCCGCCGGCGCCCTCAGCCCGGCGGCGCTGTCATCGCCGCGAGCCGGTGCGGTCAGCCGAAGTCGACGTCACTGCACAGGAAGTACGTCTGGTCCATGTGCGACGCCTGCCAGATCGTGTACACCACATGGCGGCCGCTGTAGCCGGAGGTGCTCACGGGGATCGAGTAGTTCTGGCTCGGCGCGTACTTGCCGGTGCGGGCGACCAGTTCGAGATCACTCCAGCGCAGGGGCTGGGTGACGGGGTCGTAGCCCTGCCGGCTGAGGTAGACCTCGAAGTAGTCCGCGCCGTGGCTGGCCTGGTCGTACAGCTTGACGGTGAAGTCGTCGGCGAGTGCGGTGGTCCGCCACGCGCCGGGCGTGTCCAGCGCGTTGTAGCGTCCGCCCTCGGTCCGGCCGCCGCTGCACAGCTGACCGTCCGGGACGACCGCCCGGAAGTTGCCGCCGGAGCCGTTGCGGTACAGGCCGTTCCAGTTCCACATGGCGTTGGGGTCGGCCCGCCACGCCTGCCAGCACATGGGGTCCTGCTGGGCCATCGCCGGGTTGAGGTGATCGCTGCCCCAACGCTGCCAACAGCCGTAATTGCGCGTCGCCGGGTCGACGACGGAACCGTGCGCCACCGCGGTCCCGCTCCAGGGGACCAGGCTGAGCAGCAACGCGACCAGAGCGCTGAAGACGAGCGTCAGGCCGCGTCTCGTGCCGAGGAGATGAGAATGACGATCCATCGGGCTCCTGCTTCCTGTGGGGGGTGCGTCGGATGAGACGTGGGGGGTGACGTGTGGGTGGCGCGTGGGAGCGCTCCCGCGAAACAATCTGCGGGCGCGGAAACGCGGCGGCAACAGCCGAACGCGCCACATCCGTGAAGTAGTTGACGCGGCAAGCGTGGGGGCGCGGGCGGGGGCCCGGAGGGTCGTCCGGCGGCGGTCGCCCCGGCCGGATGCCGGGTGCGCGGGGCGGGGTGCGCATGCCGCAAGAGACGGGGCCAGGGGCCGGTTCGTCGGCCGACGCGTCCTCTCCATTGCACCGCGCGGCACAGTGTTCCCACCGTTCGGCGGGCGCCGGTTCCACCCGTGACGTCGACCCCCGGGGCGGGGTGGGAGTGTGCTCCGCGTCGGCGCGTGCTGCGAGAACCGGTCGACGGGCCCTGGACGTCCGACGCACTCCGCGGCGTCGTACCTGCCCACCTGGGTCGATCGGCCGTCGGTACGCGGCGTCGGCTCATGCTTTCGAAGTCCTTGCGCGGGCCCGCCGGGACGCCGTCGGCCGGGCCCGTCCGCCGGATGGCCACTTTCGCTCGCTGCGGGCAGGGTTACGTTTTTCCGCGGATGCCTGTACAGAGACCCGGATTCCGTTCGACGGATCGGTGCTCACAGGGTTGTCATGACCCCGCCGGACTCTTACAGTCCGGCTGTGAGCGAGTGGGAGCGCTCCCACTTGTAGAGAGACGGAAACGCTCCCGCAGTCGGAAAGATGACCCCTCGGAGAGAGGCTCCTTCATGCGCTCCTCACCGCATCGCCTCCGCACCGTCCGTGCCCTGTCAGGCGCGTTGTTCACCGCTCTCACCACGGTGGCGGCGCTCCTCGTGGTCAGCACCCCGGCCCAGGCCGACACCACGATCTGTGAGCCGTTCGGCACCACCGTGATCCAGGGACGCTACGTCGTCCAGAACAACCGCTGGGGCACCAGCGCCACCCAGTGCGTCACCGCCACCAACACCGGCTTCCGGGTCGCCCGGGCCGACGGTTCGGTACCCACCAACGGCGCCCCCAAGTCGTATCCGTCGATCTTCAACGGCTGTCACTACACCGTCTGTTCACCCGGGACCAAGCTCCCCGCGCAGATCAGCACCGTCTCCAGCGCGCCGAGCAGCATCTCCTACGGCTATGTGTCAGGCGCCGTGTTCAACGCCTCGTACGACATCTGGCTGGACCCGACGCCCCGCACCGACGGCGTGAACCGGACCGAGATCATGATCTGGTTCAACCGGGTCGGCCCGATCCAGCCCATCGGTTCCCGGATCGGCACTGCCACAGTCGGCGGGCGCACCTGGGAGGTCTGGACCGGCAGCAACGGCTCCAACGACGTGATCTCCTTCGTCGCCCCCTCGGCGATCACGAGCTGGAGCTTCGACGTCATGGACTTCGTCGACCAGGCGGTCGCCCGAGGCATGGCGCAGCGCAACTGGTACCTGACCAGCGTGCAGGCCGGCTTCGAGCCGTGGCAGAACGGCGCGGGGCTGTCGGTGAACTCCTTCTCCTCCGCCGTGAACATCGGCGGCTGACACCGGGCGGGCCCGGTGAATTCCTCCTCCTCCGCCGTGAACACCGGCGGCTGACCCCGGGCGGGCCCGGTGACTCCGGCGCCCGGGCGGTGCCGGCGCCCGACCAGGAGTTCCCCTGTCCGCCCCCACCCCCATCCACCAGGAGAGCACATGCCCGACCCGACCAGCCGCACGATCACCCGACCCCACCGCTCCCACCGCCCCCGCAGACCCCACCGCAAGCGATCGGCTGCTCTGGCCGCCGCCTTGAGCACCCTCCTCCTTGGAGCGGCGGTCCAGGTGGCCGCGCCCCCGGCGTCGGCGGCGGCGCCGCACGTCGACAACCCGTTCGCCGACGCGTCGTTCTACGTCAACCCGGACTACGCCCGCCTCGTCGACGGGTCCATCGCCAGGACCACCGACGCGACCCTCAAGTCGAAGATGGCGCAGGTCAAGAACTACCCGACGGCCGTCTGGCTGGACCGGATCGCCGCCATCCACGGCGGTGACGCCAACGCGGGCCGCAAGAGCCTCGCCGACCACCTCGACCTGGCGCTCGCGCAGAAGAAGCCGGGCCGGCCGCTCGTCGCCTCGTTCGTGGTGTACGACCTGCCGGGCCGCGACTGCGCCGCCCTCGCCTCCAACGGTGAACTGCCGCTCACCTACAAGGGTTTGGCACGCTACAAGGCCGAGTACATCGACGAGATCGCCAAGGTCTTCGCCAGACCGAAGTACCGTGACATCCGCATCACCACGGTCATCGAGCCGGACGGCCTTCCGAACCTGGTCACCAACCTCTCCGACCCGGAGTGCGCCCGGGCCAAGAGCAGCGGCATCCAGGTGGCCGCCACCCGGTACGCCCTGAACAAGCTGCACGCCCTCCCCAACGTGTACACGTACATGGACGTCGGCCACTCCGGCTGGCTCGGCTGGGACACCAATCTCTCCCAGACCGCCGATCTGTACACGGACGTCGTCAAGGGCACCAGGGCCGGTCTGCGCAGCGTGGACGGTCTGATCACCAACGTCTCCAACTACACGCCCCTGACCGAGCCGTTCCTCACCGACCCGGACAAGACGGTCGGCGGCAACGTGGTCAAGTCCGGCACGTTCTACGGGTGGAACCCGAACTTCGACGAGTCGGACTACACCAAGGCCCTGCACTCCGCGCTGGTGTCCCGGGGCTGGCCCGCTGCCACCGGTATGGCCATCGACACCTCCCGCAACGGGTGGGGCGGCAGCGACCGGCCGACCGCCGAGGGGACAAGCACCGTACTCGACACCTACGTCAGCCAGTCCAAGGTGGACCGCCGCACCCACCGCGGCCTGTGGTGCAACGTCAACGGCGCGGGGCTCGGCCGCCCCCCGCAGGCCGTGCCCGCCGACTCCCCGGACGCGCACCTCGACGCGTTCCTGTGGGTCAAGCCACCGGGGGAATCGGACGGCGCGAGCAAGGACATCCCGAACGACGAGGGCAAGCGCCCTGACCCGATGTGCGACCCGGACCACACAGCCCCGGGCACGGGCGGCAACCCGACCGGCGCCATGCCCGACGCGCCGCTGGCCGGGCACTGGTTCCACGATCAGTTCTCCATGCTCGTACGCAACGCCCACCCCGCCGTACCCACCGACGGCCCCTAGGAGACGGACGATGAATCGAAGCAAGAGACGACCACTGTCCTTACTCGCGGTGCTGGCCACCCTGCTCAGCGGGCTCGGTCTGGCCCTCGTCGGCCAGAACAGCGCGCAGGCGCACGGCGTGACGATGACGCCCGGATCGCGGACGTACCTCTGCTATCTGGACGCCAAGACCAGCACCGGCGCGCTCGACCCGACGAACCCGGCGTGCAAGGCGGCGCTCGCGGAGAGCGGCGCCAACGCGCTGTACAACTGGTTCGCCGTGCTCGACTCCAACGCGGGCGGACGCGGCCCGGGCTACGTCCCGGACGGCAAGCTGTGCAGCGCCGGCGACCGCTCCCCGTACAACTTCACCGGCTACAACGCCGCCCGCGCCGACTGGCCCCGCACGCACCTCACCTCCGGGGCCTCGATCAAGATCAAGCACAGCAACTGGGCGGCGCACCCGGGTGACTTCCGCGTGTACATTTCCAAGCCCGGCTACTCCCCCACGAAGCCGCTGGGCTGGGGCGACCTGGAACTCGTCCAGACCGTCACCAACCCGCCGCAGTCCGGTTCCGTGGGGAGCGAGTCCGGTCACTACTACTGGGACCTGAAGCTGCCCTCGGGCCGCTCCGGCGACGCGATGATGTTCATCCAGTGGGTGCGGTCGGACAGCCAGGAGAACTTCTTCTCCTGCTCCGACATCGTCTTCGACGGGGGCAACGGCGAGGTGACCGGCATCCGCGACGGCACGGGAGGCCCCTCTCCGACCCCGACCCCCACGCCTACCCCTACCCCTACCCCGAGCGACCCGCACACCGGCTGCATGGCCCTCTACAAGGTGACGAACTCCTGGAACGGCGGCTTCCAGGGCTCCGTCGAGGTGATGAACCACAACACCACCGCGCGCAACGGATGGGCCGTGCGCTGGCAGCCAGGCACCGGCACCAAGATCGACCAAGTCTGGAACGGCACGCTCAGCCCGGGCTCCGACGGCACGGTCACGGTCAAGAACGTCGACCACAACCGCACCATCCCACCGGACGGCACCACCACATTCGGCTTCACCGCCACCTCGACCGGCAACAACCTACCGACCGGTTCGATCACCTGCGTGAATCCGTAGCGACCCGCCTCGCCCCCGCCCTTCGGCGGAAACAACAGATCCCCACGGTTCGCGAAGAACCGTGGGGATCTGATTGATCTTTTGGTGTCCGAGGGGGGACTTGAACCCCCACGCCCGATAAAGGGCACTAGCACCTCAAGCTAGCGCGTCTGCCATTCCGCCACCCGGACTAGGTGTCTGCCGCCCTGCGGGGCGTTCCCCGCGGCGACATGGACAACAATACCAAGGTTTCGGAGTGCCTTTCACCTGCGTATCCGCCCGCCGACCGCGGTATGCACGGTGACCCGCGCCACCCCGCCTAGAGTCTCACCATGAGTGACGGAACGATTACCGGTGGCAGCGGCAGTGGCATGCTCGGCGACATGAAGGTGCACCGCCCCCGGATGCTCTCCCCCTTGCGTGAGCACCTGCGGGACACCATGTGGTTCGCGCCGACCGCCGGGCTCATGGGGGCCATGCTCCTGTGGTGGGGCGCGGCGGAGCTGGACACGGAGATCGTCGCGTCGTTGCGGGACGGGGGTGACTACGACGCGATCAAGGAGCTGATGGGGATCGCCGACGACGCCAAGGCGGTGATCAGCACCATCGGCAGCGCCATGATGACGTTCATCGGTGTCGTCTTCAGCATCTCGCTCGTGGCCGTACAGATGGCCAGCGGGCAGTTCAGCCCGCGGGTGGTGCGGCTGTACGTCCGGTCCCGCATCACCAAGATCACGCTGACCGTGTTCCTGGCGACGTTCCTCTTCTCCCTCCTGACCCTCACCTCCTTCGACAGCGAGCGGGATCCCCGGCTCCTGACGAGCGTGCCGCTGGTGGAGTCGGTGCTCGCGATGGTGATGGTGCTGCTGAGCCTGCTGCTGTTCGTGGCGTACGTGAACGGGACCGTCCGGATGATGCGCATCGGCTTCGTCATCGACCGGATCGCCCGCGAGTCGTTCCGGGTCGCCGTGAAGCAGCCCACGGAGCTCCCGGTGGACACGGAGCAGCTCGGGCCCGAGACCGCCCGGGTCACGCATCACGGCAGGGCGGGCGTCCTGCGGGACGTGAACATCGCACGGGCCGTGCGGGCGGCCCGGCGACAGGGGGTCGTGCTGCGGCTGATCCCCCGGATCGGGGACTTCGTGGTGCCGGGGACGCCGGTGTTCACGGTGCACGGCGGCGCGGCGCCCTCGCGGCGGGCGCTCGGCTACACCGTGTCCGTGGGAGTGGAGCGGACCTTCCACCAGGATCTCGGGTTCGGTCTGCGACAGCTGTCCGACATCGCGCTGCGGGCCCTGTCGCCTGCGGTGAACGATCCGACGACCGCCGTGCAGGCCCTGGACCGCATCGTGCAGTTCCTCGCGTCGGTCGCCCCGCACCCGCTCGGCGCGCTCGGGCACCGCGACCGGCGCGGGGCGCTGCGGCTGGTCCAGTCGGTACCGGACTGGACCGCCCTGGTCGATCTCGGGTTCGCGGAGATCAGGGGCACCGCGGTCGGCAACCCCCAGGTCACCCGACGCATGCTGGCCGGGCTCGACGATCTGCTGCTGCTCGTCCCCGAGGAGCGGCGCGAACCACTGCTGCGGCACCGGGAACTCCTCGCACAGGCCGTGGAGCGCTCGGTGCCGGAGGCGGCGGACCGTGTCTTCGCCCTGCTGCCGGACCGACAGGGCATCGGCTGAACCAGGATCTCCGCGGTGAAGACACGTCGTGACATGACCGCGCATGGAGGGGGTCCTCCCGCCGACAGCGGGAGGACCCCCTCCATGCCTACATGCCTACATGTCGGCGTGCGGTCAGTCGCCGCAGCGGCCGGTGCGCAGTGAGTGCAGGTGCTCGCTGGACTTGCGCGCGAAGGCGTAGGACTCGGCCGGGTTGTCGTGCTCGGTCTGCCAATGGTGGTAGCGCTTTCCGTGGTGCGTACGCCCGGTCACCTTGGACAGGAACTTCTTGTAGTCGATGTCGCCGTCGCCGACGTCCGTCATGCGGTAGCCGTCGCGCGTGCTCTCGTCGCGGATGCCGTCCTTGACGTGGAACAACGGGTATCGGTGGGGCTGCTTGAGTACGTAGTCGAGCGGGTCGAAGGGCGCGGGGGTACCGTCGGGCCGCTTGCCGAACCGGAACTGGGCGCTGTAGGCCCAGTAGATGTCCATCTCCAGGTACACGAAGTCGGGGTCGGTCTCGGCGAGCAGCACATCGTAGAGCCGGACCTTCGGCTTGTCGGTGGCGAAGGAGAACTCCTCGGCGTGGTTGTGCTGGTAGAACTTCATGCCGCGCTTACGGGCCGCTTCGCCGTACGTGTTGAAGTCCTCCGCCGCACGCTTCCAGGCGTCGACGGTGGTGCCGTAGCGGAAGGGCCCCGACGCGGTGCCGATGTGCTTCAGGCCGAGGGCCTCTGCGTCGTCGAGGACCTTGGTGAGGTTCTGCGCGAACGTGTACGCGTTGGGGTTGTTGTCGGCGTAGTAGCCGACGTGGGAGCCGATGGGATGCAGACCGTGGTCCCTTGCCAGCGCCTTGAGCTGGGCGAGTGTGATGGCACCTGCCGAGCCTTGGGTGTAGCCGGCGAATTCGATCTCGTCGTATCCGTACTTCTCCAACTCCGCGAATACGGGAGCGAATCCGAGGGTGGAGACCTTGTCGCGGAGGCTGTAGAGCTGAATGCCGAGCCGACCGGGCGGCAGGACGGGACGCCCGCGGCCCTTCCCCGAGCCGGCCGGAGCGGTGGAGCCGATCGAGCCAGTCGACGCAGCGGCCGTTGGGGTCGCCGCCCCGAGGAGGGCCGCGGCGGACGCACCGGCGGCCACACCGAGCATGCCGCGTCGGCTGAGTCTGCGAGCGAGTTCAGGATCGGGACCGGGATCGGTGGAGGATGGCTTGCGGATCATGCGGTTCTCCTCGGCTGGCTCAGGGTGGCGTCAGGGATGGGTTCGAAGAACGGATCGGGGATCACTGGGGGTCGGACCCTGATGGCAGGGCCCGAGCCTTCTGGTTCAGTGGAGATCAAGCAGATTCAGCGGCGCGGGCAGGCGGTCGTCACCGCAGGCCCGCGAGGTCGAGCAGGAGCGATTTCACATCGGTGGCCGCGACGCGGCCGCTGACAGCGCGGGGGGTGGAGCACAGAATGAGCGGACTTTCGTCCTCGCTCGTGGGGAGGCGGCCATGGCTGCCGCGAATAGGTGACGGGTCCAGGGGCACGACCGCCATGCGATAGCGCATGCCGAGCTTCTTCCGGGCCAGCGCGCCCGCGGCCTTGACGCGGACGTACGGATCCTGGGGGTCCATGAAGAGCTCGACAGGGTCGTAGCCGGGTTTGCGATGGATCTCGACGAGCTGCGCGAAGTCGGGCGCGCGAGCGTCGTCGAGCCAGTAGTAGTACGTGAACCAGGCATCCGGCTCCGCGACGGCGACGAGTTCACCGGAGCGCGGGTGGTCCAGGTGGTGTGCCTTCTTGCCCTCGTCGTCGAGGAGCTGCTCGATGCCGGGGACGTCCTTGAGGGCGGCGCGCGTGGCGTCGAGGTCTTCCGGGCGGCGGACGTAGACGTGGGCGATCTGGTGGTCGGCGACGGCGAAGGCGCGGGACGCCATCGGGTCGAGGTACTCCATGCCGTCCTGGGTGTGCACCTCCAGCAGGCCCGCTCGGCGCAGTGTCCGGTTGATGTCGATGGGCCGGTTCACCCACGTGATGCCGTATTCGGAGAGCGCGACGACGGTG
The DNA here is from genome assembly GCF_055597165.1 of Streptomyces sp. NPDC039480. NCBI lineage: Bacteria > Bacillati > Actinomycetota > Actinomycetes > Kitasatosporales > Streptomycetaceae > Streptomyces > Streptomyces sp. NPDC039480. The sequence continues at coordinate 71,530 of NZ_JBVITX010000001.1, read as the reverse complement.
CGGCCCTCCGCTTTCGCGTCGTCCAGAAGCGGGGCGAGGGTCGCGTCCAGGTCGGCGGCCGCCTGGAAGGAGCGCGGGTCGTCGGGGCCGAAGCGTTGCAGGTCGTAGTCGAGATGAGGGAGGTAGCACAGGGCCAGGTCGGGGTGGCGGGTGTCGATGACGTGGCGGGTGGCGTCCACGATCCAGCGGCTGGACACGATGTCCGCGCCGGGCCCCCAGAAGTGGAAGAGGGGGAACGTGCCGAGTTTTTCGGTGAGTTCGTCGTGGAGGTCCGGGGGCCGGGTGTAGCAGTCGGGTTCTTTGCGGCCGTCGGCGTAGTAGACGGGGCGGGGGGTGACGGTGAAGTCGGTGTCGGCGCCCATGGCGTACCACCAGCAGATGTTGGCGACGGTGTAGCCGGGGTGCGCGCGGCGGGCGGCGTCCCACAGTTTGTCCCCGGCGACGAGACCGTTGTGCTGACGCCAGAGGAGTACGTCGCCGAGCTCGCGGAAGTACCAGCCGTTGCCGACGATGCCGTGCTCGGCGGGGGTGGTGCCGGTGAGGAAGGTGGACTGGGCGGCGCAGGTGACGGCGGGCAGGACGGTGCCGAGCGGCGCTCGGGACCCGGACTGGCCGAGCGTCTTGAGGCGGGGCATGTGGTCGAGGAGGCGCGGGGTGAGGCCGACGACGTCAAGAACCAGCAAGGGGGTCGGGGTCATGGGAGTTCCTTGAGGCCGAGGTCGGTCAGGAGGTCGCGGGCGAGGGCGAGTTCGGCGGCGATGCCCTCGGCGAGCTGCGGGCGGCCGCGCGGGCGCAGTGCGGGCGGGAGGGCCTGCCAGGTGTAGGTCTCGACCTCGAGGTGGCGGGTGAGGGGGACGGGTCCGCCGACGAGCCGGGTCAGGACGTCCTGGAGCACGGGGAGCGTGGAGGTGAGCGGCGGCGCGGGAGCGGCGTGCAGGGGGACGTGGAAGTGGGCGCGCCAGGGCGCCGTGTCGGGCAGGACGTCCGTGGTGAGTGCTTCGCCGAGGTCGTCGGTGCCGCGCAGGCCGGTGCGGGTCAGGGTGCGGGTCTGGTGGAGGAAGCGGGGTTCGTCGAAGGCGGCGAGTGCCTCGCGTACGTCGGGAAGGTGGGGGTGTTCGGCATGGAGCGCGGCGGACAGCTGCGACTTGACGACGGGGATGCCCGCGGCGGCGAGAGCATCGAGGGCGTCACCGGGGTCCTCGAAGGAGGTGGCGAGGTGACAGGTGTCGACGCAGACACCGATGCGGTCGTGGCCGACCGCGGTGAGCGGGGTGATGGCGTCGGCGGTGGTCTCGACGGTGCAGCCGGGTTCTGGTTCGAGGCCGATGCGGATGGAGCGGCCGGTCAGTTCGGCGAGGGCGTCGAGGCGTTGCGCGAGCGTGGCGAGGGCTGTGCGGGCGGCCTCGGCACGGAGGTCGTCGAAGGGTGTGCGCCAGGCGAGCGGGAGGGTGGAGATGGTGCCTTCGGTGACGTCGTCGGGCAGCAGGGCGGCGAGCAGCCGGGCCAGTTCGGTGGTGTGGGTGAGGCGCTCCGGGTCGGTCCAGTCCGGCTTGTACACGCGGTACTTGACCTGTTCGGCGCCGAATCCCTCATAGGGGAAGCCGTTGAGCGTGACGACTTCGAGGCCGCGCCGGTCGAGTTCGGTGCGCAGGCCGCGCAGTGCGGCGGGGTCGGTGCCGAGGGCGTGGGCGGCGTCCTTGGCGAGCCACAGTCCGATGCCGATGCGGTCCCTGCCGAGCCGTTTGCGCACGGGCTCGCAGTGGTCGCGGAGCTGGGCGAGCACGCCGTCGAGGGTCTCGGCGGGGTGGACGTTGGTGCAGTAGGCGAGGTGGACGGTGGAGCCGTCGGGATGCCGGAAGCGCATGGCTCACGCCCCGCCGCGCAGGATGGAGTTCCCCTCGTGGGTCGTCGTGTCCGGTTCCCTTACGTCGAGTCGGAGCCGGCCGCTGAGGCCGTAGAAGGCCACGGGGTTGCGCCACAGGACGAGGTCGACGTCGTCCTCGCCGTACCCGGTCGCCAGCATGGCGTCGGCGACCTTGCGGGTCTTGAGGGGGTCGCTCTTTCCCCAGTCGGCGGCGGAGTTGATCAGCACCCGGTCGGGTCCGACGTCGCGCAGGATGGCGACCATCCGTTCCTCGTCCATCTTGGTGTCGGGATAGACGGAGAAGCCCAGCCAGCAGCCGCTGTCCTTGGCCTCCTTGACGGTGGTCTCGTTGAGGTGGTCGATCAGGACGCGGTCCATGGGCAGGGCGGACTCGCGGACGGCATCGATGGTGCGGCGCAGGCCCGCGAGCTTGTCGCGGTGCGGGGTGTGTACGAGAGCGGGCAGCTCGTGGTCGGCGGCGAGCTGCAGCTGGGTGGCGAGCGCGGTGTCCTCGGCCGGCGTCATGGAGTCGTAGCCGATCTCCCCGACGGCGACGACGTTGTCCTTGACGAGATAGCGGGGCAGTTCGTCGAGGACGGGAGTGCAGCGGGGGTCGTTCGCCTCCTTGGGGTTCAGGGCGATCGTGCAGTGGTGGGCGATGCCGTACTGAGCGGCGCGGAAGGGTTCCCAGCCGAGGAGGGAGTCGAAGTAGTCGAAGAAGGAGGCGGGCGAGGTGCGGGGCTGACCGAGCCAGAAGGCGGGCTCCACGACCGCGCGGACACCGGCGGCATACATCGCCTGATAGTCGTCGGTGGTGCGGGACGTCATGTGGATGTGGGGATCGAAGATACGCATCAGGACTCCTACTCCTCGCCGGACGGATGGCCCGCGAGGCCCGTGGGGGCCGAGGGCGGCTCGGGGGACTCTGGGGCGGTCAGACGCAGGGCGCGGTGCAGGTCACCGGGGACGGTACGGCCGGCCGCTGTCCGCTCACTCGCGTAGTCGCCGAGCATGCGGGCGAGTTCGCTGTCCCCGTGGGCGCGCCTGGTCAGGTCGGCGACGCCGTCCACGGGGACCCCGGTGAACAGGCATTTGAGGACGGCGTGGCGCCAGTCGTGCGGGGCGAGGTGAGCGGCGGCGTAGGGGCCGACGGCTGCGGCGACGAGCCTCGTGTCGTTGGTGCGGAGGGCGTCCTCGACCAGGGGCAGCGCTTCGGGGCCGGGCACCAGGTGGGGCAGGGCCAGGAGGACGGCACGGCGTTCGTCGGCGGTGCCGTGGGCGTAGACGCGGGCGAGGGTGGCCGGGGTCGCGTTCGCGGCGTGCAGAAGCAGGATGCGGGCCGCGTCGGCGTGGTCGGCGCCGCAGCGCCTGCCGGCCTCGGCGAACCGCAACTCCCAAGTGGCGAGGGGCCCCCGCTTCTCCTGCTCAGATCGTCCTCCGTGGGCGGCGGCCTCGGCGGTGGCCTGGTCGAGCCAGGCGCGGGCGGCGCCGCCGAGTTCGGCTTCGAGACGGGTTCGGAGGGCGGCGATCCCGGGGGTCTCGGTCACGGGGTACCTCCTTCGACGTGGGCGTGAGCGGGAGGTGCAGCGGGAGCAGAGGCAGTGCCGACGGTGGCAGTGCGAGCGGTGAGGGTCCCCGGGGTGGCGGATGCGGCCCGGCGCAGGAAGTCGATGGAGCGGGTGGCGAGGTCGGGGCCCGCGTGGGAGTGGCGGGGCAGTTCGACGACGGTCAGCCCCCGGTAGCCGACGGCTGCCAGCGCTTCGAGGACGGGCGGGAAGTCGATCTCTCCATCGCCGAAAGGCAGGTGTTCGTGGACTCCGCGGCGCATGTCCTCGATCTGGACGTGTCGCAGCCAGGGTGCGGCGGCGCGCACGCAGTCCGCGGGAGGGAGTGGTTCGAGGCACTGGCAGTGGCCGATGTCGAGGGTGAGGCCGAGCAGCTGGGGGTCGGGGTCGTCGAGCTCGTGGCGCAGGCGGTGGAAGTCGGCGAGGGAGGAGAGGAGGTGTCCTGGTTCGGGCTCGACCGCGAGCGGGACGCCGGCGCCGGACGCGGCGTCGAGCACGGGGCCGAGTGCGTCGGCGAGGCGCTGCCACGCGGTGTCGTCGGAGGTGCCCGCCGGGGTGATGCCGCTGAAGCAGTGCACGGCGTGGGCGCCCAGGTCGGCGGCGACCTGGACGGCGCGGATGAGGAGGCGGACACGTTCGGTGCGCCGTTCCGGATCGGGATCCAGGAGGGAGGGGCCGTGCTTGTGGCGCGGGTCGAGGACATAGCGGGCGCCGGTTTCGACGGTGGCGGTCAGACCGAGGTGGTCGAGTCTGCGGGCCACCTGTCGGGTGCGGGCGGCGAGATCGGGGGCGAGGGGGTCGAGGTGCATGTGGTCGAGGGTCAGGCCGACGCCCGCGTAGCCGAGGTCGGCGAGGAGGCCGAGGGCGTCGTCGAGGCGGAGGTCGGTGAGACCGTTGGTGCCGTAGCCGAAGCGGAGCCCGTCGGCCGGGTGGGGGTGGCTCGGGGCCGTACCCGTCATGTGACGCTCACCTTCCGTGCGAACTTGCGGGAGGCAGGGGCGAAGGCCGCGGTCAGCAGAGCGGTGCCCGCGGCGCCGGCGCGGGCGGCCAGGGCGGCCTGCAGCGGGATCATGGCGCGGATCCCGCCGCCGACGGCCCGCTGGGTGAGGGGAGGTGACGGGTTGAGGGCAGCATGGAAGAAGGGCTTGGCGGCGGTCCCGACGTAGGCGAGGGCGAGCGCGCCACGGAGGGCCTGGCGGCCGGTGGGGAGGGTGGCGCCGACGTTTCGACTGACCAGGAAGCCTCCTTGGCCGGACTGACCGAGGCGGAGACGCCGCCGAGGGCTCGGACCGCTCAGCTCGCTCCGGAGGCCGCTCTCACGGTCGCGTGCATCGCTCCGACCGACGACCCCGGGGGTACCCCACCCACCTCTCCAGTGACCGTCTCGACCACCCCCACCGCAGGACGCAACCTCGCCGCCGGGTCCACCACCACTGCCAGGCCCTCCCCCACTGCCGAAGCCACCGCCCAACAGCCTTGCCAGCGCGGCCGTCACTGCCAGGGCGGCCAAGGGGGCGGCTGAGGAGCCGCCCTGGGCCTCGCGGCGGGAGACGACGGTGACGGCGAGGGTGTGGGCGGCGAGGACTCCGGCGGAAGGGGCGGCGGCCTTGACGCTCGGGCCGTGGCCGGGGCCCGCGGTGGCGGTCGCGCCGAGGAGCAGGTCGAGACCGCGTGCGGCGGCCATGGATGCCGGTCCCGCGGGCGTGTGCTTCAGGCCGAGGTCGTAGGCCCACACCGTGCCGGCCAGGGCGCTCGCCATCGTGAGGGAGGGGCGGCCCGCTCGGGAGGCGAGGGCCAGGCCCGTGACGGTGAGGGCGGTCGCGGCGGCGAGGGCCGCGGGCGGGGCGATGCGGCCGGACGGCAGGGGGCGTTCGGGGCGCTCGACGGCGTCTTCGGCGCGGTCCGCCCAGTCGTTGAGGGCCATGCCGGCCTCGTACAGACAGAGAGAGGAACCAATGGCAAGGAGGGTGCGGTGGTTGGGGCGCAGGCCGGTCGTCGCCGCCCCGGCGAGGGCGTCGCCGGGGACGGTGAACAGGGCGGGCAGCCGGAGGAGTTCGGCCCAGGCGCGGGCGGCGCCGTGTGCGGTGTTCATACGGCCTCATCCACCGGCACGGCACCCGCACCCTCGCAGGGTGGGCCCGCACCCTCGAAAGGTGGACGCGCGCCCTCGAAGGGTGGGCGCTCACCCTCAAAGGGAGGACCCGCACCCTCGAAGGCAGGACCCACCCCCTCGAAGGGTCGGCCCGCACCCTCCAACGTGAGGCGCGCACCCCCGAAGGCGAGGCGGGGACACCCAAGCACCGGACGCCGCCGCCCGGCACGCACCGCGCCCCGGATGCCCCACCCGGGGCTCCCACTCCCACACCCCCCGCTCCGGCGTGGACACCCAAGCACCGGACGCCGCCGCCCGGCGCGCACCGCGCCCCGGATGCCCGACCCGGGGCCCCCGCTCCCGCACCCCCGGCTCATCGTCCCCCCTCCCCCAACCGCTCCGCGAAGCTCAAGAGGGAGGTGAACTGGTCGCCCAGGGCGGCGGGGGCGCCGGGGTCCGGGTCCTTGAAGTAGAAGGCGAGGGCGGGGAGGGGGCCGGAGAGGCCTCGTTCGTGGGCGCGGGATGTGAGGCGGGCGAGGTCCAGGATCAGGGGCGCGGCGAGGGCGGAGTCGCAGCCCTGCCAGGTGGTCTGGAGGACCATGCGGGTGCCGAGGAAACCGTCGAAGGCGATGTGGTCCCAGGCAGTCTTCCAGTCGCCGAGGGAGGGCACGTCGTCGATGTGGACCTCGCCTTCGGGGGTGGTGCCCAGCGTGTCGGCGAGGACGCGTTCCTTGCCCGCGTTCTTCGCGGCGGCGGCCGCCGGGTCGGCCAGGGCGGCGCCGTCCCCGCCGCCCAGGAGGTTCGTGCCCGACCAGGCGCGCACGGCGAGTGCACGCTGCGCGAACATCGGGCCGAGCACGGAGCGGAGGAGGGTCTGGCCGGTCTTGCCGTCCCGGCCGGCGTACGGGAGGCCGGAGGCACGTGCGGCCTCGGTGAGGCGGGGGTGGTGCAGGCCGGTGGAGGGGGTGAAGTTGACGTAGGGGCAGCCGGCCCGGAGGGCGGCTGCCGCGTAGAGGGAGCTGGCGGGGAGGCGTTCGTCGCCGTCCGTGGGGCGAGGTTCGGTGGAGGCGACGTTCACGACGACCGCGCGGGCCAGTCCGCGGCGGCGTACGAAGTCTTGGAGGTCGGTGGTGAAGGCGTCGATGAGTTCCTCGTCGCTGCGGGAGTCGCCGGGCCGGGGGCCGCCGGGGCGGATCTCGGCGTCGGCGGCGGCGAGTTCGGCGCGGACGGCCGAGGGGAGGTCGTGCGGCAGGACGCCGCCCGCGGCGAGTTCCTCGGCGCGTTTGGGCAGGGGGCAGCTCGTGGTGTCGTGGCCGCCGAAGACGAGGGAGGACAACGTTGGCAGTCCGCGGTCCAGGAAGGGCGGGGTTTCGGTCACCATGCCGGTGGGCGCGTGCAGTCCGGCGGCGACCGCCGCGCAGCCGGTGACGGCCGTGGTCGCGACCGAGCCGCGTGCCCCGATCAGCCACACGCCGGTGGGCCCGACGGGCGACGTCCCCAGGGGGGAAGTATTGGGCGTGGATGTAGCGGTCGCTGATGTAGAGGTCGCGGATGTGGACACGGCTGCCTCCTGCCATGGCTCAAGAGCTCGTACCCGAGTTGGACGGACAGAGCGCGGTGCACGGTGTCCGGTGTGTGGTGTGCGGTGCACGGTGTGCGGTGTGTGGTGCAAGACGGCGGGCGGAGGTCCGGCGTCCTCCGCCCGCCGTCGTCTAGCGGCCGGCCCCGGGGCCGGTCGGTGCGGGTGCCTCGGCGTGGCGAGTCGGCAGGTCCTTCAGCCGGATGTTCCGGAAGGAGACCTCGTCGGCGTCACCGTGGTTCTGGATGCCGATGTGCCCTTGGCGCAGGCTTCGCGCCGGGTCGGTGTTGGTGAAGTCGTTGATCTTGATGCCGTTGAGGTAGACGCGAAGGCGTTCGCCCTCGACGCGGATCTCGTAGGTGTTCCACTCCCCTGGCGGGTTCAGCGCCTTGTCGCGCCTCTTCAGGTCGGCGGACTTGAAGCCGTAGACGGAGCCCGTGGTCTTCGCGGGGACATCGGTGGCGTCGATCTGGATCTCGTAGCCGTTGTTCACGGCCGACCAGGGGTCGTCGGAGCGCGGGAAGCCCACGAAGATCCCGGAGTTGTCGTCGCCGCGCATGCGCCAGTCGAGCTTGAGGGAGTACGAGCCGAGTTCCCGCCGGTCGTACCAGAGCATGCCCATGCCGCCGGTGGTCGTCAGCGTCCCGTCGTCCTCCTTCAGTGCGAAGGAGCCCGGGCCCGCCTGCTTCCACCCCTCCAGGGACGCAGCCGTTCCGTCGAAGAGCGGTGTGTAGCCCTTCTCCGGTCGGCAGTCCGCCTGGGCCGCGCCGACGGCCCAGCGGATGCCGCCCAGCAGGTGCTGCCGGAAGGCCGGTTCGGCGTAGGACTCCTTGGTGTGGCCGCCGCCGGTGTAGAAGGAGCGGCCGCCCTGGTAGTCGCTCTGGCACCAGGTGATCGGGTGGTCGCCCGACATCGTGCCGCCCGTGTACGACGTCTCGTCGAGCGAGGCGAGGACGCGGGCCTTGTCCCGGGGATTGGCGCGGTAGTTGTACCACTCGTCGGTGCGGTCCCAGCTCCCGGTGCCCAGGTGGGAGGTGGCCGGGTGCGCGTGGTCCTCGACGTGGACCTTCGCGGGCTGGATCGCCGGGTGCGATTGGAAGTAGGCGCCCGCGAGCCCGCCGTAGAAGGGCCAGTCGTATTCGGTGTCGGCCGCGGCGTGCACGCCGACGTAGGCGCCGCCGCCGCGGATGTACCGCTCGAAGGCCGCCTGTTGTGTGGCGTTCAGGACGTCCCCGGTGGTCGACAGCCAGACCACGGCGTCGTACTTGGCCAGGTTCGCGGCCGTGAAGGCACCCGCGTCCTCCGTCGCGTCGACGGCGAAGCCGTTCGCGGCGCCGAGTTCCTTGACGGCCGCGATGCCGGTGGGGATCGAGTCGTGCCGGAAGCCCGCGGTCTTGGAGAAGACCAGGACCCGTTCTCCCTCACGCTTCGATCCCGGGTCGGACGCCGCGGGGCCCGACACGCACCCGATGAGCAGTGCGGCGGCCGCGGTCGCGGTCATGAGCCGTGCGCGTCTGCGCATGGTCTCGCCCCTTCCTCAGCTGGTGGTGAAGGTGAAGTCGTCCAGGTCGTAGAGCGAGCCCGAGCCCCTGCCCTTGAAGACCAGATAGAGCGTGGTGGTCCTCGTCGGCGGCTTGTTGATGGCCGTGCTCACGTCGACATACGTCTCCCACGAGCCGGTCGGTGTCACCTTCGCGCTGCCCAGCAGCCTGCCGCCCGCGGATCCGCTGCGCACCTCGAGGGTGCCGCCGGACCCGGCCGAGGCGACCCGGGCGGTCAGCTTGGTGGCGTTGCCGAGGATGTACGGCTTGAAGGAGATCCAGTCGCCGTTGTGGATGTCACCGACGGTCTTGCCGCCGTGCGCCGGGGTGTGGTTGACGACGGAGACGCCCTTGGAGCTGTTGAAGTGCTCGCCCTGGCGGTGCTTGGGCTGGACGACGTTCTGGTCGTGGGTGGTCAGCGCGGGCTGGCCGTTGGCGCCCTTGTCGGTGTACTCGGCGTCGAAGACTCCGAAGATGTTGGCGTTCGGGTCGTGCTCGCCGTCCGCCGATGTCTGGATGGTGCCCGAGCAGCCGTTGGCCGAGGTGACGGGGTGGCCGTGGCTGTCATGGCCGAGGATGTGGGTGACCTTGACCTTGGCGCAGTCGACCGGGCCGTCCTCCGGGTCGGTCACCTTCACCTTGAAGGGCACCTTGTCGCCGAAGGTGAACAGCTGGCCGTCGCCCGGCAGTTCCAGGGTGACCTTGGGCGCGGTGTTGCCGACGGTGATGTGCGCGCTCGCCGAGCCGGTGCGGCCGGTGGAGTCCTTGACGGTCACGGTCGCCGTGTAGACGCCGTTCTTCTTGTACGTGTACGTGGGGTTCTGCTGGGTGGACTTGCCGCCGTCGCCGAAGTCCCACGCATAGGTCAGCGTCCCGCCGTCGGCGTCCGTCGCCTTGGCGGTGAACTTCGTGCGCAGCGGTGCCTGGCCGCTGGTCACCGACGCGCTCGCCTCGGCGACCGGGGAGTGGCCGTCCGTGGCGTTCTCGATGCGGTAGAGGCCGGAGTTCTCGTCGCCGCCGAACCAGGCCGTGCCGTAGTCGAGGACGTAGAGGGCGCCGTCGGGTCCGAACTCCATGTCCATCACCTGGGTGCCCGTCCAGGGGAAGGGGTTGATGGACTGTACCGTGCCGTCCGAGCCATGCTCGATGCGCTTGATCCAGCGCCGGCCGAACTCACCGGCGAAGTAGTCGCCGTCGTACGCCTCGGGGAACTTCACCGGGGAGGTGTTCGCCGCGTCGTAGCGGTAGACGGGGCCGCCCATCGGGGATTCGGAGCCGGTGCCGAACTCGGGGACGGATCCGCCGTCGTAGGGGATCCAGGCCTCCTGCGCGGGCGGCAGCTCGGTCAGTCCGGTGTTGTGCCGCGAGTCGTTCTTGGGGGCGGCACAGTCGAAGGTGGCGCCGGAGGTTCCGGTGGCGAAGTCGTAGTCGACGTAGGGCTCGTTCTTGCCGGTGCAGAAGGGCCAGCCGAAGTTGCCCGGCTTGGTGACGCGGGCGAATTCGACCTTCCCCGCGGGGCCGCGCTTGGGGTCGGCCGCGCCGGCGTCGGGCCCGTAGTCACCGACGTACACGATGCCGGTCGGCTTGTCGACGCTCATGCGGAAGGGGTTGCGGAAGCCCATCGCGTAGATCTCGGGGCGGGTCTTCTCAGTGCCCTTGGCGAAGAGGTTGCCGTCGGGGACCGTGTAGCTGCCGTCGGCGGCCACCTTGATGCGCAGGATCTTGCCGCGCAGATCGTTGGTGTTGCCGGCGCTGCGCCGGGCGTCGAAGGCGGGGTTGCGGTCGGCGCGCTCGTCGATGGGGGTGAAGCCGTCGGAGGCGAAGGGGTTGGAGTCGTCGCCCGTCGACAGGTAGAGGTTGCCTTCCTTGTCGAAGTCGATGTCACCGCCGACGTGGCAGCAGGTGCCGCGGCTGGCCGGGACGTCCAGGACCTTCTTCTCGCTGGCGTTGTCCAGGGTGCCGTCGGCCTTGAGGACGAAGCGGGAGAGCCGGTTCACGCCGTCGAACTTCTTGAACTCCTCGGCCGTGCCGTTCTCCGGGGCGTCGCCCGCCGGGGTGTCCAGCGGCGGCGCGTAATAGAGGTAGATCGCGCGGTTCTCGCTGAACTTCGGGTCGATGGCGACGCCTTGCAGACCCTCTTCGTCGTGCGTGTAGACCGGTATCTTCCCGGCGATCCTGGTGTTGCCCGCCGCGTCGGTGAGGCGGAGCGTGCCGTCGCGGGAGGTGTGCAGGACCGAGCGGTCGGGAAGTACGGAGAGCGTCATCGGCTCACCCGTCTCGGGCTCGCCCTTGGCGAGGGTGACCTGCTGGAAGTCCTCGGCGACGGGGGCGGCGGTCGCGGGCGGGTCCGCCGGGGCGGCGCCGGCCTGCGGGACGGCGAAGGTGAGGGTGGCGCCGGTGAGCACGGTGCCGGTGAGCAGGGCGAGTGTGCTGCGGAGTCTCGGGCGTTTCCTGTGCACGGTGTTCCTCCGGAGGGGGACGGTCGTACGGGGTGTGTGCGCCGTGCGCCGGGGTGCGCCGTCACCCCGGACCACTCATGTCCTGTACACCTCAGGGACGGTAGCCACGTTTGTCCCGGGCGGAAAGCCCTTGTGCAGGACGGAAGTTGAACTTTTTCCTGTCAATGGACAAACCCGATTCGGGTCCGGACTAGTCGGAGCCGCCGAACGCCGCGTCGAAGGAGGCGGTCGGCGCCTCGAAGTCGTACGCCTTCAAGCGCGTCAGCGCCTCCGGGGCGCCCTGGAGCCGGTCCATGCCCGCGTCCTCCCACTCCACGGAGATCGGCCCGTCGTACGCGATGGAGCGCAGCATCCGGAAGACGTCCTCCCAGGGCACGTCCCCGTGGCCCGCCGACACGAAGTCCCAGCCGCGGCGCGGGTCGCCCCACGGGAGGTGCGAACCGAGGCGGCCGTTGCGGCCGTCCAGGCGGCGCCGGGCCTCCTTGCAGTCGACGTGGTAGATGCGGTCCCTGAAGTCGTAGAGGAAGCCGACCGGGTCGAGGTCCTGCCACACGAAATGGGACGGGTCGAAGTTCAGACCGAAGGCGGGACGGTGGCCGACGGCCTCCAGTGCCTTGTGCGTGGTCCAGTAGTCGTACGCGATCTCCGACGGATGCACCTCGTGCGCGAACCGCACGCCGTGCTCGTCGAAGACGTCCAGGATCGGGTTCCAGCGCTCGGCGAAGTCCTCGTACCCGCGCTCGATCATCGACTCGGGGGCCGGCGGGAACATCGCAACCAAGTGCCAGATCGACGAGCCCGTGAAGCCGACGACGGTGTCGACGCCGAAGGCGGCGGCCGCCCGCGCCGTGTCCTTGATCTCGGCGGCGGCCCGCTGCCGCACCTCCTCCGGCTCGCCGTCGCCCCAGATGCGGGCGGGCAGGATCGCCTGATGCCGCTCGTCGATGATCGCGTCGCAGACGGCCTGGCCCACGAGGTGGTTGGAGATCGCCCAGCACTTGAGCCCGTACTTGTCGAGCAGTGCGTGCCGTCCGTCCAGGTAGGACGGGTCGGCGAGCGCCTTGTCGACCTCGAAGTGGTCGCCCCAGCAGGCGAGTTCGAGGCCGTCGTAGCCGAAGTCGCGGGCGTATCCGCAGACCTCTTCGAGCGGCAGGTCGGCCCACTGGCCGGTGAAGAGCGTGAACCTACGGGGCATGGCGGAGGCCTCCTCGGAGCGGGAACCGGGCGGGCATCAGGCGCGGATCAGACAGGGATCAGGCCGGACATCAGGCAGGGATCAGCGTGTACACGGAGTTCTTCGCCGCGCTCTCCTCCACCGCGGCGAGCACCCGCTGCACGGACAAGCCGTCGGCGAAGGAGGGTTCGGGCCGCGCGCCGGTGGCGATGGCGTGCAGCAGGTCGCGGGCCTGGTGCACGAAGGTGTGCTCGTAGCCGAGGCCGTGGCCGGGCGGCCACCACGCGTCCAGATACGGGTGTTCGGGCTCGGTCACGAGGATGCGGCGGAAGCCGGACGACGCGGCGGGTTCGGTGTGGTCGTGGAACGAGAGTTCGTTCAGGCGCTCCAGGTCGAACGCCAACGACCCGTCCGAGCCGTTGAGTTCGAGCCGCAGCGCGTTCTTGCGGCCGGCCGCGAAGCGCGTCGCCTCGAAGGAGGCGAGGGCGCCGGACGGGAACCGCCCGGTGAAGACGGCCGCGTCGTCGACCGTGACCGCCCCGAGCCGGCCGCCGCCCGCCGCCGTGAGCCCGCTGGACGGACCGTCCAGGACGGGACGTTCGCGTACGAAGGTCTCGGTGAGCGCCGACACCCCGGCCACCGGCTCCCCCACCAGGTACTGCGCGAGGTCCACGATGTGCGCCCCCAGGTCGCCGAGCGCCCCGGAGCCCGCACGGTCCTTGCGCAGCCGCCAGGTGAGAGGGAAGCCGGCGTCGACCAGCCAGTCCTGAAGGTACGTCAGACGCACATGCCGCAGGGCACCCAGGCGTCCTTCCACAACCATCCGGCGGGCCAGCGCGAGGGCGGGCACCCGGCGGTAGTTGAAGCCGACCATGGCGACCTGCCCCCGTGCGCGGGCCCGTTCGGCGGCCTCGGCCATCGCCTCGGCCTCCTCCACGGTGTTCGCGAGCGGCTTCTCGCACAGCACGTGCTTGCCCGCCTCCAGGGCGGCGACGGCGATCTCCGCATGGCTGTCGCCCGGCGTGCAGATGTCGACGAGATCGACGTCGTCGCGGGCGATCAGGGCGCGCCAGTCGGTCTCGGCGGCGGCCCAGCCGAGCCGGTCGGCGGCGGCACGCACGGCTTCGCCGTCACGGCCGCAGACGGCCGAGAGCACCGGCCGCACCGGCAGGTCGAAGGCTCGCCCCACGGTGCGCCAGCCCTGTGAGTGGGCGGCACCCATGAAGGCGTAGCCGACCATGCCCACTCCCAGTGGCCGCTTACCGGCACCTGCTCCCAGTGGCCGCTCACCGGCCTCGGGAACCGTCTCCGTCTCACGCATGCGGTAATCCTCCTCGTCGACGCTCGGTGGGGGGTGCGGGAGCGCGCATCACTTGAAGCCGGTGGACATGTACTGGCCGACGTTCTCCTTGTCGACGACGGCCGAGTAGCAGGTGACGAAGGACGGGATCTCGAACTCCGCCATGCCGCTGACGCCCTTGCCCTGACCGAGGGCGCGCGCCAGGTCGATCGCGGACGCGGCCATCGTGGGCGGGTAGAGGACGGTGGCCTTCAGGACGCTGTCGTCCGCCTCGATGGCCTGCATCGCGGAGAGCGCGCCCGCGCCGCCCACCATCAGGAAGTCGTCGCGGCCCGCCTGCTTGATGGCGCGCAGGGCGCCCACGCCCTGGTCGTCGTCGTGGTTCCACAGGGCGTCGAAGTTCTTCTGGGCCTGGAGGAGTTGGGACATCTTCGACTGTCCCGACTCGACGGTGAATTCGGCTGCCTGGCGGGCGACCTTCTTGATGTTCGGGTAGTTCTTGAGGGCGTCGTCGAACCCTTTCGTGCGCTGCTTGGTGAGTTCGAGGTTGTCGATGCCCGCCAGCTCGATGACGCGGGCGTTCTTCTTGTCCTTGAGCTTCTCGCCGATGTAGTGGCCGGCGCTGAGGCCCATGCCGTAGTTGTCGCCGCCGATCCAGCAGCGGTAGGCCTGCGGCGAGGCGAAGACGCGGTCGAGGTTGACGACGGGGATGCCCGCCTTCATGGCCTTCAGGCCGACCTGGGTGAGGGCCTTGCCGTCGGCGGGCAGCACGACTAGGACGTCGACCTTCTTGTTGATCAGCGTCTCGACCTGGCCGATCTGGGCCGCGGTGTCGTTCGAGCCCTCGGTGGCCTCCAGCGTGACGTCCGAGTACTTCTCGGCCCGCTTCTTGGCGTTGTCGTTGATGGCGTTGAGCCAGCCGTGGTCGGCCTGGGGGCCCGCGAAGCCGATGGTGACCTTCTTGCCCGGCTTGTCGTCGGCGACCTGCTGCGCCGTGTCCTCGGACCCCTCGTCCTTGGACTCGTTGCTGGTGCACCCCGTGATCAGGGCTCCGGTGGACAGGGCGGCGGCTCCGAAGAGGAGCCCTCTGCGGCTCGTGTGGGATGGCATGGGTGAACCCCTCAGCTCAGGAAGTGGTGGGCCGGATCAGCTCAAGCGGTGGTGGCCGGATCAGCTCAGGTGGTGGTGGCCGTGCGTCGTTGGACGAGCACCGCGGCGACGATGATCGCGCCCTTGGCGATCTGCTGGGTCGCGGTCTCCAGGTTGTTGAGCGCGAAGATGTTGGTGATCGTGGTGAAGATCAGCACGCCGAGCACGGAGCCGGTGATCGTGCCGCGCCCGCCGCTGAGCAGGGTGCCGCCGATGATCACCGCGGCGATGGCGTCGAGTTCGTACAGGTTGCCGTTGGTGTTCTGGCCCGAGCCGGAGAGGATGATCAGCAGGAAGGCCGCGATGCCGCAGCACAGGCCGGAGAGCAGATACAGATAGAGCCGCTGCCTGCGGACGTCGATGCCGGCCAGCCGCGCCGCTTCCGCGTTGCCGCCGACCGCGACCGAGCGCCGCCCGAAGGTCGTGCGGTTCAGCAGCAGCCAGCCGACGGCGGTGACGGCGGCGAAGACCAGGACCAGCGGCGGGATGCCGAGGATGTACGACTCGCGCAGGCCGAGGTCCAACACCCCGTCCACAGTGACCATTTGGGTCTTGCCGTCGGTGATCTGCAGGGCGAGACCGCGGCCCGCGGCCAGCATGGCGAGGGTGGCGATGAACGGCACTATCCCGCCGTACGCGATGAGCAGGCCGTTCACCAGGCCGCACCCCATGCCGACGACCACGGCCGTGAAGAGGATGCCCGCGAAGCCGTACTCCTGGGTGGCGACCGTCGTCGCCCACACCGAGGCGAGCGCGACGATCGCACCGACGGAGAGGTCGATGCCACCGGAAATGATCACGAAGGTCATGCCGACGGTGACGACGCCGATGACGGAGGCCTGGGTGAGGATCAGCTGGACGTTGTCGGTGTCGAGGAACGAGTCGGGCTGGGTAATGCCGCCGATCACGATCAGCGTGGCGAGCACGCCGAGCAGCGAAAGCGTCCGCACGTCGGCGCGGGCCAGAGTGGCGCGCCACGGGCTGCCGCCGTCGGCGGGGGCGCTCTTGCGGGTGGCGGCCTCGGCCGCCGGGGCTGGCTGGGTCATGCCGCCGGGCTCCCTTCGAGGACGAGGTCGAGTACGCGGTGTTCGTCGAGGTCACGGGCGGGTGCGGTGCGGACGACGCGGCCCTCGCGGAGCACCAGGACGCGGTCGGCGAGGCCGAGCACTTCGGGTACTTCGCTGGAGACGAGGAGCACGGCGAGGCCCTCGTCGGCGAGCCTGCGGATCACCGCGTACAGCTCGGCGCGGGCTCCGACGTCGACGCCTCGGGTCGGTTCGTCGAGCAGCAGGACGCGGCAGCCGCGCAGCAGCCAGCGGGCGAGGACGGCCTTCTGCTGGTTGCCGCCGGACAGGGTGCGCACGGGGGCGGTGGGGTCGTCGGGGCGCAGCGACAGCTCGCGCGTCGCGGCGCGCGCGGCCTCGCGTTCGGCACCGCGGTCGAGCCAGCCGCCGCGCGAGAAGCGGGACATGGTCGAGACCGATACGTTGCGGGTGACGGACTCCAGCATCAGGAGGGCCTGCGCCTTGCGTTCCTCGGGGGCGAGTCCGAGCCCCGCGCGGACGGCGGCCCGCACGCTGCCCGGCCGCAACTCCTGCCCGTCCACGACCACTTGGCCGGTGGTGGGTTTGCGGGCGCCGTAGATCGTCTCCAGGATCTCGGAGCGGCCGGAGCCGACGAGTCCGGCGAGGCCCACGATCTCGCCGGGGCGCAGCTCGAGGTCGAGGGGCTCGAACTCGCCACGCCGGGACAGTCCGCGTACGGTCAACACCGGTGGCCCTACGGGCGGTTCGGCGGGGCGGTCCGGAAAGACGTACTCGACGTTGCGGCCCGTCATCAGCGCCACGACGTCCCTGGTCGGGGTGGATTCCGCGGGCAGTCCGCCCGCGACGGCACGGCCGTCCTTGAGGACGGTGACGCGGTCGCCGATGCGGCGGATCTCCTCCAGGCGGTGGGAGATGTAGACGACGGCGACGCCCTCCGCCGTGAGGTCGCCGACGATGCGGAAGAGGTTGTCGACCTCGTCGGGGTCGAGGGCGGCGGACGGCTCGTCCATGACGATGAGGCGCACCTCGTGGGAGAGCGCGCGGGCCATCGAGACGATCTGCTGCTGGGCGGCGGAGAGGTCACCGACGAGACACCCCGGATCGATCTCCGCGTGCCCAAGTCGCTTGAGTAGAGCGGCTGTTGAGGCCCTCGCCTCCCTGCCGCGCACCACGAATCCGGCGGCTGTCGGCTCGTGCCCGAGGTGGACGTTCTCCGCGACGGAGAGGCCTTCCACCAGGTCGAGTTCCTGGTAGATGGTGGCGATGCCGAGCCGCATGGCGGCGATCGGCGAGCGGAGCGTGATGCGCTCGCCGCGCCAGGTGATCTCGCCGCCGTCGGGCTGGTGGGCGCCCGCGAGGACCTTGATGAGGGTGGACTTCCCGGCGCCGTTCTGGCCGAGTAGGCAGTGCACTTCCCCGGCCTGGACCTGGAGGTCGACGCCGTCGAGGGCGCGGACCCCGGGGAACGACTTGGTGATGCCGGACATGGTGAGCAGGGGTGGTTCTGGTGCCATGACGGTTCCCCTCGGCGGCGGCCGGAGCAGGGCAGGACGGATTCAGGGCAGGGTGGAACAGGGCAGGGCGGGGTGGGGCGCTGTGCCGGACGAGGTGGCGCTACGTTCCGTACGGGTCGGGCCGGACCGGTGCGGGGTCGGTCAGGCCGGTGAGAACAGGTGGTCGCTGATGAGCCGGGCGCCGCCGATGACGCCGGCGGTGGGGCCCAACTCCCCCAGGACGATGGGGAGGTTGCCGGTCGCCAGGGGCAGCGACTGGCGGTAGACCTGGGTGCGGATCGCGGCGAGCAGCGTGTGGCCGAGGCCGGTCACGCCGCCGCCGATCACCACGAGGCCGGGGTTGAAGAAGCTGACGAGACTCGCGATGACCTGGCCGGTGCGGTTGCCGCCCTCGCGGATGAGGTCGAGCGCGGCGGCGTCGCCCGCGGCGGCGGCCGCCGCGACGTCGACGGCGCTGAGCCGTCCCGCCTCGTCGAGCCGCGTGGCGAGCTCCGCCGAACGCCCCTCCCTGGCCGCCTCCTCGGCGTCGCGGGCGAGTGCCGCGCCGCTGAAGTAGGCCTCCAGGCAGCCCTTGTTGCCGCAGGCGCAGGGGCGTCCGTCCGGTTCGGACTGGATGTGGCCGATGTCGCCGGCGCTGCCCGTCGTACCGCGGTGGACCTCACCGCCGACGACGATGCCGCAGCCGATGCCCGTGCCGATCTTGACGCAGAGGAAGTCGCCCACGGAGCGTGCGACGCCCGCGTGCTGCTCCCCCATCGCCATGAGGTTCACGTCGTTGTCGACCATGACGGGGCAGCCGAGGTCCTGGCTGAGGGCCTCCCGGACGGGGAAGCCGTCCCACCCCGGCATGATCGGCGGGGCGACCGGCACGCCCTCCGGGAAGCGGACCGGTCCGGGGACGCCGATGCCGGCGCCGTCGAACCCTTCCGCGAGCCCGGAGGCCTTCAGCTTGGCCGCCATGGCGAGGACCTGCTCGAAGACCGCGACCGGGCCCTCGCGCACGTCCATGGGCTGGTTGATGTGGCCGAGGACCTCCAGCTCGGCGTTGGTCACCGCGACGTCGACCGAGGTCGCGCCGATGTCCACGCCGAGGAAGCGGAGGGCCGGGGCCAGGCGGATGTTGTGGGAGCGGCGGCCGCCGCGCGAGGCGGCGAGTCCGTCGGCGACCACGAGTCCGGTCTCCAGGAGCCGGTCGACCTCCACGGCCAGTTTGGACCGTGAGAGGTCGATCTGATCGCCCAGCTGGGCGCGGGAGTTGGGTCCTCCGTCACGCAACAGGCGCAACAGGCGTGCCTGGTGCGTGTTGGCGGGTCGAGCCGTCATACGTCTCACGCGCCCCTCCCCGCCTCATCGGGCTTTCCATGCCGTTGCCCGCCGGCCGGCGTGCCGTGGTGCGGTCGCCGTCGCCGTGGGGCTTCCTTCAGGCTTTCGAGGGGAACGTAGCAGTGCCTGCCGGGGCTGGGAAGAAGTTGAGCGCGAATTACCCATGACTTTCTCCAGTCACAGGACAAAGGGGCGTACGGCCGTGTTCCTGGGCCGGCTTCCGGAGCGTTCCTAGGCCGGCTTCCGGAGCATGCACCAGGTGCGGGGGCCGTGGTCCGGCAGTGGGACGTCGGCCGTGACGGTGAAGCCGAGCCGCTCGTAGAACGCCACGTTCCGCTCGGTCGACGTCTCCAGGAAACAGGGGAAGCCCGCGCGGTCGGCGGCCGCCAGGCCGGGTTCGAGCACCGCGCCGCCGAGGCCCTTGCCCTGCTCGTCCGGGTCGACGCCGACCGTGGCGAGGAACCACGCGGGGTACTGGGGGCGGTGCGGCAGCAGCGCGCGCTCCGCCGACTCGAACCAGGGCGCGCGGTCGCCCGCGAGCTCCCCGATGAGCGGGCCGACCGCGGCGAAGCCCGGCGCCGGATCGCGGTCCGGCGTGGTCCAGACGGCGACGGCACGCCCGGCGTTCGCGACCCAGACGCGCCCGTACACCATCCCGATGCGGGTCAGGAAGAGTTCCTGGAAGCGACGGATCCGCTCCTCGTGGCCGTCGTCGGCGACGACGTGGCGCGTGAAGGGATAGTCGGCGAAGGCGCGCGCGAGGGTGTGCACGGCCACCGGCACGTCCTGCTCGATCAAGGGGCGTATGCGGTGATCCGTACTCATGTGGCTTCTCCCTGTCCCGGTGGTCCGTGCCCTACCTCTGAGGTAATCGACGACTCCGGAACCGCGCCGCACGATGGTGATCCGCCGCGGCCCCGAGTGGAAGGTCACCCCATGTCGGACACCCTGCCTCAGAACGAAGCGCCAGCCCAACTAATTGCGCTTGTCCCTTTCGCCGCGCACCTCGGCATCGCCTTGACGGAGGCAGGACCCGACCGTGTCGAGGGCATCTTGGAGTGGTCGCCGGAGCTGTGCACGGTGGGCGGCATGCTGCACGGCGGGGCGCTGATGACGCTCGCCGACACGGCGGGCGCGGTGTGCGCGTTCCTCAATCTGCCCTCGGGCGCGGCCACGGCGACGGTCGAGTCCAAGACGAACTTCCTGCGGGCCGTACGCTCCGGGACGGCCCGTGCGGTGGCCCGTCCCCTGCACGTCGGCGGCTCCTTCGTCGTCGTACAGACCGAGGTGTACGACGACGGGGGGCGCCTCGCGGGGCAGACGACGCAGACGCAGGCGGTGCTCAGCCCCGGTCGCGCCGGCGGTACGTCTGACGGGTGTGCTCGGTGTGGGCCCGCATGATGTCCGGCGGGGGGCGGTTCTACGACTTCACGGGCAGCGCACGACCTGTCCCGCGTACGAGAGGTTGCCACCGAAGCCGAAGAGCAGGACCGGGTCTCCGGAGCTGACCTCGCCGCGCTCCACCAGCTTGGACAGCGCCATCGGGATGCTCGCCGCCGAGGTGTTCCCGGAGTCGACGACATCGCGCGCGACCACGGCGTTCACGGCGCCGATGCGCTCGGCGAGCGGCTCGATGATCCGGAGGTTGGCCTGGTGCAGGACGACGGCGGCGAGGTCGGCCGGGGTCAGCCCGGCGCGCTCGCAGGCCGCGCGGGCGAGGGGCGGCAGCTGGGTCGTCGCCCAGCGGTAGACGCTCTGGCCCTCCTGGGCGAAGCGCGGCGGCGTGCCCTCGATGCGGACGGCGTTGCCCATCTCGGGCACCGAGCCCCACAGCACGGGACCGATGCCGGGCTCCTCGCCGGGCCCGCACGCCTCGACGACGGCCGCGCCCGCGCCGTCGCCGGTCAGCACGCAGGTGGTGCGGTCCGTCCAGTCGGTGACCTCGGACATCTTGTCCGCGCCGATGACCAGGGCGCGGGTCGCGGCCCCGGCCCGCACGGTGTGGTCGGCGGTGGCGAGCGCGTGCGTGAAGCCCGCGCACACGACGTTGAGGTCCAGGGCGGCGGGGCCGGGGACGCCGAGCCGCGCGGCGACCCGGGCGGCCATGTTCGGCGAGCGGTCGATGGCCGTGGAGGTGGCGACCAGGACCAGGTCGATGGCGTCGGGGGTCAGACCCGCGGCGGCCAGGGCCTTGCCGCCGGCGTGCGCGGCCAGCTCGTCGACCGGCTCCTCCGGGCCCGCGATGTGCCGGGTGCGGATGCCCACCCGGGACCGGATCCACTCGTCGCTGGTGTCGACCCTGCTCGCCAGCTCCTCGTTGGTGAGGATTCTGGCGGGCTGATAGTGGCCTACAGCGGCGATGCGCGAGCCGTGCATGTACGGGTCCCCCTTGTTGCCGAAGATGCGGGACCCTCCAGTTTGGTCAGCGACTCACGAGTAACGGTGCACGTAATGCGACAGGAAAGGAGCGCAGGGTTTGGATGCTTCTCATGATGTGGTCACCCTCTGAAGAGCGGGGTGACCTTGTGTGCGAGTCCGTACAGGTTGTACGCCGTAGGCGCGGACCAACTCGGCGTGCGCGTACTGCGGAGTCGGCTGCAACCCGACCCTGCGCGTGCAGGACAATGAGATCGTCGAGGTCACCTCGCCGCACGACAACCCGGTGACCCACGGCAACCCGCGCATCAAGGGCCGCTTCGGCCACCAGCACGTACAGAACCGGGACTGATCAGGACATGGGACGAGTCACGGAGCGACGCAAGGTGATCCGCGTCAGGGACGGTCACGTCTCGGAGCGGCCCGACACCCTCGTCGCCGAGGAACCCCTGGAGATCCGGCTGAACGGCAGGCCGCTCGCCATCACCATGCGCACCCCGGGCGACGACTTCGCGCTCGCGGCGGGCTTCCTGGTGAGCGAGGGCGTGCTCGGCTCGGCGGACGACCTGCGGTCGATCGTCTACTGCGCCGGTGCGCGGGAGGACGGCTCCAACACGTACAACGTGGTCGACGTGCAGACCGCCGAGGGCGTCGTCCTCCCCGACATCACGCTCGAACGCAACGTCTACACCACCTCGTCGTGCGGCCTGTGCGGCAAGGCGAGCCTGGACGCGGTCCGCACCACGGCGCGCTTCCCCATCGCCGACACGCCTCTGGTCCTGCTCGGCACCGAGCTGCTCGCGAGTCTCCCCGACCGGCTCCGCGCGGCGCAGCGCGTCTTCGACAGGACCGGGGGTCTGCACGCCGCGGCGCTCTTCGACGAGGAGGGCGCGCTCCTCGACATACGCGAGGACGTGGGGCGGCACAACGCCGTCGACAAGCTGGTCGGCCGCGCCCTGCAGAACGGCGACATGCCGCTGTCCCGCGCCGTCCTGCTCGTCTCGGGCCGCGCCTCCTTCGAGCTGGCCCAGAAGGCCGTGATGGCGGGCATCCCGGTGCTCGCCGCGGTCTCCGCGCCGTCGTCGCTCGCCGTCGACCTGGCCGCCGAGACGGGGCTCACGCTGATCGGTTTCCTACGGGGCTCCTCCATGAACGTGTACGCGGGCGAGCACCGCGTCGCCCTCCGGGCCTCGGCCGCCCAGGGCTGACCACGGCCGGGCCCCTGCCTCCGCACGGAGGTCCGTGCCGATCCCCTGACGCACGCTTCTTGTGGGGTGTCGGAGCCCGCAAGTAGCGTCTGTCCGCGTACGTTGGACGTGGGATGTCCGGATGTCCGGTCGCCTGTTCGACCGTTGTGCGGGCATGCCGAACCCCCGCGTCGTCACCGCCATGAGTCGCCGTCGCCATGAAAGGCGGACCGCACCATGTCATCAAGCCCCCCTGCACGCCATGGACGTCACGGACGCCTCAGATCGCTCCGTGCCGTCACCGCCGCCGTGACCGCGGTAGCCGTGGGCGCACTGCTGCCCGCGCCCGCCGCGCGGGCGGCCCGGGCCGCCGCGGAGCCGCCGCCGTTCGAGCAGCAGGTGCTGTTCAAGGCGGACCGGGACCCCGGCTACGCCTGCTTCCGCATCCCGGCCGTGGTGCGGACGACCAAGGGCACGCTGCTCGCCTTCGCGGAGGGCCGGGTCAACGACTGCGGCGACGCGGGCGACATAGACCTGGTGCTCAAGCGGTCGCACGACGGCGGCCGCACCTGGGGCCCGCTCCAGGTCGTCAACGAGGGCGCGGGCGACACCCACGGCAATCCGGCGCCGGTCGTGGACCGCGAGACCGGCCGGATCCTCCTTGCGGAGACGTACAACACGGGGCGTACGGACAACAAGAACTGCGACGTGCCGTGCGACCGCACCCCGCATCTGCAGTACAGCGACGACGACGGCCGCAGCTGGTCGGCGCCGCGTGACCTGAGCGACCAGATCCTGCCGAAGGACTGGAACTCCTGGTACGCGACCGGCCCCGTGCACGGACTCCAGCTGACCCGCGGCCGGCACGCGGGGCGGCTCGTCTTCACCGCCAACACCGAGACGTGGGACGGCAACCGGGTCACCGCCAACCACGCCGCGCTGATCGTCAGCGACGACGGCGGCGACCACTGGAAGATCGGCGCCACGGACTCGTACCCGATACCGGCCGAGGGCACCTTCCGGCAGAAGCCGTCCGAGATGACCATCACCGAACGGCCGGACGGGGCGATCCACGTCAGCGGCCGCGAACAGGACGGCACCGACCTCGGCCACCGCACCCAGACGGTCAGCCGCGACGGCGGCGACTCCTTCGTCGCACCCTTCCGCGCGATCCCCGACCTCTACACTCCCCAAGTGCAGGGCTCCACCCTCCAGTTCGGCAAGCGGATGCTGCTCGCCTGCCCCGCCGACCCCGACCGCCGCCGCACGATGCAGATCCGCTCCTCCTACGACGGCGGCCGCACCTGGGACAGCGTCGACCGCGGCACCACGGTGACCACCGACTGGTCCGGCTACTCCGACATGGTGCGGGCCGACGGGACCCACGTGGGCCTGATGTACGAGGGCGGCGCGGTGGACGCGCGCGACGAGATCCGCTTCGCACGCTTCACCGAGGACTGGCTGAAGCCGCGCCGTGGCCCGGATCCGACCACCCGCGACCACGCGCCGGGCGCCCGGCCCGCCGCCGTGCTCGGCGGAGCGCGAGGCACCCCGGGCCGCTTCGGCGGGGCGATCTCCTTCGACGGCGTGGACGACGCCGTACGGCTGCCGTATCAGCGCCGACTGCCGCTGGGCGCCGAGGACTTCACGGCCTCGCTCTGGTTCCGCTACTCCGCGACGACCGGCGAGCAGCCACTGCTGTGGATGGGCGGCATCGGCACCAACCAGCCGCAGGTGTGGCTGCGCGGCGAGCCCGCGAGCGACCGTGTCACCGGCCTGATCACGACGCGGGACGGCGCCGCGCCGCCGAGGTCCGCGTTCGTGCGCACGACGGGCGCGTACAACGACGGCGAGTGGCACCACGTCGCGCTGCGCCGCGGCGCCGGCCGGCTGACGCTCTTCCTCGACGGCGAGCAGGTCACCGCCGCGGACGTGCCCGGCTCGGTCAGCCGCAACTCCCCGTTCGGCGTGCACGTCGGGCAACGGCTCGACAGCCGGGCGCACTTCACCGGCGCGATCGACGAAGTGAGGGTGTACGACAGGGCGTTGGACGACGCCGACGTGGGGGCCCTGCGCACTGCCGATCCCCCTGTGACACGGGACACCGTCGTGCGACTCCCCATGGACCGGGTGCGCGGCAGCAACTAACGTCCCCGGCGTGTCCGCCCGTCAACGTCCCGCGACGTGGCCGCGCAGCGTCTGGCTCGTCCTGCTGCTCGCCCTGGTCTGCGCGGCCGTACTGCTCATCGCCCTCCCGGACGACGACCGGGAGGGCGATGCGGCATGCAGACCCCGCACCGTCGCCTCCTGGACCGCCGACGACAGGTCCACCGGGGAGTTCGCGCGCTACGGCGACGACATGACGCGCACCGACGACTGGACCGGCGGCGACGGCACCCACTCGGTGCGGCTGCCGGACGGGCGCGTGCTGTGGCTGTTCTCCGACACCTTCCTCGGCCGGGTCCACGCGCCCCCGAACCAGGCGGGCCAGCCGCACACCTGGCGCGACCCGAACACGCCGATGGTCCGCAACTCGGCCGTGGTGATGTCCCGTTCGGGCGCCCTGCAGCGCACTCTCGCCGCGCCGCTCTTCCCCGACCCGGCGCCGCAGGAGTGGCGCTGGCCGGTGGCGGCCCGCGTGGAGCCCCGCTCGTCCGGCTCGGACGAGCGCGTGGTGCGCGTCCTGCTGTGGAACCGCATGGCGAGCCAGGGCCCCTGGATCTACGGCGTCCCCGTCGCCACGGAGGTCGCCACGCTCTCGCTGCCCGACCTGCGCGTCGAAAGCATCACCAAGGTCTCGGACCAGCGGTCGGTCGCCGATCCGGAGAAGCGGGTCCTGTACGGCGCGGCGGCGGTCGACGACGACGGCTGGACGTACGTCTTCGGCGGGACGGACGCGCAGGCGACCTCGCGCCCCTCGTCGGACGCCCATGTGGCGCGTGTCCCGCGCGGCAGCCTCGCCGAGCCCGGCGCCTGGGAGTACTGGGACGGCGAGGCGTGGGGCCACGACGTGACGCCGAAGCCGGTGCTCGGGGACGGGAAGCGGAAGGGGGTGGGCAGCGCGTTCACGGTGGTGCGGGACGACGGGACGTATGTGCTGTTCACCATGGCGGCGGGCACCGAGGGCCTGACCACCGTCACCTCGTACTGGTCCTGCTCCCCCACCGGCCCCTGGCACGGGCCCACCAAGGCCTTCGAGGCCCCCCTGCCCAAGGACAGCGCCGTCCGTCAGGAGACAGCCGCCTACAACCCGCAGGCCCATCCGGCGCTCGGCGGCGACGGCCGCGTCGTGCTCAGCTACGACGTCAACTGGCTGGACGCGACGCCCGCCAACGCGCAGGCGAACGTCACCCGGAACGTGTCGCTGTACCGGCCGCGGTTCGTCTCCCTGCGGCTGACGGGGGCTCGCTGACGAACTCCTGCGGATCGCGCGAGCGGCGCTTGGCGATGACCGCGCAGACCATCAGCTGCATCTGGTGGAAGAGCATCAGGGGCAGCACGGCCAGCGAGGCGTCCGCGCCGAACAGGACGCTCGCCATGGGCAGTCCGGCCGCCAGGGACTTCTTCGACCCGGCGAACTGGATCGCGACGCGGTCGGCCCTGCCGAAACCGAGGCGCTTCGCCCCGTACCAGGTCAGCGTGAGCATGACGGTCAGCAGGACCACCTCGACGCCGAGCAGCGCGAGCAGCCGCAACGGGTGCACCTGGCTCCAGATGCCCTCGACCATGCCCTCGCTGAACGCGGTGTAGACGACGAGCAGGATCGACCCGCGGTCCACGTATCCGAGGATCTTCTTGTGGCGGGCGATGAAGCCGCCCACCCACCGGCGCAGGAACTGCCCGGCGAGGAACGGCACGAGCAGCTGCAGCACGATCTTGAGGAGCGAGTCCGCCGAGAAGCCGCCGCCGCTGTCACCGAGCAGGGCGGCCGCGAGCAGCGGGGTGAGCACGATGCCGGCCAGCGAGGAGAAGGAGCCCGCGCAGATCGCCGCGGGGACGTTGCCGCGGGCCATCGAGGTGAAGGCGATGGACGACTGGATCGTCGAGGGCACCAGCGTGAGGAAGAGGAAGCCGCTGAAGAGGGCGAGCGTCAGGACGTACGGGACGAGTCCCTTCGCCGCGAGTCCGAGCAGCGGGAAGACGACGAACGTGCAGGCGAGGACCGTGACGTGGAGCCGCCAGTGCTTGAGCCCGTCGAGCGCCTCGCGGGTGGAGAGCCGGGCGCCGTAGAGGAAGAAGAGCAGCGCGACGGCCCCGGTGGAGGCGCCGGACGCGACATCGGCGGCGGTGTCGCGGGCGGGCAGCAGGGCCGCGAGGCCCACGGTCGCGAGCAACGCCACGATGTACGGGTCGACCGGCATCCAGGACGGCCACTTCAGGCGTTTCACGGTGCTCCATGCTCTCGGTGCGGGGCGGCCCCCGCTTTCGTACGGACGTGCCCTTCCCATGATCCTCCGGAGCCGGGTGATCGGGAATCCCGTACACCGCTCTGACTGTCATCACGCTCCGCGATAGGCGGGCTAGGCTGGTCGGCGTGTACGACCCCTCACAGCTCCGCACATTCCTCGCGGTCGCCCAGACGCTGAGCTTCACGCGGGCCGCCCGCAGGCTGAATCTGCGCCAGTCCACCGTCAGTCAGCACGTGCGCCGCTTGGAGGACGCCGCCGGGCGTCAGCTGTTCACCCGCGACACCCACAGCGTGGAGCTGACCGAGGACGGCGAGGCCATGCTCGGCTTCGCCCGCCGGATCCTGGCGGCGCACGAACAGGCGGCGGCATTCTTCGCGGGCAAGCGCCTCGGCGGACGGCTGCGATTCGGGGCCTCCGAGGACTTCGTCCTCACGCGGCTCACCGACATCCTGGAGACCTTCCGGCACGACCACCCCGACGTCGACCTGGAGCTGACGGTCGAGCTGTCCGGCACGCTCCACAAGCAGCTGGACGCGGGCAAGCTCGACCTGGTGCTCGCCAAGCGGCGCCCGGAGGACCCGCGCGGCGAGCTGGTGTGGCAGGACGACCTGGTCTGGATCGGTGCCGAGCGGCTCCGCCTCGACCCGGACCGGCCGGTGCCGCTGATCGTCTATCCGCCGCCCGGCATCACCCGCGCCCTCGCCTTCGAGGCGCTGGAGCGGCGGGGCCGCGCCTGGCGTGTGGCCTGCACGAGCGGCAGCCTCAACGGCCTGGTGGCGGCGGCCCGCGCGGGACTGGGCGTGATGGCTCACTCGCGGGGCCTGGTCCCGCCGGGCCTGGTCCGCGTCCCCGACCGCGCGGGCCTGCCGGAGCTCGGCCAGGTCGACTTCGTGCTGCTGCACGGCGAGCGGCGCGCGCCGGCCCAGGACGCGGCGGACGCCCTGGCGGCGGCGATCCTGGCGGGCGGGGACCGGCTGCACCGCGGCGGGCGCTAACGCAGCGGCCGTGGGTACGTGAGTTCCTTGAAGCGGCGCAGATAGGGCGCCGATTCGACGTGCCGCACCCCGTCGAGCGAGCCGAGAGAGCCGCTCAGATAGGCGTAGAGCTCGTCGGTGTCGCGGGTCAGGACGCTCGCCATCAGGTTGGCCGACCCGGTGACGGCGGAGACGTGGGCGACCTCGGGGTGCCCGGCCATCGCACGGCCCACCCGGTCGAGCGCGCCCGGCGCGACGGTGACCCAGAGCATCGCGGCGGTGGTGAAGCCGAAGCGCGCGGTGTCGTACTCGGTGTCGAGGTAGAGGGCTCCCGAACCGAGCAGCGCGGCGACGCGGCGCTTGACCGAGGACTCGGAGCGGCCGGTGAGCCGCTGCAGTTCGGGGTAGGTGACGCGGCCGTCGGCCTTCAGGGCGGCGACCAGGGGCTCGTCGTCGGGAGTGATGCGGGCGGGGCCCGGCACGGTCGGCGGCTCGGCGGGTCCGAGCGCGGCGACCTGCTCGTCGGAGAGCGGGCGGTGCTTGCCGATCCAGCCGGTGCGGCCGCCGTAGAAGCGGTGCATCAGCTGGTGTGCGGTGATCTCGATGAGCTTGCGGGTGCGCAGGAGCTTGCCGAAGAGCAGGTCCTCGTAGGCGGCGGGGGTGCGTGGCAGCGACAGGCAGACCACTTCGGTGCCGGCCGAGGTGAGGTGGACCCATGCCGTGTCGGGGCGGCGGGCCAGGGCCGCCGCGATGGCCTCGGCGCCGTCGGGCGTGCAGCGCAGGCGCAGCATCCACTCGTCGTGGCCGAGCCGCCGCGTGTCACGGACCCCGACGATGCGGAGCCCCGCCTCGGCGCGCAGGCGGCGGAAGCGCCGGGCGACGGTCTGGTCGGAGACGCCGAGGACGCCCGCGATACGGCTGAAGGGCGCCCTGCCGTCGACTTCCAGGGCGTGCAGCAGCTGAAGGTCGAGGTCGTCGAAGACATCGGATTCCATCGCTGCGAAGCCCCTCTATGTCGAATACGTGCGCCAAGCGCCTCCCTGACACCGGCTTCGTTCGCCGTCGGCTCATCGTACGAGGGCGTCCACAGACGTCGGACGAGGAGTCGGAGGAACAAGGAAATGCGTACATGGGGGCCGCTCACAGCGGTGTCTCTGGGAACGTTCATGCTGCTGCTGGACGTGACGATCGTGATCGTGGCGCTGCCCGACATGGCGCGGGCGCTGGACGCCTCGCTGAGCGATCTGCAGTGGGTCATCGACGGCTACGCGCTCGCGCTGGCCGCGCTGCTGCTCGGCGTCGGCGCCGCGGCCGATGTGTTCGGCAGGCGGCGGCTCAACGTCGTCGGCACCGCGCTGTTCGCGGTGGCCTCGCTGGGCTGCGGGCTCGCGTCGGACGCGGACCTGCTGGTGGCCGCGCGTGCCGTGCAGGGGTTGGGCGCCGCCGCGATGCTCGCGACGACGCTGCCGCTGCTCGGCGCCGCCTATCAGGGGCGCGACCGGTCGGCCGCGCTCGGCGTGTGGGGCGCGGTGAGCGGCGCGTCGGCCGCGCTCGGTCCGATCGTGGGCGGTCTGCTCACGGAGGGGCCCGGCTGGCGCTGGATCTTCTTCGTGAACCTGCCGGTCAGCGTGGCGTCGATCTGGCTGACGCTGCGGGTCGTGCCGGAGTCGAAGGGACCCGAGGGGCGGCGGGTCGACTGGGCGGGCACGGCGGCGTTCGCGTGCTTCGCGGGCGCGGGGACGTACGGGGTGCTGCGCGGCGGGGTGGACGGCTGGGCCTCGGCGGCCGCAGGGACGTCCTTCGCGGTCTCGGCGCTGGCGCTGCTCTGCTTCGTCCTGGTCGAGCGGCGCGTCGCGCAGCCGCTCCTCGACCTGCGGCTGCTGCGCAAGCCCGCCTTCACCGGGGTGCTGATCGGTGCGATCGGGTACAACGGAGCCGCCTTCGGCGTCGTCCCGTACGTCTCCATCTGGCTGCAGACCGTGCTCGGCATGAGCCCGGTGCGCGGCAGCCTGGTGCTGCTGCCGCTCGCCGCGACGTCGTTCGTGGTGGCGCTGGTCGCCGGGCGACTGCTGCACGGGGTCGCGCCGCGCGTCGTTATCGGGGTGGGGCTGCTGCTGATCGGCGCGGGCGGGCTGTGCCTGGCGGTGCTCGACGCGGGGTCTTCGTGGGGCGCGCTCGCGCCGGGGCTCACGCTCACGGGCGTCGGCGCGGGGCTGGTCGCGCCGGCCCTCGCGGGGGCGGCGCTCGCCGCGGTGCCGCCCGCGAACGCCGGGATGGCGGGCGGGGCGGTCAACACCTTCCGCCAGCTCGGGTACGCGGTCGGGGTCGCCCTGTTCGGGACGGTGCTCACCGCGCGCATGCAGGACTCGCTCGGCCGGGAGGCGGCGCACACCGTCGCGGGCGGCGGCGCCTCGGCCCTGCACGGCACGGTGCCGGAGCACGCGGTGCGCGCGGCCTTCGCGTCGGGCCTCAACGGGGCGTCGCTGGCGGCGGGGGTGGCTGGTCTGGTCTCCGGTGTCCTGGTGCTCGTGATGGTGCGGGCGGGGGCTCCCGGGGGTGCGGCGGGAACTCCGGAGCGGGAGCCGCGCGTTCTCGAAGAAGCGCGGTGAACCGGCGAGGGGTGAAGCGGGGACGAGGGCCGTGACCGCTGACGAGGGCCGTGACCGCTGCGTACAGATTCGGTGGAGATTACGCCACCGAAACTTACTCCACCGTAAGTAAGTTGTCCCGCCCTTCCCCTTGTGGCCGCATTTCCACCGGCTGACCAGTGCCGATGGACCGTACCGCCCGCGCCGGAACCCCCTCCCGGAGGCGGGCGGCGTGGGGTACGGTCACGGCGCTGTGCGGAGCGCCACAAGGAGCATCATTGCGCGAGTTCACGAATCCTCCGATGGCGTCGGTGCCGCTGGTGGGCGGCCTTGCCGACGCCGTGTTCGACCATGCCGTCGAGGACCCGACGCGCATCGCCTTCGGCCGCAAGACCGACGGGCGCTGGTCCGACGTGACCGCGGCCGAGTTCCGCGACGAGGTGCTCGCCCTGGCCAAGGGGCTCATCGCGCAGGGCGTGCGGTTCGGGGACCACGTGGCCATCATGTCCCGTACGCGGTACGAGTGGACGCTCTTCGACTTCGCGCTGTGGACGATCGGCGCCCAGGTCGTGCCGATCTACCCGACGTCCTCCGCCGACCAGGTCCTGTGGATGCTGCACGACGCGCAGGTGTCGGCCGCGATGGTCGAGCACGAGGACCACGCGATGACGATCGGCTCGGTCGTCGACCGGCTGCCGCAGCTGCGCCGGCTGTGGCAGCTGGACGCCGACGCGGTCGGTGAGCTGACGGGTGCGGGGCGGGAGATCGACGACGACGTGGTGCACCGGCACCGCCGCGCGGTGACGCCCGAGTCGATCGCCACGATCATCTACACGTCCGGCACGACGGGCCGCCCCAAGGGCTGTCTGATCTCGCACGCGAACTTCATGTTCGAGGCGGACGTGATGGTGGGACGCTGGGAGCCGGTGTTCCACTCCAAGCGGGGCGACGAGGCGACGACGCTGCTCTTCCTGCCGCTGGCGCACGTCTTCGGCCGCATGGTGCAGGTGGCGGCGGTGCGCGGCCGGGTCAAGATGGGGCACCAGCCCAACCTGAACGCGGCGGCGCTGCTGCCCGACCTGGCCGCGTTCCGGCCCTCGTTCATCCTCGCCGTGCCGTACATCTTCGAGAAGGTCTTCAACGCGGCGCGGCGCAAGGCGGAGAAGGACGGCAGGGCGGGCCCTTTCGACAAGGCCGTCGAGTGTGCCGTGCGGTACGCCGACGCGCTGGAGGCCAAGGCGTTCGGGACGGGCCCTGGGCCTTCGGCGGGGCTGCGCATGCAGCACCAGCTCTTCGACAAGCTGGTCTACTCCAAGGTGCGGGAGGCGATGGGCGGCCGGGTGCGGCACGCGATGTCCGGCGGCTCCGGGATGGACCGCAGGCTCGGCCTGTTCTTCGCGGGCGCGGGCGTGACGATCTACGAGGGGTACGGCCTGACCGAGTCGACGGCCGCCGCGACGGCCAACCCGCCCGAGCGCACCCGCTACGGCACGGTCGGCCAGGCCATCCCCGGCACGGCGGTGCACATCGCGGAGGACGGCGAGGTGTGGCTGCGCGGCGGCAACGTCTTCCAGGGCTATCTCAACGACCCCAAGGCCACCGACACGACCCTGCGGGACGGCTGGCTGGCCACCGGTGACCTGGGCGCGCTCGACGAGGACGGCTATCTGACGATCACGGGGCGCAAGAAGGAGATCCTGGTGACGTCCGGCGGCAAGAGCGTGTCGCCGGCCCAGCTGGAGGAGCGGGTCCGCGACCATCCGCTGGTCGCCCAGTGCGTCGTCGTCGGCAACGACCGTCCCTACATCGCGGCGCTCGTCACGCTGGACTCCGAGGCCGTGGAGCACTGGCTGACCATGCGCCGCAAACCGATGCTGCCGCCGGGCGAGCTCGTGCGCGACCCGGATCTGGAGACCGAGGTGCGGCGGGCCGTCGTCGCCGCCAACACCCTTGTCTCGCAGGCCGAATCGATCCGTACGTTCCGCATACTGGCGCATCAATTCACCGAGGAGCACGGCCTCCTCACGCCGTCGCTGAAGCTGAAGCGGAAGGCGATCGAGACGGTGTACTCGGCCGAGGTCGAGGCGCTGTACCGCAGCTAGGCGGGTCCCCGGCGGCAGCGGGCTCCGTTTCTGACGGCCCATCATTTAGCGGCGCGGCAGTTATTGACGGTTCGTCAGGTCACGCACAGAATCAGCCCCACTTCGACTTCAGGGGGCTCGACCGTGTCGCGATCGATCCGCACCATCACCGCCGCCGTTGCGGCCCTGCTGCTCGCCACGTCCTGCAACTCCGCCTCCGAGAGCGGCAGTTCCAAGGAGGGGGGCGGCAGCTCCGCGCGGGGCGTGACCGAGGACTCCATCAAGGTCGGCGGCATCGTCTCGATGACGACCGCCAGCGGATACAGCAAGAAGGACACCGATCTGGGTGCGAAGGCCCGCTTCGACCGTGCAAACGCCGAGGGCGGTGTGCACGGCCGGAAGATCGACTACCTGGGCGCGGAGGACGACGGGCAGGACCCGGGCAAGAACCTCGCGGCGGCCCGCAGGCTCGTGCAGCAGGAGAAGGTGTTCGCGATCTCCCCGATGAGCTCGGTCACCTTCTCCGGGGCGGATTTCCTGCAGAAGCAGAAGGTGCCGACGTTCGGCTGGGGCACCATTCCGCCCTTCTGCGGCCCGACCTACATGTACGGCTTCGGCGGCTGCATGGTGCCGATGCCCGGTGGCACCATCACACAGAGCTGGCCCGAGGGCCTCAAGAAGGTGATGGGCGGGGCGAAGGGCAGGTCGGTGGCGATCCTCGCGAACGACAACGACGCGGGTACGTTCGCCATCCGCACCTACAAGCAGAGCTTCGCGGCCGCCGGGTACGAGGTGACGTACGCCAAGTCGACAGTGCCCGCGACCTCGGTGCCGAGCGACTGGTCGGCGTACACGAAGGAGATCCTGCGCTCCGACGGCGGCAAGGCGCCGGACGCCGTCGTCTCCGTCATGCAGACCCCGTACAACATCGGCCTGTTCACGGCCGTCAAGCGCGCCGGTTTCAAGGGCGTCCTCACCGACCCCACCGACTACGACCCGGGCCTGCTGGCGAAGAGCGCGACGCGGAAAGCGCTCGACGGCGTGCACATCCTCCTCTCCTTCCAGCCGTTCGAGCAGGACAGCGCGGACATGCGGCGGTTCAAGGCGGACATCAGGAAGGCGGCGGGCAAGGAGGTGCCGCTCAACATGCACATGATGACCGGCTACATGTCCGCCGACCTCTTCCTCGCCATCGCGGAGAAGGCGGGCAAGGGCCTCACCGTCGACTCCTTCCAGCGGGCCGCGGACGGTTATTCGGACACCGGGACCATGGTCGGCGACCGGCGGCTGCCCGAGGGGCGGAAGGAGGCGTTCGGCTGTGGCGCCCTCGTGCAGCTCAAGGGTGGCAAGTACGCGGTGTCGTCGCCGTTCGAGTGTTACGAACCGATCCCCTTCAAGTAGGGGCGGGCCGCCATGTCGGACCTGCTGGGATTCGTGCTGAGCGGTCTCGTCTCGGGCGCGCTGTACGCCCTCCTCGCCACGGGCCTCGTCCTGTCGTACTCGGCATCGGGCCTCTTCAACTTCGCGCACGGCGCCACCGCCTATCTGTGCGCCCTCGCCTTCCACGAACTGCACTCCGGCTTCGGCTGGCCCGCCGTGCCGACCGCGCTGCTGCTGGTCGTCGTGGTGGCCCCGGCGCTCGGCTGGGCCCTCGACCGGCTGATGTTCCGCAAGCTCGCACGGGTCGGCGAGACCGCGCAGATCGTCGCGACCATCGGCCTGCTCGTCGCGCTGCCCGCGCTCGGCCTGTGGACCGTGGAGCTCCTCGCGGACGCGGGGGCGCCGGTCAAACCGGCCGAGAACCAGTTCGGGCTGCCGGGCGTCGGGCCGAGCCCCGCCACGAGCTGGCAGCTCATGGACGGGGTCGGCGTCGACTCCGACCAGCTGATCACCTGGGTGGCCACGGCGGTGGTCGCGGTCGGCCTGTGGATCCTGATGCGTCACACGCCGCTCGGCCTCCGACTGCGGGCCGCCGTGGACAACCGCTCGCTCGTGGAGCTGCGCGGCATGAGCGCGGACCGGCTCTCCTCGGTGGCGTGGATGCTGTCGTCCGGCCTCGCGGGCCTCGCGGGAGTGCTCGCGACGCCTCTGCTCGGGCTCTCCGCCCACGACTTCACGCTGTTCCTCTTCGTGTCGGCGACGGCCGCCGTGCTCGGCCGCTTCATGTCGATCCCGCTGGCGTTCGCGGGCGGCCTCGCGCTCGGCGTGCTGCAGAACCTCGTCGCGGGGTACGCGGACTTCGCCGAGAAGATCACCGGCTTCCGTACGGCCGTGCCCTTCGTGATCCTGTTCGCCGGGCTGCTCCTGCTCACCCGGCGGCAGCGGACGGCGGGCACGGCGGCGGTGGACGCGCCGCCCGTCGACTATCTCGCCGGCCGGTCGTGGGCACGCAGATGGGGGCCGTGGGCGGTGGCGGCGACGCTCCTCGCCCTCGCGTTCTACACGGTCACGACCCCGTTCTGGAGCGGCATCCTCGCCCAGGGCCTCGCGATCTCCCTGGTGTTCGTCTCCTTCACGGTGGTGACGGGGCTCGGCGCGATGGTGTCGCTGGCGCAGGCCACCTTCGTCACCGGGGCCGCGCTGGTCGCCGGGCTCCTGATGAGCCATGGCTGGCCGTTCTTCGCGGCGGCGCTGGTGGGGACCTGCGCGGCGGCGCTCCTCGGCGCGCTCGTGGCGCTGCCCGCGCTGCGGCTCGGCGGGCGGTCGCTGGCCCTCGCCACGCTGGCGCTCGCCTTCCTCGCCGACCAAGTCCTCTTCCAGATGGGGTGGTTGCGGAACGGCGACACCGGCTGGGAGATCCCCCGCCCGGTCTTCGGCCCCGTCGACCTCTCGGACGACCGCGCCCTGGGCGTCGCCATGGTCGTCCTCGTCACGGCCGCCGTCGCCGCGCTCGGCGCGCTGCGGAACTCGCCGACGGGCCGGGCCATGCTTGCGGTGCGGTCCGCCCCGGCGGCGGCGATGGCGTCCGGCGTCTCCGTGGTGCGCACCAAGCTGCTCCTGTTCACGCTGTCGGCGGGGCTCGCCGGGTTCGGCGGCGTGATGTACGCGTCCTTCAACACCCGCGTCACAGCGACCGACTTCACCGCGATGACCGGTCTGATCTGGCTGGCGGTGGTGGTCGCGGCGGGTGTGCGGCGGCCGCAGTTCGCGGTGGTGGCGGGGCTGGTCTTCGCGATCGTGCCGCATCTGGTGGCGGACTACGTCACGGAGTCCGTGCACCTGCCGGTGATCCTGTTCGGCCTCGCGGGGCTGGCGCTGGCGAATGATCCGGACGGGTACTGCGCGGCGGTGTCGGTCCGGCTGCACCGTCGGCGGATGGCTGCGGCCCCTCCGGCGTTCGGGGAGCGGGGTGCCGGCCGGGGCGCCTCCGTGGCGGAGCCGTCGCGGAACACCTCTATGGCGGAGCCGTGGCGGAGCACCTCCTTGACGGAGCCGTGGCGGAGCACCTCCTTGGCGGAGCCGCCGCGGAACACCTCCTTGACGGAGCCGCCGCGGAACACCTCCTTGGCGGAGCCGTCACCGAGCACCTCCTTGGCGGGGCCGCGCAGGTCACAGCCGAGAAGGGACGGAGCCGGGGCCGGGGCATCCGCCGCCCTCGCCCTCCACCACCTCCACGCCGGATACGACGGCGCTCCCGTCCTCCACGGCGTCGACCTCACCGTCCACCCGGGAGAGATCGTCGCGCTGCTCGGTCCGAACGGCGCGGGGAAGTCCACCACGTGCCTCGCCGCGGCGGGCCTGCTCGCGCCCACGCGGGGCCGCGTGTACGTCGCCGGGCGCGACGCCACCCGTGAGAGCGCCGTCCACCGCTCCCGCGCCGGTGTCGTCCTCGCCCCCGAGGGCCGCGGCATCTTCCCCGCACTCACCATCGACGAGAACCTCGCCCTGTACCTCAAGGGGCGTGACGAACGCGACGCCGTGTACGAGCGGTTCGCGGGGCTCGCGGCGCGGCGCAAGGTCACCGCGGGCTCGCTCTCCGGCGGCGAACAGCAACTCCTCGCCCTCGCCCCGCTGTTGCAGCGCCCCCCGAAGGTCCTGATCGCGGACGAGCCGTCGCTCGGCCTCGCGCCCCGCGTGGTCGACGACGTGTTCCGGCTCCTGATCGAACTCCGGGACGGCGGCGCCGGGTTGCTCCTCGTCGAGGAGAAGGCCGCCGAGATCCTCGGGGTCGCGGACACGGTGGCGTATCTCGCGCAGGGCCGTGTCTCCTGGTGCGGCCCGCGCTCCGAGGTGCGCGCCGACCGGCTGACGGAGGCGTACCTGGGCATGGCCGCGGGCGGGGAGACGGCCGAGGGGGTGGGCGCGTCATGAGGGAGTACGTCCTGAGGGCCGGGAGGGTGGGCGCGTCATGAAGGAGTACGTCCTGGAGGCCGAGGATGTCGACGTCCGCTTCGGCGGCATCCGAGCCCTGGACGGCGTGGGGCTCGCCGTCCGCCGAGGGGAGATCTGCGGGCTCATCGGCCCCAACGGAGCCGGGAAGACCACGCTGTTCGACGTGCTGTCCGGCATGCGCGGGCCGGACCGGGGCCGGGTGCTGCTCGACGGCCGTGACGTCACCCGCCGCTCCCCCGTGTGGCGCGCCCGGCACGGGATGCGCCGCACCTTCCAGCGGCAGCAGCTCTTCGGGCAGCTCACCGTCGCCGACAACCTCGTCGTCGCGCAGGAGTGGCGGGGCGGTGGCGGCGGGTTCGCCGCCGATCTGCTGGCCGCGCCGACCCGGCGCGCGCACGAGACCGCGCGGCGGGAACGGGCCGCTGCGGTGCTGCGCTTGTGCGGGCTCGACCCGCTCGCCGGGCAGTACGCGGGCGCGCTCCCGGTCGGGCGGGCCCGCATGGTGGAGCTGGCGCGTGCGGTCGCGGACCCGCCCAGAGTGCTGCTCCTGGACGAGCCCGCTTCCGGGATGACGGCCGACGAACGGGACCTGCTGTCGGCCGTCGTCCGTCGGCTCGCCGACGAGGAGGGCTGCGCGGTGCTGCTCGTGGAGCACAACGTCGCCTTCGTGATGGAGCTCTGCGCCCGGGTCGTCGTCCTCGACCTGGGCCGGGTCCTCGCGCACGGCACGACGGAGGAGGTGCGCGCGGACCCGCGGGTACGGGACGCCTACCTCGGGACCACGGGCACCGACGGCGAGGGCGGCCCGGCCGGCCCGGTCAGGACGGCGTGAGGTGCCCGACGAAGTGGCGCTGGTCCGCGAGGAACCCGTCGGCGTACAGGCGCCTGGGGGCGAAGACGGCGGTGAGGGTGAGGCGCACCTCGGAGTTCTCGACGGCGTTGTCGACCAGTGAGTGGGTGGCGTCGGGGTAGTGCTCCACCGTCAGGGACGCGGGCGGCAGGATGCGGCGGTAGGCGGCCTCGGTGTCGGCGACGTCCACGTTGAGGTCGTGCCCGGCCAGCACCAGGAGCGTGGGGGTGCCGCGCATAGCGCGCAGGTCCGCGCTCGCGTCGGAGCGGTAGTTCTTGGCGATGAACCGCCAGCGTGCGGCGGTCATGCCGTCGGCGTCGGCGCCACTGTCGCTGTCGCTGTCGGCGTCGGTGCCGCTGCCGCTGCCACTGCCACTGCCACTGCCACTGCCACTGTCGGCGACCGCGGCGCGGTACTGCTCGAAGGTCGCGCCCTGCCGCAGCAGGCGCAGGGTCGTCTCGCGCCGGCGCAGCGCCGCCCGCTTCTCGTCCCGGGTGGCGCCGTCCGCGCGCAGTTCGGCGAGGAGGTTGTAGCGCCCTTGCCGCTGCCAGTCGACGGCCGGTGAGACCGCGATGACGAAGCGGACGGCGCGGTCGCGGGCCGCGACCTTGGGCAGCACCCACCCGGCTTGGCTGGCCCCCCACAGGCCGACGCGCCGCCCGTCGATGTCGGGGCGCTCGCGGGCCCAGCCGATCGCGGCGAGGGTTTCGTCCGCGCGGTCGTCCATGCTCTGGTCGAGCCAGTCCCCCTCGGAGGCGCCGACGCCGGGCTTGCTGAGGGAGAGCGAGGCGTAGCCGGCCTTCGCGAAGGACTCCCAGAGAGGCCGGTAGAAGGTGTCGTGCGTGGCGTCGACGGGGCCGTCGCCATGGACGAAGACGACCAGGCCGAACGGCCCTTCGCCCTGCTGCGGCCGCGCGAGGACGCCGTCCAGCAGCCGCCCTTCGTGGCGCACGGCGATGCGCTCCTCCCGCAGCGCGTAGGTGTTCTGCCAGACCGCGACACCGCCGGCCCCCGCACCCACCAGCAGCACGGCGACCAGGGCCCACGCGAGGACACGCCATCTGCGCCGAGCGAACAGCGCCGGCAGTCGGCTCATTTCTTTCCCCCCACAAAAACTATCGCACTCAAAACGTTCGTATGCAGAATGAGCGTAGTAGAGTCGATAGCGCAAGGGCGGACGCTCCGCCCCTGCCCACGGAAGGGGTGGCCGATGGAGCCGATGGAAGGCCCGGGGATACGGAGGGGCGTACCCGAGGGCAGTGAGACACGTGTGGCCGCGCTGTACTGGGAGGCTTTCGGGCGGAAGCTCGGTGCCGCCCTCAACCCGCCGGACAAGGCACGCGCCTTCCTGGCGGCCCATCTCCACCACGACCGGGGCGTGGTCGCCCTCGTCGACGGCGAGGTGGCGGGGGTGGCCGGCTACCAACTCGACGAACGCGGCCTGACGGGC
Source organism: Streptomyces sp. NPDC039480 (assembly GCF_055597165.1). Lineage (NCBI taxonomy): Bacteria > Bacillati > Actinomycetota > Actinomycetes > Kitasatosporales > Streptomycetaceae > Streptomyces > Streptomyces sp. NPDC039480. The sequence goes on along the minus strand of NZ_JBVITX010000001.1, from coordinate 32,677 downwards.
GGCGGCGCGGGCGACGTCCTGGCCACGTACGGGACCTTGCGCGGGCTGCCCCGCCTGCCCCTGCTCCTCCTGATGGAACGACGGCCCGCCGACGGCGAGCTCGTGATGGACGGCATCGCCGTCGCCGCCGAGCACCGCGGCAAGGGCATCGGCAGCCTCCTGCTGCGCGAGATCGCGGCCGTTGCCGCCGAGCACTCCTGCCGGCGCGTCCGACTCGACGTCATCGACGTCAACCCGCGCGCCCGCGCCCTGTACGAACGGCACGGCTTCGTCGCCGTACGCACCGAGAAGACCCCGTATCTGCGCGGTCTGATGGGCTTCGGCGCCGTCACGACCATGCACCGGCCCGTCACACCGGCCACCTCGACGAACCGCCCGGAGGCTCGATGAACCCCGCCCCGACCAGCCCGGCCGACGGCACGCGGGCCGACACGGACGACACCGCCCCCGCACCCGTCCCCACCCGGCTGCTCGTCCACGCCCTGGTCCGCGAGGACGGCACGGTCGACTCCGGTGAGCTCTACGCGGTCGCCGAACTCCTGGGCATGACCGACCAGCAGGTCCGCCTCTGCATCAAGCGGCTCGTCGCCGAGGGCCGTTTCACCCACGAAGGCCGTGGCCGCAAGGCCCTGTTGAAGGCGGTCGCCGACTACACCGGCTCGATCACCCCCGACGTCGCGTACGTCCGCCACGCCTACCGCCAGGACCACGGCCTTGCCGCCTGGGACGGCGTCTGGCACCTCTTCGCGTTCGCCATCCCCGAGTCGAGCAGGACGTCCCGCGACACCCTTCGGGACACCTTGCGTCACCTCGGCGCCGCCCCGGTCCAGAGCGGCCTCTACGTCACCCCGAACCCCATCGAAGAACTCGTCGAGGCCCAGGCCCGCCATCTCGACATCGCCCACACGGTGACCTGCCTCACCAGCACCGACCTGCGCGTCGGCGGCCTCGACCACCCGCCCGCCCTGGCCGCCGCCCTCTGGCCCCTGGACGACATCGCCGCACGCCACGACCGCCTCGCCGACCTGGCCCAGGTGTACCTCGACCGGCTCACACGGCCGGACGCCCCCACCGGGCCGGAGCGGCTGGCCATGGCCGTCCGGCTCGCCGCGGCCTTCAGCCACGCCATGGAACCGGACCCGCTCCTGCCGCCCGAGCTCCTCCCCCGGCCCTGGCCCGGGGCGCACGCCCGCCGGCTCACGGCCGCCTGCTGGACCGCACTCGCCGAAGCCGACACCCGCGCCCCCACCGGGACCCCGGGCCCGCGCCTGTTCGTCCAGTACGGTGACCTGCTCGCCTCCCTGCCCGAGGGCCTGACCTAAGGCGCAGTTCTACTATCAAGTCCAATCACTGCGCTGCTCCCTGACTGAGCGTCACCTTGAGAATCCTGTCGGAACCGTCGGGCTGACCGCCCATGTTGTCGGCGTTGGTGGTGGACAGCCAGAGCGCGTCGGCGCCGGGCACGGCGGTCACCGCGCGCAGGCGTCCGTACGCGCCGACGTAGTAGGAGGTCGCGGTGCCCACGTCCTCGTTCCCGGCGCTGATCGGTATGCGCCAGAGGCGTTGGCCTCGCAGCGCCGCCATGTAGACGGCGCCGTCGACGACGGCCACGCCGCTCGGCGAGGCCTCGGCGACACCCCAGGTCTTCTTGGGGTTGGTCATACCTGCGACGGAGCAGGCACCTTCACAGGTGGGCCAGCCGTAGTTGCCGCCCGGCTTGATGAGGTTCAGCTCGTCCTTCTTGCTGTCCCCCAACTCGGCCTCCCACAGGCGCCCTTGCGCGTCGAAGGCGATGCCCTGCGGGTTGCGGTGCCCCATGCTGTAGACGTAGTTGCCGAAGGGGTTGCCCGGTGCGGGCTTCCCGTCCCTGGTCAGGCGCAGGATCTTGCCGTTGAGGGAGTTCTTGTCCTGGGCGAGCGGCTTGTCCTGGGCGTCGCCCGTGGTGGCGTAGAGATGGCCGTCGGGCCCGAAGGCCAGCCGGCCGCCGTTGTGGTACTTGTTCTTCTTGATCCCCTTGAGCAGCGGCTTGTAGCCGTTCAGGGTCGTCCCGTCGTACGTCATGCGGGCGATGCGGTTGCCTTCGGACGACGTGTGCATCACGTACACGTAGCGGTTGGTGGCCCAGTCCGGGTCGACGGCCACGCCCATGAGCCCGCCCTCGCCGCCGGTGGTCTGCGACTCGGGGACGGTGCCGAGCGGCTTCTTCTCCCTGCCGTCCTTCGACACCCGCCACACCCGGAAGGCGTCGCGCTCGGTGACCAGGGCGGCCGATCCGTCGGGCAGCCAGGCGGTGCCCCAGGGGATGGTCCAGCCGGTGGATACGGTCGTGACGGTGCCCGGTTCGCCTTGCGGGGCGGCGGGCGAGGCTCCGGCCAGGGCGGCCGGTGTCATCCCTGCGAGCACTGCGCCGGCCGCCAGCGTGGCGGTCCAGCTGCGCGGGGTCGGTATGTGAGACGGCACGGAGGAATCCTCTCTGCGTCCGTTGCGGGTACCAGGTGCTGTACCGGGTGGTGTACGGGGTGGTTAGCGGGATCGGGCCGCCAAGTCGGCGGTGTGGGTGCGGTATTCGTAGCTGGGCGGCGTCTGCGTGTGGGCGCTCGCCGCGTCGACCAGAGTGCGGACCGTCGCGTGGTCCGGTGAGCGGTGGCAGGCCGGGTCGGTCCGTGCGGCGTCACCGGTCAGGGCGTACGCCTGACAGCGGCAGCCGCCGAAGTCGACGGTACGGAGTTCGCAGCCGCGGCATGGATCGCCCATCCAGGCCTCGCCGCGGTAGCGGTTGAACGCGTCCGACTCCCGCCAGATCCACGCGAGTTCACGGTCCCTGACGTTCGGTGCGGCCGGGCCGAGCAGTTCGGCGGCCGCCGGGCAGGGCAGCACCGTGCCGTCGGGGGCGACCGTCAGGGAGAGGGCTCCCCAGCCGCCCATGCAGGGCTTCGCGGTGCCGTCGACGTAGTCGGGGGCGACCCAGACCAGTTCCATGCGGCCGGCGAGCCGCTCCCGCCACCGTTCGACGCGGTCGCGGGCCCGGGCCACCTGGGCGCGGTCCGGCAGCAGGGCGTCGCGGTTGCGCAGCGCCCAGCCGTAGAACTGCGTGTTGGCCAGCTCGACGCGGTCGGCGCCCCACGTCAGGCCGAGTTCCACGAGGGAGTCGAGTGCGTCGAGGTTGGCGCGGTGCAGGACGGCGTTGAGGCCCAGCGGCAGCCCGGCCCGCCCGACGAGCCGCGCCGCACGCTCCTTCGCGGTGAACGCCCGCGCACCGGCGATGCGTCGGGCGGCCGCCGGGTCGGCGTGCTGCACGGACAGCTGGACGCTGCGCAGCCCGGCGTCGACGAGCCGGTCGAGGCGCTCGCGGTGCAGGCCGACGCCGCTGGTCACGAGCTGCGTGTGGACACCGGCGGCGTCCGCCGCGGCCACGATCTCGACGAGGTCCCGGCGCAGCAGTGGCTCCCCACCGGACAGGTGGGTCTGCACCACCCCGAGGCCGGCGGCCTGACGGAACACGGAGGCCCACTCGGCCGTCGTCAACTCGGAGGAGCGGGCGGTGAGTTCGGTGGGGTTGGAGCAGTAGGCGCAGCGCAGGGGGCAGCCGTGGGTGAGTTCGGCGAGGAGCGCCCAGGGTGGGTCGGGGGCGGGCGCCGGGCGGGACGGCGCCGGGCAGACCGAGGGACCGCCGGCGCGGGACGGGGACGACATACGTGCCCCTTCGGGGAGGGTCATCGCAGCCACCCCTCCGCCCGCAACCGCCCCAGGAAATCCGGCACTTCCTCTGCGACGGGGGCGTCCGGGTGGCGCTCCGACAGTTCGGTGACGATGTCCGCGACGTCGCGTTCGCCGTCGCACAGGCCGACGATGCTCCCTGCCGCTCCGCGCAGCACGACGACGCGTTCGGGCAGCACCAGCAGGTCGACGTCGCGCACCCGGTCGTGCCGGAGCAGCACGGAGCGGGCGAGCGCGGGGCGCCAGACCTCACGTACGACATCCTGGGCGGTCACTCGGCACCCCCGGGGCCGCGGTCGACGGCGTCGAGCAGCGACCACAGCACGTCGCACTTGAACGCGAGCGCCGCGACGGCCCGCTCCTGCTCCTCGCGGGTGCGTGCCCAGGCCAGGACGAGGGCGAGCGCCTCCCGGCCGTCGCGGCTGCCCTGCCCGACCCGCGTACGGAAGTAGTCGAGCCCCTCGGTGTCGAGCCACGGGTAGTGCTGCTCGAAGGCGGCGATCCTGGTCCGCATCAGGTCGGGTGCGGAGAGTTCGGTGAGCGAGGCGGCGACGGCGTCGAGTGCGGGCCTGAGCCGGCAGAAGTTGACGTAGCCGTCGACGGCGAGCCGCACGCCCGGCAACACCCGCGACGCGTCCAGGAGTTGTTCCCTTGCGAGGCCGGCGGCCTCGCCGAGCCGCAGCCAGCGTTCGATGCCGCCCTCGCCGTCCCGCTCCCCGTCGTGGTCGCGGATTCGGCGCAGCCAGCCGCGGCGCAGCGCCGGATCGTCGAACTTGGCGAGGATCAGCGCGTCCTTGACGGGGATGTGCCGCTGGTAGTGGAACCGGTTGAGGATCCAGCGGCGCACCTCCTCCGGAGTGAGGTCGCCCTCGTGCATGCGTACGTTGAAGGGGTGCCGGTCGTGGTAGCGCTCGGCGGAGACGGCGCGCAGCCGGTCGGTGAACTCGTCGGGGGTCCACGGCGCGGCGGCCCCGGCCGCGGTGGGCGCGACAGTCGTGGTGCTCACAGCTCGATCACCATCCCGTCGGCGGCGACTTCGATCCCTCGTTCGGCGAGGAATTTGTACTGCTCGGCGTCCGGATCGCCGAGGGGGTTCGTGTTGTTGAGGTGGGTGTAGAGGACACGGCCGGGCAGCCGTGCCAGCCGGTCGGCCGTGCCGGTGGGTCCGGCGATAGGCAGATGCCCCATGGCGGTGGCGGTGCGGCAGGTGAATCCGGCGCGCACCGGTTCGTCGTCGTCCCAGAACGTGCCGTCGACGATGACGCAGTCCGCGGTGCGCGCGGCCTCGTCGAAGGCGTCGCTCCAGACGGCGAGGGAGGGGGCGTAGAGCACGGTGCGGCCGGTGGCGGGTTCGGTGAGGCGCAGCGCGACGGACCAGGTGTCGGGCCCGGGTCCGGTGTCAGTTCCGGGCCCGGCGGCATACCGCGGCCGCTTGGCCGAAATCGGTACGGCACCGACATGGATCCCGGATCCGTCGCCATGGTGGATCTCGGGGCCGCCGTTCAGCGGCACGGCACGCCCCCGCGGCAGCTCCCGCCACCGTACGCGCGTGTAGGGCTCCAGAAGGGTGTCGAGCCGTAGACCTTCGCGGACGGCGTCGCGCACGGGGGCCGTCGCCAGGACCTCGACGCCGTCGCGGGCCTCGCGCAGCCGGGCGAGGCCCAGCGTGTGGTCGAGCTCGGCGTCGGTGAGGACGACCCCTGCGACGGGGGTGTGCCGTGCGTCGCCCACCGCGCCGGGGCGCAGCGCCGGGACGGCCTCGATCTGGTCGCCGATGTCGGGCGTGGCATTGACGAGGTACCAGCGGTCCTCGCCGGCGTGGACGGCGAGCGCGGCGTGCCGGCGGCGGCGTTCCCGGTGGGCGCGTGCCCCGGTGCACCCGGGACACGCGCAGTTCCACTGGGGCAGCCCGCCGCCCGCCGCGGTGCCGAGCACCTGCAGCAGCATGGCGGCTGCGCTACCGGTCGGCGAGGCGGTAGGCGGTGACTTCGAGTGCGGTGTCGACGATCGCGTACTCGGGGGTCTGCCAGCCCTTGACGTCGGCGTCGGTCCCGCGCGCCGGCTCGTGGGCGGGCTTCTCCTGGTCGGTGCTGTGCATGACGCTGCCTTCCTGAAGAGGTGGGGTTTCAGGAACAAACCACAGGGAGGCGGGACAGCCCGTGTGCTTGTAGCGTTCATATAGGTGTCCCGCGTTCAGTGGCGTGCAATAGAGTCGCGGCAGGACGGGACACCGTCAATGGTGCGGACCGATCCGGTACACGTACCGCTTCGAGATCCGGCCACTCAGGAATGCGGCACGGCCGCTGATCGTTGACCATGGGGCACAACACCCGACGACTTAAGGATCGAGAGCTCGTGAGCAAGGTTCCCCCGATCATCCTCAACAACGGCGTCGAGATGCCGCAGCTCGGTTTCGGCGTCTGGCAGGTCCCGGACGACGAGGCCGAGAAGGCCGTCGCGACGGCGCTGGAGGTTGGGTACCGCAGCATCGACACCGCGGCCGTCTACGGCAACGAAGAAGGCACGGGCAAGGCGATCGCCGCTTCCGGCGTGGCCCGTGAGGAACTGTTCGTCACGACGAAGCTCTGGAACGCCGACCAGGGCCACGACGCGACGCTGCGCGCCTTCGACACCTCGCTGGAGAAGCTCGGCCTCGACTACGTGGACCTGTATCTGATCCACTGGCCGGTGCCCTCCAAGGATGCGTACGTCGACACGTACAAGGCCTTCGAGAAGATCCACGCCGACGGCCGCGCCAAGTCCATCGGCGTCTCGAACTTCCTGCCCGAGCACCTGGAGCGGCTGACCGGCGAGACGTCGATCGTCCCGGCCGTCAACCAGATCGAGCTGCACCCGCACCTGCAGCAGCACGCCGCGCGCGAGTTCCACGCCGAGCAGGGCATCGCCACCGAGGCGTGGTCGCCGCTCGGCTCGGGCCGCGGCCTCCTGGAGGTCCCGGCGATCGTCGCCATCGCGCGGAAGCACGGGCGCTCCCCCGCGCAGATCGTGCTGCGCTGGCACATCCAGCTGGGCAACATCGTGATCCCCAAGTCCGTGACGCCGTCGCGGATCCAGGAGAACATCGACGTGTACGACTTCGAGCTCGACCCCGAGGACATGGCGGCTATCTCCGCGCTGAACGAGGACCGGCGGATCGGCCCGGACCCGGCGACGTTCGACGTCGTCTGACGCCACGGCTCGAGTCCGCCCCGCGCGACCGCCGACGGACCGTCTCCGCCTCCCCTGTCAGGGCCGGCGGAGACGGTCCGCCCGCGAGACCTCCTCGGCCCCCTGCGACTCGCCCCCTTCCGGCGATACCGGGCGCGACCAGGTCAGCTTCACCACCAGATGCCCCTCCGCCGCCGTCTTGGCGATGACCGCGCCCGCCGCCGCACTGAGCTTGACGCCGAACTCCAGCTCGATCGTGTCGGGGTCGAGCGCGCGGTCACGGAAGGTCCGCAGCGCGGACATCGCGGCGCCCCGCACATTGCCCAGCGCCGACTCGAACCGCCCCTCGACGTCGTGGATCTCCCCGCTCTCACCGCGCCGCGACACCGACCGGAACCCGGGATCCCGGGAGTCCACCTCCACCACGACGGGCCCGTCGTCGGACTCCCAGCGCATCAGTTCGTCCACGGGCGGCCCCCTCGCTCCCTCGGCCGGGCCCCGACCGCCCGGCGACGCTGCCCCGAACGTACGTCAACCAGCCTGCCGGGACAGGCTGGTTGACAGATGATCACCCCTACGCTTCCTTGACCGCCACGTGCACCGTCTGTGCCGTCAGCAGGAACAGGTCGGGGCGCTTGTGCAGGCTCTGGGGGTCGTCGGCGTCCAGGAGGCGGTCGAAGGTCGCACGGTCGTCCGGGGTGAGACGTTCCGACTGCATCTCGCGGCGGCGGGTGAACTCGTCCACCACGTGGGCGCGGGCGTCCGCCGAGAGGGGGGCGGGCAGGTCGAGGAGGAAGCTGCGCGTGGCCTCGTACCGCAGGCCGGCGGCGGCGAGGAGGGCCGGCCAGTCCTCCGTCGCCCCCTTCGATCCGTCGAGGCTCTCGCGCATCCCTGCGAACCACTCCTCGTCGGCCGCCTCCAGGCGGGAGAGGAGTCCTGGGCGGCCGAAGCCGATGTCGCGGGGCAGGTAGCGGGCGCTCAGGCCGCCCTCCAGGAGGGCGATGGCGCCGCCGGGCGCGAGGCGGCCGGCGAGCGCGGCGAGAGCGGCGCCCTGGTCGCCGACGTGGTGCAGGGACCTGCACAGCCACAGCAGGTCCGCCTCGGGCACGTCGTCGATGGTGTCCGGGAGTGCGGCGCGCACCGTGTCGAAGCGGTCGGTGAGGCCTTCGTCCGCGGCGCGGTCGCGGGCCCGCCGCAGCAGTGCCTCCTCGGGGTCCGCCGCGACGATCCGCGCCTTGGGGAACGCCTCGGCCAGCACGAAGGAGACGGCGCCCGGGCCGCTGCCGACGTCGACGACGACGCCGGGGTCCGGGACCCAGCGGGTGAGCCAGGACGCCGCCTCGCCGTACATCGGCGCGGCGACGCGGGCGTAGCGCTCCAGCATGGCGCCCATGGCCGACCAGTCCATGTCGCCATGCCCGTGTCCGTGTCCGTGGCCATGTCCGTGGCTGTCGCCGTGCCCGTGGTGATGCTCCATCGTCTTGTGCCGCCTTCCGGTTCGCCTGCCCTCGTGTGGGAACAGGACTGTGTGGACAGGACCAGCCTGCTCCCGTATCCCCGCTTTCGGCGAACGATGTTGCCGCTATCGCAAAAAACTCACCGGGAAGGCCCGGGCGGTGTCGATCAGCGTCGTTTCCGGTAGGCGCGCAGCGTGAAGCGCGGGTCGGGGCGTGGGACGTCCTGGTCCGGGAGCTCCGCGAGCCGGGCGGCGAATCGCGCGGCCAGCGGCCCGTCGGGCGGGATCCGGGTGAACCAGCCGCGTCGCAGGTCGTCGACCGTGGAGCGGGGTGTGCGGCCCTGCCCGTGGCCGCGGAACCGCGCCCGCCCGGCGGGCGCCAGACCGTGTTCGGCGGCGTAGGCGTCGACGGCCTCGACCCGGTCGACCGCGAGCCGCACCGGACGCGGCGCGAGCACGGCGTCGATGTCGCTGCGCACGTCGTGCGAGGCGGCCTTGTCCACGGTGGTGACGTAGATCCCGCCGGGCCGCAGCACCCGCGCGCACTCGGCGACGACCGACGACGTCTCGTCGGGCCCGGAGAGGAGGTGCAGCAGCCAAATGGTGGTGACCGCGTCGAACGCCGAGTCGGGGAAGGGGAGTTGGCGGCTGTCGCCGAGCACGACGGCGCCGGGGACGCGGCCCGCGGCCAGCCGGGTCATGCGGTACGCGGCGTCCACCCCGGTCACCCGCAGCCCCGGCCGCTCGGCGAGGCGCCTGGTGACCAGGCCGGTTCCGCAGGCGACATCGAGGAGTGTGCCGGCGTCGGCGGGCAGCAGGCCGAAGACCGCTTCGGCGGCGGCAGCGGCGCGGGGTTCGCCGCCGCGCGAGGCGTCGTACCGGTCGGCCTCCTTGCTGTAGTCCAGCATCGGCCGTCAGCCCGCCCCGTGCGCGGGCGCCAACTCCTGGACCCTGTGGGCGAGTTCGAAGTCGAGCTCGGTGAGCGAGCCGCCCGCGCTGTGCGTGTGCACGGCGAGCGTGACGGTGTTGTAGCCGAGGGTCAGGTCGGAGTGGTGGCCGAGCTCCTCCTGCGTCCGCGCGATGTGGACGACGAGTCCGGTCGCCGCGAAGTGCGAGCCGAGCCGGTAGGAGCGGGTGAGCCTGCCCTCTTCCAGGGACCAGCCGGGCAGTTCGGCGAGGCGGTCCTCGATCTCCTTCTGCGAGAGCGGTTCGGGGGGCATGGGCCACGCTCCTTCCGGGAAGTCGGTCTTCGCCTCACCCTGCCACAAATTGTTTGGATTACCTTCTACGTATGACAACCGCCGCGCCCGCCACGGGGAGCACCAGAGGCAAGGCCAAGAGGCACACAGAGAGCACCAAGAGCACAGAGCACACCATCGCGAGCGCCGCCGGAGTGGGACAGCTGCTGCGCGGCTGGCGCGAGCGGCGCCGGGTGAGCCAGCTGGAGCTCGCCCTGCGCGCCGACTCCTCCGCGAGGCACATCAGCTTCGTCGAGACGGGCAGGTCACGCCCGAGCGAGGAGTTCCTGCTGCGCATCGCCGACCACCTCGACGTGCCGGTGCGGGAGCGCAACACGCTGCTCCTGGCGGCCGGTTACGCTCCCCGGTTCCGGGAGACCCCGCTGGACGACCCCACCATGGGCACGCTGCGCGAGGGTCTCGAACAGCTCCTGGCCGGCTACGAGCCCTATCCGGCCCTGGTCGTCGACGCGGCGTACGAGGTCGTCGCGGCGAACCGCGGCATCGCGCTGATCCTCGACGGCATCCCCGCGCACCTTCTGGCGCCGCCCCTGAACGCGATGCGGCTGACGCTCCACCCGGAGGGCCTGGCGCCCCGGATCCGCAATCTGCGGGAGTGGCGGGAGCATCTGCTGCACCAGATGGAGCGGCAGATCGCGCTGCAGCGCTCGGACGCGCTGCGGGCGGTGTACGAGGAGGTGGCGGCGTATCCGGTGACGGACCCCGGTGTGGACGCCTTCGAGGCGGGCACGGAGGTGCCGTACTTCGCGCTGCCCCTGCGGATCGAGCACGACGGGCACGTGCTGTCCTTCATCTCGTCGATCTCGACGTTCAACACCCCGATGGACGTGACGGTCGCCGAGCTGGCCATCGAGACGCTGCTCCCGGCCGACCCGGCGACGTCGAAGTATCTGCAGACGCACATGTCCTAGACAGCGGCTCGTGGCTGTGACCGTCAGGGCCTGAGCGCCCGCAGCGCCGCGTACTGCAGCGCGGCGAAGCCGCCCACGGTCACGGCCTGGAGCGGAATCCAGACCGCTCCCGCCGTGCCGGGCGAGAGCCAGCCGACGAGGGCGACGACACTGGCCACCGCCCAGACGGCGTTCGCCTCGACGACCGCCTGCACGACGGCCTTCGGCGGGCTCTTGCGCGAGGCGAGATAGCCGACGCCCGCCCCGAACAGGGTGAGGAAGACGCCGAGGCCGAGGAGCAGCCCCGAGTCGACGCCGAGGAAGTCGCCGAGAGGGCCCGAGGCGGCGGCGTACGCGATGCCGTTGCCGGCGGTCACGACGGCGTCCAGGCCGAGGAAGCGGCGCAGCATCGTGGTCGGGTCGGTGGTGCGGGCGAGCGTGGCGAGCGGGTACGTGGACGTGGCCATGGCGGATGCCTCCCGGCGGGGAACGGTTTCGGGTGCCGGGTCCGGTCCGGAGTGCGCCGGACCGGACCCGGTGACATCACTCTGTCGCGCCCGCGCCGACCGGTCGATTACGTCAGGGGTAATGCCACGCGGCCGCCCCGCGCCCCGTCACGGGTAGCGCCACGCGGGCCGCCCGGCAACCCGTACGGCCGTCGTCGACGGGTGCGCCGCCGGTCCCGCCCCTACGTTCGGTGGGAGGCAGACCTAGGGAGCGCCACGGTGACAGAGACGACCGAGCCCGCCGCCGCCCTGCTGCGGGCGGGGAGGTTCTTCCGGCGCGGCACCGCCGCCCCCGACCTGCACAGCGTCCGGCTGACGGGCGGCCGGGACGCGGACGCCTTCTACCGGGACCGCTGGAGCCACGACAAGGTCGTGAACTCCACGCACGGCGTGAACTGCACCGGCTCCTGCCGCTGGAAGGTGTACGTCAAGGACGGCATCATCACCTGGGAGACGCAGGCCACGGACTATCCGAGCGTCGGCCCCGACCGCCCCGAGTACGAACCGCGCGGCTGCCCGCGCGGCGCCGCGTTCTCCTGGTACACGTACTCCCCCACGCGCGTGCGCTACCCGTATCTGCGCGGCGTCCTCGTCGACCTGTACCGGGAGGCGAAGGCGCGCCTGAAGGACCCGGTGCTCGCCTGGGCGGACATCCAGGGCGACCCGGAGCGCCGCCGCAGCTACCAACAGGCGCGCGGGAAGGGCGGGTTGGTGCGGGCGACCTGGGACGAGGCCGTCGAGATCATCGCGGCCGCGCACGTGCACACCATCAAGACGCACGGCCCCGACCGGGTCGCGGGCTTCTCCCCGATTCCCGCGATGTCGATGGTGTCGCACGCGGCCGGCGCCCGCTTCATGAGTCTCATCGGCGCGCCGATGCTCTCCTTCTACGACTGGTACGCGGACCTTCCCGTCGCCTCGCCGCAGGTCTTCGGTGACCAGACCGACGTGCCGGAGTCGGGAGACTGGTGGGACGCCGCGTATCTGATGATGTGGGGCTCCAATGTGCCGGTGACCAGGACACCCGACGCGCACTGGATGGCCGAGGCGCGCTATCGCGGCCAGAAGGTCGTGGTCGTGGCGCCCGACTACGCCGACAACGCGAAGTTCGCCGACGAGTGGCTGCACCCGCATCCGGGCACGGACGGGGCGCTGGCCATCGCGATGGGGCACGTGATCCTGAAGGAGTTCTTCGTCGACCGGCGGACGGAGTTCTTCACCGACTATGTGCGCAGGTTCACCGATCTGCCCTTCCTGGTGACGCTGACGGAGCGCGACGGCGCGTACGTACCGGCGAAGTTCCTGCGCGCCACCGACCTCGGTCAGGACACCGGGGACGGTGAGGGCGGCGACTGGAAGACGGTGGTGCTCGACGAGGCGACCGGTCGGCCGGCCGTGCCGAACGGCTCGCTGGGCTTCCGCTGGACGGACTCCGGCAAGGGCAGGTGGAATCTGGAGCTCGGCGCCATCGAGCCGCTCCTGACCCTTCAGGGTTCGGAGGTCGCGGCGGGCGTCGAAGTGCTGTTGCCACGCTTCGACACCGAGGGCGGCACCCACGGGCAGGGCCGCGGCGAGGTCGTGCGGCGCGGGGTCCCCGCGACCCGGCTCGGCGGGCAGGACGGGCCGCTGGTCACCACGGTCTTCGATCTGCTGCTCGCGCAGTACGGCGTCGGGCGTGAGGGGCTGCCGGGCACGTGGCCCACGTCGTACGAGGACGCCGCCACGCCCGGCACGCCCGGCTGGCAGGAGGTCCACACCTCCGTCCCGGCGGCCAAGTGCGTGCGGATCGCCCGTGAGTTCGCCGCGACGGCCGAGAAGTCGCGCGGCCGCTGCATGATCCTGATGGGGGCGGGGACCAACCACTGGTTCCACTCCGAGACGATCTACCGCGCCTTCCTCGCGCTGCTCCAGCTCACCGGCTGTCAGGGCCGCAACGGCGGCGGCTGGGCGCACTACGTCGGGCAGGAGAAGTGCCGCCCGAACACCGGCTGGGCCACGCTCGCGAGCGCCAACGACTGGAGCAGGCCGCCGCGGCAGATGATCGGCACCGCGTACTGGTTCCTCAACACCGACCAGTGGCGTTACGACAGGTTCGCGGCGGACGTGCTCTCCTCGCCGCTCGGCGAGGGCCGGTTCGCGGGGATGACGGGCGCCGACTGCCTGGCCCTCTCGGCACGGACCGGCTGGATGCCGTCGTACCCGACCTTCGACCGCAACTCCTTGGACCTGGGCGAGACTTCGGGGGCCTCGGGCGATCCGGTCTCCAACGCCGTCGACGAACTCCGTGCGGGAACCCTCAAGTTCGCCTGCGAGGATCCGGACGCCCCCGGGAACTGGCCGCGCGTCCTGACCCTGTGGCGCGCCAACCTCCTCGGCTCCTCCGCCAAGGGCGCCGAGTACTTCACGAAACACCTGCTGGGCACGCACTCGTCGCTGCGGGCGGAGGAGGCGGGCCCGGACGAGCGCCCGTCCACGGTCACGTGGCGCGACGAGGCGCCCGAGGGCAAGCTCGACCTGCTCGTCTCCCTCGACTTCCGCCAGACGTCGTCGACGCTGCTCTCCGACGTCGTGCTGCCCGCCGCCACCTGGTACGAGAAGCACGACCTGTCGACCACGGACATGCACCCCTACGTGCACTCCTTCACCCCGGCCGTCGACCCGCCCTGGCAGGCCCGCACCGACTTCGACACGTTCCGCGCCATCGCCGACCGGCTCAGCGAGCTCGCGGTGGACCACCTGGGCGTGCGCAGGGACCTCGTCGCGACCGCGCTCCAGCACGACACGCCGGGCGAGACCGCGCAGCCCGGCGGGGTCGTCCTCGACTGGCGCAAGGGCGAGTGCGAACCGGTACCGGGCAGGACGATGCCGAACCTGGCGGTCGTGGAGCGCGACTACACCGCCATCGGCGCGAAGTTCGCCTCGCTCGGCCCTCTCGTCGAGACGCTCGGGCTGCCGGTGAAGGGCATCACCTTCCAACCCGGCCAAGAGGTCGAGGAGTTGCGGGAACGCAACGGCGTCGTGCGCGGCGGGCCCGCGGACGGCCGCCCCGCCCTGGACACCGCGGTGAAGGCCGCCAACACCATCCTCGCCCTGTCCGGCACGACGAACGGACGCCTCGCCACCCAGGGCTTCCACACCCTGGAGGCGCGCACCGGACAGGAGATGGCGCACCTGGCCGCCGAGCACGAGGGCAAGCGCATCACGTACGCCGACACGCAGGCCGCGCCCGTGCCGGTGATCACCTCGCCGGAGTGGAGCGGCAGCGAGTCGGGCGGGCGCCGCTACACGGCGTTCACGCTCAACACCGAGCACCTCAAGCCCTGGCACACCCTCACCGGACGCCAGCACTTCTTCATCGACCACGACTGGATGCACGAGCTGGGCGAGGCGATGCCCGTCTACCGGCCGCCACTGGACATGAACCGGCTATTCGGCGAACCGCGGCTCGGCCCGGACGGGGAGCGTGAGGTGACGGTGCGTTACCTGACGCCGCACAACAAGTGGTCGATCCACTCCGAGTACCAGGACAACCTCTTCATGCTGTCCCTCTCGCGCGGCGGCCAGTGCGTCTGGATGGCGCCGCAGGACGCGGACGCGATCGGCGTGAAGGACAACGACTGGATCGAGGCCGTCAACCGGAACGGCGTGGTGGTGGCGCGCGCGATCGTCTCGCACCGCATGCCGGCCGGCACGGTCTACATGCACCACGCGCAGGAGCGCACCGTGAACGTCCCCAAGGCGGAGACCACAGGAAAACGCGGCGGCATCCACAACTCCCTGACCCGCCTCATCCTCAAGCCGTCCCATCTCATCGGCGGCTACGCGCAGTTGTCGTGGGCGTTCAACTACCTGGGCCCGACGGGGAACCAGCGCGACGAGGTGACGGTCATCCGCCGCCGCTCGCAGAAGGTGGAGTACTAGATGCCCCGTGACGCAGGAACTATCGGACGCTGTATGGCTCAGATCGCGATGGTGATGAACCTCGACAAGTGCATCGGGTGCCACACCTGCTCGGTCACCTGCAAGCAGGCGTGGACCAACCGGGACGGCATGGAGTACGTCTGGTTCAACAACGTCGAGACCCGGCCCGGGCAGGGCTATCCGCGCCGCTACGAGGACCAGGAGAAGTGGCGCGGCGGCTGGGAGCTGAACAAGCGCGGCGCCCTGAAGCTGAAGAACGGCGGCCGGATCAAGTCGCTCCTGGAGATCTTCTCCAACCCCAAGCTCCCGGAGATCAAGGACTACTACGAGCCCTGGACGTACGAATACCGGAACCTCACCGACGCCCCGCTCGGCGACGACTACCCGGTGGCCGAACCCCGCTCCCTGATCAGCGGCAAACCCATGAAGATCGAGTGGTCGTCGAACTGGGACGACAACCTCGGCGGCGCCACCGAGCACGGCGACCTCGACCCGATGGTCGCCAAGACCCGCCAACAGGTCGCGGACAAGGTGAAGTTCACCTTCGAGCAGACCTTCATGTTCTATCTGCCCCGCATCTGCGAGCACTGCCTGAACCCGTCGTGCGTGGCGTCCTGCCCGTCCGGCGCGATGTACAAGCGGTCGGAGGACGGCATTGTCCTCGTCGACCAGGACC
This sequence comes from Streptomyces sp. NPDC039480, assembly GCF_055597165.1. Classification (NCBI taxonomy): domain Bacteria; kingdom Bacillati; phylum Actinomycetota; class Actinomycetes; order Kitasatosporales; family Streptomycetaceae; genus Streptomyces; species Streptomyces sp. NPDC039480. The sequence goes on along the minus strand of NZ_JBVITX010000001.1, from coordinate 17,084 downwards.
ACTGCCGCGGCTGGCGCAAGTGCGTGACCGGCTGCCCGTACAAGAAGGTCTACTTCAACCACCGCACCGGCAAGGCCGAGAAGTGCACCCTGTGCTATCCGCGCGTCGAGGTCGGCCTGCCGACGGTCTGCTCGGAGACGTGCGTGGGCCGGCTGCGCTACCTCGGGGTGATCCTGTACGACGCGGACAAGGTGACGGCGGCGGCGAGCGAGCCCGACGACCACAAGTTGTACGACGCCCAGTTGGACGTCTTCCTCGATCCCGAGGACCCCGAGGTGCGGCGTGCGGCGGAGCGCGACGGGATCTCGTACGACTGGATCGAGGCGGCGCGCCGCTCCCCCGTGCACGCGCTGATCAGCAAGTACAAGGTGGCGCTCCCGCTGCACCCGGAGTACCGCACCATGCCGATGGTCTGGTACATCCCGCCGCTCTCGCCGGTGGTCGACGCGCTGACGGAGACCGGCCACGACGGCGAGGACCTGGGCAATCTCTTCGGCGCCATCGACACGCTGCGCATCCCCCTCGAATACCTCGCGGAGATCTTCACCGCCGGGGACGTGGGGCCCGTGCGGTCCTCGCTGGAGAAGCTGGCGGCGATGCGGTCCCACATGCGGGCCATCAACCTCGGTGACGAGCCGGACGGTGCGACCGCGGCGGCGGTGGGCATGTCGGGCCCGGAGATCGAGGAGATGTACCGGCTTCTCGCGATCGCGAAGTACGAGGACCGGTACGTCATCCCGACCGCGGCCGTCGCCGACGCGCAGCGGCTGGAGGAGTCGGCGCTGCCCGAGGGCTCGAACTCCTGCAGCCTCGACTACGACGGCGGCCCCGGGATGGGCGGCGACGGGCCGTTCGGCCAGGACTCCGGCCGCCGGCAGCTGCCGCTCGTCACCATCGAGAACTTCCACACGCTGCGGGCCAGGCAGACCGCCGACGAACAGCCCAGCGCGGTCGAGAAGGCCCACGCGCCCAAGGAGGACGAGACGTGACCCGGCACGCGGTGCTGTACCAGGCGGCGGCGCTCTGCCTGACCTATCCGGACGACGAGTTCCACGCGCGGCTGCCGCTGCTGCAAGCAGCCGCGCCCGCGGAGCTGCACGGCTTCCTGGCGTACGCCTCGGCCGCCGAGCCCCGCGAGCTCGCCGCGCACTACGTCCAGGTCTTCGACTTCAAGAACCGCCACAGCCTGTATCTGAGTTGGTGGCGGGAGGGCGACACCCGGCGGCGCGGCATGGCCCTGGTCCGCTTCAAGGAGGCCTACCGCGAGCACGGTCTGGAGTTCACCGGCGAGGAGCTGCCGGACTTCCTGCCCGCGGTCCTGGAGTTCTCCGCGCACGCGGGCCCGGTGCTCCTGGAGGAGCACCGCGGCGGCCTTGAGCAGCTGCGGATCGCGCTCGCCGACTTCGGCACGCCCTACGCGGCGGTCGTCGAGGCGGTGTGCGCGACGCTGCCGGGCCCCTCGCCCAAGGACCGCGCGGAGGCGCTGGCGCTGGCCCGCTCCGGGCCGCCGCGCGAGGACGTCGGGCTCCAGCCCTTCGCGCTCATCGGGGAGGTCCCCTCATGAAGACGCTGCTGTGGGGAGTGCTCCCCTACCTGGCCCTCGTCCTGCTCGTCGCGGGCACGATCTGGCGCTACCGCTACGACAAGTTCGGCTGGACGACCCGCTCCTCCCAGGTCTACGAGTCCAAGCTCCTGAACATCGCCTCGCCGATGTTCCACTACGGCATCCTCTTCGTGCTCGTGGGCCATCTGGTCGGGCTGTTCCTGCCGGAGTCGTGGACCGAGAAGGCGGGCCTCAGCGAACACTCGTACCACCTGTTCTCGCTGTACGGCGGCACGGCGGCCGGAGTGCTCCTCGTCCTCGGCATCCTGCTGCTCCTCTACCGGCGGCGGACCAACACGCCGGTGTTCCGGGCCACGACCGCCAACGACAAGCTGATGTACCTGGTGCTGTTCGCGGCGATCGTGCTCGGCATGGTCGCGAAGCTGATGCATTCGTCCGGCGACGGCTACAACTACCGCGAGTCGATCGCCCCTTGGGCCCGCAGCCTGTTCACGCTCCAGCCGGACATCGACCGGATGACGGGCGTGCCACTGATGTACGAGATCCACGCGGTGGTGGGGATGGTGCTGTTCGCACTGGTCCCCTTCACCCGGCTCGTCCACATGTTCAGCGCCCCGCTCCAGTACCTCTTCCGGCCGTACGTGGTCTACCGCAGCCGGGACCCGAAGCGGCTGGGCGCGCGGCCGGAGCGGCGGGGCTGGGAGCGGACGGGGTCCTGACCCCATCCGCTCCCCTGCCTCTGATCCCCTCCGCTCCCGGGTCGTCTACGGGGTGCCGTCCTTCTTCTGGTCGTCCTCGTCCACGATCTCGGCGTCCACCACGCTGTCCTCCGCGGCGGCCTCCGCGCTGTCCCCCGTGGGTGTCTGCTCCTGGGCGCCCCCGTCGGAAGCCGCGTACATCGCCTGGCCCATCTTCTGGCTGACCGCGGCCAGCTTCTCCGCGCCGGTGCGCAGGGCCGCCGTGTCGTCGGCCCGGTTCTTGAGGAGCTCCTTCAACTCGTCCGAGGCCGCCTCCACTTCGGTCCTCGTGTCCGCCGGCACGCGCTCGCCGTTCTCGCGGAGGAACCGCTCCGTCTGGTAGACGAGCTGCTCCGCCTGGTTGCGGACCTCCGCCGCCTCACGGCGTTTGCGGTCCTCCTCCGCGTGTTCCTCGGCCTCCCGCACCATGCGGTTGATGTCGTCCTTGGGCAGTGCGGAACCGCCGGTCACCGTCATGCGCTGCTCGCGCCCGGTGGCCTGGTCCTTCGCCGAGACGTGCATGATCCCGTCGGCGTCGATGTCGAAGGTGACCTCGATCTTGGGGACGCCGCGCGGCGCGGGCGGCAGGCCTGTCAGGTCGAAGACGCCGAGCTTCTTGTTGTACGCGGCGATCTCCCGCTCGCCCTGGAAGACCTGGATGCCGACCGAGGGCTGGTTGTCCTCGGCGGTGGAGAAGGTCTCCGAACGCCGGGTGGGAATGGTGGTGTTGCGCTCGATGAGCTTCGTCATGATGCCGCCCTTGGTCTCGATGCCGAGGGACAGCGGCGTCACGTCGAGCAGGAGCACGTCCTTGACGTCTCCGCGGAGCACACCGGCCTGGAGGGCCGCGCCGAGCGCCACCACCTCGTCCGGGTTGACGCCCTTGTGCGGGTCCTTGCCGGTGAGCTCCCTGACCAGGTCCGTGACCGCGGGCATCCGTGTGGAGCCGCCCACCAGGATCACGTGGTCCACGGCGGAGAGCTTGACGCCCGCGTCCTTCACCGCCTGGTGGAAGGGTTCCTTGCAGCGGTCGAGCAGGTCGGCGGTCAGTTCCTGGAACTGGGCGCGCGTCAGTTTCTCCGCCAGGTGCAGCGGCCCTTCGGAGGAGGCCGTGATGTAGGGCAGGTTGATGTCCGTCTCGCTCGACGAGGACAGCTCGATCTTCGCCTTCTCGGCGCCCTCGCGCAGGCGTTGGAGCGCCATCTTGTCCTTGCCGAGGTCCACGCCGTGCCCGTTCTTGAACTGCCGCACGAGGTATTCGACGATCCGCTGGTCCCAGTCGTCGCCGCCGAGCTGCGTGTCGCCGTTGGTGGCCTTCACCTCGATGACGCCCTCGCCCATCTCTAGGAGCGACACGTCGAAGGTGCCGCCGCCGAGGTCGAAGACGAGGACGGTCTGGTCGTCGCCCTTGTCGAGGCCGTAGGCGAGGGCGGCCGCCGTCGGTTCGTTGATGATGCGCAGGACGTTGAGCCCCGCGATCTCACCGGCCTCCTTGGTGGCCTGGCGCTGGGTGTCGTCGAAGTACGCGGGGACGGTGACCACCGCGTCCCTGACGTCCTCGCCGAGATAGGCCTCGGCGTCGCGCTTCAGCTTCTGCAGGACGCGCGCGGAGAGCTCCTGCGCGGTGTAGCGGGTGCCGTCCACGGAGCCGCTCTCCGGGAAGTGCCAGCCGCTGTCGCCCATGTGGCGTTTGACGGAGCGCGCGGTGCGCTCCACGTTGGTGACGGCCTGCCGCTTGGCGACCTCGCCCACCAGGACGTCGCCGTTCTTCGCGAAGGCGACGACGGAGGGTGTGGTGCGCGCGCCCTCCGCGTTGGCGACGACGGTGGGCTCACCGCCCTCCAGCACGGCCACCACTGAGTTCGTCGTCCCGAGATCGATCCCGACCGCACGTGCCATGGTCCAGTCCCTTCCGCCGCGAGCTCACGTCCCCCGTTTCCCGGTCTACTCCGTTCTCCATCACAAAACTTGAGCGGGCTGATGTCAATGCCGCACACGACAATGCCGCCACCCCGACAGGGGCGACGGCATGGTCGACTGCGGCTTCGTCAGGCCAGCTTGGCCGAAAGTGTGATGGTCGTACCCGTCAGGGCCTGGCTCACCGGGCAGCCGTCCTTGGCCTTCTCGGCGGCCTCGACGAAGGCGGCCTCGTCGATGCCGGGCACGGTGCCCTCGACGGTGAGGTGGATGCCGGTGATGCCGGTGCCGGGCTGCAGGGTCACGTCGGCGGAGGTGGTGAGCTTGGTGGGCGGGTTGCCCGCGCCGGTCAGGGTGTGCGACAGGGCCATGGAGAAGCAGCTGGAGTGCGCGGCGGCGATGAGCTCCTCCGGGCTGGTCTTGCCGTTCGCCTCCTCGGCGCGCGACGGCCAGGACACCGCCTGCTGCCCGATGCCGGAGGAGTCGAAGGTGACGGTGCCCGAGCCCTCCGTCAGAGAGCCTTCCCAGACGGTGTGCGCGGAACGGGTGGTAGCCACGATGCAGTTCCCTTCAGTGCGGATCCGTGATCGGATTTTCCGTTGCCACCATCCGATCACACTCGGGACGGAAACGGTGCGTCCGGTCGCTTCGTACGGCGTGCGATGGCCGAAGCGGCCGGTTCAGGGCTTCCGGGCCACCGCCCCGTACATCGCGATCGCCCGGTCGTCGATGCCGTCCTGCAAGGGGCCGGGGCGCCACTTGTGCACCTGGGTGACGCCCGGGTCCAGGAGGTCCATGCCCTCGAACAGAGCGGTGGCGGTCGACAGGTCGCGGAGCGCCATGGGCATGCCCTGCTGCTCGTACTCCTCGGCCACCCGGCCGACCTCCTCGGGCGCGAAGTCGGCGGTGCCGATGGTCATGGCCAGGAAGCTGCCCGACGGCAGCGGTTCGAGGAGCCGCCGCACGAGTCGCCGGTCGTCCGGCGGCAGGATGAAGTGCAGGATGCCGATGACCATCAGGCCGACCGGCTCGTCCAGGTCCACCAGGGCGCGGAACTCGGGGCTGTCCAGGATGGCGTCCGGGTCGTGCATGTCGGCGTCGACGTAGGCGGTCGCGCCCTCCGGGGAGCTCTGGAGGAGGGCGCGGGCGTGGGCCAGGACGATCGGGTCGTTGTCGACGTAGACCACGCGGGACTCCGGCGCCACGCCCTGCACGACCTCGTGCAGGTTGGGGGCGGTGGGCAGGCCGGTGCCGATGTCGAGGAACTGCCGGACGCCGTGCTCCTGGGCGAGGAACCGCCCGGCACGGTGCATGAACCGCCGGTTCTCCAGCATGTGCACGGGCAGCGCCGGCCAGTGCCTGCACATGGCGTCGCCCGCCTCGACGTCGACAAGGTAGTGATCCTTGCCGCCCAGGATGTAGTCGTACACCCGCGCCGAATGCGCCGTCGAGGTGTCGATCCGATCCCCTGCGCTGTGCATGGGCAACTCCGCTTCTCACCAATGACATTGAACTGCGAACGGTATGCCGGGCCGGAAGACGACCGGCGCGAAGTCGCCATCCGACGGAAGCCGGCTCGGCTGCTCGGCTGCTCGGCTGCTCGGCGCCAGCCGTGGACGGGGTCGCGTCGCAGCTGATTATCAGCAAGCTGGAGGAAGGTCTCCCTGCCCGGATCTCCTCGTTGGCACACTGACGAGGTGACCTACCTCGACCAGCTCGCCGATCTGATCCGTTCCTGCCTCCCGGCCGGAGCCGAACCTCCCGCGGATTCCGACGATTTGTTCCGCATCTATGCCGTGCTCTTGAGGGCCAAGGGGGAGCAGGTCACCGAAGAGGACATCCACGACGCCTGGTCGGCCTGGATGCAGTCGGTCGACAGCCACCACAAGGCGCTGGTGCCCTTTCAGGAGCTCGACGCGCAGACCCGGGCCTTCGACGCTCCGTACGCGCAGGCCATTCGCACTGCCGCCCGCTGTCTCCAAATGGGTGTCGGCTGAGAAGCCGTATCCCAACCGCCCTCGGTACGGGGGATCTTCCAACACACTGTGTGCATGGATGTGTCGGCTGAGTCGGTACTGCGATTCCTGCTCATCTGGTCCATAGGCATGCTGGCGATGTCCGGGCTGTGCGAACGGAGGTTGCGCCGGCAGCTCGTCGGGATGCTGTGCCGAACGGTGTTTCCGCTACTGCTGTTGGGGCTTCTGCTTGCCGTCCCGTTGCTGGTGCCCGACCGGTTCCCGCAGTGGTGGGACAGGTGGTGGCGGTACGTTCTTCCGCTGTCCACGGTGCTCGGGGGCCTGGTGCTGTGGCTGCCGCAGCAGGGCAAGCGGTTGAGCTGGAGCGGCCGCTGGGAGTTCCGTGACCCCGCCCAGGAAGATCCCGCCCAGGGACCCGCGACCGGCATGGACGGCCCGACCCGGCCTGCGCATACGAGGCTGCGGATCCTCGGCTACGTGATGATGCTGGCCGGCGTCGCCCTCACGACCGTCCCCACGCTGGTGCTGCAGCGGCCTGACATCACCCCGGACTGGGTGGAGCCGAACGGATTCCTCATCGGTGTCACCGGGCTGTTCACCGTCCTTTACGGCGGCAGGACACTGAAGCTCGCCCGCACCCGGCAGGCGCGGGAGCTCCTGTCCCGGCCGATCCGCAGGGACGCGTGGCTCGGATCGCTGCTGTGGGTCGCGGCCTGGGTGTGCTGTCTGGCCGGGCTGGCCCTGACGCTCGGCGGACTGTCCGTGATGATGGAACCCCTCGACCTCGCGTGGTGGCAGACCTTCCTCACGCTGTGGACGATGATCCTCGGCGGTTTCCTGTTCACGCAGGGCCGCAAGACGTTCCTGCGGGCGCGGCGGCACCGGTCCCGCCTCCTTCCGGATCACCGGCACCTCAAGGCCGGTTCCTACGTGCTCTACCTGCGCTCGTTCGAGGAAGATGAGCAGCAGACGGCCCTGCACGAAGTGCCGACACCGGGCCTGGCGGGCGGTGCGGTTGCCGGGTTCCTGGTGTCCGGAGCTTCGGCAGAGGAACACCTCGCCGAAATCTTGCGGCCCCTCGGGCCGTTGGTCGCGGTCGGCGCACCGGGTGAGCGGCTGCCGCACGTGGGCGCGGTGCGCATGTACCTGCCGCGCGAGGGCTGGCATGAGCCGGTGCGCGAGCTGATGCGCAAGTCCCGGCTGACCGCGCTGACCCTGGGCACCAGCGAGGGCACGATGTGGGAGCTGGCCGAGGCGTTCCGGCTGCTGCCTCCGCATCGGCTGGTGTTGTTCGTCCCGGCGCTGAAGAAGGCCGAGTACCAGCGCATCCGTGCCACCGCGCCGCGTCTGCCGAAGTGCCCCCGGTGGCTGGACACGCAGCACCGGACGGTGATCCAAGGCGTCATCCATTTCGCCGCGGACTGGACACCGACCATCGCGCCCGTGGTGGACGACTACGGCAATGTGACGTCGAACCTGTTCACGGCGATGATGCCCGCGCTGCTACCCGCCTTCACCGCGATCGAGGAGTACGAGAAGGAAACAGGCGCGCTGTTCGGCTGACCCAAGGCTGGACGCCCGCCACCCCTGAGGGTTGACGGGCACCAGGACGTCGTGCGCGTGTCGCTGCGGTGTCAGCGGACCGTCACCGCGAAGACGGGCGACAGGGTGGAACCGCTCTGCATGCGCAGCTCGTTCTTGCCCTTGAGGCCGAGCTTGACGCGCAGGGTGTACGCGCCGGACTTGTTGACGGTCGTGGAGGCGGGCAGCGTCTTCCACGTGCCGCGCTGCTTCTGCTGCAGGCCGACCTTGGCGCCCGCCTTGATGCCGGTGGCCTTGCCGCTGACGCGCAGCTCCTGCCAGGCCTTCACGGAGGTCGCCGAGGGCTTGGCGGTCAGCGCGGGCTTCACCGCGGCGGTGGGGCTGTTCTTCTGGGTGCCGAGGCTCTTGCCGGTCTTGACGTCCCAGATGGCGTACGGCGTGCCGCCGCCCTGCGTCTTGCTGTACAGGCGCTTGCCGTCGGCGCTCAGGTGCAGGTAGATGCCGTCGTCGACCGTCTGGCCCGGCTTGAGGGCCTTGCCGTTGTAGTACGGCTTGCCGTCCTTGACCGTGACGGTGACGCCGGCACCGATGTCGATCTTCACGGGCTTGGCGTCGGCGACGCTCCGCACCGCGGTGGGCCGCTCCGCGGTGGGCGCGCTCGCCAGCGCGGCCGCGGCCGGGGCCAGGAGCGCCGTACCGGCGAGGACCGAAACGGTGGCGGTGCGCAGGGCGCCGCGGCGGTGGGTGGTGGTACGCATAGCGTGGTTCCCCTTCACGTTCATGGATCTGTTCGCACGCACGGCACGGCTCCGCTGGTCGGGCGGCGCCGAGCCGGGAGTTGTCCTGGTCACCCTCGCTGTTCGTGCTGTGCGACGAGTACGGAATCAACCTAGTTCAACCGTCATAACGGTTATCCGCAGATCATGTAACGGTGCCCCATAGATCACCACATGGTCTGCTATCGACACGGGATCAGAGGGTTCCGCTCTGGTGCCGCTTCGACGATCTAGGAGTTCGGCGTCGAACACGACTCAAGGCGTTGATTGAAAGGAAACGGCCTGGTAGTGCCCGCGAGGATGAACGGCAGCTTTAATCGGGGATCACGGACAGTAGGCGCGGGGTCCAGGGAGTTGTGTCATGGGCCGCCCCAACCGGGCCGCCCGGGCTGCCATCACTCAGCGCCGCGCCGACGCCATCGACCTCAAGCTCGCTGGAGTCGACTGACTGACGATCGGCCGCAAGCTCGCCGCCGACCCCGCAATTAACACAGACGGTGTCGCGTACCCGCAGGGGTACGGCATCGACAAGTACAAGCGGCAGCAGGAGCCGCCCACCGACAAGCGCCTCATCGAGCTCGCCTTCAAAGACGTCTCCAAGGCGTTGGCCGAGCACACCACTGCCCTGGACGACCGGACCGACGAGTTGCGGCAGCTCATGGTGGAGCGCCTGGAGCGGCTGTTCTTCGGCGTCTACCAGGCCGCAATCCGCAACGGTGACTACCAGGCCGTCGACCGGGCGGTCCGCATCATCGAGCGCAGCAGCCGCCTCCTGGGCCTGGAGCGGCCCGTGCACACGGAGGTGTCCGGCCCGGACGGTGGAGCGGTGCAGGTGGAGACCTCGGGCCTGGATGAGCTGGAGTGCCTGATCAACCTCGCCGGTGGCGAGGGTGGGAAGGGCTGACGAAGCGGCGGTTCTCGACCTCTACCGGACGCTTCCCGCTCAGCGCCGCCGTGAGATAGCCGCCGCCTCCACCCCGAACTGCGCGCCCGGCTCGTGCGTATCGAGCGTGAGCTGGCGATGGACCGCTCGCCAAGGGCGATGGCTGCCGTACTCACCGACGGCCACGAGATGCAGGCCCCGCACCTGGGGTTGATCGACGCCGCCTTTGAGCAGGTCGCCGCGGGCAAGGCGACACGGCGCCTGCTGACGATGCCCCCGCGGCACGGCAAGAGGCGCAGGGCTGCCAGGTGGGCGCCGCTCTGGTACCTGCGGCGCCCTCCCGAGCACCGGATGACGATCGCCAGCTACGCGTCCGACCTAGCCGACGATCACAGCAGGTGGATCAGGGACGCGATCCTCAACTATCAGCCCCAGATCGGCAGCAGCCTGCGGCCCGGCTCGTCCGCCGCCAACCGCTTCGACCTCACCGGAACCGAGGGCGGCGCGGTCATGGCCGGTGTCGGCGGAGGCCTCACCGGCAAGGGCGCCCACCTGGCGGTGGTCGATGACCCGATCAAGGACGCGGCCGAAGCCTCCTCGCTTACGATGCGCAAACGGTTGTGGGAGTGGTGGCAGGCCGTCCTGCTGACCCGCATCGAACCGGGCGGCTCCGTCATCCTGATCCAAACCCGTTGGGACGAAGACGACCTTGCCGGCCGGGTCCTGGCCGATGAGGGCGACCGGTGGACCGTCATCGATCTGCCCGCCGTCGCCCTCTCCGCCGACGACGCCCTTCAGCGGCCCATCGGGGCGCCGCTGTGGCCCGAGCGGTACGACGCCGACGCCCTTGCCGAGATCCGCCGCTCGGTGGGCGAGCGCGTGTGGTGGTCGCTGTACATGCAGCAGCCGCGTCCCCAGGCCGGCGGCGTATGGCAGTGGTCGTGGATCACGAATAACAGGATCTCGGCAGCTCAGTTCCGTGGCATCGACCTCACGCGGATCGTCGTCGCCGTCGACCCCGCGGGCGGTGAGTCCGCGGTGGGGGATGAGACCGGCATCGTGGCCGCAGCCCGCGACCGCGACGGACACCTCTACGTCCTGGACGACCGCTCCGCCAACCGAGGCGCGGACGCCTGGGGCCGCGAAGCGTGCCTGCTCGCCATCGAGCTGCGTGCTGACGCCATCGTCGTCGAGTCCAACTTCGGTGGAGACATGAGCAGCCAGATCCTCCACCAGGCGTGGCAGGAGCTCGCCCGGGAAGAGCGCACCGAGAACATGCTCATGCCCGCGGTGTTGCCCGTGACCGCCAAGAGCGGCAAGCGGCTGCGCGCGGAACCGATCGCCCAGCTCTACGAACAGGGCCGGGTGCACCACGTCGGTGAGTGGCCCACCCTCGAACAGCAGATGGTGACGTGGGTGGCGGGCATGGACAGCCCCGACCGCATGGACGCCGCAGTACACGGCCTCACCCAGCTCGCAGATCCAGTGCACGCCGGAGGCGCGGCGACCGCCTACCAGGACCGACGGGGTCAAGACCGACGCTGAGGAGGACTCTCGTGCGCATCCTAGAATCCCGTCGTCGCCCCGCCGGTTTCGTCCAAGAAGGCGCGCACCGAGCTGACGAACGCGCTGCGGCCCTCCTCATAGCCTGTGCGCGGTCGGAACCAACGGTCTTCCGCGGACAGGAGGCGCCAGGACACAGGGTTACGGGCAACGACCAGGAGCCGCCGCAGGTCATCCTCCGTTTGCACGCCGCCCTCCGCCGGGGCGCCGGCGACCGCGAGGACGCCGCTTTCCCTGACCAGGTACTCCAGGAAGCCGAGGTCGTCAGGGCGGTCCTCGTGGTCCCGGTCGCCCCAGCCTTCGAGCATCTCGTACGCCAGCCAGGCGCAGCTGTGTGCGTCGCTGCCCTCGCATCGTTCCTCGCACCGCTCCGCGTTTCCCGGACACCAGCGTCGCTCCAGGGCCTCCAGTGCGGATCGGACCACGGCTCGCCTGACCGCGTACCGTTCCATGCGCCAACACCGATCCCGTAGCGCCTCCGCATGGCGGACGACCGCGTCGGGGCCGAGAACCTGCAGTCCCGAGCACGCCTCGGTCAGTGCTTCGCTCTTGGTGCGCAGTTCGTCACCCCGCGACAACGGGTCCAGCTCCTTCAGCCGCCATACCGAGTCGGCGAAAACGTCCGAGGTGCGCAGGAACGCCCTCCACGCCGCGCACCGCTCAGTCTCCAGCCGCAGCCGCCGCTCCGCGGCGGCCTGCGTGCTCATCGACTCCAGGGCGAGCCGCCGCCCGAACATGGTCTGCCAGCGCGCCACCATCACAGCGGCAAGAGCAGCCACCCCTGAGAAGACCGCCCCCAGTGTCGTGAAAGCAGTCTGCACATCCTGTCCGTCCATCCGCCCACCGTGCCCTCCAAGTGGTGCACGACCACCGCCAAGACTGCAACGGCGCCCACCTTGTCGCGCGGCAGGCAGGAGCGTGTCGTTCCATGTTCAAGGGTGATCGCGGAGTGCAGAATCGAGCCCCCTGCGCCGCGGCCCCATCGTGCTCCCCAATGCCGCCGCTAATATGCGTCAAAATTGCGGGCTACTGGTGATTCCGTAAATCCGTCGGCCCTCACCGGGTTCTCTATTGCCGCAGACCGGCACCCCTACCCTGGTGTGAGGCGTGGGGCTGACGAATCGGACTGTTTTCGTGGGCCTGCGTACCTTTCTGACCGACGCGTGGTCATGGCTGAACTACAAGCCGGTGATGTCCGGCAGTGACGGGCGCCCGCATCGGGCTCTCACCCCGGCCGTGCAAGCAACGTGGCTTCCCGATGAAGCGGTGCGCCGCCTGGCCGCCTACGGGCTTTTGGCTGCCTACGACAACAACCAGGCAGGGGAACTCGCGAGCCTCGCCGGCAACGACGCGGCGGGCGAGCGGCGCGAGTTCGGGGACGCTTCCGCGTTCGTGGACACCACGCTCGCTCACCTGCTGGGCAAGTCGCAGCAGATCATCGTGCCCGGTGCCGACACGCCAAGGATCAGGACGCCACCTCGGAGACGATCGCCGCTGCCGCCGTCCAGCAACGGCTGAGGGAGTGGGCGGAGGCCGAGCTGCTGCCGCTGCGGATGCAGGCGGCCGAGCGGAAGGCCGTCCTGCTCGGTGACGGCCTGTACCTCCTGGCCTGGGACCCCGACAAGCAGCGGGTAAGACTGAAGACCTACGATCCCGGCTTCTACTTTCCCGTCATCGAGGACGACGCGGACCCGGGAGACTACCCTCGCCGGGTGCACCTGGCGTGGGAGATCCCTGAGGACCCCAAGCGTGGGGTCAAAGCCCGGCTCAGGCGGATCACCTACGAACTCGGCCCACTCGGCCCCATCCGACCCGCGGACGAAGGGGCGGGCGGCATCAGTTCGTCGGAGATCCAGGCCGCCCCCGTTCCTCAAGCCGGAGACAGCTACGACGACGCCCTTGGCCGCCTCCAGCGCACCTATCCGTGGGCGCCTGACCGGCCGTCCCCGACGACCTGCTACCTGACCGACGCGGAATGGGTGATCTCTGATCTCCGTCACGGCCAGGAACTCGATGACCTGCCCCTGGACAAGGCGCGGTTCCGCACCCGCTCGGACGGGGTGGTCCTTGACCGGCTCGATCTGCGGCTGGACTTCATCCCGCTCGTCCACATCAGCAACACCATCGCGGACGGCGAGCACTTCGGCCAATCCACCCTTGCCAAGGTCATGCAGGCCCTCGATGAGCTTGCCGAGACCGACACCGACTCTGCCCGCGCCTCTTCAACGACCGGCACACCGATCATCGGGCTCGCCGGCGCCCGTCCCGAGGTCGACCGGGTATCTGGCAGGCCCAAACCGCTCACGATCGAACCGGGCACGGTGTTCGCCCTCGGCGACGGCGGCCGCATGGACGTCCTGGACACCTCCCACCAGCTCGCCGAATTGCGAGCCCGCGTCGAGGAGATACGCGACCGGGCAGCGGTCAACGCCCTCCTGCCCGCCGTCAGCTTGGGCACCGTCGACCCCTCCGACGTGCCCAGCGGGTACGCACTCCAGCTCTCCCTGGGCCCACTCGACTCGCTCGTCGACGCGATGCGCCTGGCCCGCGCGCACAAGTACGCGCTGCTGCTGAAGATGGTGCAGCGCATTCATCAGGCAGGCCGGGCAGACGGCTGGCCGCAGAGCACGGTTCTTCCCGCTCGTCTGGTGTTCGGGCCGCACACCCCCACGGACCGGTCAGCGATCCTCGAAGAGGTCGTCAAGGGGGTGACTGCCGGGGTGCTGGCGCTGGAGACCGGCATCCGCATGCTGCAAGACGTCGGGTACCCCATCGACGACGCCCGTGAAGAGGTTGTGCGGATCACGGAACGGCGCAAGAGCGGCGTGACTGTGCCCCGCAAGGAGCTCGTCAGCTCAACTCCTCTGGCTCCTTGAACTGCTTCTTCTTGGCCGTCTTGAAGAACTCCCGCTGCTCCTCGGGGGACTTCCGCAACTGCTCCTCAGCCACCTCGCTCTTGTTCCCGCCACCCCATGCGCTGAGATAGGTGCCCTCTCCCCCTGGGATGTTGTCAATGCGGGTGATGAACAGGCAATCGCCTGCGAAGTCTCCGAACTCCGCTCCGAGCCGCTCGCCTTCCTTCGGCGCGCGGCCTGCGGCGAGTTTCTTGCCGTCCTCGTCATAGATCACGGTCTCCTCTTCGGAGGCGGCCGTGCGTACGCAGGTATCTGCCGTGGTCCCTGGGCGAGTGTGCTCCCCGTCGGCCGTCGAGACTTTGTAGCCGGTGAACGGGCTCCGGTCGACCCACGGCGCCCACACCCATACAGCTGCGCCTACCGCAGCGGCGGCCAGGATGCCGCCGCCTATCAGCACCCGACGACGCCCCGTCCGCGCCGAGGAGTCGTGCTCCTCTACTGCGTTTTCCCCACCCGTATTCATGATCCCGATCATGTCAGTCCACTGTTTTGTGCAGGTCGGAGGGCGCCTACCGCAGGGTTTAACGCTCGGTTCCGTAGACTGGGCCGCGGCGCGGGGCCGTCGTGGGAGTAACACCACTTGATGACCCGCAGCATGCCCGCTCCGCGAACCGTGCTCGGCTACCGCCGTGACGGCCGCCCGATCTTCCCGGTCTGCGGCGCCTCCTCGGAAGACCCGTCGAACGACGAGGCCACGGTCAGCGTCAGCCAGAAGCAGCTGAACACGATGATGGCCCGGGAGAAAGACCAGGGCGGCCGTGCAGCGGTCCGCTCCCTGATCGAGAAGCTCGGGTTCTCCAACACGGCGGCGCTGGAGGAGTACCTCGCTGGCGCCCGGCAAGCCGAGCAGGACCGGCTGACCGAGACCGAGCGGCGTGAACAGGCCGTCATCGAACGCGAACAGGCGGCTCTCGCGCGCGAGGCTGCGGCTGTCGCCCGGGAGCGGGAGGCAGCGCGCCGCGCCGTACTGGTCTCCGCCGGCGCGACCGAGCCTGACCTGGACGACGCCGTGTCGCTCCTGCGCCTGCCGGACGATGCGGACACCTCGGCCCTGGACGAGGCGGTTCAGGAGCTGAGCCAGCGCCACCCCGAGCTATTCGGCTCCCTCGCTCGGGACATCCCCCCGGCCCGGGCGGGGCTCCGGCGTCGGTTCCGCCGCCGCGCCCCGGCGGCACAGAACGCCCGCCCGGCGCTGCCGGTCTGGAGGTGGCCCGACGCCGAGGCCTCCTGCCCGACACCCCCTAGACCGGCTGGCCGCTCACGGTGAGCGGCTGGCTGATGTTGGGGACCACGCCCCTTCCTTCTTCTCCTCGTGGACCGCACCCACCGCACCTGGTGAGGGCGTGACCGCACCGCACCACCTGGAGAAGACGGCTTGAGCATCCAGCCGTACACCACCACTGTGACGGTCACCGCCGACCGGGACTGGCTCGCCTCCCGCCACGGCACCGACTCCACCGAGACCATCGCCCTCGACCTGGACAAGCTGACCAAGAACGTCCACTACGTCGAGCCGACCGCAGCCCAGCCACACGACTTCATCCGCTCCGGAGTCCCCGTCGGCCGCATCACCGCCTCCGGCCTGTACGGGGCCTACGACCCTGCAGCCGATGACGGCCGCGCCGTCCTCGCCGGCCTCGTGTACGTGGAGGCCCCGTTCACCCCCGGCATCACGAAGGTGCGGCCGCGGCACTGCTCTGGCACGGCACCGCCCATACCGCCAAGATCCCCGGCGGCCTCGACCCGGCCAAGATCACCCCTCACCCGGCCGGTGCGCAGATCCGCTTCCTCGGGACGGTGAGCGCGTGAGCGTCGCCGACCTCCTGAACAACGTCTCCGTCACCGACCTGACGGTCTACGCACGCACCATCCCCACCCCGGACGACTTCCTACTCACGCAGAAGGTGTTCCCCGAGGCCCGGGTGCAAGACGTGAAGTGGCGCGTGCGGCAGAACAAGCGGCGCGTGAACGCGGCCTCCTACCGCGCCTACGACACCAGTGTGACGTTCGCGAAGCGGCAAGCCACCTCGACGCAGACCGAGGGCACCCTGCCCGCGCTGGGGCAGAAGCTCCTCGTCGGCGAGATGGAGCAGCTGCTCCTGGACGCCGCCCGCGGCGCCGATGAGGACCGGCTCGTGGAACTGCTCTACGACGACGTGGAGCGGCACGTCGAAGCGATCCGCTCCCGCCTGGAACTCGCCGCCGGTGATGTCCTGCTGGACGGCAAGTTCAGCCTGGCCGGGGAGAACGGCCTGGCTGTGGAGGCCGACTACGGCGTGCCGGCCGCGAACATGCCGACCGCGCCGAAGCCATGGTCGGACCCGACCTCGGACCCGATCGCTGATGAGCTGCGGTGGATCGACTACCTCGACTCCATTGGCGCCCCCGCCCCGGAGATGGTGCTCACCTCGCGTAAGGCGTGGTCGCATCTGGCGGGCAACCAGTCCTACCGGGCGGCGTACTACGGCACCCCGGCCGGTGGGCAGACCCCGACGGCCACGCTGAACCCGCAGCAGATCAACTCGGTGCGCGGCGCCTACGGCCTGTCGCCCGTCACGTTCTACAAGGCGCAGGTGTGGCAGGACGAGTGTCCAAGCGCGTGCTGCCGGAAGACCGATGGATCATGCTGCCCCCGGACCGTGCGAAGTGGGGCCAAACCCAGTACGGCACCACCACCGAGTCCCTCGCCCCCTCCCGCGGCACGAACCATGCGATCGAACGGGAAGACGCACCGGGCCTCATCATCACCCGCGATGTCGAGGACGACCCAGTGCAGATCTGGACCAAGGGCGCAGCAGCCGCGATGCCCGTGCTGTACTCCCCGGACTGCCACATCACCGCCACCGTCCTGTGAGCGCCGCCGTGAAGTCCCTCGGTGTGCTCGCCGCGACGGTCCACATCCTCGACCCCACCGAGCGGATTCCGGCCGTACTTGCGGCCGGGACCGAAGTGACAGATCCGGTCGTGGCCGAGCAGATCACCAACCCGAAGTGCTGGCACATCCCGCCCGAACCGGCAGGTGAGTCCGGCAAAACTACCCGGAAGCCGAAGTCCGCCTAACCTAGCGTGGTGGGGGGGCCCGGGTCCCCCCCACGCCCCCTCCCCGGAGGGCAACGGGACCAGTGAGGGTCTGCCCTGGCTCCAAACCCCACCCGGCAGCGAAACCCCGCCCGAAGAAATGGGCCACCGCCCCGAAAGGGTCGGCACCGCC